>CAWDNL010000001.1:0-1155517 GCA_963803745.1 uncultured Acidimicrobiaceae bacterium | reverse complement strand
GAGCCCGACGAGCTACCAGACTGCTCCACCCCGCGTCGACTGGAACACATTAGCGGAGATCGCTCGCGCCATCAACGCGAGCGATCTCCACCTCCACTGCTTTCGTACTCCCTAGGCCAACGTGTAGCGCAATAGGTCGCGCTCTCCGTGAGCAAAGACGATGGTAAAGCGGTATCGACCGGGGTGACTTCCTCGAGCCACCAAGACGCGAAGCGTCAAGACGCGGCCGTTGTCATGTATCACGATGGCACTCGTGCCCGCCAAGTCGCTGACCACGAGCGGACGACCATAGAAGCCCGAGCCGATGATGTGCGCGGTCATAAAGTGTCCTGCCCGCAGCTTGGTGTCAATTCGCACGGCGGTGGGCGGTGGCGGATTAATCGTCAACGTCGTCGCTAGCGACGAGGCCGCGGTGTAGGTTCCATCGGCCGCCTTGTAGGCGGTGACGACGCAGGTACCCGCGGCCGTGCTCGTGAGGGTGTCACCCGTGATCGAGCAGTTTGCCGTGCCAGGTGTAGTCACGGCGTAGGTCACGGCGCCATCTCCCGACCCACCGATTGTCGTCAGGATGAGAGGGTGCCGGTAGGCGGTAAAAGTACTCGTGATGGTGATAGCTCCCTGCGACTTGGGATTTCCCGATCCGATGGTGATGTACTGCTTCACCTGAGAGGCGGCGGCGAAGGCGCCGTTGCCCGGGTCGTTGAAGACGATCACGCAGACACCGTTACCGGTGAAGGTGACTTTGCCATCGCTAATTGAGCAACCCGTCGATTCGCTGCTCAGATATATCTGAACTTTGTCGCCGGAAGTAGCGGTAGCCGAGGGCGTGTAGGTCTCATTGATCGTCCCCGCCGCCGGAGGTGTGCTCGCATAGATCTTGTTCGAGGCGTACACCTTGACGGTTCTTTGAACCTGAGCGGCAGCCGCGAAGGCGCCGTTGCCCGGGTCATTGAAGTTGACCACGCACGACCCTGATCCGCTGAATCGGATCCAGCCGTAACTCAAGTAACAGCCCTTGGAGTACGTAGCGAGCGTCATGATGACCTTGTCACCAGAGGTTGCGCTCGTACCGGGAGCGTAGGAGCCTCCCGAGCTGGCGGCCGCAGGAAACGCACTCGTCGAAATCGTGTTTGACGCGTACACCTTGACGTTTTGGGTCACCTGAGGGGCCGCCGCATAGGTGCTGTTTCCTGGATCGTTGAAGTCGACGACGCAGGTTCCGGCACCGGTAAAGGTGACTTTGCCGTCGCTCAGTGAACATCCGGTCGAACTCTTGTCCAAGGTGATGACCACCTGGTCGCCCGAGGTCGCCGTGGCACTAGGCGTGTAATAGCCATTGGTGCTGCCCGCGGACGGCGCCGCGCTGGCGCTGATCGTGTTGGACTCGGTGCCCACGGCGAATGCCGTGGACGCGGTCAGTCCAACAATTCCGATGACGAGTGTTAGAGCCGCCCCTGCTACCGACAATCGAACTGGGGCTGACGGACCAACACGTCGCTGTTGTAGGTAGGTGTTTTTTCTCATGTACCCAGCCTTGACGTAGTCGTCGCGAGTCACACGCCAGAATGCGAGATCACAGACGGCCCACAGAATCACCGAAAATCAATGATCACAAGGCGTCACGTTGTGCATAAGTTGATGCAAATCGATGAGTCGAAAATCGTCATAAATCCGTCATCCAACCCAAAGGATTCTCTAAGAAAAGAATGAGTCCGTTTTGAGGGCTGGTCAGACAGAGATGCCGTGAATTGTGATCTTCGAGACGAGGCGTAAGTTTCGAACCTTTATCTTTCGTCGACTAGCGCTGCGTTCTACGAAGATCAAAGGCGTACTTGCTTTGCATCTACCTTAGATGTATCCCCGCGTCAGAAATGGAGTGTAAGTGAGCAGCGAGCATGCGCCACAAGATGCCGTCTTGGAGGTCCGCAACCTCACCGTGGCGTATCGATCCTTCAAGGCTGTCGACAATGTCAGCTTGCAAATCAAGCGTGGCGAGATCTTCGGACTCTTGGGCCCCAACGGCGCCGGCAAGACCAGCGCCTTGAGCGCCATCGAGGGCTTGCTCAAGCCCGCGTCGGGCAGTGTGCTCGTCGACGGGATTGACGTTCAGCGTCACCCGGCGCAAGCCAAGGCCAAAATGGGGGTGCAACTCCAGTCGACGAGTTTTCAGGCGCAACTCACCCTCCTGCAGATCGTACGTCTCTACGCCGGCCTTTACGGCGTTTCAATGTCAGATGAGAAGATCACCCAGAGCCTCGAGGGGGTAGGGCTCGGTCACGAGGTACACAAACTCTTTAAGCAGCTTTCGGGTGGTCAACAACAACGACTCTCGCTCTTCATCGCGGTCATCCACGACCCCGTGCTGCTCTTGTTGGACGAGCCAACGTCCGGACTCGATCCGCAGTCTCGCCGCCAGCTCTGGACACGGATGGAGAATTTGCGCGATCAAGGGAGCGGTGTTTTGTTGACCACGCACTCGATGGAGGAGGCCCAGGCCGTTTGCGAACGGGTCGCCATCATCGACCACGGCAAGGTGCTCGCCACTGGTGCGCCGGATGCGCTAATCGAACAACACAAGGACGATCCACTTGTCCTCCAAGCAGCGCGAGGCGCGGTGACCTTGGAAGACGTCTTTATTGGCCTAACTGGAAGCGAGATCCGTGACTGACACACTTGCTATTTCTGCTGCACCGAGCCGACGCATGATCTACGGGTCGCTGCTACGAGCCGACTGGATCATCTTTTTGAAGAATCGTCGGTCACTGATCCTGAGCCTTCTGCTCCCCTACCTCATCTTGCAGTCCACCAGCTCGTCCGCGAGCACCGCAAAGTTGGGAGGTGCCCTCTTCGTCACGGGCCTGGCCATTACGTACGGCATCGCGTCGGTCTCGATCATGGGTTACTCACTGTCCGTCGCGCGTGATCGAGAGAGGGGCGTGTTTCAGCGATTACGCGTCACCCCCGCCAGTACGGCGTCCATTATGGTCTGTCGACTCGCAGTGCAGATGCTGGCCAACCTCGTCATCGCGCTGGTCGTGCTGATCCTGGCTGGTCGGATTCACCACCTCTCGCTTTCGTTCAGCCAGTACCTCTTGGTGCTCTTGATCTCGCTCTTGGGCGGGGCGATGTTCCTGAGTATCGGACAGGCGATCGTCGCACTCGTCAAGACCTCGGATACCGTGAACTCCGCGGCGCGACTGGTCTACATCGCGCTGATCTTCCTTGGCATCCTCGGCCAGACCGGCGCACTCGGAAAGACCTGGGACACGTTGGCCCGATGGAGTCCCGTCGGAGTCACCCTCCGGCTCTACGCGGGCGTGCTCGACCTGTCAGCGTGGAGTGGCAAAGACTTCGAATCGCTCTGCGTCGCGTTTGTTTACGTGGTCGTCTTTACCTTCGTTGGAGTCCGCTTCTTCCAATGGGAGTCCCGATGACTCGGTTCACCAAAGAGGAGGTGACCCCATGATCTATTTGATCCGAAAGCTGATCCAACTCATCAAGAAGCGCCGCGCCAATCGCGAGCACCCGACGAGCTAATTCGGAACAGGTGGTCTGGTCGGCGACGTCTCCTGCGCGGGCATGGCGTTCTCAGTCGGCGGCGGGTAGGGAAAACCGAGGTCTTCGGTGCCGGCCAGGGCGTTGATGACGGCCTGTTCGAAGACCGTGGTATCCCCGAGCGACGTCGCGGGCAACGTGGGCACCGTCGCATTCGGCGCGTTCTTCAGGGCCAGCGCCGAGGTGAGATCTCCCGTCACTCCGCGTCGCCACGTCGAGAGGTTGGGAACTTCGACACCGAATCGCGTCTCTAAGAAGCGCAGTACCGACGTGTGGTCGAAGGTCTCAGAACAGAGGTAGCCGCCTGCGCTAAAGGGTGAGACGACGAGACACGGCGTTCGAAACCCGAGTCCTATTGGTCCTGCGATCCCCGACGCCGCGGAAGGCAACGGGCTCGCCGTGATCCACTCACCGGCGGTTCCCGATGGCGCCGTCGGTGGCGCCACGTGATCGAAGAAGCCTCCGTTTTCGTCGTAGACAATGAAGAACACCGTCGACGCCCACACGTCGGGATTAGACACCAAAGTGTCGAGGATCTGTTGTACGAGGTACTCGCCGTACTCGGGTGGAGCGGCGGGGTGTTCGCACTCGGCGAGTGGGGGCATGATCCACGAGACCGACGTCAGGGTGCCAGCCGCCACGTCCGCAATGAAGGAAGCCGGGTAACTAGGCACGGTCGCCTGATTGGCAATCGCCGTCTCGCTCAGTGTCGTAGGACTCCAGTACTGATGGAAGTACAGGAAGGGACTCAACTCCAACAGGGCAGTGGGGTCGTTGTACACCTTCCAACTAACACCGGCGGCGCTGAGGGCCTCCGGCATCGTCGTCCAGCTGAAGGTTCCGTAGTACTCGGCGCGGTCGCTGTAGGTCTCGAGCACCGGGCCGCCGGCGACGCCGGCGGGGTCGATGCTCGCCGAGATCGACATGACGCGATTCGGGTCCGTCGGTCCCAACACGGAGCAGAAGTAGTGATCACAGATAGTGAACGCGTCGGCGAGCGCGTAGTAGAACGCGAGGTCGGAACGATCGAAGTACCCCATGGTGACCAGGCCGTTGTCGCCACTGTCCGCGGCTAGGTGAGCCGTGACGAAGGCGTCCATGGCCCCGTTGTCCCAGCTTTGGTGCTGGGGGCCCCACGAATGGGTGATGTCGTTCGTCGTCTCGCCGTTTTCGCTCGGCGGATCGCTGTTCAGATGAAAAGGCTGGAGGTAACCATTGGCGTCAACCCCCACGCCCGGCGAGTAGCCGAACTGATCGAAGACTGGATACGACGTTCCTCCGACCTTCTGGCGAAGAACCGACGGATCCGAGAAACCTCGTACGCCAGATATCGTGCCGAAGTAGTGATCGAATGAACGGTTCTCTTGCATCAGGATGACGACGTGTTCGACGTCACTCAACGACGCCTTGTTCGTCGCGGCGCCGGCCAGCGCCCGGTCAATGAGATCGAGTGAGCCCGAGCTCAGCAGTACTCCCCCGGCGGTCGCGATTCCTCCGCCAAGAAGGCGCCGACGGGTAATAGGTTGTCCGTTGGGACGCGGCTTCTTCGGCTTATTTCGTTCCGTCTCGGTCACTGCTCCTCCTTGATCTCGGCATCTGAGCCAAGTTGACCATTGAGGGAACCGTTCTTCGGTGACGAGAATTCATCAGAAAAACGAATTTTTGTAAACGTCAGGCGACTTCTAAGCAGTTTCTAACTCGCGCGAATTGAAGAGCCAATGGGCCGCGAAAAGCCCTCATATTCCCGGGTTTTCCAGCCATATCGGCAATCAGGCGCGCTCTCTCAGAGGGCCAACATTGACGCAGAACCGCCATTAGGTTAGCCTAACCTAAATGAAAGTGCGGTCTGCCCAACGCACAGTTCATCGCCGTTGGATGGTGGTTTTTGTGGTTCTTTTGCTTGCCGTGGTCGCTCTGATCATCGGCTCGGTCCTGAGTTCAAATGGTCATGCGTCCACGGCCGAGGTTGCGGCGACGTGCCAAAAGGTGGCCGCGGCGCTTTCGGACGGACCCGACCCCAGCGCCGACCCGGTCGGCTACGCCGAAGCCCAGGTCCTTCCCCTGCGCCAGATCACGACGTCCGACGCTGCGCTTCGCACGGCGATCGTGCAGTTGAGTTCAGCCTACGAATCGTTCTTCCAACACAACGGCACGAACGCTTCCGCGACTGCGGTGCGAGCGGCATCGAAGAAGATCGACCAGTACTGCCCCGGGTTGGCCTTCCCGTGAACGATTCTGCCAATCCCCGAAGATTCAACGCCGTGCGCCTGAAGAAACTCGGCCTGGTGTTGAGTGCCGTGGCGCTCGCTTTGGTCGCTCTCGCGGTGTTCGACAACTCCTCGGACAGAGGCTCGAAACAAGTAACGTTGACGCTTTACAACGGCCAGCACGAACAGACAACCGACTCACTCGTCGCCGGATTCGAAAAGGCTCATCCGAACATCACGGTGGCGGTACGAAGCGACGACGAGGACACTTTCGACGCTGAGATCGTCGAGGAAGGGTCTCGATCACCCGCCGACGTCTTCTACACCGAAAACTCTCCCGCGCTCGAGTACCTCCAGCAGAGGGGACTCCTCGCGAAAGTCGACCCCTCCACGCTCGCGCAGACTCCCTCGAAGTACGACTCGCCCGAAGGCGACTGGGTCGGCGTGTCGGCGCGCGTGAGCGTACTGATCTACAACCCTTCTCTCATCAAAAAGAGCGCGCTGCCAACCGGAATATTGGAACTAGCCGATCCGAAGTACCGCGGTGAGTTGGCTTTCGCCGCCGGTGAGACTGACTTCCAGCCCATCGTCACCGCCGTCCTCAAGGCCTACGGCAAGGAGGCCGCGTTGACCTGGCTGAACGGCATCAAGGCCAACGCGGGGAGCCACATCTACCCCGACAACGAAACGATCGCCGACGAAGTGAATCGTGGCGCCGCAGCCTTCGGCGTCGTCAACCAGTACTACTGGTACCGCATGCGCGCCGAGATTGGCGCGCCCAACATGCATTCGAAGATCACGTACTTCTCGCCCTACAACCCGGGGTACGTCCTCGACGTGTCGGGCGCCGGAATTTTGAAGTCGTCCAAACACCAGGCCGCGGCGCAGCTCTTCCTTCGCTTCATCACCTCGAAGGCCGGACAGGAGATCATCGCGCACTCCATCAGCTTCGAGTACCCCATCGCCTCGGGGGTCTCCACCGCGCAACCCGAAACGCCCTTTAAGGATCTCCAGCCCTATCCGATCACTATCGCCCAACTTGGCACCGGTGAGCGAGCGATATCACTCCTGCGCGAGGTGCAGCTGCTATGACCTCGCTCGCCACGCCGCTTCGCCCCGACGCTCCGCTTTCGCCAAGCGGTCCGGCGAGCCCTCGACGGCGGCCGCAGCCCAAAGTGCTAGCCGCGCTCAGCGCGCTTGTCGTGGTAGTCGTCGCCCTACCCCTTATCTTTCTTCTCACCGAAGCGTCCGACGCGGGCGCCACCAACGTCGGCCATCTCATCTGGCGATCGCTGACCGCGACCCTGCTGTGGAACACGGTTCGTCTCACCGTCGTCGTGACGTTTCTCTGTGCGGTGATCGGTACGCTCAGCGCCTACTGCGTGGAACGCACCGACCTGCCGGCGCGACACGTCTGGGCCGTGTTAGTTGTCATTCCCTTCGCCATCCCGGACTTCGTGGTCAGTTTTGGCTGGTCGTCGCTCTCGACCTGGGTAGTGGGTTTTCGCGGCGCGGTACTCGTGATGACACTCGCCGTCTATCCCCTCGTCTATCTCCCGGTGGCGGCGAGTCTTCGTGGCGCCGATGCGGGCCAAGAAGAGATCGCGCGCAGCCTCGGCGCGGGACGACTCTCGACGTTCTTCCGGGTGACGCTCGGCCAAGCTCGCCGGGCCATTCTCGGGGGATGTCTCTTGGTGGCCCTAGTGATTCTCGCCGAGTACGGCGCGTTCGAAATTCTCGGCTACCGGACCTTCACGACCGAGATCTTCAGCGAGTTCGGCTCGGGCTTTGACGTCGCGTCGGCCTGCGCTCTCTCCCTCGTGCTGGTCGTGCTGTCGCTCTTCGTGATGATCGGTGAGAGTTCGGTTCGAGGCTCGGGTCACATCAGTCGAAGCGGACCGGGGGTACAGCGAGTGCTCACTCGTCGCCGACTTGGACGCATGAAGTATCCAGTACTGCTGGCCTTCACTTTGCTGGTGGTACTCGCACTCGGCGTGCCGATCGGCTCGTCGATCTACTGCATGTTCGAAGGAGGCGCCGGCGGCATCGGTGGCGTGTCGCTTGTCTCCGCAGCCCTGTACACCGCGGGCTACAGCGCAGCGGCGGGTCTCCTGGCCACCCTGATGGCGCTACCCGTTGCGCTACTCGTGGTCCGTCGACCGACGCGAGTGAATCGGGTACTGACGAGGACCACATTTCTGGTGCTCGCGATGCCCGGCCTCGTAGTCGCGCTGGCCCTGTCGTACTTCTCTGAGCAGCATGCCGACGGCTTCGGCTATCAGAGCGCGCCAATGCTCATCTTCGCCTACGCCCTCATGTTCTTTCCTCTCGCCCTTGTCGGAGTGCGCGCGTCCGTCGCCCAGGCGCCGGTCGTCCTCGAAGAGGTCGCCGCCTCGCTGGGCGTAGGGCGCCGAGACGTCCTACGACGGGTCACGCTGCCTCTCATCGCCCCGGGTCTCGGCGCCGCGTTCTGTCTCGTGTTCCTCTCGGCGGTCACCGAACTCACCGCGACGCTGATACTGATTCCCACCGGCGTACAGACGCTCGCCACGCAGTTCTGGGCCTACCAGCAGAACCTCTCCTACGGCCAGGCCGCACCCTTTGCGCTGGTGATGATCGCCATCGCCGCGGGACCGGCGTACCTACTCGGACGCTTCTTCGATCGACTTCCCGTGCACGAAGGGCCCTCCTCTGTCACCAAGGTGTTGAAGTGAGCGAACTCGACATTACGGGACTTGACAAGTCATACGCCACCCAGAACGTGCTGCGTGCGCTCGACCTCACGGTTGACGCAGGCTCCTTCGTTTCGGTGCTCGGCCCTTCGGGTAGTGGAAAGACGACGCTGCTGCGCGTCATTGCCGGGTTCGAACGAGCCGACGGCGGTTGCGTGCGACTGCGCGGCGAGGTTGTCGATGACGAGTCGCACTACGTCGCGGCCGAACATCGACGCATCGGTTACGTACCCCAGGAGGGGAACCTCTTTCCGCACCTTTCGGTGGAGCGCAACGTGGGATTCGGTCTCAAGCGACAGGATCGACGGGGTAAGCGCGTGGCCGAGCTGCTCGAGATGGTGGGACTCGCCGGCTTCGCGGATCGTTACCCTCACCAGCTCTCCGGCGGTCAGCAACAGCGCGTTGCACTGGCCCGGGGCCTCGCCATCGGTCCGTCACTCGTCTTGCTCGACGAGCCGTTCTCTTCTCTCGACGCGAATCTTCGAGCCACGGTGCGTCACGATGTGCGCCGGATCCTGCGCGACGCGGGCACGACCGCAATTCTAGTTACACACGATCAAGACGAGGCGCTCTCCCTCGCCGACCGCGTGGCCATTATTAGTTCCGGTCGCGTCTCACAGTTCGACCCGCCCGCGCGTCTCTACGCTCAACCCTCGACGCCGGAGATGGCACGTGAGTTCGGCAACGTAAACTTCGTCCACGGCGTGGCGCGCGACGGATACGCCGAAACGCCACTCGGTCGACTGGCCTACGAAAGTCATGCTACAAACGGGGTACTAGAGAACGGTGCACTCCTGCTCGTGCTCGTTCGTCCCGAGCAGATCATCGTTCATAACGGCGCGAACAGCGCACCCGCGAGCGCACGAGTACTCGACGTCGAGTTCTACGGCCACGACGCCGTCGTGAAACTACGTACCAATTTTGATGGCGGGGCAACGTTAACCGCGCGTACGGCAAATCCGACAGTACTTCCGGAGCGTGACACTCAGGTCGGCCTTGAAGTCGTGGGACCAGTCGTTGCGTGGCGACGCGACACCACCAGTTAGTTCCACGTACGTACATTTCGTCTATATCGTGCGCGATGCATTCGGGGTGGTTTCACCCGTTAGGCTTGCGACGATTAATCGAAGTCGTTCGCGAGGTTCACAACATACGTTAAGTATTTGCGCCACGTGGTTGCTGTGCTTGAGCGCAACATGGAACCGATAGCGATGAGGTAACTGAGCCAACATGAGGAGAGAAATATGAAACGAATAATGACGAGTCTGGCCACGGTAGCGATCGTGTTCGCGACGGTATCGCTCGCCGGAACGATAGGTGCGTCGGCCACCACCACGGCGGTGCCCTCGATTACGCTCTCGCCGAGTATCGGTGTAACAAACGGCCAGACGGTGACCATCACCGGGACTGGCTTTTCGCCCGGTGCATCTCTGGTAGCCGTGGAGTGCAATGCGACAGCGGCCACCGTTGCAGGCTGCAACACGTCGGTGCTTGACCCCATCACCGTCAGCGCCTCCGGCGACGTCTCCTCGACATTCGACGTCGCGACGGGGACGGTCGGCAATGGCACCTGTGGTACGTCGGCGGCCGACGCCAAGTGCGTAATTTCGATTGGTACGACTTCTGGCACCTTGGTCGCCTTCTCCCTCTTCTCCTTCGCCTCAGGTCCGGGCGTCGCGGTATCACCGTCGACGAATCTCGCCAACGGTCAGTCGGTAACGATCACTGGCTCGGATTTCACCCCCGCCGATGATGTTTACGCCGTGGAGTGCCTCGAGACCGCCACCTCGGAAGCGGGTTGCGACACGGGGACGGCCACGCCGATAACTGTGGGTTCCACGGGCGCCCTGCCTTCTACATCCTTCAAAGTGGTTACGGGCACGGTCGGAAACGGATCCTGCGGTACGAGCGCAACGAACTACGACGGCTGCGTCATTGAAGTTGCCAACCTCTCAGGAGGTGACGCGGGAGCCGCAACGATTGACTTCGTGGCGCCCAGCGTGACCGTGGCACCAGCACCAAAGGCGACCCGAGTCGACGGATCCGCAGTGGCCGGCAAAACGGTGGTGATCTCAGTTCTCGGTCGCAACTTCACGGCGGGACCCAAAATCACCGGGCACGCGGGCACGACTGTGACTGTCTTGAGCCACTCATCGTCGAAGATCAAGGTGAAGGTTCGAGTTGTCGCCAGCGTGAAGCCAGGTACCTACCGCTTCACCATCCGGTTTGCGAGTGGTAAGAGAACGTCAGTTCTTTACACCGTGATTTAGTGCATCTTCGTTAACGAGACCCGCTCACGAAGATTCTTGCGTGAGGGGGTCTCGTAGTTTCCGCCAAAGAGTAGGGTTTCGCGGTGGCGAATGACACGAAATTGCGCGACGACTTACGCGCAGTCGCACGCGGCGCCGTGACGTTCTCCGGTAAGCACGATCCGAGCGATCTCCGTGATGAGTCACTTCACGTTCGCCACCGCGAACCCTTCGCGGTGGTGCGACCCACCACCACCGCCGAAGTAGCCGATCTCGTGCGCTGGGCCTCTCGCCACGAGATACCCGTCACGCCCCGGGGCTCGGGCACTGGTCTCTCGGGAGGCGCACTCGCTGTCAATGACGGCCTTGTCATCGCCTTCGACCAGATGCGCTCCGTACTTCGCGTGGACGCGAACGATCACGTCGCGGTCGTGCAGGCGGGGGTCACGCTGAGTGAACTAAATACACATCTACGGGGCAGCGGCCTGCACTACCCCGTCTACCCGGGTGAGCTGTCCGGATCGCTGGGTGGCAACGTGAACACCAACGCCGGCGGCATGCGCGCCGTGCGCCACGGCGTCACGCGACACCACGTACTCGGTCTCGAGATCGTGCTCATTGACGGCACCGTGCTGCGCACCGGTGGCCCTGTCGTAAAGAGCTCCTCCGGCTACGACCTCACACAGTTGATCATCGGCAGCGAAGGCACTCTGGCGCTCGTGACCGAAGTCACGCTCAAACTCTCGCCGGTCTTTGCGTATAGCGCCACGCTCCTCGTGCCCTTCGGCGACCTCGGCGCCGTGGTGAACGTGGTGCCTCAACTCATCTCCTCTGGTCTCGCCCCCTCGCTGCTCGAGTACCTGGACGTTCTTACGATGATCTCGTTAACCAGGAACACTGATCTCCAACTGGGCGTCGATCCGGTCGTCGCGGAGACCACCGCGGCGTACCTCGTCGTTGTGCTGGAGACGAGAACATCAGCGCAGCTCGACGCCGACGTCGCCGAAGCAGCGGCGCTCGTGAACGCCGCCGGCGCACTCGATATCTACGTTCTCGAAGGGGCCGCCGCGAAGCAACTCATCGAAGCGAGGGAACGGGCCTTCTGGGTGGCGAAAGCCGCCGGAGCGAATGAGATCATCGACGTCGTCGTGCCACGTTCGAGCGTGCCCACGTTCATCGAAGAGGTTGGCACGTTGGCCGCGCGTCATGGCGCATTCGTCGCGGGCTGTGGGCACGTCGGCGACGGCAATGTGCACATGTCGGTCTTTCAACCGGACGACGAGAAGCGCGAAGCGTTGCTCCTTGAGCTCTTTGGCGCGGGCATCGCTCTCGGCGGCGCAATTTCGGGGGAGCACGGTCTGGGCCTCGACAAACGCAACGCCTACTTAGCGCTCAGCGATCCGGCACTCCTCGAACTGCAGCGCGTCATCAAGCGCGTCTTTGATCCCAAGGGACTGCTCAATCCCTATCGTCACCTCGACGCGCGCGACGACGACTAACTACTTGGTGCTCGTGCCGGTGCTCGTGACTACGGCTTGAGCGAGTTGGATTTCGTGGTTCATCGCTTCGACGTCTGACTGGTAGAGACCGAGGTTGCCCTTCGCGAGTGCTGCCTGGGCCAACTGGTAGTCGTTGGAAGCCGCCTGGAGGTCCGCGGTGATCGCGGCCGAACTGGTCGAAGAGCTCTTGCCCGGCTTGGTGGGCTTGGTCGTGGAGACACCGGTGATGTTGGCGTCGAAGACCTGTGAGAGGGCCGCGTCCACCGTCGGCTCAATACTGACGTTCTGGTTGAAGACGGCAATGACGTAGCGGAGCTGTGGCATGGGGTCAGAGGTACTCGACACGTAGAGCGGGCGGATGTAGAGCACCGACGAGTCGAGGGGCACCGTCAAGTTATTGCCGAGAAGGACGTTGGAGCCGTGTTGGTCGAGGAGCGTGATGTCCGAACTGACTTTGGCCGTCTCTTCTATCTCGGAGTCTGCCTGCAGCGGACCGGTTACCGTTTGGCCTCGCGGCGTTTCGTAGATGTTGAGTTGCCCGTAGTCGTTGGTGTTACTGGTCGCGATCATGAACGCGGTCAGACTTTGGACCGTGGAAGAGTTGCCCGCCGGCACGAAGTCGACGGTCTCAAGCAGTTGCTGGTCGTTGTCGTTCGGCAGTGAGCCGACCTGAAAGATCGGGCTCATCGGGGCCAGACCGGTTGACACCACGACGCCCGCGGCGTTGGTCTGGGTCGTGGCCTGCAGTGTCGCCGAAGGCGAGCCCGAACCGGTGGTCGGCGAGACGTCCCAGCGGTCCGACGCGGAGTAGAACGCGCTGGCCGACGTGATGTGGTAGCGGCCAAAGGTCGCCGCCTGGACGGAGAAGAGGTCGGAGGGATAGCGCAGGTGAGACTGAATGGTCGACGGCATGTCGCTCATGGGCAAGAACATGGAAGGAAACGCAGAACGGTACGCCTTCAAGATCGGGTCGTGGGGGTCGTTCGCGTAGAACTTCATCGCGCCGCTGTACGCGTTCACCACGACGATGACCGAGTTGCGCGCGTAGTTAAAGTTGTTCGGCAGTCCGCCCATGTTGATGCCGAGGTTGCTGGCGTCCTCGCTGTAGGGGTACTGCGAGGTGGTGGTGTATCCGTTCAAGACGAACTGCACCTCGCCGTTGGCAATGACGGCGTAGGGCTGGGAGTCGAAGGAGAGAAACGGCGCGGCCTTTTGCGCCATCTGGCGAACGTCGCGCACGAACATCACGCGACTCTTCGAGGTGATCTGATTCGAGATCAGGAAGTTGAAATTGCCCAGTCGCAGCGCCAAGGCCATGCGAGAGAAGACGTTGCCCACCGGTACCCCACCGGTGCTCGCGTAGTGCGTCTCGACGTTCTGGCCGGCGTTGGCTCCGGAGTTGACTTGATAGTCAAGTTCCGGCTGCTTGGTGTCGGCGACGACCCAACCGTTGTAGTTGATGCCGAAGTAGATGTCGGGCTGGGTCAAGGTGGGCATCCCGTCGCTCGACTGCGGCGGGACGTTGGAGACGTCAAAGATTGGATTGCCCGTCGCTGAGTCGACGGCGTTCGCCTGCACCACGGCGGCACCTTCGCCGTGGGTGTACTGCAGATGCTGGTTCACCCAGCTCTCCGAAGGCAGGCTGGCGCTGTTGAGTTGACGAGCGCCGATCAGGACCGGGGTGAGCTTGCCGTTGATGTAGTAGCGGTCCACCGACAGGGTCGTGAAGCTGTAGTACGAGCGAATCGACTGACGACGGGTCACGGTTTCTAAGGAAATGTTATTCGCGGGGTCCCACAGACGGATGTTATTCAGCGTTGGCATGTCTTGTTTGATCTGCGCGTCGGTGATCGAAGTCGAACCGGCGAAGGCGTGATAGTGCACGTCGTCGAGCCCGAACGCCGCGCGGGTCGCGTCGATGTTGCGCTGTATATAGGGCGCCTCGAGGGACTCCTGGTTTGGGCTGACTTTCAACGCTTGGAGGAACGTCGGATACAACACGCCAATCACCAGTGCCACAAAAGCCCACAGGCCGACGGCTACCGCCGGCAGCGACCATCCTCGAGATCGGACGTTGTACAGAAGAATCCCGGCCGCCGCCAGGGAGAGGAAAAAGAGGATCGTGAAGGCTGGCTCGCGGGCGTGAATGTCGGTGTAGAGCGCGCCTTGCACGTAACCGTTGGAGGAGTTCACCAGTTCCCACTTGGCGATGAGATAGCCCGCCGCCTTCATGAGCGCAATGGCCGCGCCGATGACCGAGAGATGGGCCTTCACTCGAGGCGACACTCTCGGCGAGACGCGGGTGGTGCGAATGCCGCCGTTCAAAAAGTGAAAGCCCGTCGTCACGATCAAGGTGATGATCAGCGAGACGAGAAACCACGTCACGACGTAGTTCACGAAAGGCAACGTAAAGATATAGAACCCGAGATCCTTGTGAAACAGCGGGTCCACCGCGTGAAAGGACTGCGAGTGGCTAAAGAGTATGAAGTTGTTCCACTCGCCGGTCGCGTTGAAGCCCGCAATCAGCGCCATGAGGAGCGCGATGGCGGCGTAGACGCGCTTGGCGTAGGGACGCACCACGTTCTGAAAGCGTCGAACTACTTCATCTTCCGCGTCAAAGGTGAGGTCGCGCGCGCCGAATCGGTCTGTCAACAGCAGATTTCCCCACATCATGAAGAAGAAAATCGCGCCGAATGTAAGGCCCAGCCCGAGCTTGATGAGAAAGAGCGTCGTAAACACGCTCGAGAGGTGCACCGAGGAGAACCACATCTCGTCAGTCCAGAGCACCGCCAGGTTGCGCACCGAGAGGAAGCCGATCAGGATGACGATGAAGATCAGCCCGAACCAGAACCGCCTAGATAATCGACCGAGACGGCGCGGCCGCTGAGGAACATCGGTGGGACTGCGCACGAATCGAGCCTACGACTTTCCTAGACAGGTACAACAGTGCAGGCACAGCCCGCGTGCAGCGGTGGGTACGGCGAACCGCTCGGAAAGTTCTCACCCGCGATGCGCTCTCCTGCTTCGGAGTCGTGCGCGCACAGGTCGCACGGTGCGTCGTTGGGCACCGCAAAAAATCGCACCGATCGACCTTTTGAAGCCGTGACGACGCCGAGGTGAAAGGCTCGGCGCGCCGCGTCGGTGCAGAGTCGTTCGACGCGGGCCCCCCGCCACTCGCGATAGGCCGCGTTCGCGCGTTCGGGGCCATCGCCGCCGCTCTCCGAGAGAATCTTCTTGCGAAGGGCCAGCACAACTGTTACCGCCAGGTCGGTCGTGCACTCTTCGAGCGACTCCTTGGGCACCTCGGCGCCACCGACTCCGCCTTCGTCCCTCGCGAACTGCACACCGGCGTGCGCGGCCAGCGCCAGCGCCTCAAAGGAAGCGTCGGCGTAACGGGCGCGCTGGTCGCGCTCGTCTTCGAGCTCCGTGGTAATCATGGCCTGGACGTTGCGCAGTCGCTCCAGCATGATGTTTTGATCGTCTTGGAGTGCTCGCTTTACGCGGCGAGTGAGGACGGTGAGCGACTCGTGGAGTGCCTCGTCACGACGTCGAAAGAGTACGCCGACGGGCGTTTCGGGCTTATGGGGCTGCGCCTTCTTCGGGGGCGGCATGGTGACGCCGCGCTCTTCGAGGGTGGCCTTTCGCAGTCGCGCGAAGATCTCGTTGACCACGTCGGTGCCCGAGGGATCGTCCTCGAGTAGCGACTCTTCAGACGCCGGGGCGCTTTTCGGTGCACGACGGGTCGAGGGCTTCTCCGGCGCTTCGTCACTCGGTTCTCCCACGGGCTTCTCGGGTACCTCACGAAGCGGCGTGCCCGCGAGCAGCTCTTCCTCGGTGGGTTCTGGCGCCACTTGGTGGTAGCGCAGCGCTTCGAGGGCCGCGCTGCGCGCGGCTTCGTCCGAGCCGTTGATGCCGTCGAGCACTTCGTCAATCTGTTGACGTACCGAGGAGACGAAGGAGCCAAGTGTGTCGCGCGCGACTCGCAACTGCTCGATCTGTAGGTGCAACGCCTTACGCTTCACGGCGAGGTCGTTCAATACCGAGCGGCGCGCTTCGTTCGACTGCTCGAGGATGGCGCGACCTTGCTCGCGCGCGTGTTCGACGAGAGCTTCACCGTTGACCTTGGCCGAATCAATGAGACGTTCGGCCGCCATGCGCGCCTCGTGGTCGACGGTCGCGGCGGTGTTCTCCGCTTCGGTGATAAGCGCGGTGGCGCGCGTCTGAGCCTCGATGAGGTGTCCCGAACTGCGCTGCTGAGTCTCGGTGAAGATCTGCGCGCTGCGCTCTTGCGCTTCGGCGGTCACACGGCCGGCCTCTTCGTGGGCCGAGCGAAGGATGGCGGCACTCTGCGCGCCGAGGGCGTTGGCCAGCGTCGCTTCGTCAAAGGTGGGGTTGGCGGCTTGGCGATGGGCTTCGGCTACCTGATCCTGCAACTCACGGATACGACTTTCCAGATGACCCATTTCGCGGGCCACCGCCTCGAGATGGAGGCGAACTTCGTTCGGATCAACACCGCCTTTTCGCAGCGGAGTGAAGTTCACCCGGGTGACCTCGGACGACGCCTGGCGCGTAGGAGTGAGGGTTCGGCGGTCATCCATTCCTTCCAGACTACGGCTTTGCGCACCAATACCGGAACTTAAGAGGGCTTGGTGAGGGCCACCGGCTTCACGCCGCCGAGTCGTTGCAGGTCTCGCAGTGCCTGTTTTAGCGACGTCACCGGCAGAATCGTCAGGTCCGGTTGGTCGGCCGCCCGCGCGGCATCCACGTTGCCGCCCCCGTCGGGCACGATGAAGTACGTAGCCCCTGCGCGGTGCACCGCCACGGCCTTCTCTTCCACCCCGCCCACGGCGCCGACCCGACCGTTCACGGTCATGGTCCCGGTCGCGGCCACGATGTGATGTCCCGTCAATGATCCGCCGCTCAACTCGTTGATGAGCGTGAGGGTCATGGCGAGACCGGCCGAGGGTCCGCCAATATTCGCGGTGTTGATGTTCACACTTGCGGGCAGGTGATAACTAAATCCGTCCTCAAGCGAGACACCAAGCCAGGAGCGGTCAGCACCGGACACGCCGGGACAGCCGGTGAGACCGAGACCGCTCGGCACCGCCGCCGTGGTGACTTTAAGACTCGTGATCGCTCCGTAGCTGAGTACTCCGACGTTCGAGATCTTTACGCGATTGACCCACAAAGTGAGCGTGGTTCCAGGCGCATCATTGTGCAAGTCGCTCACGAGTTGACAGCCCGAATAAATATTCTTGGAGCCAACTCCGACGATCTCGTCGCCGACCTTGAGCTTCGCGGTGTTGGCGGGCGACGGCGAGACCACGCCGGTGATGACCGTGCCGGTTCTCGTGGCGGGAACGGACCAGCCGAGTGCGCGAAACGCCGCGACCTCGGCCGCGTACTTGGCGTCGCTCATTTCGAGAAAGCCTTGGGCTTCGAGTTCATTCGTGGAGACACCGGGTTCAACCAACTCGTCGGCGGCAATGAACTGCACGTGGGACTCGAAGTGCGCGCGAATCCACTGAAACACGTTCAACGTCGAGAGGTACACATCGGTCAGCATGATCTTGTCGTGGTGCGGATTCGTCTTTACGCCCTGAATCTTGATCAGCGGCGCGACGGGCGTAGCGTCACCGGGCGTGATGGCGTACTCGTTGGTCTGCCAACGACCGAGCGCGTAGACGATGACGAGCAGCACCAAAAGACCGAGAAGGACGCGGGGACGGCGCCGCCCGCGCTGCGAAGGTGGTGGAATGGTTTCGTGCCCGATGATGAACCAACGCTAGTTGAGCCACCCGAGGATGAACTCCTCAGAGCAAGCTTCTCTCGCACCCCCGAGGGCGACGCGTTGCTACTGCGGACCTTGCGCTCAGAGGTAGCGCGCCATCGCGTGCTGGCCCTACGAGGTCTGGTTCGCCAATCGCTCATGAACGAAGACCTCTGGCGAGAGGCGTTGCACGACGCCGACGTTGACGTGCGAAGAGACGCCTTGCAACAACTCGCACACGCGCAACTCGGTGACGTCAGCCTGTTGGACGACGTGCTCGCCCTGCTCGACGACGATGACGGTCTGGTCGTCGACGCCGCCGCGTTCGCGCTGGGTGAACATCTCTGCGTTCCCGCCGTCACTTCGCTCTGTCGCGTTGCCGCTGACCACGACGACGCTCGATGCCGCGAGTCGGCCATCGCGTCACTCGGGGCCATCGGTGATGACCGAGCGCGCGCCACCATAATCGAAGCGCTCAAGGACAAGCCGCCGATTCGCCGGCGGGCCATTGTAGCGTTGTCCAACTTCGAAGGGCCCGACATCGACGCAGCACTCGCAGAAGCGGGCGAGGACAAAGACTGGCAGGTTCGCTCCGCGGTTGCGCAACTTCGCGATGACGACGAATAGCTATCGATCGGCGCTTCGAAGCAGCGCGTGCAACGAGGCCATCTCCTCCAAGCAGGCCGTGAGACCCTGGATCACCACGAGATCAGACTGGCTGGCCACGTCCACCTCAACCCCCGAACTCGTGGCTACGAGCTCGCCGATGTCTTGTAAGTTGGCCTGCCCGCCGACCAGCGTCAACCCGCGGGCGCTGACGTCCTGGGAGAGATCCGGTGGGGTCTCCCCCAAGCACTCTTGAATCATGCGCATGGTGGAGTTGAAGACGTCACGCGCGGCGGCGTTCACCAACTCCGCGCTCACCTCGACCTCAACCAAGTAGCCGCGGTCCACGCTGCGTGCGAGCACGACCTCGCTGAGTCCCGCCGTACGTCCGAGCGCGGAGATGAGCGAGCACTTGAGGGCTTCCACGACGTTGGGGGCCACCACGACACCGAGGTTGACGCGAAGCAGCGTCGCAATGGCCGCGTCGATATCGTTACCGCCGAGGCGACGCGCGCCACCGGCCACAATCCCGCCTAAGGAGATGACCGCCGCTTCGGAGGCACCCGCACCGAGCAACACCACGGCCGAGCCCACGGGATCTTGCACCGGTAGTCCGAGGCCGATCGCCGCCGCGAGTGGCGCTTCGACCAAGCTGACTTCACGCGCGCCGGCCTGGATCGCTGCTTGACGAAGCGCTCGTCGCTCGATGGCCGTTGCGAGCGATGGCACGCTCATCACCACCCGAGCGCGGCTGAGTTTGGACACGCCGGCGCGATCAAACAGCGCCGCAATGAGCCGCGCAGTCACGTCGAAGTCAACCGTGGCGCCTTGGTTAAACGGTCGAAACACGATGACGTGTCGCGCGGTGCGACCAACGAGCTTGAGTGCGCCGTGGCCGACTTCGAGAACGTCACCGCTGTTGGTGTCGATCGCAACCATCGTCGGTTCGTCGAATAAAACGCCGCGTTGGGTGGTCGCGAGTCTCGAATGCGAGGTACCGATGTCGAGAGCGACGTCTAAAGCCATGACCAGCAATGCTAGGGCGAAGCCAGTGATAAGCCTTTCCTAACTAACCTTTCCAAGGTGGCTTTGGTGGGAGATGAATAAGTGGTGGCGTTCGCCAAAACGCGCACGTCCACCGGCCGAAAGCCGCCACTGGGTGCACCCGAGCGAACTTCCGAGCTTCGAGAATTTGGCCACGACGACCTCAGTGCTGGTCCACGCGAAGACGCCGCGAATCATCGCGGCGGTAATGGCCATCCTCCTGGTCGTCGGGGGCGTCGTCTTGATGGCCAATCGAGGCTCCAGCACGCCCAACGACCTTCCCGCCCATCTGGCCAAAACGCTGAGCGCTCTACCGGCCTCCAGTCGCGCGGCGGCAGCCGCGACGGTCGACCTGACGATCACTACCCCCGGTCACGTCACCGACGTGGCGGCCCTCGTTTTGCCCCACGACTTAGCGGTCACTACCACAGTCATTCCCGCGAACGCGATCATCACCGGTTCGACCACGACCAAGGTCAACTTTCCCGTCACCCTCGAAGGCCGCGACAACGTGATGGGCTTTTCCATCGTAAAACTGAGCGTGCCAATTACCGCGCTACAGCTCGACAGGATGCCCGCGAGCACCTCGGTCGTGGCCGTAGCGCCCATCGTGAATGGGTCCACGAAGCCACCAGAGTTCGACTGGTCCATGACGACCCTGGGCGATCCAAGCAACGACGCTCAAGGTGTGGTGCGCTATCTGGCGACCCAGTCGGACACCAGTCTCAGCGGCTACGTTGACGCCATCGCCGTGGACTCCGCAGGCCACGTGGTGGCGGTGCTGTCGTCGCGGCACTTTTGGTACGCGGCGACGTTCGTGGCGCAGGTCGCCGAAGTCGTTGCGACCGGAAAAGGCTGTCACGCCGACCTCGGCATCTCAGGCACCAATGAGCAGGGTGGTGGCGTGCTCATCACCAAGATCAAGCCCTACGGCGCCGCGGCGCACGCGGACTTAAAGATCGGCGACGTCATCACGCAGTGGAATGGCGTGAACCTCAACACCTGGAATCAACTCGCCTCCACGCTCTACCTCACGCCGGCCTACACCAAGGCGAGGCTCACCTACGATCGCAAGACCACGGTCCTGCACGCGATCGTCACGCTCGGCTGTCCCTTTAGGTTGGTCCCGTGACCACGAACCCCTTCGGTGACATGTTCGGCGACATCTTCTCCATGCTGAGCCAGCAAGGTCCCGACGCCTGGTACTCGACGGCCACGCAACTCGCGCTCAACATCGCTCGAGGCGACGACGGAGACCCCAATCCTTTGCCAATCGAACGCCAACGCCTGGAAGAGTTAGCGCCGCTCCTAGGACGACACGTCGACGCACTCTTTGGCGTCTCGAGCGAACCCTCCGTGGTGGCGGTGAATCGTTCCGCGCTCACGCTGGCCGCGCTCGAGCAGTGGCGACCGCTCATGGAGCCACTGGTGTCCCGGACACCCTCGGCCACCACGAGCGAGGAGCTGGACGTGTCAGAGAACCAGCTCCTGTCCCAGATCTCATCGACCATCGGCCCGCTCTTCACCGGCTTTCAGATGGGCTCGGTCGCCGGACACTTTTCGGCGCGTGCCTGGTCACTGGCCGTGTTGCCCCTACCCCGACTCGACAGCCGACGACTACTCGTCGTCAACAACCTCGCGAACTTCGCGAGCGAGTGGTCCCTCGAGCGCGACGAGGTCTACGTCTTCGCCCTGGCCCAAGAGTTTGTGGCGTCACTCGTGCTCAGCCAGCCCGGGACGGGCGATGCGTTGCGCGCCCTGTTGATCGACGCGGTGAATGAAGCCACCGCCGTCCAAGGGGACCTCCTCGAGCGGCTGCAGTCGATGTTCGAGAGCGGCGACATCAACTCGCTGATGAACAACCCTGAGTCGCTGCTCGACGCCATTTCGATTCCCGAGGAGAGCGACGCAACGCGGGCCATTAACGCTGCGGCGAGCGTGCTCCTCGCCTTCTTCAGCGCCGCCGCTCAGGAGATCACCGGAACGATGCTCGGGCCGCGACCGGCTCTCGTTGAGGCCTACGCGCGACACCGTCGAAGCGACGCACGCGGCGAAGACGCCGCGGCCGCACTCTTTGGCATCTCGACCCAGGGTCCGCACCACGACGCGGCAACGGCCTTTGTGGCTGACCTTAGGGCCGAGTACTCGCTCAGTGTGTTTGGTGCATTGCTACGCGTGGACGGACTACCGAGTGCCGGTGAGCTTTACAATCCGGCGGCGTGGTATGAGCGAGTGACGAACTCGCCACTCGCCTAACTCTCTTCGTCGTAGCCGAGGTTCCACTCGACGAGCAAGTTTTCGCGCTCAGCGTCGCGATTGACTCGCTCGCGGTTGCGTCGAAACTGCGGGTCGTGCGGAGGCAGGAAACGAAGACGGGCGTCCACGCGATCGACGAAGGCCTGGATCTGTTCCTCGTCGCCGAAGACCATGCGGCACTCCCAGTGGGGGGCGACCGGACCGAGGTAGATCACCTGGACGTGGCCGACGGGATCGACCACCTCGGTTACTTCACTGGTTGGGACCTGACTCACGGGACTCCTTAAGAAAGCGCTTTCACTGCCCATTCTACTGGTCGGAACACGTTTACTTTTAAGGCACTTCTCAAGCGAAAAACGCTCGAAACTCTTTGTAAAGAAGTTGTAAACCTACAGGCGGAGCGTGACGCGCAAGATGGCTACTGTGAGAGTAGAAGTGGGAAAGGAGGTAGGTATGAGTGCCGAATGGATGGCCGACGGAAAGTGCCGTGAGTACCCTCCGGAGACCTTCTTCCCCCGCGACGGTACGGGCGTAATCGTTGCTCAGCGAATATGCGCGACCTGCCCCGTGGCGAGTGAGTGCCTTGTCTACGCCCTCGATAATCACATCGATCACGGTGTGTGGGGTGGCAAGAGTGAGCGCGAGCGCCGACGCCTGTTGCGCGAGCGCCGACGCCAGCGAATCTTCAACCGCGACCTTCGCTAAGAGCGCTCGTGTTCGAGTGCGTGCTCAATGTTTCTGAGGGACGTCGCCAGGATGTCATTGATGCGCTGAGCCTGGCGGCGGGCCCGTCCCTCCGTGACCAGCACAGCGACGCGTCCCATAACCGCAGCGTCTTCACACTGATCGATTCGCCCGACGAACTTCGCCGAAACACCCACGCTTTCATTGCCGCCACCATGAAACGCCTGGATTTACGCGAGCACGAGGGCGTGCACCCGCGTTTTGGCGTCCTCGACGTCGTGCCATTCGTGGCTCTGGACCGCCGACAGAGCCTCGAGGCGGTGGTGCTGAGAGACGAGACGGCCATGTTCGTCGCGAACACCTTCGACGTCCCCGTCTTTCTCTACGGCAAGCTCGCCGACGGCACGACCCGCACACTGCCCGAAGTTCGTCGCAGTGCTTTTAGAACCCTGATGCCCGATCGCGGTCCGTTAGAGCCGAACCCTCAACGTGGAGCGAGCGCCATCGGTGCACGGGCGATCCTCGTAGCGTGGAATCTCTGGCTGCACGGCGTCTCACTGGGCGAGGCCAATGACATCGTGAAGGCTATTCGCCGCCGCGAAGTGCGCGCTCTCGCCTTTCAAATCGGCGACTTCGTGCAGATCAGTTGCAACCTGGTCGAACCGTTCGTCGTTGGACCCTCACGGGTATACGACCAGGTGGCCTCACTGCTGCGCTCGGGCGAGATCGACCACGCCGAATTAGTGGGACTGCTGCCCCAAAAGGTGTTAGAGAAAGAGGATCCCGCGCGGTGGGAGCAACTCGGCCTCAGTGAGCAAAAGACCATCGAGACCCGACTGGCCTAAGCCAGCGTGGGTCAGCCAGCCTGTGCGCGACGCTCAATCGCTCGGGCCCGACGCAGTCGCCGGCGCTCGCGTTCGCTCATACCGCCCCAAATCCCGAACTTCTCGCCGTTGTCGAGGGCGTACTCCAGGCAGTCTTCGCGCACCACGCAGCCCCGACAGACTTCCTTGGCTTCCCGAGTCGAGGCGCCTCGCTCAGGAAAGAAAAGGTCAGGGTCGACCCCCATACAGTTCGCTCGTGCTTGCCAACCACGATCTTCCATGCCGCTTAAAAGTTCGACGATCTCCACGCTGTGATCCCTCCCCTTGGCAACATCTGTCACCGATGTAATTACAACGGTGTCATTGTTATGGGGATCGGCGTAAATTGCAAATCGAATTTTTCAAGTACCTGGTGAGAAAGGTTTTAATTTAGCCCGCTTGGCGGTGTTTTACGAAGTCGTCGAGGGCGTACGTTCCCAGATCGTTCACGTCCGTGTAGAACAGTCGTCCCCCGTTCACCCGGGCTATTTGCTCGACGAAAGGGAACTGACTGCGCTCAATGTCCAAGGCAAAGGTGTTAATCGTGACCCCAGCCTTGGTGCAGCGAAGCACCTCCGCCATGGTCCTGTCCAGCGTCTCACGCACCGGGGGCCAGGCAAAAAAGGGCTCGCCCGAGGCGGTCAAATGGGCCGTCGGCTCGCCGTCGGTCACGACGACGATCTGGCGCTCGCCGCGCTCGTTTCGAAGCAGATGACGACTCAGCGCCAAAGCGTGCTGAAGGTTGGTGCCGTAGTTGTAGTCGATGCTGAGAGCCGGGATGTCTTCGATCTTGAGCTCTTGGGCCCGTTCTCCGAAACCGACCACCGCCACAAAATCTCGCGGGAACTTCGAGCGAATGAGCTGGGTTAGGGCGAGCACCATTTTTTTGGCGGGCACGAGGTTGCTGCGCATTGCCATGGAGAGCGAGAGGTCGATTGCGAAGACCGTCGCCGAACGGCGCGTCGCCTCGTACTCTTCGACCTCGAAGTCATCGGGGTGCAGTCTCACGGGCGTGCCCGGTCCCGAACGAAGCAAGGCGTTGCGCAACGTCTTGGGCAGATGCAAGGAGAAGGCCTCGCCGGGCTCCCAGGGCTTCGTCGACTCTTCGCGATCACCGCCACGCGCCAATGTTGCGACCGGGTGTGCGCCCAGTGTGGGCGAGTCCCGCAGTTGCTTGAAGAGATCCTTGAGTGCGATCTGGCCAATCTTTCGGATGCCCTTGGGGCTCAACTTCAGCCGGTTGCCCTGTCGGTCGATGAAACCCTGATCCTTCAGTCCCTGCATGGCCTTTTGGAGCCGCTGCACGTGGCGTGCGGCGTCGTCGCCGAGATTGCGCCGCACCGCCTCAATGTCCACTTCGGGTAACCCCTGGGCCGCGTGGCTCTGGCCGAGGAACTCCTCGAGACCCTTGAGTTCACCCAGTTGTTCGGCCACCGAAGCGGCATCGGAGAACGGTGAGCCGTCTTGGCCGCGCATGCGGTGTGCTCGATTCCAGTCGATGTCGGGCGTCGCCTGGCGCAAGTTCGAGACGAGTCGGTTCATCGAGAAGTTCAGCTCCATGTTCTGCATCATCTGATCAAAGAGCGCTCGCAGTTCGCCTTGTTGTTCGGACGACAACGAGTTGAACATCGCCTCGGCCGCCGCCGCGCGTTCGGCCATCATGCGAATCACGTCTTCGAGACTTTCGGCACCGGGAAAGTAGTCGCCGAACTTCTCCATAAAATCCTCGAAGGTGGGATCGAGCTCTTCTCCGCGTCGATCCTGTTCGATCATGGTGGACAGTGCGTCCATCATGTCGCGCATGCGGGCGAGTTCTTCCGGGTCCGGGCGACCCATGAACTCCTTGCTGTTCTGGAAGTACGTGTCCAGCACGTCACGTTCGAGCTCGCTCAAGAGCTCTTCGAACTCTTCACGGGCCTTGGAGGAGACAAATTCGTAGTTCTGATACTCCCTTAGTCGCTCGGCAAGTCGATCGCTCATGAGATCGCGCTGCATCCTCTTTTGATCGACCAGATCGCGCGTCACTTCCTGGCGTCGCTCGTCACCGGAGGCTTCGGCGTCAGCCAGCAACTCATCGAGCTCACTCGACTCCATCGCTTCGATGACTTCGAGCCAATCGCGGTAGCGCTGCATCTCGCCGTCGGGATCGGCCTGCTGCTCGAGTTCACGGCGCTTGCGGCGCGTTCGCTCCAGCAACTCTCTTAGTCCTTCGACGCGCTCGCCATCTTCGTTGGTGTAGCCCTCACGCAGGAGTCGGTCCATTGCTTCGTCAAGGTCGCCGTTCTCCATAAAGTCGTCGGCCAAATGAGCCAACAACTCTTCGACGTCAAGATCGTCGAAGTCATCGTCCTCGCCGAAGCGGCGATAGCCGTAGCGAACGGGCACTACCGAGTCCTCGATCTATAGAGAGCACGGGCGCCAGAGGCATCCTTCGCGAGGCGCTTGGTGAGATAGAGACCCTCGAGCACGAACTCCACGGCCGCCGCCTTCTCGCCATCACTAGCGCCCGGACCCGCGATGCGCTCGACCGGCGCCTCAAGTGAGGGCATCGCGTCGAGCACCGCGAGGTAGTCCGAGTCTGGCAAGTCATCGCCCGTGTGGACTATGGCCTCGGAGTTAAACGCCTCCACGATCTCACTGGCCTCCTCCAAGAGCACCTCGGCGAAACACTGACGAATCGCGAGCGATACCAGAGCGGCTATCACCGTATCGGCGTCGCTGTCATCCATCGTGTCGAACTCAATTTTGCCTTGGGTGGACTGAACCATCGCGCTCAAGTCACTCACTCGCGGCACGATCACGGCGTCCTTGGTGCGCAAGGCGCGGCGCAGCGCGTTAGCGACGACCGTCTCGTAGTTGGTGATCGACAGACGCACCGACACGCCCGAACTCTGGCTGATCACGTGGCTTCGACGCGCGACGTGGCTGACGCGCGCGACGATGTCGTCGATGAACCAGGGCACGATAATCGGCACGGGAGCGACCGGAAGATGCGCCTCTTGGTGCATAATCTCAATTTCGGTGGCGACTTCGAAGGGATAGTGCGTTCGGATCTGTGAACCAAAGCGATCCTTTAAAGGCGTGATCAGCCGACCGCGATTCGTGTAGTCCTCGGGGTTCGCGGTGGCGAGAACTAAGACGTCGAGCTCGAGTCGAACGAGGTGGCCACGAATCTGCACGTCGCGCTCTTCGAGGACGTTGAGGAGTCCCACTTGAATGCGCTCCGACAGGTCGGGCAGTTCGTTGATCGCGAAGATGCCGCGATTGGACTTGGGCACCAGGCCATAGCTAAGGGCGTTCGGGTCGTCGAGGAACAGTCCACCCGCCACTTTGATGGGGTCCACTTCGCCGATGAGATCGGCCATCGATGTGTCCGGCGAAGCGAGTTTCTCGGCGAAACGGCGACTGCGGTGCACCCACGCGATCGGCGTATCGTCACCCTGTTCCCGTACAAGATCGATCGCGTAGGCCGAGATCGGGTTAAAAGGATCGTCGCGAACGTCAGAGCCGGCCACGATGGGTAGCCACTCGTCGAGGAGTTCGATGAGCGAGCGGATAATTCGAGTCTTCGCTTGGCCCCGCTCACCGAGCAGGATCACGTCGTGTCCGGCCAGTAATGCGGTCTCTAACTGCGGCAGTACCGAGTCCTCGTAGCCGAGGACCGAGGAGGTGAGCGGTAGGCCCGCGGCGAGGCGCTCTTCTAGGTTTTGGCGGATCTCGTCACGAATTGACTTAGCTTCGTAATCTGACGCGCGGAGGGTTCCAAGTGTTGCGGGCAGGTCTGCGGGGGCGATTGGGGTGCTCATAAAAGCACCTTAAAGGATGAAACATCGAAAATCACCCTCGGTAAAGCGTCACTTTTCCACAACCACTCGTTGGCAACGTCACGTCGCGAAGCGCCTAGTTGTTTAACATCGAGAGGACTTCGTCTTCGGACCACGCGCCCGGGGCGCGCCGTTCGAACGCCAATTGATTCGCAAGTCGCTGCAGTAACTCATTGACGGGGGTCGCGACGCCGGCGAGACGTCCCTGTAGCACAATCTCGCCCGTCAGGTAGTCGGTCTCGATCGCGCCGGTGCCGCGTTCGAGGCTCTGCCACGACGATCCACCCGAACGCTCATGACCGGCGACCGGGCGTACGGTGATTAGCTTCCCTCGACGCTCGACGTCTTCCTCGCGCGAGACGTGCTCGATCCCCGCCACCCGCAACACTTCAACGCCCTCTTCAAGCGCACGTCGAGTGAGTACTCCTTCTCGAGCCGTCGCACCGCAGACGGCCTGCACGGCGCTGCCGAGGTTCATCAAGAGCTTGCCCCACTTCCACCGTGCGATGTCACCGCGAGCGACGGAGTCAAAGGTTGCGTCGCGTAGTTCAGCCGCAAGTTCCTCCGCTCGCTCGTCCACACCGGATGGCCAACGACCCACGTCCAAGAGACCAGTAATGGGCGACGAACTGGCCTGGACGACGCCGGGGACGAGGTGCGTCGCCGGGCACATCACACACATGCCGTAGACGTTCTCAAACATTCGAAGTGCCACGCGCTCATTTTCGACGCCGTTCTGCGCACAGACGATGGCCGTTGACGCTGGCACCACCGTGACCAGACGCCGAAGAGCGTCCAAAGTGTCCTGGCCCTTCATCGCTAAGAGCACCACGTCACTTGAGGAGTACGAGAGCGCCGCCGGATCTTCTACGACGGGTACGTGGAGCGTGGCGGTCTCATCAGGCGTCTCGAGTCGGATCCCGTTTTGAAAGAGTGCATCGTAGTTGTCACCGCGAGCGATGAAGACCACGTCGTGATCACTTTGAAAGAGTCGAGCTCCAATGACCCCACCGATGGCCCCGGCGCCGTAAATCACCGCTCGCACGTTTCAGGCCTCTCTGTGATGGGCACGCGCCATCGATGCGTCATCAGTTCTTCATCCTGGCATTCGTTTGGCGTCGCGCGTAGAGCGGTGCGTTCTCGCCACCACGTTGCCACCCGGGCGATACGCCAAATGCGCCGCGCGCGGCGCATCCAGCAACGAAAAGTCCGAGCGCGCGCCGAGTCCCAAGTGGCCGACGTCATCTCTTCGAAGCGCCAGCGCGCCGCCTTTGGTGGCGGCCCACAGGGCTTCGTCGACGCTCATGACCATCTCTCTCACCGCGAGGGCGATCACGAAGGCCATGCTCGTCACGTACGACGATCCCGGATTGCAGTCCGTCGCGAGCGCCACCGTGGCCCCGGCGTCGAGCAGACGTCGCGCCGACGGGTAGGACGAACGAGTCGAGAACTCCGCCCCCGGCAACAGCGTCGCCACGGTGGCCGATGCGCTTAACAGATCGATGTCGTTGTCCTCTAAGTACGTGCAGTGGTCGACACTCGCACAGTCCAGTTCGACGGCCAGCGCGATGGCGCCGCTGTGAGCAAGTTGATTGGCGTGCAGACGCGGCGCGAGTCCTTTATCTCGCGCCGCGACGAGCACCTCTCTCGCTTCCTCGACACTGAAAGCTCCGCGGTCGCAGAAGACGTCGGCCCACTTGGCTTTGGGCGCACAAGCCACGAGCATCTCGTTCTTCAGGAGGGCGAGGTAGCCCGCTCGATCGTTCTTGAACTCAAGGGGCACCACGTGTGCCCCGAGCCAGGTGACCTCGTCACTGAAGCGACGCGCGACATGGAGTTCGCGGCTCTCACCTTCGACGGTGAGTTCGTAGCCGGACTTGATCTCGACTGTCGTCACCCCGCCGGCCAGGAGTTCTTCCACGCGTTGACGAGTGCCAACAATGAGTTCCTCGAGGGACGCCGCTCGCGTTGCTTCGACGGTGCGCGTGATGCCTCCGCCGTCGTAGTGCACTCCCGCCATGCGGGCTTCGAACTCGTCGCTCCGCTCTCCCGCGAAGACGAGGTGCGTATGGGAGTCGACAAAGCCGGGGATGACGGCGCAACCTTCCGCGTTGAGTAATTCATCCGCGTCAGGCGCTTGGTCACTTCGACCTATCCAGAGCACCTGCTCGTCATCGACAACCATGGCCGCGTCGAAGAGTCGCCCGAGGGGGCTCTCGTCACCGAGCGCCGGGTCGTTTGTCGTCAGCTCGTTGATGTTGGTGATAACGAGCGTCGTCATCACGTCTCGCGCATGGGCACCCGCAGCCCGGTGCGCTCCGCCGTCTCGTCGGCGATGTCGTAGCCGGCGTCCACATGACGCAGCACGCCCATCGCGGGGTCATTAGTGAGCACCCGCGAGAGCTTCTCTCGCGCCAACGGCGTGCCGTCGGCCACACAGACCTGTCCCGCGTGAATCGAACGACCGATGCCCACCCCGCCGCCGTGGTGAATCGACACCCACGACGCACCCGAGGCGGTATTGACGAGCGCGTTCAACAGCGGCCAGTCAGCGATCGCGTCCGAGCCGTCGATCATCGCTTCGGTCTCTCGATAGGGCGAGGCGACCGAGCCACTGTCGAGGTGGTCGCGTCCAATCACCAGAGGCGCCTTCACCGCGCCGGAGGCGACCAGGTCGTTGAAGGCGACGCCCGCGAGATCGCGCTCACCGTAACCGAGCCAGCAGATCCTCGCCGGCAACCCCTGGAAAGCCACTTTGTCCTGCGCCTTCGTGATCCAACGTCGCAACAGGTCGTTCTCGGGAAAAAGGTCAAGCACGGCCCGGTCGGTCGCCGCGATGTCCGCCGGATCGCCCGAGAGGGCGGCCCAGCGAAAGGGACCCTTGCCCTCGCAGAAGAGCGGGCGAATATACGCCGGGACGAAGCCGGGGTACTCAAAGGCGCGGGTGTAACCGCCGAGCTGCGCTTCACCGCGCAGCGAGTTGCCGTAGTCAAAGACTTCGGCGCCTTCGTCCATAAAGCCCACCATCGCTTCGACGTGGCGAACGATGGACGCTCGCGCTCGGTCGGTGAACTCCTCTGGCTTTTTGTCGGCGTAGTCGTGCCAGTCGTTGAGGTCAATCCCCTCGGGCAGATAGCTCAGCGGATCGTGCGCCGAGGTCTGATCCGTCACGATGTCGACTTCGACACCGCGACGCAGCAACTCCGGCAATAAAATCGACGCGTTGCCAAGGAATCCGACGCTAAGGGCCTCGCGACTCTTCTTCGCGGCGAGCGCGCGTTCGAGCGCCGCGTCGAGGTCGTCGGTCCACTCGTCCAAGTAACGCTGGTCGACTCGTCGCTGCAGTCGCGTGGGGTCAACGTCGATGCAGAGACAAACCCCGTCGTTCATGGTGACGGCGAGGGGCTGCGCGCCGCCCATGCCGCCGGCACCACTGGTGACGGTCAGCGTCCCGGCCAGGGTGCCGTGAAAGCGTTTCGCCGCCACGGCGGCGAACGTCTCGTAGGTTCCCTGCAAGATGCCTTGAGTGCCGATGTAGATCCATGACCCCGCGGTCATCTGGCCGTACATGGTGAGCCCGAGCGCTTCTAACCGGCGAAACTCCGGCCACGTCGCCCACTCCGGCACCAAGTTGGAGTTGGCGATCAAGACCCGCGGCGCCCACTCGTGCGTTCGCAACACCCCGACCGGTCGACCGGACTGCACCAGCATCGTCTCGTCAGCCTTGAGCGAAGTCAACGTGCGCACCAGCGCGTCAAAGCTGCGCCAGTCCCTCGCGGCTTTTCCCGTGCCGCCGTAGACGACGAGGTCGTCAGGTCGTTCGGCGACTTCGGGGTCGAGGTTGTTCTGTAACATCCGCAGCGCCGCCTCTTGGGGCCAGCCCTGCGCGGTGATCGACGTGCCCCTTGCGGCTCTGACCGGACGCGCGCCTTCCACGAACTACTTCTAGCGCAACGTCACGTGGCGAGAAACCATCTCTAACAGTTCTCGACTAGCCACCAGATCCGAGACGGCGGCGATCTCGGGCGAGAGCCAACGATCGTGACCGGGTCCGCCCGACAGCGCGTTCACGCGATCGACGACCCCTCCCGTCGCCAGCGAGGGCGCGAGCGGGGCGCGCAGCACGATCGCGCGGGAAGCCGCGAGTAGTTCAATCGCCACCACGTCGCGAAAAGCCTCGAGTGATTTGCGGAGTTTTCGCGCGGCGTGCCAGCCCATTGAGACGTGGTCCTCTTGCATGCCCGAAGAGGGAATCGAGTCCACGCTCGCCGGCGAGGCCAGTCGCTTCATCTCAGTCACCAGTCCCGCCTGGGCGTACTGAGCAATCATGAGGCCTGAGTCGACGCCCGCTTCGTCGGCGAGGAAGGGCGGCAGTCCGAAACTGCGATTGACGTCGAGCAACCGGTCGGTGCGACGCTCGGACATCGAGGCAACGTCCGCCAGAGCGATCGCCAGAAAATCAAGGGCGTAGCCGATCGGCGCGCCGTGAAAGTTGCCATTCGACACCAACGAGCCATCCAACATCACTGACGGATTGTCGATCGCCGCGGCGAGCTCGATGTCGGCCACGCCGGTGGCGTAGCTAAAGGTGTCGCGTGCCGCACCGTGCACTTGTGGCGCGCAGCGCAGCGAGTATGCGTCTTGCACTTGAGAGGGGTCGTCGGAGTGAGAGCTAATGATCTTTGAATCGGCCAAGAGGGCGAGCAGGTTCTGCGCGCTGGCGAGCTGTCCGGGGTGCGGTCGAAGTTCGTGGACTTCGGCCTCGAAGACTCGGTCAGTTCCCCGCAACGCCTGAATCGACAGCGACGCCGCCAAGTCCATTTGACGCAGGTACGCCACCCCGTCGTCGAGGGCCAAGATGAGCTGTCCCAGCATCCCGTCCGTGCCATTGATGAGCGCGAGGCCTTCCTTCTCGGCTAGTTCCACCGGCGTAAGCCCGGCGTCGGCCAAGGCGTCCTTGGCCCTGCGGCGCGCGCCGCCGGCGTCACGCACGTCGCCTTCGCCCATGAGGGCGAGAGCAACCTCGGCCAACGGGGCCAGATCACCCGAGCAACCGAGCGAACCGAATTCGTGCACGATCGGCGTAATACCGGCGTTGAGCAGCGCGGCGTAGGCCTCGGCCGTTGACGCGCGTACGCCCGACACACCACTGCAGAGGTTGGTGAGTCGCGACGCCATCATGGCTCGCACCACTTCGCCTTCGACCTCGGGACCGACGCCGGCCGCGTGTGATCGAATCAGCGATCGCTGCAAGTCGCGGCGCTGCTCGGGCGAGATCGACGTCGTGGCGAGCGCGCCGAAGCCCGTGGAGAGTCCGTAGACCGCCTCGCCGCTGTCGGTCAAGGCGTCGATGGCGTCGCGCTGACGATGCAGGCGCGCGAGCACTTCGTCGCTCAAGGTGATCGGCTCGAAGAGTCGCGCAATCGCGATGAGTTGCGCCCTTGAAAGTGGTTCAACGCCGAGGACGATGGTCACGCCGCTCTCCTTCTCACGCCCGCGAGCGCCTCGAGCACCAATAACGCGGCCAATCGGACCGTGCGTTGATCGGGGCTGTCTTGTTCGACGTCGACTTCAGTGAAGTCGATCGCTACTACCGATTTGTACGACGTCACTTCGCGCACGAAGTTTCTCAGTTCATCCGCGCTCAGTCCCCCCGGCGCGGCCGCGGGACAGCCCGGTACGACCGAGCGATCGGCCGCGTCGAGGTCCACGTCGACGTAGACCTTTCGCCCGCCGTGACTCGCGATCTCGAGAGCCCGACGGGCGATGGACGCGGCGTCCTCTCGATGGAAGGCGTCGCGCTCGATAATGCGCACCCCCTTCTCCAACGACTCGCGAGCGTACGCCGCCGAGTTCGAGAAGTCGGCCAGTCCGACCTGCACCACGTGGCGCGCGTCGAGACCTTCGTCGAGCAGTTGGCGAACCGGTGAACCGTTCGACCTTCCCTCACGCATGTCGAGGTGGGCATCCAAGGTGATCAGCCCGTATTCTTCCGCACGATCCTTCACCAGCGCGCCGAGCGCGTGCCAGGTCGCGGCGTTATCGCCGCCGAGCACGATGGTTAAGGCCGCGAACTTCTCGATCTTGGCGAGCGCCTCGGCGACCCGCTCGTGTCCTCCCTCACCATCAGGGTCTTCGACGTCGCCGTGATCGATGAGTGTCACGTTCTCGGACAAGTCGAAGCGACCGTGAAAGGACCACGTCGAATAGCGTTCGAGCGCTTCGCGCACCGCCGCCGGCGTGCTGATCGAGGAACGCTTCGAGACCGATGTGGCGTACGTCGACACCCCCACGAGTGCGACGTTTCTTCGCCCTACGATCGGCTCGTCGCGCAGCAAGGAGGCGGCCGTCGGCCAGTTAGAGTCAGTCGCCTCAGGCACGGATCCATGTTACGCAGTCGCCCTCGGATAATTGACCACGATGAACGTCGTCGCCTGTACTGCTGCGGAATTCGACCGCTAGCGATCGACGGTTCGAACACCGCTTTCTGCCGGTTCCTCGGTCTCTTCCTCGATGAAGGTCGGCACCCGCTCGGGCTTGAGTTCGTGGGCCACGTCGTCGCCGTAGCGCGGCGTCGGGGTGGCCAGGTATTCGCCTTCCGCGGTGCGCGTCACCAGGTTTGGTGTCTTGCGTTTACCGCCGCCTCGTATGCCCTGGAGCTCCTTACAGATCTTGTAGGTGATCGGATACGCGACGAAGGGAGAGGCGATGACGAGGATGCGCATCGCCCACAGCACGGTGTTGAGCGAGAGATGAAAGAAGTTGGCGATGACATCGGTCGAACTCGCGATGAAGAGCATGGCCAAGAGGGCGAACATGGCCATTCCCGCGGCCGTGCGCTTGGGTCTGTCGCGCGGTCGATCTAGGAGGTGATGGATCTCGTTATCGCCGGTGAACTTGCGCTCAATGAGTGGCCAGGCGTACGCCAAGTTGAAGATGATGCCCGGTAAGAGCACGGCTGGTATGAAGACCTCGAGTGGCCACGTATGGCCAAAGCCGGTGAACTCCCACGACGGGAATATACGCAGCGCGCCGTCGAGAAATCCCATATACCAGTCGGGTTGCACCGCGTAGGAGATGCGCGCCGCGTCATAGGGACCGAACTGCCAAATGGGGTTGATCTGTGCGAAAGCGCCGAGCAGCGCCGTGACGCCACCGACGATGAAGAGAAAGCCGGTGGTCTTGGCCATGAAGACTGGGAACATCGGCGAGCCGACGACGTTCTCCTCGGTTTTACCCTCGCCCGGAAACTGCGTGTGCTTTTGGCGCACGAGCAAGAAGAGGTGCGCCCCCACGAGTCCAATGATGATCAGCGGCAGGATCAATACGTGCAGGATGAAAAAGCGCGGGATGACCGAGGTGCCCGGGAAGTTACCGCCGAAGACGAAGAAGGCTAGGTACGTGCCCACGAAGGGTATCGAGAGCATGATCGAGTACGCGATGCGAATACCGGTGCCCGAGACCAAGTCATCAGGCAGCGAGTAGCCGAGAAAGCCGTTGGCGATCGCCAAGATCAACAGCGTGAGACCGATCGTCCAGTTGAGCTCGCGCGGCTTGCGAAAGGCACCGGTGAAGAACACGCGCGCCATGTGCACCACGAGGGCGCCCACGAAGATGTCACAGGCCCAGTGGTGCATCTGTCGCATCAAGAGGCCACCACGCACCGCGAAGGAGATGTTCACCGTTGATTCAAAGGCCTGGGTAACGCGTTGACCGTCCAAAGGCTTGTACGCGCCGTGGTAGATCACGAGGGCGGAACTCGGCACAAAGTAAAAGGTAAGGAAGATGCCGGTGACGAGGAGGATCACGAAGGAGTAGAGCGCGATCTCGCCGAGCATGAAGGACCAGTGATCGGGAAAGATCTTGTCCATGAAGGTGCGTCCGCCCTTGGCGATTCCCAAGCGATCGTCGAGTTCGTCGAGCGCCTTGCCGATCTTGCCGTAGGGACCCTCGGCCTCTCGCTTCGCGCGCTTGGTGTTCGGGATCGTCGAGTCGCTCATGTGGTCGTGCGCTCCCAGAAGCCGGGCCCAACGGGCTGGTCGTAGTCATCCTGCGCTCTGATGTAGCCGTCGGCGTCGATGTAGAGGGGCAGCTGCGGCAGGGGCCGTGGCGCCGGGCCGAACTCGGGTATCGCCCCGTTGGTGACGTTGAACATCGACTGGTGACAGGGGCAGACGAGCACCTGCAACTGCTGCTCGTAGAGTCCGACCGGACAACCTAAGTGCGTGCACACTTTGGAGTAGGCGACGTAACCCTTGGGGCCCCAGGTCTCGCGACCTTTTTGGGTCACGAAGTCCTGATTCGAAATACGGATCAGCACCGTCTGGTCCACGGCTTGGCCGCGGTCAGTGTTCTCGGTGCCTTCGGGAAAGACGGTCACGATGGAGCCGACGGCCAGTTCGCCCACGTTGACTCGCCTCCCGGTCTGGTCGACGGCGAAAGAACCTTTTCGCCAGTCCGTGTGGAACATCGTGCCCTTGGGCAGCGGTCCGAGACTACGAATCAGCGGGAACATCGCCACGATGGTGAAGACGCCGAGTCCTCCGCCGAGCAAGCCCGCGAGCATCTTGCGCCGTTTGACCACGCCGCCACCGCGCTCGACGATGGAAGCGGCGAAAGCGTCGCGTTCGCCTTGTGAGCTCGCGAGAGGGTGACGGTCCTCTACAAACGGCCCGCGCGGCATGAGGTACTTGCCCCATGCGACGAGGCCAACACCCAAGATGAAGAGCCCGAAGCCCATCGTGGCACCGAGAATCCAGGGCTTCGCGTTCACCCAGTAGGCCGCGCCAAATCCCGCCATGGCGAGGAAGCCCAGAATAAACGTGAAGGCAATCGAGTGCTCGACCGTCGCGGGATTTTTCGCTAACGGCTGAAGGTGCGGATCATCCTCGCTGACGCTGTTGATCGCTACCGGCGTGCGGTGTTCGTGCGCGTCGCTCATGAGCGATCCCCAATCCAGTAGCACACCAGCACCAGCACGCCCACCCCAATAAGTAGTCCAACAAACCCCTCGGCCACCGGTCCGAGTCCACCGAGGCCAAAGCCGCCAGGGTTATTCGGGTGTTGAATCTCGGTGGTGACGTACTCCACCACGTCGTCGACCTGCTGATCGCTCAGGTTGCCGGTAAACCTCGGCATGTCACCGGGTCCGGTGCGTATGGCCTCGACCACCTGGAAGGCCGGAATGTGGCGCAGCGACGGCGCGAAGGTACTTTCGGCCAGCGCGTCGCCGTCACCTTCGATGGTGTGACAGGCCGCACAGTTGAGCGCGAAGATGGCCGCGCCCTCGGCCACGTTGGCGTTCTTCAGATGCGGCGTGGGAATGTCGGGGTAACTCGGTGACAGCGAATTCACCCACGCCGCAATTGCGAGTGCCTGTGAGGGTGTCAACGCCGGCTGGCGGCGGGGTGCCTCCACGGCTCGCACGTTCTTCGCCGGCATACGCCCGGAGTCAATCCAGAAGTCGATGGTCGCCGGTCCCAGTCCGACCAGGTCGGGAAAGGCGCCCAGGGTCCCGCTGGCCGGCACGCCGTTTGCCTGCGAGCCGTGACACGTCGCGCAGTTCTCCATAAAGAGAGCCTCACCGAGCTTGTCGAGCGAGGTGGGCGGCGCCTTGTAGGTGATGTACTTGTCGCCGTACTTTACGACGATGCCGTGCACTTTGATGACGATCGACGAATACGGCGTGCCCGAGTTCTTGCGGGTTGTCTGTAAGTTGAGCGCACTCGCCGGCGTCATGAACAAAAGCAGCGGTCCGGCCGCGAAGCAGAGCGAGGCGCTAAGGAGAAAGGCGCGCCGAGCGAGGGAGAACGTCACACCCATCTACTTCAACAAGAAGAGGGCCGAGTACAGCCCGATCCAGACGACATCGACGAAGTGCCAGTAGTAGCTCACCGCTTGAAACGTGGCTAACTCACCGGGGTCACCTTGACGACCGCGCATTCGAAAGAGCAGGAGCAACATGGCGACCAGTCCAAGGAACACGTGCAGTCCGTGTAGGCCGGTCGTGATGAAAAAGATGGACCCGTACGAGTTGGTATACCAGCGCGTCGCTAGGTGTGTCCACTCGTAGGCCTGGTTGGACACGAACAGGGTGCCCATGATGATCGTGGCGATGATCCAGTTGCGCGCCGCGCCCCGTCGGCGATGTTCGATGAGCCACACGGCACGTTGCATGGTGAACGAGGACGCGATCAAGATGAGGGTGAAGATGCCCGCCTGGATCGTGTCGAGCTTCGTTCCCACGGGCGGCCACGACGCGAGGTGCGCGCGAATAGTAAACAATGCGGCGAAGAGTCCCGAGAAGAACATCAACTCTGAACCGAGCCAAATCATCACGCCGATGGCTAGCATCGGCGGACGATCGTGAACGATCTTCTCTTGCTTCGCCAGGCTATCGGGGGAAACTGCCTGACTCACGCCTACATTTCTAGTAGAAATCGTGACCCCCGAGTGTCGCTCCGAGAGATACGTTCTATCGAAGTGTGGGGGGAAGTTCCTTGCTCGCAATGATGGCGAGTCTTCGTGTCGGGCGTGTTAACGCGACGTACAACGTACGCAGGCCGCGCGTGGTCGTGCTCGTTGCGTCGTAGGCACCACGATTCGCAATCTGACCAGGTTCGACGACGACCACTGCGTCGAACTCAAGACCGTTCGCGCCCTCGGCCGAAAGCACCACCAAATCGGCGGAAAGTCCTCGAGACTCCTGGTCTCTCGGGTCGACCGCGTCGAGTCCGCGGGCGCACAACGTTGACACAATCTCGCTCACTCGATTGCCCGAAACGATGACCGCGACACGCCCCGGCGCGACCGCATCGATCTCGCTCTTCGTCAGTGCCGCGAGCTCATCGTTGAACTCTTCCTCGCTCACTTCGCGCACGATCGGTTGCGTGCCCGCACGTCGCACGGGACGTGGCGGTATGAGTCCGGGCGCGGCCGCGAGCAACGTCGCCGCGGCAAAGTCGAGCACTTCTTCGGGCGTACGGTAGCTGACCGTCAAGTCGACGCGCGCGGGCTGACGTCGAGGCGCGAGGGTCTCGAGCAACATGTCCCACGACGCCGACGAGCCCGCCGTGGTGGCCTGGCCCATGTCGCCCACAATGGTCATCGAGCCCGTGAGGTCACGACGCTTGAGTACGCGAAGCTCCATGGGAGAGAGGTCTTGCGCTTCATCCACCACTATGTGGCCGTAGGTCACGAACTCCGCTTCGTCGAGCTCCTGGGACTGCGCGACGACGAGACGCTGCGTTTCGCGGAGGGCGGCTGCGCGGTGGTCCCCGGAGTACGCGTCGAGATCGACACCGGCGAGCACGCCGTTCTCCGCAGTCTTCGGCAGAGGTCTCGGACGGCGGCGCGGACCGACCAAGACGCGCGCTTCGTCAATCAGCGCCGCGTCGGCCTTGGTCCAGGCGATGTCCTCACTGGAAGTGAACCGCGGCCGATACAGCAGCTCGATCTCGTCGTCGCTCAAGACACCCTTGCCAGCTGCCTTGAGCAGCGCGGGAGCGCCGAGTAAGTCGTGCAGGAGCTCCTGTCCCGACAACCTTGGCCAGATGCGTTGTAACGCTTCCTTGAACTGAGGCGTGGCGCGAATGAGATCGGCCAACTCGCTGACCGCGTTGACCTCTTCGGAGGAATCGTGCACGAAACGGTCCCGGTACTCATGAGCAAGACGCGTCGCGAGTTCTCGACCGACGGCGGAACGTCGTTGGTTGTGGTTGCCCGGTCGACGACGAGCTCGTTCCACGGCCTCTTCGGTGTAGGAAGCGCGCAGCACGACGATCGCTCGGCCAACCGGAATCTCGACGTTGTGGCGCAACGCGCGTTCGCGCGTGCGAAGAGCCCGCGCCAGCACCTTGGCCATACGAAGATCACCCTTGAGCTCGTCGACCTCTTCAAAGTCGACTGCCTTCACCTCGACGTTGGTAACGAGACCGGCGATGGTCGAGAGCGTGACGCCCGACTCGCCGAGCGAGGGCAAGACGTTCTCGATGTAGTTAAGAAACAGCGGGTTCGGCCCGACGACGAGGACGCCCTGTCGTTCGAGGGTGGCGCGGTGGGTAAAGAGCAGGTAGGCCGCACGGTGCAACGCCACGGCGGTCTTGCCGGTGCCGGGGCCACCTTGAACCAGCAGGACGCCCGGGAGCGGACTGCGAATGATCTGATCTTGCTCGGCCTGAATGGTGGCGATGATGTCACCCATGCGGCCGGTGCGGGCTCGCCCCAATGCGGCGAGCAAGGCTCCTGGTCCGCCGAGCGCAAGCCCTCCATCGACGAGGCCCTCTTCGGTCGCGGAACGCACCTCGTCGTCGGGCAGATCAAGTTCGCCGTTGGCGTCAGCGAAGTACTCGTCCTCCACGCCCGTCACCAGATTGGCGTGAATGGCGACGTGTCGACGACGCGCGAGTCCGAGTGACTCCACCCCCGTCGCGCGATAGAACGCTTCAGCGACGGGGGCGCGCCAGTCGATGACGAGTGGATTGAGCGTCTCGTCCGAGACCGCAAGTCGTCCCACGTGGTACGTATCGCCCGCGATTTTTCCGTTGGTCGAGCCGTTGCCGTTGTAGTTGTTCGCACCGTTGCCGTTGGCTTGGTAGTCGATGCGACCAAAGAAGAGTGGTTGGTCACCGATGGCGAGTTGGTCCAAGCGATGCAACGCGGTGCCCATGACGACGTCGCGTTCGACGAGGTCACCGGCCCCTCGCATGTTGGCAACGGCCGCGCTGTCGCGCAGAGACCGCGCGCCTTGGCGCATGTGATCAAGTGCCTCTAGGGCGAGATCGAGGAACTCTTGCTCCTCGGCAATCTCACGCTCGTGCGCCATTGACGACCTCTCTTTATTTCCCAAAATCGGGAAGAAGCAAGTCTAATGGGAATGAAGAGCGGGTCAAAGTATCGAATCGTGAATGGATCGAAACGTCGACAATGTAAAGACTTTCCAGTGAGGTGCCACGTGAGGACGTCGTCAAGTGAACTCGAGCAAGTCATCGAATCGTGTGTTACCTCCTCATCAAGTCGACCCAACTCAGGTTGGTTCCATCCTTTGTTCTGCCCCTAGAAATTCAGTAATTAAAGGGATTACGAATTATAAGAGAAACCTCTCGACAGATAACTCTCGACAGAGTACGCTCCGAGAATGCCCGTAGACAAGACCGAATCCCCCATCCCATCCGCCGACTCGAGTGCGTTGCCCGAGATGCGCGAACTCACTGACCCCAAGACCATGCGCGCTCTCACTCATCCGGTTCGACTCTCCTTGCTCGAAGCGCTCGCGTTGGAAGGACCGCTGACGGCGACCGAGGCGGGCGAACTGATAGGAGAGTCTCCGACCACGTGCTCATTTCACTTTCGTCAACTCGCGAAGTATGGCTTCGTCGAAGAGGCGGGCCACGGGCCCGGGCGACAACGTCACTGGAAGCACGTGGATGTCTGGATGAACTTCACTGACGTCAATGACGACGCCGAGACCAACATCGCAGCCAAGGGTCTCGAGAGAATGGTCTTCGATCGCGCCTTCGCCCGACTCCACAACTTTTATGACACCAGGGCGAACTTCCCTAAGAAGTGGCGAGAGGCTTCCGACAGCACTCAGGCCGTCATCTATGTCACTCCCGACGAGTTGCGCGAGGTCAACACTCAGATCCTGTCAATCCTTCAGAGGTATCACCCTCGACTGGCGGACCAGTCGCTCCGACCCAAAGACGCCCTGCCCGTTGAACTGCTCGCCTTCGCGTTTCCGATGCGCGCCCCGAAAGTGGCACCGTGAGCACGAGAAAACTCTTTGGTCTTCGCGACGCGCGCGTCTACCTAATCGGACAGGGTTTCTCGCTCTTCGGCGACACCTCCTTATTTTTGGCGCTCGGCATTTGGGCCAAGGAGTTGACGCACTCCAACGCCGACGCGGGCCTCACGTTCTTCTTCGGCACGTTGGGATTCCTCTGTTCACCATTCGCGGGCATGGTGGTGGACCGCGTACGTCGTCGGCCCACGCTCATCGTTGCCAATATCTTCGGGGCCCTTTTGGTTTTGCTCTTGTTGTTCGTCCATTCGTCGGCGCAACTGTGGATCATCTACCTGACGATGTTCTTCTATGGAGTCGCCGGGACGTTCATAAGTTCAGCCCAGTCAGCGTTCTTGACGATCCTCCTGCCCGCTGAGCTCCTGGGCGACGCCAATGGCTTTTTGCGAACGGTGCGAGAAGGACTGCGCCTCATCGCTCCGCTCGCCGGAGCCGGCCTCTTCGTCCTCGTCGGCGGTCACTGGATCGCCGTCCTGGATTCAGCCACGTTCGTCGTCGCGACTCTCTCTATCGTCATCCTGCACATTCGCGAAGAGTTACTCGTTCGCACGCCCACGCACTTTCTGGAAGAAATCACTGGGGGCTTTCGACACGTCGGACGTACGCCCGTGCTTCGCCGAACGGTGATCGCCTTTGCCGTGGCACTGAGCGTCGTGGGATTCGGCGAAACCGCCATCTTCGCCGTCGCGAGCAACGAACTGCACCACTCCCCGAGCTTCATTGGCGTCTTGATGGCCGCTGAGGGCGTGGGCGCGATCTTCGGTGGCCCACTGTCGGCGCCGATGATGCGGCGCCTCGGTGAACGGTGGGTCAGCGGTCTCGGTCTAGTCCTTATTGCTATCGGAGCACTCCTCTTGGAGGGAGGGTCGCTGCCACTCGTCCTCGCCGGTTCGGTACTCTTCGGCTTCGCGCTCCCTCCCGTCATCGTGGGTGCCTACACCCTCATACAGGTACGAACGCCGGCCGAACTGCAAGGGCGCGCCTTTTCCGCCTTCGACCTCATCGCCACGCTCCCCCAGACCATCTCCATCGCCGTAGGGGCAGCACTGATCACGGTGCTCGGCTACCACGGCGAACTATCGATCATTGCGGTCGTGGTCGCGTTCTCCGGGTTTATCCTTCTCCTGCCCATCCAGGGTGAGCCGAACTTTGGTCCACTGAAGGAACCGGTGATCTTGGAGTCGACAAAAGACGCGATCTCGACGACGCCGATCGTCGGGCCCTAACGACACGCCGTGTATCTCCTATCTCCTGCACGATCGCGGTCTCCGTCGTAAGGTGCACGATGGCAGGTACTTGGCACTACAAGGAGGGTTATGAGATTCAGCGGCATCATGATTGGTTCAGACGATCCCCACGCACTCGCTTCGTTCTACACCAAGGTGTTGGGCGAGCCGAGATTCAACGATGGCGATTGGTACGGCTGGGATAACGGCGCGCAGATAATGCTTGGCGCCCACAGTGAAGTAAAGGGCAAGAGTGATATGCCCCAACGCATCATGCTTATGATCGAAGTCGACGACGTGAAGGCGACGTTCGAAGAGATGAAGGCCATTGGCGCCGACGTCGTGGCCGAACCGTACATGCCCCAAGAGGGTGAGGAGGCGTTCTGGTTGGCCACGCTCGCCGATCCCGACGGCAACTACTTCCAGCTCGCTACACCCTGGAGTCCGTAGGGACGTCGGTTTCACGTCGATCCATGACGTGAACGCCACTCCGCTGTCCTCGAAGGCGCCGGTAGATTGGACCGGATAGAAGGAGCGTGGTGAAGGAGTCAGTGTTCTTACGAGCCTGTCGGGGCGAGTCGGTCGAACACGTGCCCGTGTGGTTCATGCGTCAGGCCGGGCGCTCGCTTCCCGAGTACCGGGCGCTTCGCGCAACGGGTTCGATCCTTGAAGCGATCGGCCAACCTGACATTGCCGCCGAAGTCACGCTGCAACCCATTCGTCGCTACGGGGTTGACGCGGCGATTCTCTTTTCCGACATTGTGGTCCCCTATCACGCCCTCGGATTTGGCGTCGACGTCGTGCCTGGTCAAGGGCCGGTAATCGAGCATCCCTTTTCCAGCGCGGCCGACCTCATGCGACTTCGCGACTTAGACGACGCCGACATCGCTCACGTCACGGCGACCGTTGACCTCGTGGTAGAAGAGTTAAAAACCTCCAACACGCCGCTGATCGGCTTCGCAGGCGCGCCTTTTACCGTGGCGAGTTACCTCGTGGAAGGCGCGCCGACGCGAGAGTTTGCCGTCATCAAGACGATGATGCATCGCGACCCCGTGCTCTTCGATCAACTGCTCGATCGACTCGTTGACGTCACGGTGCACTTTCTGCGCGCGCAGATTGCGCATGGCGCCGCCGCGGTGCAACTCTTTGACTCCTGGGCCGGATCACTCACGCGCGACGAGTACCGCCGCTTCGCCCTACCCGCCACGAAACGCGTCTTCAACGGCATCGCCGACCTCAATGTGCCGACGATCTTGTTTGGCGTAGGGACGGGCGAACTGTTGAGCCTCATGAGCGAGTCAGGCTGCAGCGTCGTAGGCATCGACTGGCACGTCGACCTCGACGAGGGACGCCGACGCGTGGGCGACCTGCCCGTGCAGGGCAACCTCGACCCGGCGCGCTGCCTAGGCGGCGAGGCGCTTGCCGTCGAGGCGACGAGAGAAGTACTCGCGAGGGCCGGAGCGGAGGCTGGTCATATTTTCAACCTGGGGCACGGCGTGCTGCCCTCGACGGACCCCGCGGTCTTAGAAGCAATTGTGCGCGTGGTCCACGAAGAAGGAAAGGCTGGCGTGAAGTGAGAACCGGTGTGCTCGTCATGGCTCACGGCACTCCGTCATCACCCGGCGGCATCGAAGCGTTTTACACGAGGATTCGTCGCGGGAGTCCGCCCACGCCGGAGCTACTGGAAGACCTCACTCGTCGCTACCTCGCCATCGGCGGCGTGTCGCCGCTTACCGACCGCACCGCGGCCCAGGTCGCGGGCGTTGGGGCGACCCTCGAGCGCGACGCGCCCGGCGAGTTCGACGTTCGCTACGGTTCGAAGTTCGAGCCCCCACTGCTCGAAGAGGCGGCGACTTCGTTTCGCGACGAGGGCTTCACCAAGGTGCTGGGCCTCGTGCTCGCGCCACACTCGTCGTCGATGTCCACCGAGCAGTACATGAGTCGCGCGCGAGCGACGCTCGGCGACGACGTCGAATTCATCTCAATCGGTGCGTGGTACGACGCGCCGGGGTTTTTGGAGCTCATCGCCCAACGAGTCAACGACGCGATCGCGACAATTCCCGAATCGCGGCGCGAGACCACGGAAGTCATCTTCAGCGCTCACTCTCTTCCCCAGCGTGTCGTAGAGCAAGGCGACACGTACGCGATACAGCTCAAGGAGAGCGCCGACGTCGCGGCCGCCAAAGCCAATCTTCACTCCTACGACGTGGCGTGGCAGTCCGCGGGTCGGACGCCCGACCCGTGGCTCGGTCCCGACATCTTGGCCGTCATTCGAGAGAAGCGCGCGCAAGGTTTCACCGATGTGGTGTCGTGTCCGATCGGTTTTGTCTCCGACCACTTAGAGGTGCTCTTCGACGTCGATATCGAGGCTCAAGAGATAGCCCACGAAGTCGGCATCAACCTTGTTCGCACCGAGTCGTTGAATGACGATCCCGCGTTCACGTCAATCCTCGCGAACGTCGTCAGAGCCGCGGCGTCCTAAGTGAGTCGCGCCTCCGTCGTCGTGGTCGGCGGTGGCATCACCGGTCTTGCGGCGGCGTGGGAGCTTTCGGGCGGCGCCGACGGCCCGAACGACGCCACGCCCCGCGTGGAAGTCATCGAAGCAAGCGATCACTTTGGCGGTTCACTCGCCACGACCACCTTCGCGGGCCGAACGATCGACCTGGGTGCGGACGGATTTTTAGCCCGTCGCCCCGAGGCGGTGAAGTTGATACACGAACTCGGGCTCGGCGATCAACTCGAAGCGATAAATGCAAGCGGCGCTTCTCTCTGGCTGCACGGCGCGTTACACGAACTCCCCACCGGTCTCGTTCTGGGCGTGCCCACTGACCTGCCAGCGCTTCTGCGCTCTAACGGGCTCGCGTGGCGCGCCAAATGGGCCGCGCGACGCGACTACTACCTGCCCAAGCGACTCAACGTGGGCTTCGATGCCTCCATCGGCGAGATCGTTCGAACAAAACTCGGGCGCGAACTGGCTCACCAAATTGTCGAACCGATGATCGGCGGCATCCAGGCAGGACGCATCGACGAACTCTCGGCCAAGTCGGTCTTTCCGGCCCTGCTAGAAGCCGCCAACCAGGGCGGGTCACTCATGAAGGCGCTTCGACCTACCGGTCAGATAGGTCCCGGCCCCGCCAGCGAAACGGTCGAGAGTGGTCCCGCGTTCTACTCCCTCGTGAACGGCGTGGGATCGCTGCCCGCCGAGCTGGCGCGTCAACTCGCAGAACGCGGCGTCGTGCTGCGCACAAGGGTCACCGTGACGGCCCTTCGACGCACGCCTGCGGGCGGGTATCCCTGGGAAGTAGACACGCTGCACACCACCACGCCGGCGAACGCCATCATCCTCGCAACTCCGGCGCCGGTCGCCGGCGCGCTGTTGGGCGCGCACGATCGAGCGATCGACGAGCTACGCCAAATTGTCAGTGCGAGCGCGGCAATCCTCACGTTCGCCCTCGCGCGCGAAGAGATCACCCTTCCCAACGCGGGCACGGGCGTGTTAGTCCCGTTGAGCACCGCGTGGCAAGGCGAGGGATCGATGATGGTGACCGCGATTACCTTCCTCGACCGAAAGTGGCCTGGCCTGGCGCGTGAAGGCGACGTGGTGTTGCGAGCGCACGTCGGTCGCAGTGACGACACGCGATGGATGGAACTGAGCGATGAGGAGTTGCTGCGGCGTGTCGGCGAGGAACTCGCGGTCCTCCTGCCACGCTTCGGCTCACCCTTTGCGTCGCTCGTGCAGCGTTGGCCGGACGGTCTCCCCCAGTACCACGTGGCACACGAACTGCGGGTCCAACGCGCCCGTGCCGCAAGCGCACGTCTCTCCGTCTCCCTCGCGGGTAACGCCTACGACGGCGTCGGCGTCCCGGCGAGCATTGGCTCGGGCCGACGGGCGGGTCATGAAGTACTCGAGGCGATCGCTCACCAAAGCTCAGCGAGCGCCTAGCTAACGCCCGTCACAACGCCGACCAGTGGCACCGAGAAATCGAGGTCGGGCACGCTGTCCTTCGTCACCGGTCGCTCGACAAAATACGTGAGGCGCACACCGAGGAGGCTCGGTTGACGGTGGTGCTGAGCCACCCAGGAAAAAAGCGACTCCGAAATCAATTGCCACTGTGCTCCGGTCTTCTCTCCTTTTCCAACGTGGACCGCGGCCTCCTCGTGCGCGGTTTCGGTCCTTAAGGAAAGTTCCGGATAACGCTTTAGGAGTTCTTCTGCGTCATCTTTGGGAATCGGTTTGCACATCTCGACGGGGCCGTCGCTGTCTGCGTTGACCTCGCCGTAGTAGACGAGAAACATCGCGTTCTCCTTGCCGCCAGGGACCTCCAGCGGTCGCTCCTTGAAGTAGCCGATGAACTCCTTGCCGAGCGCCCACACCGCGGGCTCACTGTCAACGTGACGTTTCAAGCAGAGCAACGTTCGCTCTGGTAATTCGCGGGTCGTCACTTCGTTCATGGTGGACCTTTCTCCTCGTAATTCGTTGACGAGGTACGCGGCCAGCGCACGACGGTCAAGATGCGTGGATTCCATACCGATCCAGAACTCTTCGATCTGTTTGGCAGCGGTGACGGAATCCAGGTCGACCATCACCTGAATCTGCGCGAGTGGCACGTCGATTCGGCGTAACAGTGAGATCTTTCGGGCACGTTCGAGTTGGCTGATGTCGTAAAAGCGATACCCGTTGTCGGGATCAACCTCGGCAGGCACCAACAAGCCCAACTCATCGTAAAGACGCAGCGCCTTGGGCGACAAGCGACACCTCTTGGCGAACTCTCCAATGCTCAATAGATCCACGAACATCTCCCTCGTGTCGGCCAAAGACCCGACAAGTGCCAACGTACAATCTGCCCCAGGGTCAAGGTCAAGCACGCGCTCATAAGAATCTTTGGATCGCAGTTGCAGAAAGAATCGATTTTCAGTCTGTTACTTGCGTGTCGGTGTTCGGCTCTAGCAGCGATGAGAAGTAGTCGTTCTTGTCCTTGTCGACGACCCACATGTGACCGCACTTCAAACACTGGACTTTGTAGAGAGGATGCGGCCAACCGGGATGCACGATCAGCTCCATTTTTGGGTATTTGCAGTCAGGACACGGGTACGGAATCGTTCCTAAGTGCTCACCGGGCACCATGTCGGCACCGCGCATTGCGACCCCCAATCGAGCACCAAGTGCCCATCAGGCGAAGCGTATCTCCTTAGACGTCGTAGAAGATGATTCGGGGCTTGCAGCCGTGATCAACCAGACGTTACAAGTAGTAACCCGAGTGAATGTAGATGCACGGCACGCCCTCGCTGACGTACATGGCGTGATTCTTGGGATCGTCATCGAGCGCGAGTCGAACGTCGAAGCCGTGGCGTACCAGGTCGTGCAAAGTCTCGCGCTTGAAGCGATCGACGCCCGAGTAGTCGCCGTATTCGCGCATGACGAGTAAGTCCCAGCGCAACTTGTAGCGCTCGAGCCAGGCGACCGTGGGCGACTGCACTCGGCGCGGCCGCCCCGTCACGAGGACGACCGCCAAGGACTTATCGAGCAACTCGAGCAGTCGTTCGATCTCTTCAATGATGGGGTCGTCACTCACCGCATCGAAGAAACTCTTCCAGTCGCCCCAGTCCAGGTAGTGCTGGCGTCCGGCGGCGTCGGCGAGTACGCCGTCGATGTCGAAGATGACGGCTTCCCGTGGTGATAAAGGGGCGTTTCGCCAGTGCCAGTTCTCGTGCGGGTCCGGTGTCGTCATCAGTGGATTTATCGTCGTACTTGAGTCACGGTGATGTCTGCGAGACTAGACCTCGTGGCAGGGACTGAACGACGTACCATTCCAGTTCCCTACGGTCATCGCGTTTACGTCGTGAGTGACCTCTCGCTCTCGCCCACGACCGACGTCACGAGCCGACCGCTACGGGAGTTCCTGGATCTCCTGGGCGACATTGACGATGCCGCCATCGTCGTCGTCGCGGGCAATCTCTTTCGACCCGAGCCGACTTCGGACCTCTCTAAGTTCATCGAGGCGACCTTTGCGGCGTTGCCGACACTGCGCGAAGAGATCGCTCTCTTTTGTTCGAACGAGCAACACGGCTTCATCGTTCTACCCGGCAGCGATGACCACGATCTTCGAAATAACGTGCGCGCTCAGCTCCTCGTCGAAGGGCTCGGTGCGACGGTCGCTACGGACCTCGTCTTGCAAGTCGCCACGGCGAGCGGCGTACGCGACGTCGCGGTGGCCGCGGGCACGTACGAACTAGACCTCTCGCCAGTAGATCCGCGTGATCGAAACGAAGCCGCGCGCCTTGACGATCCTCAGGCCATGGAGCGCTTCGTCGCCTCTCGCGTTCTCTATCGACGATTGGCCGGTTGGGTGTGGTTTCCGGTGCTGGCGATTGCGCTCATCGACCTATGGAGTGCCGGTGTGCTGCTGGCCGGCCACTTCGCCCACCATCACTACAAAACCCACGTACTGCACTCGCCGCACTTCTGGGTGAATCTCTTCTTCGACCTGGTCATCATTGCCTTCGCTGAGACGATTCTCGCCGCGCTGGCCGGTTTGGTCGTGCGTCGACGCTTCAGTCGCCACGCGAGAATTGCGAGAGTGGGGGACGTCAGCGAGCCTCTGGCGGCGACGAAAGTCGATGACGTTGACGGCACCGAGTTCGCGCGTCGGGTGGTAGAACGCGGCGGCGCGGGCGCCGTCATCGGCGGGGCTCCTCGACCGGCGTTGTCGTTTCTTGAGAACGGTTTTGCGGCGACGCCGGGGCCTTCGCGCACGGTGCTCGTCGAGCGTCAGGGACGCTTTGGACTCCCGCCCGTCTTCAGTGCCTTCGAACGCCTGTCCGTCGTGGAGATCGAGGCGACCAGCACGGTTCAAGTTCGACTCGTTGCCGGCGAGACGCCGCGACGCACGGGTCGGCTGCTCGAACGTCTCTTCGCCGGCACGTCGGTGCAACCCGAACCTTCCGAGGTCACCTCCACCATCGGATCGTGGCCGTATGGACGACCCTTTCCGCTCAACGTCGAGCGACTACGCGAACAGCACCACCAGCGTACGATTCGCCGCTGGGCCGCGGGTCTCATCTTCTTAGACGGTGTGCTCAACATCGTCGTGACCACCATCCGCCCGTTGCGTAGTCACCTGCACCTGGTCTTGACCTACTTTCCTCTCGCCGTCGCTCAGTCGGCCGCGGCCCTGACAGCCGTCGCCGGTATCGCCATGATCATGTTGGCTCGGGGAATCCGACGAGGCCAGCGACGTTCGTGGTATTTGGCCGTGGGACTGCTCGTGGTCACGCTCGTGGCCCACGCGCTACGAGGCGGCACCGTCGTCTCGATGTTGATTGCGGCGGTGCTCCTGGTACTCCTGGTCGGACAGCGACGTTTCTTTCGCGCTACCTCGGACAGATCGAGTGTCGCCGACGCGCTGCCGCGACTCGTGCTCGTCGTCGTCGTGGCGCTGGTCACCGCCACCCTCGGCATCGAAGCCATCTCCCATCGGCCGCATCATCATCACCACCTGCCCAACATCGGTGTCGTCTTTATGGGATGTGTCGAACGGCTCTTCGGGCAAGACGACATTCACCTTCCCCATCACATAGCCAACTTCCTTGATCCGGTGTTGCTCGCCATTGGCGTCTCGCTCCTCGTCACGATGCTCTACTTCCTGACGCGTCCGGTCGTCGATCGTCGACTCTCGACTCCGGTGAGCCTGACCGAGCGGCGCCTCGGCGAACTACGCGCCCGAGAGATCGTGCGTCGACACGGGCGAGGAACACTTGACTATTTCGCCCTGCGCGACGACAAACAGTTCTTCTTTTTTCGCGATTCCCTCGTCGCTTATGCGGTCTACGGCGGTGTGGCCCTCATCTCACCCGATCCGATCGGTCCCGAGGCCGAGCGGACCGAAGTCTTCAGTGCTTTTCGCGACTTCGCCGAAGCGCGCGGCTGGACCATTGGCATCATGGCGGCCGGCGAGGAGTGGCTGCCGATCTACCAGGCGGCGGGACTGCACTACCTCTACCTTGGCGACGAGGCCATCGTGAACTGCCAGACGTTCTCACTCGCGGGTCACAAGATGAAGGGCCTTCGCCAAGCGTGCACCCGCCTCGCGCGATACGGCTACACCGTGGAGTACTTAGACCCCGCCAAGATCGAGCCGTCTCGGGTGATGCCCATCGTGGAGTTGATCTCGCTCCTGCGACGAGGTGGCGGCGAGCGGGGTTTCTCGATGATGCTCGGGCGACTCTTCGACCCCAAGGACAAGGGACTGCTCCTAACCGTCGTCTACGGTCCCAACAGCGAGCCCGCCGCGGTCTGTCAGTTTGTGCCCTCGACGGCTCTCCACGGATACTCGCTGGATCTGATGCGTCGCGACCCGGGTGAACACCCCAACGGCCTCATCGACTACGCCCTCTGCTCCACGATTGAGTATCTGCGCCTTCAAGGGGAGCGGGGCCTGAGCCTCAACTTCGCGGCCTTTCGCTCGGTGCTGGACGGCGAGCGAGGAGACGGCACGTTCACCAGAGTGGAGCGCTGGGCCATCAAGCGACTATCGGGCATCCTGCCCTTGGAGACGCTCTGGAGTTTCAACTCGAAGTACCAACCGAGTTGGCTGCCGCGTCACCTGGTCTACCCGGCCGCCGAAAGCTTTGTGCCCGTGGTGGCGGCGACCCTTCGCGCGGAAAGTATCACCGAGTTGCCGGTGCTCGGTCGTTTTCTTTCGAACGATCCTTCCAATCGCCCCGGCACCGTGGTGCCCGACGAGGTCATCGCCGCCGCGCGCGAGGTCGACGAGGCACCGACTCGTTAGTGAAGGCGCTGGGCGATGGCCGTCGCCAAGCGTGACGGAGCGTCCTCGTTGTCACGCAGATAGAGCGAGGGCTCGACGAGCTCTAACTCCATGATCGCCCACTCCCCGCCCAGGCGCACCAGGTCCACGCGCGCGTAGAGCAGGTGCGAGAAGCCCTTCGTCTCGAGGATGTGCGCAGCAAGAGCCACCGCGTCGGGTTCGGCGTCGTCGGCGAAGATCTGTTCCTCGCGATAGAGACTGTTGCGGTCTAGCTGGGTCACGTTCAACATCGCCAGCTTGGTCATGGCGTGCGAGAACGCGCCGTCAATAAATATGAGCGCCCGCTCCCCGTCGGTATCGACCGAGTCCACGTAGGGCTGTAAGACGACGTCGAGTCCCTTGGCGTGCAGCATCTCCACGTGGTGGCGCGCCTCCTCGTGCTGGTCAGCGCGGTAGCGATCGGCGTCGCGAGAGCCGGCCCCGACGCAGGGCTTCACGACGAAGTCGTGGTCGAAGAATCGGGGCTTCTTGCCCACGTCGCAAAAGTGTGACGGAATGATTTTCAGTCCGTGCTTCTCTAAGTCGGCCAGGTAGTGCTTGTCGGTGGAGTACTCAATCACCGGATAGGGATTGAAGAGGTGCTTGATCGACTTGGCCCACGCCAAGAACTCCGCTCGCCTCGTCCAGTAGTCCCAGGTGGAGCGAATAACGACGGCGTCGAACGTCGCCCAGGGGACGGAAGGATCGTCCCAGACCGCGAGTTCGGCCTTCACCCTTACTTGGGCGAGGGCGGCCAACAACACGGGGCTGTCCGGGTCCACGTCCACGCCGTGACACGTGGCGATCGCGACGCGACTCACGGCAAGAAGAGCAGCGTGGCGTGCTGACACCAGGTCACGAGCGGACCGGGCCACAGACCGAAGAGCAGAGCAAAGATCACGCCGATGGCGATGACCTTGCCGGTGAAGAGTGGCACGTGGACCCGCGTGCCTTCCACGTCGTCGTCGGCGTAGAGCCAGAGAATCCAGCGCAAGTAGAAGTACGCGGCGATGGCGGCCGACAGTATGGCGACCAGAGCCAAGGCGCCGCCGCCCGAGTCGATGGTCGCGGCCAGCACCGTGTACTTGGCGTAGAAGCCGACCGTCAGGGGCGCGCCGAGTTGGCTGAGTAGCAGTAGCGCCAGTGCCCCGCCCAACCAGGGCTGGCGTCGCGCCAGACCGCGGTAGTGGTCGATGGAGTGCAGCTCGTCGCCGCGTCCACCAATCAGCGTCACCACCGCGAAGGTCGCGATCACGACCGGCGCGTAGGTGAGGACGTAGAAAAGCGAGGCGGCGACCCCGCGCGCGCTGCCCGACCACACGCCGAGCAGCATGAAGCCGGCCTGGTTGATCGAGGAGTACGCGAGGAGTCGCTTCACGTTGCGCTGCACCAGGGCCACGCTGGCGCCGACTACGCAGGTAGCGACGATGAGCACAAAGAGAATCGGTCGCCAGGTATCGAGCTGCGTGCCGAGGGCGGAGATGAGCACGCGCAGTAGCGCCGCGAACGCGCCGACCTTGACGATGGAGGCCATGACCCCAGTCACCGGCGTCGGGGCGCCTTCGTACACGTCAGGCGACCACAGATGGAAGGGCACCGCCGCGACCTTGAAGGCGAAGCCAATGAGGAGCAGCGCGCCGCCGGCGTAGAGCAGGCCCGGGTGCAGCAAAACGTTGGAGCCGAGGAAGTAGGAGATGGCACTGAGGTTCGTCGAGCCCGTCGCGCCGTAGATCAGGGCGGCGCCGTAGATGAAGATCGCCGAGGCAAAACCTCCGAGCAAGAAGTACTTGAGCGACGCCTCCGAGGACGTTTCGCGCTGTCGATCGAAACCGACCAGCACGTAGAGGCCAATGGAGAGAATCTCGAGGCCTAAGAAAATGACGATGAGGTCATTAGCCTGGACCATCAACAAGGCACCGGCCGAGGAGGCCAAAGCCAGAATGTGAAAGTCCGCACCAGCGATATGTTCACGTTTCGACCAGTCGTGGGCGACGAGCGCCGTAAGCAAGACGCTGGCGGCAATCACCACGGTGCCGACCACCGCGAAGCCGTCCAGCACCACCGCGTGAGCGACGCTCGTAGTCGGACCGTGGTTGGACACATAGGTCCACTGGAAGATCTCGACGATGAGCACCGCGATGGACGCGGCCACCGTCACGGCGGTTGCCCAGTAGATGGTGACCTTGGTATCGACCAACGCACTCACCACCAGAAGCAGCAGTGAGGCCCCGAAGAAGATCAGCACCGGCAAGATCGCCAGGTAGTGAATGGAGGGGATCACGACGGCGCTCACTTGCTCACTCCCGCGGGGGCGGCGTGGTGGATCAGCTGTTGCACCGAGGGTGAGATCCGATCAAGCACGGGCTTGGGAAAAACGCCCAGCGCGACGATGAGCACCACGACGGGCACCAGCACCCAGCGCTCCTTGGTGCTGGCGTCACTGATCGTCGCGTTCTCTCCCGTGGCCTTGCCTTGAAAGATCCGCTGATAGGCCCAGAGCAGATAGGCAGCCGCGGCGAGCACGCCCGTGGTCGCAAAGACTCCCCACCACGCGTGCGTGGCGAAGGTGCCGATCAGAATCAAGTACTCACTCACGAAGCCGGAGAGTCCCGGCAGGCCGATCGAAGCCATCATCACGACCGTAAAGAGCGCGGCTAAGACCGGCGCCGGTCCTTGCAGGCCGGTCAGGTCCTTGACCGTGTAGGTGCCGCGGCGCTGCTCTAAGAAGCCGATGATGAGAAAGAAGCCAATCGTGATGACGCCGTGGTTGAACATGAGCAGGACCGCACCGACCATGGCGATCTTCGAGCCGGTCATGATGCCCAGCGTGATGAAGCCCATCTGAGCGAGCGAGGAGTACGCGACCAGACGCTTCATGTCGGGTGTGGCGCAAGCGACGAGGGAGCCGTAGAGAATGCCGATGACGGCGAGGGTTAAGACCAACGGGCGCATCGTGGGCAGCGCCAGCGGAAACAGCCCCACCGCGAAACGCAGCAGACCGTAGGAGCCCAGTTTGGCCAACAGGGCGGAGAGTTCGATGGATCCGGCCGTCGGCGCTTCGGCGTACGTGATGGGTGACCACGTGTGAAAAGGCCAGATCGGTGACTTGACGGCGAAGGCCAGAGCGAAAGCAATGAAGAGCCACACGGCGGTGCCGTGGGACATCGACGTGGTGTAGAGCGCGCTGTAGGAGAAGGTCAGCGCGCCGCCGTACTCGTGCTGGTGGAGAAAGCCCAAGTACAAGACACCAATGAAGAGGAAGGCCGAGCCGCTGAAGGTGTAGATGAAGAATTTCAGCGCGGCCTTGCTGCGCTGCAGACCGCCCCAACCCGCGATGATGAAGTAGCTCGGCACCAGGGTGAGTTCAAAGAAGATGAAGAACTCGAGCACGTCGTGACTGAGAAAGCTGGCCATGGTAAAGGACGTCAGCGCCAGCAGCCAACCGACGAAGGACGCTTCGCGTCGCTTATCACGGGCACCGAGCAGCGCGAGCAGCAAGACCAATGCCGTCAGCACCATCATCAAGAGAGAGATACCGTCGAGCGCTACGTCGTAGGCGAGGCCGAGTGGAGCGGAGAGCACGTGACGAGTCGCGAAGTCCCACGTGCCGGCGCCCGCGATGTGGGGGTTGTAGAGCGCGGCGACCACGAGCGCGAGCGCCATCTCCACGAAGGCGGTCACGACGGCGATCGCGTAAGAGAGACCGGGCGTCTTGTTCGCGAACGCGGCGAGCAGCGCCCCGACGAGGGGCACGACGATCAGCACCGCCAAGTAGATCGATGAGTGCATCGCTAGATGACCCTGGCCACGAGGAAGACAATGATGACCGCAAAGCCCAGCACCATCGCCAACGCGTACTGACGCGCGAAGCCCGATTGAATTTTGCGCATGCCCTCGGCGCTGTTGCGAATAACGACGCCCACACCGGTGACGGCACCGTCGATGACCTTGGGTTCGATGACGTCGTCGCTAAAGTACGCGGCGCGCGTCAACGGGCGGCCGATGGTGGCGTCGTAGAAGTCGTCCCAGTGCCAGACGTGCTCTAAGAACGACGACTCGTAGCGCGAGGACTCGGTAATGCTCCTCCAGATGGTGTACCCGGCGAGCAGTCCGAAGAGTGCGACCACCACGTCGATGGCGGCGAGTCCCCACTGGGCGAGCGAGCTGGCACTGGTGACCGCGGGTACGTAGCCAAAGACCGGTCCTAAGAATCCTGAGAGTGAGGCCGAGTGAGCCCAGGGCAGATTCAACAGTCCGCCGAGCACGGAGAGCACGGCCAGGACCACGAGGGGCAGCGTCATGACCCACGGGGACTCGTGCGGATCGTGACCGTGGGTGACCTCGCGAAAGCGCTCGGTCCCCCAGAAGGTCAGCACGAACAGTCGTGTCATGTAGTACGCGGTCAAAAACGCGGTCAACACGCCGAGCACCCAGAGCGCCTTGTTGTGCTGAAAGACATTCGTCAGCACGTCGCCTTTGGCAAAGAAGCCAGCGAAGGGCGGGATGCCCGAGATGGCGAGCCAACCGACGAGGAACGTGGGGAACGTGAGGGGCAGATACTTGGCCATTCCGCCCATCTTTTGAAGATCTTGTTCGCCGTTGAGTGAGTGAATCACCGAACCCGAGCCGAGGAAGAGCAGCGCCTTGAAGAAGGCGTGGGCCACCATCAAGAAGATCGCGGCCGCGTACGCCCCGACCCCCACGGCGAGCACCATGTAGCCGATCTGAGAGACCGTGGAAAACGCGAGGACCTTTTTGATGTCCTTCTGCGACGTGGCGATCGTCGCGGCGACAAAGGCCGTCACCCCGCCAATGACCGCAATGGTCGCTCGACCGTCAGGGGACATCGTGAGCACCGGGGACATGCGAACGAGCAAATACACACCGGCCGTCACCATCGTTGCCGCGTGGATCAATGCCGAGACCGGCGTCGGGCCTTCCATGGCGTCGGGCAGCCAGTTAAAGAGTGGGATCTGCGCGCTCTTGCCGGTCGCCGCCAGCAAGAGCGCGAGCACCGTCAACGTCGCCACAGTGGGCGAGAACGTGCCGGCCACGTGGAAGATGGCGAGGTAGGTCAAGGTGTGCGTGTGGTGAAAGATCAAGAACATGGCGATCAAGAGTCCGATGTCGCCGACGCGGTTGTAGAGAAAGGCCTTCTTTCCCGCGGAAGCTGCGGAAGGCCTTTCGAAGTAGTAGCCCACCAGCCAGTACGAACACACCCCAACGCCCTCCCACCCAACGAAGGTGAGCACCAGGTTGTTCGCGAGCACGAGCAGCAGCATCGAGAAGACGAAGAGGTTCAGGTACAGGAAGAATTTTCGAAAGTCCTTCTCCCCCTTCATGTAGCCAATGGAGTAGAGGTGGATCAGCGCCGAGATCCCGGTCACGAAGAGACACATCGTGACCGAGAGCGGGTCGACCAGCAGTGCGGCGGGAACGTGCAACGTGCCCACGTCGATCCAGCTAAAGAGTTGGACCGTGAACTCGCGGTCCGAGTGGCGTAGCAATAAGAAGAAGGCGATGACGCTAAAGACGAAGCTCAGCGCCACGACGCTGGTCGCGATGACGCCGATGGCGCGTTCTTTGAGTGCGATGCCCATCGAGAGCACGAAGAGGAAGCCGACGAGGGGCAGCAGAAGTATCAGCGTGGCGGCCGGTGCCATGTCAGCCCTTCAGCTCAGAGAGTTCGTCAACCGACGTGGAGGAGCGACGTCGAAAGACCGCGACCACGATGCCGAGCCCGACGGTCACTTCGGCCGCAGCGACCACCATGACGAAGAAGACGCTGGCCTGACCGGCGATGTCGCCGAGAGTGCGCGAAAAGGTGACGAAGGTGAGGTTCACCGCGTTCAACATGAGCTCGATGCACATGAACATGATGAGGGCGCTGCGGCGAGTGAGTATGCCAAAGGCGCCGACCCCGAAGAGCAAGGCGGCGAGCACGAGGTACCAGGCGGCGGGCACGTTCATGCGTCCACCTCCTCTTTGGTCGTCGCGCGCTCGCGACGCGCCATCAGGACGGCGCCCACCACGGCAATAATTAGTAGCGCCGACGTCGCTTCGAAGGCGAAGAGGTACGTGGTGAAGATGGCCGTGCCGAGCTGTTTCACGTTGCCATTCCCGTGGGCCAGCGGCGCGCCCGACACCGAGGTCGCCCCGGTCACCCAGTGCGAAGTGGCCATGAGAGTAATCAGCCCACCGATCGTTATCACGACACCGGCCAGGGCGAAGGCGCGCTGGCCGACGAGGGGGTCAACGCTCACGTGGAAGTTTTGGTCGACGCCCAAGAACATGATGACGAAGAGGAACAGCACGACGATCGCCCCGGCGTAGACGATGATTTGCACCGCGGCCAAGAAGTCGGCGGACTGGGCGATGAAGGCCACCGCGACGCCGAAGAGTGTGGTGATGAGACAGATGGCCGCGTGCACTGGATTGCGTACGGAGATGACACCGATCGCCCCGCCCAAGATGAGCAGCGCCGACGTGGCGAATACCAGAATGGCGGGCAGTGAGTACGTGGCGGCGATCACGACTGGCCCCTTCGAAAACGCTTGGGCATCTTCGAGCGAGCCTCATTGAGCTTGCCCTCAAGTCCACGTTGGTCGGCGTTGACGTCTTCGGGCTGGAGGTGCTTGAAGAACGCGCGGCGCAGTTGCTTGGAGCCGGTGGCCTCGTCGTCGCGCACGCCGGTGCGTTGACCGGCTTCGGGTGCCCGAACGCCTGCGCCGAGGTCTCCCGTCCACTGGACCACACCTTCGTAGGCCGCTTCACCATTGGGCGACGTCGCGCGCATCCAACCGCCGGTCATCTCGGCTTCTCCCTCGCGCCAGTCCTCCCACGGCAGGTGCTTCGGGTAGCCCTGGTCGTCGACCACCAGTTCGGCCTTGGTGTAGATCGCGTCCGCGCGATTAGTGAATGAGAACTCGAACATCTTTGACTCGGTGATCGCCTGGGTCGGACAGGCCTCCACGCAGAGGTCGCAGTGGATGCAGCGCAAGTAATTGATCTCGTAGACGTAGCCGTAGCGCTCGCCGGGGCTGATCGGGTGATCGGGCGGGTTGTCGAGCCCACGCACGTAGATGCAGTTGACCGGACAGGCGCCGGCGCAGAGTTCGCAGCCGATGCACTTTTCCATCCCATCCTCGTAGCGGCTCAATACGTGTCGACCGTGCTGGCGGGGCTGCTTGGGACGCTTGGCCTGCGGGTAACTGATCGTGACGCGTGGACGACTGAGGTGCTGGAAGGTGAGCTTGAAGCCACCAAAGAAGCTGAGAGGTTTGTCGGGCACTACTCCTCCTCGCCTTCGCTTAAAGCACGCAGCACCTCTTCGGGCAGCGGCCGTTGACCTACCGTCGGCAACACGGAGTCGACACCGGTCTCTCTCGATTGGCCGAGCAAGAACGCCCGACCGAGCACCACTGACGCCAGCAGCACCATGGCCGCCATGATGAAGCCCCAGGCGGGCTTCACGATGAACCCTGCAACGACGAGCATCCAGCCAAGGCTTAAGGGAATCAGCCGCTTCCAACCGAGGTCCATGACCTGGTCGTAGCGAAAGCGCGGCAGCGCGGCGCGGAACCAGATGTAGCAGAAGCAGAAGAAAACGGTCTTGAGTAGGAACCAGAGGATTGGAAAGACCCACTTCAAGTGGGGCACGTCCGGGATCCAGCCGGCGGGTCCACCGAAGAAGAGCGTCACGATCAAAGCCGACATGGTGATCGTGTTCATGAACTCGGCCATGTAGAACAAGGCGAAGCGAATGGAGGAGTACTCCGTGTTAAAGCCACCCACCAGCTCGCTGTCCGCCTCAACGACGTCGAAGGGCGGACGGTGCAGCTCGGCGGTGATGGCCATCCAGAAGATGATGAAGGGTACGAAACCGAGTCGAATGACGTTCCAGTGCCAGATACCGCCGCCTTGGGAGGTGACGATGTTGTGGGTGGAGAGCGAACCGGTGACTAAGACGACGGTGACGATCGTGATGCCGAGGGCCGCTTCGTAGCTGATCATCTGCGCACTGGCCCGCACCGAGGAGATCAAGGGATACTTCGAACCCGAGGCCCAACCAGCGAGCATGACGCCGTAGACCGAGATGCCCGACATGGCCAGCAATACCAGGATGCCCATCGGCGGATTGGCGATCTGGAGCATCACCGCGTGACCCGCGATGTGCAACGTGCCACCGACCGGCACGATGGCGAAGGTAATGATCGCCGGCACCAACGCCAGGTAGGGCGCCAGCTTGAAGACGAAGCGATCGCACTCGGCCGGCACCAGGTCCTCTTTGAAGAAGAGCTTGATGCCGTCGGCCAACGTCTGCAAGATGCCGAACGGACCCCAGCGTTGCGGTCCGATGCGGCTCTGCATGTCAGAGATCGCCTTGCGCTCAAACCAGATCATCAACGTCACGGCACCCATCAGCGCCCCGAATCCGACGAGTAGTCGAATGACGATGATGAGAAGGATCACGCCGAAACCATTTACCCCATGGACCAATAGCGGATCGACGTCAGCGAAGTTCATCGCGACTCCAGTCGAACTTGCGTGATGACACTGGCGGGATCACTGAGAAAGCGGGCCGCGCCGTCGTCGCCATTCTCATCGATTGCCCCAAAGACGACACCGAGCGTGCCACGCGGCGTCTCGTCACTGAGGGCGACCGGAAGACTGAGCGTTCCCTTCGATCCAGTCACGTCCACCACGTCGCCCGTGGCGAGTCCCATGCGGTCGAGGTCAAAGTGGTTGAGAAAGACCGTCGTATGAGCGACGAGGTTCTTCAGCGCGGGCGAACCCTGCACCGCGACGCCGTGGTCATAGAGTCGACGCGACACGTTAAGGGCCAACGCGTAGTTGTCAAAGAGTGGGACCTCGACACTCCTTCCACTCGCAATCTCCCCAAGCGTCGCGGACGCGGGAGCGTTCGACGTTTCCACGGTCTCTTCGACGAGGGCACCGGAGAGTTCCGCGAGACCGACCGTGTTCGTTGAGCGAATGCCGGGAAAGGCCATCGGATCGAGGGGTCGACGTTCCACGCGATCCTTGCGTCGGCCCACGAGGGCGCCTTCGTCCTCGACGTCAATCAACACACTGAGCGCGGGGTAGCCGGTCGACTCTTCAATAAACTTGGCGCTCTGTTCGACGGAGTAGAGCCCGAGACTCTGACCGCACTGCTCGGCTAGTTCCGAAGCGATGGCGACGTCGGGCCAGGCCGAACCGGGAGCCACGATCTTCGCGTTGACAGCGGTGACGCGTCCTTCGATGTTGGTGACCGTGCCCAGACGCTCGTGCTGCACGGCGGCGGGCAGGACGACGTCGGCGTAGGCCAGGGTTTTACCGCCGTGACCCGTCACCACGACGACGTCGGCCGCTTCGAGAGCCGCCGTCGCACCGCTGGCGTCGAGTACGTTGCCGAGCAGACAGCCGAGCAGCAAGACGGCCTTCTGCTTACCCTCACGCAGCGCCGCCAACTGAGCCAGCGTGTCGCGACTCTCCTCAGCGCCGTCGTAACCGCGTCCAGGTCGAAGCTTCGGCCCGAGCCCCATGTCAAGCGCGCCAACGACATTGGAGCGACGAAGCGCCGGCAGAAACGTCGCCGCGGGAAAGCGTTCGGCGAGGGTTCGAATCGCCCGCTCCATTACGCCGGCGTCTTCGGCGAAGTTCGGACGGCCCACAACGAAAACCACACCCTCCCCCGTTTCGCCGAGCAGGCGGCGGGTCTCGCTCAGGTCCGCGGCGCTGACATCCGAGCCCTTCGGCATAGTGCCCTTGCTCTTCGTGAGGGCTTCAGCCACGACGTGGGCTTCGCCGGGTCGAACGGCCATCGAGACGGTGGCGAGTGAGCGCAGCGCGCTCGGACCAAAGGAGAACTCCACCAGCACGTTTTGACGCTTCACGAAGTTCTCGCGCAGTCGCAAGAACAACACCGGCAGCTCTTCACGAAGGTCGCCCGTCAACGTCACTACGACGCGAGCGTTAGCCGTATCGTCAATAGTGGCCTTAGGCAGCGCTTGCAACAGTGCGCCGTCGAGACCGTCGTCGTACTGCGCGTCAAGGTGATTAGTGCCGAGCACTCCGCGCAGGAAGCGCTCCCAGGCGAAGGCGCCTTCGTTGGTGAGGGCCGCACCGCCAATGGCGCCGACCCCATCAGGAGTCTGCGCGGCCCCCTGCAGCAGCGTCGCGGCCCGCGCCAGCGCCTCACCCCAGGTCGTCGGCGTCAAAACGCCCTTCACCCGCACCAGCGGCTCGCGAATACGCGTCAACACGCTCAGCGGATCGGTCGACTCTTCGTTGGCGTCGATCGATTCGAGCGTGAAGCGGCCTTTGTCGCAGAGCCAGCCGTGGTTGACCGGCTCGCTGTCAACGCCGAGCACTCGTGTCAAGCGGTTGCCGGAAGACTGCACCGCGACGCGACAACCCACTGCGCATGTGGTGCAGGTGCTCTCGACCTGCTCTAGGTCCCAAGGGCGCGCGGTGAAGCGATAGGGCTTCGCGGTCAGTGCTCCCACCGGGCAGATCTGCACCGTGTTGCCGGAGAACGTCGAATCGAAGGGCACGGTGGGTGAAGGCGCTACCTCAAGGAGATCACCGCGTCCGGAGAAGGCGATCTCCGTGTCGCCGGACACGTCAGAACTAAAGCGCGTGCAGCGCGCGCACTGGATGCAGCGCTCGCGGTCCAATAAAACCAACTCGCCAATCTCGATGGGCTTGATGAAGTGGCGCTTCTCTTCGATGAATCGCGTCTCGCCCGAACCGTGCGCCAGGGTCTGGTCCTGCAAGGGACACTCCCCGCCCTTGTCGCAGACCGGACAGTCGAGGGGGTGATTGGCGAGCAGAAACTCCAAGACGCCGTCTTGCGCTTTTTTCACCTTGTCAGAGTCAGTGACGACGCTCATGCCGTCACTCACCTTGATGAAGCAGGCGGGCTGCAACGTGGCGCCGCGCGGACTGTCTACTTCGACGAGGCACATGCGACAGAAACCGACCGGTTCCATGCGCGGGTGATAGCAAAAACGCGGGATGTAGTTGCCCGCGCGCTCGGCCGCTTCGATCAGCAACTCGCCCGGCGCGGCCTCGACGTCTCGTCCATTCAGGGAGATGGTCACGGTGGTCTTCACGTCAGTCAAATGGACATCCTTGAAGGGTCACGTGCTCGACGAACTCATCGCGGAACATCTTGATGGCCGAGTTCACTGACGAGGGAATGGACGGCCCGAGCACGCAGATGGTCGTCTGCTGGGGTGGCCAGAGGAGGCCCGGAGAGATGTTGTCCATGAGGTCGAGCAGCATGTCAATGTCTTCCAAACGGCCACCACCGTGCTCGAGTCGGTACATCGCCCGTTCGATCCAGCCCGAACCCTCACGACAGGGCGTGCACTGACCGCAGGACTCGCGAGAGAAGAACTTCGCGATGCGCCAGGCGGCTCGCACGACGCAAGTGGTCTCATCGAAGACGACGATCGAACCCGAGCCGAGCATCGACGCCTTCTCGGCCACTTCGTCTTGACCAATCGGCAGATCCAGCATGTCGGGCCCGAACCACGGCGCCGACACCCCGCCGGGGATGAACGCCTTGATCTTCTTATCATCGGCGATGCCCCCACCGAAGGCCGGGTTGTAGATCAGATCGCGAAAGGTGTTCTTTACCATTTCAATCTCGTAGAGCCCAGGATTCTTGACGCGCCCAGCCAGCGCAAAAAGCCTCGTGCCGGTCGACCTTCCACCACCCAGGGCGGCGAAGGCTTCTCCACCGTTCAAGACGATCCAGGGCAGGTTGGCCATCGTCTCGACGTTGTTGACGACGGTCGGCTCGCCGTACAACCCGGTCACGGCGGGAAAGAAGGGCGGCTTGATGCGCGGAAAGCCCCGCTTGCCTTCGAGGGCTTCAATCAGCCCGGTCTCTTCGCCACAGATGTAGGCACCCGCGCCGGGGTGCACCACGATGTCGAGTGAGAAGTTCGAGTCAAAGATCTTCGAGCCGAGCGCGCCGTGATCGTACGCATCGTTCATAGCCTGTTGCACGCGCTCGAGACCGAGGGCGAACTCACCACGTATGAAGATGAAAGCCTGGTCGACTTGTAGGGCGTAGGCCGCGATGATGACGCCCTCGAGGAGTTGGTGGGGATCGCGTTCGATGAGAAAGTGGTCCTTGAAGGTCGCCGGCTCAGATTCGTCACCGTTCACCACGAGGTAAGAGATCGCCGACTTGCGCAGCATCGACCACTTGCGTCCCGCCGGAAACCCCGCGCCGCCGCGACCGAGCAGGGAGGCTTCGTCGACTTGGCGCGCCACCCCTTCAGGCAACATGGTCAGCGCCTTTTTGAGTCCGTCGTAGCCACCTGTTGCCAGATAGCGAGCGAGGGTGTAGGAGTCCTCGTACTCGGCCCGTGCGGTAACGATGCGTGGGGAGTCGAGAACGGCCATTACGCCTTCACCTCGGCGCGCTGATCCCGCTCGTCTTTGGCGTGAGCGCGCTCCGCCACGACTTCGTTCTTTGGCGCACGCAGGCCGCCGGAGCGACGCACTCGAACCAGCGTGCCGTGACTCGGAATCTCGTGCTCGCGTTTGCCCTCGCGTAGTTCCTCGACCAACGAGTCAAACTTCTCGGGCGTGGTGGTGCGCACGAAGCGGTGATTCACCTGCACGCACGGCGCGAAGTCACAGTCGGCGAGGCACTCGGTCTCTTCCAACGTGAAGAGCCCGTCGTCGGACGTCTCTCCTACTTTGCAGCCGAGCCTCGAACTCGCGTGCTCGAGCAGTTCCAATCCGCCACCCAGAAGACAGGCGATGTTGGTGCAGACCCCGACCACAAACTTGCCGACTGGCTCTAAGTGGTACATGTCGTAGAAGGCGGCGGTACCGCGCACGTCGGCCGGTGTTGTGCCCGTGAGTTGGGCGACTTCCGCGATCCCCTCTTCGCTCAGGTAACCGTCTTGCTCTTGGGCCAGGTGCAAAAGCGGCAGCATCGCAGAACGCGGTCGCGGGTAGAGCGCGATCAACTCTTCGGCGCGTTGGCGCAGATCGACTCGTAGGTGGCTCATCGGTCCACCTCGCCCATGATCGGGTCCACGCTCGAAATCACCGTGATGGCGTCAGAGACTGAGCCTCCGCGCATCAGCAAGGGCACGGCCTGGAGGTTCACGAAACTCGGTGCGCGCACGTGAATGCGGTAGGGCTTGGGGCCACCGTCGGCGACAAGGTAGCAACCCAGCTCGCCGCGCGGCGATTCAATCGCGCTATAGACCTCGCCCGGCGCCACGTGAAAGCCTTCGGTAAAGAGCTTGAAGTGATGAATCAACGCTTCCATGGACTCATCGATCCGTGCGCGCGGCGGCGGGGTGACCTTGGGGTCTTGGCTGCGGTAGTCGCCGCTCGGCATCTTCTCGATGCACTGGCGCACGATGCGCACCGACTCACGAATCTCGTTGAGTCGAATGGCGTACCGGTCGAAGTTGTCACCGTACGTGCCGACGATGACGTCGAAGTCCACCTGGTCGTAGAAGCCGTAGGGCATGGTTCGTCGTAAGTCCCACGGCACGCCGGTCGAACGCAGTATCGGCCCGGTGACCCCGAGGGCGAGCGCCTCTTCCGCGCTGATGGGCGCCACGCCGATCATGCGGTTGCGAAAGATGGGCTGGCCGGTCAAGAGTTCGTCGTACTCAAACGTGCGCTCGTAGATGGTGTCGCAGATGAGCGTGACGTCGTCTTCCCAACCGTCTGGCAGATCCGCGGCGACCCCACCGGGACGCACGTAGTTGAGGTTCATGCGCAGACCGGTGGTCTTTTCGAAGAAGGCGAGGACCAACTCTCTCTCCCTGAAGCCGTAGATCATCATCGACGTGGCGCCCAAGTCCATGCCGTTGGTCGCCAGCCACACCAGGTGCGAGGCAATGCGGTTGAGCTCGGCCATGAGCATGCGAATCCAGGTCGCCCGATCGGGTATCTCGACGTCGAGGAGCTTCTCCACGGCCATCGAGTAGCTTGTTTCATTCGCGATCGGGCTCACGTAGTCCATGCGGGTCACGTTCGTGCCGCCCTGGACGTAGCTGAGCACCTCGCCGGTCTTCTCCATGCCGGTGTGCAGGTAGCCAATCACGGGCTTGGTGCGAAGCACGAACTCGCCGTCGAGTTCGAGCATGAGACGCAGCACCCCGTGGGTCGAAGGGTGCGCCGGACCCATGTTGATGATCATCGTCTCGTCGTCGCGACGCTCGTAGTCGACGTCGGTCGGGTCCAAGTTCAGTCCGCTCGGGCGCAGCACCGCGCCGACCTCGCGACCGAGCTCGTTGACACCCGTGCGTTCGCGTCGCTGCAGGCCCTGCGCGCCCTCGGAGGTCTCGGCGACTAAGAGATCAACGCGCTCGGCGACTCGTACGGTGGGATCGCTCATCTCGGACCCGGCGCCTCCTTGAACTGCACCGGCACCTTGCCCACGGCGTAGTCCTTTCGAAGAGGGTGACCCTCCCAGTCCTCGGGCATCAAGATACGAGTCATGTCCGGGTGGTCGCTAAAGAGCACGCCGAAGAGGTCAAAGGCCTCGCGCTCCATCGCTTCGGTGCCGGGGTACAAGGTAAAGAGCGAGTCGACCCGCGGCTCGTTGTCGCCGGCTTGTACACGAAGGCGCACCCGCTGACGCTTAGAGAGACTGAGCAGGTTCACCACGATCTCAAATCGCGTGCCCTCCACCCCTTCAGGGAGTGGTCGATCGAGGTGCTCTAAGTAGTCCACCGCGCAGAGATCGACGCACATCTCGAAACCGTCGTCCTTAAAGGAGCGCACCAGCTCGTAGTACGACTCGCGCGAGACGAAGCATCCAAGGTCGCTCGCCAACACGTCGGCGGTAACGACGCCTGGGGGGGCCGTAAGGGGAAGGGGGATCACTTCGGCGTTCCCACCCTTACGGCCACGGGGACTTCGGGAGTCCAGACATTCGACTGGTCTTCGACGTGCGTGGGGCGGCCCTCGCGGCGACGCTTGAGGATCTCGCCCGTGCGGATCTGCTCGTGGAGCGTCAAAATGGCGTGCATCAACGTCTCGGGGCTGGGCGGACAGCCCGGTGCGTAGACGTCAACCGGGACCACCTGGTCGACACCCTGGACGATCGCGTAGTTGTTGAAGAGGCCGCCAGTCGAAGCGCAGACGCCCATGGATATGACCCACTTGGGCTCCATCATCTGGTCGTAGACCTGACGAAGCACGGGAGCCATCTTCTGTGAGACGCGACCGGCCACGATCATGAGGTCGGCCTGACGCGGTGAGTTACGAAAGACCTCCATGCCGTAACGCGCGAGGTCGTAGTCCGCCGCGCCGGCCGCCATCATCTCAATGGCGCAGCACGCAAGACCGAAGGTCGCGGGCCACACCGAGGCGCGTCGCGCCCATCGCACCAAGTCCTCGACCTGTCCGGTCAAGAAGTTGTGTTGCAGATCTTCGAAGGCCACTACGCCGCCTTGTCGGGGTCGGCGCCAATGCGCACGATCGTGGAGTCGCTCGTGCGTGAGGGCATGCCGGGCACCAAGTGCTTGATCGGGCCCCAGGTAAGCGCACCCTCGGCAACCAAAAAGAGCAGCGCGCCGAAGACGGCGGCGGAAAAGACCAGCACTTCCACCAGCCCGAAGAGGCCAAGTTGGCGGAAAACAACGGCGAAGGGATACATGAAGACGACTTCGATATCGAAGATCACAAAGATCATGGCGACGAGGTAGAACCGAACGGGAAAGCGTTGGGGCGGCTCGATCTCGGGGACAATCCCACACTCGTACGGCGCCATCTTGGCGTCCGTTGGACGCTTGTGCGGGGCCAGCATGGCTGAGGCTACAAACGATCCCGACGCGAACAGCACTCCGAGGATGAGGAGTCCAAGTATTGACAAGTACTGGTCCACGAACATCATTTCTACCAGAAGGCGCGAGGCTCTCTAGCGGGTTAGCACCCTCATCTCACGACGTAGGCTTGCTGCGTGAGAAGCCTCGAAGAAGTTGTCGCAAAACCGGCCCTCTATGACGTCGTGATCGTGGGCGGAGGACCCAGCGGCTCGGCGTGCGCGTACTGGTTGGCCCAAGCCGGTTGGTCGGTCTGCTTAATAGAGAAGAAACATTTCCCCCGTGAGAAGACCTGCGGCGACGGGCTGACTCCTCGTTCGGTCTACCAACTCGCCGAGATGGGACTCGAAGGCATCGTGGCGACGAATGGCCACAAATACAAGGGCCTTCGGGGTTTTGGTTTCGGCGCGTCGTTAGACATGACCTGGCCCGAGCACCCCGTGTTTCCGAACTACGGCTACACCATCACGCGGTTCAATCTCGATGGTCTTGTCGCAGAGAACGCGGAGAAAAGCGGCGCCGACGTGCTGAACGGCGCCGAGGCACTCGACTTGTTGCACGCGACCCCCGATAAGAACGGCGGCCTCGCCTCGGCGGCGGGCGTGCTCGTCAAGGACAAGGATTCTGGCACGACCGCGGAGATTCGAGGTCGCTACCTCATCGCCGCCGACGGACAGAACTCACGCCTTGGGCGCGAACTCGGTGTCATAAGGAATCGACAGTGGCCGATGGGTATGGCGCTGCGCGGTTACTACACCAGCGAACGACACGATGAGCCGTGGATCGACTCACATTTAGATATTCGTGACACCACTGGCGACGTGGTGCCCGGCTACGGGTGGATCTTTCCTCTCGGCGACGGCCGAGTCAACGTCGGCGTTGGTCTGCTCTCGACCGGCGGCCAGTGGAAGGGCGTCAACACCACCAAGCTTCAGGAGTACTTCGTGGCACAGGTGGCCGACGACTGGGGACTCAGTGACGAGACGTGTCTCGGTGCACCGACCGGCGGGCGACTGCCCATGGGGATGTCCATCGGACCGCGCCACGGGGTCAACACGCTGGTGATCGGCGATGCTGCGGGCATGGTCAATCCCTTCAACGGCGAAGGCATCGCCTACGGCTACGAGACCGGACGTCTCGCGGCCGCGGTGCTCGGCGAAGCACTGCTGGCGAACGATCCAACGTTGTTGGCGCTCTACGACGAGCGACTACAAGCGGCGTACGGGGACTACTTCAAAGTGGCGCGTGGTTTTGTGCGACTCATCTCCGAACCGCGAGTCCTCGCGGCGTGCGTGGGCGTGGGCATGCGAATCCGTCCCCTCATGGAAGAGCTCCTCGCCATCATGGCCAACTTGATGAGTAACGACCAAAAGGGTCCGGCAGAAGTTGGCTATCGAGCGATGCTGCGACTGGCCAGCGCCATTCCCGACCAGGCGTGGGACCTTATCTTTAACGACAGGGCGGACGCGTAGTTCCCCTAGACAGCCTTTGAGGTCGTTGACGTCATACGTGAGAGCAAAGTGTTCGTGAGGTTCTCGAGCAAGCCCCTGGACTTGGCGAATGATTCGACGATGGCGCTGAGGGTGACTTCGTAGTGGCCGTGCGTGATGACGACCATCACGAGCTGCAGCTTGCTCTGCACACCCGGCACGGTGAGCGCGACTACCCCGCCGCGACGCCAGCCTTTGGCGAAGGTCAGTGGCTTCCAGTTGGTCGCGACGACAGTCTTTGGCGCAGTAACTCCGAATCCCGACAAAATGAGCGACGCACTCGAATTCACAAAGCACGATCCAAAATTCGTCATTGACATCTCGTGCGTGTCTTTTCCCACCATCGTGGTCGTGTGGTAGTACTGCGTCGTCGAGGCGAGTTCGACGCCGCCGAGTGAGTCAGAAGTGAAGATGGGAGAGGAGACCTGAACGTCGGGCTCTTGACCGGCCGCGCCGTAGACGCGGTCGTTTCGATTCGAGACCCCGATGCAGGTCTGAAAGATCGTTGCGGCTTTGGCGAAGGAAGAGTTCTGCGCCGGAGCGGTCGTTGTGGTTGACGTATTGAACGTGTAGACGTGTCCGGCCGGGGGGACGAGATAGTTGAGCACCGCGTTTGACGTCGAGTACCAGCCACTCGGCAAGTCATTCAACGTGAGATTCACGAACTTGGCGTCGGAGAGTTCACTGGCCGCGTGACTCCCCCGGTTGAACCACGCCGCTATGCCGCCGGCAAAACTCGCCAACACCACCACGGCGACCACGGCGAGCACGCCCGCACGCCGGCGGCGGTGACTCACCACGCCGCCGTGCTCGAGCACGAGGACGCGTACCGCTTCGTAGTCGTTGAGGTCGTTATGGCGCCAGCAGTAACGAACGCCGCCAATGGTGGCGAAGAGCGCCATCTGGTGGGAGAAGCGCACCAACTCGAGGTTGGAGATCTCACTCCACGGCGTCTGCCAGGCGACCGCGGGAATGCCAGCCAACTGCGTGAAGGTCGTCTCATCGGCGAGCAGCACCACCGGGGAGGTTGGACCATTGGGCACGAACGATGGGCGTACCGCCCAGTCTTCGCTGCGCAGGTTCGTCACGACAGCACTCCCTTCGCGGCTTCGCTCGCAATCGATACCGTGCGCTCGAGGTCTGACCTCGTGTGAGCGAGTGACACGAAGAAGATCTCGTACGCACCCGGGGCCAGCGCGACGCCGCGAGCGAGCATCGCGTGAAAGAACTTCTTGTAGAGACCGTTTTCATTGAGCACCTTGGCTTGCGCGAAGTTCGTCGGCGCGCTGACGTCTTCCGTTGCCAAGTACAGGCCCATGAGCGCACCTTCGTTCGGCGTAAGCGCAAAAAGACCCGCGTCGCGTAGAGCCTCTCTTAGTTCGCGAGCGAAGTTGGTGACGCGTTCGGCCAGTATCGCGAGGTCGTCCGGTGTCACGTGGTTGAGTACCGCGACGCCCGCGGCTGTCGCTAAAGGATTGCCCGACAGCGTGCCGGCCTGGTACACCGGGCCGAGTGGCGCGAGCGATGACAGTATTCGCTTGCTACCGCCAAAGGCTCCGACGGGTAGCCCCCCGCCAATGACTTTGCCAAAACACCACAGGTCGGGCGTTACCCCGAAGTACTCCTCGGCGCCGCCTTGGGCCAGACGAAAACCCGTGATCACTTCATCGAAAATGAGAAGCGCGCCGACGCGATCGCACTCGACGCGAAGTCCCTCCAAAAATCCGGGCAACGGCGCCACCAGATTCATGTTCGCGGCCACTGGTTCGACGATGATCGCCGCCACGGAGTCATCCAGCTCGGGCACCTCGTTGTACGGCGCCACGATGGTGTCTTTCACCGCGCCCTCGGTCACGCCAGCCGATCCGGGCAGACCCATCTGCGCGACGCCGCTACCGCCCGCCACCAACAACGCGTCGGAGTGCCCGTGATAGCAACCGTCGAACTTGACGATCTTGTCGCGCTTAGTGAACCCTCTCGCCAGTCGCACCGCACTCATGGCGGCCTCGGTACCAGAAGACACCAGTCGCGCCTGTTCGAGGCCGCGCACGCGCGAGGTCATCGCTTCGGCGAGCAATACCTCGCCCGGCGTTGGCGCGCCAAAGGTCGTGCCCTTGCTGGCGGCTTCTTGCAACGCGGTGACAATCAACGGGTGCGCGTGACCGATCAGCGAAGCCCCGTAGGACTGGACGTAGTCGAGGTACTGCACGCCCTCGACGTCAATGACGTATGCGCCTTCACCACTGGCAACGGTGTACGGCACGCCACCGACGGAGCGAAATGATCGCACCGGTGAATCAACCCCCCCGGGTATGACGGCTTCGGCTCGCTCGAACCACGCCTGATTCGAGGTCAACGACTCAGCTCCTCGGCGAGCTCTCGAGCGAAGTAGGTCAACACGAAGTCTGCGCCCGCGCGTCGCACCGCCGTTAACTGCTCGATGGCGACCGCGGTGCCATCGATCCATCCCTTTTCGGCGGCCGCCTTCGCCATGGCGTACTCGCCACTCACGTGGTACGCCGCGACGGGCACGTCGAGCGCGGACTTGAGGTCGCTGACAATCTCCAGGTACGTCATGGCCGGCTTCACCATGACGATGTCGGCACCTTGCTCCACGTCGGCTCGCGCCTCGAGCAGCGCCTCGCGGCGGTTACTCGAGTCTTGTTGGTAACCCCTGCGATTCCCTCCGCCGGCGATCTCGACATTGACCGCATCGCGAAAGGGACCGTAGAGTCCGCTCGCGTACTTGGCGGCGTAGGCCAGGATGATGGTGTCGCTGTAGCCCGACTCTTCGAGCGCGCCACGAATCTCACCCACCTGGCCGTCCATCATGCCGCTCGGTGCGACCACGTCGGCGCCCGCTTCAGCCTGGGCCAGAGCGACTCTGGCGTAGAGCTCAATGGTGGCGTCGTTGTCGACCGTGCCGTCGGTACGCACGACGCCGCAGTGGCCGTGCGTCGTGTACTCGTCGAGGCAGAGATCGGCCATCAGCACCAACTCATCGCCGAAAGCGTCCTTCAAGGAACGAAGGGCGACCTGGGCGATGCCGTCACGATTCCAGGCTTCGCTGCCGAGTTCGTCTTTGGTGGAGGGAACACCGAAGAGGATGATGCTCGCCACCCCGGTACTAAGGAGCGCCTTGACTTCATCCTGCAGCGATTCGAGCGTGTGTTGGAAGTGCCCCGGAAGAGAGAGGATCGCCTTGGGCTCGCTCAGTCCTTCCGCCACGAAGAGCGGGGCGACGAAATCACTCGGTTCGAGCGAGGTCTCCGCCACGAGTCGGCGAATTGCCGCCGTGCGGCGAAGGCGACGTGGACGTTGGGCGGGAAACACAGGCCCAGCCTAGAGCGACCCTTTGCGAACGTTTCTCGCAGTAGTTAAAGAGTGGCTAAACGTTCTCGCAGTTCAGGACCCCATCCTTCGAGAACACGATCGTGGGACGCTCGAACGATCTCTGCCGTCGTCGCGCCCGGCACCACCACTACGGCGTCCGTTCTCACGAGTCCCTGGGCCACCAACCACGCCGACGGCGCACCGATGAAGATGACGTCGCCCTCACGCAGGGACTGTGCTTCCGACGCGCGAAGTGCCGCCGGCAGCGTTTCGTAGCAGGCCAGCGCGACGACCTCAACGCCCTTCGATTCGAGCGCCACACGAAGCTCGTCACGCGGCGTGGCGGCACCGAGCAGCAGCGCCGGACCTTCGGTGATGGAAGGCGCAAGGTTGAAAGAGCCGCCTTCGCCCACGACGTCGACGGTAATTTTCTCGAGCTCCAGGGCTTTGGCCGTGGCCTCACCCGCCGCCAGTACTTGCCCACCCTCGCGTAGCGCGCTTTTCGCCAGCGACACGTACGGCGCGCCGCGTGCGCTGCTGACCACAAGTGCCGCGAAGGATCCAAAGTGCTCGTTTGCCCGCAGCGTCTCGCCCACGAGGTCCGGATCGAAGTACCGCGTGCTCGTCAGTGGAACTTCGCTCACCACGACACCATCGGGTAGCCACGACCTCAGCGTGTCGTTGTAGCCCTTTTCGCGCGTCAGCACGGCGCGCACGACTTAGGTCTCCCAGCCGAGCAGTGCGCCACCGTTCTTCTCGTCGCGCAATAGACGCGCCAGTTGCGCGCCGAGTGAACGAGGGTTCTCTCCTTCTAATTCGGCGCGCACGCTCTTGGTGCCGTCGGGCGCCAGCATCACACCGCGTAGGCGCACAGTCTCACCACTGACCTCGGCACTCGCGCCGCCCGGGATCGAGCAACCCGCACCGAGTTCCTCCAGAAAGGCCCGCTCGGCCTCAACGGCTCGAAAGGCGCTCTCGTCATTGATGGCCGAAAGCACATCTCTTGTCGCGCTGTCCTCGGAACGCGCCTCAAGGGCCAAGGCACCTTGGCCCACCTGAGGCACGAACCAGGTGGGATCCAAGCGCTCACTCACGAGTTCAGAGTCTTCCAAACGTTCGATGGCGGCCATCGCGGCAACAATGGCGTCCACTCCGTTCGTGCCGGCCACGCGCAGTCGCGTCGCCATGTTGCCCCGAAGCGGCACGATCTGAAGATCGGGGCGGCGTTCGAGCAACAACGCGCGTCGACGGGGCGATCCCGTGGCCACGGTTGCACCAGGTCCGAGCCCCGCGAGAGAGCGCCCTACTAATACGTCCGCAGGATCGAGACGTTGTGGAACGCTCGCCAGCGCGAGCCCTTCGGGAGTGGTGCTCGGCAGATCCTTCGCGCTGTGCACCGCGACGTCGGCTTCGTTCCAAAGGAGTGAGCGTTGAATCTCGACCGCGAAGACACCCTGCCCTCCCAGAGTCGCGATGTCGGTGTCTTTTTCTCGGTCCCCTCTGGTCTCGATGAGCACCAACTCGCTCTCGACCCCGAGCTCATCGAGGCGCTGTTGTACGTAGCGAGACTGAATGAGCGCCAGCGGCGACCGACGGGTCGCGAGGCGCAGCGTCATAAATCAAAGAGGTTGCGCGTCGCCTCGCTGAGTCGGGTCCCCTGGTCGGTTCCGGCCGCTTCTTTGAGAGCCACCGTGGGGCGATGTGCGATCTTCGCCACGACCGAACGAATCAGCGAGATGACCCTCTCTCGTTCCTCATCGCTCAGCCCTTCGAGATCGCGACCTCGCCGAGCGATCTCCGAAGAGACGACATCGTCAAAGTGCTCGCGCAACTCGCGCACGATGACGGCGGCGCCCCGTGCGCGTTGCTCACTTAGAAACCGCTCGACGTCTTCGGCCACGATGACCTGCGCCGCGTCGATGGCTTCGCGCCGGTCGCCGAGTGCCAGTTCGACTCTCTCACGGAGGTGGCTGATGTCGATGCGTCGCACGTTGTCGAGCCCGCTGACATCGCTCGCCACGGCTCGCGGCATACCGAGATCGACGATGAGAAGATCGCCTTCTAAGTCGACGAGGTGCTCGCGAGCGAGCACCGGTGAGGAGACCTCCAGGGCGCTCACGACGAGTCGAGCACCGCGTAGGTGCGTGGGGGCGCTGTCTAGCGAGTCGACCACCACGCGATCGTCGCTGAGTTCACCGCGCAGCGTCTCAGCACGTTCGACGGTCCGGTTCAGTACGGTCAACTTCCCAAGTGGCTGGTTCGCGGCGAGCAGACTCTTCGCAACGCCGCTCGCCATCTGGCCCGCACCGAGGATGACGACGTTCGCGCCCGTTAACTCGTCACCAAGTTCGTCCATCGCGGCCGAGGCGGCCGCAAACGCAAAACTCGTCGTGCCGCGCGAGATAGTTGTTTCGGAGCGCACGCGTCGTCCCGAGGCGATGGCCCGCTGGAAGATGTCAGTCACTTCGCTGCCGGCGCTCTGTTCCTCGATGGCCAGCTCCAGGGCGCGTCGAAGCTGCCCCAAGATCTCGAACTCACCGGGCACCACGGACTTGAGACCCGACGCGACGCTAAAGAGGTGAGTCGCGACGTCGTGTTCGAAGTTGACCGTGAGGCGGTCCTCAAACTCACTCGCCGAGAGACCGGTCGCCTCGGCCAAGGTTTCGGTGATTTCATCGATGGCGCCATGGAATCGGTCGATCACCGCGACCACTTCGGTTCGAAGACACGTGGAGACAAAAACCGCTTCGTGGATGTTGCGGTGACTCACCAGAGTGCGCAGCATCTTCGCCCACTCGTGCTCAGGAAGGGTCGCTCGTTCTAGGAGGTCGAGCGAGGCGTGCTCGTGATCAATGCCGACAGAAATCAGTGCCACTTCGCCTCCGGGCTCTTTGTCATGCTACGAGCCTCGAAGGGGGTTCGTGCTGGCAATGCCCAGTGAGTGCAACAGTCCCCCGCCCAAGGGACCAGTGCCGTTGTTGAGGTGGTACATCAAGATCTGTAGCTCGATGGAGAAGTCCACGTAGTGCACGGCGGTGCCCAGTGGCACCGTGACGACCTGCGGCGCGAAGTTCAAGATGGCGTGAATGTTCGCTTCGACTAACCGATCGGCCACCTCCTGAGCCGCGCTGCCCGGCGTGCAGATGACGCCGACAGTGGCGTTGGGAATCGGATCACTCAGTGGCTTCACCGTGAGACCGGCGACTTCGTGACCAACGACGTTGGGATCAATGTCGTAGAGCGCCACGAGCCGTGCTCCGCGGATCAGAAAGTTCGACGAGTTCACGAGCGCTCGTCCTAAGTTGCCGATACCAACCACGACGACGTCATAGAGGCGATCATGACCAAGCGCTTCGGCGATGCGCTCAATTAAGACCGCGACGTCGTATCCGGCGCCGCGCGTGCCGAAACTGCCGAGCCCCGCTAAGTCGCGACGAACGGTGGTGGCGGTGACGCCGGCGAGTTCGCCAATCTGACGGGAGTCGACCTTCGTTTCGCCGCGCTGTAAGCGACCTTCGGCGATGCGTTGGTAGACAGGGAGTCGCGCGATGGTCGGCTCGGAGAGCTTCTTCGATCGAAGACGAGGCGTCGCCATCAGTCCAGGTTACTGGAGGTCGCTTTTAGCGCCCTAACTGGCGGCTGCGCTCAGCGGCCGCCGCAACGGCATCGAGAAACGCGGCGCGAACGGCATGCGACTCCAGTGTTCGTAGACCAGCGGCGGTCGTGCCGCCCGGCGACGTCACCTGCGCGCGAAGCACCTCCGGCGACTCTCCCGTGGCGCTGAGCAACGCTGCCGATCCCTCGAACGTGTCGACGACGAGTTTTCGCGACACCTCGCGCGGCAGTCCTTGGTGCACGCCCGCTTCAATTAACGCCTCGACGACCAGGTAGAGGTACGCGGGCATCGGGCCCGAGAGCCCCGTGACGGCGTCGATGTTGCGTTCAGTGACGCGCACGACCGTCCCGACCGCACCGAGTATTGACTCCGCCCAGTCGAGATCGGCGCTCGTTACGTGTGAGCCACCGGCGATGGCACTGACGCCCTTACGAACGAGCACCGGCGTGTTGGGCATCGAACGAATAACCGCGGCGGATTGAGGGAAGACAGCTTCTAAGCGCTGCGTCGAAAGACCCGCAACGACGCTGAGCAGTCTCGTGATACCCGTCGCACCAATGCTTCGCGCCACGCCCTCGGCGTAGTCCGGCTTGACGCTAAGTACTGCGCCCGTGTCGGGATCGATGTCGACTTGTTCGAGCGACTCAAAAACGCCTACGCCGGAGAATCGCTCATCCAGCGACTTTCGAGTTTCGACCGAGCGCGCGAGGATCGCCAGTTTATCTGGCGCGCACCAGTTCGCACTGAGAAGCCCCGCGGCGAGAGCCGATCCCATGCGACCACCGCCGACAATGATGAGTCTGTACGCCACGTCGTAACGCTACAAGGTGCTTTAGCGAGTCCTGCGACGGCGATAGACCGAGCCCAATCCCATCGTCATCGCCGTGGGATACATCTCGTCCACGTAGTGGACCGTCGCACCGACCAGTTCGTCCAGCCGTTCGATGGTCAGTTCCGCAATGGGGATCTGCGTCACCAAGTAGATGCCGTCTTCGGGACCAATCGCTAAGTGCAACTCGCGCAGCTCGTGGTTTTTAACCAGCAGGTACTTATAGAGCTCTTCTAGTTGCTCTTCAGGCGCCGGCATCAGTTCGGTCTCGGCGAAGACGGTACGTTGGCGAAGCGAGAGCCACAACGTGATGACGTCTTTCTCCTCACCCTTGAGTCGAATCAGCCAATGGAAATGGCCCTTGTCATCGGGCAGCGGCTGGTGCTCAATATGACCAACGAAGGAGTTCGCGTTCCACAGCGCCGCCCACTGTCGAAGGGTCTCGTCGAGACGCGCCGCCGCGTCCGCGTCACTGAGCGGGGCGCGAGTCACTTAACAACGAACGAGGCTTTCCGACGTGAGCTGCTCGATCAGCGCCGCCAGTGACGTCGCCGCGCCGCGCCACGTGTATCGACGGGCACGAATAACGGCGGCGTTCGACATGGACGTAGCGCCATCGGCGTCAAGGGCGCGTTCTACGACGTCGGCCCAGTGGCCAGCGTCTCGCTCGCCGACAAGAAATCCTGTGACACCTTCGTCGACCAACGAAGTCAGTCCCCCGACGTCACTCGCGACCACCGGTGTGCCGCAGGCCGATGACTCGAGCGCCACCAGTCCAAAACTCTCGGCGCGCGAAGGTACCAGCGTCACGTCGGCGGCGCGCATCCACGACGAGAGCAGTCGGTGACTCTGTGGCGCGACAAACATCACCTGGTCGATGACGCCCGCCTCTGCCACGCGCTGGTGGAGACGCTCGAGAGTGGCGGCTCCATCAGGCCCCGACGGTCCACCCACAATTGCGAGGGTCGCGTGTCGACCTCGTCGTCGCAGTTCGATCAACGTCTCGAGTGCCAGATCCGCGCCCTTTAGTGCCTGTAGGCGTCCGACAAACAACAGCATCGTGGCGTCTTCATCGAGGCCGAGAGCGCTGCGCGCCTGGGGACGATAGCCCGGAGCAAAGAACGCGTGCTCGACGCCCAGGGGAACGACGTGCACTCGCGAAGGCTCGGCGCTGTAGAGGCGGATGAACTGACTGGCTTCGACCTCACAGCTGGCCAGCACGGCGTCGGCGCAGGCGACGATGGCGGCTTCCTGGAAGGCACGATCGTCCGACTCCGCTTCAAAGGTGTCGGCCTTCACCTTCTCCAGCGTGTGAAAGGTCATGATGAGGGGAATACTCAACTCGTGCTTGAGACGATGCCCCGCGAGGCCGCTCAACCAGTAGTTCGCGTGAATCGCGTCGGGCGTCCCGAAACAGCGAAAGAGGGTGGCCACCGCATCCGCGTAGTCGCCCACATAGTCGGTAAGTTCCTCTCGGCCGAGCGGCGTGGGCGGACCAGCGGTCACGTAGTGGACACGAAAGCCCGGTTCGACATTGACCACGTCGCGAACCTGGGTACTGTCCCGACGCGTATAGACATCGACGTCGTGGCCGAGGCGGGCCAGGGCGCTCGAAAGCTCACGCACGTAGACGTTCATTCCCCCGCCGTCACCGGTGCCCGGCTGGGCCAGGGGCGAGGTGTGATAGGAGAGAACGGCGAGGCGAGCCATTTCCCGATCATACTGGTCAACAATTGCGAGTTGCCGAGGAACGAATCCCCTCGTCGTCAGGAAGAACACGGGGAACATTCTTGCAGTTCGTACACAGGAAACTGGAGGAGAAATTCGCTCTAGTGCGACGGCGCGAGGACGATGTAGACCACGTCGCTGCTGGGCACGAGGCCGAAGTCACGCGAGTCCGTAGAGGCGAACGCATTGTCACCGCGCAGGTCCAAGAGTGATCCCACTCTCGCGACGCAACGTTTGAGCAGCCACCGCGTGGGATTCCTCGGGTCGCGCACGACCACAACGTCGCCTTGGCGCACCGGGCGCCACCGACGTAACGCGGTCAGGCGTTCACCGGGAAAATATGTCGGCGCCATGGATGATCCCTCAACTGTCACGCGACGCACGAAGAACTCGAGGATCCGGCCCACGCCGAGACGATACAGCAGCACTGTGGCTAATCTGCAGGTGGATGCTGCGTTCGCCTCTGAGCGCGACGATATGAAAGGCAACGTTATGACTCTGCTTAACCGTCTCAATGCTCTGCTTGATGCCTCAACGACGCCGCTCGTCGTCTCGGCCCACTGCGACCTGCCCTGTGGTGTGTACGACCCGGCCCAGGCAAGAATTGAAGCGCAGTCGGTAAAGGGCTGTATGGAGAAGTACAACGCCTCGAGCGACGAGACCTTCAAGGCTCGCGCCACCTTCATTAAGGAAGAGCGTTGCGAGCTCGTGAAGCACCACCTCTGGGTGCTGTGGACTGACTACTTCAAAGTCGAGCACCTAAAGGAGTACCCCAACCTGCACGATCTTTTCTGGATGGCCACGAAAACAGCCGGCGAAGCCAAGAAGACCGACGACGTTGTGGTCGCCGACCGTCTCCTGGCCGAGATTGACGACATCGCCGAGATTTTCTGGGCCACAAAGAAGTAGTCGCCTCGGACTTGAAACCCCGGTGGCTCTGGCCACCGGGGTTTTCTGTTTCAGTGCGCGTTAAACGAGCTCTGGGTGCGCTCGACAGTGAGCGAGCAACGGAATTGCTTCGAGGTCGGCCTCGTCAATCGGTGTCGAGCAGACCTGACACTCCCGATACGTCCCTTGTCGCAGACGCTCCAACGCTCGATCCACGTCATTGAGCGTCGTCTCGATCGCCACGACGCTCTCGTTGGAGGTGTCTGCCATAGAAAGAATCTAGTTGCGCGTTACCGGGCTCTCTGCAGATTTCATGCACCACAACCCTTTTTTGTCAAGCCTCGCCCGACGTGCTAACTCTGACAGAGAGATGGAGGATGTGAACGTGTCAGAGCAACCAGGACGAGATGATCTGCTGGCGTGGCGGGCGACAAAGCCCATCAACTATTTCGACGCCGTGCCCGCTCTTGCCACATCCTTCGAACAGTGGATGGGTCCCAAGTTCACACCGACGCTTTGGGAAAAACTCAGAGCGTTCGGCGAGGTCGTTGCCACGGAGATTGAACCCGCGGTGCAGATCATAGAGTTCAATCGTGAGTTCCCCAAACTGCACTCCTACGACGAACCAGGCCAACATATCGAGCGAATCGAATTTCACCCGGGCCACAACGAAGCCGCTCGTGCCGCCTGGGCGTCGGGGGTTCTCGCCACGCCGCTCAACTACGAGGGTGCCTTTGAACTCGCAGGTCTATTCTTTCTTCTGTCACACGTTGGCGAAGGAGGCCAAGCGTGCCCCATCGTCTGCACCATTGGACTTCGACGGGCCCTCGAGCACCGTGCCTCGCCGAGCCTTAAGGATCGTTACCTCGCGGGCCTGACGGAAACTGATGCGAGCGTCGCGCTTCGCGGATCACAGTTCCTCACCGAGGTGCAGGGTGGCTCCGACGTCGGCGCCATCGCCACAGTCGCCACACCCGATGTTGAGATTCGCGACGCGTGGCGACTGAGCGGCGAAAAGTGGTTCTGCTCGGTGGCCGACGCTGACCTCTTTGCGGTCGTCGCTCGGCCCACGGGTGCAGTGGCGGGCACGAAAGGCCTTGGCTGCTTTCTCGTTCCTCGCTCCATTGACGGCGTGACGCCGAATGGTTTTCACATTCGCCGTCTCAAGGACAAGCTCGGCACACGAGGACTGGCGTCGGCCGAGATCGACTTTGAGGGCGCACTGGCCTACCCCATCGGAGACGTCGGAGAAGGATTCAACGTCGCCGTCACGGAGCTGCTCAACACTTCGAGATGGCTCAACGCACTCGGTTCGACGGGCATCATGAGTCGTGTCTTCATAGAGGCGTCGACGTTTGCGAAGCATCGCACCGCCTTTGGTAAATCGATCGACTCATACGACGGCGTGCGTGAGCAACTCGCGATCATCAAGGTAGAAACGGCGGCGGCGCTGGCTTCGACCTTGGCGCTGACCGAACTCGTCGGCAAGATTGATGAAGGTGTCGCGAGTCCCGACGATCTCGCCTTGCACCGCTTCCTCGTGAACGCCAATAAATATGTCACGTCGATCACCGCTTCGGAAGTCGTGCATCGCGGAATCGAAGTCCTCGGCGGCAATGGCACCATCGAGGACTTTTCGCCACTCCCCCGGCTCTACCGTGACGCCGTGGTCTTTGAAAGTTGGGAAGGCACGCACAACGTGCTATGCGCTCAGGTTCGTCGCGACTGCGCGAAACTCGGTCTCGACAACATCGTCTTCAAATGGCTGAGGAACGAACTCCTTGGCGTCTCGCCTTCGCTGTCCTCTGACGTGGACGTGATAGTCGAATTATTGGAACAGATGGAGCCCGCATTAACCAAGACCATCGAGAACTCTTCGGAGTCGGACACTACGTTCCGTCATCAGCTCACCGTCCTTACTCACGCGCTGCAGGCCACGGGTCTTCTCAAGACCGCGAGCTTCGCCGCCTCGAATGACGAATGCCGAGCAATCGCGTCACTCTTCGTGCAACTTCATCTCGTCACGAGAGTCACGGGAGAAAAGCCGGCGTGGTCGTCCTTTGTTGACGCCGTTTTGAAGTAGCGCTTGGCCACTATCCAATAAGAGAGAAGGCTTTCTGTGGAGTAATGTGGCGGGTCGGTGGCCGAGAGTTTCAAGAAGCAAGTTCACCATCGAAGGGGCCGCTAGCTCATCGGGAAGAGCAGGGGACTTTTAATCCCAAGGTGCCGGGATCGAGACCCGGGCGGCCCACCACATGAAATTACTGGCTAAAAGGCCTTTCTGTCATCCGCTCTGCCACGACAGTTTTGGCGTTAGGCCTCATTTTTTGAGGCCTGTCCTAATCAAAGGCCATTTTTAAAATCGACGAGAAGCGAACATTCGTCCTACGGTAAAGCTGTCTCTTCCAGATACGTCTTCATAAAGTCAAGGGAGGAGTATTCGCCCTTCCAATGGCGCATATCGCGAGGTAGCGAGTCCCTATTGACTTTGGATACGTACCTTGTTGGCATACCCAAACGATAAAGCGAAAACAGTGCTCGTCGAGCTCGTGGCGTTAGCCGAGGCGTCGAGCAGTCAACAAGAGGTACTCCCAGTCCATTGTCGCGTCGCCACTACCCCGGCCGTATCGCCGAGCCAGGTTGACGAGGTCGTGCTCAAGCGCGCTGGCCCGGTCGGGTTCGTTCGCGAGTCCCCGGAAAGCCGCGACAGTCGGCCCGTAGTTTGCCTTGAAGTAGGCGGGAAACTCTTCCGGCGTCTGGAATCGGTTCACCGTCGCCACCTTACGGGACGTCACGACGTCGGTCACCGTGTTGCCCAACAGCGCGCGGACATGACGTTCGTCACCCCACAGTGGTGGCGCTTGTGCCCCGGGCGGTGGTGGTGGCGTGTAGGGCTTCATGAGGGAGAACATCTCTCCGACGAATCCCTCCGCGGTCCAACTCAGAAGACCGATCGTGCCGCCAGCGCGACACACTCTCAGGAGCTCATCGGCGCTCGCCTGGTGGTGAGGGGCGAACATGACCCCAACGCACGACATCACGACGTCAAACTCGGCGTCGTCGAACGGGAGCGACTCGGCGTCGGCCTCTCTCCATGAGATCTCGACTCCCCGAACCCCGGCCACACGACGTCCGGCTTCGAGCAGGGAAGGGGTCAGATCACACGCCGTGACCCGCGCGCCTCGAAGACCGGCCGGAATGGCGGCGTTGCCCGATCCGCACGCTACGTCAAGCACTTTGTCGCCCTTTCGCACACCACAGGCGTCCACAAGAATGGATCCGAGGTCGGGTATTACCTCGCTCGCCAAAACCGGGTAGTCCCCCATCGACCACATCGCACGGTGCCGCGCCTTGAGCTCGTCGTCAGCGGAATCCTTCACATCGTCCATAACGTCTCTCCTCCTTTAAGAACTACACCGGACTTCGTTGTCTTGAATCTCCGTAGACGTCATGGCACTGACACCACAAACTTGGATCGCCACGAAATCAGGGCGGTGCAAGTAACACCGACGTCAATGGGCCATTGTCCTACGCCGACGGCTAACTGGAAAGTACATATAGTGGAGCGGAGCGATAGTGTCGAGATCTGTGGAGGGGTACGGCCAGTTCTGTCCGGTCTCTAAGGCGGCCGAGCTAATCTGCCAGCGCTGGACGCCCTTGATTTTGCGCGAGTTGCTCGTCGGTAGCACCCGATTCAACGAAATCCGGCGGGGAGTCCCCACGTGCTCGCCCACCCTCCTTTCCAAACGACTGAAGGATCTCGAGCGGGCCGGGATCGTTGAGCGCGTGGTCGACAACCACGAGATCACGTACTGCTTGACGGAGGCCGGACGGGAGCTACTGCCAGTCGTTCTAGGTCTCGGCGAATGGGGCCAACGGTGGGTCCGCACCAACTACTCGCCCAACGAACTAGATCCGGGCTTACTGCTCTGGGACGTTCGGCGTAATCTCCAGCCCGGTGGTCTCGGCGATAGGCGCATCACGATTCAATTTGTCTTCGCGGCTCTTCCCGCCAAGCGCCGTTACTACTGGCTGGTGGTGGATGCGCACGACGTCGACCTCTGTCTCACCGACCCAGGTCGCGAAGTCGACGTGGTCGTCGAAGCCGACCTTCGCACCTTGACCGAGATCTGGATGGGTGATACCCGCTTTCGAGATGCCCTTGCCGACCGGCGCATCGTACTTCACGGTCCCAGCGGCGTCACTCGGCGTATCCCCGCCTGGTTTGGCCAACATCCCCTCTTCGCCAAAGTGCGACCGGGGAGTGGTGTCGACGGGCCTCCATTTACGCCTCATATTTCTGCAACACCTCGAGACCAAACCGACACTACGCAACACGTTTCTTGAAGACAATCGACTCGCGCAACCAATTCGACGCCACGCAACGATTTGAAGGTCTCTTTTAATCCCAAGGTGCCGGGATCGAGACCCGGACGGCCCACCAGTATTTGCAAGGGGCGCCTTGAGGAATAGCGAGACTGAGTACGGCCTTTATTGCTCCGAGACTCTCGTATCCCTACGCCAGTGTCCGGTATAAATCCTGCTGCGTCGGCTCACCAACCAGAACCCACGCACGACGATTTCCATCCCTCTGTGAAAACCGCGGATTTATATCGTGCGAGCCGTTCCTCACCTATGACGGACCCTATTGAGGAAAGACGCTCTCCTCAATTTGTGGGAAGCCTCGCTCCAACGCCTCCCAGACAAGAGGCAGGTCAACGATTGCGTACTCATGAATCACAATGTCTCTCATGCCGATGAAGTTGCGCCAAGGAACTTCCGGTCGTGCAGCTCTGAATGATTTTGGAAGCCGCTTCGCCGCTTCTGCTATCTGGGTCACAGTGGTTATCGCGGCGTCTTGAACCATCCAATTGTCGTCGAACTTCTGCCTCCCCATCGCGACGAACTGCTTTCCCTTGTCCAATGACGAACGGATCGCGCGGAGCGTCTCGTCCAGATACTTTAACGCCTTGGCTTCAACTCTCGACACCTGCGAGGCCTCGGACCCTCGAGCGGGAGTCGACTCTTTGGGTTCTCTCGACCGTCCGTCACTCATAGGGCCATTGCCTCTCGTGAAAGTTCAGAATCCTTTGAGACAGCGCGATCAGAAATAACGTCGACGTCAAAGCCAGTCACTTCACGCACGCCCTCAAGGAACGCCGAGATGTCGAGGAGAGAAGCCTTCGACCCCGGTGTCACCAAAAGATCGATGTCGCTCTTGACTGTGTCCTCCCCGCGAGCAATCGAGCCGAACACGCGAACGTTGTGGAGCCCATTTTCTTCAGCGATCTCTAGAATCTCATCTCGCATCTCCTCGATGACTTGTGATGGACGAGTGCGAGTCGACCTGAGAAGTCGAACCTTCGTCGAACGATTCGGAGCGACTGCCCCGTTCTCGTAGGAGGAAAGACGCGACTGACTGGTGCCAGCTCTGGTTGCTAGCTGAACTTGCGTCAATCCGGCTGCAAGGCGAGTAAGGCGTAACTGTTCGGCGAACTCCATGAGGAAATTATATCACCTGATATAAGGAGATCGGACATGGACTAGTCAAGTAGAAGCCATAGGGGGCTTCCCAGAAATTCCCAATTCAGTGGAACCTTTCCAGCGTCACATGGCTTTACAAAGGTGATGAGTCCACGACAAACAACGCGTCCCCCGTCTTGGTTTGAGATTGTCGGCGCGTCGCCGTCAGTCCCCGTGACCCACTCTTCGCAACCAGCTCTCAGGACGAACCAGATTTTTAGGCCCCACTTCAGGCCCCGAACTGCTGCATACGGACTGGACTCATCGGACGACATCAGACGAGAATGCCGTCGATTACCGGATTTATGAGACGCTTGAGACGTATTAATAAGGCGGCGGCGTCCTTTTAATCCCAAGGTGCCGGGATCGAGACCCGGGCGGCCCACGAAGTCTGAAACAATGCTGTTGATCAGGATTATTGTTGCGCAATTGTCGGGCGAAACTCGTACTGGGGTGAACCCAAGAATTGTCGAGACATGCTCGACGGAGGATCATGACTTCCTTGACACCCAGCCACCTCTGGCCTCCAATTGCCATCAGTAGCTACGGAGTGGCAAGCGTCTTGATTTTGGCGGTGTGAGTGCAAGCAGGGTATCTGCTACATCCGACAAAAGGACCATAGGTTCCACGCCGTCGCACGAGAGTCCCGTTTCCACAATCCGGACACCTGACTTTGTCGTTATAGCGGCAGGCAGGGAACGTGGTGCATCCCAGAAATGGGTCGTATGGTCCGTGGCGCTCGACCAGCGTTCCCCGACTGCACGATGGACACACGATGACGGAGCTGCCACCGGGCGATTCCACAACCACTTTCGGGTCCAACAGGAGCTCGATCACAAATGCGGATGGCTGCGCCAGTGAAGCGAGGATATAGACCCCACGTCGCGCGCGGGTGAGCGCAACATAGAACAGGCGACGCTCCTCGGCGTGAGGATACGTATCGGGTGTAGGCATCGCCAACTCAAGAACGGGATCATCCGCGACGTTGGAGGGGAAACCAAACGTACCTGCCGACATCCCCGGAATCACGACGAAATCAGCTTCTAGTCCTTTGGATCCGTGCACGGTCCTGAACGTCACGTTTAGACCCTCCCACTTCTCTTTCGGCAGTACCTCTCGCTGAAACCCATAGCGGCCGAGGACGTTCACGGATGCCACTTCAGAACGAATGCCGCTGGGAGCACCTGCGAGAACCTCCGCGGACAGCCGGTTCAGAATTTGGACGATGGCACGACTCTCATCGTCTGTTGAGACCACCGTAACTGGACGACCCGGCGAGGTCGCCACTGACCGCATGGACTTTTCAAACTGGAGTGGGTTCTTTGAGACAAACCCTCGGGCAACGTCACAGATCTCTTGGGAACAGCGAAAGGTGGTCGTCAAGGCGAGTTGCTGACCGCGACCAAACCACTTGGTGAATTGATTCATCACGGAAACGTCCGCGCCAGCGAATCGGTTGATCGATTGCCAGTCGTCGCCGATGGCTAGCAGGTAGCGACCTGGCGCCTTGAGAAGTCCTCTCACAAACCGGGCGCGAGCCTGACTGGAATCCTGGAATTCGTCGACCATGACAAGCTCGTAAGGCAAGTTGACTGCTCCTTCTTCCAGTAGATCTGCCGCATTCACGACCATGTCTTCGAAGTCGACGCTGCCCCCCTCTCTCAACCTTCGCTCCCACTCTTCGTGTATTGGCCAATAGATAGATAGAAACAGGCGGGTGCGAAAGCCATTGAGTCCTCGCATTTCCCCACCAAGCCGCCTCTCGAGATCCTGAGCGGACCATGAGTTGGATTTCACGTGGCACATGAAACTTCGAACGAGGCGGGCAAGATCCTCATGCTTCAGCGGCTTTGCCCACGGATCCGCGCTCGGTCTGTCAGGATTCCAGTCGAACTCGATGCCAAGGTGAGTCAGTTCATCTTGGAGCCGCTTAAGTCCATCCTCGAACATCACTTCGGCCCAAGTCGTCTCAATCAGCTTCGTGCCCGATTGAGTATGCAGGTTTCGCTTCCACTGCATTTCCTTCGCGTAGTCGGTGAAATCCGTTGGTGGATTCCCATCTCGATCGAGTGCCCAGTGCTCATGCCACACGCCGATATCGGGGTAATAAAAGTCGGGGCGGTATTGCGAGTGCGAGGCGTCGGCGACATCGTGAGTGAAGGGGCGCTCGTACTCGAAGAGAACTCCGCTGAAAAAGAGGAAGTCAGCTATCAGTCGCTCCCCGTGACTCTTAACAAGCGTCCCCGAAAAAGTTCGATATCCCGTCGCGCGCGAGACAATGTCGTACCCATCAGGCGAGTCATCGTCCAAGCGGGTCGAGGCGTTCGCGAAGAGGAGCCGGTAGAGATCCCAGTTAAAACGGAATGCTTCTGAACTATCTCGCAGATGGTCGACGATTTCGATGGTCATCGCTAAGTCATCCCCTTGTTCCAGCCAATGTGCTAGCCGCGGTTTCCTTCCTGTCGCGAGACCGATGACTTCAAGGCCAAACGCATGAAACGTTGACGCCTTGACACCCTCCGACTCAATGCCCGCAGCGGCAAAGCGGGACTCGATGCGATCTTGCAACTCGCTCGCTGCAACACGATTAAAGGCAAGCAGTAGGACTCGGTCGGGTGGCACAAAGCCCCGGTCAACGGCGTAAGCCGCCCTCGCGACCATTACCGACGTTTTGCCCGAACCCGCTGCCGCGAGAACTTGAACCCGATTGTCGAAACAGACGACGGCGCGGGCTTGCTCGTCAGAAAGGGGTGCCTGCTCGATGCTGTCGAAGAATGCGCGCCGCTCGGTCAGTTCACTTTCCGTCACCCTTTCGTTGACAACTCGAACTCTGACCTCAAGATCTACTGCCATGAAGCTCGCCGCCTCGGCCTGCTCTGAAGTCATCAGGCTCTCGTAATTTTTTGACTGACCCAGTTCCTGCAAGTCCCTCGCAGGACAACGAGACTTAAACTGTTCGACTTCTTCTGTCGTGATCCACCGACCGAATTCCAGCCGTCTAGCCAGGAGCTCCTCCACTTCCTCCTTCCAGCGAGCCGCATCATCAAGGGCGGGAAGCAGTTCCCAGTATCGGAGCCATGCCGCCAGTTCGAGTGCGTCAGACTTCTTGCAACCGGATAGCGAAGCAAGCGGCTCGCCGTCTAAGAGGAGGAAATAGCGAAACCACTTCCGCTGAACGCTCAGCTTCGTCCCCTGAAAACGATCGTGCCTAAGGCTGATCGTTTTGAGGTTGAACTGAATCGCATCGCTCCCAAACGCGACTAGCCAGTCTCTGCCAGACAGCTCTTGTCGATCCATGGGCTTTCTCAAATCTCCGGTTGCGTCATTCACTTCGATTGCTTACCGCGAGACTTCCCCGCATCAGAGCGCTTCCTGCGCCAACTGCCGTCATCGTTACGCGATCGTGGCTCCTTGCCGACGTAAGGACCCTGCTTGGATCCCGCGCGCCTGTCTGTCATTTTCTACCTCCTTTCCCTGTTCGGTTCCTTTTCAACCAATGCTCGCACTGCGATGCGACACTTCAGTTCTCAGCTGCTCGATCAGCGGAGCTAGTGAGACTTGCAGTAGTCACACTTCGGGCGACCGGCCGTTCCCGAACGGCGATTGCTGATCTTGATACGTAAACCATCGGGACAGTCGCTCAAGTCGTGGTAGACGTCGCGGTGACCCGGATCTTCCTTCTCCGGTGTGACGGTGTGGTAGGGCTCTACTTTCATATTTCACCTCCTTCAGTTTCGATATGGACCTCAGCGCAACCCAAACAACGTTCCTGTAATTACGCCAATGTTGTTTAAGGTAGGCGAGTGTGGCTGTGCGCCACAAGTAGAACAAGATGAGGAAAAGGCTGTGGAAAATTCACACGAAATGTGCCACTCGATGGTGCCGATGACCACGGTTCTCCCACAGTGGGAAAATGGGATAACCTGGTATTACGAACTTGGAGGAGAAATGAGCGTTATCGAGACCGATGAGCGTAGCCGCGTGGTTCTAACAGGCCACCCAAGCCAACGATTTGTCGTTAGAGAAAATGAGGACGGGAGCATTCTGCTTCAACCTGCGCGCGTCATCACCGAGGCCCAGCTGGAGTATGACGAGAGCCCCGAACTCCAAGAACTACTGTCTCGAGCTGCGGCATCTAAGACTGTTCAACGTCCCCGTCGCTCCAAGTGAGCGATGTCTCGGGCTACTCCGAGGTCGCGAACGAACAACTTGATGAGATCGAGGTGTCGGGCGATGCAAACCTTTACAACGATATTTGCGTGCTCTGCGAGTTCGTCCTTGACCACCCCGCTCAGGCGCAGTCACTCTCGAGTGCATTGACGAAGGATGGAATCTGCTTTCGCCTACCAGTGCCAGGGCACCATCCATACAAAGTCTTCTGGACAAGCGGCGGCCCTCGAATCGAAGCTGTATTTCCCTACCCATAAACAACCCCAAACAGCCCTCATTTAAGGCCTCATATTTCTGCAACACTACGAGACCAGACCGACAGAGGACAACACATTTCCTTGGAAACCAACGACCAGAACATCCAAACCGACACCGCACGACAGTTAGAAAGTTTCTTTTAATCCCAAGGTGCCGGGATCGAGACCCGGGCGCCCACTAGGAGTTTCGAAGCGAAAATTGCTTGTGAAATCAAACGATTATCCCCTGCTTGCGGGCTGGCATTCTCGAACGCCGCGGTTGTCTTCAGGAGAAAAGAATGGAAAGAGGTCAACTGCGCGGAATTCCTTCGAAAAGCCAACCGAGTGCGCGCCTGAATACGATTTGTGAACTGACCGTTAGTCACTACTGCGGTGTGACGCGTAGGTACACCGCGATGCAGCCTCAAGCGGGTTCACTAAGGACGAAGCTGCCGTCGACGTACCTTTTTCGGGTGGCGCCTCAACTGGAGAAGGCTCGCAACTACTGTCAAGGCAATCCCTGCGCGTACTGACGCGCGCTAGAGAAGTGTCGGGGGAGGTTGTTCGACGTGGTGATAAGCAGCTTCAGTCTCCTCTTCGAGGTGATCGCCGAGTCTGCGGCAGCCCTTATCGGTCTGATGTTCGTCGCGGTAACGGTGGTCAAGAGGGGTAGCGAGTCGGGTTCAGCAGAGATGGGCGAGTTCCGGGCCGCGGCGTCGCTGCTCGCCTTCACCAATGCATTAGTCGTGTCGGTCTTCGGATGCCCGGCAATGGCGTCGGTTACCCCTCGCTCGTCATGGGTGTCATTGGCATATTCTTCGTTGGCGCCGGGGTGCGCACGGCGCTCACCCAAGCATCTCAACGAAAGGACCGCCGACACCAGGTGCCCTTGATCGCGGGCCTCATAGCCGTCTTCGGACTACAGATCTTCTATGGCTTACGCCTAATAGAATTTCCCCGCACAACTGGAAATGTGAGCATCGTCGGGGACGTGCTCATCGCATCGCTTCTCATCGGCATCGGCAGAGCGTGGGAACTCGTGGGCGGCTGGGATACCGGGATTGTCACATCGATTCGCCGCCTGTTCAGCCGAGCTGACAAACGCGGTGACGGGTAATCGGCGCGGCGTTTCGAAGAATTCTGTCCAACGACATCTGCGGTTAGGTAGTCACGGGTTGCCTAACCGGACAATGGCTAGGAAGCTCAGAGTGGCTTACGTCCGAATAGGCCTCCAAATAGGCCTCATATTTCTGCAACACCGCGAGACCAAACCGACTCAGGACAACACATTTCCTTGGAAACAATCGACTAACGCAACCAGACCGACACCGCGCAACAGTTTGAAAGTCTCTTTTATCCCAAGGTGCCGGGATCGAGACCCGGGCGGCCCACGAAGTCCTCAGAAAGTAGGCTTAATCAGGACTATCAAAACGTCGACCGCTCAACCATCCTATAACGGATGATGTGTGACAACTTCGGGACATGCTTGACAGAGCTTCAGGACATCCTTGACACATGGCGTCACCGTCGCCGAAGTTGACGAGCGGGTATATTGCACACTTGTTTAGCCTCGTTCAGCAGAACGAGCGGTAGGCGAGAGGTGAGGTGGACCGTGACAGAACTTTTGTACGCGAGGGAGGACATCGAGGTCCCCGGCGGGGACTTAACCACCAGCGTATGCGTCATCGATGTGTCCCCCTACTGGGAGATCCGAGGGTTCTTCGCCCAACGCTCTGGCCCGATCACGCTCACCCTGCGAATCCTGGCGCCGAACAACCCCGGAGCAGAGCCGAGCTCATCGAACGGCTATGTCATCGGCCAGCTCGACCAGTTCGCCCTGCAAGGCGATATCACGCGCACGTATACGATGCCCGGCATCTGGCTGGAGGTGCTCGCCACGACGGGTTCTGGAGGCGGCAAGCGCATCGGCCAGCTCACCTTCGTAGGTCGAACCTGAACGACCTTCAGCGCTCGACAGTGTTCGCCAGAGGGAACATGATCTCGATCGTGGTGCCGCGGCCGATCTCGGAATCGATGAAAATGTCACCGCGAGCCTGTGTGACGGTCGCGACCGGCCTCACGGCCGGTGTCACCTACGACTTCACCGTCACCGCGACCAGCGGCACTCAAAGCGGAGAGCCATCGGCTGTCTCGAACAGCGTGACGCCGAGCCTGGATTCCGCCACTCCGCCATCAGAGCGGCACCCGAATATCCCGACTCACTCTTTCGTGAGTGTGCCATACGCGTCAGGGCGCCTCGTGGTGAGGAAAGGAAACAGCGTCAGCCAGTCCTTGCGTTGATCCAAATCGAGGTCGGCGACGAGTACCGCCGGCTCATCTCGGGGCGCTTGTACCAGGATTCGCCCATACGGATCGGAGATGAACGAACTTCCATAGAAGGTGAGGAGGCCTTCGGTGCCAATGCGATTGACCACCACCATGAAAGTGCCATTTGCAATCCCGTTGGCCGTGATAACACCCTGCCAAAGGGGTTCGGTGTCGAAGTCCGGGTGGTCCGGCTCAGAACCGATCGCGGTGGGATAGACGAGCACTTCGCTGCCCGCCAGTGAATACGCACGGGCTAGTTCGGGGAACCACTGATCCCAACAGGTTGGAAAGCCAAATCGGCCCTGCGCGAGTTCGACGACCGGATAGCTCTCAGGACCGGCCGGGCCCGGACGAAAGTACTTGTCTTCGTAGTATCCCGCGGTAACGGGAATATGTAACTTGCGGGTGCGGGCCAACAACGAGCCGTCAGGGGCGACCACGATCGCGGTATTGAAACCGAGCGGGTCCTCGGCACTGGAGCGCTCGAAGAGAGAGGCGTGAACCGGGACACCGATCTCCGAGGCGAGTTGCGCGGCGAACTCGCGCGTTGGTCCGTCATCAATGTTCTCTGCGAGCCGCGCGGGGATGTCCGTAGGTTCCACGTCCGCGAAGTAGCTCGAGAGCGTCAGCTCTTGAAAGCAGACCAACTGCGCCCCCAACTCAGCCGCAACGAAGGCTCCTTCGCGTAGGGCGGCGAGGTGAACGGCTGCGTCGGAGTGCCAGCGTTGCTGCACCGCGCCGACACGAAAGGGCTCTCGCTTCGGCTCCTCAACTCGGGCCGGCGAAGTCGGTGCACCGAAACTGGTGATCGTTAGCATGAACACCATGTTCTCATCATTCAGAGGCCTATGAGCAATTGGCGGATGCCCGCCGAATGGGAACCTCACGAGCGTACGTGGATGGCCTTTCCCCCGCCCAACGCCACTTTCGGTGATGATGGTTCAGATACGCTGAACGCCGCGCGGATGGCGTGGATTGACGTAGCGAACATCATCGCGAGCTATGAACCGGTCACCCTGATTGCCGATGTTGATCTGGTCGCTGTAGCAAGCGCGTTAAACGCCCCCGGTGTCACCGTGATCGAGCGCCCACTCAACGACGCATGGATGCGCGACATCGGTCCGACCTTTACGACCGATGGTTCTCAACTGGGCGCTGTGAACTGGGTTTTCAACGGTTGGGGCGCACAGAGTTGGGCCGCCTGGGATCGTGACGCGCTGGTGGCCAGTGACGTCGGCCGCCAAAGCGGCGCAGAAGTTCGGCACTCGAAGCTCACGAACGAAGGCGGCGGCATCCACGTCGACGGCGCAGGTACCGTGCTGCTTACCGAGACCGTGCAACTCGATCCGGAACGAAATCCAGGTTGGACCCGCAAGCAAGTCGAAACCGAAATCCACGCTCAACTTGGGACCAACCACGCCATCTGGCTGCCACGAGGACTCTCTCGTGACTACGACGAGTTCGGCACCCGAGGTCACGTCGATATCGTCGCCACCTTCGTCAGTCCCGGCCTGGTCGCCGTACACCGTCAACTCGATCCCACTCATCCCGACTACGAGGTGACGGAAGAACTCATCGCCCTGCTGCGGTCCAGCACCGATGCAGTCGGGCGATCGCTCGAAGTTGTAGAAATTCCTGCACCTACCATCGTAGAAGTCGATGACGAGTGGACGGACTTCTCATACATCAACCACTACGTGGGAAACGGATTTGTAGTCGTAGGCGTCTTCGACGACGCGAAGGACGACGACGCGCTTGATCTTCTGGCTCGGCTCTACCCGGGGCGTCGCGTTGAGCGTGCTGACGGACGTACGATCTTCGCCTTCGGAGGCGGCGTGCACTGCATCACGCAGCAGCAGCCTCGGGTTGGCATAGCGGCTCGCTAGTCGCCCTACGGGGTCGTCGCTCATATTTCCGCAACAACGAAAGACCAAATCGACACTTAACAATGACAGAAGCCGCGTTCGTGTTGACATTAGATTCGAGAGACCCGTCTCAGGTTTCATTGAAGTCAAACAACAACGACTGGACTCTCAAAATCGGATGAAAACCGAGTCGAGCATTCGCGGCGAGGATTGGAAGATTCTCCTCCATATTCCACGTCGAAAGTTCACGCCAGCCTTCGTCTCGCAGCCGACGTGCATGCTCCGCCTTGAGCGCCGTTGCGACTCCTCGTCCGCGCTCGGTCGAGACAACACCAGTGAAGAATGTCACGACTCGCGACGCCAGATCCAGTCGCGGGAATGCCATCGTGATCCCGATAATGACGGGCCCACGTCGCGCCAAGAGAACCTGCCATCGCTCGGCGTATCCGTCGCGCACCGTCTCGTACTGCGGCGGCTCACGCCCGGCCGCACTGTCGGGAGTCGCCTGGTGGAGCTCCAAAAAGACCCCGTAAAACTCCTCCCAGTCGCGTTCGCTCCGAGGCGCAAAGGTGACCAGGTCAATTCCCTCATCGTGCGCCCGACGAACTGCCGCCTCGATGAGCTCTATTGGCAAACATGTCAGATCAAGCAAACTCTCCCGACGGGTATCGCCTCTCGAGAGGCCGTGCGCCTCCGCGATGGCCATGCTGAGTTCGTCGGAAGCATCCGCCAGCACTCGGAGCCCTGGCAGCTCCGACTCGCGCGCGGAAGTGAGGACCTCACGCCATAGCCCGGCGCCAATGCCGTGACCGCGGTGAGACGGCGCGACAAAGATGTGCGCTCCGGCGCGGCCACCCTCTGCCACCGGCGAGGTCAACAGGTGACCGTATCCCGCGATGCGACCGCGTTCTTCGGCGACGAACTGCCCGCTAGCAGAGTCTCGCGCGGCAGCGAAGGCAGCGGCCATGCGGTCCGCTCCCGGCCAGCCAGGAGTCCCAGCGAGAAACGCATCAAGATGGTCCTCCGTCGTCACTGCACGAATTGGCACCGTCATCTCAGTTCCGCCTCAGTGGGAAAAGCAAATCCCAGTCCTTTGACAGGCCTCACATTAGGCCTCATATTTCTGCAACACCATGAGACGGGGCCGGCTCAGAACGCCACAAAGTCCTGAAAACAAATCACATGCGCGACGAGACCGAAGCACCACAACCGATCGGCAGTTCCCTTTAATCCCAAGGTGCCGAGATCGAGACTCGGGCGGCCCACTACTCACTATCGACGATGAACTCTAAAGCTTGAAGAACCCCGGAAAGAGCGAAGTCAGATTGTTGGAATGAATCGGTCTCTCGCTTTCCCGGTCTCGTCCGAGGGCCTCACGACGACTGCACGAAGTCCACGACGACGCGGGCCAGTTCCGGTCCTCTGTCCTCTTGGAGGAAGTGGCCGCCTCCCACGATGGTGACGTGGGGCCGCCCGCGCGTGCCAGGTATTCGTTGCTGGAAGATTCTGTCGAGGCCAGCGGTTATTGGATCGCCGTCACTGAATGCGGTGAGGAATGGCTTATCGAATGATTCGAGGACTGTCCACGCTGCCTGATTGGAGGCCATGGCAGGATCGTCGGTCGAGATCGGGACTAGTGCGGGGAACTCACGGGCCCCCTCGACGTAGGACTGGTCCGGGAAGGGCGCGTCGTAACCTCTGACGACCTCGGGATCCAAGTCAGTGGCGCAGCCTCCGTTAACGATATTGCCCGATCGAAAGATCTCCACCTCCTGGGAGTAGGAGCGCCAGGCCAAAAAGGCTGCACTCGGCGTCCCTTCGCCGGTCGGCAGGAAGGTGTTCGATGCAACGACCCGGGCGAAGCGCTCGGGATGCTCGCCGACGAGGCGCAGACCGATCAGGCCACCCCAGTCCTGGCAGACCAGCGTCACATTATTCAATTCGAGGTGGTCGAATAGCAGACCTCGCATCCATTCCACGTGGCGGGCGTACGTGTATTCGTTCCGAGGCGTCGGCTTGTCGGACCGACCGAATCCAACCAAGTCGGGTGCAATAGAGCGTAAGCCGGCAACTGTCAGCACCGGCACCATGTGCCGGTACAGGAAAGACCACGAAGGTTCGCCGTGAAGTAACACGACGACGGGTCCGTCGTTCGGCCCCTCGTCCAAGTAGTGAATCCGAAGAGAACCTCCATCCTGGTCTGGGAGATCGGCGTAATGCGGTGCGAAATCGTAGCCGGGAAGCCCCTCGAACCGGCTATCGGGAGTGCGTAAGACGTCCATGGCGGGACCACCTTTTCGGAACTGCTCTTCGTTGGCACGTGAAGTCACGAGAGAGCTATCGATCGGGTTGACGATAGCAAACTCCGATTTCTCGATGACCATCGTCGCGGCGGACCACGTAACTCGCGATCGATGAGACCGGTTAAATACGCCCGGAGCCTTTGTCGTGAATCGCAGACGGTCTATCCCACCGGCAATGCGCGAGAGTCCGGTGCGGAACGTGACCTGGGGCTACTCCGAGATCGCCAACGAGCAACTCGACGAGATCAAGACGTCAAACGACACCTCCGACGATATCGTTACCCTCAGCGAATTTATTCTCGATCACCCCGCTCAGGCGCAGTCTCTATCAAGTGCATTGACGACGAAGGAAGGTATTTGCTTTCGGCTATCAGCGCCGGGGCACCATCCCTACAAGGTGTTTTGGACAAGCGCTGGGCCCTGCATTGAAGTTGTCTTTACTTATCCGTGAGATACTGGATCCAACGCTTGCTGCCTCGCATTCGACTTGATGAAGAGTCTCTCTCTGTCAAAACAATTTCGGGTGATGCGTTACGTGATGTCCCAATGCTTTGGGAATCAAGCAAAATAGAGCAACGTTAAGATGCCGGAGGAAAAGTGGCGATAAGAGGAAATTACCTGGTGTCCGGAGTCGTGGCGCTGGCCGTCGTCGCGGGAGCGTTCTTCGTCGGCCGCACGAGCGCGCCCGACGCTAGTGCGGCTTCATCGAGCGCATCGACGCCGGTGACCTTTTCGGCCTTCTATCTCGATGTGGGGGCTTCAGAGTCTCTCGGCTTTCAACCGACGGGCGTGACGGGTCATAATGGGGCTCGAACGAACACGGGCTACGCCAACAGCCTCGTCTTTCGTGAAGCCATCAAGGGCGTAGCTCTCGACCTTGAACAGATCGGCTGCCCTGGCGATACGGTCCAGTCGCTTCTCACCACGAAGGTGTCAGACGCCTGTTATCAAGCTCCCAATAACCAACTCACGAAAGCCACTTCTTACCTGCAAGCGCACCAAGCGGACCCGGGGCTCGTCACGGTCGACCTTGGCTTCAACAACGTGCGGCTCTGCCTCGAAGCCCATCCGGTAAACGAGAGCTGTCTCGACCAAGGCATCGCAGCTGTCGAGAATGACCTGCCGAAGATTTTGAAGACACTGAAGTCTTCCGCTGGACCAAAGGTTCACTTCGTCGGTCTCGAATATTCGGATCCTTACCTGGGCTACTTTCTGGACGGACCGAACGGCCCAGCTGACGCCACCGAAACACTCGATGGAATCGACCAGCTAAACACCGTCCTCGTCAAGATCTATACGAACGCCGGCGTGGCTGTGGCGAACGTGCCGTCGCTTTTTCAGACGGACAACACGGTGAGAACGACGATGGACAATGTCGGTTCCATCCCGGTGAACGTTCAACAGGCCTGTCTGTTGTCGTGGTTCTGCGAGTCCGCGCCCTTTGGGCCGGACGATCATCCCAATAACGCCGGCTACTCGCTGATCGCCGCAGCCATTGAGGCCGTCCTACCCAAATCCTGGTGATTTCCAAGAGTTTCACTCATCCGTTAGGTTCAGTGGACCCTCTCCGAAGTCAGACTCTCCAGTTGTCGCCAGCACCGCGTGCGGCCACAGCGTTCGCCACGGCTGTTGCGTTCGACCGACGAGCGCTCTCGCCAAGGGCGTTCTTGCGCACAGCGCGCTGAAGAACCAACCGGCGAAATATGTCACGATGACCGCGGAGAGCATCAACGCGAGCCACGGCACACGGTTGAACAGGTTGAAGTACTCAGCCCAGCGGTGCAGGAGCAAGATCCAGATCAACTGCGAGACGTAAATGCCATAGGCGGCTTCGGACCCCGACGCGGTAATTGCCCGCGTGCGAGCGCTCCGTTTCGGACTGACGAGATAGACCCCGAGGAGATACACCGCGACAATGGCTCCTACGTCGTAGGGAATCACCGCGACGGCGAAGGGATTGCCCCCGGGCACGAGAATGGCCCCCAGTTTCACGACGTGGTCGTTGAGGTAGTCAATGACGAGCGGCAACGCCCCACAGAGAACAGTTGCAATGAGGATTCCCTTTCGATGTCGCACGACCCAGTCGTGAAAACTCTCAAGGTAAAACGCGGCTATGACCCCGCCCAACAGATAGAGCGGGTAGGAGAAGACGAGTCGCGTTTCGACCTTTGACGACACCGCGAAGCCGAGCCAGTGCCGGCGCTCGATGATGGGAAAAAACACCTGCCAGATCACCGAGGCGAGTAGCACGGGTAAGCGTGAGCGGGGGTGGCGTTGGAGGAAAGCGAACAGGTAGGGAAAGAGGACGTAAAACTCAAGTAGCACCAGCAAGAAGTAGAGATGGTAGTAACCCGTGGCGAGCGCGAAGAGGAGGTTGTGCAGCCCCGTGAGGCTAAAGATGGCCGAGCCCGGGATCTTCAAGTACGGAAACGTCGAACAGTTGACCGCCGCCGCGAGCGGCCAGTAGATCACCGTCCAGACTAGGTAGACGAGACCCACGGCCACGAAGCGTCGCTTCCAGTACGGGCGCAGCGCCACCTTTTCGCTACCCCCGTAACTATATGCCAGCATGGCGGCCGAAACGAAGAGAAAGGCGTCGCGAGAAAAGTGCGTGAGCGTGAGCATGCTCGCTGCGGCGAAACTTGTGGCGAGCGGAGAGAAGTAGATGAGCGCGTGCGTTGAAATGACGGCCGTCTGCTTAATCGGACGCATGGCGTCCACGTGCTCCAAGCGCTGGCGCGTGCCCCGGGCCGTGTCACTAGCAGTACTCATGAACGTCCTGTCATGTTCGCACGAATCGAGGAAATTAGAGGCGCTCCTCGTAGACGACGGGGGCGTCGCCTTCACGCAACCTCGACGATTGAATCTTGCCCGTAGCGTTCATGGGAAGCTCGCGCACCACGACCACCGCGACTGGACGCTGCGCCGTTGGAAGGGTCTCTACGGCGTGGGCGCGAACCCGCGCCACGAGAGCCACGAACTCCTCGAGTGAGTCCAGCGCCACGTCATGAGCAGTCTCCACGAAGGCGACGGCTACCTGACCAAATACCTCATCAGCCCGAGCGGCCACCGCGACGTTGGCCACGCCTTCGACGCTCGCGAGGACCCGTTCGATCTCGATCGGGTAGATTTTCTCGCCTCCGCGGTTGATGACGTCATCATCGCGCCCGACGATGAAGAGATAGTGATCCTCGTCGAAGTAGCCGATATCGCCAGTTCGCAGCCACCCCCCATCGTCAAAGCGGTCGTCGTAGCCGGGACTCTCGTAGCGACGGATCACCGTCGGACCCTTGATCTCGATGGCGCCCACTCCCGTGCCGTCGTCTCGTACTCGAACCTCGACACCGACTGGCACCCCGACCGAGCCGGCCTTGCGCTGGCCGTCAAGCGGAGTGGCGCAGATCTGGCTAGCCGCCTCGGTCATGCCGTACGTTTGAACGACCGGAATCGCCACGTCGGACTCGAAACGCTCGAACAGCGCGGCTGCGAGCGGCGCCGAGGCCGAACGCACGAAGCGGATCCGATCCGACGGAGTTTCGTCTTCACTGAGCGTGGCGAGGCGTGAAATGATTGCCGGCACCGCGTTAATCCACGTGACGTTGAAGTCGTCGACGAGTTTCCAAAAGCCCGTGCGGTGAAAGCGTTCATCGAGCACGAGCGACGATCCCGCGACGAGCGTCGAGAGCAGACCCACGACCTCAGCGTTGACGTGCCAGAGAGGCAACGGATTAAAGCCGCGATCGGACTCGTCGAAGTGGTGATGGTCCGCGATCAACAAGGCGGTGGCGAGAAGTTGATGAACCCCGAGGGCCACCACCTTGGCGGTGCCCGTCGTACCGGACGATGAAAGAAGGACGCCCCCTCGGGCGCTACCCACTTCCTCGGGCGCCGTGGTCACTGTCGGGATGCTCGGCGCCCCCGGGTGGATCCAGCGAAGAGACGAAGTATCGGGCGACGCTTGATCGCTTACGACCAGGCCCACGCCGAGCGCTTGTGCCCGCTCGCGCGACGCGGCGGAGCTCGCCACGGTCGGGTCGAGAGGAACCACCCATGCGCCGGCGGCAATGCCCGCGATGAACCACGCAGCGAACACCACCGGATCAGCCACGACCAGACCGAGCCGATCGCCCGCACCGAGTCCCCAGCCGAGTAGTTGGCGACGGTGCTCGTCGACCTCGTCAGACAGTTGCTCATAGGAAAGGACGCGGGGGCTGCGCGCGTCCAACACGTAGGGCATCGACCCGCGGACGTGCGCTTGGCGACGAACTAACTCAAGTAGTGGATCATTCGTTGAGGACGACGGTGGTTCCATCGATCGATCACTTAGTACATCATGCGATGGTCGACGTAATGCTTGAACTCGATGAGATTGGAAGAAGGATCGCACGCCACGAACGTTTGGTGGACTTCGACCTTGCCTTCGAAGCGCAGACTCACCGGGCTGAACAGCGGCACATTGCGCTGTTGACAGAGCTGGTGCAGCGCGTCAAAATCGCGCTGCTCACGGAACGTCACTCCGAAGTGTCGGGGGTACATGGGCAACTCGCTCATCGGGATGGGTGTGGGGGGCGACTCACTCAAGTGGCACACCAGCTGATCCCCGAAAAAGTCGAACGTCACGCGGTCGTCGTATCGCCTCGCCAACTTGCAGCCCAACTTCGTAACGTAGAACTCGACCGTGTCGTCAAGGTCGTAGGCCGGGATGGCGAGGTGAAAGACGTCGCGGCTCTCTCTCATGTTCAGTCGATGTCGCGATAGCCGGGTTCGAAATCGAGCAGTGTGTCACTGCGGAGACCCAAGCGAAGGGTTTCGAGCGCTATGACGTCGGAGGCGGCGATATTGCCCAGGTTGACGTCTGGTCCCACACGCCGCACGAAGTACGTCTGGAGTTGGGTTGAGGGGGCTTCAAAGAGGAGTTTGTTGTGGTCGATCTTCGACGCAAGAATCTCTTCGATCAGGCCGTAGCGAAGTTCGCCATTCGAGCGACAGATCCCGCCGGTGCCACTCTCACGGGTCTCCAGGGTCACCAGCACGGCGCCCGCATCGAGATCACAGCGGATGTAGTCCACCCATTTGTGAGGAGCCATCGTGTCCGACGTGGCCTGATCTTTCGAGCCCACCTCGGAGATGACAAAGAAGTCCTCCGACAGTTGCTTCACGTAGTCGGCCTTTTCGTCATTGTCGATGGGGATCGTACCGTTCGAGACCTCTACGAAGCTGCTGCCGTAGCCGCGACAGAGCGAGCGAAACTCGTCGAACTGGTGCTGCACCACATACTTTTCAAAGAGGGTGCCACCGAGATAGAAATTGACGTTCGCCCCTCGCAACACGTCGAGCTTTGCCTGAAAGTTCTTGGTCACGACCGACGTGCCCCAGCCAAACTTTACGAAGTCGATGAGTTCGGCTTGACTCTCGATGAGATCAGCGAACTGACCCAAAGTTGCCCCATGATCGATGACCATGGTCAGACCGCTTGATCGAGGCTTAGAACTTCTCGGGGGCAGGCTCAGCGACATAGTGCATTTCTAGTTAGGCTCATTTAACCCCTCTTAAACAGCAAAGTAATTATACGTAAATCCCATCCTTACATGCTCCTGTGAAGACACCGCGCGGCGTGCGCGTTTGAAGGTCATCTCGGCCGTTCAAGCGTGATCTGGCGGAACGTCCGGCGCCTCGACCATCCACACGCTGCAGTTGCGCACCCGATCCCAGGTTAAGTCGCGCATCGTCTTACTGGCGCAGTAGGCGCGAATCGCGCGGATGGTCCCGCCATGAGTGACGAGCAGCAGGCGTTCATTCGGCCGCTCGGATCGCAACTGCTCGACCAGGTCCGCGCCACGGCGCCAGAGATCACGTAAGGACTCTCCCCCTGGCGGGCGGGCACCGTCGTCGATCACGTGCCCGTCAGCGAAACCTGACAACGACGATGGAAGCTCGGACAGCGGACTGCCCTCAAAGTCGCCGAAGGAACGCTCACGAAGCAGTGCGTTCGTCGTCACTTCGATACCCAGGGCGTCGGCGATGATCTGCGAGGTCTCAAAGGCGCGTACCAGATTGCTTGACACAATGGCGTCGAAGGAGTGCCGATCCCACTCGCCCGCGACGACTCGGGCCTGTTCCACGCCCCGGGCGCTGAGCCGAGCCTCATCGTTCTGGCCCTGCACCAGGTGCAAAGCGTTCCAGTTCGATTCACCGTGGCGCAAGAGAGTTAAGGGCATGCGCTTCGCTGGACCGACTTGCACTTGAATCATCGTAGGTCACGGACAGGATCAGTTAGTTCGACGGCGATCGTGGAGATTCGTCGCCCGCTTGGTTACGACGTGCTCTCCCGGCGACTACACGAAGAGCGCGTGCAAAACCACTCACCACGGAGCCGGTAGCACCGCGGCGATGGCGTCCGCGATCGCTTCGTAACCGGCACCGTTGGGGTGGATGTTCGGGCCATAGGGCGCTGGCTGGCACATCCACGTGAGCAGACAGACCTCGGCGACATTGTCGGGCACGGCGCCGATCCCTGTGAGAGTCACGAGTTCGGTGTCGTTCGTAGCAAAAGCGCTGCCGACATCGGCCATCGGCATATCTTCAGAGCCGTAGACATCGCGCAACGCGTGGTCGAGGTGGATAATGGCCCAACGACTCTCGTCGGCGAAGCGACGACCGGTGGCTCCGTACAGGGCGTCCGCGAGGTAGGGGTCATAGTGGCCGACGCCCACGAAGGTGACGTCGGGACCGGCCACCGCTTTGAGTTGACTCAGGATAATTGGCATTTGCTCGCGGACCATGTCAATCTTCTGTGCGACGCACGTGCGATCGACATCGGGATAACTGAAGCACTGCAAGATGTCGTTGAATCCCAAGTCCACCGTCACCAGACCGCTCTCGTCCAGATGACCGCTCAGGAAGGCCACCGCCTCCGCTAGTTGTGAATCAGGGGCTACATAACAGTCGTCGTTGCCATTGATCATGGACCATGTGGTCTCATTGTCGCATCCGATCTCGTCGAGTTGGAGAGTTATGCCCTTCGAAGCCTCGCGCGCCACCAGATAGTCGGAGTAGCCGTTGTCCGTGTGCTGGCCATGAGGATCCACCGGTGTGGGCTGGAAACCCAACGACGCTGATGCGCCAATGTCGAGATAAAACGCGCTGGTTATAGTCGACGATCCGGCCGGTGCCGCGAAAGCGATGGTCGGTACCACGAGGGCTAGTACCGCGAACCCTGCGACGGCGCAAATGGGGGAATTTGCGAATCTCAACTACAACTCTCCTCTAGGTCCGCTTAGTCGGCAGAATCGTTGGGCGTGACAGCACCCAGTTGCCCTCACCACGACGTTAGCCCTGAGATCGATACAGCAGGCCTCGCCGCAGGAGTAAGGGTGCACCGGAGCGCGGCGTGGCGCGGCCAGCCGACGAGGAATACTTCGTTGGTAGTAGGCAACGAATTCAAAGTGGCGCGAACGTTGCGTGAATGCCCTGCTGTCATCTCCAATGCGGGCCGAAGGGGCCTCCATTTAGGCCTCATATTTTCTGTAGCACCACAAAACCCGACCGACGCGCGACAACACAATTTCTAGAAAGCAAAAGACTTACAGGACGAGATCAACACCACGCAACATTTTGAAAGTCTCTTCTAATCCCAAGGTGCCGGGATCGAGACCCGGGCGGCTCGCAAAACCCAAGAAAATGCCTGTGATTAGGACTAATACGTCAATTTTGCGAGCCAACGCTGTAACGGGTGATGTGCAACAACTTCGGGACATCCTTGACAGCAGCGGCTCAGCGATCTCGTAAAAACTACCAGTTGTAGTAGAAACGAAGCGATGGCACTCGAGCGACCTCCGAGGTCTAGACGCATGCTGTTCACCACAAAACGTAGCGCTGCCCTCATTCTCCTCTTCGCCGCGATAGTCGCGGCACTTCTAGGCGGAACCTACCTGTTCAAGGGTGCTCCCGGCACGAAGAGAATAGACGTTGTTGTCAAAATCCACTTGACGTCTCGCTACGGGAAGATCCTCGTGACGCCAAGAGGGTTCACCATTTACACGTACCAGTTGGACACAAAGAACCACTCGAACTGCACCGCGTTCTGTTTGCAAGTGTGGCCTCCTCTGGTCGTGCCGAGCGGCCTGCTCCCCATCGGCCGCGACGTGTCGGGCCTGAGTGCGATCACTCGGTCCAATGGCGAGCGACAGGTGACCTTTGAGGGCAAACCGTTGTACACCTACGTCCTCGACCACGTCCCCGGACGCATTTCGGGCGAAGGCGATTTCTGGTCAGTCGTACGACTCGGAACACTCCGCGCGTCGAGCGCGATCACAACAAGCGGCAAGTGAAATGAGGAAGTCGCGCTCTTTTAAAACTGATACTACGGCGAGTAGTATTCGGCCGTGAGGAAGTCACTTGCGGTGGCGTGGCTGATGGCGGCGTGCTGGGGACTCGCGCTCACCCCAGCGAACCCTGCCTCCGGCGCCTCGTCCGTCAAGAGTGGCGTGGTGCTCTCGCACGTGACCGTCACCGCAGCTGGTCTTCGAGGAGATTCAGCGATTTCCATGACCATCACGAACACGTCTCGAAATCCGATTTCGCTGCTCTCCATTACTTCACCCGACACCAGGTCGAGCATGATCGATTACGACACCAACATGTGCCAGGGCAACCACGCGATGATGCAGTTGGCAAATATTCTCATCATTGGCGGTCACACCCAACAACTCGGCTACAAATATCAAGGCGCGATGCTTCGCCAGCTCAAAGAAAAGATCGTGAAGGGAGAGACCATTCCCGTGGTCGTCACGTGGAGCAACTTTCAAAAGTCGCACTCGGTAACCATTCAGGCGAAGGTCGTCCCTCCACCGAAATACCTGAACTTCGGCATGTCATCGATGGAGATGTAGCGTGCGCGGGTGCGATAATCACCCGGCCGTTCGGTCATGACCTCCTCCATGATGCGCATGACCGCCAACGGTGCGGCCGCTCCCAACTGGGGTTCGTGGCACGTCACCGAGGCTGGCATTGTCGTTGCAGCGGTCGGGATCGCTGCTCTCCTCGCCGCGTGGCCTCGAATCGCCACTCGTCAAAAGTGCCTGCTGTCCTTGGCTCTTTTGACTACGGTTCTCCTGCTCTGGTCTGACGTTCAAGCTCTGTCAATGTCGAGCTATCCCAGCCACATGGTTGAGCACCTCATCGTGGTGCTCGTGATTGCCCCGCTCATCGCGGGCGGCACTACTACTCGCGTCAGTCGACCAATGTCGACGATCGGATTCTTTGCCTTTACCCTTCTGGTGCCACTGTTCCACCTCACGCCTCTCGGGGGATGGGTGATGCGATATCCCCAAGGGCACTACGTCGAACTGATCGCGTTTTTGGTAGTCGGTGTGTGGTTCTGGATGCCCGTGTACGGCGGTGGTCGCACGCTCGGCGACAAGCAGCGCATCACGTACACGGTGCTCGCGCTTCCCGTCATCGCCACGACGGGGCTGGTGCTGTGGTCCGCGACCGCGTCCTCCCTGCAGAGCGTAGGCATGGACATGTCAAATATCACGATTGTTGATGTGCACGACGGCGGCCTGGTCATGATGGTGCTCGGCACGATCTTGATGGTCGCCCATGTGTTGGTGCTTTGTGTTCGCGCTGCCCGGCGCCAACGAACTCTTCGAATACCGGTTGGCCTCAAATACGCATAGGTGACCGTCTCTTCGCTCTTCGGGACTAATCGTCTCCTAGCGCATCACCAACAGCAGGCACAGCAGAAGAGAAGCGACACTCACACCCGAAAAGAGAGCCAATGCGCATCGCGATGACGCCGGTTCGAGGGCGAGCCGATTGATTCTCCGCTCAATAACCCCGTCGTTGACACTAAGTGCTCCCACTGGGGGCGGCTGAAACCAAGCCGCTTTCGTCAGCGCCGTTTTGAGCGCTTCGGACGACTCACGCGATCGCGAATAGTCATCCGCTGACATCTCGAGATACCCACGCATCACCGTCGGTGCGTAGCGAGCGAGAGGAAGGAAGGATACAAATGACGATAGGACTTGCAGCGGGACAAGAAACGCTCCGTGTCGACCACTGCGGTGTCCGATCTCGTGCGCCACGACGGCATCGAGTTCACGCGGACTAAGAACGTCGATGGCTCCCGTGCTCAGCACCACTCGCCCGCCGTCTCCGGGAAGAAAGTAGGCCATCGGGTAGGGGTGATTCAGAAGACATACCCCCTCTAGCGAGTCCCTGGGCTCGGCGACCAGGTCAAGCACGGTTCGCTGTTGAGATCGAACGTTCCATATTTTTACCCCGGCAACAGCGAGCCCTCCCAGCATTAAGACAGTGATGTCAAAGGCCACCGAGAGTCCTACCACTTCGAAGACACCGAGACCGCGAAGCGGATGTCCGTCTCCAAGATGCAGCACAAATGAAGTGAGTGATCGAAGCAGCGAAGAACGAGGGTCGCCGAGTCCGATGCTGAGAAACACGACTACCGCGCTAAACCAGCCGACGACGCACAGGGATCCCCACACGGCAAATCCGACTCGGGGACTGCGATCAAAGCGAGTCGACGAACGAAGCATCATCGGCAGTCCGACCAGGCACAGCAAGCTCGTTCCCAGAGCCAGCGCGGTGGTCGTCATGACGGAGGGTTTCGCGTGAAGATTTTCCGAAAGAAACTTCGGTCACTCGGGGCGAGCGCCTCAGCGAAATGGGCCAGTGCCGCTTGACGGTCCTCGGTATGTGCCAGCGCCTCCAAGATCAGACCGGTGATGTAGTCCTCCCTGGATGCGGTGGCCCTAAAGGTATTGAGGCGACCTTGCTTCGCCTCTTGAAGGAATCCCTTGGCGCTGAGTCGCGAGAGCACCGTCAAAATGGTGGTGTAGGCGTGATCGGGAAAGTATTCGCCGACGTCACGAACCGTGAGAGCCAAAGGACTCGTCCACATCACTTCCATGACATCGCGCTCTAGGTCGCCAAGTCCCAAGGCACTCCTCAAACTCGATTCACCGGCCGTCTCCGTCATCGTACTGCCCGAGGAAAACGGGACAACGACATATTGACTCCCCTACTACGACGTGTAGTACTGTCAACTACACATCGTAGTTGAAAGGGGACATAGTGATCAACCGCAAATGTGCTGCCCTCGCTCTAACGAGTTCAGCGGTGGTGCTGTCAGTCGTGGGACTCTCCAACCTCGCGTCTGCGACGTCGTATCCCCAACCACCCGCCAAGGTCGGCGTCGCGACCAGCAGCGCGCTGCCCGCGTCGGTGAAGAACGCCACGTTCGTCAACCAGAGCGGCACACCCGAGACGCTGGGATCCCTAAAGGGAAAGACGGTGTTCCTCGTCCCGTTCCTCACACTGTGCGGAGACACCTGCCCCTTCACGACCGGCAACCTCCTGCAAGTCCAAGCGAAACTGGACGCTGCGAAAGCCAAAAATGTAGAGATCGTCGCCATATCAGTTGACCCGTATCGAGACACGCGCCAGCGCATTGCCGCGTACGCAAAACTAATCGGGGCAGACTTCCAGATTTGGACCGAGACGGGTCCCACCACCACGCCCTACATCACGGACAAGGAGTTCGCCACAAAGAATCCGATTGGCAAGGGCGACCAGAATGCCAACCTGACGGCGTTGGAAAAATTCCTGGGCTGGACGGTGCAGGTTGTCCCCCAGTCGGTTCCGGCACCCACTGATTGGATGGCTCCGCATGACTTGTTGTCCTACGACATCAACCACTCCGACGGCTTCTGGATAATCGATGCCGATCAGTCAGTTCGATTCGCCAGTGGCGACCTTCCCGCCTTCACCGGCACACTCTCCGAAGTGCTATCAACCTTCATGGGATACAAGAGCAACATTTACAACAGCCCTGTCTACAAGGGTGGCTGGACACCCGTCGAAGCGGTGCAGGCCATCCAATGGGTCGCGAACGAGAAGCTCTGAGTAAGTGATAACAGCAGTTGGCTTGGCTCCGACGGGCTTTATTTCAGGCCTCATATTTCGAACTGTCGCCTTCTGAAAGACCCTATCGAATGTCTTGACTTTACATCGAATTCGATGTATCGTTTTAGATATGACCACGCAAAACCTCCAGATCGACGTCTCAGCCCCCATGACGTCGACGATTCGAATGGCCCCAAAGGTCTCAATCTTCAGGTTCTGGCGAAGAATTCATTTGGTTGTCGCCGCAACCATGCCATTCTCGCGCGCACCGAGCCTTCAGGGAATTTCTAATGACGATGCACATTTGCAGCGAACGGCACGCTCCTGCCCTGCGCGTCAGAGCTTGGACGGGTCAAGTGATAACCACGATGCCACCACTCATTTGCCGCTCGCAAAGCGTGACCTGAAGCGGCTTGCGCGTATGGAACGTGCGCTGAAGCATGTTCCGCTTGACGTCGAAATAGCCCGAGTCATGAGCACTGACCGATTTTCTGCGTAAACGTCTCTGCGTCACGATCCCTTCAGTGTTGGCGATCCATGACCTGTACTCAAATAGACCGCGACGTTCACGTAACCTCATGAGCGTGAATGGACTCGAACTTTTCCTGCTGGGCCGCAAGTTGGCGAAAATGGGATTTGAGACAATTCCGAGTTCAGCGATTCACGCATTCCCTCCGAGTGCCACGGCCGTGCTCATCGACGTATTGGAGTCTCCCAATTCCTCAATAGGCGAGATAGCGAAGCGAACCGAACTGCCACAAAGTCAAGTGTCCGCGGCGGCGACCTTGCTTGAAGATCACGGTTTACTCGAAACGGTGTCAGATCCTGATGACCGACGCCGAACATTGGTGCGTGGTGCTCCCGGAGTGGCACGAAAAATTGGACGCAAAGTAGACGTGCCCATCGACCAGACGATCGCCGATGCTCTGGCGAGCGATAGTTCTGACGATGTCGCCGAGGTCATTGAAGCGCTGGAGATGCTCGCGCTGCGACTCTCACCGCGCACCGCGAGTTTGTCGCGTGAAGATACCGTCGAATAACATGGACTCCATTACATCGGCTTAGGCAGGCCTCAAAATCGGCCTCCAATATCCGCAACACTTCGTATCCGGACTTGCGTTCGCAAACACGGTTTGGAAGCGATTGAGTCCCGATTACCCGGCGCAATTCAACTTCTCTCGCCGACACCCCATGTGTTCACGCATTAACTTGTTTGCGATACGCATAAAGCGACCTGGAAAAATCGAAATTTAGGCGGAAATGTTGAATAGTCATCCAAGCAGACCAACCGCTGGCGAAATGATGCAAGTGTCTAATGCGAACGATTCTGGTAAGCCACCGGTCGTGTTCGTTCATGGTCTTTGGCTGCTCGCGGGCAGTTGGGATCCGTGGCGTTCAATGTTCGAAGCCGAAGGCTACGCGACGATTGCCGTCGATTGGCCCGATGATCCTGCGACTGTGGAGGAAGGTAGGAGCCACCCCGAGCTCTTTGCCGGTAAGAGCGTTGGGGGCATCACCGATCACATCGCCGAGGTCATCAAGGGTCTCAACATCAAACCAGCCATCGTCGGACATTCTTTCGGAGGGCTGATCACGCAAAAGCTCGCGGGCCAAGGTTTGGCCAGCGTGTCGGTACCGATCGATCCAGGGCCGTTTCGAGGGGTCTTGCCACTGCCCTTCTCGGCCCTCAAGGTTGCTTCTGCGGTGATACTCAATCCCGCGAATAGGAAGCGATCGGTCATGCTTTCGTATGATCAGTTCCGCTACGGATTCGTGAACGCCGTCGACGAAGTCGAAGCTAAGCGCCTCTACAACGAATTCCCAGTGCCGGGCTCGGGCGTCCCCCTTTTCCAAGCAGCCTTCGCGAACGTCAATCCTTCCACTGAGGCGAGCGTCGACTCGAAGAACCCCGCGCGAGGACCAATGAAGTTACTTTCTGGCGAGAAGGATCACACCGTTCCTTGGGCCATCGCGAACGCTTCGTTTAGGCGTCAAAGACGGAATGGCGCCGTCACTGAGATCGAAGAGATAAAAAACCGTGGGCACTCGCTCGTAATTGACAGTGGCTGGCAAGAAGTCGCCGAGGTCACCCTGACCTTCGTCAGACGGTTTCTCACGCCTTAGAAACTCCACAAATTGGGATCACTCTTAAGGGATCAAAGAAAAGGATCCGGGAGCCACGCTCCAACCGAAACGGGCCTAATAATTCTGCAACACCTCGAGACGATACCGACTCAGAACAACACGAAGTCTTGAAAAGAATCGACAAGCGCGACGAGACCGACACACCGAAACCGTTTGACAGTTCATTTTAATCTCGAGGTGCCGGATCGAGACCCGGAGTACCCACCAGGAGTTTTGAAAGTAATTGGCTTAAGGAATTCGACGGTAGTGCCGAGTAGGGTCGCGTTGGTGGACGGCACCCTCGCAAACCAGTTCGACCTCGTCAACTCACTCAGTGATGCAGCGTTGTCCGCTGCAGCAGCGGGCGGCGCGAGCGAGGCCAGTGTACGAATCGAGGAGATTCGCACTCAGACGCTGATACTGCGTGACGGCGTCGTCGAGACGTCGCTGGACCAGGTGGAGTCCGGACTCGGCGTCCGAGTGATCGCCGAAGGATCGAGTGGGTTCGCGGCGACGGTCGAGCTCGGCCGCGACGCCGCTGCGCTCGTCGCACGTCAGGCGATAGAGGGTGCCCGACTCGTGGCACCGGCGCGCAACGCCCGCTTCGAACTCGTTGACGAGCCGGGGCACGGTGAGGTCGAGTACTCGTCGACCTTACGCACCGATCCGACCACCGTGGCCATGACCGACAAGATCGCGCTGCTTGAGGAGTGGAGTCGAAACCTGCTGTCGGCGCCGGGCGTGACCCATGTCACTGCAGAGCTGCGAGCGGTGAGCGAGTTCAAGCGCTACGCGGACTCCGCGGGCACCGTTGCGCGTCAGCGCCGAGTTCGCATTCACCCCGTCTTCGAAGTGGTCGCGGTCTCTGACGACGGTGACTTCGAGACGATGCACACCCTCGCTCCTCCGGTCGGGCGGGGCTGGGAGTATCTCGAGGGCGACGGCTGGGACTGGCAGAGTGAGCTGGCGCTGCTGCCCGAACACCTGACCCAAAAGCTGGCCAGCCCCCCGGTCGTGTCGGGCTCCTACGACCTGGTCATCGATCCGACCAACTTGTGGCTGACCATCCATGAGTCGATCGGCCACGCCACCGAGCTCGATCGAGCGCTCGGCTACGAGGCCGCCTACGCCGGCACCTCCTTCGCCACGCCTGATCGACTCGGGAGCCTGCAGTACGGGTCCGGGGTCATGCACGTCACCGGCGACCGCACGGTCGAGCACGGCCTCGCCACGATCGCCATCGACGACGAAGGCGTCGAAGGTCAGCGCTTCGACCTCATCCGTGAAGGCGTGCTGGTGGGGTTCCAGCTCGATCGCTCGGTCGCGGCGATCGCCGGGGCACAGCGGTCCAACGGATGTGCCTTCGCCGACTCGCCACTTCACGTTCCGATCCAACGCATGGCCAACGTGTCCCTGCAGCCGGACCCGAAGGGACCCACGACCGAGGATCTCATCGGCGCCGTGGCACGCGGGCTCTTCGTCGAGGGAAACAACAGTTGGTCGATTGATATGCAGCGCTACAACTTCCAGTTCACCGCGCAGCGCTTCTGGCTGATCGAAAACGGTCGCATCACGGGGCAGGTCCGCGACGCCGCCTACCAGGCCACGACGACCGACTTCTGGGGGTCGATGGAGGCGGTGGGCGGACCGACGACCTACCTCCTTAACGGAGCCTTCAACTGCGGCAAGGCTCAGCCGGGCCAGGTGGCGGCGGTGAGCCACGGCGCGCCCTCGGCGCTCTTCCGGTCGGTCAAGGTTCTCAACACGAAAGCGGAGTCTGGCCGGTGAGTCCCGAGCCGACCCTTACGCCCGCCGCCGAAGTCGTCGAGCGGGCACTGGCTGCGAGCCGGGCCGACGGGTGCGTGGTCATCGTGCACGAGATATCGAGCGTCAACGCGCGCTTCGCGGTCAACACTGCGACGTCCAACGGCCGGATCCGTTCGCGCGACGTGACGGTCGTAAGCATCGTGGACGGATCCCATGGGGTGTCGGCCGCGTCGGTCGGAAGATCAGGTGCGGTCGACGTCGTCGAGCTGGTCGCCGAATCGGAAGCACTGGCGAGGTCGGCTCCGCCGGCGCCCGACGCCGCGCCGCTGATCACTGGGCGGGCCGACGCGGACTTTGCCGCCGAACCGCCCGAGACTTCTCACGACGAGCTTGTCGCGGTGGTCGACGGACTCGCCCGGGCTTTTCCCGAGGCCGCGCGGCTCCACGTGACGCTCGCCGGGTTCGCCGAACATACGGTCACCACCACCCACCTCGGCACTTCCGCCGGCCCGCGCCGCCGGTTCGTCCAGCGCACCGGAGAGTTTCAGTTGAACGGACGAACCGAGGGCGGGCGAAGCTCCGCGTGGACCAGTGCCGCTGGCCCGCAGCTCGCCGCCATCGATATCGACGCCCGGGTCGCCGAAGTCCACCGACGTTTGGAGTGGGCCCGCACGACCCACGAGCTCGCGGCCGGGCGTTACGAAGCCATCCTGCCGCCAATAGCCGTCGCCGATCTCATGACCTTTCTCTACTGGAAGATGTCGGCGCGTGACGCGCGTGACGGACGCACCGTGTTTTCCGCGCCGGGCGGCGCGACGAAGGTGGGCCAGCGCGTCAGCGATCTGGGCTTCACGCTCTTCTCCGACCCGACGGCGCCCGGCTTGGAGTGCGAGCCATTCGCGTCGGTGAGCGCGTCGAGCGCCGTTGCGTCGCTCTTTGACAACGCGGTGCCGCTCAATCGGGTTGACTGGATCGACGGCGGAGTCCTCAACCGCCTCCTGAGCCCGCGCGCAGACGCCGAGCGCGAGGGCACCGAGTTCTCCGCGCCGGTCGACAATCTCGTCTTGGAACTGCCGGGCTCGTCGGGCACGACCGAGGACCTCGTCGCACGAACCGAGCGCGCGCTCCTGCTCACCAGCCTGTGGTACATGCGCGAGGTCGATCCCGCGACGTTGTTAGTCACCGGATTGACGCGCGACGGCGTGTACCTGGTAGAGGACGGTCGCGTGGTCGGCGCGGTGAATAACTTCCGCTTCAACGAGAGCCCGGTCGACGTGCTCGCACATTCGCTCGAGGCGAGTACGACGACGCGCACCGTTGGTCGCGAGTTCGGCGCCTACTTCAACCGTGTCGCGATGCCCGCGCTGCGTGTGGCCGGGTTCAACATGAGTTCGGTAAGTCCCGCGAGCTGACCGACGTTTCGATCAAGCCGACTCAGGCTCCTTCAGGGATGCCCGACGCCTGCTCGACGCTGCGCGAAGCCGCGAGCGTACGAGCCTCGAAGGCGCTAACAACGGCCACCATGTCCGCAGCACCACGGCCCAGCTCTACCGTCTCGGCAAAGAGGTCGTTACAGATATTGAGAAGTGGCGATACCACTCCGGCTGAGCGGGCTGCGTCGACGACGAGCTGGCTGTTCTTCAACACGTCCGCCACCGCGGCCTGAGCCGTAAAGTCCGAGCCGACCAGTTTCTCGACCTTTACTCGTGACACGCCGCTGGCCATCGGCCCACTGTCAAGTGTTTTACCTAGCAGCTGTAGATCCAGGCCCACTGCCTGAGCGAAGTGAACCGTTTCAACCAGACCGGTAACCATCGTGATCAAATAAAGGTTTACGGCCAGCTTCATGAGCAGCGCTCCGGGCACTACGCCACAGACCACGGTTTCGCGGCACATCGGCTCGAACAGCGGGCGCACCGACTCAACCGCGAGCGGATCTCCGGCCAGCATCGCGACAAGTTCACCTTGTTCCGCGGGAACGCGAGAGCCAGATACCGGCGCCTCAACATAGCGACCACCAGCCTGTTGCACGGCCGCTTCTAGTTCGCGGGAATATTCGGGAGCCGTTGTTCCCATGTGAATAAGAGTCCGACCCGACAGGTGCTCGGCGAATGCGGGAGTGTTTCGTTCCAGCACCGCATCAATGGCAGTCTCGTTGGCCAACATTTCGAAGATGACATTCGACCTGTTAAATACCTCGGAAGGCGATGTGGCTACCTCTGCTCCCGCAGCGTGCAACGAAGTCGTTTTGGCCGAGGTGCGATTCCAGACCACCAAGGGCAAACCTGAGCGAACCAACCTGAGAGCCATCGGCTCGCCCATCAATCCGAGGCCGAGGAAGCCGACCCGTTCGGGAGGAATCGTCATTGTTTCCTTTCCTTCTCACCGTATTCGAAAAGTACTTCTCTCAAAACGTTGTGTCCTCGCTCGCGGTCAGTTCGATGACCACTTTTCCAACTACATGACTTTCGACTGCGTCGTGGGCTGCAGCGATATCTTCCAGCGGGAATCGATGGATTGGAAGTCCGGACAGCGCACCGTACTCCAATGCGGCCGTGACATCTCGACTGGCCTGTTGGAGAGCGAGCGCCGGTAGCCCATAAAGCTGGACGAAGTGCATGGATATGTTCGCCGTCATGCACGCGCGGACTGGAAGCAACGGATCCGGGCCGTCGGCCGCGTAGACGGAGACGACAGTCTGCGGTCCTGATACTTCGAGATCTAGCAGGAGGTTGGTTCTCAGGGCGACCTCAATAATTCGATCCACCGGTTTTGCGAAAGCCCAGATCTGGTCAACAGCGTCGTCGGCCAAGTAGTCCACCACCAGATCTGCGCCGGCGCGATATGCAAGTTCAGCCTTCTCCTCGCTGCTGACGGTGGTGACGACTCGTGCTCCTGCGAACTTGGCGAGTTCAATGGCGAAGTGACCCACCGCGCCAGCGCCGCCGGCCACCAAGACCGACCTGCCGTCCAATGGCCCATCCGCGAAAAGGCATCGGTGCGCGGTCATCGCCGGAACTCCGAGGCTGGCGCCGTGTTCCATGGTCACTGCATCGGGCAAATGAACCGCCCGTTCCTCTGGGACGACCGTCCACTCGGCGGCTGTTCCCCAGGGCTGTCCAAGTGCGGCGAACCACACCCATACTCGCTGCCCCACTCGTGACGCGTCGACCCCTTCGCCAACGGCGTCGATGACACCAGCGCCGTCCTGGTTCGGGATCTGAAACGTCTCGATTGGTCGTGGCGTCGCGCCAGATCGAGTCTTCCAATCCGTCGGATTGACGCCAGAGAGTTGAAGACGAACTCGGACCTGGCCCTCTCCGGGCTCGGGACGATCCACTTCGGCTACACGCAGGACATCGCGAGCCGGGCCCGGCCGGTCGTAGAGGGCGGCTCTCACCTCGCCGCGCTTCGCTTGGAATCGATGTCCCGATGGCTCATGCTGACTCCACCGGCGGGTGGAGGTCCATTTCCTCCGCCAAAGTAGGTAAGTCGCCTAACCGCTCGAGCAGCGAGTCGCGGACTCATTTCGTTATAGCTCTACGTGGGGAGGTCACTTCGCGCTCTTCTTGCGCCAGTGGAAATGGTGGTGAGGTCGCGAAGTAAGGCGTGGGGAAGTGGCACGCCGAGCCTTGCGAGCCTTGTCGATGCCATCAACCAGACTTTCAATGTGGATTTCGGAAAGCTTTCCCAAGTCCCGAAAACTCACGGTGACTCCACCGGCGGGTAGAGGTCCATCTCTTCCTCCACCGTAGGTGGAACGCCAAACTCTTCCGCCACCGTAGGCAGATCGTCCATCTGCTCGAGCGGCGACTCGGCCACGCTTGGCTGCTTGACGTAGTCCTGCTCGGTGGTGAGGAAAACGCGCAGCCGGGCGGCGATAGCAACGATGCCGAGAGAGCCGAGGCACAGCAGTCCAATCAATACTGCTTCGAGGTGCGCCGCAACCAGGACGGTGACCATGGCGGGGCAGACGATCAGCCCCAACGAGGTGGCGAATCCTGCGATCGAATTGGCGCGGCCGCGGATCCTGTCATTGGCCAAAGCGTTGATGAGCGGATTCCTCGTAGGAGCCACGAAGGTCTCTCCCACGCCGAACAGGCCGGTGAAGGCGAACAAAATGACGATCCGCCAACCTGGGCCGTCGACGACTTCAGCGAATCCGAGAAGCGTCCAGGCTGCCACCCAGATCAAGCCGACGGTGGCCAGGGCGAAGGTTCGTCGGCGCCGGCGGACGAGCCGCAGGACGAGCATTTGGATGGCCACGATGGTTCCGGTGTTGATGGTGAAGGACACGGCGATCGCGTGGTCCGAGATGTGGTCCGCCACCGACGCAAACGCCGGTACCCCGGAGTCAAACGTGGCGGTGCCGGCGAAGGCGAGCAACAGCGAGGCCAAAATCATCAAACGCAGGCCGCGGTGGCTCAGGACGTCGCGGTACCCGACCTTGGCTTCATTGACTACCCTCGTTCGCCGCAGGTTCGGCAGCGCGAGCAGCACGAAAGTGAAAAGAAGGCACGAGAGGGCGTTGGCCAGGAAGAGCACCTGAAAGGTCCCGGGATGATGAGTGCTGACGACGACCGCGGCGATCGCGGCGCCGACGCCCAGGGCCATATTCTGGGTCGCGAAGTTCACCGCGAAGGCGCGCTGTTGCCGCACGGGTTCCACGGTCAGACCATTGAGCATCGTCGAGATTGCTCCAAACATCGGTGCCCACGTCGCCCCATATAGCAGTACGACAGGCCACGCGGTCAGCGTGTTATGAGCCCAAGCGAGCCCAACCTCGGCGACGACCTGACCCAGCAGGATCATGCCCAGCACCGGTCGGGCGCCCACCCGGTCGAGGAGCGTGCCGCATCCGATCACGGCAACTAAGCCGGCCGCCGCCCCCGCCGCCAGCATTACTCCGACCACGGGTAGCGCGATCCCCCGCGTTTCGTGAAGATAGATGATCATGAACGGCAGAACCATGCCGGTGCCGAGCATCGAGAGGAAGTTCCCCGCGAGGAACAGCCGAGTTTTGCCAGAGAGTCGCATTTCGTCGCGGCTCTGCAGGCGGGTGGTTCGATTCACCTAGAGACCGCCCTTGGTAGCGAACTCCTCGTACACACCGTGTCGTGGGGCTGCGACTCCTGCTCGATGACAAATCTCTGGCACGGTCTCTCCTTTGGATTCAGACTTTTCGGTGCGCACGCAAGTCGTCGTACCGTCGTGGCCCGGCCCGTACGGCGTCTCTCCTAATACCGACACCGGGTCGAAGGAAAACTGGGCGCTTGGGAGTGACAAGTTTCTCGACTCGGCGGTGTCGGTATATGTAGTGGGATCGGAAGGACCGACAACGAGGTGATGAGAGAATGGAGCAGTGAGCATGGAACTTCTCGGTCGCGCCCAGTCCGGGGACCAGCAGGCGTTCGCGCAGTTGACCGATGGGTACCGACAAGAGCTCAAGTTGCACTGCTATCGGATCTTGGGTTCGACCCAGGACGCCGAGGACGCCCTCCAGGAGACCTTCCTCGGCGCGTGGCAGGCGCTGGCGAACTTCGAGGAGCGGGCCTCCATCAGAACCTGGCTCTACCGCATCGCGACGAACCGTTGCCTGAACATGCTGCGCGCCGCTAGCCGACGACCCGAAGTGGTTGCTTCGCTCAACGCCGCCCTCTCCAAGCCGACTCGAGTGGGCGAAGTTATCTGGCTCGAGCCGTACCCCGACGTCCTCCTTGACGGGCTGCCCGACGACAGCCCCGGACCCGACGCTCGGTACGAGACGAGGGAGTCGGTGTCGCTGGCCTTCATCACGGTCCTTCAGCTGCTTCCGCCTCGCCAGCGGGTGGCACTGGTTCTTCGCGACGTCCTCGGCTACAGAGCCAGCGAAGCGGCCGAGATGATGGAAGCAACGGAGGCATCCGTGGAAAGCGCCCTCAAACGCGCTCGGGTGGCTTTGCACGATCGCCTCGCCGACACTTTGGATCGGGAGCCTCCCCCGGCGCCCAACTCCGCGGCTGAACGAGAGATCGTGGCCCGTGTCACCGCGGCCTACGAAACCGGAGACGTAGACGAGCTCATCGCCCTTCTCACCGAAGACGTCTCGGTCACCATGCCGCCGATTCCAGGAGAGCTCGAGGGCCGCGAGGACGCGCGACGCTACTTCCGCGAGACGTTGTTCCAGCCCGGACGCTCGATGCGGACTTTGGCGACCCGAGCGAATGGCCAGCCCGCACTCGCTTCCTACGTTCGTGATCCCCAAACGGGTTTGTACCACGCGAGTGGTATCGATGTGTTGACACTGTCGGGGCGTCTCATTCCGGCGATGACGAGATTCGGCAAGGACGTCCTGCCGTCTTTCGGGCTTCCGCGGGTCTTGCCTTCTTGACGACGAGTTATTGCGACTCGGCTTCCTCGGAACCAAACGCTTCGACATGGTTCGAGTCACCTGGCTCGGTAAGCGATGGCCGTGATTTCGACGCGCATGTTCGCCAAGAGGTCCGCGTGAACGGTCGTGCGCACCGGCTTCGTCTCGCTCAGAAACCGCGCGGCATAAGCCGCATTGAACTCAGGAAAGTCTGAAAGATCGGTGAGATGCACGAGGCAGGACACGACGTCATCCAGCGAAGCCCCCGCTGCTTGCAGCAGAGCCTCAATGTTGCGAAGGGTCTGTTCCGTCTGCTCCGCTATCCCGTCGCCAACCAACTCGCTGGTTTCTGGGTTAATCCCCCCTTGGCCGGCCACGAAGATCCACTGGCCGACAGACAGTCCAGGTGAATACGGGCTGAATGCGTTCGGCGCCGCACGGGCCACCACCAGCTCCTTCACCAACCACCTCCCGTATGCATAGGGAATTAGTGATATAACTATATCTCGATGAGGAGCGGTGTCAAGGAATAATTTGGAGAAGTACGGTCCCCCTTAGAGGTTCTTGCCGCGCGACGGAGGACATCTCCACTCGCGTACGGCGGGACATCGTCTTCTTGAAGTTACAGATCGTCGCGAAGTTGCCGCTTAAATGCGCGGATGGCCGACTCGTTCCGCTTGTAGAACGTCCAAGGACCAACTCGCTTTGACGTCACCAGCCCGGCTCGCGCGAGCGCCTGCAAGTGAGTAGTCGCCGTGGGCTGCGCAACCCCCAACTTGTCCGCAATGTAGATCACACAGACCCCGTCAGTGACCAGATCCCCGTCACGCTGTGGCGGGAAATTTGCAACGGGATCGCGGAGCCACCCCAAGATTTGCATTCGCTTCGAACTCGCGAGCGCCTTTACGACCTCGGCCACATCGACGTCAGCCGTCGTCCCCGCTCGATCTTTACTGCTCACCGGTGCGACCACTCTTCCTGCCCCACGCCGGGCGGACGTATATAGTTACATTCCTATATCGCTACATAAAGGATACCTCATGATGGAGACTGACGATGTCATTCCTTGGCCGGTGGATTGGCGCGGCGAGGCGGAGCTGCATCCCTATGTGGTTTGCGACGTGTTCACCGATGTGCCGCTGCAGGGCAATCAACTAGGAGTGTTCTTAGACGGCCGCCCGTTCACTCCTACCGACATGCAGCAAATCGCACGAGAGTTGAACCTAGCGGAAACGGTATTCCTGTTTCCGCCGATCGCTGGCGGCGATGTCGCGTTACGCATCTTCACTCCGGGCCGCGAGCTTCCGTTCGCTGGGCATCCCGTTCTCGGCACCGCGTTCGTCGTCGCCACTTCGCTGGGCGCCAACACGGTGACCTTGGAAACGGGGGCGGGACTCGTGCCGGTGACACTGGAACGAGACGGCGAGCGAGTCGTATTCGGAAGGATGCAACAGCCAATCCCCACGTGGAGAGTGTTCGATCGCCAAGAGGAGCTGTTGGATGCGTTGGGTGTTGCCGAGTCTGTACTACCAATCGAGCTGTACGACAACGGTGTCAAGCACGTTTACGTCGCGCTCGCCGATGAAGCCGCCGTCTCGGTCTTGACTCCAAGCTTCGCCGAACTCGCCGAGCTGGGGGTCGCCGCAAACTGCTTCGCGGGCAAAGACCGCTCCTGGCTCACCCGGATGTTCTACCCGACGATCGGCATTTCCGAGGACGCTGCAACCGGTTCGGCGGCCGGCCCGCTCGCCATTCACCTTGCCCGGCACAACATGATCCGCTTCGGCGAGCAGATCGAGATCCGTCAGGGTGCAATGATCAACAGGCCATCGCTGCTCTACGCCACCGCCAACGGCGAGAGCAACCATATCGACATGGTCGAAGTCGGGGGCTCGGCAGTGATCGTTGCCGAGGGTGAGTACCGCATCGCAGCGCCGTAACACGAGAGTGAAGACGCAGCACTAGTCGGCGAATGCTCTCTTTAACTCCGGTTGATCGGCCAACGGCACCGGGTACCCGATGTGAAATCCCTGGCCCCAGTGAACATCAAGGGTACGAAGCGTCTTCAACTCGCGTTCGTTTTCAATACCTTCGGCCGTAACCGTCGCGCTCACTTCCTTGGCGAACTGAAGGAGCGAGGCGGCAAGAGCGCGCTTGACCGGATCGGCATCTATTCCGTGCGTCAAGGCAATATCAAATTTGATGATGTCGGGTCGAAGCATGAGAATGTGTTGAAGGCTCGCGTAGCCGGCTCCGGCGTCGTCGATCGCCAGGCGCACACCGCTCACTCGAAGGGCGTCGCACACCTCATTCAGTGCGTCGTAGTCTTTCACAGGCTGATGTTCCGTGATCTCGACGATCACCCGATTTCGCTGAAATCCGCAGACGATGTCCGCGAAGCGGCTGTCGAACATAACCTCCGGTGAGACATTGACCGACAAAAACTCTTCGGGATCCGCTCGATCAAAGCCATCAAAGGCCGCTTCGATTGCGGCTAGTTCGAGTTCGGCGCCCAGTCCGAGCACCGACGCCTCCGCGAACCAGCTATCCGTTGGCCGATCCGAGTCGAACCGAGCTAACGCCTCGAAACCGACGATGTCGTAGGTGGCGAGATTAATGATCGGTTGGTACACCATCAAGGGCTTTGCATCGACCACTGACTGCATAGCCTCTACACGATCGTTGCGATCCTCAAACTGGCGCTCATCCAACTGCAACTGCTGGCGCAACGTCGTCGCCAACGCCGAATTACTTCGCTGCAGTGCCTCATGCGAGAGGCGCAACGTCAGAAGATTGCGGACTCGCAAAAGGACCTCGTCGAGCTCGACCGGCTTCGTCAGAAAATCGTTCGCCCCCGCGTTCATCGCTCCTATCAGGGCGTCGTGTGAGACGTCCGCCGTCAGCACGAGCACCGGCAAGAAGTCCGACGGCGGCTGCTCGAATCGAAGCCCTAGTAACAGCGAGACGCCGTCCAAGTGAGGCATGTGCAGGTCGAGCATGACCAGATCGGGGTGCCAGTCGCGCACGACAGCCAACACCTCCCGGGCGTCGGACAACGTCCTCACGTCCACGTACCCCGTCCGTTTGAGAAGACGAGCCAGGAGGTGGACGTTGGCCTCCTCGTCGTCGACGATGAGTATGCGGCAGCTCGCCAGCATTGGATCAATCATGACTTCCCACCTCCGACACGAGGCATTCGTCGAGAATCCTCAATAGATCGTTCACGTCAATCGGCTTTGTTAGATAGGCCAGCGCGCCGGCGTTCAGCAGTCGCTGAACCTGCCCCGGGGTCGCGTCCGCGCTAATCATGACGACGGGAATGCTGCTCGTCGCCGGGTCTCGGCGTAACTGCAAAAGGACTTCGTCGCCGCTGATGTCAGGCAAGTGCCGATCGAGCAAGATCAGCACCGGCAAGTGCTCGCGCGCCAACTGCAGGCCGAGCCGACCCAACATCGCGGGAATGATCTCAATACCTTCACGCCGCTCAACGATGCGCTGAACGAGACTGACGTTCGCGAGATTGTTCTCGATGTGCAGCACCGTGTGGCGCGCCGCAAGGGCCACGTCGTCGCGCTCGACGCGGCCGATGCCGCCGAGACGCTCGTATCGATCGACCGGACCTTCGACGATCGGTAACTCAACCCAGAACGTGCTCCCGACACCCTCCACGGACTCAAGGCCGAGCAAACCGCCCATCGCTTCGACCAACTGGCGTGACAAAGAGAGGCCGATGCCGGTTCCCTCCACCCCGGTTCGCTCAGCGCCGAGCCGATCAAAGGGAGTGAAGATCCGCTCGAGTTGATCGTTTGACACGCCCTTACCCGTGTCCGCCACCTTGAGTCGAAGTCGCGTCACTCCGATGGACTCGCACGACACCGTGATCGAGCCACCGACTTGGTTGTACTTCACCGCGTTGGACAACAGGTTCAACAGCACCTGTTGGAGCCGATGTCGATCGGCTAGGACGTACTCGGCGCACGCGTCCGGCGCGGAAAGGACTCGAATTGAACGTTGCTCCGCGAGGGGCCGGATCAGCGCCACCACTTCGCTGAGCGTGTCACTCACCAAGACCGGTTCCGGCGAGAGGGCGATGTCCCCGGCTTCGATCCGAGCGATGTCGAGCACCTCGTTAACGAGTTTCAGAAGATGCTTTCCGCCCTTCGTGATGTGTTCCACGGAGTCGCGCTGTTCATCGTTGAGCTCCTCGAGCTCCAGCAACTGAGCGAAGCCCACCACCGCGTTGAGCGGTGTTCGCAGCTCGTGACTCATCCGCGAGATGAACTCGCTCTTGTACCGGTTGGCCGACTCAGCCTCTTGGCGCGCCCGATCGGCTATCTCTTGTAGCTGGCGGCCGACGACAAGTGCTTCCTCTAACGTCGCGGTCCTCTCATCGACGAGCTTCAGGGCGTAGGAACGTCGCCGAGCCAGGCCCTCGACGAGCGACCCCGCGAGGAGGGCCAAGAGAAGTCCCACGAGCAAAAGTACCCAGGGCGACGACTCGGCCACCGAACCCACCAACGGTTGATTCGCGCTCACGACTAGCAGCCAACGGTCACGGCCGATGTCGAGGTAGACGTGGTCGGTGGGACCGCTCGGCATGGCACCCGATACCACGAAGAGTGCGGACCGGTCCGCCGTCGCCGACGCGTACAACGCGAGGTTGACGTCGCTAAAGGGCGAGTTCTTTGCCGGAACCGACGCCGTGACCGGTGGGAGTTCCGTCTGGTCGACCACTAGTTTGCCGTCGGTCGCGACGGCGAGCACCAGCCAACGGTTGCCGCTCGCGTGGATGAGTCCGGTAACGAGGCCCGGCGTTGCCGCGGCCCGTCGCAAGAGTCCCGCCTCCCTCGTCATGACCGTGACAGGTGCGCCAGGCCCAGCTTTGGCTACCACGTCAAAGGCGCGACCATGTTGAGCGAAGACCTCCACTGAACTCGTGCCAGCGCCGATAAGCGACTTAGCGACTAACTGGAACGACGAGTTACTTGACGCCCCCGATGACGCGGCGGCACCGGCTACCGGCAGTAGAACGCCAATGTTCGCCACCGTCTCGTTGAGTAACAACGAGAGTTCACTGGCGCGCTCATGCAGAATCGTCCGCTCTTGGTCATTGACCACGCCGTCCACCAGCGCGGAAAGCGCCACTGACGCGATGGCAATGACAAGAAAAACCGACACGGCAACTCGGCCGATTCGAAGCTTCTGATATCGAGCGCGCGCCTTCGTAACCGTCAGATGATCGGTGACTTCATGTTCTTCGAGCATTCATGACCCCCACCATTCGGAGTGTGATCGTGTGAGACTTGCCCCTAGTTATGACTCTGTCTACATCGTGTCTCCACTCGCTCACTGCAGCCCCAACAATTTGACAAATCGACGGGGAAATCGGTATCCGAACATTCTGGCCAACTAGGGTCCAACAATTAACACGCCTTGGAGAAGTTGCTTGACTTGGCTCGTCAGAATCGCGAGTGGAACCAAGAAGGTTCGTTTAACAGCTAGTCAAACAATCTGTCAGTCAGGTCGAACCAGTTGCATCTGGCCCCCGTCGCGCAATCGACAAGTGCGCTTGCCCCGCGGAGCCAACGATCTCCTGAAGCGCCCGAACATGACCGGCGAAGGCCGCGCGTCCACTGCGCGTGAGGCGCGCTGACGTTCGGGGACGCTTACCCACGAACGCCTTGCGAATGGCAACATATCCGGCACCCTCCAGCGTCGTTAGCTGCTTGGACAACGCCGAATCCGATATTCCTAAGGCGTCGCGTATGAACTTGAAATCGGCCCACTCGGAAGCCGCGAGAAGTGAAACAATCGCCAAGCGCGAAGGGGCGTGGATCAGGTCGTCGAAGTGCGTGGTCACGGAAGAGCAACGCTCCGATTCTTCATCATTATCCTTCGCAGGTATTTCGTGAGGAGGGGGCCCATCGATACGAGCCCCAGCGCGCACACGGTGCACCCGAGCAACGCGGGGTGCCCAACACCGCCCGCGCGCAAGGCAAACCCGGCCCCGATCGAAACGCCATCCACCAACCATACGAAAACGACGATGGCCACCGCCCCACGCTCCCCGAGCAACTCTCGGCTGACCCGCGCCTTACGTCGGCCCAGGATCAACCACAGGCTCGCGGCGACAACGACGATGACGTAGGCCAAGACCACGCCCACAACCAACCCCGAGCGATGAGTATCGATCGCGCCTCCGAGTGGAATGGTGAGCAGCGCTATCAACCACCAGTACCAAATGGGGATCAGCACCTCCTCGACCAGTCGGGCTTGTTGGGCGCCAATTGCCGCTAGCGCCTGCTTCGCATCATCACTGTCAATCGGCTCTTCCATGTGGTTTCTACTTTCCTAAGGAACAGTACTTTCCTCACTGGAAAGTGTAACACACTTCTGGAGGACGACGTAGTCCCTTATAAGCCCCAGCCCGGCGCAAAACTCAGTGCGTCAGGAGCTGTATTCCACTCCACGACCTCGACGGTCAGATCGCCGACTCGCGCCAGCGGATCACCTTCGGACAAACCGCGAGTCTTTTCTCACGAGCCCGTTCGGTACGAGCTGGTTCTCGAAACTGAAGGCTCCTTGAACCATCCGCGCACGGAACCGACTCGGGAATCGACGCTGTCATCGCGTTCAGTTCCTCTTGCTGCGACAGCGCGACGTCATCGCTCATCGTTTGTCTCCCACCTCAACGGGGTTGGACTCGTAGGGGTAGAACCGGGAGCGATCGCCCGCGTCCCACGCCGCGCGCAGCTCGGGCGCGGTGATGTCCCAGTCCGGGCGAATCTCGCGAGAAACTTCTCGCAGATCGCGCCACAGGTCCTCGAACGAAGGCCGCCCCCAGAACCAGTAGCCGTTGTAGATGCTGTAAATGACCAGCCCGGGTTTCAGCACCAGCGTGTACGGGATCATCGGGTCATGGTGAGGATCGGTGTACTCCTGGATCCCCAAGTCCTTTTGCACGTGACGGCCGGCGTCGGAGAGGAACGTCCACTGAGCGCCCACTTGATCACGAAACTCACTGGTTTCGATGAGGTTGTCGGTGGATATAGTGACGAGCCGGGTATAGGCCACGTTGATCTTCGAGTAGTTCGCGGCTAGTTCCAGGTGTTGTTGATGGTCCTTGGGGCAGAAACTGCCCCGCGCGAGAATCAAGATCATCGGGTCGATGCCTTGCAGCGCACTGAGTCTGCGCCGCGTTTGCTTGTGATCGGTGAGTTCGTAGTCGGGGAACGTTGCCCCGGGCACAATGTCAGCGCGCATCAGTCAACCCCTTCTTGTTCAGCTTCGCTTTCACCTATCGCTCGCCAAACGCACTCCGGTGAAGGGCCACCGAGCGCCCGGCGGGAAAAAGTTGCGGTAGGTGGCGCGGGCATGGCCGGACGGTGTGATCGAGGCACTTCCGCGGAGCACGTGCTGGCCCACCATGAACTTGCCGTTGTACTCACCAACCAACCCCTTCAGTGGTTCGAATCGTGGGTACGGCAGATACGCGCTCGAGGTCCACTGCCACGTCTCACCGAATAGTTGACGGGGTTCGCCCGCATAGCGACGAGGTCCCGCCGGTCGCGGGTGCAGGGTAACCGGCTTTAACTCGGGTAGAGGCGCGGTGCTCGCGACCGCTTCCCACTCCGCTTCCGTGGGGAGTCGCGCTCCCGCCCAGCGAGCAAAGGCGTCGGCTTCGTAGTAACTCACGTGCACCACCGGTTCATCCATCCTCAACGGCCGACGACCGTTCAGAGTGAACACCTCCCACCCGTCGGAGCCTCGAGACCAGTAGAGCGGCGCCTCGCGACGTTCCGCTTGGTTGACCGCCCAACCGTCCGCGAGCCAGAGCGTCGCACGTTCGTAACCGCCGTCCTCCATGAACTCCAGCCACTCGCCGGCGGTCACCAGGCGATCGGCAAGCGCGAAGGGCTCTAACCAGACCTGATGTCGGGGCGCCTCGTTGTCGAAGACGAATCCGCACGTGAAATCCATCGATCCCGTGTCGTTGGTGGGGCTATCGGCACCGATCTCCACGAGCCCTCCGCGATGAGTGACCCACCCGAGAGACTGCGTAGAGCGCCCTGCATCGGGGACGAAGCGCTCAGCAGCGTAGTTCGGAGCCAGAGGATTGACGCCGAGCACGTGCTTTATGTCCATCAAGATGAGCTCTTGATGCTGCTGCTCATGATGCAAACCGAGTTCCACCAGAGCGGAGACCTCTTGCGACGCTCCCGCGACCAGAAAACTCTCCATCGCCTCATCGACGCTCTGGCGATAGGCCTTGATCTCCACCACGCCGGGTCGTGAAAGTAGCCCACGATCGGGACGAGCGTGCCGGCGACCGGCGCCCTCGTAGTACGAATTGAACAGGTACAGATAACTATCGTCGATCGCCCGGTAATCCGTTCGATGCGGAAGCAGCGCAAACTGTTCGAAGAACCAGGTGACGTGTCCGAGGTGCCACTTGGTCGGACTGACATCGGGCATCGACTGGATCGTCTGATCTTCCGCAGACAGCTGGCGCGCCAGCGCCTCGGTGGCGGCGCGAACCTCGCGGTAACTCTCCGCAGAAGCAGTCGGCGAACCGTTCAACTTCACGTCTGAGCCCTCCTCTTCGCGACGACGGGCACTGCTTGGCAGACGCGTCACCCGTTGCGCGAGCGTCAGGGCAAAATCGCCCGCGGCGTCTTGCCACTGCCCCACAACCCTGAACCCCGCCAACGTCAACTCGCGAGTGACGCCCTCGAGATGGAACTTGGCCGAGATCTCGGTGCGTACCTCTTCGCCGTCATCGAAGTGGACCGAAAGTTCGAGACTGGGGATGGACACGTCCTGTGCCCCGAGCGAGCGAAGAGCCATGTCAATAAGTTCGGCCTGCGCGTCCCAGCGCGCCACGTATTTAAAACGGTCGAGATCAAAGTCGGCGCCGAGGTTCGCGTTAATGACCTCGAGCACGTTCTTCTCAAAGGCCGCGGTGACTCCCTGCGGATCGTCGTACGCCGCCAGCAAGCGAGCCTGGTCCTTCACGAGGTCCGTGCCCAACAGCAGGTGCTCACCGTCGCCAAGAAGATCGGCAAAACGAGTCAACAATCGCGAGCGCTCCGCCGGCGCGAAGTTGCCGATCGTCCCGCCGAGAAAGACCAGTAGCCGCTCAGGACCGTCCGGCATAGAAGACAACTCCGTGTTGATGTCAGCCACCACGCCCGACACGGCCGTTCGCGGGTAGCGCACGGCGAGCTCGTCGACGGAGTCCCGAAGCGTCTGTTCCGCCGTGTCCAGCGCCACAAAGGCGTCGAGCCGGTCGGCCTCGTAGAACGCGTCAAGGAGCAGCTCTGTCTTCTCAGACGACCCCGACCCCAGTTCAACCACCGTGCTGGCCCCCGACATCAAAACAATCTCCGTCGCGTGTTCGGCCAAGATGGCTCGTTCGACCCGCGTCGGATAGTACTCGTCGAGTTCCGTGATCTGCTCGAAGAGATCTGACCCGGCACCCTCGTACAACCATCTCGATGGCAACGACTTCGACGGAGAGCCAAGACCTTTACGAACATCTTCAGCGAGGACGGCGAGCATCTCGGGTTCCAGCGTCGCCTGTCTCGCGGCACGCGCGGTCTCCGCGTCCTCTACTGCTGGTTTGCGTGTGTGCGTGTCGGTCACGGGTCGTCTCCCAACTCTCTTCAGGCTATTTGCCACAGTTGCCCGCTATGACGCTGATCGTAACGAAGCGTTGTTACACCGCATACAGCGAATATTCATGTCGCGTTGATGCGGGATGTTGCTGCGGTCTGCTCACCCTGAGACAAGTGCGCTGGCCATAGCTTTATGTCATCAGAAGTCGGCATCGTGTTACGCTGCGCCACTATCCACTCCAGTCTCTCCTATTGGTCCGACTACTTCAGCCCCGAGGGACGCGCGATCCGCCCGGGCTACTCGACCGGTTGGATCGCCGAACGGCTCTACGGCATCCTGGCCGAGCGCGGAACGGTCGACTATTGGGACAACGCACAGCGGCCGCTTGGTACCGCGGCCGACGTCTTCGTGGGACACTTCTGGGCCTTCGCCGATCTCTGTAGCGGGAACGATTTCGAGCGGCAAGTAGCCGTCTACGTACTCTCTGACCCGGTACGCGCCGCCGTTCTGATGCGCGGCGCCGCCGCGCGTTACGGGGTGCCCTACCCGGACTGGGATCTGCCCCCCTCAGACTTCGATCACGAAGCCACGATGGAGTTGGCTGACGCGGTAATCCTCCTCGGCAACTCCGCGACGCTCGCCACCTTCGACGCCCGTTGGCGTCCGAAAATCACGCTGGTCAACTACGCCCCCGGAGACACCCGTTGGCCCCGACTTTCGACATCGGAACGGCGTCGAGAGTTCGTCTACTCGGCGACGACGTGCGGGCTGCGCAAGGGCTTCCTCGACGTCATCGACACCTGGCACAACATTCCTGCGAGTGCGACGCGGCTGCACGTCATTGGTCGGATCGATGAGCCTTTTCGGGCACGGCTCGACGCATCTCGTGCGCCGGCCGTTACCACCTACGGCTGGATCCCTTCGACGTCGAAGCGCTACCGCGCACTGCTCAGCTCCTGTCGCTTCGCCTACATCCCGACCTGGGTTGAGGGACAGATGGGAACGTTGCTGGAAGCGATTGCCGCGGGGTGTGTGCCGATCACCACTCGAGCAAGTGGCATCGACGATCGTCTCCTCGAACGGTGTATCGTCGTTGAGCCCGGTCAGCCAGATCAACACCGCGATGAGATTGCCAAGGCGCTCGCTTGGAGCGAAAAGAAGTACCGTGACCGTCAGGCGGAACTGAGCGACACGTTGAAGCGCTACCACACGTGGTCGGGCTTCGATGAGCGAGTGCGAAAAGTGGTGTGGAATGTCAACTGACTTTTGGAAGAAGGGAGTGGCCTTTCAATCCAACTTTCTCACTGGCGAAGAGTGTGAGAAGTACTGCCAGTCGATACTGGCGCTGGATCGTGCGAGCGGCCTGCCACTCATCGAGCGACGAGTGCGAGAGAGATCGCTGCGGTACAAGGTGGTCGATGGGCGGATAATCACCGAAGCCCTGCCCGAGATTGACGACCTTACCAAGCGCGTCGAGGAAGCTCTCGATCGCATCTGTGGACCGGGCCTCCTGGCGATCGACGACGCCGTGGCGGCGCGCAATATCAACGTCACCCCGCCGGGTGGCGAGTACCGCTGGCATTACGACCGCAACGCCGCCACCGCCATCATCTATCTAAACGAAGTCCCGGGCGGCGAGACCGAGATATTTCCGAACTTCAGAGTGCTCTTGCGTCACGGGCACCACCCTCGGATTCAACGGTGGCTTGACGACATACTTCGACTGCGCTTCATTCGTCGACTCTTTGGTCACCAGATGTTGATTGAGCCGCATCAAGGCACGCTGCTGATCATGCGGGGTAACACCACGTTGCACAGTGTGCGCGCGGTGCTCGGCACCGAGGACCGCATCGCTGTTGTTCTCGCCTACGACTATCCCGGTCAGGGCAGCCGACGAAGTGCGCTCAACAGTTATCTGTACACGAGCGCACCCCCGAGCGAAGTCGACCCGAACTACAGCCCTTGAGTCGACCACCGATGAGACAGAAGACATCACATGAGTGGTCTCTCGCTGGCCCAGCACGAGTCAGTTGTTGGTGCACTCTGGAGCAGAGGTAGTAAGCACCACAAATCCAGGGGATATTGAGCCGTTCGAGGCGGGGCCCGAGGGCAAGCTCACCCACGACGCACCAACGTACGCCTTGATTTCGTAGTACTCGGTCGCGGCAGCGCTGTACGTTATCGTCGCAGTGGCTCCCGAGTAGACGGGGGCGGGACTGGCCACGGAGTAGGCGCCCGACGGGCTCGAGGACTGCAGGATCACGTACGACGTGGCGTACGTCACGGGGGTCCACGCGAGGTCCACCTTCTCGATGCCACTGGGGTCGCACATGTAGCCGCCCGTCGCTCCGCCGAAGAGCGAACCGGGCGAGGCGGGTGCGCCTTCAGACGTGGCTTCACCCGAGAACGTGCTCGAGGCCACCGTCCAATGAGTTCCCGATGAATTCGAGGCCACCAGAGTTTCACTGCCCGACGTGGGCTGAGTAGAGATCCCGTCCATAGAGGTGTAGAGCGAGTAGGACGTGTCGCCATACGTGCCTGCGGAACCATTGACGACGCCGACGGTAAAGGAGGCCGCAGCCGAATCGTCAAGTTTGCAGGTCTCGCCGCTGGCGTCACTAAGCGTGATCATTACCACGTTCGTCTCGGACTGGTCCGCGCCCGAGGCGGTGCAGTAGGTGTCGAAATGATCGACCGTGGAGGTCAGGGTGACGACCGGGATCGTCGATGTGGTCGTGAATCCCGCGGGGAACGCGGCCACGATGTAACCACCGGTCTTGAGCGTTCCCGTGGCTGAGGCAGTGAAGTTCACGCTCCACGTGGAGGCCGTATCCGCCACCAGTGACGTGGGGGCCGTGGACGTGAAGGATACCGCGCTGGGTGCCGTGGCGGCGGTGAGCGTCGGGGCCGTTCCCGAGGTAGGACTGACCGCGCTCACGTCGGAGGAAGTTGACAGCAAGAAATTCGTGAGGATGTCGGCGGTGCCGTTGACCACACCGATGGTGAACTTGCCAGCGGTGGAGTTCTTGAGCCAGCACGTTTCGCCACTCGCGTTGGCGAGTGTTATCACGATGACGTTGGACTGCGCACTGTCGAGGGCCGTCGCCGTGCAGTAGGTATCAAAGTCATCGTTGGTCGATGTCAAGTTCACGGTCGGGGTCGTGGAGAAGGTGGTGAATCCCGAGGGGAACGTCAACGTGATCGTCGAGCCGGTCACGAGCAATCCGCTGCTCGAAGTGGTGAAGCCGATCGTCCAGGTCGAGGCCGCTTCTTCGACCAACGAAGTAGGCGCCGTGCCGGCCACGGTGAAGGCGCTGACAGAGGTGGTGCCCGCCGTGATCGTCTCACCCGCCGAGGGCGAAACGGCGCTGGTGTCGGCCGAGGTGGCCACGGAGAAGTTCGACGCGCCGTACGTGCCGGCCGCGCCATTAATGACCGCGATCGTAAAGGTCGCCGCGGTGGAGGCCGCGAGCGTACAGGTGCCCGTCTTGGTCGTGAGATTGATGGTGACGACATTGAGTTCGTTGGTATCGACACCGGTGCCGGTGCAGTCGGTGGCGAACAGCCCCGTGCCCGTCGGTGTCTTGAGCGATATGGCAGGCGCCGCGCTCGACGTAGTAAAGCCCGAAGGAAACGTCACCGTGATCGAACTTCCCGACGCGAGGGCGCCCGACGGTGACGTGGTTACTCCCACGGTCCAGGTCGACGCCGTATTCTCCACCAACGACGTCGGAGCGGTACCCGTAAAGTTGACCGCAGAGAGCGACGTCGCCCCGGCGCCCGAAACCGGCAGCAATACGGAGAAGAAGAACACTGCGATCAATACCGTGACGAAGGCCCGGTGCTTTTTGCGCACGGCAGTTGATCTCGCTAACTGGTCCACGAATCAGTGGCCGGACTGGCTGTCGCGGTCGCCGCGCCGCCGGTCGCCGCGATCCCGGTGAGGGCGGGCAGCGAGAAGAAGGTGTTCTCACACGCCGCCGGCGCGGACAGGGTCATGGAAGCGTCGTTAGTGAACGTCACCGTCAGGGTTCCACTCGCCGCCACCGTCAAAGGGGTGGTGAGCGTATGAGCGCTGCCCGCGGTCGCCGAGGAGTAGTTCCAGATCACGTCGCTCGGCGTCGCGGCGAGACAGCCGGTCTGGGGCGTAGAGAGCGCCGAGGTCGAGTACCCCGTGGCGTACGTGGTGTTCGTAGGCAAGTCCACGCCGGTGATCGTCACCGGGTAGGCGTTCGGGTTCGCGATGGTAGCCACCACGTCGCCGTTACCGCCCGGGTAGAGCAGGTTCACGGCTGCGGGCGAAGCCACCGCCGTGATCGTCAGGTTCTGAACCGTCGCCGCCTGACTCTCGCCGGATGAGCTCGCGGCGAGGCCGACGATCCAGTTGGTGGCGGCGTATGCGCCACCGCCCACGAGGGCCATGCCGACGAGTGCCGCAAATACTCGTTGCTTCGTCGAATGGCGCCGTGCGTGACGAGAGCGACTACGGGAGTTTCCCCGGCGCGATGCCCCTCCCCTCAATGACATTCCTACCGAATCTGAGCTCACTTGTTAGACCCTCCCTACAAATTGTCAAAAACAAGTTTTACCTGGTCGCCACTCCAATACGGGGATGCTTCTCAAACGCTTTGCCAAATTGGTAAGTACCCAGGGCGGGCCCAATCTGCGGAAGTGGCGAACCGGCCAGAGGGGAACACTGATTAGCTATGTGACTGGACCCCGAGCCAATGGGCGCGGCTCAGTCTTGCGAATCCCGAAGAATTTCGAGATTTGACTCGGGCGTTAGAAAATTCTCGATGGGCTTGCTTCTTAATCCCAGATGTACACTTTGGCCCGGCGTCATGCCGTCACGACACGGGGGTGAGGCGTGCGACTCGAGGAGAACGTTCGAGACGCGTCGCACCGTGAGGTCGTCAGTCGTCTTAGTGCCTTCTTCGGAGCCAAGTCGGTCGTCTTAATCGGCGCGACTGATCGCTCGCCATGGTCGCTCTGGACCCACGCGAACCTGCGACAGTACTCCCCCCAGGTAACGGTTCACGTGGTCCATCCCCATCACGACGTGGTCCACGGCCAACCGGTGCTGAAATCACTGAAGTCGCTGGAGGAGCCAGTTGACCTGGCCTACGTCATGGTTCCGACCTCGGCGGTGCTTGAGGTGATGAACGAGGTAGCCGACGCCGGGATTACCAACGTGGTCATTCTCACGGCGGGATTTGGCGAAGCCGGCCCCGACGGCGTCGCACTCGAGTTACAACTCGTGAACTTCGCCCACACGCGGGGCTTGACGGTGCTCGGACCGAACGGCAATGGGTTCATCAACGCGGCCGGTGGTCTGACGCCCTACAGCTTGCTCATAGTGCCACCACTCGACGTCGGTCCCGTGGGCATCGTCCTTCAGTCTGGCGGTCTCGCCAGTGCCGTCCTCACCGGCGCGCAGGCGCGCGGCCTGGGGCTGAGCCTGCTCGTCTCGACCGGCAACGAGTCACTCACGTCCGCATCGGACATCATGCGGTACTTGATTGAAGACGATCAGACGAAGGTCATCGCGGCGTTCTTAGAGTCCGTCCGCCAACCCGATGAGTTCCGTGATGTCTGCGAGCGCGCGCTGCGCGCCGGCAAGCCGATCGTCGCTCTCAAAACGGGCCGCAGCGAGGCGGGCGCCAAAGCGGCGTTGGCCCACACGGGCGCATTAGCTGGCGATGATCGAGTAGTCGACGCCGCGTTTCGCCAGCTGGGCGTGATTCGAGTGAACACCTTGGAAGAGCTCTTGGCCACGGCGGGCTACCTAGGCCAACACCGAAGGATTCGCGGCCGACGCATCGCCGCCATCACTCCCTCGGGCGGCGCGTGCGACTTGCTCGCGGACTTAGCCACCGAAGAGCAACTCGAGTTCCCCGAGTTTCCGCCGCAGACGCTGGCGGCGTTGCGTCAGTTCCTCCCGTCATTCTCCAATCCCCAAAACCCACTCGACGTGACCGGCTACGTAGTGATGGACCCCACGATTTCGCTGAAGTCAATGGAGATCGTCGGACGAGACGTGGCCGGTAACTACGACATGATGCTCTACACGGCGACCATTCCGCGAAGCGAAGCGCCCAACCCCGCCCCGATCGAGGAACGAATGGACGCCCTCGCTGCCGCGAGCAAGACACTCGCCGTGCCGTTGATTCTGCACAGTCTCATGAGCGTGGACCTGAGTCCTTACCAGCGCAAACTGCTCCGAGATCGGGGGCTCTTTCTGCTCAGCGGCATCGAGCCAGCCATGCGGGCGATCGGCCACGGCGCGAGGTACCACGAGCGACGCGATCATTGGCTCGAAGTCGGCCCTCCCTCTATCGCACCAACGATCGAAGCCCCCTCCGGTGCTCGAGGAGTGTGGCCAGAGCACTTGGTCCGAATACTGCTCGAGGCGCGCGGTATACCGGTGGCGCCGGCCCGCTTAGTCGCGACGGCAATAGAAGCCAGAGCGCTCGCCGAGGAGTTCGGTGAGCCCGTCGCCATGAAAGTGGCCTCCTCGGCCCTTGCTCACAAGTCGGACATCGGCGGGGTCGCTCTCAACGTCAACGTCAATGAGGTCATGGAGACCTTTGAGGAGTTAAAGGGTCGGCTCGCGGTGGCTCTCCCCGAGGCAACCTTCGACGGGGTGCTCGTAGGACCTATGCGCACGGGAGGCCTTGAACTATTGGTCGGGGTCGTCACTGATCCCACGTGGGGCAAAGTTCTCTCACTTGGACTCGGTGGTGTGTGGGTTGAGGTACTCGGTGACGTCGCGCTGCGCATACTGCCTGTCGGAACCGAAGACATCACTGCCATGATCGGTGAACTAAAAGGCGCCGCGTTACTTCGCGGAGCGAGAGGAACTCGCCCCGTCGACATGGACCGGCTCGTCTCGGTGGTGTATGACATCGCTCAACTCGCCGAAGGTCTCGGTGAGGCGCTTGACACTTTTGAAGTGAATCCCTTGCGGGTTGATGGAGAAACCGTCGAGGTACTCGACGCACTTGCGCTATGGCGAAACAAAGGAGACTAAATGGGTGATCGCGCGTTGAACGGCAAGCTGGTGCTGGTCACCGGCGCGAGCAGAGGGATTGGCGCGGCCATCGCTGAGCGCTTCGCGCGCAGCGGCGCGACGGTGGTGGTGACTGCGCGAACAGTTGACCCCACGTCCAGCGCGTTAGCCGGCACGATCCACGAGACAGCAGAGAGGATCACCCAATCGGGCGGTACGGCAGTAGCGATAGCCGCCGATCTCTCGAAGGCAAGTGAGCGCGAACGACTTATCTCCGAGACGACAGAAGGGGTAGGACCTATTGACGTGCTCGTGAACAACGCGGCCGTCACCTACTTCATCCCCGTCATAGGTTTTGGCGACAAACAGTTCCGCTTGATGTTCGAAGTAGAGGTCACCGCTCCGTTCCACTTGGCGCAGCTGGTCCTGCCGGGGATGATCGCCAAGGGCGAAGGGTGGATTCTCAATATCTCCTCGGGTGCGGCGCGCCACCCCACCATTCCTCCTGACCTCGCACGACCCGCCGGCGGAGCGGTCTACGGGATGTGCAAGGCGGCGCTGGAGCGATTTTCCACCGGTCTCGCTTCAGAGGTGTACGCGAACAACATCGCGGTCAACGCCCTTTCGCCCAATCGCGTTGTCCCAACGCCGGGCACCGTGTTTCACCGTCTGGTTCGCCCCGATGACCCCACTCAAGTAGTCGAACCGCCCGAGGTCATGGCCGAAGCCGCCTTCGCCCTGTGCAGTGTCGCGCCCCGGTCGCGCACCGGACGAATTGCTTACAGTCAAGACCTGTTGAACGAGCTAGGCATCACGCTCAACGGTTCCGGTTCGTCGGAGCTGTCGTCATGAGCCCCACGAGTGATGACCAGCAGAAGCCCGCGCCCAAACCCACACCCGAGACTGAGCACTACTGGGAGGGAACCAGACTCGGCGAGCTTCGCATTCAACGATGCAACGCGTGCGGCAACGCGTACTTCTACCCGCGGCCGAGTTGTCCAAACTGCTCGTCGATGGACGTGTCGTGGGTAAAAGCGTCGGGCCGCGCCAAATTGCACACATACCTCATTAGCCATCGCCCCGCGCCAGGCTTTGCCGAGGAGGTGCCCTACGCCATCGCGGTCGTTGAGTTAGAGGAAGGGCCACGCATGATGACCAACATCGTCGACGTCGAGAACACGCCCGAAGTTCTCGTGCTCGACATGGATTTGGAAGTCGCTTTCGAACTTCGCGGCGAACAGTACGTGCCGGTCTTTCGTCCGCGGAGCGACACATGAGTGTGCGAGCGAAAGCCGCCATCGTCGGCGCGGCCGAGACGACGCGCATCGGCGTGGTACCCGACGTGTCGGCGTTGGAGATGCACGCCGAGTCCGCTCGCTTGGCGTTGGCCGATGCAGGTCTGACGATGTCTGATGTCGACGGCGTGGCCGCCGCCGGACTCTCGCCGATTGCTGTCGCGCACTACTTGGGCATCACCCTCACCTACATTGACGCCACCACCGTAGGCGGTTGTTCGTTTCTGCTCCACGTTCGCCACGCCGCCGCCGCGATCAGCGCCGGTCTTTGCGAAGTGGTGCTCATCACCCACGGAGAGTCGGGTCGTTCACGCGTCGGTATGCCGCCGCGCGTGATTGATCCCACATCGCCTCAAGGCCAGTTCGAAGCGCCCTTCGGAACACTCGGACCACCGACCATGTTTCCCATGGGCGTGCTTCGTTACATGAAGGAGTTCGGTCTCACGCACGAGCAACTGGCCTCGGTACCGGTGGCGCAACGAAAGTGGGCGGCGAACGTGCCGCGCGCAATGTTCCGAGATCCCCTAACCGTCGAGGAGGTATTGGCCTCGCGACTGATCGCCTACCCGATGCACTTGCTCGAGTGCTGTCTCGTCACCGACGGCGGAGGCGCCCTGGTGGTGACCTCGGCCGATCGAGCGAAGTCGATGCCCGGCCCGAAGCCTCCCGTCTACGTGCTCGGGACTGGTGAGGCGGCTGAGACACCGCTCGTGTCACAGATGGAAGATTTCACGACCTCCAAGGCCTTTCGACTCTCCTCGGCCAGCGCCTTTGGCGAAGCGGGACTCGGGCCGAGTGACGTCGATCATTTGATGGTCTACGACGCGTTCGCGCACCTTCCTCTCTACGGGTTAGAGGACCTCGGCTTCGTGGGCCGCGGCGAAGCGGGAGCCTTCATAGCCGAGGGCCACACCTCGCCGGGTGGTCGCTTGCCGATGAACACCAACGGCGGGGGCCTGTCCTACACCCACACCGGTATGTACGGCATGTTCCTGGTGCAAGAGTCGGTGCGCCAGTTGCGCCAGGAAGCCTCGGCCCAAGTCCCCAACGTCAACGTCAGCGTGGCTCAAGGAGTAGGCGGGATGTTCATGGCGGCGGGCACGCTGGTACTTGGCACCGCCGCAGCCGCGGGTGTTTGATGGTGAAGAGGAGGGCGACATGGAGGTCGATCTAGGCGGGGAGTACGCGGCGTTTCGCGCCGAGATGCGTGAGTGGATTGAATCCAATGCTCCGGCGGGTTTGAAGGAGTTAGCCGACTGGAGTTGGCAACCGGTCGCGGGCGGCAAACGCGGTGCGGCGCTCGCCGCGGCCGCGGTCGATCCCATCTACAAAGAGTGGACGAAGCGCCTGCTGGACGCCAAGCTCATCTGCGCCCAGTGGCCCGAGGAGTTCGGCGGTCGAGGTTGGGACGCGATTCGCTTCGCCGTGTTCAACGAAGAGCTCCGTCGCCAAGGAGTGCCTCCCGTACGACGGGGTATGGGTGAGTCACTGGTCGGCCCGCCCATCATGGTGCACGGCACCCCCGAGCAGCAGGCCTACTTCTTGCCGCGCATCGTGTCGGGCGTGGACGTCTACTGCCAGGGCTACTCCGAACCCAACCACGGCTCGGACTTAGGAGCCGTTGAAACCAAAGGCGTCGTCGACGGCGACGAGTTGGTGATCACCGGTCAGAAGACCTGGACCTCGGGTGCTCAGAACGCCAACATGATCTTCGTGCTCTGTCGCACCAACCCCGACGTGCCCAAACATCGAGGACTCTCCTACGTGCTGGTGCCCTTTTCTCCAGAGAACGGCGTGACCGTTCGTCCCCTTCGTCAGATGTCGGGCGCGTCGGGGTTCTGCGAGGACTTCTTCGACAGCGCGCGAGCTCCGCTCTTCAACGTGATCGGTGGTCTCAACAACGGGTGGGCACCGGCCATGACCACGCTCGGATTCGAACGTGGCGGCAACGCCACGACCGCTCACCTCGGCTTCGAGCAAGAGTTCTGGGACCTCATCGGGCTGGCCCGTAAGAACGGTAAGGCGAATGACCCGGTCATTCGTCAGCGCCTCGCCTGGTGCTACACCCAGGTGCAACTGATGCGCTACGCGGGCTTGCGCCTGCTCGCGTCGTTGGCCGCGGGCCGTCAGCCCGGACCCGAGGCGTCAGTTTCGAAGCTGTTCTGGAGCGAGTATCACAAGACCTTCGGGGAACTGGCCCTCGACATCGTGGGCGCTTCGGCGATGATTCGCCCGGACGGCGAAGGGTACGCCACCGACGAGTGGCAGGACGTCTTCTTCGCGAGTCGAGCCGGGACCGTCTACTCCGGCACCAGTCAGATCCAAAAGAACATCATCGGTGAGCGTGCTCTCGGTCTCCCCCGCGAGGCTCGAGAGAGCGATGTAAAGACGTGACCATACGAATCTGTGACGGACGCATCGCCATCGTCACCGGTGCCGGTCGAGGCATCGGCCGAGGACACGCGATTGAGCTGGCTCGCCAAGGCGCGCGGGTCGTGGTCAACGACTTGGGCGCCGAAGTCGACGGCGAGGGCTGTTCTTCGGGACCCGCACAAGACGTCGTTGAGGAGATACGAAACTTCGGCGGCGAGGCGATCGCCAACGGAGAGGACGTGTCCGACTTTGAGGGCGCGGGTCGGCTCATCCAGTGCGCCCTCGACACGTTCGGGGGGCTGGACGTGATAGTCAACAACGCCGGCATCTTGCGCGACCGAATGCTCGTCAACATGAGCATCGAAGAGTGGGACGCGGTTATCCGGGTTCATCTGCGCGGCACGTTCGCCCCGACGCGCTGGGCCGCCGGCTACTGGCGAGACCGCGCGAAGGCGGGAGAGGTCAACGACGCGCGCATCATCAACACCAGTTCCTCGTCGGGCATCTACGGCAACATCGGCCAGACCAACTACGGTGCCGCCAAAGCCGGCATCGCCTCGTTCACCGTCATCGCCGCCAAAGAGCTCGGCCGTTACGGTGTGACCGTCAACGCGATCGCACCCGGCGCTCGTACCCGCATGACCGAGAACTTACAGCGCGCTCGCGCCACGCCGACCCCGGGGCCCGAGGAGTTCGATGCCCGCTCGCCCGACAACGTGGCTCCGTTGGTCGCGTGGCTCGCCAGTGTTGAGTCGGCCGACGTTACGGGACGCGTCTTCAACGTCGCCGGCGGTCGCCTTAGCATTGCGGAGGGTTGGCATGCTGGGCCCGTCATCGATAAGCGAGACCGCTGGGACCCCGCCGAACTCGGTCCGGTGGTCTTGGAACTGGTGTCGAACGCTCCGCCCAATGCGGAGATGAGTGGCGTCATCCCATGGCCAGAAGAGACGAACTAAATGGCGTTCGCGTCACGTTGGCGATAAAAGAGGGTGAGATGACAGCATCGAGGTTCCCCATTGAGCCGGGCCACATCATGATTTTCGCTCGGGCCATCGGCGATTTCAATCCCGTGTACTACGACGCGGACTATGCGCGCGCGTCCGAAGTTGGCGCCATCATCGCGCCACCCACCTTTGTGCAAGCGAGTGCTCAGTACGATCCCGAGTACCCGCTTCGACCCCGACCCGGAGTGCCATGGTTCGGCTCCGGTAGAACCCCGACAGGCCGAGCGCCGGCGACGACGGAAGAATCGGATAGTCAACGAAGTGGGGGCACCGCTCTTCACGCGGAGCAAGATTATGAGTATCACCGCCCGATCCTCGCCGGAGAAGTCCTTACCCTCACCGTCCTTCCGGGGAGAGAGTGGGAGAAGCAGGGTCGCCGAGGCGGATCGCTGCACTTTCGCGAGACCGTCATCGAGTATCGCGGCGAGGATGGCGAACTCTGCGTCACGGCTCGTGGCGTCGGCGTGCGTACTGCACAGACGGTGAAGGACTGATCGTGCCATTGCGCGCTTCTAGCATCAACGTGGGCTTCAGCCACAGCGCCGTGGTCGTCGACAACCTCACTCGCACGCAGATTGTTCAGTACGCCGGCGCGTCGGGAGACTACAACCCTCTGCACACCGATGAGGTGTTCGCCACTCAGGTGGCGGGCTATCCGAGTGTCTTCGCCCACGGCATGCTGACGATGGGGATGACGGGCAAGATGCTTACCGATTTCGTCGGCGACGGGCGCCTTACGCACTTCGGTGGAAGGTTTACTTCCCAGGTCTGGCCGGGCGATACGTTAACCGCAACCGCCACGATCACGGCTATCAGAGAAGACGACAGCAACTCTGTTGCTGACTTCGACGTAGTGACCCAGAACCAGAACGGTGTCGCGGTCTTTAGCGGTTCGGCTACTGCTCGCCTCGACTAACTCCCGAGTGCGTTCAGGGTACCGTGATTCGTGCTCAGCTTCCCAACACACGACCAACCATGTTGAGCGCGTCCTCAGCCGGTACCGCCGGTGAAAATAGAAAGCCCTGGCCGAGCTCGCACCCGATCTGTCGCAAGCGAACCAGCTGGGTTGGCGTCTCAATTCCCTTGGCGAGCACGATCATTTTGAGACCTCTCCCCAGTGAGATGATCGCCTCGAGCAGGGTTTCACTGGGTTCGCTTTCGCGCTCAGCGTTGATGAAGAACTGGTCAATCTTGAGGATCCGCGGTTTCAGGAGCGTGAGATACGGGAGCGAAGAGTGCCCCGTGCCAAAGTCGTCGAGCGCGAGTCCGATCCCGAGACAGTTGAGGCGTTCCATGACTCGTAACGTCTCAGAGACGTCGAGCATCGTCACGCTTTCGGTGACTTCGACGATGAGACGCTCCGGCTCAAGTCCACTCACCACGAGAGCTTGTTCGATCATCGCCACAAAGCCCGCATCGAAAAATTGTCGCTCGGAAAAGTTCACCGAGACGTAAGGCTGACTGGTCTGAGCACCGACTCGATTCCAGGAGCAGGCCGCTTTCGCGGCTTCGCTCAACGCGAAGAGGCCAAGGTCAATAATCAAGTCGCTACGCTCGGCCAGCGGAATAAAGACGCTTGGCGGCAACACACTCCGTTGGGGATGCTGCCAACGCATCAGCGCCTCGAAGCCGACCACCTCGGTCGTCGCCAAATTGACGATGGGCTGATAGTGCATGGACAGCTCACTGGCGCAGAACGCGTGCCGGAACTCTTGGACCGTGAAGCCGGGAACGGCGTGCCCAGCAGGATTTGATTGAACCTCGCCACCGTCTTGTGTGGGGCTAGCAACCGGACCAACGGAGTGAGTAAAGAGAGCCTCGAGTATCTTGAGTTTTGGTCGAGCGAAAATCATGTCTGTTCCTTATCGTGAACGGCTCTTGCGACGCACTTTCTGTCGGAGATGTGCCGTCACCGTCGTGATCCTTTCAGTGGGGAGTTGCCGGCGTCCCTTGAGCTATGGGACGCCGGCAACTCGTTGGGGAATCAGTTGTTGTCGCTCGAGTTCACGTTGCCGTTGATCGACAGACCGCCGAGCAAACCGCCACCGTTGATCAAGCTGCTGACACCGGTGAGGCCTTCGCCTCGTTGAGAGGCGGCGTTGGTGACTGTGCCCACTACCGACTTCACGAGGCCGGAGCCAGCTGAGTTACCCGTATTCGCGTTCACGCTAATAACGCCACCACCCGAAGCCGCGGGCGACGTAGCAGAAGGCGTCCCGTTGGCGTCAGCGTTGACCGTAATCAGTGGAGTCGTCGTAGTTGGCACGACGCTGACACCGCTGCTCGCGTTTCCACCGGTGCCCGAAGTGCCACTAGTGGTGCTGACCGTCGTTGAACCGTGATTCGTACCAACGCTTGCAGATGTGCCCGTGTTGGTGGTGGTCTTAGCCGGAGCGTGGTGGGTCGTGGCCGTGACCGAGGTTGAAGATGACCCGACACAGTTAGTACCTGAGGCGCCGGCGTTCGCCAGTAGTCCGCCCAGGGCAATGGCGGTGCCCGCACCGGACAACGAGAACGCAGCCACCGAGGCAATCATTATGGTTCGAAATGACTTCATTGGAATCTCCTTGACGGGTTCCGGGGTTTCCGAACCCTTCACTCCCTACATCGCACAGCCCTCTGGGCGCGTAACGAAGATTTTTTGGTTCACAGGATTTTCATAGGGAGCACTGCTTCGGTGCCAGCAAATCTGTCGCGTCCAACACTCGGTCGCACGCGACCTGACCCTGTACATGGCAACGGCGAAGATTGATTCATCGGAGAGGCGAACGACGTCGAACTAGATGCCCAGTTCTCCGATTTGTGCCTAAAGAAGACCCGGCAATTTCACTGTCGGAACGGTGACCTTCGTCTTTGTAGCACCCGGCACGGTGACGGGCGGCACGGTGACGGTGGGAGTCGTGACCGTGGGCACGGTGACAGGCGGCACCGTCACGGTGGGCGTGGTGACCGTCGGAGTCGTCACTGTGGGCGTGGTGACCGTCGGAGTCGTCACTGTGGGCGTGGTGACGGGCGGCAGCACGGTGGCAGTCGGAGTCGTTACCGTCGGCACGGTGACGGGCGGCACGGTAACTCCTGAAATTTTTGCGGAGGGCGTCGTGGAGGGAACGGTGGTGGTTGAGTTCGGTGTCGTGGTGGAGTTTGAAAGCGTCGGTGCTCCCAAGCCGACTTCGATCAGAAGCTTGTCCGCGGTGCTACGTATCTGAGAGAGGTCGCTGGAGTCGAGGGTCTTCATGGCACTGATCAATTTCTGACCCAACTGCTTCTCTTGTGCCTGGTCCCCTACGGCGATCGATTGCCGTAATTGGTTCTCATCCTGCTGGGCTCGGAAGAGTCCGGGCGACGTCACCGGTAGACCTAAGTCGTACGCAATTCCACGGGTCGGACCGGGCAACGTATTGGTGACGACCGCCGCCGCGGCCACGCCCGCGGTGAGCGCGAAGGAAATAGCACTCGCAACCAGAACTGATGAGCGCTTGGGGAATCGACGTCGTCGTTCGTGAACGGAGCGTGGTGCCGCAGTCCGATGGTGAACTGTCGAGGTGATGTTCACCGGCTCGTCCTCGAGCTCAAGTTCAGCCAGCGTCGCGTAGAGCCGAGTAATGCTCTGCTCGTCGGGACGGATTGGGGGTGAGGCCAAGGCGACTTCGAGGCGCGCGAGGAGATCGTCGTCAGTGAGTTCAGCCACGAACGATCACCTCCATCATCAGCGATCGCAGCTTCTCGAGCGCGCGCTTTTGGGCCATTCGCACTGCGCTGGGTTGCATGGACAGCAACTTGGCAACTTCGTCGCTGGAAAGTCCTGCGACAACTCGAAGTTCCAGGAGTTCGCGATCAGCGTCATTCAGCTGTGCGAATGCTCGACGTACACTTTCGTGTTCCATGCTGACTTCGAGATTCGCGGTGGGGTCGGGCGAGCTGTCTTGATACGGCTCTACTACCGTCCGATCGCGATAGATGTGGCGCTGATTGTCGACGACCACGTGACGGAGAATCCCAAAGCACCACGCTTCCGGAGTCGCGTCGAGCTCCTCCATTCGCGCAACCGTTTTCACCGTACGCGCGAGAGCTTCGGAGACGGCGTCGCGCGCAGCCTCACCGCGCCCCAGTCGCCCCTCTGCGTACGCCAACATCCTCGGGTAGACCCTTTCGTAGAAGGACTCCCACGCCGCGGGGTCCCGGTTGTGAAGTCGTGCGGATTCGCTTTCAACATCAAAGCCGTCCGACATCTCACCCCTTTCATCGCAAAAAGTGGAATCCCGTCACAACTACCTTGAACCCGGGGAAGAGCATCGGTTAAAGAATTGGCGTGAATATGGCAAAGCCGAGATTTTTCAACGTCAAAAACGATGGCGGAGAACCGACTTTGCCAGCGGTGATTTGCTCAAGGTGGCCGGAGTTGTCGTTTTATACAACTCATCTCGAAACTCCACCGACCTCGGTGTCTCAAAGCCGGCGAAATGCTGAGAAAATCTCTGGCACTCAAAGCCACCAACGGGTGATTATCTCCTCACAGCGCAAAATGCTCGACATCGACGAGCGGCCGAAGGACGGCCACCGCGCCCGCCGCCGTGCCGTCGGGGTGTTTCAGCAAGCCCAGGGTCATAGCGAGGTCGATGACGCGACCATCGGCGGTCGTGGCTCTCACGTGCCCCGCGCGACCTCCATGCTGGAGCGTCCCGGAGTCGATGGCCGCATGGAAGCCTGCCACGTGTCGCGCGCGAAACTCCTCGGGAATGACGGGCACCATCGAGCCGCCCACCATGCTCTCTGCGGTATAGCCGAGCAGAGACTGCGCAGCGGTGTTCCACGAAGAGATCTTTCCCGTCACGTCAAGTGTCACGACGGCGTCCGACATGAATTCGAGTGCCTCTTGACTGAGGTTCTCTGGTTCGCTGCCTCCCACAATCGTCCCCCTCGTTCAGTCCCCCGCGAACGTACCACTAGGCATTGGACGAAGGAGGAGGGAACCTCACATCGCTGCTATCGCCAATCGCTTGAGGGCGCCGCGCCTGTCATGCTCTTCCTGTGAGGGAGCCTCGATGAGCAGAATCAACTCAATGTGTGAATATCGAGTCTGAGGGCCTATTTTTGGACTTCAATTAAAGTAAAAGGAAAGTGTCAGAGGAGTCCGGTGACCGCACGATTACGAGCCGTGGGCCCAGATTTACGCCGGGTCAACCAAAGTGCGTTGCTACGGCTGCTCTTTCTGGAGGGTCCGCTTGACCGGGTGCGCCTCGGCCAGATGACGGGCCTCAGCAGCGGAACGGTTACCAACTTTGTGGCGTCGTTGCTCGAGGACGGGCTCATTATCGAAGTCGGGCGCGAGCAGTCCGAAGGCGGACGCCCGCGAGTCCTGCTCGGGGTGAACCCCGACTACGGCGCCGTCGTAGGCGTCGACATCGGAGAAACGGGCATCCGCGTGGAGGCCTTCGACCTCGACCTTCGTGTTATCGGCGTCTCGGACGTGGCCCTTCACCCCCAACACGTCGACGCCGCCGTGGCGATCGCCGAAACTGCGCGGGCAATTGACCACCTACAAGCGCTCCTCCACGCGGAAGGACGGCGCTTACTCGGCGTTGGTGTGGGCGTGCCTGGCATGGTCGAGCACGGTTCGAGCGGCGCTCGAGTGCACGCTCCCATGATCGGCTGGCACGACGTGCCCCTCGAGCGTGAGCTTCACGAGCGCGTTGGCGAGTCGATCTTCGTGGAAAACGGGGCGAAGGCACTGGGACAGGCGGAGATGTGGCTCGGCGCTGGACGTGGTGCGCGACACGCCATCGTGACCCTCTGGGGCACCGGTGTGGGGGCGGCCATCTTCACTGACGGGGCGCTCTATCGCGGCGCGACGTCGAGCGCGGGAGAGTGGGGCCACACCTGCATCGTGGCGGGCGGGCACAAGTGTCGCTGCGGAAGTAGCGGATGCCTCGAGGCCTACATTGGTGCCGAATCGCTGCTGGAAGAGTGGCGACGAAACGACGCCCTCGCGGCGCCCAATCTCGACGCCGATGACGAGACCTGGGCCGCCCGACTGGTCGAGGCCGCCGCCGAGGGAGGACCCGCCGCCGAAACCCTCGACGTGGCGGCGAACTACTTCGGTGTCGCGGCGGCGAACTTAGCGAACCTCTTTAATCCCGAAGTGATCGTCATCAGTGGTTGGCTCGGACTGGCCCTGGGGCCGTCGATTCTGGAGCGAATTCGTGAAGTGGTGAGCGAGCAGGCGCTCGACTACACCGCGAGTTGCGTGCGTATCGAACTGGGGCGATTCCGAGACGACGCCGTCGTGCTCGGAGCGTCGAGTCTCGTGGTCGACGAGATGTTGGGTAACGGCGGTACCGTGCCGAAAAGTGTCGTGCGCACTCGTCCGGCGCTGATCTCTAGACCACGCTGATCGCGCCCGAGCGCGCGAGTTCGCTGTACCAGCGTCCACTCGCCTTCACGAGACGTTGTTGGGTTTCGAAATCGATGTGCACAATGCCGAAGCGCATGGCGTAACCCCTTCCCCACTCGAAGTTGTCAAAGAGCGACCAGACGAAGTAACCGCGCACCGGCGCGCCTTCGGCGCGGGCGGCGAGCGTCGCGGCGACGTGTTCTTGTATGTAGCTCAGGCGCTCGACGTCATCGACCTCACCGTCCACCACGTGGTCCTCGTAGGCCGCTCCGCTTTCGGTGACGTAAAGCGCTTTGAGGTTGTAACGACGATGGGCCTCGACCAGGATTTCGCGCAGCCCATCGGGGCGGACAATCCAGTCCATGGCCGTGCGCGAAGCGCTCGGTTCGGCAACCGACTCAAAGCCGAGCCATCGGGAAGTGTCGTTTCGCACGAGATAACCCGAGTAGTAGTTCATCCCGACGAAGTCCGGATCGATGCGCAGGCTCTTCATGTCATCTCGGTAGTTGTTGGGAAGATACGGAGCGAGTCGATCTTCTAACGACGCGGGGTAGCGCCCCTTCATGAGAGGTTCTAAGAAGAGCGGGTAGTTGTGCCAGGCGTTCGCGCGCTCAGTCGCTTCTATGTCTTCGAGTGACTCACTCGCCGGATAGACGGCCGCATTATGCATTGCAATGCCGACCTGGGCGTCGGGGTAGATGGACTTGAGCACGTGCCAGGCGCTCGCGTGAGCACGAAGTTGGTTATGTATGGCGTGGCCTGTCGCGTAGATATTGCGAATCCCCGGGGCGTGAGCTCCTACCAGATGTCCTTGCTCCGCCACCACGAAAGGCTCATTGAGGGTTATCCAGTGACGCACCCGATCACCGAGTCGCCTCGCCACCACCGCCACGTAGTCAGCGAACCACTCGGCCACGTCAGGATTCGACCACCCCCCGCGACGCTGCAGCGTGGCGGGAAGGTCCCAGTGATAGAGGGTGACGAAGGGTTCGATGTCGGCGGCCAAGAGTTCATCCAGCAGTCGGTCGTAGAAGTTGAGGCCCTTTATGTTCACTGCGCCCGTGCCGTCGGGCAGGATTCGCGGCCAGCGAATAGAGAACCGGTAGGCGCCCAGTCCCAGTTCGCGCATCAACGCCACATCCTCGTCACGACGGTGGTAGTGGTCACAAGCCACGTCGCCCGTATCTCCGTTCTCTACGGTGTTAGGAGTATGAGAGAACTCGTGCCAGACGCAGCGTCCGGCACCATCAGCTAAGGGCGAACCCTCGATCTGATACGCGGCGGTCGAGGCGCCCCAGTAAAACTCATCTCGGGAATTGGACCCTTCTGTCACAGGTACCTCCTTGGGGTGGCCGGCGCGCGCCGGACTGGTCGGAAGAAAGTTGTCACGGGGTCGCCTCGTCGAGCAGGACGCAACGAACTTCATGACCCTCGCTCGCTCGTCGCCACGAGGGAAACGCCACGAGGCACTCCTCGCGCGCGAAGGCGCACCGAGGAGCAAACGCGCATCCGACCGGTAGCGCCGTCAGGTCTGGCGGCTCACCGCGCTCTTCGGCCTGGATTCGCGCGACGTTGCTCTGCGTGGGGTCGGGCACGGCGTCACGCAACAGCATCGTGTACGGGTGACGCGGCTCGCCGAGCACCTCACCCGCGGGTCCCATCTCGACGAGCCGTCCGGCGTACATGATGGCGATTCGGTCACTGACGTAGCGCGCCGCCGCCAGGTCGTGTGTGATGAAGATGAGTGAAAGTCCGCGGCTGTCTTTTAGGTCGAGCAGCAGGTTCATGATCGTGAGTCGGATCGAAACGTCCAGCATCGAGGTCGGCTCGTCGGCGATCAGCAGACTCGGTCGCGCGGCCAGCGCCCGAGCGATACCGACGCGCTGGCGCTGGCCGCCCGACAACTCGTGGGGATAGCGCGTGAGAAAGTCCTTTACAGGAGTGAGGCCCACTTGCTGCAAGAGATCTTCGACCTCGGCGCGCTCCTTGCGTCGCGGAACGATGTTGAAGGCTCGTAACGGTTGCGTGACGGCGCTGGCCACGGTGTGCAGTGGATCGAGCGATGAGTAGGGATCTTGAAAAATCATCTGGATCTTGCGACGATGCTCGCGCAGTCGCCTCGGACTCGGGTGTTTGGGCATGACCTCCCCATCGACTGCGATGGTGCCCGCTGTTGAGCGCTCCAAGTAGACCAAGGTGCGCGCGAAGGTTGTCTTGCCCGAGCCCGACTCGCCGACCAGTCCGAGCACCTCGCCTCGCGCGACCGTGAGATCGACATCGGTCAGTGCCGCGACCTCCTCGTGTCGACCGACTCTTCCGATGCCGTAGGCGGTGGAAAGCCCACGAACCTCGAGCAGTGGCGCAGATCCCGTGTTCGCGTCCGTCGCGGCGAGAGTGGTCGGGCTAGACACCTGTGGCTCCCACTGATCCGTAGAGATGACAGAGCACGCGATGGCCTTCATCGATGACCACGTCGGGCGGATCAATCACGTCGCAGACTCCCGGCATGAAGGACGGACAGCGCGGTGCGTAGGGACACCCGGGAGGCAGATTTCTAAGATCCGGGGGCTGCCCGGGAATGCCAGTCAATCGCTCACGCTCACCGGTGAGAGGCGGGAACGCATTCATGAGCGCAATGGTGTAGGGATGCTTCGGGCTCTCGTAGAGTTCACGGGCGGGCGCCTCTTCGACCAGGCGTCCGGCGTACATGATGGCAATGCGGTCGGCGATCTCGACCAGCAGCGACAGGTCGTGGGTGATGAAGATCACGCCAAAGCCCAGTTCGCGACGCAGCTCGTCCAGCGACTGCAAAATCGCCCGTTCCACCACCACGTCGAGCGCGGTGGTGGGCTCATCCAGGACCAGCAGCTTGGGTCGCATGACGAGAGCGAGCGCGATCACGGCGCGTTGACGCATGCCGCCCGAGAGCTGGTGCGGGTAGACGTCGAGGTATCGCCGTGGCACCTTCACCAGATCAAAAGCCTCTTCGGCGCGTTGGCGGGCCTCCTCGCGCGACGTCACCCCGTGGGCGGCCATGGCGTCTCGAAACTGAGCCTCAATGCGGGTGACCGGGTTGAGCACGTTCATCGAGGCCTGAAAGACGATGGAAGCAGATTGGAAGTGCATCTGACGCAGTTCCTCACGACTCATCGTCGTGACCTCATCTCCGTCGAATCGAACGGATCCCGAAAGAACTCTCGCCGGCGGATCGAGCAGTCCCGTCGCCGCAAAGGCCAGCGTTGATTTACCAGAACCCGACTCGCCCGCCACACCGACGACTTCTCCGGCGTGTACCGTGAGATCCACGTCGCGCACCGCCGTTACGGCTGGGGGGAAATGCCAGCCGTAACCGACGGTGAGGCCGCGAATCTCGAGGAGGGCGCTCATCCCAGTCGCCTCAGTCGAGGGTTCGCGATTTCATCCACGGCGAAGTTGAGCAGTCCTAGGGACGTGCCCACTAGCGCCAGGCAGAGACCGGGGACCAGGAGCCACACCCACTGACCCAACAAGATGGCGTCACCCTCCTGCGCCCAGTAGAGCATGGTGCCCCAGGTGACGTCGTTGATGTTGCCGAGGCCAATGAACTCCAGACCGGCCTCGGCTAACACGGCAAAGAGCGCCGCGCCGAAGAAGTTCGAGACGATGATGCCGAGCATGTTGGGCACGATGTGCGTGAGCACGATGTGCCATCGGCTCTCGCCCGAGATGCGAGAGGCCTGCACGAAGGGTCGCTCGCGCAGAGTGATGGCCTGGGCCCGCAGCACCTTGGCCCCCCACGCCCAGCCCGTCACCACGATGACCGCAATAAGTACGAAGACGCTGCCGCCCTGGAGGTACGCGGCGAGAATAATCAGCAAGGGCAGTGAGGGCAGCACGAGAAACACATTGGTGATCGAACTGGCCACGGTATCGAAGAACCCACCGACGTAACCGGCGAAGACGCCCATCACCAACTGGATGAGACTGATCAGCGTGGCGCAGACGAACCCGACGAAGAGACTCGCTCGGGCGCCCCAAATGACTTGAGAGAAGATGTCCTGACCGTTCACGGTCGTGCCCAACCAGTGATATCCGTCGGGCGGAAGATTCGGGGTAAAGCGAACGGCCGTCGGCGAGTACGGCACGATCAACGGCGCGAAGACGGCCACCAAAATGAACACCGCCAGTATGGAGGCGCCGGTCATCGCGCGGCGGTTATGGCGGAACTCGCGCCAGTTCACTGGCGCGCCCCTACACGAACCCGCGGGTCAACGAGCACGTAGAACGCGTCCGCGAGAAAGTTGGCGAGCAACAGGGCGACCGTGAAGATAAGAAAGATGCCTTGGATGAGGGGATAGTCCTGATTCTCCACGGCGTTCAAGAGGAGAAAGCCGATGCCGGGGTACGAGAAGACGATCTCGATGAAGACCTGTCCCCCAACCACGATGCCAAGGGCCAGCGCCAGCTGAGCGAAGACCGGCAAGACGGCGTTACGCGCCGCGTAGTGCACGGCCACTGTGCGGTCGTGCAGGCCCTTGGCGCGAGCGAACTTCACGTAGTCCTCGCCGAGCACGCTCAGCATGTTGTTGCGCATCAACAAGATCCACAGTCCCATCGAGATCAAGGTGAGCGTGATCGCAGGTAGCGCCGCGTGGTGAATGAGCGACACGAAGCCGGGACCGGTGAGCAGTCCGACGCCGGCGGCCACACCGCCACCGACCGGGAACCAACCGAACTTAAAGGCCACGAAGTAAAGAAGGATGAGCGAGATCCAAAATGAGGGCAGAGCGCCAAGCAGGAGCCCGAAGGGAACAAGTCCGGAGTCGGCGATCGAGCCGCGCTTCCAGCCCGCGCTACCGCGTCGCCACGCGGCGAACATTCCAAGACCGGTGCCGAGGATGAAAGCGAGGATCGTGGCGAAGCCGACCAAGCCAAGTGTCCAAGGAAGGGCCTCGCCAATAAGCGTGCTGACGTGCGCGGGGTAGTAGGAGAAAGAGACACCAAGATTTCCTGACACCACATTGCGCAGATAGTCAACGTACTGACCCAGCTCACCGGTCTTGGTGTTAAGTCCGAAGTCCAGCCGCATCGCGCTGATGGCGGCTGGGCTCACCTTGCCTTGGTAGCGCGCGAACATCGTCTCGACCGGGTTGCCCGGCATCAGGCGCGGCAGGGCGTAGTTCGCCGTGATGGCAATCCACAAGGTCACCACGAAGGCTCCCGAGCGCTTCAGCAAGTACCGCACGTGCCCACCGTTCTCATCTGTTGCTTTTTACAACTTGGGAGCGGCCCAAGACTGCTGGGCCGCTCCCACGTCGGTGTGTCCACCCATCCGGACGAGCGTCCGGACACGATTTGACTATTTCGCTGTCACGTTGAGGTAGACCAACATTGCGCCTTCCTGGTCCGACGCGCTGCCGTCGTTGTAGGGATTGGACTTTGATGGGAAGCCGGTAAACGCGCTCGTCTGGTAGTCAAGCCAGTTCCCACGGCCCGTCAGCGGCACGAGTGGAATGTCGGTGAGCACCGTCTTTTCAATCGTCGCCATCGAGGCCTTTTGCACCGAGACACTGCTGGTACCCGAGTACGTGGCGAGCGCCTTGGTAATGGCGGGAGAGGTGAAGCGCTCCCAGTCGGACGTCGCTACCTTGCCGATCGGAGCAGACTCGCTGGGATTGAACATGTAGTAGTACTGGTAGTACGGCGTCGAATTGTTGCCGTTACCCCACGACTCGGCAAAGTCATAGAGACCCCGATCGAGGTCGTTGGCGTACGTCGAGTACGGCTCTTGAATCACCGTCGTGTCGACACCAATCGACTTGAGCTCATTGGAGATGTTGTCAGCCGCCGAAATGTAGTCCGTCCAACCCGGTCCGCCAATCAGCACGGTCATGTGAGGCAGAACCTTGCCTGACGCCGATTCCAGTTGGCCGCTCTTTGACCACTTGTACCCCGCGGCCTTCAGCGTGGCCTTGGCATCCTTCACGCTGTAGCTGTACTCCAGGTCCTTCAACGAACTCGAGAACCACTCAGACACCTGGGGTCCGACCACCGCCGACTCCGCGCCACCGGTGTCCGGTGACAGGGCGCCGAAGTAGGCCCTTGCCGCAATGAACTTCGTGTTCATGTCTTCGGCCACGGCCTTGCGAAACGCCAGATTGTTGAACGGTGCCTTGGCGTCGTTCATGTACAGATAGTTCCCACTCACCGATGGCCAGAAAGCGACGTTCTGTGACGGATTCTTCGCGACAAAAGTCGCCGCCGCGTCGGTGATGTAGTCGTACGACATGTCAATCGTGCCGTTCTCCAGTTCGAGTTCAGCGGTGGTGTCCGAGTCAACCGAGTTGAAGACCACTGATCCGATGGAAGGCTTTCCCGCTTCCCAGTAATTCGGATTCTTTACGTAGACAACCGATGAGGCCGAGAACGACGACAGCGTAAAGGGACCCGTACCGACAGGTGAGGTGTTGGTAGCCGTCGCCGGGTCAGTAATGCTCGACCAGATGCTCTGGGGCAAAATGTCGGTCGGGTTGCCGTCAGTCCCGTACAGAATGGCCACCGCCTCAGGTGTGTCGGGCTTGGAGAACGCGAACACCACGGTGTTCGCGCCCGTGGCAGTGACCGAGGTCAGCGGACTGCTCCAGATGCCGTTGACGTCAAGCGTCGGATTGGCTTTGAGGTAGTTGAACGTGAAAGCCACATCGGCAGCCGAGAAGGCCGTCCCGTTGCTCCAGGTGACACCGCTACGAGTCGTCACCGTCAATGTCAAGTTGTTAGCACTCCAGCTGTAGCCGGTGGCGAGCAGCGGAGTCTCCGCGCCGGTGGCGGCGTTGATGTAGTACAGCGACTGGTACAGACAACTCTCTGTGCCCGGTGCGTTCGCCCCCGAGGGTGCGTACGGATTGAAGTTGTCAGGAATGGTTCCCCACGGCTGAGCGACGGTGAACGTCGCGCCGGTGGTTCCTGATGCGGCGTTGGTGATCTCCGGCACAAAGACGCCGACCAGCGCTATCGACGCTGCCACCACCAATACCCGCAGGTACCGAGTCCGAAAATGATTCATGTTGTATGCCCCCTCAGAGTTTCGCTTGTTGGTTCCCAGACAGAGAACGGCCAACGACGTCGACCCTCCCCCTTCTTTCGGACCTTACCTTATCCTCTAAGAAAAGTCCATTTCAGGTCAGGAGTGCAAAAAGTTCCGTCGGCTGGCGTCAGGCGCGCGAGAGTGCCTTTCCGTCGGCGTCCAGGTAGTTTTTCCAGGAACGCCTCGCGGTCCAGCCAAGCATTCGCTGAGCCTTTTCACAGGAGATACCCGACGCGCCGGGACGCGCAGTGGGTCGCAGTTCGATCTTGTCTCCGTAGTTTTGATGCAGCATCTCGTCAAAGTTCCTGCTTCCGATGTTGTCCGCCGCGGCGATATAGAACACCTCGTGTCCGGGAAGTTCCGACTCCGTGGCGAAGACGATCGCGTCGGCGAGGTCGCCTACGTCGACGTTGAGGTACGGAATCCGGCCACCCATGCTCGAACACGCTTCTGATTCTGAGAGCGGCTATCCGGGCGTTGAAGTGCTCGCGCCGACTTTATGATGCAACCAAAGGAGAGAGCATGACTGACGAAAATAAGTGCCCGGTAGTTGGCGGTGTGTACACCCACGTGGGTGGCAGCCAGACGAACGCGGAGTGGTGGCCCAACCAGCTGAACGTGAAGATCCTGAACGGACACTCACCAGCAGCCGACCCAATGGATGAGGACTTTGATTACGCCGCGGAATTCAAGACGCTCGACCTCGATTCCCTAAAGAAGGACATTGAAGCAGTCATGACCACGTCTCAGGACTGGTGGCCCGCCGACTTCGGCCACTACGGCCCGCTGTTTATTCGTATGGCGTGGCACAGTGCCGGCACGTACCGCATCCACGACGGGCGCGGAGGTGCCGGTTCCGGCGCGCAGCGCTTCGCGCCTCTCAATAGTTGGCCCGACAACGTCAACCTCGACAAGGCACGAAGGCTGTTGTGGTCAGTGAAGCAGAAGTACGGCCGAAAGATCTCCTGGGCCGACCTGATGATCTTCGCCGGTAACTGTGCCTTGGAGTCGATGGGATTCAAGACCTTCGGCTTCGCAGGTGGACGAGAGGACATCTGGGAGCCCGAAGACGACATCCACTGGGGCTACGAAACCGCCTGGCTCGGTGACGAGCGTTACAGCGGCGAACGTCAATTAGAAACGCCGCTCGGCGCCGTGCAGATGGGTCTCATCTACGTGAACCCCGAAGGCCCCGAAGGCGCACCCGATCCACTCGCCGCCGCGATCGACATCCGAGAAACGTTTCGGCGCATGGCCATGAACGACGAAGAGACGGTGGCACTCATCGCCGGCGGCCACACCTTCGGCAAGACCCACGGTGCCGCCGATCCCAATGTCTACGGCGGCCGAGAGCCCGAAGCCTCCGCGATTGAAGAGCAGGGACTGGGCTGGACCAGCAGCTTCGGTACCGGCCGAGGCGGCGACACCATCTCGAGTGGTCTGGAGGGCACGTGGACGACGAAGCCGGCCACGTGGGACAACGACTTCTTCGAGATTCTCTTCGGTTACGAGTGGGAGCTCACCAAGAGTCCCGCCGGCGCCCATCAGTGGAAGCCGAAGGATGGAGGTGCATCCGACACGGTGCCCGACGCTCACGATCCTTCGAAGCGCCACGCGCCGACGATGCTCACAACCGACTTAGCTTTGCGCTTCGACCCGGTCTACGGCCCGATCTCTAAGCACTTCCAGGAGATCCCCGACGAGTTCGCTGACGCGTTCGCCAAGGCATGGTTCAAGTTGACGCACCGCGACATGGGTCCCTACGTTCGAGGACTCGGCAAACTCGTACCCGCGGAACCACAACTCTGGCAAGACCCCGTGCCCGCTCGCGCGCACGAACTGATCAACGCGCAAGACATCGCGGATCTGAAAACGAAGATTCTCGCGTCGGGGCTATCGATTGGCCAACTGGTCTCAACTGCCTGGGCGTCGGCGTCGTCGTTTCGCGGCACCGACAAGCGCGGGGGCGCCAATGGCGCACGAGTTCGTCTGGCCCCTCAGAAAGACTGGGAGGCCAACAGTCCGGCCGAACTGGGAAAAGCGCTCACGAACCTTGATGGAATTCAGCAGGACTTCAACAAGGCTCATTCCAACGGAAAAGAAGTCTCACTCGCTGACGTCATCATCCTGGGCGGATGCGCCGCCGTCGAACAGGCCGCCAAGAACGCCGGCTATGACACGAAGGTTCCCTTCTCGCCCGGTCGCACTGACGCGTCACAGGAGAACACTGATATCGAGTCGTTTGCCGTGTTGGAGCCGACCGCCGACGGTTTTCGAAACTTCCTTCGACCGGGCGACACACGACCGAGCGAGGAACTGCTGCTCAATCGGGCACACCTGTTGACACTGACGGCTCCCGAGATGACGGTTCTTGTGGGCGGAATGCGCGTCCTCAACACTAACCATGGACAGAGCGAACTCGGAGTCCTCACCAAGCGAAGTGAGAAGTTGACCAATGACTTCTTCGTGAATCTGCTCGACATGGACACCGAGTGGAAGCCGTCTTCAAGTTCCGACGTCGACTTCGAAGGGCGAGATCGTTCCAGTGGTGAGCTCAAGTGGAGCGCCAGTCGCGCCGACCTCGTCTTTGGATCGAACTCTCAGCTCCGGGCTATCGCCGAGGTCTACGCCTCGGACGACGCACACGAGAAGTTCGTCCGCGACTTTGTCGGCGCGTGGGACAAGGTCATGAATCTCGATCGGTTCGACCTTTCCTGAGATCCGTTGGGGGAGAATCAGTCCGTTGGACCTGCATTGACGACTTCTAGGGCTTGGTCGAAGCGCAGTCCGTACGGTCCAAGCTGAGTGAGCAGCCAGTCCACGCCGGCGTCGCGCCACGCCCTGGGATCGTCGCCCTCGTGGCCAAGTACCACGACGTCGAAGTGGTCAAGATCAGCGCCGTCCTCAACGAGCTGCGCGCGTAATACCGCCGCGTCTTCTGGGCTGCCCATCGAGATGGCGACCACACCGTCATAGTGGGCGGCACGACGAATCGGCGCGCGATTGGGCCAACGGACGGCGAGCCAGATTGGAATACCACTTTCTCGATAGGGCGTCGGTGTGAAACGGACGTCCATCGCTCGGTAGAACTCACCATCGTGGTGTTGGGTCTCGCCCGAGAGCAGACCCGTTAGAACGTTGAGACCTTCACTGAGGGCCCGTCCGCGTGTCGCGGCATCGAGCACCTCGCCAAACCCGGACAATTCTCCACCCGGTCCGCCGTCGTCACCGATGCCGAAACCCAGAACGAGACGGCCTTTGGAGAGAAGGTCCAATGTGAGCGCCTGTCGGGCAACCACCTGCGGTCGTCGTCGCACCAGCGGTGTCACCATCGGACCGATCTGGATAGTGCAAGTCGCCTGGGCAATGGCGCCCAGCGCCACGTAGCAATCGAGGATGTCACGAACAGGTTCGGTGTACAGCAAGTGGTCCCACAGGAAGAATCCTTCCCAACCGACCGCTTCCGCGCGAACGGCCAACTCTACGAGGTTTTCGGGATCGGCCAATCCGTCAAAGGCGGGTAAGAAAAGAGCGCGGCGCACCGCTACCCTGCTTCGTTGCGATGACGAGTTGAATCGCGCACGACCCGAAGATATCAGTGACTCGAGAACGATCGTAAAAACTTTCTCCTTTGAACCTCGGCGAATTGTTTGATGTGGCTTGCCTAGAATTGCCATTCAAGACTTCACGCATCGTCCCTAGGAGAATGACATGGAAGCCCGCGGCTACGCAGCCCATCACGCCGGCGCCAGCTTGGTGCCGTTCACGTTTTCGCGTCGAGACTTACGTGACAACGATGTTGCGTTCGACGTGCTCTTCAGCGGCGTGTGCCACTCCGACATTCACCAGGTGAATGAAGACTGGGGACCGTCGATTTTTCCGATGGTGCCCGGACACGAGATCGTGGGGATCGTCACGGCGCTTGGGTCTTCAGCGACGAAATTCAAGGTCGGCGACCTTGTTGGAGTCGGCACCTTTGTCGACTCGTGTCGAAAGTGCGAATACTGCCTTCGGGGCGAGCAACAGTACTGCGTCGAAAGCGACACACCGACTTACAACGGTTTCGAGCGCGACGGCACGACCATCGCCTTTGGCGGCTACTCGACTCACTTTGTCGTAGACGAGGCGTACGCCGTGCACGTGCCCGAATCTCTTGACTTCGCCGGTGTTGCCCCGCTGCTCTGTGCCGGCATCACGCTCTACTCCCCGCTTCGACACTGGAATGCATCGAGGGACAGCCGCGTCGGCATTGTCGGACTCGGCGGTCTCGGTCACATGGGCGTCAAGTTTGCGGTCGCCCTTGGCGCCACGACGACCGTCTTTTCACACTCCGCCAACAAGCGGGATGCCGCGCTTCGACTCGGTGCGCACGATTTCGTTGACACTTCCGACCGCGACCAGCTCGAAAGCCGCCGCGGGCAGTATGACCTGATTATCAACACGGTCTCGGCCGATATCGACCTCAAGCCGTACTTTGAACTCCTCAAGGTCGATGGCACGCTCGTCCTCGTAGGGCTGCCGATCCATCCTTATCCCGTTCGAACCCAGTGGCTCGTCGAGAAGCGCCGTTCATTGGCTGGCTCGATGGCGGGCGGCATGAAGGAAATCCAAGAGATGATGGACTTCTGTGGCGAACACGGCATCACTAGCGATGTTGAGGTGGTGAAGGCCGACTACATTCAAACTGCCTTCGAACGAACTATTGCGAGCGACGTGAAGTACCGCTTCGTCATCGACGCGTCGTCTTTCTAGGCGCGGTCGAAGAAGCGGCGCTGGACGTGAACGCCGAAAGCGACCCTCGAGTCGATCCGCGTATCCGGGCGATGCTCAGTCGATGGCCCCAAGACGTTGCCGTCGACGTCGCGAGTCGCGAGGAGTTGCTCGCTGAGGCGTCATCGCCAGAAGGTCGCCGGAGTGCGGCGCTCGAAGCAGATTTCATGAACGAAGCCGACAACGAAGACGTTGCGCCCTCTCAGGGACTCTCGATTACGTCACGAGAGATCGTCGCCCAACCGGTGGGCAACCACATCAACCTTCGCATCATCCGACCTGAGAACCACGACGTGTTGCCCTGCGTCTACTACATCCACGGCGGAGGCATGGTGACGTTGTCGTGTTACTTCGGCGCCTACAGCGCGTGGGCCAAAATCCTCGCGGCGAAAGGCGTTGCCGTCGTGATGATCGACTTTCGCAACGCCGTCGTTCCCTCGTCGGTCCCCAACGTCGCCCCGTTCCCGGCGGGACTGAACGACTGCGTCGCTGGCTTAGAGTGGGTGCACGCCAACTTCGAAGAACTAGCCATTGACCCCACGCACGTCGTTATTGCTGGCGAAAGTGGCGGAGGCAATCTCACCCTCGCGACGGGTCTTTCGTTGAAGAAAGGGGGCGCGCTTCACCTCGTGAAGGGGCTCTACGCGCTCTGCCCCTGTCTGATTGGACAGTGGCCTGATGATCGGTACCCTTCCTCGGTGGAGTTCAACGGTTACGCGCTCGAACTACGAAGCAATCGCATGACCGTGGGATACGGCATTGACGCCTTCCACAAAAAGAATCCCCTCGCGTGGCCGGGCTTCGCCTCTGTGGAAGACCTCATAGGACTCCCACCAACGGTGATCAGCGTCAACGAGTGCGATCCCTTGCGTGACGAGGGCATCGCGTTCTATCGCCGCCTCCTCGAAGCTGGTGTGGCGGCCCGCCGGCGCATCGTCCTCGGAACGACCCACGCAACCGAGCTCTACCCCACGATGTGTCCGGACATCACGCACGCCACGGCGAGCGACGTCGTCGCGTTTGCCAGCGCTTAACTAATTCTCAACTGGATAAGCGGACGCATTGACCGCACGACATTTCTGAGTTCGGTCCTTGGATGATCAGTCCAGTTTGATCAAAAGGTCGCCCCCTTGAACTGTTTGCCCTTCGGTCACCACGACGCGCACCACGATTCCGTCCCGCTCTGCGGTGATGGGAATCTCCATCTTCATAGACTCGAGGATCATGAGCGTGTCACCAGCGGAAACATACTGGTTCTCGCTGACTAATATCTTCCACACTGTGGCGACAAGTTGAGAATTTATCTCTTCAGACATTGACTACTCCCTTTGCGGATCAGAATCCCACGGGCCAGGCGCTCAGCGGGCCGGCGGGCCCGATCGGGCAATCACCAAGTACGGAGCGCAGGTGCCTGATCAGTGTTGCTCGAGTTTCACTAGGTTCAATCACCCCATCTCGCACCCACTCTCTCAAGTCGACGCGCCAAGAACCATTGAGCAGGGCTGCTCCGTCAGAGAAGCCGATCCGGGCTCCCGGCCAGGCGATCACCAAGTCGGTACCGACACGCGCTGAGCCCGTAACCAGAAGCCCCGGACCGAATGCTCTGCGCACGACCACAAAGCACTTTGGTGTTGCGGCAAGGTGGACGGCTTGGGCCAACATCATCGCCCGGCTGATAGGAGCCTCACGTTCACCATAAGGTTCGCCCGTCATACCTGGTGTGTCCAATAAAAGCACTATTGGGAGACCGAATGCGTCGCACATGCACACATGCCTTGTCGCCTTGAGGCATGCCTCTGGGGAGAACGAGCCATCCTCAATCGATGGATCATTAGCGATGACGCCAACCGGAATACCACCGAGGAAGGCGAAACCTGTGACAAGACCGGGACAGTAGTCGGCCTTTAGTTCGAAGAAGGTTTGTTGATCGACTATGGCCGCCACGAGGTCAAGCACCTCTTGATGAACTTCGCTCAGATTCGCAAGTTCCGCAACGGACGACGACTCGCCTAAGTCGCGCACTGGCAACGGAGCGCCGCTGGCAGAGGGCAAGTACGAGAGTACCTTGCGAATCCATCCGTATATGACCTCAAGTGAGTCAGCGACCTCATCGGTTTGGCCATTATTACGATGCACGCCTGCTCCACCTAGCTCCTCCATCGTGACTTTCTCACCCGTACCGATCGCCAGCACGCGTGGCCCGGCCATTGCCATACACGTGCCCTCAAGCTGAACAACAAAGTCACAGAGACTCGTGAAAAAGGTGGAGTTGCCGAAGGAGTGGTGAACGATTGCGGCCACCACCGGAATGCCTCGTTGCCGACTGAACATCGCTGGAGTCGATTCGCTGAAGTGGGAACTCATTCCGGAAACGGGGTCGAGGAGGCCAAGATCGCGCGGACCGCCCCGCAGGGCTCCGCCGGGGCCGGAAATGAGCGCGATGTATGGCTGTCTTCGAGCCAGAGCCCATTCAAGCAATTCTGAACTGGGGCCCACGATCACCGGTCTTCCATCGATCAGTGCTTGCCCACCTTCCGTCCCATTGATCTCTACGAAGGAGTTCGGGTCAACAATGCCATCGACGTGTTCTCGCACGCTCGGGCGTCCTGCTCTAGGTGCCGCTATCTTCGACACCTTGCTCCTTGGCCAGTCATTTGATGAGCGCCCGCTTTCAACTATGACCACCGTGGCCAATTGGCTAGAGGACTCTGGACGCGTGTTCGCCCGTCAGAGTTGAGTTCGGTAAAGAAATATTCGGCAATCATTTGTCGGGTCGTGCCCGGCTCGATGATCTCGTCGATGACCATGCTTGCGGCTACTCCATATGGCTCAAAGTCGACGGCAAGCTGGTTCACCTTGTTCGCAATGAAGGCTGGTCGCTCTTCTTCGGGCAACTCTCGCATTTGAGGCTCGAATAGAACATTGGCCGCAACAGGAGGATCCATGAACCCAATCTCTGCGCCTGGCCAAGCGACAAGAAGGTCACTTCGGCGATTTCCCCCCATGATGACGAAAGCGAGCCCGAAGCCCTTGCGAACAACAACGCTGATCTTCGGAACAGTGGCCAGCGCGATCGCCTGCATCATCGTCATGCTGCGAATCATCGCTCGATCCCGTTCGGCTGACACGCTAACCAAGAAGCCGGGGGTGTCTATCAGGAATACCATCGGAATGCCGAAGGCATCGCACATACACACGAAGCTCGTCGCCTTGAGGCAGCAGTCGGGCGTGAGAGCGCCAGCACTGTGCATCGGCGCGTTGGCAATGAAACCGACCGGCATGCCAGACACTCGTCCGAATCCGGTAATGATATTCCGAGCAAAATTCGGCTTGAGTTCGAAAAAGGAGTCAGGGTCGCCCAGCCGACGAATCACGTCTTTCATGTCGTACGCCCGGTTGCGCCGGGACGGAACTAAGGCCGCAACTCCGTTGTCGTAATTCATCGCCAGATCGTCCTCCTCGATCGGTAAGCGGCCACCGGAGTAGGACGGCAAAAACGAGAGAAATTTACGCACAGCACCGTAGGCTTCTCCATCAGTCCTGACCACCATATCGACCTCGCCATTGGCAACCGAGACCTTGTTTTCGACCGGCGCAGAAGGAGACGCGAACACATCGCCTTCGGTGCTTAGCGGGCGAACCAGCCCTAAATGGGTTCCTTCTTTCTGCACCAGAAAATCGCAAAGCCCCGCTGTGAAGGAGGAACTACCAAAGGCGTCGCCGAGAACAGCGGAAACAACGGGAATGAACCTATTGCGTTGGAGAAGATAGGGAAATGCGGGCTCGGCGCGAAAGGTCTTTGCACTCAAGGTTCCGGTCTCCAACCGCCCTCCAAAGGATGGCTCGCTACTGCCGTGTGCGATTTCGATGTACGGATTCCGTCGGCTAAGAGCCATGTCGAAGAGGCGGGAACTCTTGCCGGTGGCGCGTCCAGACACTTCTCCATCATCGACCGCAACAGTCACGGGACGACCGGAAATTGTCGCGTGACCACCTACGATCCCGCCCCCATAGTGATTTTCGCCTTTCTGGGTTACCGGCTCAGCGAAGGTGGCAAAGGTACCTATCTCGAAAAAGGTTCCGGCATCTGTCAACCCATCAACGTGGCGCAGCGCCTCGGATCGCCCTTTCGCATGACTCGTTCCGACGCGATCCGCTTGGGAAGCGTTACCACTGGCCAGTTGACGAAGCGCACGGAGGCGATCAACCGTCGCGACCTCAGCGGCCCCGTCGTCGGCCCCGTTAGACACCGGCAATCACCTCCGGTCCTGCAGTCGCAAAGGGTCGTCACTTGGAGTTTGGAAGCTCGCCGCGCAACGAACGGGCCGAATATCTGCTCCCCCGTCGTCCATTAGCAATGAATCGGCACGCAGATCTCTACAGTGCGGCATCTGCGCTGCCTAAGTAATGCGTCAGTACGTCGTCCCCAATACCACTGACTGCGCCTACCCAACTTGGAGAGCCTTTCCTTAGGATTACACCTTGATCGGAAAATCGAAGGGCGCGATCAACAAATTGCTCAATTAAAACAACAGCGACGCCGGAGTCTCGGAGTCTCTCCAATCCCCAAAACACTTCATCCACCAGTCGTGGCGCAAGGCCGAATGAAACCTCATCCGCCACAACAAGATTTGGTCGAACTGAGATGATCCGACCGAGGGCCAGCATTTGTTGCTCTCCACCAGACAGTGTGCCCGCGCGCTGAGCCCCTCTCTCCTTGAGCACGGGAAAAGCTTCAAGCGCTTTCTCCATCCCCTCTTGTTTTTCGTGGCGGGGCAACAGACGGACAGCCAATCGCAGGTTCTCCAATACTGTCAAACTTGAAAATATTCCTCGTTCCTCGGGCAAGTACGCAAGTCCCATGCGCCGTCTTTGATAGGGCGCTACGGAGGTAATGTCCTCGTTCATAAACCACACGCGTCCCGCCGCAACTGTCACCAAGCCCGCAATTGCCCTTGCTAGTGTCGATTTCCCCGCGCCGTTGGGACCGAGGATCGCCGTTGCTGTCCCGGCCCTCACCTCAAATGAAACGCCCGACAAGGCAATTGCGTTCCCGTATCGCACCTCCAGTCCTTCCACTCGAAGAACAGCGTCGATGCGGCTACTCGCCATAGCCCATAAGGGATAGTTCACTGCCCAGATACGCTCGCCGAACCGCCAAATCTTCACGCATCTGCGCCGCTGAGCCTCGAGCAATAACTGCGCCGTGGTCCAAAACGATGATCTCATCGGATATCCGCATGACTAGTTCTAAATCGTGCTCGACAAGCAGTATTCCAGTTCCCCCTTGTCGTACGAGGTGCTGGAGTACTCGGCCTAATTCGTGAGTTTCCTGCGAATCCAAACCGGCACATGGTTCGTCCAGAAGCAGGACTGTCGGAGAGGTTGCAATCGCCCGCGCAACCTCCACCAATCTGCCTAAACCGAGTGGCAACTCTGTGACATTTCTATCCGCTACGTCCATCAGACCAAGGAGATTCAGAATCGACGTAACTTGCGTCTCTTCGTCCAAGGACCGCACTTTCTTGACCGCGAGCCAGTCACGCCAAATTTTGGACGGGTCGTGTCCTGCGCGATAACCAAGCACGACGTGTTCCTTTACGGTCATCGTCCAAAAGAGCTCCGGGTGTTGAAACGTTCGGGCAAGCCCTCTCCTTGCTCGCTCACGAGGTGACCATCGTGAAACGTCTTGACCGCCGAGCCATACGCGACCGGATTCAGTGGTCTGAAACCCCGACAACACACCAAACAACGTGCTCTTTCCAGCACCGTTGGGTCCGACAAGTCCAATTATTTTCCCTTTCGGAACTTCCACGCTGACGTCTGTCAAAGCCTGCACACCCCCGAACCGAACAGAAAGCTCCTCCGCCCGCAAGACCACGATCTCGGCCGTGGACTCTAAGTCCCCCTCCGCCTTAACGCTCGCGATTGCTTCTCTGGCACCCGTGCTCTGAACAAGCTCGCTCGAGTCAACCGTCGGAGGCACCCTCTCGGCCAAAGCAATTCGCCGATCCGAGTCGAACGCCGTGGGCGCCGGAATCTTAAAGTGCTGCGCGGCGTCATCCTTGTTCCGGAATTGATTCCATCGAGCCAATGCTCCGCGCAACTGTCTACCGTGCATCGCGACGAGCCCGTCAGGATTTGCCGCCACCAAAACCGCCCCTAATCCAAACATTGCCGTGGGTACTTGCGAAAGGCTCGGGGACAAATACTGAAGAAACACGCCGGGTATTATCGCAAACATCAAACCCGCTACTAGCGCGGCGCTAGTTGATCTCGCTCCCAGTGTCACCACAATGGCAAGCCAAATCAATCCGCCCAGGGTTGCATAGGAGGGAGGGAGCGCCGAAAGTGAGTACAGGGCTAAGAGAGCCCCGCCCGCCCCGGCAGCTGCTGCCCCCAAAGCCCCAACCATGACTTTCAAAGATATGACGCCCAAACCCAGAGAGCGACTGCCCCGTTCACTCGACCGAATTGCACTCAGAGCGAGACCAGTAGTGGACCGCCGAAGTGCTCCAATCATCAATGCAAATAGACCAAACACCGCCAAGGCCAACAAGGAGAACTGCAGATCTCCGGACAAGAACGACGGTCGAGCAACAGCAATTCCACTCCCGTCGTTATAGACGGGCCCCCACATGAAGAAGAGCTGATCAGCAATTAGCCCGACCGACAAAGTTAAAAGAGTCGTGCGTAGATCCCCTAGCCATACGGTAAGAAATCCAACCAGGACACCCAGCAGGGCCGCGGTCAGGGCGCTTACGATCAGACCAAGAAATATCGGTACGTGCTGCTCCGCCAACGCTGCGTAAGTGACGGCACCCACACCGGCAAAGGTGATCTGGCATAGCCAGATCATGCCTCCCTCTCCCGTCGTCAAGGTGATCGCCAAAAATGCGATCCCGAAGGCTACGCCACATGCGAAAAGGCCCACCCAATAACCATTCAGCACAAATGGGACTGCAAAAAGCAGGGCAAATGCGACAAAACTGGGACTCACCCGCCGGCCGCTCTTTTGCCACTTCCGTGTCGCCGATGCTCCATTTCGCTCAGAAGTTATCTGACTGTGGGTGCTTGTCCGCGCCGGCTTTACGGAGGCGCCGCGCACATTTATGTGGATCGCGTCATCAAGTGGTCCGCCTGCACGCACTTCGCGTGCCGTGCCTCTGGAAACTATTGCTTCTCCGAGAATGAATACAGCCATAAACACAAACGGCACGGCGTATATGAGCTCTGTTGTCAGCGAACTAGTTGTTGGAAGAATGTATTGGAGTACCTCTGTAACCACACCTAGGAGCATTGACGCCGCTATGGCCATAGTTAGGCTCTTGAGCCTGGCAATGATCACGGCTGCGAATGCTGCGCTGAGCAGGACAGTGAAGGTACTTAGTGACAGTCCTATGAGTGGAGCTATCAGTACTCCGGCCAATCCAGATAGAAAACTACCGATTGCCCACACCGATACGCCAATCAATGACGAGTTGGTCCCTGATATTTTTGTCATCGCTTCTGAATCAACCAAGCCCCGAACGGCGAGCCCAATATCTGTCGCGCGGAAGATGTAGGCACCAACAATTCCCAGTACAACGATTGCCGCGATCACAATTATTTGATCCAACGTGATAATTACGTTGAAGAGATCGAACGTCATAACCGGCTCTGGAGCGAGGCCTGGCGCAGCCACTATGTTGATGTTCCCAAAAATTAATGACGATATTGCGGGAAGTGAGACGCTTAGCCCGATGGTAGCCACGATTTTGATCAAGGTAGATGAATGCTTTAAATGACGAAACACAACCGCCCAAAGCAACACCCCCAACGCAGGACCAGCGCACACGATTGCTAGTACGCCGGCCCACCACGGTGGCAAGTTATGTTGGGTGTTAAGGAAGTAGTAGAACCGAGCAATAAAGTACGCCTGAGCGGCGAAAGCAAGGTTGAAAATGCCGGTCGACATGTATGTGAAGACCAACCCCGTTGAGGAAATGGCATATATGCTTCCGAACACGACGCCGGCAACTAGGAAGGGGCCCACTAACTAATCCTTCCACCGGGCGGACCGGTGGAACACTTTTGGGCTCCCGTTGTGTTCTGAAATCGCGCTTGCGCAAAAATTCGCAACGTCGGTGCTCGCGCTGTTGGAGTCTCTCGGATCTCGGATCGTACAAAACACGACACCCGGATCATCCGTTGATCGCAGTCTGCAGATCAACTCGGACGACCTCAAGAAAGGTCGCCCGAGTTGAAGTCGCTCGCGTCGCTTTGGTACGCGGTGGCGCTGCTATGAACTGTGAATCCGATGCGAGTTTCACGGAGCTAATTTCCCGCTGCTACTTCACGACCGTTCCGCAAATTGGTGCATTAGATATCAACTTGAACGCCTGACCTACCAGTCGAACGAAGTAGTCACAGTATCTCGGGGCTGGCCCTGAACCAACGGATCCGACGCCGTACTCGGATTTGAAGTTCACGGGTGTGATTTCAAGGCCACCACCCGTGTACGCGGTCGTGTTCTGGAGGGCATGCAGAACTGACTTTCTCGTGATGTTAGTTCCCGCATGTTCGAGTCCGTAGATAATTATGTCGGCCGAAAGCCAACCACTCTCCGCGTCAAAACCGGCGTATCCGACCCCGTACTCTTTAAACGCCTTCAGCATGGTCGCAGTCGCTGTTTTCTTCACGAGGGCTGGAACGTAGGGCACGGAATAGTCAGTTCCCTGCGCCTCTGTATTGGCCAGCGTTTGACCTAGAGACGAGGGGCCGAACCCGCTGGGAAATATAGTTGCTTTAAATGTCAGACCGATTTGCTGACAGGCCGCCAACATTGCCAACGTGTCAGAAGACGCTAGCGACGCACCTACAGAGTCGATGTTGTCACTCTTCATCGCCAAACACACCGGAGACCAGTCTGCCACCGGGATGCTAAGGCTCGTATTTACGTACGGCGCGCTGATTCCTGCAGCTTGGGCGCTCCCTACCCACCCTGTGACTTCCCCGACGGAGGAAGGAAACGCGCCATATCCGAGGCCAGCGAAATTCGTAGCCCCTTGGGACTTCAAGAACTGTCCCCACACGGAAATGGACGGATAGGTACTGGAAAGGCTGCCTGACGCGCCGAAAAAGTTCCTATATTCGCCAACTTCTGGACCTTGTGACGAGTCGCCAACGGCAATGTCCTGTGACTGCAGGTAGGGCGCACCGCCGGTGTCCAAAGAGGCGGACTCCACCATTGCGACGATCCCTTGCGAGGACAAACTTTTCGCGGCCGAAAGATTCACAGTGGGAGACGACTGATCGTCCTCTCTAATCAGTTCGATCTTGCGTCCGTCGATACCGCCATGAGCATTCTGCCAATCGATTCGCGCAACTATCGCCTGGGGCGCGTTCTCCCGTGCGCCAGCCAAAGCTCCCGTGTAAGAAGCAATAAGTCCTATCTTTATGGGGGCTTTGCTCGCGGCAGAAGAACCCGTGCTAGTCACGAAACCGCTAGTCACAATAGAAAGTGCCGCCACGAAGACGGCAACTATGAAAAACCTTTTACGCTTCACTGAATTTTCCCCCTATTTAGGCCGGCAACACCGGTTGATTTCCTGCTGTCCTCACTCCCGCGCTGCTTTCAAGAGCACCAACCCCGCAAGCAACTGTAATGTGACGTCATGTTCAGTTAGTATAATTATGCGTTAGATTTTGTCAACTGCAGCCAGTGCAAACTTGCTGCTCAAATCTAATTTTGGGGACAGAAAGGCTCCACACATGGAACCGAAGAGAAACGAGATCAAAGAAACGCAGCTTCCCTTCGCGCCCGTTCAACGCGTCAGATTCGCCAAAAAGGAGGCAGCGGCGCCATTTGTCCAAATACTCGGGCCACAACGAGGCCCAGAATGAAAGGGGCTGTTTCATTGGCCGACTTGCGCAAAAGTAACTCGGTGGGTGCTCAGCCCAGTCCGCCCCAACCGCCCACTCTTCGAGGAGCACGAACCCGTCAAGCAATCCTCAATTCGGCGAGGATGGTTTTTGAACGGGATGGATTCCTTGAAGCGCGCATCAGTGACATCACGACAAGTGCTTCCGTAGCACAGGGTTCGTTCTACCGATACTTCAATTCAAAGGAAGAGGTTTTCCGTGAACTCTTTCACGATGTTGTGCGGGAACTTTACTTGGCAGCAGCTGCTACAGGCGAAAGTCATGGGCAACTTCCAATCGATTTCATTGAGCGATCGAACCGCATGTACTTCACTGTGTATGCCAAGCACGCTCGATTGATCCGCACAATTGAACAAGTGGCCACGATAAATGAAGAACTGGGTCAACTTAGAACAGACGTACAGCAAATGTTCACTAATCGCATTGCGGTCGCAATCGATTACTGGCAGCAAGCCGGATTGGTCAGTTCTGAAGTAGATTCCCAGATCGCCGCACTCGCATTGGGCTCCATGACGGACCGATTGGCGTATACGTGGCTTGCGCAAGGAACCGTTACATTCGATTTTGAGGAGGCCATCAAGACGATCAACTTTCTTTGGCTTCATGCTCTAGGACGCTGCTAGCAACGCGCGTGGTGAATTGGTGACTCGCTCAGCTCCTGGCAGCCTCTTTTTGAGTAATTCATATGCGACATGGGGAAGAAGTTCGCCCATTAGCTTCGGCTCTGCCGTAATAGAAGGAGCATGATGACAGTGCCAGATCCATTCCTCGAACTTCCGTTGCGAACATCAAATGACACAACCGGAGACGTCCAAAGAGTGCTTCGGAAGTTAGAGGAGATGGGCAAGTGTCTTAAAATCCATCGAATTCTTGCAAACTCGTCTGCGACCTTTCGCCCATTTATTCTGCTATTGAGTTCCCTGCTGCTTGACGCCGCACTTCCGGAGCAAGATCGCGAAGTTGTTGTTCTGCATCTCGCGGCAAGACGCGGCGTGAATTATGAATGGGATGAGCACGTACCGGTGTCCGCCGAAGCAGGCATAAGCGACGCGCTCCGAGAAGCGCTAAGAGACGGGACGCTTGATCATCTGAGCGGTTTCAGTAATGCACAACGTTTAGCTCTCGAGGTCGCGGACGTGATTATGAGCGAGCAAGTGCTTTCGAAGGATTTGTGGAAGAGAGCATCGCAGACGTGGGGCGACGAGGGAGCGTTGGACTTGGTTCTGACCGTAGCTTGGTGGGGAGCTTTTATTCCGACGATCATTGAGGCGATCGGGCTTCATTCTGTCGAATGATGAGGACGAGTTCAGTGACAATCCGAACGACATATCGCGGAGCTATTCGACATCCGAAGCCGCTAGGCGCAGAAGCTGTTCGCCGGCCAGTCCGGTTCGGTGAAGGACTCACCTCACATTGTTTCGAAGCTGAAAGGGATTTCAATGGAAAGTGTGGTTGATTCTGGGGGCCCGCTTGAGGGAGTCCGGGTGATTGAGTTCGGTCAGCTGATATCTACGCCCGGCGCGACGTCGTTGTTGGGTGATCTCGGCGCTGAAGTGATCAAGGTTGAGCGACTATCCGGTGAACTCGCTCGCGTAGTTCCAGGCCTGGGCGAACCGATTCTTCGAGCATTTAATCGCAATAAGCATTCCGTCTCGGCCGATTTGCGAGATCATCGAGTGCTTGACGCAATTCGTGGGCTCATTAGGAACGCAGACGTTGTGGTTCATAACATGAAACCTGGCTCAATGGAGAAGCTGGGCCTTGGTGCGGAAGCTCTCATGAGAGATCAGCCGTCACTTATTTATGCTTCGATTACTGCATTCCCCTTCGATAGCCCTAGCGCAGAGCGTGGTGGAGTGGATCTTGTCGCTCAAGCTGAAAGTGGAATGATGTCCATCAACGGTGATCCATCGGGACCACCCATGAAGGTCGGCATGACCATTGTCGACGCGGCGTCCACGGTCGTGCTCGCGCACGCCGTTACTGCGGCTTATGTACGGCGACTTCGTACGGGTCAAGGGGCAGTTGTCAACGTTTCGCTCTTCGAAGTAGCGATGTATCTCCAGACTCACGAGTGGACAAGCTACCTCGGCAGCGGCGTGGCACCCGTACGAATGGGTAACTCTTCTCCAAGGGCCGCCCCGTCCGACGTCGTGGCGACACGAACCGGTTACGTTGCCCTATCCGCCTATGCCGACGGTCAATGGCAGAGGCTTTGTAACGCAATCGGAAAGCCCGAACTCGCGGAACAGGCCCGATTTGCGACAAACGAAGCACGAGTAGCAAACCGGGCCGCGATGCTCGACGAGCTCACCAAAGCGCTCGAGACTAGATCAACAGCAGAATGCGTGGACCTGATTCAGGGGGCTGGCCTTCTTGCGGCCGCGGTTATGGAATATGGCGAAGTGCGCAACAGTCCGGACGTCGTTGCGGCCAAGATTATTCAGGATCTGGATTGCTCTGGTGGCGCGTCTTACCAGTCGATTCGAGCACCGTATCGAATCAGCGGCTCAAATCCTGGACGATCTGGATATCCGCCTCTAGGAGACCGTAGCAAGGCGGCGCTTAGAGAGGGTGGGTGTCCCGAAGAAGTTATAGAGAAACTTTTCGACGAAGGAGTGCTGCGGTGACTCAAGCGCAACAAGCAGACATCATTCATCAACGCGTGGCGAGGATGCACCGGGGTAGCGGAGTACTCGAATGACGGCGTTGCAAGTGCTCAGCGGACAAATAATTGACTGCATGATCAGCGTGAATCCAGGCGACGACATGAACGTCGCTTACATCCCGAAGGAAGCGTTCCGCGACGATGAAAGTCTAGAAGCCTGGCCGTCTCCTGCCGTTGTGAAATATCTCTTTCGCGGAGCCGATGGCGACAGAGTATTCAAGACCCGCGACGCATCTTACGTCGTCAACATGCTCGATGAGTGGGGCATCGACAAGGTATGCGTCGCCGTGACATTGGCTGATGCGCCGAAGATGATTGAGGGTCTTGAAAACTACGGCGACCGTTGGTTCTTCACGTTACGAGTTAACCCACACGACGGAATGCGCGCAGTTCGCCGGCTGAATGAACTTGTCACGACTTACCCCAACGTCAAGGCGTGCTCTCTTCTGCCTCATACGATATATCCGCCGATACCTCCAAACAGCAAGGAGTATTACCCGATATATGCGAAATGCATCGAGTTGGACATTCCGGTATTCGTTACCGTTGGGATTCCCGGACCTAGAGTTCCCGGTTGGACACAAGATCCACTTTACCTCGATGAAGTGTGTTGGTTCTTTCCTGAACTCAAGATAGTCATGAAGCACGGCGGCGAACCTTGGACCGAAATGTGCGTAAAGCTAATGCTGAAATGGGAGAACCTCTATTTTATCACGTCAGGATTTGCGCCGAAATATTATTCCGAAGCGATCATAAACTATGCGAACACGCGCGGGTCTGACAAAGTCATCTTCGCGGGCTATTGGCCGATGCTCAGTTACGAAGACATCTTTGCGCAACTAGAGAATCTTCCACTTCGAGACCACGTATGGTCAAAGATGTTTTCTGAGAACGCGCGACGACTTTTCAGACTCTGACCAGAAACCAGTAGTAAACCAGAGCGACCCGAGCGAGGCGAATGGTTGTACCTTAGAAACACAATTAGTCAGGTCGATGCATCGAAACATCATGCGACTCACTCCTAAAGAGATCCATTAATGACATCTTCGACGGATATCCAACTCCGGTCGACGAAACTTCGTTCCATGGCCTCACAGACAGCCGCCACTGCGGCGCCCTCCGTGAAGCCTGGCGCCCACGGCTCATCGGGCCAGGCGCTCGCCCATTCGGCCGCCTGATTGATAAAGCTCGCGTCGTAGCCGACACCCTGCCCGATGGGCCACCACCCCTTGGTTTCGGGGTGCAAGACGTGTTCGGTGCGAATCCGGCGAAGTCCGTACAAGCGCGGGTCGTCGTCGAGGCTGCCGAACCAGAGCTCGTTGAGATTGTTGTACGAGAACATCGCGGTGGCCTTGGAGCCGTTGATTTCGACGACGAAGTCGCACGGTCGTCGCGGCGCGACTCGTGCAACTTCGAAAGTCCCTTGCGCCCCTGAGGCGAAACGCAACAGTGCTGAGGACGCGTCGTCGATCTCCACGCGTCGCCCTCCACCTTCGATTGAGCGGTCCTTCGTAAAGGTAGATGAAGTCGCGGAGACTTCGGCGATCGGACCGAGCATCCACGAGGCGAGATCAATCAGATGACTGCCAAGGTCGGCGATGGTGGTGCCGCCCATCGCCGCCTCAAAACGCCAGTCGAAGGGCGTGGTCGGATCGACAAACTCATCGGAGAGCCAGGTGCCGCGCCACAGACGAATCTCTCCGAGTTCACCAGCCGCCACCATCTCGGCGAGCAGCGACAACGCTGGCAAGCGCCGGTAGTTAAAGCCCACGGCGTGATGCACGCCGGCGGTGCCCACGGCGTCACGGGCTGCCGCCGCGTCGGCGTACGAGGTGGCGAGGGGCTTCTCGCAGATGACCGACTTACCGTTTTTCGCCGCCGCAATCGCGATCAACGCGTGGGTTCCAGGCGGCGTGCAGATGTCAACGACATCGACGTCAGCGCGCGCCACGACGTCCTCCCACATCGTCGACCACTCCGCAATTTCGCAGTCCTTGGCGACCGCTTCGAGCGCTGTCTCGTGGCGGCCCGTCATCACGACCGGCACGAAACGCACATCGCCAGGACGAATAAGAGGCGCGGCGCGATAGCCGTAGGCGTGAGCGCGACCCATCATCCCGTAGCCGATGATGGCGACGCGAAGATCTGTGGTCACGTGACTAGCCCTGTTGAGTGGAGAGTTGTGCGGCCGCGTTGGCTGCGGCCCCCAAAGCGGCGATGGCGTCTTCGACCGTGGCGCCGAGACACGGACCGCCTCGTACGAAGTCAGCGAAGGACGAAGCCTGGTGACGCAGAGCATCAAGCTGGACGGCTTCACCCTCGAGGGGGTCTAAGAACACACTCGCGACGTGATCGTACGTGCCAAAAATCTCCACGCTCGCCATGTCCCCGCCGGCGTACCAACGTCCGAGCGAGACGAGCACCGTCGCACCGGAACTCGTGGCGCAGAGCACTTGGGCACTGTCGGGGTCACCACCGCTCTCGGGATCTGTCACGACCGAGGAGGCAACTGCGCTCAACTGAGTGAAGTCGCTCGAGGTGAGCCAACGCGCCTGGTCGAATTCGTGCACCCCCATGTCCACGAAGATGCCACCACTGCGAGTGCGAAAACTCGCCGCAGGTGGAGCACCATCCCACTGCAGACACGACACCGAGAGAATCTCACCGAAGTCGCGACGGGCGATTCGTTCGCGCAACATCTGCAGCTCGGGCACAAAGCGACGCCAGTAAGCGATCTGCAAGGGAACGCGGGCGTCAGCCACGATGTGCTGCGCTCGACGGGTGTCCTCGGGACTCACTCCACAGGGCTTCTCGCAAAGAATTGGCAGATCTGCAGCGGCGACTTTGGCGATGACCTCTACGTGCGTATCACTCGGCGTCACGATCAACGCTCCGTCGATCTCCCCGGCATCGAGTAAATCGTCAAGAGACGAAAAACCCTTCACGGCAAACTCGTTTTCTACCTTCTCGCGCAACGAGTCAACCGGCTCAGCGACCGCCACGATGGCGACGCCGTCGGCGTCGGCGAGCGCGCGAAGGTGCGTCTGGCCCATGCGGCCCGCACCGACGAGTCCCAGTCGAAACGCGGTCACGGGAGTGCTAGATCCCACGGCTTGCGAGGTACTTGCGGTTCTTCTGCTGATCGGCGGTCGCCTGAGCGAAGCGCGCGGAGGTCTGGGGGAAGATGTCCTGTTCGACTACTAGCCAGCCCTCGAAGTTAAGGGCTTCGAGTTCGGCGAGCACCGCGTCAAGGTTCACGTCACCTTCGCCCAAAGCGCAGAACACCTCTCGAGTCCAGATGGCGGAGTTGGGCTCGTGGTTAGCAATCACGTCGTCCATCCTCGAGCGGATTGCGTCTTTCAGGTGCACGTGATTCACACGCTGCGGAGCGCTGCGCAACACCTCGAGTGGGTCGCCCCCGCAGACGAAGATGTGACCCGTCTCGAGACAGAGACCTACGTCGGAGATTTCCAGCACCCGTTCGATCTCCCACGGTGCCTCAACGAACGTGCCCGTCTCAGGGTGAAATGTCGGCTCGTATCCTCGATCGCGACAGCGCGCGAGCACGGAATGAAGACCAACCGCGAATTTCTTCCATTCGCCGTTGTTTAACCCCAAAGAGTGGTTCGCGTGACTTTGGCCGGACTTCAGACGTCGCACGTCGCTGCTGGCGTCGGCAATGGTGGGCCGTGGTAGCGGTCCGGGAACTTTGTCGCGCACCGCGTCGAAAGTGTCGAGCATGGCGTCGAGCTCGGGGTAGAGACGTTCCAGCGCGGCTTGATCGGAAAAGGGGAACTCCAGGTAGGCACCGGCGAGACCGAGATTGCGACTGGCGAGTCGTTCGGCGAGGACCGCTCCGTCGCCGAGGTATCCGACCGGACCCAAATCGATGCCGGCGTAGCCGGCACTGCTCACTTCATCGAGTACGATCTCGGCGTCGGGTACGTTCGGGTCGATCCCGACCGTGAGTTCGAACGCTCCGTAACTAATAGGCGCGTTCGCGACCGTCAACTTCATAGCCATCCATCCTCTTCTCGCTGGGGGTACTGCAGAAACATTTAACTCGGCGCGACCGCTTAGGCCCCGGTCGGATTCATAATCGGCGCGCGCTCGATCGCGCAACGAATGATCGCTTGGCAGAGCGCGATGTCCTTCACGGCGTCGGCGCCTTCGGTCGCAATGGGTCCACCCGAGGTCACGGCGTCGTAGAAGGTCCGCAGCTCCTCTTTGAAGCCGCTCTCGTACGAGGAGACATCCTCGCGCGAATAGGACTCCACATCCTCAGGATTTCCGTGCTCGACCGCCAGCATCGTCGGCGCGTTGCGCAGGTACGGCGAGGGAAAGGTCAACGTGACACGCCCGTTCTCTGCGTGCATCGAGAACTCCATGGAGTAGCGCGTCATGTCGGGCGTATCAAGCCAGTGAATGGCCGCTGTCGGTCCGTCGTAGCCGAGTAGCACCGTCGCGTGTCCCTCGCGCAGATCGACGTAGTCAAGCGACAGAGGTTCACCCAGCACGCCTCGCACGGTGTTGATCTCGTGCACCAACGTGTCAAGCAAGACGGCCTGATACTGGCGGAGCAGGAACTTGTCGTCGGTGCCGATGGCTGCTTTCAAGCGATCCTCAGAGTCCTTCGCCAACTTGGCCAGCACGCCTTTGGGAATGTCGCTCGCCGGCGGAAACAGCGGGTAGTGGCGAACGTAGGGCAGAAACGGCGACTCGGTCGTGGTGACGCGCAGCAGCTTCTTGCCCAACAGTCCCCCCGTTTCTTCGACGAAACGAAAGAAGGCCGGGTCGTAGCGCTTGGGATAGCCCACCATGAGAGCCACTTCAGCCTCGTCGGCGGCGGCGATCATCTCCACACCTTCGAGCGCCGAAAAGCACATGGGCTTTTCCACGAAGACATGCATACCGGCGTGCGCCGCTTCTATGGCTATCGGCGCGTGTGAACCCGACGTGAGCACCAACACCGCGTCGAGGGGCTCTTTGAGCATGTCACCCCAGTCGGTGAAGACCGAGGGAATGTCGTAGTACTGCGCGCAGGCGGTAGCGGTGTCCTTTGAAAGGTCACAGATCGCCGCGATCTCGTAGCGCTCGTGCAGTTCGCGCAGGAAGTGCAGGTGCATGACTTGGCCAATGACGCCGGCGCCTACGACGCCGACCTTGAGTTTGTTTGTCACGCGGTGTCTCCGAACGCCGCCGGATTAGTAGGTCTAGTCATATCAATCGATCATCCCTTCACGCCGCCACCGAGGACGAAGCCCTCTCGGAAGAGTCTGGCCGACGCGGCGTAGAGGATGAACACCGGTATACAGAACACCAAAGAGTAGGCCGCAATATCGCCGAACTCGGGCTTGGGGACGGTGAGAAATGTATAGATGGCGATCGGCGCGGGCTGCTGGGAGTTCTGGCTGATCAAAATGAGCGGCACAATAAACGACCCCCACGCGTTTACGAAGCCAAAGATGGCCGCCGCCGCGATGCCGGGCAGCGCCAAGGGAATAATGACGCGCCGAAGAATTTGGAAGGTACTGGCGTTCTCAATTCGCGCGGCCTCTTCCAAGTCGATCGGCACGGCGTCGATGAAGTTTTTCATGAGATAGACCTCAAAGGGCAGCGACGTAACCGACAAGAACACGGCCGTCGGAAAGAGGCTGAGGAACCCAAAGCGCGAGAAGATCTCATAGACGGGTATCACCATGATGGTGAGCGGCACGCCCGAGGAGAAGAGGATGAAGAGGAGTAAGGGTCCTTTGAAAGGGATCTTGCGCCGCGAGAAGGAGTAGGCAGCGAAGACTGCGGCGACCGAGGCAATCGCGGTAGAGATCACGGCGAGCACCACGCTGTTAAAGAGCGAGTGCAAGAGACTGCCGCTCAAGACGTGCTCGAAGTTGATGAACGAGAAGTGCGGCCACTCCACACCCCAGGACGCTTTGGAGTCAATGGAGGCGAGCAGCAGCCAGAGCATGGGCGCGATGAACAACAGTCCGATGCCACCCAGGATGGCGTGGGTCGTCACCGAGCGCAGCGCCGTGCGTTGCGTCGGGCGATTCTCCGGCGGCAAGATCGGCGCGATGGGCCGGTCGACTGAGAGCTCTTCGTCGAGGACGTCGTCAGTATCGGTGCTCATCGTCTCCCCGCAACCCGCACGTAGAGGAATCCAAAGATGGTGGCGATAACGACCATGACGTTGCCAATCAGGGCGCCATAGGCGAGGTTGTTAAAGGAAAAAGCCTGCTGGTAGGAGTACAGCGGGAGAATGTTCGTCGCCGTCCCCGGTCCTCCCTGGGTCATGATGTAGATCAACGAGAAGTTGGCGAGGGACAACAGCGCCACCAGCAGCACCACGGCGATGATGGTGGAGCGCATGAGGGGCAAGATAATCATGCGAAAGCGCTGCCACGTCGAAGCGTTCTCCACCACCGCCGCCTCGATCGCCTCGCTCGGAATGTTGCGCAGTCCCGCACCCATGACCAGCATGGCGAAGCCCGTCATGGACCAGATGTTGGCGAGGGTCACGATGAGGAGCGGTTGACTATCGAGAAAGTTCGCTTGGCCCAGTCCGAGCAGCGACGGGAACGTGCCGCCGCCGGTCGTCGAGGCGTACCAGGTCATGCCCGCGGTCACGGCCGGCATCATCCAGGCGACTACCACGATGCCGCCGACGATGATGCGCAACCAGGGCTGTGCGCGCATCAACAGGGTGGCGAGGACGTAGCCAATGACGATGACCCCGACGATGGAGCCGCCAATAAAAAGGCCCGTCACCGATAACGAACTCCAGAACTCGGTGTCCGATTTAAGGCGAATGAGGTTCTGCGTGCCGGTAAAGCCCCAGTGAATAGCCGTGGGGCCGACCAACGTGAGGTTGGTGAGACCGAGGTAGACGGCGTAGGCCATCGGAATGAGGAACAGAATGGCCAACAGCGCGAAGCAGGGCGTTAACAGCGCCAGGCTGCTCCACTGAAAGCGCGTCTTATCCTGTCGCGTCTTCCAGAGATCCGCCACGCGAGGGGCGGTAACGGTGTCCGGGAAGACTGTCGACACCGTCACCGCCCTGTTCTCGCGTGGTTCATGGCTTACCTACAGCTGACCTATTTCAGCGTCGTGACGGCGCTGGCCCCAAGTTCGTTGGTAATGAAACTGTCCATCTGCTGTTCCGCTTGGGCTCCCGTGGTCGCCGGCTTCTCGGCGATGGCACCACTCGCCTGCTCGATGCCCTGCACCCACACGTCGTAGTTGGAGCTTGAGGGCAACTCAGAGGAGTAGGGCAAGATATTGCCGAACTCCTCGTTGAAGGGCGATGCGAACTGGGTGTAGAGCGGCACGGTCCAGTCGGACTTCACCGGTGGTACCCACCCGGCCCAGTTGGCCGCGTCAATGAGGTTGGTCTGGTCCTGGGCGATGTTCAAGAAGTCCTCAGCCGCAGTCACCTGCGCGCTCGTCGCGGTCGAGGAGATGCCGTAGTCCCAACCACTCAGCGTGGAAGCGTAGCCTTTGCCGTCCGCCGCGGGAAGTCCCGCGACACCCATGGCGGTCGCCGCCTTGGGCCAGTACGGGAAGCTCACCTGCTTGGTCCAGTTGCCACCAATGAAGTTGGCGGCCACCGCGATGCCGAGCGTGCCCTTGGCGAAGTCCGCCGAGGGAATGTTCGGAGCGTTGTTCGGGCTGAAGAGCTGCGAAGTGGGCGCTCCGAGTCCGTCGGCGAAGGCCTCGTGGTAGAAGTTCAACGTCTGGAGTAACCCAGGGCTACTCACGACCATTTTTCCCGAGGACGTCTGAATCGTCGGCGTGCTGGAGCCCGCCAACAAGTTCAAGATGCCGTATCCTGCGCCGTTCGGACCTGCCGAAGTACCGGCGTCCAGCCACAGAGGAATGATGTTGGGCTCAGCCTTCTTGATCTTCTCGGCAGCGGCGATGATCTGCTGCCAGTTCTTCGGCTGCCACGGTAGGGGAATGCCCGCCTTCTGCAAGATCGCCTTGTCGTAGTAGATGCCGTTGTTGTTCTCCCCGGCGCTGACGGCGTAGATCTTGCCGTTGATCTTGCCCTCGTTCTGAATGACCGTCGGGTACTCAGCGAACCATGACGACTTCGCCAAGTAGCTGTTCATGGACGTTAAGTAGTCCGTCGACGCGTAGAGGTTGATCTCGGTGGACGGGAACTGAGCGATGGTTGGTGCCGTCGAGGGCGTGTGGTACAGCAGCGCCAACTTCGTCAGAAAGTCGGGCTCACCACCATCTACTGGTACCAACTTCACCGTGATGTTGGGATAGGCCTTCTCGACTTCCTTCTGCACAGTGGTCCACCACGTGTAGCCAAGTGGCGTGGTGTCAAAGGTGGTGTTCGCCGCATAAGCCGCCGTGATAGTGACTTTGCTTGACGCCCCCGCCGTTGACCCGACCCCGGTCGCCACAACGCCTCCCGTGGCAAGGGCCATCACTGCCGCACCGGTTAAGAGCCGATGCGCCCTAGCTTTCTTTGTTCTTTTCATGGTCTCGTTACTCTCCCTGGTTGTACGGTTCGATATTCAATTACGTCAACTACTGCAACTGCGAGGCAGCCCCCTCCTACCTGACACTGACTTTTTCTCGCTCTGAGTCACGACGTAACAGGCTCTGGCGAGTCGTTTCGTCGAACAGCAACACGCGATCGGCGTCAAACACCAGATCAACCCGTTGTCCGTGTTGGGGCATCGGCGAGCGTGGTAGGCGCGCGATGACCTTGAGATCTTGAACATCGACGGTGGCGAACACCTCGGTGCCGGTGTGCTCGCAGATGTCAATGGCGCCCGGGATGCTCGTACTGTCGAGTCCGGACTCGCCAGCCAAATGGAGGTCGTGCGGGCGAATGCCCACGAGCACGGGGCCGCTCGACGCGTCGAGTCGACCGGCCATGTGCGACGAGAGCGAAGTTTTCACGCCCAGGCACTCCAGCGTGGCGACGCCGTTGGCCACCTCCAGTGTGCCCGCGACGATGTTCATCTTGGGCGAACCAATGAACTCCCCCACGAAGACCGTTTCGGGATACTCGTAGAGGTCGTTGGCACTGTCTACTTGTAAGAGAACGCCGTCCTTGAGAACGGCCACCCGGTCCCCCATGGTCAACGCCTCGACTTGGTCGTGCGTGACGTACACGGTCGTAGTGCTTTCGAGTCGCTTGTGGAGGCGAATCAACTCCGCTCGCATCTGCACGCGCAGTGCGGCGTCTAGATTGGAAAGAGGTTCGTCCATCAAGAAGAGGTGCGGCTCTCGAATCAGCGCCCGCCCCAAGGCCACGCGCTGTCGCTGGCCACCTGATAAGGCCGCTGGGGAACGGCCCAGCAAGTGGCGAATCCCCAGAAGATCGGCGACTTCGTTGACTCGTTGTTCGAGGTTCTTCTTTGGTTCCTTCCGGACCTTTGGTCCAAAGGCGAGATTCTTATACACGCTCATGTTGGGATAGAGCGCGTAGCTCTGAAAGACCATTGAGATGTCGCGCTCACCCGTCGGGACGTCGGTCACGTCTTTGTCGCCAATGAAGATACGTCCGTGGCTCGGACGTTCCAGTCCGGCCAGCATGCGAAGCGACGTGGTCTTTCCGCAGCCCGAAGGGCCCACGAGCACCAAAAACTCGCCCTCGCGAATCTCAAGATTGAGGTCGGAGACGACGGCGTTGCCCTCGAAGAGTTTCCACACGCTTTCGAAGCGAATCTCGTTCACGAAGTCGTCACCCTTCGCCCCGGTCGTCGAACGTGTTTCGAAGGAGCGTGAACTGTCGAACTACGTTGCGTCCTCACTGCCCTCCCACAACGTCCGCGGCCCCCGGACAACCGTTTCCTTACATCGGAACTCACCGAAACACACCTCGGCTGCACTGGGAGCGACTGTAATCCACATCCCTCCCTATGTCAATAACTACTATCATTAGACGTTACATTGGCCTGGTCGCGCGATAGATCATCGATGGCGACCGTGCTGAGCAGGGCGTAGCGCGACGCGCGGTACACGTGCTGTGCAAATTCCAGGGCGCGCCCGCGCTCGTCGTACGTCGTACGCTCCATCGTCAACAACGCAGTGCCCTTCGTCTCATTCAGTGCACGCGCTTCGATCGTTGATGCATTCTTCGCTGATATTCGCTGCGACGCTCGAAAGGGGAAAATACCGCTCGCTCGTAACAGCTCATAGAGTCCGTGCTCTTCAAGCATCACGCTGCTGAGCGTCACGAGCGACGTCGGGATGTAGTTGTGCATTAATGCGATGGGGTCGCCGTCGCCAAAACGAAGTCGTTCGAGGTAGATGACGAACTGTTCATCCGCCAAACCAAGCGCCTCTTTTACCAGGTCAGATGCCTTAATGACTTCGTTGTGCAACACCTTCGTCGTGGGGCTTTTCCCGGCGACGGCGAGGTCGTCGAAGAGACTCGTCAGCTTGACTGATCGACTGACCTTCTCTCTGGTTACGACCGTGCCTTGCCCACGACGACGTAGCACTAGACCTTTATCGACCAAGTAGCGAAACGCTGCACGCACGGTGGGACGCGAGAGCCCGAGGTCTTCGGCAATCTTGACTTCGTTTTCGAGTCGGTCGCCGGAATCTAAATTGCCCGAGTGAATCTCGTTTTCGAAATGCTGCGCCAACTGAAAGTAGAGAGGTACGGGACTATCGCGATCGAGCACAATCGTCTCGAGGGGGTTATAGTCGCGCACTACGGGTCGGGCCATGAACATCCTCTTGGTGAAGTGCGAAAATCCTATACCAATTTGGCGCCGCTACTGCTATTGTTAGGACATATGTGTCGACTCAAGCATGGGGGGATCCATTGAGCACGACCCGTGGGCGATCGCAGGGCGCTCGAAGGCCGAAGTTGGCTGATGCGAGAGGCAAAATTCCCTTGCGCGCCCTATGACCGAACTCTTTGACGTCATCACGATGGGTCGCGTGGGTGTGGACTTCTACCCCACTACGCCCGGCAGTCTGGTCAACGTCCAGTTCTTCGAGAAGTTCCTCGGCGGCAGCCCCACCAACGTCGCCGTCGCGGCCGCGCGCCTGGGCGAAAGAACCGCCGTCATTACTCGAACTGGTCCTGACCCTTTCGGGGACTTCGTGCACGCCGCGCTCAGGGGTTACGGCGTCGATGATCGTTACGTCCAGTCGGTCGAAGGTTTTCAAACGCCGGTGACGTTCTGTGAGACATACCCACCGGATCATTTTCCGTTGTACTTCTATCGCTCGCCGAAGGCGCCCGATCTTGAGATCTACACCAACGAACTCGACCTCGAGACCATCAGCACCGCCCGGCTTTTTTGGACCACGGTCAGCGGACTGACCGTCGAACCAAGTCGATCCGCCACCATGGCGGCCCTCGGCGCCCGAGCGCGGGTGCACCCAACCGTGCTCGACCTCGACTACCGCCCCATGTTCTGGTCTTCACCAGAGGCGGCGCGCGAAGCGTCGCGGGCCGCGCTCGCTCACGCCACCGTCGCGGTTGGCAATCTCGCCGAAGCCGAAGTGGTCGTCGAGAGCAGCGATCCTAACGTCGCGGCCGATCGACTCTTGGAAATTGGCCTCGACATCGCCGTCATCAAGCTCGGGCCCGATGGCGTCCTCGCCAAGTCGAAGGACGAACGAGTGTTGGCACCACCGGTACCCGTCGACGTCGTGAACGGGCTGGGCGCCGGCGACGCCTTCGGCGGAGCGTTTTGTCACGGCGTCTTGGCCGGTTGGCCCCTCGGTGACGTCATTCATTTTGCCAATGCGGCTGGCGCCATCGTGGCGTCACGTCTCGGCTGCTCCGAAGCCATGCCGACAACGAAAGAGATCGAAGACCTGATGGAAGGGGCGCACGGTGCGTAGCGAAGATCAGAAGTTACTCCGAGAGACCCGATTCGTACGGCCCGACTCGATCGCGACGCTCTCCGACCATCGCCAACGTTGCTCGCCGCTAGATGGCAGTGAACGACTCCTCATTCTGGCGGCCGATCACACCGCGAGAGGAGTGCTCAACGTCGGATCGCATCAGACGGCGATGCGCAATCGCTACGACTTGTTGGATCGACTGACGACGGCTCTCAAGGTCCCCGGCGTCCACGGCGTGCTCGGCAGTCCGGACATCATCGAGGACCTGCTTATTCTCGGCGCGCTTGACAACAAGCTGGTATTTGGCTCGATGAATCGCGGCGGCATACCCGGAGCGGTCTTCGAAATGGATGATCGCTTTACCGGCTACACCTCGGAGTCAATCGTCGCCTCCGGATTAGACGGCGGCAAGATGCTGCTTCGCATCAACCTCGACGACCCCGGTACGGCTTCGACCCTTACAGCCTGCGCTGAGGCCGTGACCGCTCTTGCGGCCGCGAAACGTTACGCGATGGTCGAACCCTTCATGAATCAGCGTCACGACGGACGCCCCCGAAACGTCCTCACGGCCGAAGCCGTGATGCGCTCCATGGCCATCGCCAGCGCGCTCGGCGCCACGTCGGCCTTTACCTGGCTGAAAGTGCCCGTCGTAGAGGAGATGGACCAAGTAGCCGAAGCGGCCACGCTGCCCATTGTCTTGCTCGGCGGCGAACGCAGTGACCACCCCGATGAGATGTACGGACGCTGGGAGAAGGCGCTTCGCCTGCCCGGTATTCGGGGCCTCGTCGTCGGGCGCAATTTGCTCTACCCTCACGACGATGACGTCGAGTCCGCCGTGAAAACCGCCCTCAACTTGTTATGACCGATTCGTACTACCGCCCAGCGCGCCAGCCCGACGCGCAGGGATGGACCGTGGACATCGATCCCATGGACGCCGAATGGACCTACGCTTCGCTGCGCGTTGCGACACTTCAACCTCAACAGCCGTTGACCTTCTTCACCAACGAGAGTGAGTGGATCGTGTTACCGCTCGCGGGCACCTTCAGCGTGGCGGTGAACGACGAGGTGTTTGAACTCGAGGGTCGTGAGAGCGTGTTTTCACGTGTGACCGATTTCTGTTACGTGCCGCCCGACGCACGGGTCACTATCACGAGCGAGAGCGGAGGTCGCGTGGCGATGCCGGGTGCTCGGGCCAACCGAGTATTGCCGGCGCGCTACGGCGCGGCGAAGGACGTTCTCGTGGAGCTGCGAGGTGCCGGACCTTCCAGTCGACAGTGCAACAACTTCGCTTCCCCCGAAGGTTTCGAAACCGATCGTCTTATCTCGGTCGAGGTGCTCACCCCCGGCGGCAACTGGTCGTCGTACCCTCCGCACAAACACGACGAGGAGCGACCGGGTGAAGCCGTGCTGGAGGAGATCTACTACTTCGAGGTGAACGGTGGCGCACCCAACGGTCAACCCGGGCCCGGCGGGTACCAACGCGTCTACTCCCGCGATCCCCGCCGACCCATCGACGTACTCGCGGAAGTTTCGACGGGCGACACGATTCTCATCCCCCACGGCTACCACGGTCCGACCATGGCGAGTCCCGGCTACGACCTCTACTTCTTAAACGTCCTCGCCGGTCCCGCGTCGCCACGAACCATGGCATTCTGTGACGACCCCGAACACGCGTGGATTCGTTCGTCGTGGGAGGGTCAGGAAGTTGATGCGAGACTCCCTTTAACCAGCGCGAAAGGAGCGCCGTGAGACTCACCGTTGCCCAGACGCTCGTCAAGTTCCTTTCGCTGCAGTCAGTTGAGCGCGACGGCGAGCGCCATCGCTTTTTCGCCGGTTGCTTTGGCATCTTCGGTCACGGCAACGTCGCTGGCATGGGCCAAGCACTCCTCGAAAGTGGTGACGATCTTCGCTACTACCTCGCGAGAAACGAGCAGGCTATGGTCCACACTTCGGTTGGCTTTGCCCGCATGAGCAACCGACTGCAGACCTTCGCCTGCACGACGTCCATCGGTCCCGGCGCGACCAATATGGTGACCGGGGCCGCGGTCGCGACGACGAACCGTATTCCGGTGTTGCTACTACCGGGCGACGTCTTCGCCACGCGACGGGCCAATCCCGTACTGCAAGAGCTCGAGGACTTTTCCTCTCTCGATGTGTCGGTGAATGACTGCCTGCGCCCGGTATCGCGCTACTTCGATCGAATCTGGCGGCCGGAACAACTACCTCAAGCGCTGTTGCACTCGATGCGGGTACTTACCGATCCCGCAGAAACGGGCGCCGTCACCTTGGCGCTACCCGAGGATGTTCAGACCGAGGCGTTCGACGTGCCCGAGGACTTGCTGGTCGAACGCGTGTGGCAGATTCGCCGGCCTCCGCCCGAGACGCACCTCATCGACGACCTCGCGCGACGTGTCCGCGGGGCGAAGCGGCCGCTCATTGTCGCGGGTGGCGGCGTGATCTACAGCGACGCGACCGAAGTCTTACGCGCGCTCGTGCGAGCAACGGGCATTCCCGTTGCCGAGACGCAGGCCGGCAAGGGCTCTCTCCGATTCGACGACGCGGCCAGCCTCGGTGCGCTGGGCGCGACCGGTACGCCCGCGGCGAACGACGTCGCGCGCGGTGCCGACCTCGTTATCGGCGTCGGGACGCGGTGGAGTGACTTCACGACGGCCTCCTATTCCGTCTTCCAACAACCCGACGTGGACATCGTCAACATCAACATCACGCCGTTCGACACGACCAAGCTGTCTGGTGCGCCGATCGTTGCCGACGCCCGCGAGGCCCTGCGGGCTCTAGGCGAACGACTGTCGAACTATCACGTTGACGAAGCGTTCGAATGCGAATACCGAGCAGCCTCTGCTCAATGGAACGAAGCGGTGGAGGCGTCGTACCAGCTCGCGCATGAGCCACTCCCCGCCCAAAGCGAGGTGATCGGCGCCGTCGAATCGTCAAGTGACGACCGCGACGTCGTGGTCGGCGCCGCCGGAAGTCTGCCAGGCGACCTGCACAGACTCTGGCGCGCCCGCGACCCCAAGGGCTATCACGTTGAATACGCGTACTCCTGCATGGGTTATGAGATCGCCGCCGGACTCGGCGTGAAGTTGGCCGCGCCGGATCGCGAGGTCTACGTCATGGTGGGCGACGGCTCGTATCTCATGATGAACTCAGAGATAGTCAGCGCCATCTCCGAGGGCATCAAGATCATCATCGTGCTCGTTGTGAATCACGGATTCCAGTCCATCGGCGCACTCTCGGAGTCGGTCGGCGTCGAGCGCTTCGGCACCAAGTACCGCTTTCGCGGGTCCACCGGTCAGCTCGACGGCGCGACGTTGCCCGTGGACTTCGCGCTGAACGCCGAGAGTCTCGGAGCCAGTGTCTTACGCGTCGAGTCGATCGCACAACTTCGCGACGCGCTCAAGCAGGCGCGCGCGAATACGACCACGACGGTGATTCGAATCGAGACCGACCCCCTCGTCGCGGCGCCGGACTCGGAGTCCTGGTGGGATGTGCCCGTGGCCGAGGTCTCGTCTCGCCCCTCAACGAAAGCCGCCCTCGCCACCTACGAAGCCGACCTACGCCAACAGCGCGCCTATCTTCGACCAACGAGCCTGGCGGAGGACAACCCAGAACGACACTCGTGAGCTCAAGTACCCGCGGCGCGATTTGGCGTACGTGTCGAGCCCTGAGAATGTAGAGAGATGACGGACGCCCCCACCCCGCCACCGTCTCCTCCCCTCACGCAGGTCACGCTGAAGGGCATCGCCTTTGGCAACGTGACGACGATGCTGATCCTCCTCGGCGCGACTTCGTCGCTGTACGGACCGCTACTCCTCACGTTCTCCGGCAAGTTTCACATTTCGTTACCCCAAGCCGGCATCCTGCTAAGCGTGAACTTCCTGGGCGCGCTCGTAGGCGTACCCATCGGCTGGCTGACCACGAAGCGTTTCAAGGGCAGCGTCGTGGTAGCCGTGGCGCTCGTCATTATGGCGCTCGGCGCACTCGACGTGTCACTCGCCAAGTGGTGGGGGCTCTTCCTCGCCGGCGTGTTTCTCATCGGCATCGGATTCGGTGCACTGGACTTCGCGCTGAACACGATGCTCGCCCGCACGGCGCTGCTCGGACGAGCCCGACGACTCAGCCTCGCCAACGCCGGCTACGGCGTGGGGTCCGTCATCGGGCCACTGCTGATCATCGCGGTGCGACCGCATAACTTTGCTGTCCTCTTTGGCGGTGTGGCAGTCATCGCCATCGTGCTCTCCACGATGAATCGCGGCATCATCGCACCGCCGCTGACCGCCGAAGCGCGAGAGCACGAGTCCGCTTCGTTGCACCACGAACGACGCCCGATACTCATTACTTTCATCGCGGCCTACGTGCTCTATGTCGCGGTCGAGTCGAGTACCTCAGGCTGGATTGCGTCACAACTTCACGGTGAGGGCTACACCGTCTCTATCGGAAGCCTCGTCACCGGCGGCTTCTGGCTGGGACTGGCCGTAGGGCGCCTTTTCGGCGGCCAATTACACAAGCGACTTCCCAATCGATCAATCGTTCTCGGCAGCTTGAGCATCGCCGTTCTCCTGACGCTGGTCGCCTATTTCGGTCTCGTCGCTCCCTACACGTACCCGCTGCTTGGCGTGGCGCTCGCCTCGGTCTACCCCATAGGACTGATCTGGTACACGGTGCTCTGTCCTCACGACAGCGACGGCTTGGCGCTCATCATTTTTTGCATGATGGCCGGCGGCATCATCGGCCCGGGCTTCGAAAGCCTCATGGTGTCGATTTTCAGTGTGCACGTCGTGCCCTTCGTCATCGCCGGCCTCGCCGCGATGGACCTGACGGTCTTCGCCAGTGCTCGACGATTTAGTCCTTTAACCCTTTAAAACGAGCCGGGCTGAGCGCGCTCGCTTGAAACCCACGCTCAAGAAGTTCCGAGGGTACCGGAGTACCACGCACCGTCGACGCGGCGAACTTGGCCAAACTCGGAGCTATCTGAATTCCGTACCCACCTTGCGCGGCCATCCACAACAAACCCGCAATCTCTTCATCAAAGCCAACTACCGGAGTTCGATCGAACACGAAACTTCGAAGACCCGCCCACGAAGCGCGCACGTGACGCGCGTTCATGATCGTGGCCTCGTTGATCAGATCTAGCCCGATGGCGACATCGAGCGGGTCAACCTGTACGTCACAGGCGGGCTGCAACGTTTCATCTCCCGGTGAGCAGAGGTACTGAAACTTTTCCGGCTTGATATAGAAGGAACGGGCCTCGTCAATCGTCATCGGTATCTCACCACCAATTTCGTCAATCGCCAGCACGGTAAAGATCGTGCGACGTAACGGTCGAATTCCGACCGGCGTCGCACCCAACAGGCGCGCGACGTCATCGCACCACGCTCCGGCCGCATTGACAACGAGCGGCGCCCGATACTGACTCCCGCTGGAATCGGTTATGAGCCAGATCGCGCCGTCGCGCGTCGCGCTCGCGACTTGCGCCGAACGAGAAATGACGCCGCCACGTCGTTGCAGTCCACGAACGTAGCCCTGATGCAATTCAGCGACGTCCAAGTCCATGCCGTCCGGCTCGTAAACGGCGAACGCGGTGTAGCCCGGACGAAGCAGCGGGTTTAGACGCTCGGCGTCTCTTCCACCGACCAACTCTGCGCTCGTGGACAGGGTTCGAACCTCGTCGAAGAGTTCCCTAGCCACGTCGGCGTCCTGTTCCCTCGTGACGTGGAGTACCCCTCTGGGCGACGCCAGCGGAAACTCGAACAGATCGCTGGGAGAAGTAAAAAATGACCTACTCGATGCGGTCAGGGCACGAATTGGAAGATTGCCATAGGTCTCTACGAAGGTCGCTGCCGAGCGACCCGTGGTATGAAAGGCGAGAGTTGACTCAGACTCTACGAGGCACACTTTTCGATCAGCGGCCAGTTCGAACGCGATGGAAACTCCACCGATGCCGCCACCGATGACGAGGGCATCGCACATCAGATTTGAATTGGTCATGGACAGATGTGTACCACCATCTGTCAGCTCTGGTCTCGAGATCCCATCACGTCGCGGTATTGAGATTCGACTGCGCCTCACGCAGTGGGGCGTCGATTCCTCCGGCCGCGTAGTAACGCTTGCCTGCCACGAGGAGTTCTTCGGCCGGAAACTTGGTGATGACTTCGTGACCCGCGGCGGTGACCACAACCTCCTCTTCGATTCGGGCCGCGGACCAACCGTCTTTTGCCGGCCAGTAGGTCTCCAATGCGAAGAGCATTCCCTCCTCGAGCACTTCGGGGTGGTCGAAGGAGATCATGCGACTGAAGATCGGACGCTCCCAAATCGACAGTCCGACTCCGTGCCCGTACTGCAGACCGAAGGCCGCTTCCTCATTCGCGAAGCCGAACTCCGTCGCCGCGGGCCAGACAGCGCAGATGTCGGCCGTCGTTGTGCCAGGTTTCACTAACGCGATCGCCGTGTCGATGAGTTCACGACACTTGACGTAGGCGTCCCGCTGGGCGACGGACGCACTGCCCACGGCGAACGTGCGGTAGTAGCAGGTTCGATATCCATTGAAACTGTGCAGGATGTCGAAGAACGCGGGGTCCCCGGGACGAATCAGTCGGTCACTGTAGACGTGCGGATGGGGTGAACAGCGTTCTCCGGAGATGGCGTTCACGCCTTCGACATGCTCCGATCCCAAGTCATAGAGCGTTTTGTTGACAAGCGCGACGCACTCATTCTCGCGCACACCCGGTCGCAGGAATCCGTAGAGGCCCTCATAAGCGGCGTCCACCATGGAGACTGCCTGGGTGAGGAGCGCTATTTCGTCATTGGTCTTAATGCGACGCGCCGCCAAGAAGATCTGTTGTCCATCCACCAGCATGATGCCCTCTTTGGCGAAAGCCGCGAGCACCGGCATCTCCACGACGTCGACTCCGACGGGCTCGCTCTCGAGGCCGAACTGAGCGAGAACTTCCTTGACCTTCGCGGCCACCGATCCGGCGCGGTCCGCGCCTGGAGGGATTGCTCCGCGCAACGTCGAGATACCCGCTCGCGCACCCTCGTAGGGAACCTGAGTTCCATCCGGCAAGGTCTGCACGCCACTGAGCCAGGGGTTGTAAAGCTGATGATGTCGCGCGGCCGAGCCGAAGTCCCAGACGATCGGTTCGCCGCCGCGGGGCAACAGGGCGAAACGAATCAGCTTGTCCATGGCCCACGTGCCGATGTGCGTGCCGGTCATGTAGCGGATGTTGTGAAAGTCAAAAGTCAGAAGCGCTCCGAGGTCGGAGGCCTCTAGTTCCGCCTTCAACTTTGCCAGTCGATCGCCGCGCAAACGCGGCATGTCAACACGCGCCTCCCAGTCGACGTTGTTCGTTCCGTAAGTGTGAATGCCCACGAAAACTCCTTTCTCCTAGATCCTTTGGTCTAACGACGTCGCTGACGCAACCAGACGTCGAGAGCCACGGCCACAATCAAAATGATCCCGGTCACGAGCGGGATCAAAAACGCATTGAACTGCAAAAGCTCGAATCCGTTCTGAATGAGTGCAATGAAAAGCACACCGATCACGGTGCGAGACACCGAACCTTCGCCCCCGATGATCGACGTGCCACCAACGACGATCCCTGCGAGCACTGTAAAAGCCAGAGAGCTTTCGCTCGAGTACGGCGTGGTGGTGAGCGTTTGGGCGAGACTGATCACGCCCGCCAGAGCAGCCGCCGTGCCACTGAGCACGAACGTGATGATGCGAACGCGCGAGACGCGCACCCCCGCGAGCCGGGCGGCTTCCGCGTTGCCGCCTGCCGCGAAGACGTAGCGGCCAAAGGCCGTACGCCAGAGCGTCATGCCGAGCAACACAACCACCACGAGCGTGATCCAGACCGCGCTCTGAGCTCCAAGAAAGTTCGTGGTGGCGAACTTGCCGAGGGCAGGTTTCTCAAAGAGCGAATAGAACGTGTTGTTGGTCGCGACTTCGGCGATGCCCGACACCACGAAGGCCATCGCCAACGTCGCGATGAGGGCATTGATACGCAAGTACGCCACCACGGCACCGTTCACCAGACCGACGAGAGCGCCGCACGCCAGCGCCGCCACTATGGCCAAGACCGAATTGGAGTGCAGCGCTATCCCCGCGGCAACGTCTTGCGCCAAAACGAAGGTGGCCGCGACCGACAGGTCCAGACCGCCCGCGATCAGCACGAGCGTGCCGGCGGCGGCGATGATAAGTATCGGCGTCTGCGAATACAAGATATTGACGACGAGGTTTTGACGAGTGAGGAACTCACTGTTCGTAATGGCGAGGATGACGAACAAAATGAGGAAGGGAATCAGAATGCCGGCGGTGCGCCATAGGCCACCAAATCGACGCCAGGAGAAATTCGACGGACTTCCGTCCACCGGATCGAGCACCCCTACATCCGACATCTCTTCCCTTTCCTATCCGGTTACGACGCCGCGGTCGCGGGCTCGGCGAAGGCCGCCTCGAGCACGGCCTGCTGGGTCATGGCGTCGCCCGTCAACTCTGCAACGAAGCGACCGTCTCGCATCACCACGACCCGGTGGGCTAATCCAAGGACCTCTTCTAACTCAGAAGAGATCACCACGATCCCGAGTCCGGCGGCGGCTTGCTCAACCAAGACGTCGTAGATCGTTCGCTTCGAACCCACGTCAACGCCCCGAGTGGGTTCATCAGCAATGAGAACGCGTGGCTCGCAGAGGGCGGTGCGGGCAAACAGCACCTTCTGTTGGTTCCCCCCGGACAGGGAGTTCACCGGCGTCCGGATGCTCGTCATCTTCACGCGAACTTGTTCGAGCGCGTCAGTAACGCGGTGGCGCTCGCGGCCGGTAGACACGAATCCGAAGTTGCTCAACACGCCGAGACTGGCCAGGCTCACGTTCTCCGAGATCGGCCGACCCATGAGGAGGCCTTGATCCTTCCTCGACTCCGGGATCATGGCCATACCTTGGCGCAGCGACTCGCGCGGACGATGCCGGGTGACGTCGACGCCGTCAATGACGATGCGCCCCCCACTCACCCTCGTGGCGCCGTAGAGCGCGTGGGCGAACTCACTGCGCCCTGATCCCACGAGACCCGCCAGCCCGACGATCTCGCCGGCTCGAACGGAGAGCGAGACGCCGCGAACTCCCGGCGCCACGAGATCGATCACTTCGAGTGTCACCGGCGCGTCGAACGGCGCGAGTCGTTTGTCGGGAAAGGCTTGGCCCAGCGACCTTCCGAGCATGCCCTCAATCAAGGAGCTTTCGGTTTCGTCGTGGGCTGGCGCCGTTCGCACGAGCCGTCCGTCACGCAGAATGCTGATCGTATCGGCGAGATCTAGCACTTCGGAAAGAAAATGCGAGATCAGTATCACGGTCGTTCCACTCGCCGCCAATGAGCGAATCACGCTGTGCAGTGCATAGACCTCATGCATGGACAGCGCGGCCGAGGGCTCGTCCATGATGATGGTCGATGCGTCGCGCGACAAAGCGCGCAGTATTTCCAACTTCTGTTGATCCGCGATGACGAGCGATCCAGCCATCTGATTCGCCAGCAAGTGAAAACCCACCTGTTCGGTCAACTGCTCGAATCGACGGCGCATCGCGCGTCGGCGAACGAAGCCCCAGCGCTTGGGCTCCGCACCGAGAAAGACGTTTTCGACCACGCTGAGGAACGGTACGATCGCCAACTCTTGCGCGATGGAGACGATGCCCCGATCCAGCGCGTCGCGGGGAGAACGAAAACTCACGACGTCGCCGCCTACGTGTAACTCGCCTCCGTCGGGGCCATACACACCCGAGATTATTTTGCCGAGCGTCGACTTGCCGGCGCCGTTTTCGCCGACCAGGGCGTGCACTTCACCCGAGCGAAATGAGAGTGAGACATCCAAGAGGGCGGGTGCCCCGCCGAAGCGCTTGGAGACGCCGACCACTTCAATGTCGACCTTCTCCTCGTTTCGCCGGGGCACCGCCCCTTCTGAGGGGTTCGTCACGGAATCACCGCAGCGCCGTAATCGTCACGAGCGCCACGGTAATCCCTTCTACCTTCCGGCCTCTAGGCCGTCCACTGTGGGGTGAACTGCTTGGCGTCGGACTTGGTGAGAAGACCGTGGTCGGGCTCCGAAGCCACCGGGTCCAACGCACCGCTTCTCTTGCCGGTCTCGATAGCCTTGATGAGAGCCTGGGTACCGAGCTGGCCCTCGCTCGCCGGTGCCTGAGCCACGTCAGAGAACCAGCCACCCGCTTCAACGCCCTGTTGGGCTTCGTAGCTCGCGCCCCAGCAGACGAGCAGCACCTTGCCGGTGTTGTACTCGCTAAGGCTGGTGAGGTAGTTCTGCGCGCCGACGCAACCTTGGTCGGCTGCCACGATGACGTTGATGTCGGGGTCAGCGGTCAACTCTGTGGATACGGCGGCCTGACCGTCAGGCACGTTGAAGTAGGTCTGACCAGAGTCATTAACTACCGTTCCCGCCGTGCCAAGAGCCGAAAGGAACGCCGCGTGCACCGCCGTGTCAACGGTTGAACCTTCGATGTTGTATAGGTAACCGATGTCGCACGTTGTAAAGCTCGCGCACGCCAGCGCGGCCTGTTGACCGAGAGTTTTGCCAATCGTCGTCGGTACGAAGACCACGTTCGCCGAGAGTCCCTTGACTTGCACAGCAGCGGTCGCGGGGCTCGCTCCGAGGATCTGGTCGACGTTCACCACCTTGATCTTCTTCTTGATAGCCAACTTCACCAGTGGAATCAAGTTGGTGTCCTCGATGGGTTGGGTAATTATCCCCTGGTAGCCACCACTGCTAATCACCTGCTGCAGCTGGGTGTATTGAGTCGTTGGGCTGTTGTTCGCGTCAAACACCGTCAACTTGACGCCGTCAGCCGCGGCCGTCGTCTGCGCGGCGGCGAGCATCGGTGCGTCGTAGGGATTATTGACGGCGAAGGACAGGAACGCGATTCTGATTGTTTTCTTGTGCGCGGCGGCTGCGGGACCAACACTCGCGAGCGTCAGGCCCATTGACATCAGGGCCAATACGCACAAGATCACCCCCGGCTTTCGTAGCAATGCATTTCTGACCACTGGTTCCCCCTCACGTAAGTCCCGCGCACTTTGCGCGACCCCTCTCTGCGTTCACGACGTGATCAGTTGATCGACGCCCCCGCACTCACGCGCGTAGGTACGTGTGACGATCATGAACTTGTCGCGAACCTACTGCTTTCTGTTCTCTGAAACTACACACTTCGTGGAAATGTGTCAAGCCACGTAGAACAATGCTCACCATTACTTACCACACCGTTCATCGCAAAAGGAGTCACTCTGGCGATCATCTTGCAGGGCTCACTACGCAATTGGTGTTTGAAATTCATTGCCAACGAACCGTGACGATCCACGGTTGCGCCGGATTCAGAAAGGCTTCATTCCTCTTTCTTCCTCGTCGCATCGCCAGCGTCGTAATCGGTGTAGGTGTAGGGGTTTTCCTGGACCGAGCGCTCCGGCACTTCCGGAAACATGCCCTCGCGCCACGTCGCGTCTCCGAGTTGCGACTGCAGAAAACTCACTGTCTCGGCGACCGCCGCGCGCGCTCTGGCGAGGTCGGTGTCAACGAGTGCGTGCTCGTGCTTGACAATTCGGCCATCCACCAAGACCGTGTGTACGTCACCGCGTGCTGCTTGATAGACCACGTGTCCGAAGGGATTCAACAACGGAAACATCACCGGCGAGTTGTCGTTCTTCAGCAACACCACGTCAGCCCGTTTGCCTACTTCAAGGCTGCCGACTTTACTGTCCAGACCAAGCGCCTTGCTGCCCCCTCGCGTGGCCCACTCGACTACTTCTTGGCAGCGCAACTGGAGGTGCGTGACGGTCTCGCCCTTCAGGTGGGCTTCGAAGTGCTCGCGGGCGCGATCGGCGCCGACGGTTGAGCGCATGGCCGCGAAGAGGTCACCGCTGAACCAGACACTGGTGTCCATGGAGAGAGAGACCGGGATGTCGAACCGTCGCAGTTTCCACGAAGAAGGGTAGCCCTGACCAGCACTATCTTCGCTTTCGGTCGACACTGACGCCGTTCCGCCGGTGGCCGCAATGCGCTGATACGAGTCGTCGGAAAGAGAGGCGGCGTGGACATAAATCGTGTCCGACGACATGAATCCGTTGTCGTACATGAGGCGAATACTGTCGTCCCCGGTAGCGCCCCACACGCCCGCGTGCGTCGTGACGGGCACGCCAAGTTCGCGCGCCACCTCAAACGCGGACCGCTCAGGGAAATCCGGATCGCCCGTGACATCAAAGGCCATTTGAAAGCCGAGCATGTCGCCTTTACCGTCGATGCGACGGCGGTGAAAGTCTCGAAACTCTGGGCTGGCCGACCACTCCCAAGGACCGGCTTGGATGTTGCCGTACGCCAAGACGAAACGGCCAGGCACCCCTTCGAGCGCGTCGACCGCCGCGTCGGCGTGCTCGACGGTCTGCAGCCCGTGTGACCAGTCAACCGTGGTCGTCACGCCCGCGTCGATGGCCTCTATAGCGGAAAGAAGATTCCCGGCGAAGATGTCTTGGGGGCGAAACGTCTTGCCGTGCTGCAAGTAGTACCAGACGAAGTACTGCGACAGTGTCCAGTCCGCTCCGTAACCGCGCATCGCGGTCTGCCACATGTGACGATGCGTGTCGATCATCCCTGGCATCACGATGCCGCCACTGGCGTCGATGACGAGCGCGTCACTGGGGGCCTCAACGTGGGGGCCGACCGCACGAATCGTCCCATCGACGACGAGCACGTCGGCGTCACTGAGCACTTCATTGGCGTCATTCATGGTTAACACCAGGCCGTTGCGAAACACCACCGATCGGCCGTTTTCGAGCGACTCCCCTGTTGAACTCACCGGACTATTGCTCATTAGTTCTCCCCCAAATTCCAACTCGTCGAGTGTTCAGCGGATTGTAACACCGGGAAAACTCTGTCAAGGCCTGCTTGACAGTGGCCAACCGAAGCGAAGTTTGAGCGTGAATTCGTCTCGCACGATCTCCGGAGCGTCGGAATTTACAGGGTGTTGTCGAATGAGATATGTTCGACACAACTGAACGATGGATACGAGGGGGAATTCGGTGTCGACGGAACAGGCGGCTTACGAGCGCACTGCGGTGGTAATTGGCGGGAGCGCCGGCATCGGTAAAGAAGTGGCGAAGGTTCTTTCGAAGCGCGGCCACGTGTACTTGACCGGGCGCACCCTCGAAAGCGCCGGTGCGGCTGCCGACGAAATAGGCAACAGCGCGACGCCCCTGGCACTTGACCTAGCGGAACCCGACACGCTCGCGAACGCCCTCGCCAGCGTTGACAAAGTCGACGACCTGGTCATCTTGGCTATCGAACGTGACGCCAACACTGTTGCCAACTACAACCTTGAAGGAGCGCTTCGCCTCGTTACATTGAAATTGGTGGGCTACACCCAGACCATCCATACACTGCACAGTCGCTTCACACCTCGAACCTCCATTGTCCTTTTTGGTGGGCTCGCGCTGGCTCGTCCATACCCGGGCTCCACCACGGTGTCGACCGTGAATGGCGGCGTAACCGGGCTCGTGCACACCTTGGCGAGTGAGTTGGCTCCCATACGTGTGAACGCGGTGCATCCCGGCATCATTGGTGACAGTCCGTACTGGGAAGGCAAAGACAATAGCGCGGTCATAACGCGCACGCCACTGGGTCGTCTCGTCACCATGCAAGAGATCGTCGGCTCGGTGCTGTTTCTTCTGGATAACACGGGCGTCAATGGCGTCAACTTGTCCATGGACGGCGGCTGGTTGATCAAATGAGCACGGCGTTGAGTGACAACGTGGACTCTCGTGAGTTTGAAGACAGTGAGGCACCATGTACTACGTAACGAAGGTCGACGACACGCTGGCCACGACGCCAAAGCACTTCGTTGACTTTTCCAACGGATACAGCCAGCAACAGTTGATCGACCGCTCCACTGGATCACCGCACATGGGGGTGGCGGTCACGCACCTTGCGCCGAACGGCCACGTCGACGCCGTTCTTCACTCCTTCGAAGTCAGTCTCTACGTCTTCTCCGGTCAACTCGCCCTCACGATGCTGGGATCAACCATCCTCCTTACCAAGGACCACTGCGTCGTCATCCCCATTGGCACGACGTATTCACTGCGCTCCTTCGACGAGCCAACGCGGTGGTTACTCGTTACGGCTCCTTCGGAGCTCAACGACGGAAGACGCCAAGACACGTTCTTCACGAATGAGAGGCTTGAAGAGTTCCAAGCCGAACTTCCCGACGTGCGTGACCCGCGAAATCAGCACGCCGCGCGCTTTGACGAAGCGTCAATGGATTTGGAGACGTTGGCTGCGGGCGCCGACGTGAATGCGCCGACCACGTCGCCCAGCATGGCGACCGCAATGCTCGCTTACAGCGGCATTGGCGTAAAAATGCTCATGGATCAGCAGGTAGGCGCCAAACTCCACACCATGTTTATCGTTCAATACCAGCCCAGCGCCATCGCGCATCCTCACGATCATCCCTTCGAAGAGGCCTACGTCTTTGTCGAGGGTGAGGTGCACGCTCTCGTGGACGGCGACGAACTCGTTCTGCACCCGGGCGACGTGCTGTGGGCTGGCGTCGGCACTGATCACGGCTTCGAAAATCGCAGTACGGGGCTCGTTCGATGGATCGAGATGCAAGCGCCCCAACCACCATTCCAACACTCGTATCGCTTTAGTCGCGAGTGGGAACACCTCGCTCAGAAACTCTACGGAGAACACTAGATTTTGATGTACCAATAAACACAAGCGAGACGGTCATCGAAGATCGTCGTCGCGGATGAGACGAGAGGGTCGGCCATGAACGCCAGTGGATCAGCGCCAAGCGACCTCGGCGTAAGGGCCTCCAAAACCAAACCCCGGCGCGATAAGGCGGGCGCATCGCCAAAGGGTGGCGATGAAAAAGAAGAGGCACCTTCCCTATCCGTCGACGAGCCGAACGACGCCGGCACGCTCGGTCGACGACTGAGGGCACGACGCGAATCCCTCGGGGTGTCGCTGCGCCAGTTCTCTCGCGATCTCAACGTGTCGGCGTCATTCATCTCTCAGCTCGAAACCGGTAAGACGCAGCCGTCGGTGGCGACGCTCTATGCCATATGCTCAGCCCTCAACATGTCGATTGACGACGTCTTTGACGAAGAAATCGAATCAAATGATGATGTGGACGCCGATACGCCAGAGATCGTGCCGGGCGATAATGGACGCTCCACCGCGACGCCCGGGCGAGTTCGTACCGGTGCCACTCGTCGTTCGCCAGTCGTCTCCCCGTCGCAGCGCCGTCGCATTATGCTCGATTCGGGTGTGACATGGGAGCGTCTCTCCTCGGCGACGAACGCCGACTTTGACTTCGTCTTTGTGCGCTACGACGTGGGCGGGAGTTCCAATACCGACGGCCGTCTCATTCGTCACGTGGGCACCGAGTGCGGCTACGTGCTGCGCGGCGTGCTCGAATTGACGCTCGGATTCGAAACCTTCCAGATGGTCGCCGGTGACGCCATCTCGTTTGATTCGAGTACGCCGCACCGCCTTGCCAACGTGGGTGACGAACCGGTCGAGGCGATCTGGTTTGACGAAGGTGGACACAACCGGAAGTCGTGACCTCGATGACCGAGGTTTAATCACTGTTAAGATCCATTGCACATTGAGCACGAATGGACGTGGGTGGTGGCGAATCTGAATCCTCAAGTTGAGACTCGCGGTGATCCCACACCAACGACGCTGGGGGGAAAGATTCGCCTCGCTCGGCTCGCCCGTGGCTACGGCGTGCGGGAACTGGCCAGGCTCCTCAAGTGCTCGCCGAGTCTGATCTCCCAAATCGAGCGCGACAAGGCAAACCCCTCAGTCAACACGCTCTACTCCATCGCCAGCGTTCTTGGAATCTCGGTCGACTCGATGTTCGAGGCGCGCGAAATTAACCCCATCGCCACCCGCCACCACACGGGTGACGATGGGCGACTGGACGATGAGCCGGCGTTGGCGCCTAGTGACCCTCGTCTGAAGCCTACGGTCCAACACCGCGACAAGCGTCTCGCCATCAACCTCGACCATGGCGTGCGGTGGGAATTACTGACGCCGACGCCCGAACATAACAACGAATTCATGGAAGTGACCTACCCCGTTGGCTCCTCTTCGGCAGCCGATGATGAATTCGTCCGCCACAGCGGACGCGAGTACGCCGTCATCATCGAGGGCGCGTTGCACGCACGCATTGGCCTGGAGGAATTCGAACTCGGCCCCGGAGACTCACTCAGTTTCGACCCCACGACACCGCATCGTTTCTGGAATGACGGCAAGAAATCGGTGCGAGCGGTGTGGTTCGTCCAGGACCGCTGGACGCCGGGCGAGTAACCGCGCTTGACGATGACTGGTCAGTGATGAGCGAAGAGTCCGAGGGCACCACAGTGGCGGTCCTCGGAATGGGGAACATGGGTCGAGCGCTCGCGACTCGGCTCCTCGCCTATGACTACCGCGTACTGGTGTGGAATCGATCGGAGCGCGATCTTTCGGCTCTGTACGATCGCGGTGCCGAAGCACTCCCGTCGCTCTCGATGGCCTGGCGGTCCGTCGACGTCGTCATCTCCTTTGTCGCCAACGACGATGCGTTGCGAGAGATTTGCCTTGGCCCCGAAGGAATCTTGACCGCCGAGGTGGGACATGGATTGTTCGTCGACATGTCGACGGTTTCACCCACGGTGTCCCTAGAAGTCGGCAATGCCGCGGCGCGCGCCGGCGTCGACTATCTGCGTTCACCGGTTAGCGGTAATCCCTCGGTGGTCGCCGCCGGCAATCTCACCCTCATCGTGTCGGGCCAGCTGGAGGTCTTTGAGCGAGCTCGCGAACTTCTCAACGCCATCGGTCCGACGGTCCTCTACGTTGGCGATGCCGAGCAGGCCCGCCTGGTGAAACTCGCCATAAACGCCGGCCTCGCGATCACGGCGGAGCTGCTCGCCGAGTTGATCCTCTTAACGGAATGCTATGGACTCGATCGGGCCACTTTCTTAGACGTCCTCGGCCAGTCGGTTCTCGGTTCACCCTTCGTCAAGTACAAGACCGTGGGGCTGAACGAGCGCGACTACTCAGCGACATTCACGACCACCCTTCTCGCCAAGGATCTTCAACTGGCCCTTGATCTAGCCGATAATGCCGACCTGACGCTCCCGACCGTGCAACTCGTTGCCTCACTGGTGGAAAGCGCGAAGGAGGGTTACGCGGACGTTGACTTTGCCGCTCTGCTGCCAAGAATCCAACAGGCCCATGGTCAAACGCCCGACATTTCTCCGAGCGACGATTAGCGGCGACCGATAGGTCTCTCAGCTACGCGTTTGAGCGTTCTTCTTCGCCAATCTGACTGCACTTTCCAACCGTTCGAACGAAGCGGTTGCTTTGCGAAGCGCCCGGTCATAGTCCTTACTCGAGATTCTTGTGCCGGTTCGCGCGACTTCCTTGTCCAAATACTCTTGGGCCAAAGTTTTAGCTTCCTTTGTGCTCATCATCAAGCTCCTTCCAAAACGTATCTAGTATCAGGTAGGTAAACCACTTCTTCCAGTAATTCTGCGGCGCCTTGGCCTTCTGTAAAAAAACATTCAGTTTCGGATCGAGATCAATTGCGCCTTCCAAGTGGTCGCTTACGTCATCGGGTCGTGGGGTTTGGCCTGTGGCTTTGAGCACTTTTGCGGTGTACGCGTAAGCGTCGGTCGCCATTTGCTTGTAGTAAGTCCTGTTCGCTTTCACTGCGAGAAACTGAGGAGCCTTGATGGACTTGAGCCGCGCTTCCTCGAGTGCGTTGAGCGCCATGTCTGCTCCTACTTCTCTAGGACAAGTTTCCAAAAGACACACGCAACCGCGACGAGCAAAAGCAGGAGCAGAACGACAAAAGTCCAAACTGATATGGCATAACTGAGACTTCCCTGACCGTTCGTGAGCCAAAATACACAGGAAGCGACGGAGGCGATCCCGACAAGAAATGCAATCACCGTCTCCGATGCCACGACCTTGTAGATCGTCAGCACGGCATGGTCGGTCCCCGTTGGGAAGGATTGGAGCGTCGAAACCCAAAGCGCTAGGAAGACGAGAATGAAGGCCCCAAGACCCGATGCGGCCCCTAGAACCGCTAAGACAACATCCTCGTGCGCGACCACTCAGCCTCACCGTATCCCGCGATACGGGTCCTTGGACGGATGCTCGAAGAACCACTTGAGCAAGATAACAACCGCATGTGACGGGCTAGTGATTCAAACTGCCTCGCTAGTAATTCGCTAGCTGTTCATCGATTTGTGAATCGTGGCGGTGATGCGCTCCACCGAAGGAATGGCCAAATCTTCCAGCGCGTCTGCGGCGGGCAGCGGAATGTGCGGCGTGGTGATGCGAACGATGGGTCCGTCAAGGTCGTAAAAGATATCGTCGGCAACAATTGACGCCACCTCCGCACCCCAACCACAGAGTCGCGGGTTCTCTTCAACTGTAAAGAGTCGACCCGTGGAGGAAACCTCGCGCAGAATCGTCGCCGTGTCGAGCGGCACCAAGGAACGAACGTCGACCACGGAGCAGTCAACGCCACTGCCGGCTAACTCTTCAGCGGCTTCGAGAGCTCGCGGGACCATCATGCCGAGCGCCACGATTGTCGCGTCCGATCCCCGTCGAAGCACCTTCGCCGAACCAAGCGTGTCGACGATCTCGCCGTCGGGCACCTCCATCTTCGATGAGTAGAGACCCTTGTGTTCTAGAAAGATCACGGGGTCGTCGTCGCGCACCGAGGCGGCCATGAGACCGATGACATCGACGGCGTCAGAGGGCACGACGACCTTCAAGCCGGGGATCATCATCGCCCAGTTCTCCACGCTTTGAGAGTGCTGCGCACCAAAACGCAGCCCTCCTCCATTCCCTCCTCGAATGACCAAGGGAAAGGTCAGTTGGCCGTTGGTCATGTAGCGGCTTTTGGCGATCTCATTCGCGACGATGTCCCAGCAGACGGCGAAGAAGTCAGAAAACATGATCTCGGCGATCGGACGAAGCCCTGTCATCGCGGCGCCCATCGCGGCGCCCAGGATGGCCTGCTCACTGATAGGAGTGTCTCGTACGCGCACGCCGCCGAACTCTTCGAGTAGACCGACCGTGCCCTTGAACACACCACCGGCGGCACCAACGTCTTCGCCCAACATCACGACCGACTCGTCACGCCGCATCTCTTGTGCGATGCCTCGCGCGATTGCTTCTCTATAGGTCAGTTGCGCCACGCGCCACCCCCGTCCGCCCAGACGTCCTTCAACAGGAGGTCGTCTCCAGGTATCGCGCCCCGCTTTGCCTCTTCGGTGGCGGCGTCCACTTCGAGACGAACCTCTTGCTCAATTGCGAGCAGTTGCTCTTCCGATACTCCGGCCTCCAGAAGACGCGCGCGGTAACGAGGAATCGGGTCTTTGGCGATCCACTCCGCCAGCTCCTCGTCAGGTCGATACTTGCCCGGGTCGGCCCGAGAGTGACCGCCGTGACGATAGGTCTTCGCTTCGATCAGACTCGGTCCGCCGCCAGCTCGGGCGCGCTCTACCGCGGTGAGGGCTACTTCATAGACCGCGTCGGCGTCGTTACCGTCCACGATGATCGACTCGAGACCGTAGGCGTTCGCGCGGTCGGCCGCGGGGTTGGCGACGGCCGTCACGTCGCTCGTACGCGTGTACTCCATCCAGAGGTTGTTCTCACAGATAAACACCACCGGCAATGACCAAATGGCCGCGAAGTTGAGCGCCTCGTGAAAGGCACCGATGTTGACGGTACCGTCGCCAAAGAAACAGACCGCGACTTGCTCGGTCCCTCGGTACTGGGCGCTCCACGCCGCACCGTTGGCGATCGGCATGTGCGCGCCGATGATGGCGTAGGAACCCATCACTCCGTGCTCCACGCTGGTTAAGTGCATGGAACCGCCCTTGCCGGCCATCAGTCCATTAGCCCGTCCCATTAGTTCGGCAAAAACAGGGGTCATCGGCACGCCGCGCGCCAAGGTGTGGGCGTGACCCCTATAGGTGGCGAACGTCCAATCGTCGGGTCGCAGCGCTTCAGCAACGCCCGCGGCGATCGCTTCTTGACCAATGGAGAGATGACTCGTGCCTTTGACGAAATTCTCCAAGAAGAGGTCGTACGCTCGGTTCTCGAACAGGCGAAGTGCGACTTGCGTTCGGTACATGTGTAGCCTCGCGTCGATGCCGAGCGAAACCGATGGCGCCGACTGCTTGGTGGTCATGTCCCCTCCTGCACTCGGTCAGTATCATCGACGAACCACTCGTCGCCTCTGGAACGACGCGAAGGAAAGGCCGTATGTTTAACACTGACTAACAACTCGTTTAATGTTAGTCAACAGTCATATGCTGTCAAGCCGGAGCGAGAAAGCGGTGAACCGGTGGTTGAAGTCAGGATGCCCCAACTCGGCGAGACCGTAGCCGAAGGTACCGTCACCATCTGGTTCAAGCGCGCGGGTGACGCCGTCGTTAAGGGTGAGACCCTCTTCGAAGTATCCACCGACAAAGTCGACACCGAGATCCCCGCCCAAGCGACTGGCGTGCTGGCAGAAATCCTCGTCGAAGAGGGTCAGACGGTGGACGTGGGCACCGTCCTCGCCTTGATTTCAACCAGCGATGACGACCTCCTGGGACACAGCGCTCCCGCGAACGCGCCCGCAACCGCGAAGTCTTCTGCAGCGCTCGATACTTCGACGCCCGTCGCGACGAACACCGTGCTGCGGTCGGAAAGCCAACTTCAACTTTCGCCCGTCGTTCGAAAGCTCCTGAGTCAGCACTCACTGGAGTCAACCGAGGTGGTTGGTACCGGTCCGGGAGGAAGGCTGACTAAGGACGACGTACTTCGACACGTCGCGGCGGCGACTTCTTCGGGTACCAACGTCGCCGCGACGACTCAGTCGCCGGTGGTGAGGCGTCTCTTGGAAGAGAACGGCATCGACGCCGCATCGATAAAAGCGTCCAACGCCAGTGGCCTTCTTACGCGACGCGAAGTCGAGGACTTCATTGCGACGGGACCGAAGCTGCAAGGTACCCTGACCGACGACGAGCTGATCCCCTTCACCCGAATTCGAAAGTTAACCGCCGAGCACATGGTGCGCTCCAAAGCCACGTCCGCGCACACACTTATGGTCCGAGAAGTCGACTATGAAGCCGTCGAAGGATTTCGTCGACGGTACGCAACTGCTTTCAAGGAGCGCGAGGGATTCTCGCTCACCTACCTCCCCTTCGGCGCGAGCGCGGCGCTCATGGCGTTGCGCGACTTTCCTCATCTCAACGCGTCGGTAGGCAACGATGAACTGATCGTTCATCGATCCATCAATCTCGGGGTAGCGGTGGACATCAACAACGAGGGCCTCGTCGTTCCCGTCATCCGTCACGCCGACCAACTCGACGTCGTTGCACTCGCCCGCGCGATCAACGAGAAGGCTAGTGGTGCTCGCAACTCGCAACTCGGCCCCGATGACTTTGCTGGTGGCACGTTCACGATCAGTAATCCCGGTCCCTTTGGGACACTCATGACCGGAGCGATCATTAATCAACCACAGGTGGCCATCCTGTCCACCGACGGAGTCAGTCGACGACCAGTCGTCGTGAGCAATGACGATGGCGAGTCCATCGCCATTCACTCCACCGGCCTGCTCGCACTGACGTTCGATCATCGAGCGGTCGACGGCGCGTACGCGGCCCGTTTCCTCCAACGAATGGCGGAAATTCTGTCCGAACACGACTGGGTGTTGACGCTCTAACTTTCCGTTCCCCAGTAGCGGTCCGTGCGCTCATCCACAGTCAACACCTTGACCGCGACAGCCGGCACGAAGTCCGTCGACGCGTTCGTAAAGGAATTAGAGCTAGCGTGGTGCTGACGCGATCGCACGAGCACGGCGGCGACTGCAGCGGCCATGGCGACGAGCAACGCACTGACTTCGAAGGCGTTGGTGTAACCGTGCACCGTCGCCGAACGAACCACCGAGGTGGTGGCGACACGAGTCAGCAGAAACGCTGCCGTTGAGGACGCCGCCACCGTGTTGAGAAATGCCGTGCCGAGCGCTCCTCCCACTTGCTGAGTGGTGTTCACTAACGCACTGGCCACGCCGGCACTACCTTCCTCAACACCGAAGAGGGCGGTTGAGTTCATGGGCACGAAGGCGAGTCCCATACCGATACTGACGAGGATCTCTGGCGCGAGCACGTGCGCGAGGTAGCTGCTGTCAACACCCAGGCGACTGAACCAGAGCAGGCCCAGTGTGGCGAGGGAGAGCCCCGTGATCATCAGAGTCCTCGGACCGGTGCGCGGGAGCAGCCGACTGGCCAGCGTCGCGCCGATGATGATGCCACCGGAGAACGGTAGGAAGGCGAAGCCGGTACGCAGGGCGCTGTAACCGAGGATGCCCTGAAGGAAGTAGGTCAGAAAGAGAAACGTGCCGAGCAGCGCGAAGCCAACGAGCAAGGAAGCGAGAAAAGAACCGCCGCGATTCCTCTCCAAGATGACCTTGAGCGGCAATAACGGATGGGCCACGCGCATTTCAATGGCGACGAAGACGCTCAAGAGTATGGCCGCACTGGCGAGCAACGACAAGGTCAGCGGCGAAGCCCAGCCGTGCGAAGCGACCATCGTAAAGCCGTAGACCAAGAGAAAGAGTCCGCTCGTGGAGGTCAATGCGCCCGGAAGGTCGTAACTGTGACGAACTTCGGCACGGCTTTCGCGAATGACGCGACTCGCCATCACTGCCGCGATAAGCGCGATGGGTGTGTTGATGAGCAGGGTCCATCGCCACGACGCATACTCCGTGAGCACCCCTCCGAGCACCAGGCCGATAGCGGCGCCACTACCGGCGATGGCGCCGTACACGCCGAAGGCCCGCGCGCGCTCGCGAGCCTCGGTGAAGGTCACCGTAAGAAGAGAAAGCGCGGCTGGCGCCATGACCGCAGCGAAGGCACCCTGCAGGGCGCGCGCTCCAAACAACATGGCCGAGTTCTGGGCTAAGCCGGCCAGCGCCGACGCGACGCCAAAGCCGATCAGTCCGATAATGAAGACTCGACGACGCCCGAGATAGTCAGCCACACGTCCGCCCAACAGCAGCAGGCTGCCAAAGACGAGGGTGTAGGCACTCATCACCCACTGGCGGTTTGCGATCGAAATGTGCAGGGCGTGCTGCGCGGAGGGCAACGCCACGATGACGACCGAGGCGTCAAGGACGATCATGAGCTGCGCGATGCCGATGACCGCCAGGGCCCAGTAACGCTTGGGATCCAGGCCAGTGCTCTCGGGGGGTGTTACTTCAGTGAGTAGGTCGGTGGTCACCGGACTCTCCTTCTTTACTGGGGGGCTTTTGATCGGTAAGGCGATTTTCTGGCTGAAATCCGCTAAACTAGAGGGAATTCAGATTTTTCCGGAACCTAGGTTCCGGATACAGACGATAATAGTAACGTTGGTTCCGTTTGTCAAGCGTCTGTTGGAGGTTTTTTCATGACCGAAGTTCGAGCGAAGTCGAGTGACGCGCTGGGAAGCGTCGCGCCTGATGGAGTTGAGACTTCGCCGCGGCCGATGCGCGTCGACGCTCAACGAAATCACGAAAAAATTCTTCAGGCCGCCGAAGAGATCTTCGCGCTGGACGGCGTCATGGTGCCTATCGACATCGTGGCCGAACGCGCGGGCGTCGGCGTCGGCACGCTCTATCGCCACTTCCCCACCAAGGAGTCGCTCTACGAAGCGATCGTCTTAACGCGGCTCACCGGATTGTTGGCGACCGCCGACGACTACATCAAGGATCCCGACGCGGGCGCCGCCTTGGACGGCTTTCTTCGCGAGTTCGCTCGCCAGGCGGCCGAGAAGCAGGACCTCTTTGAAGCACTGCAGCAGGCCGGGATCGACATCAAGGCGCACTTCGCCGGGAGAGTCGATGAACTCGTCGAGAAGATCGATGTGCTTCGCCGACGAGCGGTTGACGCCGGCGCCATACGGAGCGACGTCGAGACAAACGACATCTTGAACCTCGTAATGGGAACGTGTCACGCGGCCGGACACGCCGGCGTGGACGAGGCGGGACTGCAGCGACTCGTCAATATCGTGATCGCGGGCCTGCAACCGACGTCCTGAACATTCTTTGCCAAGTAGTGAGGAATCTACGGTGAGCGATGGTCGTACACGTTGTTCTTGGTGCGGTGAAGAAGAGATCTACGTGCGCTACCACGACCTTGAATGGGGCGTCCCCGAACACGACGACCACGCGCTCTTCGAACTGCTGACCCTGGAGGGCGCTCAGGCGGGTCTGAGTTGGCTGACGGTGCTTCGTCGGCGCGAGGGCTATCGCCGCGCTTTCGAACACTTTGACCCCGAGATTGTCGCGGGTTTTGGTGACCGGCGCGTTGCCAAGATCCTGAGTGATCCCGAAGTGGTGCGCCACCGCTTAAAGATCGCCTCCGTCATCACCAACGCCCGTGCCGTCCTGCACGCGCAACGCGAACACGGCAGTTTCGACAGTTACGTATGGCAGATGGTGGCGGATAAGGGCGACAAAGTGGCCACGGCAAAGGCGATGAGCAAACGACTGTCAAAAGATGGGTTCACGTTTGTTGGGCCCACCATCTGTCTCTCTTTTATGCAGGCGAGCGGGATGGTGAACGACCACGCGCGAGAGTGCTTCCGCTTCGAGGAGATTGAGGCGCTTCGCACGACCTAGCGAAGGACGGGTCGATTAGCCCTTGAGCACTTCCTTCAGGTACTCGGCGAAGGGCTCGTACTGCCACGATCCGTCGTAGCGCACGCCGTTCACGAAGAAGGTGGGTGTGCCGTTCGCGCCGCTTCGAATAGCGCCCTCGAAGTCCTCCTCAACCCGCTGTTCCGGACCGCCGCCGGCGATGTCCTTGGTCGCTTGCTGCACGTCGGCGCCGACCTCTTCGATGTAGCGGCGCAGCGCTGCCTCGCTGAGGTCGCCCTGGTTCTCATAGAGCGTGTCGTGAATCTCCCAGAACTTTCCTTGCAAAGCAACCGCCTCGGCCACTTCCGCTGCCGCCTCGGCGTGAGGGTGCATATCGGCCAGGGGCAAGTTACGAAAGATGAAGCGCATGGCGTCAGCAAAGTTCTTTCGCAACCTCTCGACGATGGGGAACGCCTGACCGCAGTACGGACACTGGTAGTCGCCGTACTCAACTAGGGTCAGAGGAGCGTCGACCGGCCCGGCGGAGTGATCCTCCGGGCCCACCGGAATTGAAAGATGTGCGTGTTCGCTCATGACAGTGCCTCCACTGCGGTAAGGGCGCCATCTGCGCCAGGGTTGACACCAACGGGTGAAACATAGCTCCAGGCGATCTTGCCGTTTCCGTCGATGACGAAGAGCGCGCGTTCTGACGTGCCGTCTTCGTCGCGGTACACGTCGTAGGCCTTCGCCACTTCTCCGTGGGGATTCGCGTCGGCCAAGAGTGGAAACGCCACCTTGCGCTCTTCCTTGAAGACCTCGTGGCACCACGGACCATCGACGGATATGCCCAGCAACTGAGCTCCGCGATCGTGAAACATCTTGCTCGCGGCACTGAACACCGAGAGCTCGTCGCTACAGACGGGACTCCAGTCGGCGGGGTAGAAAATCAGGACCACGGGCCCGTGAAACTCTGAGAGCGAAACCTTTTGATCGGGGGTAGCGAGCAGCGAAAAATCCGGTGCCTCGGCCCCTGCTTCCAACGCCACCTGAACTCCTCTCGCGCGAACCTCGCCGAGCGGATTCGCCAATATCTGACGGCGAGTATAGGCATGATGTCCGCTATCTGACCCGAGCATCGCCCCGGGTCAGAGGCCTTTTCACCGGCGAGAGACCAATGTTTATCTGCGTTTGTGGCGTCCACTCGGCGGCTAGCACTCTCGAGGTGAGACTGCCAGAATTTTCGCTGGCCCAGGTATAATTGATGTCTCGAACATCGGTTCGTCTTTCCAGGTCTGGCCGTAAGGAGGCCCAGGCGGGGAAGGAATTTGCTTGGGGGTCATGGCGATCGATCGGGTGAGTTCAACCACTTGAGAAGGAACGATTATGACCAACGAGAAAGTTACCTTGCCACTTCTTCCCTTGAAGTCCGGCGTCATTTTGCCCGGCATGGTCTTCACCATGGCCCTGGAGTCCGAAGAGTCCCGCGTGGCCGTCGAGGCCGCGCGCTCGGCCGGTGGCCATCTCCTCTTGGTGCCTCACATCGAGGGCCGCTACTCCAGCGTTGGCGTCATCGCCGAGGTGATGGAGGAAGGTTCGCTGCCCGGCGGACTTGAAGCAATCGCCGTGCGCGGTGATCAGCGCGCCACCATTGGCACCGGAGTTCCCGGAACCGGCGCCGCGCTCTGGGTGGAGGCGGAGCCCCTTGATGAGGGCGAGGCGACACCGGCCGTCATTGAACTGGCCCGCGAGTACCGCGCAGTACTGGAGAACATTCTCTTAAGTCGTGGGGCGCGCCAGGTCGCTGCGCAACTGCGCGAGATCACCGAGCCTGGCCGGCTCGCCGACGTCGCCGGTTACTCCCCTGACCTTTCACTCTCACAAAAAGTCGAAGTCCTCGAGACCATCGACGTGGAGACTCGTCTACGCCTGGTGCTCGGATGGGCTCGCGACACGCTGGCCGACTTGACACTGCGCGAACGCATCAAGAGCGACGTCGAAGACGGCATGGAAAAGACGCAACGAGAGTTCCTGCTCCGTCGTCAACTTGAGGCGATCAAGAAGGAGCTGGGACAACTCGGCGACGGCGATGACGTCGACCCCGACGACTACCGGGCCAAGATCGCCGATCGTGATCTGCCCGAGCACGTGCGAAGTGCCGTTATGCGAGAGATCGACAAACTCGAGCGCACCAGCGATCAGAGTCCCGAGACGGGCTGGATCCGCACGTGGCTCGACACGATATTGGAGATCCCTTGGGGCGTCGAGTCCGAGGATCGCCTGGACGTGGGCGAAGCCCAGCGTATCTTGAACGCCGATCACGACGGACTCGAGGACGTGAAGGACCGCATCCTCGAACACCTCGCCGTTAGAAAGCTGCAGGCCGAACGGGGACTTACCCCCGTGGACGGCCGAGGCTCCGGCGCCATTCTTGCCCTCGTTGGACCCCCCGGCGTGGGCAAGACCTCACTTGGTCAGTCCATCGCGAACGCGCTCGAACGCAAGTTCGTGCGGGTCTCGCTCGGTGGCGTTCGTGACGAAGCGGAGATTCGTGGGCACCGTCGCACCTACGTCGGCGCGCAGCCCGGACGACTGGTGCGCGCGCTACGAGAGGCCGGCACTATGAACCCGGTCATCGTCCTTGACGAAGTTGACAAGATCGGTTCGGACTATCGGGGTGACCCGTCCTCCGCGCTCTTAGAGGTACTTGACCCAGCGCAGAATCACACGTTCCGCGACCACTACCTCGAGGTCGACCTCGACCTCTCGCGTGTGATGTTCGTGGCGACGGCCAACGTGGTTGACACCATCCCCAGTGCACTGCTCGACCGGATGGAAGTCATCCGACTCGACGGATACACCGAGTTAGAGAAAGTGTCGATCGCTCGTCACCACCTGCTTGGTCGTCAGCTCGCCCGAGCTGCTCTACGCGAGGACGAGGTGGAGATCGACGACGACGCGCTGCGCACCATCGTGGCGGACTACACCCGAGAAGCGGGCGTTCGAAACTTGGAGCGAGAGATCGGTCGACTGCTGCGCAAGGCCGCGACGAAGCTCGCCGCCGGAGAGCGCGAAGCGCCGATCGTGGTGAAGTCGAGTGACGTGCGCGAGTGGCTTGGTCGGCCCCACTTCTACTTCGAGTCCGCCGATCGAACCAGCGTGCCCGGGGTGGCCACGGGGCTGGCCGTCACCGGCGCCGGTGGCGACGTGCTCTTCGTGGAAGCCAGCGTGTCAGAGGGTCCTGAAGGACTGACGCTCACCGGTCAGCTGGGTGACGTCATGAAGGAGTCGGCGGAGATCGCTATGTCCTACGTTCGAAGCCACGCTGAGGAGTTGAACATCGATCCCAAGGTGTTCGCCGGCAAGCGTTTCCACTTTCACGTGCCCGCGGGCGCTGTCCCCAAGGACGGCCCTTCGGCTGGCGTCACGCTGACGACGGCCCTCGTGAGCTTGCTGCGAAACGAACCGGTGCGACCGGTCGTAGGCATGACCGGTGAGGTCACGCTGCAAGGACGTGTTCTGCCCATCGGTGGCGTGAAGCAAAAGGTCTTGGCTGCTCACCGCGCCGGACTGACCGAAGTCATTCTGCCGGCGCGAAATGGACCGGACCTGGAGGACGTCCCCGAAGAGGTTCGAATCGCCATGACGTTCCACTTGGCCGGCACCATCGCCGACGTGCTGACGCCCGCTCTCACGAATCAGGTTGCTACGGAGAGCGAAGGCCACTTCTCGGCCGTCGCCTAAGCCGACTGTTCGCTTGCAGCCGCGACAACGCCACCTCCCCGGCATTGTCGCGGCTGCATGCTTAGTGACTTAACGTCTAACTATGGAATGGCCAATTTCAAGTAAGCGCAACGTCGAGTGGCGGGGTCAAATCGTCGACCTAGCCGCAAAGGAACAGATCGCCCGAAAGATGGCCAGTCGACTGCGCAGCGGCGATGTGGTGGGCGTAGGAAGCGGCTCGACCAGTCTTTTGACTCTGCATGCCTTGGTCGACGTGGCCAAAAGCAGTCATTGGCAATTCACGGCCATCACCACGTCCTTGGAGATGGAGATGGACTGCGCCTCCTTAGGTGTGCGAACGTCCGACCTTCTTCAACAACGTCCGGACTGGTCCTTCGACGGAGCAGATGAGGTCGACGAAGCGCTCAACATGATCAAGGGGCGTGGTGGGGCGATGCTGCGCGAAAAACTCATCATGACGAGTTCACCAGAGCGCTACGTGGTCGTCGACGAAACGAAACTCGTGAAGAAGCTTGGCGAGCGCTCGCCGATTCCCCTGGAGATCTTCCCCGAGGCCCTCAAGCTCGTCGAGTCGCAGTTGAGCGAGTCATTTGAGATCGTGTCACTAGATCTTCGTATGGCCGTTGGCAAAGACGGTCCCGTAGTCACCGAAAACAGAAACCTCATTCTCGACGTGAAGTTCGCTGACGTGCAACCTGAACTCGATGATCAGCTGAACTCCATCGCCGGAGTCGTCGGCACCGGGCTCTTCGTAGGGTTTCGCCCTACCGTCATCAGCGCATAGCGAACGCGACGAACTCCTTCGTTACTCACCAGTAGCGGCCGGCAGTCCTCTCGCCAGACGATTGGCCACCGTCAACACGTCATCCGCGCCCAATGGTCCGGGTTCGGCAATCTGATCGCAGAGTTTTCTGTTGTAGGTCACCCACACGTCCTTGATCTGGAAGGGTTTTAAGAAGAAGTCCCACTCAATATTGACGAAGCACAGGGCCATATGAATTTGTGTGCCATCGTCCCCCAAGATTGATCGGACGACCTCCGCTTGGCGCAGGGGACCGTTCACCAATTTGCTCTGATCACGGTCGTTGATGTAGATGCGAAAGTCGGTACTCCCCCAAGCGCCCTTGTCCCGACGCTGCAGCAGACCGCTGTGCGACTTGGCGTCGATCACCCACACGCCCGACGGCGCGATAGCGAGATGATCAATGTTGGACCGTCTCCGTGGAATCCTTCGGTCGTGTAACAGCACCGCACGATCGCCGATGCGTCGCGTCAAGCCTTCAGCCAACTGGCGTTCGCCCTCGGAGCCTTTGCCCCAGGCCCGAGTGGACTGGGGATCATCGATGAGGAACTTCACGTCCCCCGAAAATCGTCCGTACTGACTATCTAGTTCTGCTTCCCTCTTGGCGTGTCGCCGTTCGTACACGCGTCGCGCCGACGCGCCCGCGTTTCCGCCGTCGGGCTTTTTCGGTTCGCCTATCGCTTCGAGCAGTGCCTCGTCGATCGTCTGGCGCTCTTTACTATCAAGAACGCACGATAGGCAGGTCGCTTCATGGACCTCTTGATCCCACAGTGCTTTCGTCTGAGGAAGCAAGGGAGTTCCACACGTCGCACACTCATCGGCGAACTTCAAGCTGATGATTTTGGCGGTCACGGTGGCTCCGGATCAAATGGAAATAGCTTCGAATTCCTTCTGATCACCGTACCGAGCCACTATCAATTTCTTCCCAATACCGCCACGACGTTTTCGTGGCATTGAGGGCCGGCGTTAAGAACTTCATAAATAACAATCGAAGTTGCGAACGTTCGCGATTTCACTGCCCGAGTGATCAGTCAGAGGCGAGAGTCGGTGGTGCGGGTGGGGGTGGCGGTGCCTCGGCTGTTTTCGTCTCCGTTCGTCGAACGAAGTAGCGATGAAGGCCAATACTGAGGCCGCCGAAGATGACGAAGAGGACAATGGCCGTGACGATGGGTGCGCCGCCAGGGTGCGTGGGTCCAGAAGCCGGATTCAGTTCGACTTCGATGAGGAGGAAGAGCGCGATGAAGAAGATCACGCCCCACACGTCTTTGCGCCACTTCGAAAGGTGCCCGCCGGGCATGCCTTCGAGTGGGAGCAACCCGATCGTCGTACCGATAAGGCCACCCACGAAGATTGACGCCAGCGCGTCATCGAGGATGACTTCAATAAAGTTGCTGCCCTTCTCCAGCGCCAGATGATTCATGGGAATCTACGCGAACCATGCCACCACTGCGACGGTCAGTGTCGATAAGGTCGAAATCGCGATGAGGTGCGCGGAGTGTCGGTCCTCGATCGACTCGATAAAGGCGACGCTGATCACGACGCCATAGAGGTAACCAGGTTCGAAGTGAGACATGCGCGAGATCAACACGCACGCCGCCGCGATGACGAGCCCCATGGGCAGCGCGCGCAGATAGGTATGCGACGAGTACTTGTGAATTCGCCGAAAGGTCTTGGCAATGAACCAACTCACGATCGCCCCTACGGAGAAGGCCACTAGGGTCGCAATCAACGCCTCCAAGGAGTGCGCGTTCACCCCAAACTTGGGGTTCAACAGGCCACCGAGTATCGCACCGGCGAGCAGCGTCAAGGCAAACCACGCTCGAGTGACCCGACCGGGAGTTTGTGCCGCCGAGGCCGCCGCGGCGGCGGCGGGTGTTGGCGGTGGGGCGACGGCCGGGTTGAGCGCGACCCGTTTAAAGGGGCGGCGGAATCGGCGACGCACTCTTGAGATCATGGACGTGATCTCGGCGTAGTGGTCGGAGAACGTCTGGTTGAAGATGTTCGCCGGGAAGGCGATGAAAAGAAGCACGGCCATGGTGATGCCGCCACCGACCACGTCATGGGTTACCGAGTGAAAGATCTCCCTCGGCGTACCCAACGTCGAAGCGATCGGCGCGACGCCGCTGCCCGAAGGACTGGCGCCGCCTAGCGCAATATCGTCTATCGCGAAGTCATTGCCGCCGTAGGCGATGTCGCTGTCAACAATCGAAAGTTTGGCACTGGTGGATGGACCAGAGTTCCAAGTCACTTTGAGCTCTTTCCACTTCGCCACGGTGACCGGTGCGCCCTTCGAGCCAATGGACGTTCCGTTCACGACGAAGTCGATGACGGCAGGGACCGCGTAGAGGGTCGTGGCCCAAAGCGAAAAGACGTAGGTCGAATTCGAGACGACAGGCACCGTCTCTGACCAGACGGTGGTGTTCGCGGTCGTCGAACCGTTGGCGATCAACATATTCTTCGCCGGAGCGTGTGGCGCCATGGTCGGCCATGCGCCGTTGTAGAGCGCGGGATCAGCGCCCACCGAGTAATAACCCGCGCCGCCCAATCCCGAGTTGAGCGCGCTGTAGATGTACTGGCTCGTGAAACCAGTGTTACCTCCGTCGAAGTTGCCGTTCACGACTAGGTTGCTCGAGCTTGAGGCGTACGCCGTACCAGCGAGGGCGATGTTGAACGCCGTCGCCACCATCACAAACAGAAGCAATCGCCGCGCGCGGGGCCGCGCTCTCTCGTTGGATGTTCTTGCCCCCGAGAACCTCAACCACGTGCGCATATCGAAGCCCGTCTGGGCGGGGAGTCTAACGAGGGAAGAGCCCGCGCTCAAATGAAATGACGGTTCGCGCTCGACGTAGCGCTCGAACCCTCAGGTTCCGAAGTTCCAGCCTTCGCCGTTTGCGTAACGGTTGATGATGTTCTTCGCAATCAGTATTTTGTGCACCTCGTCGGGTCCATCGGCCAAACGCAAGATGCGCGCTGTCAGATACATCTGGCCGAGCGGCAGGTCGTTGCTCACTCCCGCTCCGCCCCACACCTGAATGGCCCGATCGACCACTCGGTGGTAGGCCGCCGGCACGAAGACCTTGATGGCCGAGATCGCCGTGCGAGCGTCGGGATCGTTGTTGGCTACCTTTTCCGCCGCATTGATGGTCATGAGCCGGGCCGACTGCACGTCCATGTAGCTCTCCGCGATGAATCCTTGGACGAACTGCTTGTCTTTGAGCAGCCCTCCGTGCACTTCGCGGACGAGCGTGCGCTCCACCATGAGGTCGAAGGCTCGCCACATCTGGCCAATGGAGTTCATGCAGTGATACACACGGCCAGCGCGTAAGCGGTCCTGCGCCGCTTGATGGCCGTCGCCGACGAGTCCGAGCGTGTTCTTCAGAGGAACCCGGACGTTCTCGTAACGAATCTCGCAGTGATCGGACGTCGCATGGCCGAAGATACCGATGCCGCGAATGATGTTGACGCCCGGCGCGTCGCTCGGCACGATGATCTGTGACATGCGACCCGACGAGCCGAATTCACCGGTCGGGTCCACGGCACGACACATCACGATGAAGAAGTTCGCCTTGATACCATTCGAGGTGAACCACTTATGCCCGTTTATGACCCACTCGTCACCGTCGCGAATGGCCTCGGTGGTAATGGAGCGAGGGTCGGAGCCCGCGTGCTCGGGCTCGGTCATTGAAAAGCCGGACTCCAGCTCGCCGGCGATAAGAGGCAGTAGCCACTTCTGCTTCTGCTCCTCGGTGCCGTACTTAACGAGAATGCTGGCATTGCCCGAGTTCGGCGCGGCAATGCCGAAGAGCGCGTTGGCGCCGACGGCGTAGGCAAGTATCTCGTACATGTAGGCGAGCGACAAGAAATCGAGCCCCGCGCCTCCGTACTCTTTGGGCAAGTGAGGTGCCCATAGTCCCGCGCGTACCACTTTGGCCTTAATCTCCTCTCGCGACGCGGCACTCTCGTGGCGACGGTCGTCTCTCTTTTCCTTGCTCTCCTCTGCCCCCCGGCGCGTCTGCCACAGCGCCTCTTCGTTCGGGAGAATCTCCTGGTTGATGAGGTCGGCGGTCCGGCGTCGGATGTCGTTGATGTCGGGACTTAAGCCTGGGATCGGTGTCACGTTGATGGGCACGGCTGTCTCCTCGTCGTCGAGATGAGTTCTCCCCATGATTATTGCCCAGTGATCACTAGCGACCCGTTGGGACGACGCTTAGGGCGAAGGGCCACGATGCGTAAACTTCTGAAACTTGTCTTACCCGATACCAGGAGTCGTCATGACGAATCACCCGCGCACCGCCATTGTCACCGGATCCGCTCGAGGAATCGGTGCCGCTATCGCCAAGCGGCTCAGCGGCGACGGATTCGCCGTAGCCATCCTCGACCTCGACCAAGATGCCTGCAATGTCGTCGCTGAGGAGATTAAGGCCGCCGGTGGCGACGCCCTCGGGGTGAGCGCGGACGTGGCCGACGAACAGTCCGTGGAGCAGGCGGTCGCCCACGTTGCCGAGGCCCTGGGAGGTCCCACGGTGTTGGTCAATAACGCCGGCATCACCCGCGACAACTTGCTGTTCAAGATGACGGCCGATGAGTGGGACGCCGTCATGAATGTGCACCTGCGCGGATCCTTTCTGATGAGCCGGGCCACGCAGAAGTACATGACCGCGGCCAAATGGGGCCGCATCGTGAATCTTTCGAGCACCTCGGCGCTCGGCAATCGGGGTCAGGCCAACTACTCGGCCGCCAAAGCCGGCCTCCAGGGCTTCACGAAGACCCTCGCCATTGAACTCGGTAAATTCGGCGTTACCGTGAACGCGATCGCGCCGGGTTTCATCGAAACCGAGATGACCGCCAATACCGCGGCGCGAATGGGAATCTCGTTCGACGATTTTAAGACGATGGCGGCGAAACAGATTCCCGTTGCTCGTGTTGGGCAACCGGAAGACATCGCCGCTACGGTGTCGTTCTTTGTTCGCGAGGAGTCATCGTTCGTGAATGGTCAAGTGATCTACGTCGCTGGCGGCCCGACCGACTGAGAATGCACCAGTCGACCGCTTACTGATCAAACGCTCCCGCGTCGCGGAGCGCGGCAATTCGTTCATCACTGACGCCCCAACTCGCGAGACCATCTCGAGTCCCCGAACCTGCCGGACGCGGAGACTGACTGATAGACCCGGGCGTCTTCGAAAATCGTGGCGCCGGTGACGGTTGCGGTGCCTCGCCATCTGTATACACCTGGCGTTGTGTGTTGTACGGATGGCTGGTCGCCTCACGTGGCGATAGCACCGGCGTCACGCAGGCGTCCACGTCTTGAAAGATCTCCGTCCACTCGTCGCGCGTCTTGGTCAGGAAGATGTCCTTGAAGCGTTCCTTCATATTTGGCCACTGGCCTCGTTCCCACTGGGAAGGCAGTTCGTCGTCCTTGACTCCGAGTCCGAGAAGAAGCTCCTTATAAAACTTCGGCTCGATGGCACCCACTGCGACGAACTGACTGTCTTTGGTCTCGTACACCTCGTAGAACGGGGCACCGGTGTCGAGGAGATTCGTGCCACGCTCCTCCAACCACGAACCGCCATTAATGAAGGAGTGCATCATCGAAAGCAACGACGCCGAGCCGTCAACCATGGCCGCGTCGACGACCTGACCCTCGCCCGTTCGTTGCGCTGCCCACACCGCCGCCAAGACACCAAAGACGAGAAACATGGCACCGCCGCCAAAGTCCCCCACCAAGTTCATCGGCGGCACGGGCTTGTCGAACTCTCTGCCGATCGCCCAGAGCGCCCCGGAGATACCGATGTAGTTGATGTCGTGACCGACGCGCTGGGAGAGTGGGCCTTCTTGTCCGTAACCCGTCATGCGTCCATACACGAGGCGCGGATTACGCGCCCACATTTCCTCGGGGCCAAGGCCGAGGCGCTCGGTAACGCCCGGACGAAATCCTTCGATGAGAACGTCGGCTTGCTCACAGAGCTCTAGTACGAGCGCACGCGCTGCATCGTTCTTCAGATTGATCGCCACTGAAGGTCGAGATCGGTTCAAGATCTCCTGAGTCACGCCGCTCGCGTCCGGGTCACCTCGCTCAAGTCGCAGCACGTCGGCTCCTAGATCGGCCAACAGCATGCAAGCGTAAGGAGCGGGGCCGATACCAGCCAACTCGAGAACCTTCAACCCCTCAAGTGGTCCGCTCATCTGGCCAGTGTAGGTTTGCCCACCGGTACCTCAGTGCTGCTTATGTCTCGAAGTCGCCTTCAGCGACACGAAGCGATCGCAGCAACGCGAAGAGCGAGTCCGCTTCCTTTCGAGTAACGCCCGGCACCTCAAAGACCCGTTCGTTTAAGGCGGCGGTGGCCTTCTTAAGTACACGACGTCCTGAAGGAAGAATCTCCACCAGCGTGGTACGTCGGTCCGTCGCGTGGGCCCGGCGACGCACGTGTCCTTGCTCCTCGAGCCGATCGACGCTACTGGTGACGCTGGTGGGATGGACCTGGAGTCTCGCTCCGATTTTGCTCATCGGCAGTGAGCCCGAACGAGTGAAACTCAGCAGCGTGAGTACTTCGAAGCGTGCGAAGGTCAAGTTCAGTGGTCGAAGCTCGGCGTCAATGCGCGCGAGATAGATCTGCTGCGCGCGAATCACGGAGGTGACGAGCGCCATGCCGTCGGCTGCCTCGCGCCACCCGTGTTCGTTCCACTGACGGCGCGCCTCTTCGATGGGGTCAAAACCGAGCGGTTGCGAAGGGACCACGCCCCACCTTCATGCAGTCACGGGCCGCCGCGTTGACGCCCACCAAGGGTTTGAGACTACCAGGAGGCCCCCTAGAACGCAGTATTTCAAAGGAAAATTATCGGTCATAAAACTACGTGAATTTAGTTGGACATCCAACTATTGTGCTACCTATGGCCCCCCCACCCCCCAGTACGCGCTCTTCGACCGAGGTGCTGTACCAACCTAGGTTTCCGATACGCATTGTTACGGCCGCCAGCCTGTTTGACGGGCACGACGCCGCGATCAACATCATGCGTCGCCTACTGCAGGCTCAGGGCGCCGAAGTCATTCACCTCGGTCACAATCGATCGGTCGACGAAGTGGTGGCCGCGGCAATCGACGAAGACGTACAGGGCGTCGCGATCAGTTCGTACCAAGGTGGGCACCTCGAGTACTTCAAGTACCTGATTGATCGTCTTCGCGCCGAGGGCCGTGGTGACATCAAGGTCTTCGGCGGCGGCGGTGGCGTCATCATTCCCGAGGAGATCGCCGAACTCGAAGGCTATGGCGTGCGAAAGATCTTCTCGCCCGCTGACGGACAGCACCTCGGCCTCGAGCGGATGATTAACGTGCTTATCAAAGAGTGCGACGTCAATCTGGCGAGCGGGCAGATTGAAAGTATCGACGACGTGGTGCTCGGTGATGTGCGCAGTCTCGCGCGGATCATCACCGCCATTGAAGTCGGCGAACTCAGTCCCGACATGAGTCGCGAGCTTGAGTTGGCTGCCAAGCGTCACGTGGCACCGGTGATAGGCATCACCGGCACGGGTGGTTCGGGGAAGTCGTCGCTCATAGATGAGCTCATTCGACGCTTTCGCCTCGATCAGGGCGACAAGCTTCGCATCGCCGTGTTGGCGGTCGACCCTACGAAGCGTCGCAGCGGCGGAGCGCTACTCGGCGACCGCATCAGAATGAACGCCATCGACTCGCCGCAGATCTTCTTCCGCTCTATGGCGACCCGAGGCAGCGCCTCGGAGATTCCCGATCTGGTGCCGGACGTGATTACGGCCTGTCGCGCCGCGGGCTATGACCTCATCATTTTGGAGACCCCCGGAATCGGGCAGGGCGACGCGGCCATTACTCGAGTCGCCGATCTTTCCCTGTACGTCATGACGCCGGAGTTCGGCGCAGCCTCGCAACTCGAAAAAATAGACATGCTGGATCTCGCCGATGTCGTCGCGATCAACAAGTTCGATCGTCGCGGTGCCGAAGACGCACTGCGTTCAGTCTGTCGCCAGTGGGCGCGCAATCACGCGGCCTTTAGCGTTAAAAGCGAAGAGATCCCCGTCTTCGGGACCATCGCCGCCCGATTCAACGACGAGGGCACGACCGCGCTCTATCAGTACCTGCGCGATGATCTGCGGGCCAAGGGATTGGTGACGAGCGAGCCGCTTCTGTCCCACGTGACGTCACACGTCTCGGTCTCCTCTTCACCGATTGTTCCGGCGGAGAGGATTCGCTACCTGGCCGAGATTGCCTCGACGGTGCGCACCTATCACCAGGCCACAACCGAACAGGCATCATCGTTGCGTCGCGCGGAGCAGGTCGAGGGAACCATTGCCCAGCTCGCCGAGAGCCCCAATGGCGACGTCCCCGAGGCGCTGGTCGAACTGGCCGAGCGTGTGGCGAACGAGGTAGCGCCAGAGAGTCGAACGTCGCTGAACGAGTTCGCGGTGCGAAAAGTAGAACTGTCCCAGGACGAACTCGTCACGATCACGCCCAGAGGAGAGCGGCGCACCCCATTGAAGCGCGAGTCACTTTCAGGCACCAAGGTGCCCCGTGTCGCGCTCCCGCGTTTCGACAGCGATGCGGACCTTTATCGCTGGTTACGCAGCGAAAACCTGCCGGGTCACTTTCCTTTCACCGCCGGGGTCTGGGCGCTGAAGCGCGAGAACGAGGATCCCGCGCGAATGTTCGCCGGTGAGGGCGACGCCTTTCGCACCAACCGCCGTTTCCACCTGCTCTCCGAAGGCCAGCCGGCTACCCGTCTTTCGACCGCCTTCGACTCGGTCACCCTCTACGGACGAGACCCCGACACCCCGCCCGACATCTACGGAAAGATCGGGACCTCTGGCGTCTCGATCGCGACCCTCGACGACATGAAGGTGCTCTACGACAACTTCGACCTCTGCGCTCCCTCGACGTCGGTGTCCATGACCATTAACGGTCCGGCCCCGACCATCTTGGCCATGTTTTTGAACACCGCCATCGATCAGCAGATCGATCGCTTCGCTCTCGAAGAAGGGCGAGCGCCCAGCGACGCGGAGACCGAGGAGATTCGAGAGCGAACGCTTAGGTCTGTGAGAGGCACAGTGCAAGCGGACATCCTGAAGGAGGATCAGGGTCAGAACACCTGCATCTTCTCGACGGAGTTCTCCCTCGGAGTCATGGCCGATATCCAGGAGTATTTCGTCGCGCATGACATGAAGAACTTCTACTCCGTCTCCATCTCCGGGTACCACATCGCCGAAGCCGGCGCGAATCCGATCACCCAACTGGCCTTCACCTTGGCGAACGGCTTCACCTACGTCGAGTCGTACCTGGCGCGGGGAATGTCGATCGATGACTTCGCCTCGAACCTGTCCTTCTTCTTCTCCAACGGCATGGATCCCGAGTACACGGTCATCGGCCGCGTCGCTCGGCGCATCTGGGCGGTCGCGATGCGCGATCGCTACGGGGCCGCCCAGAGGTCACAGAAGTTGAAGTATCACGTGCAGACCTCGGGACGTTCCCTTCACGCCCAGGAGATGGCCTTCAACGACATTCGAACGACCCTGCAGGCTCTCTGCGCCATCTACGACAACGCCAACAGCCTCCACACGAACGCCTTCGACGAAGCAGTCACGACGCCCACCGCAGAGTCCGTACGGCGCGCACTGGCCATTCAAATCATCATCAACAAAGAGTGGGGACTCGCGATGAACGAGAACCCCCTACAGGGCAGCTTCATTGTGGAAGAGCTCACCGATCTCGTCGAACGTGCGGTGCTCGATGAGATGGAGCGAATCTCAGAGCGCGGCGGGGTGCTGGGCGCCATGGAGACGGGCTACCAGCGTGGCCGCATCCAAGACGACTCAATGCTGTACGAGCACGGAAAGCATGATGGTTCCCTGCCGATTGTGGGAGTGAATACCTTCATCTCACCCACGAGCTCTGAAGCGCCCGCAAAACTTGAGTTGGCGCGCGCCACCGAAGAGGAAAAGGAGAGCCAGATTCGTCGCCTCCACGACTTTCAACACCGTCACGCTCAGGAGAGCGCTCAAGCACTGGCTCGTCTTCGTGACACGGCATTGCAAGGCGGCAACATCTTCGCCACGCTCATGGAGACTGTTCGCAGCGCCTCGCTCGGCGAGATTACGAAGACTCTCTTTGAGGTGGGTGGCGTCTACCGACGAAACATGTGAGGCGTCACAGCGGCGTTTGACGAAACCGCCAGAAGTTTGAGGCGACGTTGGGAAATCGGTGGTGACCTCGTGTTTCACCGAGGCCTGCAGCGATTGACTTCTCGTGTGCACCTGTTAACATATTTGCATGCCTAAAGCAACTATGTCTGCGAAGAGGCCGGGCAACTCGTCCCCGAGCGCCGCCGACCTCGACGAGATCACCGCCAGTTTGCAGATCCTCTCTAAGTCGTTTAATCAGGCGCGGACCCACGAACACCTTCTCCAAGAGGCCGGCGTTCGTATCGATCGCGCCGGCGTGATGTTGCTCTATAAATTGCACTACGCGAAAAGCGCCCTGCGAGTGAGCGAGTTGGCCGAACTACTCAGCATTGACACCCCCGGCGTCACGCGAAAGGTTCAACAACTCGAACGACTCGGTTACGTATCGATTCAACCCGATGAAGAGGACAAGCGCGCGAAGCGCATTGCGCTCACCCTTAGCGGAGACGAGACGCTACAGCGTGTGATGCAAGCAGGAAAGAATCGCCTGGCCAAGCTCTTTGTTGGTTGGACCAAGCAAGAGATCGAAGAGTTGACGGTTTCGATGGGCAAGCTCGCCGAAGCGTTGAAGAGGGAAATGGAGAGCAACCGTGAGTGATGATCTTGCCAGCGTCGTAGCGGCGCCCGAGGAGCACGAGTTCACCAAGGAAGAGCACCGCAGGATCCTCGTCATCTTGTCCGCCCTCATGATGGGCATGTTCTTGGCCGCGCTCGACCAGACCATCGTCGCGACAGCCTTGCCGACCATTGCCGGTGACCTCCACGGTCTGAACCACCTGGCCTGGGTGGTCACGGCGTATCTGATCACGTCGACGATCTCGTTGCCGCTGTGGGGCAAGTTCGGCGACCTCTACGGCCGCAAGAAGTTCTTCCAACTCGCGATCGTGGTCTTTCTCATCGGCTCGATGCTCTCTGGTCTTTCGCAGAGCATGTTGGAGCTCATCGTCTGTCGCGCGATTCAAGGCGCCGGCGCCGGTGGACTGATGGTGGGATCCCAGGCGATCACCGGTGACATCATCCCCCCACGCCAACGAGGCCGCTACATGGGCTACTTCGGCGCCGTCTTTGGTCTCTCGAGCATCCTCGGTCCCCTGGCCGGCGGTTGGCTCACTCAGCACGTGTCATGGCGTTGGATCTTCTATATCAACGTGCCCATCGGCATCACCGCGCTCTTCGTCGTGGCCATCGTTCTGCACATACCGGTGAAGAAAGTCCACCACCAGATCGACTGGTGGGGCACGGCGCTGCTCTCGGCGGGTGTCGTGGGGCTAATTCTTCTCACCACCTGGGGTGGCGTCACCTACGCGTGGACCTCAGCCACCATCCTCTTGCTCGCCATTGGCAGCGTGATCGCGCTCGCCATCTTCTGTTGGGTCGAGGCGAAAGTGGCCGAACCGATCATTCCACTTGCGCTCTTTAAGAACCGAACGTTCAATGTGGCTTCCACAGTAGGTTTTGTCATCGGTTTCACGATGTTCGGATCGATCGTTTATCTGCCCCTTTACCTGCAGATCGTCCACGGAGCCTCGCCGACCTTGTCAGGTCTGGAGCTGCTGCCCATGGTGGGTGGCATGTTGATCACCTTCATCCTCAGCGGTCAGCTGGTCTCTCGCACCGGTCACTACAAGCCGTTCCCCATCCTCGGTTCGGGCGTCCTCGCGATCGGACTTGGCCTGTTGGCTCAGTTGGGACCACACACCTCCTACGGTTACGCCTCCATCGACATGTTCGTGGTCGGCCTCGGTCTCGGTCTCGTCATGCAAGTACTCGTCGTCGCCGTACAGAACTCGGTGCCTCACTCGCAACTCGGAACCGCTACCGCCACGTCGACGTTCTTTCGCACCATCGGCGGTGCCTTCGGCGTCGCCATTCTGGGTGCGGTCTTTAACAGTCGACTGCTGAGCAACTTAAAGGCGTCGGCACCGCCGGCGTTGTTAAAGCACATCGGGGGCAGCGATATCTCTGAGAACCCCGCCCAGATCAGCCACTTGCCCTTGGCCGCTCGCACGGTCATCATTGACGCCTTTAGCCACACGCTGCAGACCGTGTTTATTGTTGCGATTCCCTTCGCCGTCGTCGCCTTCGCTATCTCGTGGTTGATGAAGGAGATTCCGCTACGCAACAAGGCGCACATCAGTGCCGACGCTGGAGTTCCCGCGGGAGCGCTGGACGCGCCTGGTGAGTTTCCAGGAGTCTAAGTAGTAACGCGACGGCGACTCGACGCGACAGTACTGCTGTCAGCCCGATCAACGCAGTTTCAGAACAATTGTGCGACAATGACGCCGAGGAGGTACAGCGCCCATGACTGAAGGAGCGTCGGTCAACATAATCCGAGATGCCAACGGAGTCATTGTCTCGATCGGCGACGAGATCGCTGACGTGCTCGGCTGGACTCCCGACGAGCTTCTCGGTCACGCTTCGACGGAATTTATCCACCCCGAGGACCAAACAAGTGCAGTGGCTACATGGTTCGAGATGATCGATGCGCCCGGTGAAGCCACCACGTGGCAGGGCCGATACCGCACTGCCGACGGAGCGTGGAAGTGGGTGGAGTGCGTCAACGTCAATAGGCTGAGTGATCCCACACCAGCCGTGCTAACCACCATGCGACTGGTTACCACAGATAAAGTCAGCCTGGCTGAAGAGTTGCGAGTCCGTAAACAGCTCTTCAATCAACTCTCCGACGCGATGCCCGTCGGGATGTTCCAGATCGATACCCACAAAAACATCACGTTCGCCAACGACCGGCTGTACACGATACTCGGCTACTCGGCGTCCGCCACCGTCGACGACCAGTTCTCGAGCATTGATGAAGATGACCGCTCCCTCTTGGAATCGGCGCTCCTCGCCGTGCTGGCCGACGAGCCAATTGATGACGTCGAGCTGCGTTTCTTGCGATCTTCTGAGGATGCTCACTATGAGAAACGCGTGTGCGTACTCAGCATGCGACCACTGACCGGCGAGTCGGGCGACGTGACCGGGGCTGTGGGCTGCGTGAGCGACGTCACCGCACAAGTTGATCTCCGACGTCAACTCGAGTTCCGGGCGAACTCCGACGAACTCACGTCGTGCCTTAGCCGCGCCAAGATACTCGAGGTGCTCTCTATGGCACTGGATCGCCCGGAGGACACTCGCAGCGGAACTGCCGTGATCTTTATTGATCTCTGCGGATTCAAAGTGATCAACGACCGATATGGTCACGCTACGGGCGACCGCATTCTGGAAGTAGCGGGAGCACGCTTGAGATCAGCCATTCGCCAGTACGACTACGTCGGTCGCTTCGGAGGCGACGAGTTTCTCGTGGTCTGCCCTCGCGTAGAAGCGGAGGAGATCGCCTTGGAAGTCGCCCGTCGGATTAGCGCGTCCTTGACCAAACCCGTAAATATCACTCCGGATGTCATACAGATGCGCGCGAGTGTGGGCGTGGCCTGGTCCAACGAGTTGATCGGGGCGGACACACTTGTCGCCCACGCGGACTCTGCCATGTACGAATCTAAACGCGCCGGCTCATACACCGTCGCTCTTTACTCAGACGCCGAGCGGCTCTCCTAATCGACGACGAGCTTCCGGGCGATGAGATCGCTGTTCAGGCGACGTTGACAACCTCGTCGCCGAGTCGCAGTACTCCGGCACGCACGACCCGCGCCCTCACCCCCACGTCTCCATCGTGCACTCGACTGACGTGACGAAGCACGTCGAGCTGGCGCTCCAGGTTTCCCGGTTGGGCCCTCGTCGTCATCACACAACGCGAACAGGGCTTCTCGATTTCGAGTTCGACCTCTCCGAGTTGGAGTCGCCGAGTGGGCGACACGTCAAGGTCGTCATCCGAGATATCAACGACCACGTTGGGTCGAAATCGTCGTACGTCCCACTGTAAGTCGGGACGCTCTTCGGCGAGTTGGCGAAGGTCGTGTGTCGTCAGAAGATGCACGGCGCTTTCATCGACGAAAGAGCCGCCCAGACCCTCCCAGTACACCAGCGCCGAGTCGTCGCGCTCGAAGTCTTCGATGCCTTCGAATATCGCCGCCCCGTGCGTTGTCGCGGCGACCACTCGCACCGAACGTTCGAGCCAGCGCGACAGAGCCTCATCGAGCGCCGAGCTCTGATGAAACACTTTCCCCTCGGGTAGCTGGACACTCAACACGCCAGAGATCAATACCGCCGACGCCTCCAGTAGTCGGCCCTCACGTTTGGCCGAGAGGACTGTCCCGGACTCTACGTCGAGCACCCCGAAGGAGCGATCGCCCACCACGCCGTTTGCCTCGAAGCGAAGTTCCTCCACCGCTTCGCCGCGCATCGATTTGACGGGGTAACGCCACAGGGACTCGACCCTGTTGCTTGCGCGTCCATTGAGGTCTGGCATCCGAAAAGCCTAACGAAACCCGGAGGAGATTCTCGCTTGTAACACTTTCGTTCCACCAGAGACGGTAAGGGTGGACGACGTCGTCTGAAGTGTCCAGTGCCGTGTCACGGCTCCTAGAGAGGAATGAACGCATGAAGAGACTTATTCCCAGTTGTGTCTTACCCGTAGCACTCCTGTTCGGCGCGCTCGGTGTCGGCGTAATCGCCACCACCCCCGCGTACGCGGCGCCACGAAGTCACGCGACCACGGGCACCAAAACCTGGCACGGCAAGGTCGACAAGCTCAACGCCACCATGGGCACCACGGAATCCTTCAGCCTCACCGTGGGCATGAAGATCTACACGGTCCACTACGACTCCATGACGCACTGGGTGATGGGTTCGAAGAAGAACCTGAAGAAGGGCGCGCTCGTGACGGTCACTGGAACGCTGAGCGGTACCACGATCACCGCGGGGAAGCTGAGCGCTTAGCAACTTCTTATGCGGCCCGCGGTCAACTTTCTGATCGCCGCTGGCAGAATGGAGATGCAGCGCGACACGCGAGCAAGGTGAATGTCACATGAAGAGCAGCGACGGTTCCGCTAAGCGCGTTCCCGTCGGTCGAAGGGTCTTTGTCGGTGTCGCGGCGCTGGGCGCGCTCGGTGTCGCCTTTGGTGCCAGCATCCAAAACTTCCTCGGCGACGCGCTCGGCTCCGGAATCGGTGGCCTGCTGCCGGGCGGCGATCGATTCCGGATCTACTCCATTACGGGCACCTACCCGAAGATCAAGGACAGTGACTATCGACTGAGGGTCGGCGGTCTCGTCGAGCATCCCAAGATCTTTACCTTGGACGACCTCATGGCGATGCCCTCGACCTCGTTCGTGAAAACGTTCCAGTGTGTCACGGGCTGGCGCGTGCCCGATGTGCACTGGGAGGGTGTTCGCCTGTCGGACATCTTGGACGCGGTCGGCGTGAAACCCGAAGGCCAGGCGCTGAGCTTCGAGTCCTACGACGGCGCCGACAGCGAAAGCCTGACCATAGACCAAGCCCGCCTCCCCGACATCATCGTGGCCTACAAGATGCTGGGAGCGCCCGTCACTACCGAACACGGTGGACCGGTGCGTCTCTACGTGGCACCAATGTTCGGCTACAAGTCGCTGAAGTGGCTGTCGGCGATTCACGTCACTCACGAGGTGCAGCCGGGCTTCTGGGAACACAACGGCTATCCCGTGAATGGTTGGCTCGATGGCACTACCGGCCCGACCGATCCCGACCCGAATCTCACCTGACGCCCGTGACCGTTACCCACACCTCCTCGCAGACCGCACTGCGGATTCTTCGCTTCGACCGCGTGCAGCGCGCGGCCCACTGGGCCAACGCCGCGCTCTTTGGCGTCTTGATGTTCACGGCCATTCCCCTCTACTTTGGCTCGTTCTTCGGCGTGGTCTTCCCGCGACACGTGATGGAAATGATTCACCTCTGGTGCGGCCTTGCCCTGCCGGTACCGATTGTGGTCTCCTTGCTCGGCCCGTGGGGACGAGGGATGCGCCGCGACGTGCGCCGCGTCAACTACTGGACGAAAAGCGAGATCCGCTGGCTGCTCACGCGCGGCCGCTCGCGGCTCGAGGCCGACAAGTTCAACCCCGGCCAGAAGCTGAACGCCATCTTCATCGGGGCGGCCATACTCGTGATGCTCGTCACGGGATCCATGCTGCAGTGGTTCAGGTTCTTCTCGGTGCCCTTACGCCAAGGCGCGACCTTCGTCCACGACGTGTTCGCGTTGGTGATTTTTGCCGTGGTGATCGGTCACATCTATATGGCGCTCACCCATCGCGAGTCGCTGCGATCGATGTTCATGGGATGGGTGAGTGAGAGTTGGGCCAAGACGCATGCCCCACTCTGGTTCAAAGAGACCACCGCGTCCGATGAAGAGAGCGGAGCCGCCGGTGATTAGAACGGTGGTCGGCGCGGTGCTGTGCCTCGTCGGGATCCTGTGGATTGCCCAGGGCTTGAACCTCGTGCACGGCTCGGGAATGAGTGGGCACGCCGGCTACGCGGTGCTCGGCGCCGTGGTCTTCATCGTCGGCGCGCTGATACTCCGCCGCGGCCGGTGGCGGCGCTAGAGGCAGGTACACTTCGTCGCATTCAGAGCAATGACCGTGCAGTCACCCTGGAGAACCACGAGTGTTGCGAACGGGCTACGGGAAAGAGGGAGCGGTGACGAAACGTCCATTTACTCACGTCACCGCGAGTGGCAAGTTGCGCATGGTCGACATCTCGAACAAGCGACCCACTCGGCGTAAGGCGCTCGCTCGATGCCTGGTCGTCACCACGACCGCGCTCACCACGCTCGAATCGCGAGACGACGAACTCGACGCGTTGCACGCGGCGCGCGTGGCCGGCGTCTTCGCCGCCAAAAGGACCGCGGACGTCATACCCCTCTGCCATTCGCTGAACTTGAGTGACGTGGACGTGGAACTGCGCGAGCGCGAAGGAGGCGTTGAGATCTCAGCCACGGTGAGCGCCACGCAGGCCACCGGCGTCGAGATGGAGGCACTCACGGCGTGCGCTTTCGCCGCGCTTAGTCTTTTGGACGCCCTCAAGGATGCGGACCCCCACGCGCGAATCGATGATCTGGTGTTGCTCAAGAAAGAAGGCGGCAAGTCCGGCGACTGGGGGCGACTCGTCGAGGGTGCCGATGAGGGCGCGAGTACCCGTCGTTCGAAGCGACGCGACGCGACCTGATGGGTGACCATTCGTCGTCATCGATCCTTGCAGTGCGAAGCGCAGTGACGAAGACCACTCAAAGGACGCATCGTTAGACTCATCCGCAGTGGTCAACGTACTTTTATTGGGCGGAGTCCTCGAGAGCGAATCGGGGGCTTGAGAACATGACGCTCGACGCTGGCGTTCCTGTCGCTCTGTCGGTCCGGCCACATCTCGGTGAGCGAAGTGGCGCGCCCTCGAAAAGGCACCACACCGAAGCGACCATGCCGCTGAGTGGACCACTGATCGATCGATACGGACGCATCCACGACGATCTGCGAATCTCAATCACCGATCGCTGCAACCTGCGCTGCGTGTACTGCATGCCCGAAGTCGGTATGACGTTTCAGCCGCGCTCCGCGCTGCTCAGTTTCGACGAGATCGTACGCGTCGCCGAGGTCGCGTCGTCGCTCGGCGTCACCTCACTTCGCCTCACCGGCGGCGAGCCGCTAGTGCGACGAGACGTGCCCACCCTGGTATCTCGCCTCTCCGCCATTGGATTCAACGACCTCTCGATGACCACCAACGCAATGCTCCTAGCGCCGCTCGTCCCGGCGCTCGCTCAAGCGGGACTGAAGCGGGTGAACATCAGTTGCGACTCATTGCGGAGCGAACGATTCAACTCAATTCGTCGTCGCGGCGACCTAGCCACCGTGCTCGCCGCCATGGACGCCGTCGAAGCCGCCGGTCTCACGCCGCTCAAGGTCAACGTGGTGATCCTGCGTGGCGTCAACGATGACGAGATCTTGGACTTCGCGTCCTTTGCTCGCGAGACCGGTCGCGTCGTTCGCTTTATCGAGTTCATGCCGCTCGACGCGCAAGGGAAATGGGACAAGGATCAGCTCGTCCCCGGTCACGAGATCTACGAACGCATTTCGGCGACGTGGCTACTCGACGCGATCAGCCTCAGCTCGTCGGCACCGGCCGAACGCTTTCGATTCTCTGACGGGCGTGGAGAGATTGGCCTCATCTCCTCGGTGAGCGAGCCCTTCTGCGGAACGTGCAATCGACTGCGCGTAACGGCCGACGGGGCGGTGCGAAACTGCCTCTTCTCCGACGATGAGCTTTCGCTCCGCGACACAATGCGTCGTGGCGGAGGCGACGATGACCTCGCGCTCGCGCTGCGACGAGCGGTGTGGGCGAAGTTCCCCGGTCACGCCATCAACGAACCTCACTTTCTTCGACCTACTCGTTCAATGTCGATGATCGGCGGCTAAGTCGTCAGTGGCGAGGACCTAATTCGTGGAGCTCCGAGCCAAGGTGGTCACCGTCTCGGACTCCGTCGCCGATGGCACTCGCGAGGATCGTTCCGGCGACGTGCTCGTCGACATTCTCTCCGAGCGCGGCTTCACCGTTCTCGAACGAGTTGTTGTTCGTGACGGTGCCCTCAACGTGGCCAACGTCCTTCGCAGTCTGAGCGAAGAGTTCACGGGTCTCATTATCACGACGGGTGGGACGGGCTTCTCACCGAGCGATCAGACACCCGAGGGGACTCTCCTCGTCCTAGAGCGCCAAGCCCCGGGCCTCAGCGAAGCCATGCGAGCGATCAATCCTCTCGGACGTCTTTCGCGCGGCGTCGCGGGCACGCTCGGCAACACTCTGATCCTCAATCTCCCGGGATCACCCAACGCCGTGAAGGAGAACTTCGAGGCAGTGAGCGACGTACTTGAGCACGTCATCGACCTGATGTCCGGCGGTCATCCTCACTAATAGGCTGAAGCGAATGGCGCCGACACCACTTTCCGAATGGGTACTGGTCACGCCAGAAGCGCTTTCTCTCGATGAAGTGGTCGCCTGGGTCACTCGAGCTAACTGTGGCGCCGTCGTTACCTTCAGCGGGGTCGTGCGCGACCACTCTCGATCCCGAGAGAACGTCACCGCGCTCGAGTACGAGGCCGACATCGACCTGGCCGAACGACGGATGCGCGAGATCGTGGCCGAGGCTCGCACTCGATGGCCCGCCGTCGAAGCGATCGCCGTTCACCATCGAGTCGGCATGGTGGCGCTCTCTGAACCAACCGTGGTGGTCGCGGTGTCCTCACCGCATCGCGACGACGCGTTCGAAGCGGCGCGGTACTGCATCGACACCTTGAAGCGAAGCGTGCCTATGTGGAAGCGCGAATTCTGGCCCGGCGGCTCGGCCTGGAGTGAGGAGACCTCACCGCTCCTCGATGTTGGCGACCCATGATTTCTATTGACGAGGCGCGCTTCTACGTCCTGAAGGACTTGGCTCCTCTCGCACCTCAAGACCTCGAGCTCACTGACGCTCTTGGCTGTGTCGCCGCGAGCATCGTGATAGCAAGCGAGCCGTCACCGCGGTTCGACAACTCCTCGATGGACGGCTTCGCGCTGCGAGCTGAGGACACTCTTGGAGGTATGAAGCGTCTGAGGATCGCTGACTCGATCTTCGCCGGAGATGCTGGGGACGTTCAGCTCTCGAGCGGCGAGGCCGTTCGAATCATGACGGGCGCCTCCTTGCCGCCCGGTGCCGACAGCGTGTGCATGAGAGAAGAAGCGACGGTTGATGACGACGGAACGACGGTGTTCATTCAACGCGAAGTGCTTCGCGGTGAGTTCGTCCGATTAGTCGGCGACGACTTCGCCGAGGGTGAGGCTCTGCTCAAACCGGGGGACGAGATAGGCCCGGCGCTCCTGGGCGTCCTCGCGAGTCAAGGAGCGAAGAGCGTCCTCGCGCACCCGCGACCTCGAGTGGGCGTTCTCTCAACCGGTAACGAGCTCTCCGACGACCCCGGGTCGTTGACCCCGGGGAAGATCCGCGACGCCAATCGGCCTTCACTTCTGGCGTCACTCTCGCATGCGGGCTTCGAGTCTACGGACCTAGGTGTGGTCGGAGATACCAAGGAAGAGATCGTCGTAGCCTTCCAGCGCGGCATCGCTACCTGCGACGCTGTCGTCTCCACCGGTGGAGTCAGCGTTGGTGACGCCGATTTCGTAAAGGCCGCCATTAGTGAACTCTGCGGAGAGAGCGCCCGATCCATGCAGGTCGCGATGAAACCCGGTAAGCCATTCGCCTTTGGGATGGCAACACCGAGTGGCACTCCCCTCTTTGGACTCGCGGGAAACCCCGTGTCAACGCTCGTCGGTTTCGAGGTCTTCGTGCGTCCGGCGCTGCGCCGTCTTGGCGGGCACCGCGTTCTTGACCGACTGACCTTTAACGCCGTGCTCGATGAAGCGATGCCTCGAAAGCCCGACGGAAGGGTGCACTTCGTGCACGTGATGAGTCGAGTGCACGATGATGGCCGGCTTCACGTCGAACGCGTCGCTCGCCACGCATCACACCTGCTCAACGCCGTCGCCGAATCCAACTCGATCGTCGTGCTGGCGGACGGCGAAGGCGCCGCGCGCGGCGATGAAGTCCGAGTGATCGTCCTCGATCCCGATCAACTGAGTCGTGACTAATGGCGCGTCTCGTGCTACTCGGTCCCGCCCACGACGCGGCCGGAACAAAAAACGACACTATTGAAGGAGACGAGCTCGCTACCATCCTCGACGCGGCGATCGTGCGTTACGGCGATGAGTTCAAATCCATTCTCGCGTCGAGTCAGGTGTGGGTGAATGGCGAACCGGCCGACGTGAACGATCCCGTTGGTGCGAACGACGTGATAACGGTACTGCCACCCGTCTCGGGCGGGTAGCGGCGTCGTCGGACGAGTCTCACCAGGCCCGGACCTTGCCAAGACGGCTCACGGCGAGGAGGATGGTCAGTGCCACGCCCACTTGAACGAGCGCCAGCACCATCGCTTGCTCGTGCGAGCCGAAGAAGACGGCGTTGTACAGAGCGATCGGCATCGTCGTTGCCATAGGCACCGATCCGGAGACGATCATGGTCGCCCCAAAGTCACCCATGGCGCGGCCGAAGGCCATGGCTACACCAGCGATAATGCCGCGGCGCGCCAACGGCACCGTCACGAGCAGCGCGATTCGCCATCGAGACAGTCCCATAGCTCGAGCGGCCTGCTCGTAGCGAGAATCGACATTGGAAATTGCCGCTCGGGAGAAGCGCATGCAGTAGGGGAACGATTCGACGATCTGCGCGACGACGATCCCCGTGAAGGTGAAGGTGAGCGGATGGCCGAAGAGGTGGACCTCGGCGTCGCGGATTGGTCCGGGTCCGCCGAGTCGGGTGAGCAGGTAGTAGCCGACGACGGTGGGCGGGAGCGCCATGGGCAGGCTGAGCGCGGTTTCAATGGCACCGCGTCCTGGAAAGCGGCCCTTGGCGAGGAGGTAGCCGATAGCGATGCCGAGAACGGCGACCACCAGTGTTGCTTCCAAGGCGGCGTGGAGCGAAATCGACAGGGGATTCCATACCCAGGGCGGAATGTGGAGTGCGTTGAGCCACGAGTGCGGAATCAGGGCGTTCACGACGCCTCGGTGCTCTCGGGATCGTCATCGCGAGGCTCGGAGTTGACAGGTTGCTCGACGATGTGTCGCCCGGTCACTCGCCCGTCGTGGTACTCAATCACTGCGTCGCCTAGCTCCTCTGCCTCCTCGGCGTCGTGGGTCACGAGCACCGCCGGAACACCGGAGGAGATGATCACTTCTCGGATCAGGCTTCTCAGTTCGCGGCGCACGGCGGAGTCGAGCGACGAGAGGGGTTCATCGAGCAGCAGAAGGGCCGGGTCGCCGGCGAGACCGCGCGCGAGTGCCACTCGCTGGCGCTGGCCACCCGAGAGCGAGCTCGGGCGCCGATCGGCGAGCCCCTCCGCTCCCACCCTTTCGAGCCACGAATTGGCGACGGCACGCCGGGCTCGGCGGCCGCTCGTCTGGCGAACAGCGAGGGCGACGTTGTCGAGAACGGATCGGTGTGGCAGTAGCAGGCCGTCTTGAAAGACCATGCCGATGCGACGCCGTTGGGTCGAGACGTGGACCCGACGAGCACAGTCGGTAACCACGGCACCATTGATCGCGATGGTGCCGGTGTCGGGGCGCAGGAGACCGGCGACGAGAGAGAGTGTCAAGGTCTTTCCCGCACCGGACGGGCCGAAGAGCACCAACACCCCGGACTCCAAGGTGAAGGCCACGTCTAAATCAAATTCGCCAATGTGTCGAGCGACGGCGACATCGAGCGCGGTCACGATCGGCTTCGCCCGAGGAGGCCGAGGCCGGTCATTGCCGTAATGGCCATAAGGACCAGAATCAGCAGCATCGTATTGCGCTCGGGCGTGGTGAACGAGTCAAGGATCGCCAGCGACAACGTGCGAGTCTTGCCGTTGATGTCGCCGCCGACCATAAGGGTGGCCCCGTATTCGCCCAGCGCGCGGGCGCATCCGATCGTGAGCCCGGCGGCAATACCGCGTCGGGCGAGTGGGAGCGTCACTAGAAGTGCGACCCGCCAGTTGGGCAGTCCAATGGCCCGTGCGGACTGCTCAATCAACGGGTCGACACCTTCAATGGCGGTGCGCGCCGACCTCATGCAGAAAGGAAATGCTGCGACGGTGGCGGCGATAATGCAGCCACCGACGTTGTAGACGAGCGCGTGACCCACCACCCGGGTCACAAACCCGCCGACTCGGGTGCCAGGGGAGAGCACCTCGAGCAAGTAAAAGCCAATGACCGTGGGCGGGAGGATGATTGGCAGGCTCCCGATCGTTTCGAGCACGTTGCGGCCCGGGAAACGACCTTTGGCCAGCACGTACCCGGCGACGACTCCGCTGACCCCGGCGATCAGCGTTGCCGGGATGGCGACGCGCAGCGTAATGAAAAAGGGTCCCGAGACAACCCCCCAGTACGCGATGGAGCCAGCCATGAGGTGCGCGACCCCGAAGCCGAGCCCGAAGCCGAACAGCACCGTGACCGCGACCACGACGGCCTTCTGCTTACCTCCGAGCGCCTGCGCGCTATCGCGCGTTCGCCTCACGGGCCGTTCGCGTTTCAGCTAGCTGATCGGGTCATAGCCGAAGCTGGCCATTACGGCCTGTCCCTTAGCGGACAGGAGATACTTGATGAACGCGAGCGCGGCCACGCCATCCGGGCTCGAAAGGTCGGCCGTCGCGTCCTGACCCTGGTCGTCGTTTTCAACGACCACCCACTGTCTGACCGGCTGATAGTACCCGTGCTCGCCAATCAAGGACATCGGGTTGTCAACGCCCCTCGCACCGAAGTTCCGGGAGCTGATCTTGGCCGCGACGTTGTCGTGCATCCCCGCGACATAGTTCCTATCGGTGCACGACTCGGCACTGGAGATGTGCGTAGTCCAGCCATTCGATACCGTCGCGTTGGCCGCGTTCACGACACCGCATTCGGGGATCTCGGCCCAGAAGTCAGTGTCGTTGCCTCCGGGAGAGACCACGAATGACTTCGGAAGGAGCGCAATCTGCGAGGTGCCCGCGACGACACTCGACTGCGTGTACGTGACGTTATCGCCGAAGATGATGGGCAGCGAAGGGTCGGAGTAGTTTCCATTCCCGTTCTGTCCGCCAGACGTTGAACTCGTCGTGCCGTAGTTGTCCAGGCTTGCTCCCTTATCGGTCATGAGATCGATCTCCGTGCACGCCTGATCGGAGGCGCTGGGCCCAAAAGATGTCCGCGGGTGCGAGTGGTAGTACTGGACCGCCGCCACGTATAGAGCCTCCATCCCCGCGAGCCCGTAGGGCGCGTTCGGCGCAACCTCGGACGGTCCACAACCAGCATTGGCGAAGACCCAACCATTCTTGGGATCGGCGATGGCGAGGTAGCCGCCGACATTATGAGCGGCGGTGCCTCCGTGGACCTTGTCGGTGTGGGCGAGAAGATCACTCCACACCTCGGTCATTGTGGAGGGCGCTACTGACTTTGAACTCTCCTCGAAATAGCCGCTGACGGGCTCGGCGCACTTGGGCGCACCCTGTGCCGGAGCGAGCGTTCGCCCACCACGACGGCACGAGAAGATCACCAGGCGTCCCGTGGTGTACTGCGACCGGGTCGAACCGATGCCGGGGCACGACGTTCCGTTGTTATTGCCACCGTTGGCCGCGGAGTAGGTCGAGGAGTAGAGGTCAATGCACTGGCCGAGGCTGTACTTTTCTACCGCCCCGTGATTTGTCGCAGCGGCCTGGCCCTCGGGAATCGTGTTGTCGACATTGGCCTCGTCAGCTGATGCGAACAGGGCAAACCCGGCGGGTGAGTTTCCAGTCCCGTTCTTTGCGTAATCGACACCACCGACTATCTCTCCCGCAAGACTCCCCGACCCGCCAAAACTGAATGTGACGCTGTTCCCACCATTTGCGGTCTGGATGAAGTTCTGCGTCATGAAGTCGAATGCCGGCTCGGTGTTTGACGCGGCAAGGAACGTCGTGCCAGTCGATTGGGCTGACGCCGATCCGGCGCCAATGCCAACGGCACTGAAGAGAAATACGAGAACCAGCCCGACTTCACCGGCGAGTCGAAGAAACGAATGCTTCTGGAGCATGCGGGCGCCTCCTTGAGAGCGTGGTCCGACGTTTGTGGGCCGCGGCACGCGCCCCGAGAATACGGCTTCCCGGCACTCATGTCAGCGCAAATCATAACTTTTCCAACTACTAAGTACGCAAATGTGGCTTCACACCACTGTCCACCTAGCAATCGCTTGTCCAGCGACGCACGCCGAGCGTAAATAACTCCCTCGGGCCGACGTGAACAGAACCCCCCGCGGAGAACATTGCCTCGTGTCGCGAATGAGGTTGTCTTTATCCGGCCGGCGATTGATAAGACGGAGAACCGATGATGATCGTCCCGCAGCCCTTGCCCGGCAAGTACACCACCGAGTTGTAGACCGGCTGAAACGTGAGCAGCCCTTCTTTTCGCAGCGTTGCTATCGACGCGTACGTGCCATACCTGACACAGCGTGACTTTTCAGCGCTCATTATCTTTGCGCTCTCCGCCGCGATAGCCCCTGTCGTTCCTCTATTCGTGGTGGCGCCCGACAGCACAAACACGGCGAAGCCAATGACGAAGGAAAGTGCAAGCGCAGCGAGAAGAAGGTGGAAAAAAGAGAACTTCTTGAACACCAGAACGATCCTCTCGCACCGCGCAGTCGGTGTTTCCACGATAGACGTGAGACCCCAAGCCGTACCCGTGGAGTATCGACGGTGCAACGACGCGCGAAGAGTGCATAAACTCACGGCGAGATGAACGACTACAGCGTGAGCGAAGCCGCCGGGTTGTTGGGCGTCAGCCCCGATACCGTTCGTCGCTGGATCGACGGCGGCAGCCTTGGCGCCACCCGGACAGTGAACGGCAGACGTCGCATCGGAGGGGTGGCGCTGGCGAAATATGCACAATCGCTCCACGAGGGCTCCGATCCTCTCGTGACAGCCAGCGATTCGATTCGCAATCACTTCACCGGGATTGTTACCAAGGTGGTAAAGGACAAGGTCATGGCGCAGGTCGAACTGCAAGCAGGACCGTTCCGGGTCGTTGCCCTCATTAGCCGCGAGGCAGTCGACGATATGGGCCTCGTGCCCGGCGTGATGGCTTCCGCTGTGGTCAAGTCAACGAACGTGTCAATCGAGATCTAACTTCAAGCACCGCGTGTTCCTACCTTGGTGGGACGGCAAGAAATGTAGAGTTCTCCTCAGCCCCCCGCCATGGCACCGATAACGAAGAACGGCTCCGTACCCTTCACCACCGCGTCGGGCAACTCGACGTCAATCGATTCGAGCGATATGTCCTCTTCGCAGGCGTAGAAGCGTATGAATTTCCTTCGCTGATTCGTCCGGGGATCGCGGATCGTTCCAAGGAGCACGGGGTAGCGCACTTCGAGCGCGTCGATGACCGTGGCGGGAGACGGCGCACCGACGATCTCAACCTCGACCTCGCCGTTTACCTTGGCGAGCGTCTTGAGATGGGCCGGCAGCACGACCCTGATCACGCTAGCGTTTGCACTTCCACCGAGAGCACAGCGGGCAGGTCGCGCACGATTGGCTCCCACGAATCGCCGGCGTTCGCGGAAGCGTAGACCTGTCCCCCCGTCGTGCCGAAGTACACGCCGCAACCGTCCAAGGAGTCCACTGCCATGGCGTCGCGCAGCACGTCGACGTAACAGTGTTCCTGCGGAAGACCCTTGGTGAGAGGCTCCCACTCGTTCCCGCCGCTACGACTTCGATAGACGCGAAGTTTTCCTTCGGGCGGAAAGTGCACTGAGTCGCTCGTGATCGGCACGACGTAGACGGTCTCGGGTTCGTGCGCGTGCACGTCGATGGCGAAGCCAAAGTCCGAGGGCAGGTTGCCGCTGACTTCGACCCAGGAGTCACCGGCGTTGTCGGTGCGCATGACGTCCCAGTGCTTCTGCATGTACAGCACGTCGGGATTTGATGGGTGCAGTGCGATGCGGTGCACGCAGTGGCCGACATCCGCGTCCTCATCGGGTAACCCTTCGGAGTGAAGACCGTGGTTGATCGGGCGCCAGGTGAGGCCACCGTCGTCAGTGCGAAAGGCGCCGGCTGACGAAATGGCGACAAAAATCCGCTGCGGGTCCTTCGGGCTCACGATGATCGTGTGCAGGCACATGCCGCCCGCGCCCGGCTGCCACGAAGGGCCCGTGCCGTGCTCGCGCAGCGCCGAGAGCTCCTCCCAGTTCTGTCCTCCGTCATTCGAGCGAAAGAGCCCCGCGTCCTCCACGCCGGCGAGCACGGTGTCGGAGTCACTCAGCGAGGGCTCTAAGTGCCAGACCCGTTCGAACTCCCACGGGTGTGGCGTACCGTCGTACCACTGGTGCGTGCCGGGTACCCCGTCGTAGGCGAACTGATTACCGACCGGCTCCCAGGTGAGGCCCCCGTCGTCGGAACGCTGGATCAACTGACCGAACCACCCCGTTGTCTGTGAGGCGAAGATCCGATTGGGATCGACCGGCGAGCCCTTCACGTGATAGATCTCCCAGCCCTCAAAGAACGGGCCACTGATGTCCCACTTGGCACGCTTCCCGTCCGATCGCAGGATGAACGCGCCCTTTCTCGTTCCCACCAGTACCCGTACGCCGCTCATGGACACTCCCCTCGCGTTTCGACGATCACCGTCGTGCCCCAGAGTAGCGAAGAGACGCGGCCGGCCGGGAGAAAATGGACTAGATAGAAGAGCGAAGTGCAACGTGGCACGAAACAAAGTGCCCGTCGCTCTTATCTTGCAGCGTCGGCGCTACTTCTCGACAGATTTCTTCGACCAGTGGGCAGCGCGGCGCGTAGGGACAGCCAATGGTGACGACAGCCTGTTGAACGGGCACCGGCGCTTCGCCACTAGCTTCCCGCGAGCGTTCGTGCTCGGGGTCGGGTACCGGAATGGCCTCTTCGAGCGCCACGGTGTAGGGATGTAGCGGCGTGTTGAAGACCTGGCCGTAGTTACCCAGTTCCACGACTTTCCCTAGGTACATGACCGCAATCTGGTCACTGATGTGACGAACCATCGAGAGGTCGTGACTGACAAAGAGGTAGGTGAGGTGCAACTTGTCTTGAATGCGCACGAGCAGATTGATGATCTCCGCGCGCACCGACACGTCGAGTGCCGACGTCGGCTCGTCCAGCACGAGAATCTCCGGCTCGACCGCTAGCGCTCGGGCGATGGCGACGCGCTGCGCCTGGCCGCCCGAGAGTTCGTGCGGGTAGCGCGTGGCGAAACGCCCGGTGAGACCGACCATGGCGAGGAGCTCCGACACTCTTTTCGCGTCGTCGTCTTGATGGAGTGAGTGAACGTGCAGAACTTCCTTGAGCGCCTTTTCCACCGTGAGTCGCGGGTCGAGTGAAGAAAACGGGTCTTGGAAGACGAGCTGGATCTTTCGCGCGAGAGCGCGATTGTCGCCGCGTTCTCTGAGTCGCACGGCTTCGCCGTCTAAGAAGAGTTGCCCCGACGTCGGCGCTTCGAGCCCGACGAGGAGTCGAGCGAGCGTGGATTTGCCACAGCCACTCTCGCCGACGATGCCGAAAGTCTCGCCGCGTTCAATGGTGAGCGACACGTCGGCCAGCGCCTCGACGCGCGATCGTCCGCGACGCCCTCCGTACACCTTCACCAGGTGCTGCGCGTCTAGAACGACATCTACCATTCCGAAGGATCCCTCCAGCACGCGGCGGAACTACCGTTCCCACGATCAATAAGTTCCGGCTCTTCCTCGGAACACTTTTTGATGACGTAGGGACAGCGAAAGCGAAACGGACAGCCGGCGCTTAGTTGCGTCGGGTCCGGCGGCGTGCCTCCGATCTGGTGCAGCGCCGAGCGATGTCCGGTCTCTGGTCCCGGCAGCGACTCAAGGAGCGCCTTGGTGTAGGGGTGCGTCGGGCGCTCGAAGAGTTCCAGCGTCGTCGCGCTTTCGACAATGCGCCCGGCGTACATCACCACCACATGATCGACGAGACTCGCCACCACGCCGAGGTCGTGAGTCACCCACAAGACCGCCATGCCGGTAACCTCCTGCAGTGACGTGACCAGTTCAAGGATCTGACGTTGAATGGTGACATCCAGCGCCGTGGTCGGTTCGTCCGCGATCAAAACCCTCGGCGACGTGGAGAGCGCCATGGCGATCATCACGCGCTGGATCATGCCGCCCGAGAGTTGATGGGGAAAGGACTCACGCACTCGCTCGGGATCGGCCAGGCCGACCTGCACGAGCACCTCGGTGGTGCGTTCCTTCGCTCCCTCGTCGGAGAAGCCGTGCGCGCGTAGGGTCTCTTCGATCTGACTGCCAATGCGAAGCAAGGGATTGAGCGAACTCATGGGGTCTTGGTAGACCATGGCGATCTCGCCTCCGCGCACTTCGCGAAGGCGGCGATCGCTGACCGTCGCCAGGTCTTCGCCGTCTAAGAGAATCTCTCCGCTCAGCACGCTGAGCGGCGGACTCGCCAAGAGGCGCAGCACCGCGAGCATGGTGAGGGTCTTGCCCGAGCCGCTCTCGCCCACGATCCCGAGTTTCTCGCCGGTGGCGACATCGATACTCACGCCGCGCACGATTTCGTCCGTGCGACGCTTCTTGATGCCGATTCGAAGATCGCGAATAGAAAGCAGCAAGTCGCTCAAGTAGTCGCCTTCTCGGGCATCACGTTGCGCACGACAATCGTCGTCGGACCCTCGTGGGCGCTGCGTGACGTCACACTTTGGCGACCGGGCACGATTGCTCCGAGCACGCTGTCACGACGAGCGCCCGTGCACGAGGCGATAGTGCTCGTAAGGCCCTGCACGCTCAGGAAACCAATGAGTGCGAAGAGCGTCGCCTCTTTCGCGGCCTCGGGAAGGCCGAAGTCGTCAATCAGCGAGACCTTCACCGCTGGCAACCGACGCCTAAGGCCCTTCATCAACGTCGGATTTCGCGTTCCTCCCCCGGCGCAGAAGAGCTCTTCGACGTGGTACTGCTCCACGGCACGAGCAACCGTCTCGACGGTGAGCTCCGCCAAGGTGGCCAGAAGGTCATCCGGAGCGATCTCTCTGATACCGAGTCGGTCTTTCAAGTACTCGAGGTGAAAGTACTCCTTCCCGGTCGATTTCGGTGCCGGTTCGTTGTAATAGGGGTCGCCCAGGAGCTCATCCAGCAGCTGAGCATCAACGGAGCCGCGCGCCGCGCGCTCGCCGTTTCGATCGAGGATCTCTGCGCCTTTGGTCAGCCATGTCACCGCGGCGTCCATGAGCGCGTTGGCCGAACCGATGTCGAAGGCGATGGGGTCGTTCGTCGGTCCGACGACGGTGATGTTGGAGATCCCGCCGAGGTTGAGCGAACCTCGGACATGTTCCGGACGACGCCCAAGCAGCAAGACGTCGATGAGACTCGCCAGTGGCGCGCCGTGACCGCCGGCCGCGATGTCGCGACTTCGGATGTCTTCAACCACCGTGGCACCGGTACGCTCAGCGATCCACGCCCCTTGACCGAGCTGCAGCGTGCCGAGCGCGCGTCCATCCTCCACCCAATGAAAGACGGTCTGGCCGTGCGAACAGACGACATCGACTTGACCACCAAAGTGCTGCTCGGAGAGCAGGCCCGCCACCTCGGCGAAGTTGTGACCTATCAACGTGTCGAGGCGGCAGACTTCGTCGATGGTGGTCACGTTCGGCGGGAGCAGTCCCGCCACGCCGTCACGAATCTCCGGTGAGTAGGGAATCGACAGATGTCCCAACAACTCTGCTGAGACGACGCGGTCTTCCAGCGACAGTTCGACAGCGACCGCTTCGATCGCGTCAAAGGACGTGCCCGAGATCATTCCAATGACTTTCATGCTTAACGCGTCCTTGTCCGAGGGTCCGTGGCGTCGCGCAGTCCGTCGCCGAGAAAGTTAAAACCGATAACCGCGAGCACGATAACGAGCGAGGGGCCGGCCAAGGTCCACCAGGCCACGCTCGCCAGTGAACTCGAATTGCTCACCATCTCACCGAGCGAAGCCGTGGGCGGAGGCGGTCCGAGTCCGAGGAAGCTGAGACTCGCCTCGGCCAAGATCGCCCAAGCCAACGCGAGGCTCGTCTGCACCGCGATCACCCCGGTGACGTTGGGAAGTATGTGGCGAAAGAGCAGTCTCGTGCGCGAGTAGCCGAGCACGCGACCGGCCCGCACGAAGTCTGACTCGCGCAGCGCCAGTACCGGACTGCGCACGACACGCACGAAGATTGGAATCCAACCAACGCCGATGGCGATGGAACTGTCGAGGATGCTCGGACCGAGTGCCGTCACGATGGCGAGGGCGAACAACACGGTTGGAATGGCGAACATCATGTCGGTCACGCGCATGATGACCGCGGAGGTCCACTTGCCGAGAAAGCCCGCGATGATGCCGCCCAACGTGCCAATCACGCCCGCGATCAGTACCGAGAGGAAGGCGATCTCTAAGGAGACGCCCAGTCCTTGCAAGGCGTCGGAGAAGACGTCTCGGCCGAACTGGTCGGTGCCCATGACGTGCGCAAAGGAAACGCCCTTTAAGACTGTGTTGGGATTCAGCGCGTCGGGCGGGTACGGCGTGAGGTTGGCGATCCCAAAAATGCCACCGACGAGTATCAATCCGACGATGATCATCCCGATACGCCCATTGCGGCTGTGCCACACCGCAGCGACCCAGCCGCGGTGACGGACGACTTCTTCGAGGTCGCCGGCGAGCGGACCGCTCGACGTCGGTATGGGGGTGTCGATGATCATCGTTTTCTCGTTCGTGGATCGATGAGTGAGTAACAGAGGTCGACGACCATGTTGACGATCACGAAGCCGGCGGCGAAGATCAACGTCACGCTCTGGACCACCGGAAAGTCGCGATTGCCGATAGAAGTGATGAGGAGTCGTCCCATACCGGGCAGGATGAAGATCTGTTCAATGATGACCGTCCCACCGAGCAGGTAGCCGAGCTGAATGCCCGACATGGTCACCACCGCCGTCAAAGCATTCAAGAAGAGGTGGCGCCAGACGAAGGCCCGCCTCGAGACGCCTTTACCGAGCGCGGTGCGGGCGAAATTGAGGTTCTCGACTTCTAACACCGCCGCTCGCGTCGTGCGAAGTATCGCCGCGCCGATGCCGAGGCTTAAGACCAGCGCCGGGAAGATGATCTGTTGGAAGTTGAGCCAGGGATTCGTGGCGATGCCGACGAAAGGCAGCGACGAGGGAAAGTAGTGGAACTTTGACGACATAATGACCACCAGCAGCGTGCCGAGAATGAAGGTCGGAATTGCCAGGCCGACCACGGAGACGCCTTGACCGAGGTCGTCCTGCCAGCGCCCGGGGTGCAGGGCGCTCCACACTCCAAAACCAACGCCGATGAGAATGCCGATGACCATGGCGAAGAAGGCCAGCTCCAAGGTCACCGGCAACGCAGTACCGATCAGCGTGCTGACCGGCGAACGCGATACGAGTGATACACCGAGGTTGCCGGTCAGTGTCGCGTGAAGCCACGAGAAGTACTGCTGCAGCGCCGGCTGGCCGACGCCGTAGTACTTATCCAACGCGGCGATCTGGGCCTTGGTGAGGAGGCCTTCACTCACGCCCATGGCGGCCGTCACGGCGTTACCGGGAAGAAGACGTAGGACGATGAAGATGATGGCCGACACGCCGAGCAGCGTGACAATCATGCTGAGAATCCGCCGCACGACGGCTAAGAACACGCTCATCGTGCGGCGGACCCTCTAACTGCTTTCTAGGACACGGAAGTGGTGGCCAAGCTTGACAACTGTGTCGTGTTGACGGGCGAGAGCGTGAATCCCTTTACCGTAGGCGACAGCGCTGCGTAGTCGTAGGAGTCGAACAGCCAGACCCACACGGCGTTGCTCGTGAGGTTCTTCGACAGTTCGGCCCAGTCAGCCTTCTGACCGGCGGCCGTCGAGTTCTCGTCACCAGCGAGCAAGATGCTCTTCAGCGAAGCCGAGCTGTAACCGGCAGGTACCGCCAGGTCCGCACCGGCACCGAAGTAACGGCCGTACATGACGTAGGGGTCGGGGTCAGCACCGTTCTCGGCGAAGGCCGCCTGGAACTTACCGTCCAGCCAGTCTTGGATGTAGGCGTTGGAAGCCAAGTTCTGGATGCCCATCTTGATGCCTACCTTGGCGAGCTCGGACTGCATCGCGATCGCTTGCGCGGCGCTGGTGGAGTCAAGGTCGGTCGAGGTGATGGCAGTGAACGAGAAGCCGTTGGGCTTACCGGCCAACTTCAGGTAGTGCTTGGCCAACGTGAGGTTCTGGGTGGGACAGATCGACGAGACCGGGTTCGAGGCGTACGGCCCGAGCGGCACGGGGCCGACGACCTTGCCCTTGCCGAAGACGGCGTCCTGGAGGATCTGCTTGCGGTTGGTCGCACAGGCAATAGCGAGGCGGGCGTCCTTATTGCTCAAGATGCCTTTTTTGTCCTGCAGTTGCAGCACGCGGTACGAAAGGTCCAGGACACCCTGCTCCGGGTAACTCTTTGGAATCGAGTTCACGACGGTCGGCTGTGAGAGCAGTCCCATCTGGATGGTTCCCGCTTCGAGGGCGGCCGCGATGGACTGCTCAGTGGGAATGGTCTCTAGCTCAACCGTCGAGAGCGACGGTGCGCCACCCCAGTAGTTGGGATTCGCCTTCAACGTGAATGACGTGTTTGGGACCCAACTCGAGTATTCGAATGGCCCGGTGCCGTCCGGCGTCGTGGGGATAGTGCCCGCCGTGATCGCAGCGGCCGGCATGATCGCCATGTTGACGGTGGCGAGTCCTTCCAACACCGAGACGTCGGGGTGACTCATGGTCAGCACGACGGTGTTGGGCCCGCTGGCTGCCATGTTGGTGACCGATCCAATGAAGGACGCAGACGGGTCAGCGGTCGCGGGCAACTCAGCTCGCTGCAACGACGCGACCACGTCGGCCGAGGTCATCGTAGAACCGTCGTCGAACTTGACGCCCTGGCGCAGCTGCAACGTCAGCGTCTTGTTGCCGTTGGAGAAGGCCCAGCTGGTCGCCAGGTCCGGCACGATCTGCAGTTTCGAGTTCTCCTGCACCAGCGTGTTGTAAATCAGGCCGAGTGCTTCAAAGTCGAGGAAGTTCGTAACGATGTCCGGGTCAATCTTTTGAACGCTGTTCACGGTACCGATAACGAAGGTGGAGCTCGCCGCCGACGCGCTCGACCCTTCAATGCTGGTGGAGAACAGCGCGACGCTGCTTAAGGCGAGAATCGCCGAAGCGACACCCCGCAGTCCAAGAAATCTTTTCATTTTTCCCCTTTTGAATTGAGTTAAGTAGTAATTACCTGTTTGCGACACTACAGTTGCCCTTTGGTCCAGTCAAGTCAGGATTTGTTATTATCACCATGTAGAACGAAATTACAAAATGGCAGTAAATAAAGGCCTTTACGATTAGGGATAAGTTGTTTGACCGGACCAATTTGTCTTGATAGATTACAAAAATTCAGACCGAATCAGGCGTGATGTCATTGGGGAGATAGTCGTGATTGAGAAACCAACGTCTCTGGCCGACGTCTCGGTGGTGGCGCCCAAGTACCAGAGCGTTCACGACTCCATCCTCATGTCAATCGAGGGACTCCCCGCCGGTTCGGCCATGCCGACCGAGCGCGAGCTCTGCCTGACTTATGGCGTCTCGCGCGCCACCGTTCGCCAAGCCTTGGGCCAACTCGAGATTGAACAGCGAATCTTTCGACGTCAAGGAAAAGGCACCTTCGTCGCGCGTCCCAAGATCGAACAGAGTCTCGAACTCATGAGTCATACCGAAGGGATGCGCTCGAGGGGAATCTCACCGAGTTCGAAACTCATCGACGTGCGACGTATTCAGGCCGGCATCGACGTGGGTTTCCAACTCGACCTCTCACCCAAGTCCGAGGTTCTGCGTATTGAACGACTGCGCCTCGCCGACGGCGAGCCGATCGCCCTCGAGGTCCTCTTTCTCAACGCCGACCGCTTTGACGGCATTACCTCTGCTTTGAGTGACAACGCGTCGCTCTACCAACTGCTCTCTTCTAACTACGGCGTCGAACTCGCCTCGGCCGAAGAGACCATCGAAGCAGTGATTGCCGAAGGCCGTGAGGCGGGGCTCTTGAAGTGTCAACCGGGCATGCCGCTGCTCATGCTCTCTCGACGCACGCTCGACACCAACGGCCAGGTCACGGAGTTCGTTCGTTCGCTCTATCGCGGCGACCGTTACCGCTTCCAGACCGGACTGCAACGACCCCGACAGGGCATTTCCACCCAGGTCAAGGGTGCCAATGAACTGCGACTTCGCGAGGCGCAACAGTCCGACGCGAACGCCCTAGCCGATGTGTTCATCGACACCTGGCGCGACGCGTATCGCGGCGTCGTAGACGACGCCGTCATCGATGCACTCAATCATGCGGACATCGCGAGCTGGATGGCGGGCCTCATTGCCAACGAAGCCGCCAAGACGCTCGTGGCCGAGCGCACGAATGGCGAGATTGTGGGCTTCACTCGATTCGGCGACGAAACCGAGGAGCCAGCGAACGGGCATCTCTTCGCGCTCTACGTCGCACCACGGGCGGCGGGCAATGGGGTGGGTCGAGGCTTGCTCGAACGCGTGATCAAAGAGCTCGACCCCGAGTCGTCGCGCCCCGTCACGCTCTGGGTCTTTGATGCGAATGAACGAGCGCAGCGTCTCTATCGGGCTGCCGGGTTCGAACCCGATGGGCGCCGTCGAGTCGAAGAGCTCTACGGCGCCCAGGAGATCGGCATGCGACGGCTGGCCAACGAGACTGTTTCGAACACCAACCACCCAGAGGACCACGGAGCCACTATCTCGATGTTGAATGCGGACGCGCCCTCATCATGAGCCGTGGCCTAACGCCACACGTTGACTTCGAATACTCACCTAGCTCGCAGAAACTCTCACCCAAAGTCCGCGATCGACTCGCTTCCGTCCTCCTGGCCACGCTCGACACGTCGTTTCCCTCGGGCTTCAACCTGGCCGTCGTCGATAAGTCCGGCACGATGCTGCGCGCGTGGGGTGGCTACGCGAATCGTGTCGAGCCCGTCATCGAGACGCGGCGCGAAACGATCTACGACCTGGCCTCTCTCACCAAGGTCGTCTCCACGACGACCCTCGCGCTGTGGCTCGAACAGCAAGGCCGTTGGAAGTTAAGCGACCCGGTTGATCGTTGGCTACCGGGATTCTCTCGCAACGACCTCACCCTCCATCAACTGCTCACGCACACCTCGGGACTTATCCCCCACCGGCCCTTCTTCCACCTCGGTAAAGAACCGCGAGCGATTCGCCGCGGCGTCTACGACGAGGCGGCGCGTGGCGGCGCTTCCGGCAAGGTGCTCTACAGCGATCTCAACTTCATGCTGCTCGGCTGGGCCATCGCCAGCTGCGCCGGTGAGCCACTCGATCGACTCTTCCACGACGTCGCGGCCGAGCCCCTCCACATGGATCACACGCGCTATCGACCAAGCCGGCGCGTTCGGCCTCTGATCGCGGCGACGGAACGTAACGGTGATCAACGCAATGAGGCGCAACTCGTCTGGGGCGAGGTGCACGACGGCAACGCGTGGGCACTGGGCGGGGTCGCGGGACACGCCGGACTCTTTGGTCCCGCCGACGACTTGGCCCGCTTCGTCACGGCACTGTTGAACCCCCGACACCACCCTGTGCTGCGATACTCCTCGATTGCACGAATGTCGAAGTACCAGGCGGGACGCCAGCCGGACGTTCGGGGATTGGGGTGGCGACTCCAACCCAAGGAGTGGGGAGCGTGGCCCGAGGGCACGTACTGGCATAACGGTTTTACCGGCACGTCTCTGCTCGTCGCTCCTAGGGCCAATCTCGGTGTGGTGTTGCTCACGAACGCCATCCATCCGACACGTCATCTCGAGAAGCAGGCGAACTTTCGCACCACGATTCATCGAACACTCGCAAGGAGTCTTTCCTAATGGACACCAACGATCTCGAATTCTTAGAACAGCTCGGCACGGAACAGGTCCGCCCGGAACTCTCCGATCTAGATGAGTTGTCGGTTGATGACTTGGTCGATTTGATGTGCGCCGACGTTCGCCAACTGCCCCACAAACTCGCGATCGCGCAACCCCAGATCGTCGATGCCGTCACCGACTTGGTGGCGCGCATGGCGAGAGGCGGTCGACTCATCTACGTCGGCGCCGGAACGGCGGGGCGCCTCGGAATGCTCGACGCCGCAGAGGCGGGGCCCACCTTCAACACGGAGGAGGGCCAAGTGATTGGCGTCTTAGCCGGCGGTCTCGACGCCTTTGGGGTGCCCAAGGAGAACGCCGAGGACGATTTCGAGGGCGGTCAGGATGCTATTCGCGCACTCAACGTCACCGAAGTTGACTGCGTAGTTGGCATCTCCGCAAGCGGGCGCACGCCCTACGTGTTGGGGGCGATTGAATCCGCGATTGGTTTCGGCGCCTTGACGGTCGGGATTGCCAACAACTTCAACACGCCCCTCGCCCAGAACGTCGATCGACCCATAGAGGTCGTGGTCGGGCCGGAACTGATTGCCGGCTCCACGCGCATGAACTCGGGAACCGCGCAGAAGATCGTCTTGAACGTACTGTCCACCGCAACAATGGTTCGACTCGGAAAAACGTACGGCAACCTCATGATCGACCTTCGTCCGACCAACGAAAAACTTCGCGACCGCTCGGCGCGCATCGTGGCGCGTATCACCGACGCGACCCTCGAGGAGTCACGCAGCGCGCTCGAAGCGAGCGGGTGGAAGACCAAGATCGCGGCGGCCATGATCGTTGGCCACGTCGACGCCGACGAAGCGGCCCAGCGTCTCAGCTTGTACGAAGGACAACTTCGCCCCGCGCTCGAGTCACTTCGAACGTCGAGTGGCGACTCGCGACACAGCACGTCCAAGGGTTGGGCTCGCCTCGGTGTCCGCGCAGCGTTCGTGAACGGTGCACTCGTAGAAGGTGACGTGGCCATTCGCCACGGCGAGCTGGTGGCGGTGGGGCTATCGAACCCGGGGCACGGAATCGCACTGGCTGGTTTGATCGACGCGCAGGTGAATGGCTCCTACGGCGTCGATCTCCTGCACGCCAACGCTGACGAGATTCTGGAGATGAGCGCCGCACTGTTGCGTGACGGTGTCATCGCGTTTCAGCCGACCCTCATCACAAGTGATTCCACTCAGCTCTCGAACGCGCGCGAGCACTTGCGCACAGCGAGAGAGCGTCAGAGTGAAGGCGCCAAGATACTCAATACACACCTCGAGGGACCGTTTCTCTCACCGCAGCGTTCCGGCACGCACCCGGTCAAGCACTTGCGCGCGCCCGACCTCGAACTTTTAGAGGAGCTGCTCGTAGGGGACGATGTGGCCATGGTGACCATCGCGCCAGAACTCGCCGGCGCGCTCAACTTGATTGAACGTTGCGTAGAGCGCGGCATCGTGGTGTCCTTAGGACATAGCGCGGCGAGCTCCTCGGAGGCCACGGCCGGATTCGTGGCCGGCGCGTCGGCGGTGACGCACCTCTTTAACGCGATGGAACCCCTCAGCGCCCGCGCGCCGGGACTCGCCGGGTCGGCGCTCGCGAGAGACGGCGTCACCGTGCAGCTAATCGGCGACCACGTCCACGTCGCTGACGAGATGATGACGATGGCCTTTCGCACTGCCGCGGGTCGTTGTCTCATCGTCAGCGACGCCATCGCCGCCGCGGGCTACCAGGAGCCGTCCGTGCAACTCGGCGACGTGAGCGTCACCATCGTCGACGGCGTGGCGCGACGGGGCGACGGCACGATCGCCGGCAGTATCGCCAGACTTCGCGACGGTCTCGTGAGGCTGGGCTCGCTCGGCGTTGCACCCGTCGAGGCGATCGCCGCGGTACTGTCGCGGCCCGCTCGCCTGCTCGGCGTTCCCGAGTTGGCCACCTTGACGCCGGGAACGCCGGCGAATTTCTTCATCGTGAACGACCGTTTGGAGATCGAACGCCGGCTCACGCCCAGTGGCGCGTGACGGACGTCGCGTAGCTCAGTCAGTCAGCGTTACTTTTTTAAGTCCAGGCGGCTGGTCGATGGGCCGTTGGCGCACCTCGCCGAGGCGAAGCGCCATCACCTGGCCGACGACGATGTTCAAGAACGGCGTGATCCAGTTCGCGTCTCGATCGGCATGACCATCTCGACGTCAGCGAGGGTCTCTTTGCGCCGCTTCGTCCTCAATACCAGCGTCGTCATGCCCGAGTACTTGGCTCGGGTGATGAGGTCCGCCGCACTATCGTCGCTGACTTCGTCGGTGAGAAGAAGCCACATGGTCGACCCGCTGCCGTTCGCACCAATGGGCCCGTGCAACAGGTCAGGCAGGGCGTAGGCTTCCGCCCGCACGCCCGACACTTCGCGGATCTTGAGGGCGCACTCTTGCGCCGCGCCGAAACCAAGTCCCCGCCCCACCACCGTGAGCCCGTCGAGCGCCAAGCCCTCAAAGGCCGATGCGACGTGTTCGAGCGCCCACTCACTCATCGTGGTGACCAGTGAGGGGAGATCCTTTTCGCCGGGCAGCACGTCACGTGAACCCGCGAGTGCCTTGACGAACTGCGCCGCGGCCTGCATGGAGGCGAGCAGTGTCTTCGTTGCGGCGAAGGCGACCTCCTCGCCCACCAGCAGCGGAATGACGGCATCAGCTTGCTGGGCGAGGGGCGAGAGGGCGTCGTTGGTGATCGCTATGTGCTGGTCGGCCCTGGGCACGCGCCGCGGCCAGCACCGAGACGACGCCGGGCGACTGGCCAGACTGCGAGATGCCCATGACCAAGGCACCGGTGAGGTTGATGCCCAGCGGATCGGCGTAGAGCAACGGTGTGGCGAGCGCGGCGAGAAGGCCCAGCTCTTGCCCGAGGAGGTACTGCAGATAGAGAGCGGCGGAGTCGGAGGACCCGCGGGCCGCGATGACGAGGTGCGTGACGCCCTCGTCCACCGACCTCGCCGCACGCTCGGCGGCGAGGCGGCCCGCCTTGGCACGCTCGTTCAACAGCTCCCCTTGCGAGAGGAACTCGCTTTCGAATGCAGTGGCCACTTCTTTTTCCTTCGGGTATCGCACGAGGTCGCGAAAGTTGTGGCAAATCCTAACGGCCCGCATTTCTCGAATTCGGTGACACACGCGTGACACTCTGTCCTATTTCGATGACATCGTGACACTGCGACATCGATATAGCGCGACAACGAATCGACAAAATATCGACACTCGATTGGTAGGGTCGTGCCGCGACGCAGCGATCAGCATCGCGCACACATTGGTTAGGAGTCGCACCGCACAGTGAAGCGGTACGAACGACGTACTTACTTGTCGAGAGAAGTCGACGAACTCCTCGTCCATGGCACGACTCGCTCATCGATAACTCGATAAGGATTGAGCAGCGACTGAGGGTCGAACACTCGCTTGATACCCCGTTGCAGCGTCAACAGGGCGGGGTCGGTGAGAGCCAGGTAGTGCTCTTGCTTGTCGCGGCCAATTCCGTGCTCGCCAGAGATCTGTCCGCCAAGGCCGAGTCCCACGACGAAGAGTTCGCGCATCAGAACCTTGCGCTCGTTGTCGTCGGGCAGATACACCGCGAGATGGATATTGCCGTCGCCGACGTGACCACAGCCCGTGATGGAAGTTTCGTGTCGCGTGCCGATGCGGGCCACTTCCTCTAAGAACGCGGGCACGGCCGAACGCGGCACCACGACGTCGACAATCTCCCTGGCGCCCGCGTCCTTGGAGACCCAGAACAGTCGCTCGCGAGCTTCGATAAGACGTGTCGCGGCGTGCTCGGGTAGCACGTACACGTCGAGCGCTCCGGCGGCTTCGAGCATGGTGCCGAGATCCACCACGTCGTTCTCCAACTGCTCCGCCGTTCGGGTCTCGAGGACCACGATGAGATAAGCCAGCGCTCGTTCGGCCACGGACTTCTCCACCCCGAGTTCCAGCGACGCCGCAGAGGTAACGGCCGACATGGTCCTCACATCCAGGTACTCGAGCATCGAGGGCTGCAGCCCGGAAGCCACGACGGTGGGCACGACGCGGGTGATGGCGTCAAGCGAGGCGAACGGAACGAGCACGGTGGCCGCGTGCTCTAAGGCCGGTGAGAGCTTCAAGGTGACTTCGGTCACCAGCGCGAGCGTGCCTTCGCTGCCGATGACGAGTTGCGTGAGGTCGTAGCCCGAGGAGGATTTCACGACTGGTCCCCCGGTGCGAAGCACGGTCCCATTCGCAAGCACAAGTTCGAGACCCAAGACGTGCTGACGAGTGACCCCGTGACGAACGGCGCGCATTCCCCCGGCGTTCGTGTTGACGTTGCCGCCGATCGACCCGGAGAGTTCGCCCGGATAGACGGGGTAGCTAAGGCCAGACGTGGCGAGATGCTCGTTCACCTCTCGAAGTGTTATGCCGGGCTGCACGACGATGACGTGGTCGTTGGTGTCGAGACGCAGCACCTGATTCATTCGCTCGAAGCTGACGACGAGACCGCCCGGGACGGGCGTTGCGCCACCGGAGAGCCCGGTGCCCGATCCGCGAGCGGTGATCGCCAGATCGTTCTGGCTGGCGATCTTGGTAATCGCCGCGACCTGATCGGTGGTACTCGGGCGCAGTACGGCGAAAGGTTCGACGTGGCTTACGTGAAGCGACTCGTCGTGCAGATCATCGAGATTGTGATCGGGAAAGAACGTGACGGCGTCCGCGCCGACGATGGCGAGAAGCTCAGCGCGGAGGTTGGACGTGCTCATCTCCTGGCACGTTACCGTTGGCATGTGCCCGACGTGTTCGAGGTCTTCGTAGGCCTACGGTCAAAAGGAGGATTATGACTACTCCCCGTCTTGTAGTCAGCGTGCCCGACTTGGGCATGGTCCAGACGATCGGCGATGTGCCGGAGGGCGTTGAGTTCATCGCGTGGGATTTGTCGGGCCCGCCGCCGCGCGAAGAGATCGACCTCGTCGTACCGCCGTACTTGGTTGGGCCTTCCGTGCTCGCTCAGCTCTCCGGGGTCAAGACTCGACTCGTGCAGAGTCCCATGCTCGGTTACGACGGCGTCAAAGAGCACCTTCCGCCGGGCCAGGTCTTCGCGAACGCCGTGTCGGTGCACGAGACCTCTACCGCCGAGTTGACGTTGGCCCTGATACTCGCCTCGCAGCGCGGTATTCCCGACTTTGTCCGCGCCGCTTCACAGGGCCACTGGGAACGCTCGTGGCGAACGAGCCTCGCCGATCGACAGGTGCTACTCGTTGGTTATGGCGGCGTCGGCAACGCCATCGAAGCGCGACTCCTTCCATTTGAAGTGACGGTGACCCGAGTTGCTCATCACGCCCGTATGGACGAACGCGGCGAGATCTACGACATGGACTCCCTCGACCAGCTGCTCCCCATCGCCGACATTGTCGTCATCGCCGTGCCACTGAGCGAGGACACTACGCACTTGGTAGACGACGCGTTCCTCACGCGCATGAAGGAGGGAAGCTTGCTCGTGAACATCGCTCGAGGCCCGGTCGCCGACACCGACGCATTACTCGCGCACGCGAGTTCAGGCCGTTTGCGCTTGGCCCTCGACGTCACCGACCCAGAACCGCTGCCCGACGGTCATCCACTCTTCGCACTCACGAATGTGCTGATCTCCCCGCACGTCGGTGGCGCAACGACAGCCGCGATACCCCGCCTGGGTCGACTACTGCACGAGCAGATCGGGCGACTGCTACGAGGAGAGGAACCGCTCAACGTTGTCTTTCGCACGTGACCGATGGCGTCACGGCGTCGGTACATTACAGTTCGACCGTACGTAGAAAAAGGACCGCACCATGGGAATTGACCGCTCAACTTTGACCTCGCAAGAACGTGAAAAAACCTCCGTCTTTCACTCGTGGTCGGCGCAGGCGACGATCAATCCCTTGATGATCAAGAGCGCCCAGGGCGTCTACGTGACCGACGAAAACGACAAAACCTACCTCGACTTTTCTTCTCAACTCGTCAACACCAACGTCGGACACCAACACCCGGCGGTCGTTCGTGCGATACAAGAGCAAGCGGGCATCCTCTGCACGATCGCCCCCCAGCACGGTTACCAGTCGCGATATCGCGCGGCGGAGTTGATTCTCGATCACTCCTTTGACGGCGCGGCCAAGGTCTTCTTCACCAACGGCGGCACCGAGGCGGTCGAGCACGCCGTGCGCATGGCGCGCCTGCACACCGGGCGACAGAAAGTGCTGGCGACCTATCGCAGCTACCACGGCGGAACGTCGACGTCAATTAATTTGACAGGTGATCCCCGTCGCTGGCCGAATGACAACGGCACCTCGGGCGTCGTGCACTTCTTTGGACCCTTCCTCTATCGCTCGGTATTCCACGCGACGAATGAACAAGAAGAGTGCGAACGCGCCCTCGAAAGCCTGGAGAACACGATTCTCTTCGAAGACCCCACGGCCTTCGCCGCCATCATTCTCGAGACGATCCCCGGCACCGCCGGCATTATGGTGCCGCCGAAGGGATACTTAAAAGGCGTGCGCGAACTCTGCGATCGCTACGGCATTGTCTACATCGCCGACGAAGTGATGTGTGGCTTTGGTCGCACCGGTTCGTGGTTCGCCTATCAAGATCACGGTGTCAAACCCGACCTCGTCGCCTTCGCCAAAGGAATCACCTCGGGCTACGTCCCATTGGGCGGGGTCGTCATCAACGAGGCGATCTCTGCGACGTTCAACGATCGCGTCTACCCCGGAGGGCTTACCTACTCCGGTCACCCGCTCGCCTGCGCGGCGGCGGTCGCCACCATCGAAGCCATGCAGGACGAGGGCATTGTCGAGAACGCGCGGCGAATCGGCGACGAGGTGCTGCGACCGGGCCTCCAAGAGCTCGCGGCGAAGCACAAGATCATCGGCGAGGTGCGAGGACAGGGTGTGTTCTTCGCGCTCGACCTCGTGAGCGACGGAGCGACGAAAGAGCCGCTCGCACCCTACGGCGCTTCCTCGCCCGCCGTCAACGAGATCTTGGGCGCCTGTCGCGACGAAAGCCTCTTGATCTTCAACAACTTTCATCGTCTCCACGTGGTGCCGCCGTGCACCATCACTGACGAGGAGACGCGCGATGGTCTGGCACGTCTGGATCGGGCGCTCTCGGTCGCCGACAAGTACTACGTGGGCGCGTAGTTAAGCGAGCTCACCTCCGAGACATTCCAGTGGCTTCTAAAGTGACGAACCTGCAGGGGCCTCAGTCCTTGGTCATGTTCTCACTGTTAAAGAGATTCAACAATTCGGCTTGAGAGTGGACGCCGAATTTGTGAAAAATAGTGCTGAGGTTATTGCGAATGGTGCTCTCGCTGACGAAGAGTGCCTCGGCAATTGTTGACACCCGCTGTCCGCGAAGCAGACGACTCAGGACTTCCCACTGACGAGCGCTGAGCGTGCTCAGCTGAGGAAACCGCTGGGCGTCGGGAAAACTCCACAGGTGCTCGAAGATGCCGCTCGCCTGCACTTCGCTCGCAATTCTCCACAGTCGCTGCTCGAGTTCGGCAGCGCGGTCGTAGGCCTGAGCAGTCGTGGGCTCCGCTTCGGGAATGAGAATGAATCCGTAGTTCGATGACTCAACGAAGCACGTGACGAGGCAGAGCACATGCTTCGGAGCGCTCGATGGCTTCATGGGGTGCATGCGGACGGTGAGGCACGTCCGGCCCATTTTGGTCGGCGTGGCGTCCAAGAGTCGCGAGGCGTCTTGCATCTGCGCCTCTCCGAGCAGCGGTTTACCCACAAGGTCCGAGGCCTTAACCCCCAGCACCGCCTCCACGTCATTGGACACCGACGTCACGATGCCCTTGGCGTCGGTCATGCCGAAGACCAGTCGTGGCGGTGTCTGACCCAGGAACTTCACGAGGGGGCTGTCCGGACTATCCGCGTCCAAAGAGAGTTCACAGAGCGCGTAACGCTCACTTCCAAACTCGACGACGTGCACCCAGATTGACACTCGATGCGCGGTCCTGTGTGGGCGAATGAGCATCCGGTGTGTTCGGTAAAACTCGATTCTCCCCTCGTTCAGCGCGTCGAGCGCCGCTTCAATACTCGCCCCCTCGCTCTTTTCAAAGAGGTCGAAGGCCGGTTGGTCAACAACCTCCGGCGGAGAGCGGTTCACAGTTTCCAAGAAGGCTTCGGTGGCGGCCTCCATGCGGTAGGTCTTGGAGTTGACCAGCACCATCGACAGCTCGAGGTCCTTAACCACTTCCCAAAGATCGTGGCTGGTTGACGTGGCGTGATCGTTCGCACTATCTGGGCCTCGGCTCATGTCCGTACCCCCCATCAAAGCGTAGGTCCACTCAGGACCTGACGCTCGTCGAAGTCACATCCTGGGCATACGTCAGCGAAGCTAACGATCTACCAGGGTCCGAGCGACGGTGCCTCGCGGCGACCCACCAACCACTCGACCAGCACCGTGTGATCGGCACGATTTGGAAGGTTCAGAAGTTGACGGCGCAGTTCATCTTCTACATAGAGCTCGGGCCAATCGGAGGAGAAGTACTCCACGTCGAGATCGACGTGATGAATCTCCACTTCGCGCAGGCGACGAAAGACGATCTCGGCCATCGACCGCGGTCCAGGGCCGACGTTCTGAAGCGACTCCCAAAGGTTGTCATCCAGTTCGTCCCAGGCTGCTTCGAGTGCGCGGCACGAACTTTTGAGATCACGGAATAGTTCGTCCTTTGACTGTGTGCTGCCCGCTTCGATGTCGCGATCTCTCATACCCTCCACGGGATACTGCTGACGGGTCTCGCCGATCATCGCCCCCTCAAAGAGCCATACGTGGCTATCGGCGTTGCGAGCTAAGTGGGCCAGCACGTGCGCACGCGACCAGCCCGGCAATCGACACGGCTCTCGTAGATCGTTGTCGGTTAACTGCACCACGTCGTTCAGCAACTGGTGGTGTGACGTCACGCACACGTCAATGACTTCCGTCGGCCGCATTACTTCTCGAATCTAACCGGGCGAAGGCCGATGGCGTCAGATTTTTTTCGCACCACGTCACTGCGCATCGTAGAATTTCGTCATTGGGGGAGCGACATGGAGCGAGAGCGGCGAAGTGTGTTTGGCGAAGCGGCCGAACAGTACGCCGCCGCTCGGGCCGACTACCCGAAGGCCCTCATCGACGACATCATCGCCTATGCGGGACCGCTCACTCACGTCTTGGAGGTGGGCGCCGGCACGGGCAAGGCGACGCTGGCCTTCGCCTCGCGTGGCATTGCCCTCACCTGTATCGAGCCCGACGCTCGGATGGCTGACCTACTAGTTCGAGCCTGCGCGCCATTTCCGCAGGTGAGCGTCGAAGTCACGAGATTCGAAAACTGGACTCCGCCGGTGCACTACGACCTCCTCATCGCCGCGCAGTCCTGGCACTGGATCGACCCCGAACGCCGCTGGGACCTCGCGTACGAAGCACTGGCCAAGGGCGGCACGATCGCCCTCTACTGGAACAAGTACATCGTGGCGAACGAAGAGACCCGCCTCGCCCTGCTCGGCCTCGATCAACACTTCGGCATTGCCGACAAGAGCTTTACCCCTCACGACGATGGAGTGGATGAGTTCTCGGACGAGATTGAAGTGGAAGAAGGCTGGCCCGCCTTTGATCTGGTTGGCGATCCCCGTTTCGGCTCTCTCACGAGCCACCGCTATCACCGAGACCAGTCGTACGCCGCGTCGGCCTACATCGATCTTCTCTCCTCGACATCGATCTATCGGATGCTGGACGATGAAAAAAGAAGCGACCTCTTTGCGGCCGTGGCGGATGTCGTCAACGGTAAGGGCGGACGAGTCGATCTACACATCGTGACTGATCTTTTTCTCGGGCGCACCATCTAGCGAAGCGGTACTTTTGGCCCTGAGAAGCGCGAAGAGGTTCGCGCCGTGAAAAGAAGCGAGGTGCGATGGCGACGACGCCGGTGACAACCCTTGATGAACGATTCAGTAGCGCAGATGCCGTAGCGACTTCGTGGAGCGAAACCCTCGAAGTGATCGAGTCGGCGGAGCTCTTTTGGCTCACCACGGTGCGAAAGGACGGGCGCCCCCATGTGACACCACTGGTGGCCGTGTGGCTCGACGGCGCCCTCCACTTCAGCTTCGGCGTAGACGAGCAGAAGGCGGTGAATCTCCGCACCAACTCAAATGTCGTCCTCACGACGGGTTGCAACGGCTGGTCCAGCGGAGTCGACGTCGTCGTCGAGGGTCAGGCATTCGAGGTAAGCAACGACCACCAGCTCGCGCATCTGGCGGACGCGTGGACGCTGAAGTGGGGCGGAGGTCATTGGAACTATGAGGTGAGAGATGGACGCTACCATCACCCGAACGATCCGGAAGTTATCTCAGTCTTCGCCGTGAAGCCAAAAAAGGTGTTCGCCTTCGCGAAGGGCGACTTCGCCCACACGAAACATCAGTTCTAGGCCGGCTCGACGGAGCACCGTTAGCGTCACTGCCCTACGCCAGTGATCGCGGGTCAACTCAAAGAGAACGCTGGCATATATTGAACCAATAGATACCGACGCGATACCCCGCTCCAAACGCTCTACGGTGGGCCGCGTTGTGGCGGTCGTGGTCGCCGGGCTCGCTCTCTACATTCTGATGCCTGAACTCGTTCGCGTAGCCTCCGCGTGGCCAAAGATCTTCAAGCTGGAACCGTGGTGGCTGCTCGTGGCCTTTCTCTGCGAAGCTTCGAGTTTCTTCTGCGCCATCGCCCTGCTTCGTCTCGTCCTGCGCACGAAGAACTGGTTCGCCGTGGTCACGGCCATGCTCGCGGGCAACGCCGTTACGAATACGTTGCCCGGGGGGGACGCCGTCGGAGCCAGTGTGCAGTACCGGATGCTCGCGAGCACGGGCATCGACTCGGTACAGGCCGCCGGAGGCTTGGCCGTCAGCTCCATCATCGGCGTCGGTGCGTTGTTCGCGCTGCCAATCTTTGCGTTGCCGACCATCATCGGCGGCGAATCGGTCAGCGCCGGTCTCGCTCACGCAGGAGAACTAGGCGCGCTGGGCTTTGTCCTCATCGTGGCCTTGGGCATTGTCATCCTGACCACCGATCGCACGCTATTGAACTTGGGCAAAGTCCTCCAGTGGATCATCAACAAGCTGCCCCGACGTCGCAAGGAGTCGACCGATCTCGGCGCGCGCCTCTTACAGGAACGCGACCAGGTTCGAAGTGACCTCGGCAAGAATTGGTGGAAGGCCCTTCTCCTGGTGGACGGCCGCATTGGTTTGGACTACTTCAGCCTGTTAGCGGTGCTGAGAGCAACGGGAGTGCGACCGAATCCTTCACTGGTCTTGTTGGCCTACTCCGCGACGGCGGTCTTGGCCCTACTGCCCATCACCCCCGGAGGACTCGGCATCGTCGAAGCGAGCTTGAGCGGCCTGCTCGTGCTCGCGAACGTGCCGAGCGCGAACGCGGTCGTGGCAACCCTCGCCTTTCGACTCGGCTCGTACTGGTTGCCCACCATCGCCGGTGGCGTCTGCTACTTCCTCTATCGACGTCGTTACGGCGCGCTGCGACAGAGCGAGAACGCGGCCTAAGCCTCTTGTCCTTTTTTCCCAGAGGTAGCGTGAGCGAGAGAGTTAGAGGGGAGGTGACACGTGGTTGATGGCCCGAGCGAAGATCCACGAGTAATCCGAACCAGGCGCGAGAGATTATTCAAACGAGCCGAAGACAATAATGTGCCACTCAAAACCATCCTCACGACCGTCTTCATTATCGTGGTCGTCTACTTTGCCGCCAAGATTCTCTACCGCCTGCGTGACGTTCTGCTCTTGATGCTGGTGGGCGGTTTCGTCGCGCTCTTGTTGAATCCGCTCGTCAACTGGCTCCAGCACCACAAGATGCCTCGACGGGGTACGGCGGTCTTCGTGGTGATGTTCGTCTCGGTACTAATTTTTGCGGGACTGGCCATTGCCTTCGGCTACCCGCTCGTCAACTCCATGACGCACTTGGCGAACGCCCTGCCAAGTTACGTGCGAAAAGCCGAACACAACAAGGGCTGGATCGGCCATCTGCTCCACCGCTACCACATCGAAAAATGGCTCCGCCGGAACTCTTCGAAACTTGTGACCTTCGCCAAAGGCCTAAGCAAGCCGGCGCTCGCACTGGGCAAGGGAGCGGTGACGATCGTCGTCTTGCTCTTCACGCTGTTCGCTTTCGTCGTGCTCTTGCTCCTCGAAAGTCCCAAGATTCGTACCGTTGGACTGAACATGATGTCGAAGAAAAACGGCGATTGGGCGTCGCGGGTGGGCGCCCAGGTGTCGAAGGTCGCCCTCGGTTACATGCTCGGCAACCTCTGCACGTCGGTGATAGCTGGCATGGTCATCTTTATTACCCTGTGGTGTCTCTCGGTGCCCTTCGCCATCTTGTGGGCGTTATGGGTCGCGCTCGTCGACTTCCTACCGCAAATAGGCGGAGCGCTGGCGGGAGTTCCTACGGTTCTTTTTGCGCTTGTCCACTCCTTCGCCGCAGGTGTCATCACGTTGGTCGTCTTTCTCGTCTACACCCAACTTGAGAACCACGTGTTGAATCCGATCGTCATGAGTCGAACGGAGAAGATCAATCCTCTGACTGTCTTTATCGCCATACTCGTCGGCGTAGAGATGGGTTCGTGGGTGGGCGGAATCTTCGGCGGCTTCGTCGGGGTACTGCTCGCCATACCGGCCGCCGCGACGTTTCACGTCCTCTTCCGAGAGATTTGGAACTCCACGCGTTCGCCCTCAATTCTCCAGAAGGACCCTACGATAAGTAACGACGATCCGCTCAGCTCAGACTGAGTGCTCGACAAAGACGCCTTCATGACTATCCCCGACGACCACGCCCCACCCTCCGTACTCGCCCGCGCCCTGGAGCGAACGCGTCGACTCGTCGACGCCAGCGCCACGCCGCGCTCTCGAGAGGAGCGCCTCACCCGTCAGAGCTTGCGCCGACTCTTCGAGGACCCGAGCGCCGTGGACGTCACCATCACCTTGACCGACGAAGTCATGCGCTTCACGTCCCCTCGCAGCGGCGCCAGCGCACTTCGTGCCGCGGTGAAGCAGTCCTCGTCGAAGGGCTTCGGTCTCCTCAACGTGATGGGCCTGCGCGCCGTCGCCGCGCTGTCACTCGTCGCGCCGTCACTGGCGCTTCGTGTCGTCGACACCCGGGTTCGCGACCTCACCGACAACCTGATTCTCGACGACGTACCGGCAAACCTCAGCGCCAAATTCGACGAACACCGACGCGAGGGTCTGCTCCTCAACGTGAACGTCCTGGGCGAAGCGGTCCTGGGCGAGCACGAGGCCGAGAGCCGTCTTAACCGCGTCCTTGAGATGATGCGCCGAAGCGACGTCAACTACGTCTCGGTGAAGGTCTCCTCGATTGTCAGCCAGTTGCTCACTATCGATCACGAGGGCTCGCTGCGGCGAGTGGGCGAAAGGTTGCGCCTGCTCTACCGTGAAGCTCAGTCCTCGGGCACGTTCCTCAACTTGGACATGGAGGAGTTTCGCGATCTGCGTCTTACTCTCGATGCGTTCATGTCGGTGCTGAGTGAGCCGGAGTTCGCATCGCTGTCGGCCGGCCTCGTGCTGCAGGCCTACCTCCCGGAGTCGCACGCCGCCCTGGAGGAGCTCATCGCCTTCGCCCTTCAGCGCCGCGAACAAGGTGGCGCCGTCCTCAAGGTCAGACTCGTCAAGGGTGCGAACCTGGCGATGGAGCACGTGGAGTCCGAATTGCACGGCTGGAACGCGGCTCCCTATTCCACCAAGGCCGACGTCGACGCCAGCTACCTTCGACTCCTCGACGTCGCCCTGCGGCCCGAGCACGGCGACGCACTTCGCGTGGGCGTGGCGAGTCACAACCTTTTTCACGTCTCTTGGGCGCTCGAACTCGCGGCGTCTCGCGGCGTACTGGAACAACTCGACGTCGAGATGCTCGAGGGTATGGCGAACTCCGAAGCGCTCGCGCTGGTCGAGAGCGGACAGTCGGTGCTGCTCTACGCACCGGTCGCTCGCCGCGACGACTTCGCCGCGGCGGTGGCGTACCTGGTGCGCCGACTCGACGAGAACACCGCCCCGGAGAACTACCTGCGCGCCGCGCTGTTCATTGCCCAGGACGAACGAGTCTTCGACGAGCAGCGACAGCGCTTTCTCGACGCGCTCGAGGCACGCTTTTCGGTGAGCGCCGAGCCCCGGCGCCGTGCGCTGAATATCTCAAGCGAGCGATTCGAGAACCAACCCGACGGCGACCCCACCAACGAGACGTACGCGACCGGCGTCATCGGCGCCCTGGAAGAGGTACGAAAACTCACCGACCTTGAGATCGACACGCTCACTCACCTGGACGTGGAGTCACCGCCGCAGTACGAAACGGGCCACGACCCGAGCGATGAGGGCCGCGCCTGGTACCGCTACCGCGTGGCGAGTGTCAGTGAGATCGACCGAGCGCTCGAGTTCGCCAGTTCCGGGTTCGCCACGTGGCACCGTCTGGCTCTCTCTGATCGAAAGGCCATCCTGGAGAACGCGGCCGACTTCATGGAAAAGCGACGTGCGCGATCCATCGCCGTCATGGCGCGCGACGGCGGCAAGACCGTCGCCGAAGCCGACCCGGAAGTGAGTGAAGGAATTGACTTCGCCCGTTTCTATACCTCGCGCGCCGTATCCGACGATGCGTCGACGCCCCTTGGCGTCGTTTTGGTCATCCCGCCGTGGAACTTTCCCTACGCCATTCCCGCTGGCGGCGTGCTCGCGTCGCTAGCCGCCGGCAACGCCGTCATCTTGAAGCCAGCACCCGAGTCGGTCGCCGTCGCCTTTGAACTCGCTTCGCAACTCTGGGACGCCGGTGTGCCCGGCGACGTTCTCCAACTCATTCCCACGCGCGACGACGAGAGCGGACAGCACCTCGTCACCCACGTCGGGGTCAGCGCCGTCGTGCTCACGGGCTCCTTTGACACCGCCAAGCTCTTCACCTCGTGGAAGCCGTCACTGCGACTTCTGGCCGAGACCAGCGGCAAGAACGCAATGCTGATCACTTCGAGCGCAGATATCGATTTGGCGGTGAAGGATCTCGTGCAGTCGGCCTTCGCTCACGCGGGGCAAAAGTGCAGCGCCGCGAGCCTGGCCATCGTCGAGCGTTCGGTGTACGAGGATCCGCTCTTCGTGGCGCAACTGGTCGACGCGGTAACGAGTCTTCGCGTGGGTGGCGGCTATGAACTCTCCACCAACATCGGGCCAATCATTCGCCCTCCCGAAGCGCCGCTCTTGCGCGCCTTGACGACTTTGGACGACGGCGAATCGTGGCTGGTGGAGCCACAACAACTCGACGCGGCTGGACAGTGCTGGCGACCCGGCGTAAAAGTCGGCGTGCGCTCAGGCTCGTGGAGCCACCTCAATGAATGGTTCGGACCGGTGCTGGGCGTGATGATCGCCGACACGTTCGACGAAGCGCTGTCGTGGCAAAACCAAACGCCCTACGCCCTCACGGCGGGGCTGCACTCACTCAGCAACGCCGAGTGCGAGCGCTGGATTGAAGGAGTAGAGGGCGGAAATCTTTACGTCAATCGCGGCACGACCGGCGCTGTCGTACATCGCCAGCCCTTTGGCGGCTGGAAGCGTTCGAGCGTCGGACCGACCGCGAAGGCCGGCGGGGTGAACTACGTGAACTGTCTTCGCCAGTGGCCGGCGATGACAAACCTCGACGCGGCGCTCGAAGAAGCGCGCGAGTGGTGGCGAGAGTTCGGCTCGAGAGCGCGAGACGAGGTTGAACTTAACGCCGAACGCAACGTGGTTCGCTATCGCCAGGAGCTGAAACCAATAGTCGTACGAATCGATGACTCGTTCACTTCCTCTCAGTTGGCCTACGTCCGAGGACTGGCGGAACTCGGAAAGATCAACCTCGAGTTCAGCGCCGAGTCGCTCGTTAAAGGGGTGGTCGATGTCACTCTGGAGAGCGTCGAGGAACTCGTCGCTCGAGTCGGGGGCTACAGCAAAGTTCGCTGGCTTAGCGCGGAAGGACCGCCCGCATCAGCGCTTCTTGATGCGGGCGCGAGCATCGATCCACGACCCCTCGCCCAGTCGGGGTCGGTCGAGATGCCGCGCTGGCTCTTAGAACAGAGCGTCGCCATCACCAATCACCGTTACGGCAACGTCCACGCCGGGCCGAAGCCGAAGTGCCTGGGCTTAGGCGACCTGAGCGCTTCGCTAGAACGCGCTTAAGCGCCGATGTCTTTCGGCAAGCCGAGTACCCGCTCGGCGATGATGTTTCGTTGTACGACCGACGTGCCGCCACCGATCGTGAGGGCCTGAGCGTAGAGAAAACCCCACGACCACGAGCGTCCTTCTTCACCCGCGATACCACCAGGACCACGACCTTGGAGCAGGCCGGCGCTCCCGGCCAAGCGCTGGGCGAGCGACATCACTTCTTGGCCGTGATCGTCGGCGAGGGCCTTGCGCAGTGACGCGTCCGAGCCGGTCGCCTTGCCCGCCAGAGCGTTCGCCGTGAGGCGCATGCGAAGGAAACGAAGGATCTCGCCGTGCGACCAGCACTTGACGAGATCATCGCGGTCGATCTTGCGAAGTGTTCGTTCCTGAGAACGCACGAGCGATACGAGGTCGCTCGCCGTCGGTCCGCGACCCCACAGCACGCCCTCGCCGGACAAGGAAACTCGTTCGTTTCCGAGGGTCACCTTGGCGAGACGCCAGCCGTCGTTGATCTGGCCGAGCAGGCTGTCCGCGGGAAGTCGAACCTCGTCGAAGAACACTTCGTTAAAGGCGTGGTCGCCCGTCATATCAATCAACGGACGAATAGTGATCCCCGGTGCCTTCATCGAACAGATGAAGTATGAGATGCCGTTCTGCGGCGCTCCCTCATTCGACGTGCGGGCGAGCAGAATGCCCCAGGTCGCTAAGTGCGCGTAACTGGTCCAGAGTTTCTGGCCAGTGATGACCCACTCGTCGCCGTCTTGCTTGGCCGTCGTGGAGAGCGACGCCAGGTCGCTGCCGGCGTTGGGTTCACTGAAGAGCTGGCACCAAAACTCCTCCCCACTCAGCAGTTTCGGCAACCAACGTGACCTTTGCTCTTCGCTCCCCGCGACCAGAATCGTCGGACCCGCCCAGCCGATGCCGATGGGGTTGATAGGCCGACGCACGTCCGCCCGTCGTAGCTCCTCGTCGATCACCAACTGATACTCGACCGACGCACCGAGTCCCCACGGTTCCGGCCACGCCGGAGCAACCAGTTTGGCTTCGGCGAGTTGACGTCCCGAGGGCTCGGGGTGTTCCGCCAACCACTTTCGAAGTTCGACACGTCGAGGGTCAAGATCGTCGACGTCGGTTTCGAGCGTCACGGTGACTTCACCGAGGAGTCCTCTTCCCTCTTCTTCACCTACCGCGTTCGCCACGTGACCCCTTTGTCCCAATCAAACGTAACGCCAATCGCTACTCGTCGGAATTACGAGTAAACATCCCATTCGAGCGCCCGACGGACCCCCGCCGCAATGATTCTGAGAGTCTGAGTTGATTGGGTGCATTGCGCACGCGTCACGACGATTCGAGCCTGATCGCCGGACTTATACTTCGAATTATGGCAGTGCTTTTTTGGCTCATCATCATCCTGGTGTGTACCTTTGCGGAGATTCACACCAACGCCTTCATCACGGTCTTCATCGGCATCGGCGCGATCGTGCCCTTCTTCCTCGCGCTCGCGAGCGTGCCCTTCGCGCTGCAGGCGATACTATGGCTCGTCATTTCCGGGGTGCTCTTAGTGGCGCTGCGACCGGCGGCGTTGCATAAGTTTCACCACAAGGGTGTCGTGGATCTCTCGGCGCCGTCAAAGAGTTCGATGACCAATCTGACGGGCTACGTGGAGAATACGGTCGGCGATGCGGGTCACCCCGGCAGCGTAAAGATCAAGGGCGAATCCTGGAAAGCCGTGACCGACGCCAAAGAGGCCATCGCGGAAGGCACGCAGGTCATCGTCAAAAAGACCTACGGCACCACGCTCTGGGTCGAGCGCGTCTAGCACTTACGCGTCGCACCGCGCCGCGCGAGTTAGCAACTGCTTTGTCTTAAATCGCCGGCGTTCCCGGCACACCTTCCAGGACGCTGCGGATGGCCTGCGCAGCACCCAGCAACGCGGAACTTTCGGCCGGAATGATGAGCTTGGTGTTGTCGCTTTCGGCGAACTTCGAGAGAGTGTCGAGCTGAAGAATCGCCACCAACGTCGGATCGGGCGATTGACCCTTGATCGCGGCGTACACGAGCGAAATGGCTTGCGCGCGGCCCTCGGCCTCGAGGATCTGCGCTTGGCGTGCGCCTTCCGCCCTAAGAATCTGAGACTGCTGGGCACCCTCGGCCTCTTTGATCGCGGCTTGTCGTTGACCGTCGGCCACGTTCACCGCGGACTGCTGTTGACCTTCTGACTCGAGGATTCGTGCGCGCTTCTCCTGGTCGGCTTGCTTCTGCAGTGCCATGGCCTGGAGTATCTGATCCGGCGGGGTGATCTCCAACACCTCGACGCGGTTGATGCGCACGCCCCACTTGTCCGTCGCCTCTTCCATCTGGGTCTGGAGCAACGTGCCAATGCGCTCGCGCTGGGAGAAGGCTTCGTCGAGGCTGATCGAACCAAAGACCGCACGCACCGAGGTGCGCGCCAGGTTATCGACGCTCACCAAGTAGTCCGAGTTGGTGAAGAGGGCGAGGCGAACGTCTACCACCTGACTAAAGATCGTGGCGTTCACGATGACCGCCACGTTGTCGCGCGTAATGACCTGTTGACGGTCGCCGGTTCGCGGCGTTTCGCGCACGTCGATGATCTTCATGACTTCGATAAACGGGAAGATGAAGGTCAGGCCCGGGTTCTTGATGTCCTTGAACTCACCAAAACGCGTGACGACGCCTTCAAATCCCTGCTGAACGATGCGAACTGACTTAGAGATGATCAAGATGACCAAAAGCACGATGATCGCCGCGACTACTGCGACAACTATTCCGATATCCATGCGTTGCTACCTTCCCAAAACGGCGTGGCAGTTGAGGTAACTGGTGGTGTCTTGGCTATAAATCGCAGTGTATCGGACCGACGTTTCTTCAATCGAGGCAGCCCGCCTGTCAATCCTGGTCAGGCGCGGGACGCCGCGGTCGCTTCCTGAAAGAACTCCGTGACGAACGTTCAAACTTCCTGATAGAACGAGAGTGCAGAACTGAGTAGAGCCACTCTTCACGGAAACGCTGAAAGGAGCGCCATGAACATTGCCTCGTTCGTCGCCACGGTGTTTGGCAATAAATTGCCCCTTCGCGTCGAGGCCTACGACGGCAGCGTGGCCGAGCCCACGGTGCTCTCGAGCGCCAACAGCGTGACCCTTAAAATCCTTCGTCGCGACGCCATTTCGCGCATCCTGACCCACCCGGGCGAGCTCGGCCTCGCGCGGGCCTACGTCGCCGGTGACATCGATGTTGACGGCGACCTCGACCCGCTCTTCGAACTCGAACTACCACCCCTTCGCCACCTCTTGAACGCGACCAACGTGCGATCTTTGCTGGCGGTGGTGGGCACCTCGGCCATCAGACCGCTCACTCCACCTTCAATTGAAGCGAAGCCGCGCGGAGTTCTGCACTCCAAGAGCCGCGACCGCCAGGCCGTCACGCACCACTACGACGTATCGAATCGTTTCTATGAAATGGTGCTCGGTCCCTCGATGACCTACTCCTGCGCCGTCTTCGCGACGCCCGAGGACACCCTCGAGCAGGCGCAGGCTCGAAAGGTCGATCTCGTCGCGCGAAAGTTAGACCTACAGCCCGGCATGCGGTTGCTGGACATCGGTTCGGGGTGGGGCGCCATGGCCATTCACGCGGCGCGTCACTACGGCGTCTCGGTGGTGGGCGTGACACTCTCGGAACCGCAGCGCCGCTACGCGACGGACCAGGCCAAGCTGGCCGGCGTATCAGACCTGGTGGAGTTCCGCCTCCAGGACTTTCGTGATGTGAAAGACGGGCCCTTTGACGCCGTGAGCTCCATCGGCATGTCAGAGCACGTGGGAAGAAAGTCGCTACCCAACTACACGCAAATCATTTGGGAACTACTCAAGCCCGGCGGACGCTTCCTCAATCACGCGATCGGTCGCCCCGTCTCGCACGACGATGATCCCCAGCCCACGCGCACCTCGCAGCTCAGTCGCCAGATGCAGATTGCCCTCGGCATGAGAGGGCCGTCGAAGACGGGGAGTCAGTTCATCGAGCGCTACGTGTTTCCAGACGGTGAGCTACACGAAGTGGGCACCATGGTCTCGTTGTTCCAGGCGCACGGTTTCGAAGTGCGCCATGTAGAGAGCCTGCGCGAGCACTACGCTCTCACGCTTCGACGATGGGTCGACAACCTCATGAAGCGATTCGACGAAGCAGTGGACGAAGTGGGCGTCGAGCGCGCCCGTGTGTGGCGGCTGTACATGGCCGGCTCGGCGGTGGGCTTTGAGCGTCACCACCTGGAGATCCACCAGATTCTGAGTGTTCGACCTGACGAGGGCAAGAGCGGTATGCCGCTACGGCCGAACTTCGAACCGACCTTCTAGTAGTTCCTCGTCGCGCAGGGATCGCTGTGCGACTATGCAGTGATGGCACACACACCCTGGCAAAGTCACTGGCACAAGCATCCCGGCGTTCGCTCGGGCGACGATCTCTCTCGCGGCGAACGCGCCGCCGATCGCATGAGAAACATGATGGGATCCTGGGGCTTCGTCTTCGGGTTCTTCGCGGTCATGATCCTTTGGGCGCTCGTCAACACCGTCTTTTTGCAGCATGTCCTACACCACCGGGCCTTTGACCCCTACCCCTACATCCTGCTCAACCTCTTTCTCTCGATGATGGCCGGCGTCCAGGCGGCGGCGCTACTGATCGCAGCCAAGCGCTCCGACGCGATCTCCTCCGAAGTGGCCGTTCACACGGCGACGAACACCGACGACATCAAGAGGCTCATCGAAGAGAACACCGAACTGACCGCCGCGGTGAAGAGCGCGACGGATCTTCTGGACGAGATTCACCTTCACGTCACCAACATCGGTAGGGCCGTCGGCGCGAATTCCGGCCACTTCTCGCCGAAGTCACCGCCGGGCGAGGCGACGTAGCCACACTTTTTGTCGCCGGTTGACGCGGCCTCACGGCCTCAGTATTTTCTGAGTCACTACCCCAAAACTACAGGAGAGATCAATGACTATCCCCAACTCCCACCGCGACCTTCTTCAAAGTTCCGTCGCCACGCTCGCCACCATCGGTCCGGACGGACGGCCGCAGCAAACCGAGGTGTGGTTTCTCAGCGACGGCGGCGAGGTAGCACTTTCGCTCAATACGACTCGACAGAAAGTGAAGAACCTCCGCCAGCGTCCTCAGTGCAGTCTCCTCATTCTTGATCCGACGAACTCCCAGCGGTATCTAGAGATCAGAGGGGACGTGGACATCACCCCCGACGATGACTACGCCTTCGCCGCAAAGGTGGGCAACAAGTACGGCGCCGATCTACGCGCCTACGACGCTCCTGGCTCCGAGCGCGTCATCGTGCGGCTCGTACCGCACAAGATCAACGCGGTTGACATGAGCGGTTGAAATCGCCGATTCAGATTGGCTAAACGACGTCGACTAGCACGTCAGATCAGCGTACGAAACGGCGAGAGCGTGAAAGGGCGATGACTGACTCCACAGAAGATCGATCGCGTCGACGTGGATTGGTTCCATCGTATCGGGTGGTGTCGAGCCGAAGGCATGGGGTATCTGACACCAGCTCTTAGCGTCGGGATAGAGGCGAAAGAGTTCCTGGTACTCGTTGTTCGGCGTCGAAATTGACGCAAACAGTGAACCATCGGGCGCAAGCACGAGAGAGTTCGTCCGAGGATCGGAGTCGGGGCCGTAATTTGCTCCCGGAATCGCAGGTAACAACCAGTTTGTCCAGGTCTCGCCGCCGTCGGTCGATCGCAACAGCGGATACTCCGAGGACGGGTCGAGCAGAAACAGTTCGTGTGAGGAGCTCACGACGAGCTGTTGTGAAAAACAACTGTTCACTGAGGTCACCCACGTGGAACCTGTCCACTTGACATCGGACGCGCCTACAGACCCCGGCGCACCCAACAGAAGACCTTGCGTGTCGTTGGACATGTTGCAGTAACCCCAGATGTACGGCCCAAAGGTCATGCACGGTCCGTTGGCGGGACACCCGAGAGTGGTGGGAGCCCACGTACTTCCGCCATTCGAGGTAACCTCTGCCATTACCAGACCGTGATTCGTCCCCACGGGGGAGTTTGAGTAAGCCTGCCCACTCATAAAGAGCGCTTCGACGCGGCTGCCGCTGACGGAAAACCCTGCAAAGTCCTCAATCGTCACTCCTGGAGGTATCGGGACTGCGTGCCACGACGCGCCCACATTCGTGCTGTACATCGGTGCGAGATACTCCGGAGGAATGATGTTGCCTTCATCGGAATCGAATCCGCCGTAGATGCTGTCGGCGTGGTTCGGGTCAAGTTGAACGGCCGAGCACAGCGGAATGGGGGTAGAAGGAGGAGGAGCGATCTCAAGCGTGGTTCCCCGTAACGCCGAGCGAACTCCGAGTGTGGATACGTGCACGGGAGATGCCCCACCCGTAATGACGATGCCCGATGGCTGACACCACGCGACGCGCGTCGAGTTCGTCGAAGGGCTGACCGCAGAGGGACCGGAGAACGTCGAGGACACGTAGGGGATCGTCCCCAAACTCGCCCACGGTGGACTCTGTCCGATGTTCAGTGCAGTCGGCGCCAGGACAACTGTGAAGCTTCCGCTTAGCTTTTCGATCGGACCGTACGCAAAGGGTGGATACGAATTTTTGGCGGGACCTGGCGTCACCGAAAGGGCGTAACCCCAGGGCGTGCCAATAACGGTCTGCAGGGGCGCCCATCCGCTCACCAAGACCTCGTCACCCACCGTCGCAATCTTCGGGGCGATCGTCATAGTTTCGCACAGTTTCCCGTTCACGCACCGCGTCGGCGTCGGCGCCTTTAAGTGAACTGTCACCGTTGCCTCGGGCTTACGCAAGTCACAGCCAAAAATCTGCGTCAAACACTGAAGGCCCACTTTGTACGTCCCCGAGGAGAGCGGATGCACCGACACTCCGTGCTTGCTCGCAACCAGCCACGCCGTTTCGGGAACCTGGAGCGTCACTTGAAATCTCTTCGCCGACAGCCAGCGAAGGGTTTGGCCCTGTTCTTGTAAGCCAGCGCACCCATCCCAACAGAGGGTGGCGTTGGACTGCTTCGGCGTCAACGCTTTATTGAGACGCCCACTGATCACGACGTTCTCGCCGGGCGTCACCGTGGTGACTGACGACGTCAGCTTGACGGTGACGTGCGAAATTGTGCCTTTGAGCGTCGTCGTTGGTTCGGGGCTGGAGGAAGATGGTCCCTGGACGAATCCCTGGAGAGCGACGATGGCGCTCGAGGTCTTGAATGGCGGCACGCGAAAACAGCCGGTGTAATCGCCGTTCCACTGCTGACGCACGTTGTCACCGAAGTCGGACCCACAGATCGAGTTGGGGTTGAGCTCGGTGGTGGCGATGGGTTTAGTCGACGCCGATTGGTGCGAGGACGCGCCCGAGTTTGAAATCCCAGTTACGAAGATGAGTGCCGCGACTACGAACGACGCACCGCAGCGCGCCAACGCTCGAGATCGGATCACTTCGCCAGGCTTCATTGCACGACCATAACTTCGTCGCGCGAGAGTTCCTCCGCGGAGCCTTTACGTTCGCGTGAACTTTAGTGAGAGTGTCCGGCGAGAAACATCGACTCGCTACGTCCCTCACCGGCGATCGGCTGCACGTTGCGATAGGTGAGTCGTTCACCACACCACGCGCACGTCAACTCCGCGTGCGTCGTCTGGCCACACGAACGGTGTACCAACTCAACCGGTGGCCCCGAGGGCGCGGCGTACTGATCGCCCCACTGACGCATCGCCGTGAGCACGGGCCAGAGGTCTTTGCCCTTCTGGGTGAGTTGGTAGTCGTAGCGCGGCGGGTGCTCTGAGTAGGCAACTCGCTCCAGCACACCCGCCTCAACGAGGGAGTTGAGCCGCTCGCGCAGGATGTTCCTCGAGATGCCCAGGCGTCGCTGGAACTCTTCGAACCTGGTCACGCCCATGAAGGTATCGCGCACGATCAGCATGCTCCACCACTCTCCAATGACCTCAAGGCACTGCGCCACCGAGCAGTCCATATCCACAAAACTCTTACGCTCCATGCCCCCATAGTAGTCAGTTGCATAACGCTACGCAACCATGTAGTCTCAGTCTTGTGACGGAACTGACTGGAACCCCCGAACTAGCCGTATCCAGCAGGCGCCGGCGCACGATTTTCATCGTGACGGCACTCGGCGCCTTTATGGCGTCACTCGACCTTTCGATCGTGAATGTCGCTTTTCCTGCGTTGGAACGCGCTTTCTCCCACGACACCCGCGCCACACTCTCGTGGGTTATCACGGGCTACTCCATCATCTTCGGTTCCCTGCTGGTCGTGGCCGGACGGACCGCCGATCGCATAGGAAGCCGTCGCGTTTTTTTCTTCGGTCTCGGCGTGTTCTGTTTGGGCTCCCTGCTCTGTGGTGTCGCGCCGTCGGTCGAGGCGCTCATCATCGGTCGCGTTATTCAAGGCGCGGGTGCCGCCGCCGTGTTGCCGTCATCGCTCGGACTGTTGCTCACGTCGTACTCGAAGGAGCAGCGCTCTCAAGTAGTGGCGCTCTGGGGTGGCATCGGCGCGCTGGCCGTCGCGACGGGCCCCTCCCTTGGCGCGGTACTCATTACCGCCTTTAGCTGGCGCGCCGCCTTCTACGTCAACCTGCCGGTCGGGCTGATCGCCTGGCTCGTTGGGCGACGGGTACTCGCCAAGACCAACGGCTCAGGCTCAACGAGCAGTCCTGACTATCCCGGTGTCGTGCTCTTAAGCGCTTCGCTGGCTCTGCTGGTGTTGGCCATCTCCGAAGGACCGTCGTGGGGTTGGTCCAACGCGAGAATTATTGGCGGCTTCGTGCTCGCGGTGCTGTTGTTCTCAACCTTCCTCTTTCGTTCCGCGCGTCATCAAGAGCCGGTGCTGGATCTTCGCCTCTTTCGCTCGCGGTCCTTCAGCGTCGCGAACACGATGGCGTTGCTCTACTCGATGGGGTTCTTCGCCATGCTGCTCGGCAACATCTTGTTCCTGACGAGTGTGTGGCACTACTCAATTCTTCGTGCCGGTCTCGCCATCACACCCGGCCCCCTCGTAGTGGCGGTGGTGTCGGGGCCGGCCGGAAAGCTCGCTGGCCGTTACGGTTTTCGTCGCGTGCTGCTGGTCGGTTTTTGCGTCTTCACTCTGGGACTGCTGTGGTACGTCTGGCGAGTCGGCCTGACGCCGCACTACCTGTCGCTCTGGCTACCGGGGACACTGACCGTCGGACTCGGCATCGGTCTCACGTTTCCCGTCATTAGCGCCGCCGCCGTTTCCAGCCTCGAGCCCGCCCGCTACTCCGTCGGTAGCGCGGTCAATCAGACTGCCCGTCAAATCGGCGGTGCCCTCGGCGTGGCGATCCTCGTCGTGATCCTGGGCACGCCCACGTCGGCGGTTCAGGCGTTACACAACTTCCACCATCTCTGGACCTACGTTGCCGTGATGTCCGCGTCGGCCGGTGTCGTCGCCATTCTGTTGGGCAAGGCCAAGAAGACCGCGCCGTCGCTCGCGAGCAACGAACTGGCGGTCGACGAGGCCAAAGGCATGGAAGAGATGCTGGACGGCGAGATCGCGCTGGGCTCACTCGAGCGCGACGACAACTCGCACTGAGCTGTCTCCTACCGCGTTTCCCAGGACGATCTAGAGCCGAGTCGCTCGTCGAAGTCGCGGGCGTATGAAGAAGAAGTAGATGCACGCCGCGATGAATCCGAAGAGCAGCGGCATGATGATCCAGAGAACCTTGCTGCTGTTGGCCGCGCGAAACGTCGACGATGGTGTCGCCGCTGCGTTCGCGAGCGCCCAGAGTGGGATCACAACGCCGATGAGAAAGAAAAGAAGCTCACTAGAACCCGAGGTAGCGGCTATCACGAACACTCGCCTTCACCTCGTTTCGTGACATACACCACGATCTCCTCGCCTTCGCAGCCCCCACTGTAGGGCGCTGGATTTCGCGTTGATGAATCCCCCTACTGTTGACGTGTGTCACTAGACCAGTTGGAGCCGACCGAAGAGGTTCCCCCTACGAGCGCCAAGCACTCGCGCCGACGCGGAGCGATCGAGTGGGTCATCGTGCTCATCGTCGCGCTCGCGCTCTCCTTTTTGGTTCGCACGTTTGTCTTTCAGGAGTACTACGTGCCGAGCGGTTCAATGCGACCGACGCTCTACATCGGGGACCGCATCATGGTGAACAAGCTCAGCGTCGATTTCGGAACGATCAACGTCGGCGACATCGTCGTCTTCAAGGCTCCGCCCGCCGTCCGTAAGCTCTGCGGCGACGACGACGCCGATCTCGTGAAGCGCGTTATTGGTGTACCGGGCGACACCCTCTGGTCGGAAGGCAACACGATCTACTTAAACAACAAACCTCTCCACCAGAACTGGTCGATCTACAAGGCCATGGGCCCGAAAGGCATTACCCGCATCACGTTGAAGGCGAACCAGTACTTCATGATGGGTGACAACCACGCCGACTCCTGCGACAGCCGCACGTGGGGCACCGTGCCTCGCTCTGACATCATCGGCAAAGTATTTCTGAAGGTCTGGCCCCTGTCGCATTGGCACTGGTTCTAACTACGCCAACGTGGCCCTAGCGGGATTAGTCCTGAAACTCGACCTCGCTTAAGAGCGCGCGAAGCTGGCGACCCATCTCGCGGGGATTGCCGGTGATCTCGCCGATCGTCTCGCCTTCTGCTTCTACATCGTCTCCTGGGTGGAACTTGAAGATCCTCATTCCTTTGCCCGCGCGCGATGCCAGCACCACCCACGGCAAGCCGATCTGGCCCGAATCCCGCGTGGCCATGATGGCTCCGTGTCGGTCGAGTCCGAGGTTCCATTCGGGTGTTCGCGCGGCATCGATGACTCGCTGAAGGTCGCTGGCGCTGGAGAGTCTCGAGGAGTTCGCTATGGGGCCAACCCTAGGTGACGGGTGTCTCGTGAAAGGCCTTCACCGCAGCGTTTTGAGCGATTTATAGCGCTCCCATGCGACGTTGCTGTGAAAGGGACCAACTACAGTAAATCTTCTAAGACCTGTGCAGAAGTTCTGGTACGTGTAGTGGTGCCGTGGCCTGCTCGAGGGGAGATGCTGCGTGGAGCCGACGGACGTTGAGAGCCCCGACTACTTCCACAAGGTCGTTGACTGCCAGTGGGCGTGCCCGGCGCACACCGACGTCCCCGGCTATATCCGACTGATCGCCCAGGGGCGTTTCGACGACGCCTACATGTTGAATCGCGAGTCCAACGTCTTTCCCGGCATCCTCGGACGAACCTGCGACCGGCCGTGCGAACCGGCCTGTCGCCGCGAACGAGTTGATGGGGCGCCGGTAGCAATATGCCGACTCAAGCGCGTGGCCAGCGATCTCAAGGGCGACATCAAGGATCGCCTCCCGGTCATTCCGACGACCAAAAACGGCAAGCGCGTCGCCTGTATTGGCGCCGGACCGGCGTCACTCACGGTCGCCAACGACCTGATGCCGCTCGGCTACGCCGTCACGATTTTCGAGAAGTACGACAAACCCGGCGGCCTGATGCGTTCGAACATCCCCTCCTTTCGCCTTCCCGAAGGGGTGCTCGAGGACGAGACCGCGATGATCCTCGACATGGGCGTCGACATTCGCTACAACTCACCCGTCGACAGCATGCGCGCGCTGCTCGAGGAGGGCTACGACGCACTCTTTGTTGGCGTGGGTGCCCCACGAGGCAAGGAACTCAACCTGCCGGGGCGCTACGACGAGGCGGAGTCGCACATCCACATCGGCATCGACTGGCTCGAGTCGGTCGCCTTCGGGCACGTGAGCGCGATCGGTGAGCGCGTCCTCATCATCGGCGTCGGTAATACCGCGATGGACTGCTGTCGAACGTCGCGACGCCTCGGCGGGCGCGACATCAAGGTCATGGCCCGTCGACCCAGGCCGTACTTCAAGGCCTCACCCTGGGAGCTCGACGACGCGGAAGAAGAGGGCGTCGAGATACTGGTCAATCACGCACCGACGAAATTTGTCATTGAGGACGGCAAGCTCGTCGGCATGGAGTTTGAGGTCCTTGAGTGGGACGAGAACGCCTCGCACTCCACGGTGATGGATGCCGTCACCATTCCCTGCGATGACGTCATTCTCGCCATTGGACAGGAGAACTCCTTTCCCTGGATTGAGCGCGACCTCGAGATGACCTTCGGCGAGTGGGATATGCCGGTCGTCAACGAGATCACCATGCAGTCGAGCCTGCCCGGGGTCTTCTTCGGCGGCGACTCCGCGTGGGGACCAAAGAACATCATCTGGGCGGTTGAGCACGGACACCAGGCGGCTATATCGATCGACAACTACTGCTACGACATCTCACTGAACGATCGTCCGGCACAGGGCATGACGCTGGTGAGTCAGAAGATGGGCATGAGCGAGTGGAGTTACCACAACGACTACAACCCTTCGGGCCGTCAGAAGATGACCCACGTCGAACTGACCAAGCGATTCGAATCGCTCAACCTAGAAGTCGAGCTGGGCTTCAGCGCCGAACAGACCGCGCGCGAGGTGCAGCGTTGCCTCAACTGCGATGTGCAGACCGCTTTCAGCGCGCCGCTTTGCATCGAGTGCGACGCCTGCCTCGACATCTGTCCCGTGCAGTGTCTCACCATCACCAGCAACGGCGACGAGGCGGATCTGAGAACGCGTTTGCTGGCGCCCGCCACCAACTTGAGCCAGGAGCTCTACGTCTCCGCGCCACTACCTCAGACCGGGCGTGTCATGGTCAAAGACGAGAACGTGTGCGTGCACTGCGGACTGTGCGCCGAGCGCTGTCCCACGGCCGCCTGGGACATGGAGCTCTTCGACCTCGCCATTCCCTACGCCGGCTCGAAGAACTTCATTCCTGTGGCGGTGGGCTTTGGCGGAAACGGGACGCGATCGTGACGATGACCGACAAGCCCAAAACGGTGAAATCCCGAGCCAAAAAGACGGACACGAAAACCGCCACGAAGCCCGCCGCTCGTAGCCAGGTCAATAACTTCGCCGTCAAACTCGCCAACGTCAACGGCACCGGATCGTCCAGCGCCAACGGCCTCTTGGTGCAGGCCATCTTCCGCATGGGTATTCCGGTCTCGGGCAAGAACCTCTTTCCCTCCAACATCCAGGGCCTGCCGACCTGGTACGAGATACGGGTGAACGGCTCGGGTTACACGGCGCGCGCTATGCACTACGACCTGATGGTGGCGATGAACTCTCAGACCTACGAGGCCGACATCGCCGAGGTCTCGCCCGGTGGGTACGTGCTCTACGACTCGTCGTGGCCCCTCGACGCCGACTTAGAACGAGACGACGTCACCTTTCTTGGCGTGCCGCTCGCCACGTTGTGCTTGGAGAACTTCCAGAAGCCTCGCGAACGAATCTTGATGAAGAACATCGCCTACGCCGGCGCCGTGGTCGCGCTCGTGGGCATCGACGTGGAGATCGTGGCGACGTTGCTCGCGGAGACGTTCGCGCGTAATGAGGCGCTGCGCGAGTCCAACCAGCGTGCGCTTCGCCTCGGCTACGACTACGCACGAGAGAACTTCGACTGTCCCCTCGCCTTTCGCCTTGAGGCCTTGGACGAGAATCGCGACTCGATCCTTATCGACGGCAACACCGCGGCCGCGTTGGGATGCCTCTACGCCGGGGCCACCGTGGCCGGTTGGTACCCCATCACGCCCGCCACCGCGGTGATGGACAACTTCACGAGGCTCTGCGCCAAGTATCGCCGAGTGAAGGTCGAGAGCGATGACCCCGGCGCTCCGGCGACGTATAAGAACAACTACCTCATCATTCAGGCCGAGGACGAGATCGCCTCAATCGGCATGGTGCTCGGGGCGGGATGGAGTGGAGCACGAGCTTTCACCTCCACCTCTGGTCCCGGCATCTCACTGATGAGCGAGCTCCTCGGGCTGGGCTACTACACCGAGATTCCGGCCGTCATTATCGACGTGCAGCGCGTTGGACCCTCGACGGGCATGCCAACAAGAACCCAGCAGGGCGACATCTTGATGTGCGCCTACGCCTCGCACGGCGACACCAAGCACATCTTGTTGTTTCCCGCGAACCCCTTTGAGTGCTTCGAGTTCGCCGCGAAGAGTTTCGATCTCGCCGAACGCTTCCAGACGCCGGTCTTCATGCTCTCCGACCTCGACATCGGCATGAACGACTGGGTGGTACCGACGTTGAGCTGGGACGACTCCTACGTGCCTGACCGAGGTCGCGTGCTCAACGACGAGGAGCTCGCGGGCATCTCGGAGTTCTTTCGCTACACCGACGAAAACGACGAGTTCGTAACGCCGCGCACGTTGCCCGGGTCGGCCGAAAAAGGCGCGTACTTCATTCGAGGTTCCGGGCACGACAAGTTCGGCCGCTACACCGAGATACCCGACGAGTATCAAGAGGTCATCGATCGGCTCAAACTCAAGCACGCCTCAGCCGCCCCGCACGTACCGGCTCCGATCGTGCAGCGTCGTGCCGGGGCCACCGTCGGCGTCATCACCGTCGGCAGTTGCGACCTTGCGGTGCGTGAGGCGTTGGACGAACTGGCCGAGCAAGGTGTGACGTGTGACTTCCTGCGCGTTCGGGGATTCCCCTTCGTGGAGGACGTGCGCACCTTCGCCGAGGAGCACGAGCGATGCTTCGTGGTGGAGCAGAATCGCGACGCACAACTGCGCTCGCTCATCGCCGTCGAAGCGGGCGTGGCGATTGAGAAGATGAGCTCGGTTCTCGCCTACGGGGGCTTTCCCTTGAGCGCCCAACAAGTCGTCGACAGCGTGCTGACCCAGATGGAGATCTCCTAATGCCCTCGATTCTTAAGCCGCTAATTCCGCTGAGCCCATTACCCAAGAACGAACTCGGGTTCACCATTCGTGACTACGAAGGTGCGATGTCCACGCTGTGCGCGGGGTGTGGCCACGACTCGGTCACCGCGGCCATCAGCCACGCGTTCTTCGAGCTCTCGACCCCGCCACATCGCATCGCCAAACTGAGTGGCATCGGATGTTCGTCCAAGACGCCCACGTACTTCGTGCGCGGCGCCCACGGCTTTAACAGCGCGCATGGCCGCATGGCCACCATCGCCACCGGCGCGAACGCGGCGAACCGTGAACTCACCTACATCGGCATTTCGGGTGACGGCGACTCGCTCTCGATCGGCCTCGGTCACCTCATGCACGCCATGCGCCGCAACGTCAACATGGTCTACGTGATTGAGAACAACGGGGTTTACGGCCTCACCAAAGGACAGCTCTCCGCGTCCGCGGACATCGGCTCCGCGCCGAAGAAAGGCGAAGCGAATCAACTGGCGCCCATCGATCCGATCATGGTGGGCCTCGCGCTGGGGGCGACGTTCCTAGCGCGCAGCTTCTCGGGCGACAAGGAGCAACTCATTCCCATCCTGAAGGCGGCGATCGCCCATCAGGGCTTCGCGCTGATCGACGTGATCTCGCCGTGCGTGACTTTCAACGATCACGAGAGTTCGACCAAGAGCTACAAATTCGTTCGCGAACACGAGGTGAAGGAAGTCCAGACCGACTACCTGCAGTCCGACTTCGTTCCGATCCAGGTCCCCATTCGAGAGAAGATCCCCCAGGACAGCGCGAAGGCCGTCACCATGCACGACGGTAGTGTGTTGCGCTTTCGCTCGGTGCCCGATGGGTATGACCCGAGTGACCGCTCGTCGGTCGAGGAGTACGTGCGCGATCGCCAGAGTCGTGGCGAGATCGCTACCGGCATCCTCTACCTGAACGAATCGGGGGTCGAACTACACGAACTAAATCAAACTCCTTCCATCGGACTTAGTCACGTTCCATACGAACAACTCTGTCCGGGCTCAGAAGAGCTTGCACGACTCCAAGAAGATTTCCGCTAACGCGATGATGACGAATTTGTGACACATCGCGACAGCACCACAACAACAGATCAAATAAAAAATCATGAAAGCGTGACGCTACAAAATACTCTCGATACTCGATTGCGAGAAGAGGCCCGTCGCTAGCCTTGAGTTGTAATGGAAAATTCAGCCCCTCTCCCGATCAGAGTGGCCGTTGTCGACGACCACATCATGGTCTCTGAGATGCTGGCCCTTTCCATTTCCAAAGCGAAGGACCTCACGCTCGTAGGCGTCGCCGGCAACGTCGTTGACGCCTTGAAGCTCGTGAAGCGAGAACGCCCAACCGTCATCCTGATGAACTATCGACTGCTCAACGTCGACTGCATCGACCTCGTTCGTGAGATCCTCAAGGAGGAGCCCGACACCCGTGTGGTCCTCCTCTCGGGCAGCGGCAATCCTGAGCTATTGAAGCGAGCGCTCGAAGTCGGCTGCTACGGACTGCTGGGAAAAGACTGTCCGATTGCTGATGTGCTGGACGCCGTTCGCTCGGCGGCCAAGGGTGAGGTTGTGGTTCGGAGAGATCAGTTCTCCAAGATTTAGTAATTCCAGGCGTCCTACCTTCGTCTCGTAATTACTACCGTCACGAACGACGTGATCTCTCCACGAAGGCATGGGGCACTTGCCCGCGCGCTGACCGATTTTTGACGGGCCTGACTACTATGAGAACGAGGGCGATACGAAGTTCCGTTGAATGCCGACACTGCGTGAAGTCGAGTGGGGCATGTCAGAAACTTCGCTCGCTCCGAGCAACCAGGGAGGCACAACATGTTGACGACCAGAGGGCTACGCGTTGCCCTGAGCGTCGCGGTGTTGGCACTCAGCGGACTGTCTAGTGGCATCCTCGGCGCTACCAGCGCATCGGCGGCAGCGACGCCGAAGATAGTGGTCACGCCTTCAAAGAATCTGAAAAACGGCGAGAAAGTGAGCGTCGCGGGCAGCGGCTTCAAGCCCGGTGACACGGTCTTCCTCGTGGAGTGCCTTGTGAAAGCTAAGGGTGAAGCGGGGTGTGAAGTGAACGGCATCCCCCCGCAAGAGACGATTACGGCCACCGGTCTCCTTCCTCGCTCGACATTCAAAGTTGTCGAGGGAACGATCGGCGATGGCAAATGCGGCACCACGAAGGCGAATCTAAAGAACTGTGCGGTGAGCGTGGGCAATGCCACCGGTGGCGACTCGGCTGTCGCACCGATCGCCTTCAAAGCGCCCCTCGCGAAGAAGAAGTAACCGTTTGACACGACTCGCTCGGGCGGCCACGCTGCTCGTGCGGGTTACCACGGAGGAGTCGCGTTGGGGGCGTCTTCGCTGAGCATCACGTAGGGAAGTTGAAGCGGTCTTTTGCGGCGCGTAGAAAGCGAGGACCTTGATCGTCGAAGGGAGTGTATGACCGAGCAGAACGGCTCGCCGTCGCTTCTCACGGGAACGATGGAGGAACGACGTCACTACATCGCCCAAGGGCTCAGGGCTCACTTCAGCTTCGCTTCACTGCTGGCCATCCTCTTTCTCACGTTTCTTGACAACACGATTGCGAGCGCCGTTTTAACCAGCGTGCAGTCCAAGTTGCACGCCGGGGTGTCCCAGCTGCAGTGGGTCGTCGGTGGTTACGCGCTGGCCTTTGCCAGTCTCATGTTGATCTGCGGATCACTCGGTGACAACTTCGGCCGCAAGCGAGTGATGTTGTACGGCGTGGCCATCTTTTGCGCCGGCTCGGTCGTCTGTGCGCTGGCGAACTCGCCAACGGAACTCATCGTCGGACGCGTCATCATGGGGGCAGGCGCGGCCGGATCCGAGCCGAGCACCCTGTCGATGATTCGCCACATCTACCCGGATAAGAAGCTCCGGGCGCGAGCGCTCGGCGCGTGGGCCGCGGTCTCGGGATTGGCCCTGGCGCTGGGCCCGGTGATCGGTGGCGTGCTCGTCGGACTGTGGTCGTGGCGCGCGGTGTTCTGGTTCAACTTCATCTTTGGCCTGGTCGTCATCGTCGTCGCCTTCATCGCGTTGCCCGAGAGCGTGAACGACGTACGTCGGCGCATCGATGGCTACGGTTTCGTGCTGGCGGCGGCGGCGCTCGGCTGTGCCACCTTCGCCACGATCGCGGGCGAGACGTGGGGGTATCACTCCTCCGGCGTGCTGGTCCTCTACTTGATCGCCGCGGTGTGCTTCGTGGTCTACTTCGTCGTTGAGTCGAAGACGAAGTACCCGATGCTCAATGTCAGGTGGGTTCGCAATCGCGCCTTCGCCGGATCCACGGTCATCGCCTTCACCAGTTACTTCGCGATCTTCTCCATCTTCTTCTTCGTGGCGCTCTACCTCGAAGTGGTCGCGTCGGTCAGCCCCTACACGTTGGCCATCGACTTCTTACCGCTGCTAGGGGGCATGGTCGTCGCCTCACTCTTCACGGGGCGATGGGTCGGCCGGGTCGGCTCGCGGGTACCCCTCACCGTTGGCTGTCTGCTCGCTGGCCTCGGCGTGTTACTGACTGACGCGGTGATTGCTCCGCACGTGGGCGTCGACACGCTCGGCTGGACTATGGGGCTAGCGGGAATCGGCTTTGGCATCATCGTGGTGCCCATCAACGCGACGGCGCTGTTCAGCATTCCGGCCGCGAACTCCGGCATGGCGGCGTCCACCATCAACACCAGCCGCGAACTCGGCGCCGTGACGGGCGTCGCCATACTGGGTTCCATCGTCAATGGTCAGTTGACCGTCAATCTCACGCACAAACTCGTGCAACTCGGCATCCCAGCAGCCTTTCGCTCAGAGATCATCACCGCCGTCATCACCGGCACCGTCAACACCCGGGCGGAACAAGAGAGCAAAGAGAGTGGAGCCGCGATCCGTCACATCATCAACGAGGTGGTACACGCGGCGTACGGCGCCTTCACCCACGGCCTTAACTTGGCGCTCTCGACCTCGGGACTACTGCTACTCGTCTCGGGCGGCATCGCCTACTTCACGGGCACCGCCGAGAGAAGTTCGATGGTCAAGGACGAATAGCCGTCCGTTCCCGGCACTAGCGAGGTTGCAACTCGTTGAGTCGTCGATACATTCCGTCGTTCAGTCGTTGCAGAAGTGTGGTCAACGTCGCGACGTCGCCTTTTGGCCAACCCTTGCAGAGTTCACGAAGTAGCTCACTGCGTCGAGTCTCTCGCTGCTCGAGCTCTCGTCGGCCACTCACCGAGGGCGACAACAATGTCGCCCGGCCATCCGAAGGGTCGCGGCGCTGCACCAAGAGACCCTCTTTCAACATTTCGTTGACGTAGCGGCTGATGGAAGTCTTCGTGACGAAGAGTTCGCTAGCTAAGTCCGACGCACGTATCTCACCGGCTTCGACCACGGCTCTTAAGAGTTCGACGGCGAGCGGACTGTGCCCCGGCGCGCTCGAAGCGCGAACCAGTCCCATCAGTTGACCCCGTCGAAGTCGTCCCCACTCGCGCTCAAGGGTCGTACCGGTCGTTGACTCTTTCGTCGCCTTGCCCACTGCGCTAACATAGCACTTAGTAACTATAAGTAACTAAATGCGCTGTTGCCTCTCCGCATCACGACCGAACGCCACGTTCGACGAAGTACCCAACGAAAGGAAACACGTGACGCACAACCTGCGAGCCGACACCATCACCATCAAAGGACACCACGACGACGAGTTCGAGGCTTATCTCGCCGTTCCGACCGACGCCGCCAGCGGAGGCTCGATCGTGGTCATTCACCACATGCCGGGCTACGACGAGGCAACTAAGGGAATTGCTCGTAACTTCGCGGCCAACGGCTACGCCGCACTCCTCCCCAATCTCTATTGGCGTGAAGCACCCGGGGCGAGTCCCGACGACGCCGCGGCGACCGCGCGCGCCAAGGGCGGCGTCTCTGACGAACAATTAGTCGGCGACGTGGCGGGCGCCATGGCGCACCTCCAGTCGCTCGCCGGCTCTAACGGCAAAGTCGCCTCGATTGGCTACTGCTCGGGTGGGCGTCAGTCGTTGCTCGCGGGATGTCGACTCAAACTGAGTGGCGTCATCGACTGCTACGGAGCGTTCGTGGTGGTCGACCCGCCGGCCGAGCACCCCGTCAAGTTCAAAGCGATCGTCGGCGAAGTCGGAAATCTTTCGGGTCCGCTACTCGGCCTCTTCGGGGTCGAGGACCAGTACCCCTCCCCGGAGCAGACCGAGATCCTCTCGGAGGCGCTGGTCGCGGCGGGCAAAGAGTTCACCTTTCGCACCTACGACAACGCGGGGCACGGGTTCTTCGCGGTGGATCGCCCCAGCTATCGCCCCGAAGCCGCCACCGAAGGTTGGAAAGAGATTTTCACCTTCCTCGAGCGCACCGTCGCCTAAGGAGATCTCATGTGCACCTACCAAACAGAAACGCTCAAGGTCGACGGCAGCGCCAAGACCGCCCAGGGCTGGACGAAGATGACCGACGCGACGGTCTACTTCGATCATCCCGTGCACTACAGCGCCGGACACGCTCTCCTCATCGACCTGCTCAATCCGAGCGAGGGCCCTTCCGCCCGCGCGGCGCTCGAGCTGAGCCCCGAGAGCGCCCGCGCCCTGGCCGAGGCGATACTGCACACCCTTGACACGGTGCCGAGCGGACTGTTGAGCCCCGCGACCTCGTGAGCGTCACCACGACGCGAACCAACCAGCGGGGCTTGCCGCCTCCAGACTCGGACCACTACAAGTGGCTGGTCTTAACTAACACGACCCTCGGCGTGTTGATGGCGACCATTGACACCTCGATCGTCTTGATCGCACTACCCGACATCTTCAAGGGGATCAACATCAACCCGCTGCTCCCGGGCAATACGTTCTTCTTGTTGTGGATGATCCTTGGCTTCATGATCGTCACCTCGGTGCTCGTCGTGAGCTTGGGTCGTCTGGGCGACATGCTCGGGCGCGTGAAGATGTACAACCTCGGTTTCGTCGTCTACACGTTCTTCTCCTTACTCCTCTCCGTCACCTGGATGTCGGGCACCTCGGCCGCCATCTGGCTCGTCGTCATGCGACTCTTTCAGGGGGTGGGCGCGGCGTTCTTGATCGCGAACTCCACGGCGATTTTGACCGACGCCTTTCCCGAGCACCAACGCGGCATGGCGATCGGCATCAACCAGATCGCGGGCATCTCCGGGTCCTTCATCGGGCTCATCCTCGGCGGCCTGCTCGGGCCGATCCAGTGGCGACTGATCTTCATCATCTCGGTGCCCGTGGGCATCTTTGGCTCCATCTGGGCCTACACCAAGCTTCGCGAAGTGCCCTCCAAACGAGAGCATCACGTGGACTGGGGCGGCAACATTGCCTTCGCGGTGGGGCTCGTGGCCTTGATGGTCGGCATCACCTACGGCATCCAGCCCTATGGCGGTCACGTGATGGGTTGGACCAGTCCGCTGGTGCTCGGCTCGCTCGTCCTGGGCGTCGCGTCGTTGGTGCTGTTCTCGCGCATCGAAGTCCGTTCGCCGGACCCCATGTTTCGCCTCAGTCTCTTTCGCATCCGGGCCTTTACCGCCGGCAGTATCTCGACGCTGCTCGCCGCGATCGGTCGCGGCGGGTTGATGTTCACCATGGTCATCTGGCTGCAAGGCATCTGGTTGCCGCTGCACGGCTACAACTTCTCCGAGACGCCGCTGTGGGCCGGAATCGCGCTACTGCCCTTGACCGGCGGTTTCCTGCTGGCCGGGCCGCTCTGTGGTTTTCTGTCGGATCGCTACGGCTCGCGACCATTCACGGTCGGCGGCATGATCGGTGCGACGGTCTCCTTCTTCATGTTGCAGTTCTTGCCCGCGAACTTCTCCTACCCGGAGTTCGGAGCGTTGCTGCTCTTGAATGGGCTCGCGATGGGGGCGTTCTCGGCCCCCAATCGTGTCAGTGTCATGAACGCTCTGCCGGCCGAACACCGCGGTGTAGGTTCCGGCATGAACTCCACGTTCCAGAACTCCGGTCAGGTGATCTCCATCGGCATCTTCTTTACCTTGATGATCATCGGCCTCTCGGGCACGTTGCCGCAGGCCCTATTCGTCGGCCTCAGCGCTCAAGGAGTGAGCCCCGCCGTCGCTCACCACGTCTCGACGCTGCCCCCGGTCACCACGCTCTTCGCGTCGTTCCTCGGCTACAACCCGATGGTGCATCTCCTCGGAGCGCACGTCATCTCGACACTCTCACCGAGCGCTCGCGCCACCATCGTGGGGCGAAAGTTCTTCCCGAGGATGATTCAAAAGGCGTTCGCCTCGGGGCTGCACCCGGCGCTCGACTTCGCCACCATCGTCTGTGCGCTGGCGGCCATCACGTCGTGGATGCGCGGTTCGCGGGTCCCCTCCACGGTGTCGTCCGTCGATTCAATCGGCGTCAGCGCGACGGCGAACGCCGACTAAGAGCGCCACGCGCAGTCCCATATCAGAGAGCTCGTTTCGCGAGAGTTGCACCCACGTGGATGTGCCGTCGCTCAACTCCACGGTCACCTGGGCCTCGAAGCCGAGCGAGACGATGGAGGTAATACGTCCCTTCTGCGCGCCCTGGTACACCGACACCAACTCGAGGTCGTGGGGACGGGTCACTTCACCTTGAAAGATGGTGGAAGGGCCAAGAAATTCGTGCACAAAGTCGGTCGCGGGACTTTCGTAGAGAGCGAGCGGATTGCCAGACTGCACCACTTTTCCGTGGCGCATGACAATCAACTGGTCGGCCACTTCCATGGCCTCTTGCTGGTCGTGGGTGACGAGCACCGTGGTCACGTGAATCTGAGCGTGCAGCTCTTTCACCCAGTGTCGAAGTTCGGCGCGCACCACGGCGTCCAGTGCCCCAAAGGGTTCATCGAGCAAGAGCACGCGCGGTTCGATGGCGAGGGCTCGGGCTAAGGCCATGCGCTGACGCTCACCGCCCGAGAGTTGCGAAGGAAAGCTCTTGGCCTTGTTTTCCAATTTGACGAGAGCCAAGAGTTCATCGACGCGTTCGTCGATCTCATTCTTCGGGCGCTTTCGCACCTTGAGGCCAAAGGCCACGTTCTTCGATACGTTCATGTGTCGAAAGGGCGCGTAGTGCTGGAAGCAAAAGCCGATATCGCGATGCCGGGGGTCGACGTTGGTGACGTCTTCACCGTCGATGGCGACGGAGCCCTCGTCGGGATGCTCTAGCCCACTAATGAGCTTGAGCAACGTCGACTTGCCCGAGCCCGAAGGGCCGAGGATGGCGGTCAGAGAGCCGTGCGTGATTTCGGCACTCACGTCTTCCACGGCGTGCGTCTTGCCATAACGCTTCGAGAGATGACTAAGCGAGATCGACAAGGAGCTTTCTTTCTCTTCTTCGAAGGACAGCCAAAATGGAAAGGACCGCTACCGAGATTAACGCCAACACCAGCGCACCCGAGTAGGAGCCGAGCACGTCGAAACGCTGATCCCAGCTGTCGTAGATGTAGATGGGCAGGGTTTGAGTAACCCCTTGGATGTTGCCCGAGACCACCAGCACCGCACCGAACTCACCGAGGGTGCGTGCGATGGTGAGCGTGACACCATAGAGCACCGCCCAGCGAATCGCGGGCAACGTCACGCTCCAAAAGATGCGCAGCCGCCCGGCACCGAGAGTGCGTGCGGCCTGTTCTTGATCCTCGCCGATCTCGGTGAGAACCGGCAGGATCGATCGCAACACGTAGGGCAGTGAGACCGACATAGTGGCGATCGTGACGCCGAGCGGTGTGAAGAGCACGTTGAGGCCCCAGCGTTCGAGCGGGCCTCCAAACCAGCCGAGCCGTGAGTACGCGAGCACCAGGGCGACACCGATGATGATCGGTGAGATCGCCACGGGCACGTCAAAGATGGTGTCGAAGACGCGTCGGCCCAGAAAGCGATGTCGCGCGATGATGAGCGCGGCCCCGACTCCCACGATCGCATTCACTGGCACGGCGATGGCGGCCACGATGAGAGACAGTTTCAAGGCGCTCAACGCGTTCGGTTCGGTGATCTCACCCCAGAAGGCCCCGAAGCCACTGCCGAAGGCCTTTACCACGAGGAAGACCACCGGCAGGCCGATCAGTATTGCTAAGTAGACGAACACGAAACTGCGCAGGGTCCATCGGGAACTAGCGCTACTCATCAGAGGAGCCGCTTCTGGTAGCGACGCGAGAACACGTTCGCGGTGACGAGTATGACCAGGCTGATCGCCAGGAGCAACGTCGAGACGGCCGCGGCCTGGGTCCAGAGAAATCCGGCAGTGAGATTGAAGATGTAGTACGAGGCGGTGGTGGTGCGCGGCACGCCACCGGCGATGAGTGAGATCGAACCGAACTCGCCGATCGCCCGGGCGAAGGCGAGGCCGAAGCCCGCGAGCACCGAGGGCCAGAGCGAGGGCATCACGACCGAGAAGAACGTTCGTACTCCCCCGGCCCCCAGTGTGCGCGCCGCCGCTTCGCCCTCCAGATCGAGTGACGCCAAGACGGGCTGCACGGAGCGCACCGAAAAGGGCAGCGTCACGAAGAGCAGCGCCAGCATGAGTCCCATCCACGTCTCAAAGAGGTCGACGTGAATGGGGCTGTCCGGTCCGTAGATGGCGAGCAGCACGACGCCGGCCACAATGGTCGGCAGGGCGAAGGGCAGGTCGATCACCGAATCAAGAAATGTCCGGCCGAAGAATCGGTCGCGCACGAGGACCCACGCGATCGCCACTCCCATCACCGCGTTGATGGAGGCGACGGCGAAGGAGAGCCACAGCGAAAGAAAGATGGCGTTGCCCGCACCCGGAGCCTTGAGGGCGTCCCAGAACGTCGCAAACGATATCGACACGTGCCATCGCCAGAACTCGAGTCCGGCGCCGCGCCCGACGATCGAGATCGACAGTCCGTGGCTGATCAACGCCGCAATGGGCAACAAGACGATGATCGAGAGATAGCCGACGATCAGAGTCCCGCCGCCGCCGAGAAAGAGCAGCGACGAGGCCCGAGAACCAACTCGTCGCCAGCCGGAGCCGGCTGGCGACGAGTTGGCTGCTAGGGAGTTCTGATCAAGTTTCGTAACCGTGGGCATTTTCTATCCTCGTGAAAAGTCCAGTCGAGGAGAAGAACTGTGCCCACACCTTCGACCAACCACCCAGTTTAGAGATGGTCGTCAGTTTCGCTGGTGAATAGAACGCCGCATTGAGTGTCGAGGCGCCACCGGGAATCGTCGCCCGGTAGTGACTGCTCGCCAAAATGGTCTGGCCTGCCTCGGAGAACATGAACTTGAAGAAGGCCACCGCGCCCGGGTTCGTGAGACCGGTATCAGTCAGAGCAGCCGGTGTCTGAATCAGGATGTTCTGAGCCGGGTAGATGATGTCCATCTTCGCGGCGTCAGCAGAGATGGCAATGGCCGTCAGTGCGTCGCTCTCGTAGGCGAGCAGCACGTTGCCGGTGCCGGCGAGGAACGTCGAGAGTGCCTTTGAACCACTCGGCGGCTCCGAGACAACGTTGGTAATCACCGAGTTGAGGAAGTTGTGGGGCTCCACGCCCTTCTTACCCTGGAGAACCTGTGACTCATAGGCCGCGAGCAGATTCCACTTTGCACTGCCTGAGCTGATCGGGTCGGGCGTAACGATCTGCACGCCTTTTTGAGTCAGCGAGTCCCACCCGGTGATGCCGAGGGGGTTGCCGGGACGTACGACGATGACGACCGTGGAGTCGGCTACAAAGCCATCCGAGGCCTTCGAGATGGAGTTCTTCTGCCAGTTGCGCGGCACGACTCCCGCCGCCACGTCCGTGTTGATGTCGGGAATGAGCGACAGGTTGAGGATGTCCGCAGGCTGACCGGCGGCCACGTCCTGAGCCTGCGTGCCCGAAGCACCGAAGGAGTTGGTAAAGGTCACACCTTGTCCGGCCGACGTCGCTTCGAAGGCAGTCTCTAAGTTGGCGTAGGCCGTGGCGATAGTCGAGTAGCCCACCACGGCGACGGTGTCGCCCGAGGCTCCAGTGACGCCCGCCACACCGAAGGCGCCGAGCGTCGCGATGAGGGGAAGGACAAGAAGGATTTTGATCCCACGGTTCATTATGGCTCCAATTCCATTAATTACGATTGAATTAGTAGAGAATAGCAAACGACGAAGCCCTGACCTGCGAATGACACGAAAAAGTCAGGCCCTTCGCCGATTCGAAGACTTCGGATCGCTATTTTTAACGGCGCCGACGAGGAATTTTGTGCGAGCCCCGAAAAATGGCCCCGCGGTCGATCACCGCGCCGACTGAAATCAGCCCCTAAGGGACGAAGTTCTCTTTGGCCTCTTCAAGCACTTGTAGGGCCTCCGCGCGGCCCACGTAGTTCTCAACCTTGACCCATTTGCCTTCGTCGAGGTCCTTGTAGACGGTGAAGAAGTGGGCAATGCGATCAAGGATCTCTTTGGGCACGTCACCGATGTCGGTCGCCACTTTCCACTTCTTGTCGTAGCTCGGTACGCAAATGAGCTTCTCGTCCCTGCCGTTCTCATCGGTCATGATGCACATGCCGAGGATCCTCGACTCGATGAGACAGCCCGGGAACGTCGGAAACTCGGTGATGACTAACGCGTCGAGGGGATCGCCGTCGCCGCCCAACGTGTCGGGAATGAAGCCGTACTCCGCGGGATAGCCCATCGCCACGAGAAGGTGACGGTCCAGTTTGATGGTGTGCGTGTCGTGGTCGTACTCGTACTTGTTCTGACTAAAACGGGGAATCTCGACGATGACGTTGACCGTATCCATGGCGCGGCTCCTTCAATCTTCGACGCGCGCGGCGCCGAGTGCTTGACCAATCGTAGTCAGGCCCTCGCACCGTTGTGCGTGGCCATTCGTCAAACGCCGCAACGGTTTTACTCAAAGTCGTGTGAACGGCTCGGCCTAGACTGAGCCGTCGAGAAGATCGCTTCTCGCGACGGGAGGTTCCGATGGAACGTGTGGGCGTAGTGGGATGCGGTCTGATGGGATCAGGTATTGCCGAAGTCACGGCTCGAGCGGGTGCCCACGTTCTCGTGCTCGAACAAGACGCCGAGGCGTTAGAGAGGGGCAGCGAACGAGTTGAGCGTTCTCTATCTCGGGCGGTCTCCTCCGGCAAAATGTCCGACGACGAAGCGGCGGGAGTTCGAGCCAACCTCACTTACTCTCTCGACTTCTTTGACCTGGCGGATCGTCAGTTGGTGATCGAGGCGGTCGCGGAAAATGAGCTCGTCAAACTCGACGTCTTTCGCCAGATCGACGCTGCCGTTAACGATCCCCTGGCGATACTGGCGACGAACACCTCGTCAATTCCGATCATCAAGTTAGCCATGGCCACCAAGCGACCCGAGCAGGTCATCGGCATGCACTTCTTCAATCCCGTGCCGGTCTTAAAACTGGTGGAGCTCATCTCGTCGCTGCTGACCAGTCCGGAGACGAAACAGCGCGCCGGTGACTACGCCACCGATTCGTTGAACAAGCGCGTTATCACCTCGCCGGATCGAGCGGGCTTCGTCGTCAACGCCCTGCTCATCCCCTACCTGCTTTCCGCCATTCGGATGCTCGAATCGGGCTTCGCGAGCGCCGACGACATCGACACGGGCATGGTGGTGGGCTGCGCGCACCCCATGGGTCCCCTAGCCCTCACGGACCTCATCGGGCTCGACACGACATTGGCTGTCGCCGAATCGCTGTACGAGGAGTTCAAAGAGCCTCACCTCGCGCCACCGCCGCTGCTCTCGCGCATGACCCAAGCCGGCTTAATGGGCCGCAAGTCGGGTCAGGGATTCTTTTCCTATCGATCGTAACGCCGCCCTCTAGCGACGTACCTTCGTTCGTTTAGCGGGCGACGACCCCTTCTCTGCGGGTACCACCCACTCGCCCGCTTCACGAGCCAACAACGGCCCGAGCTCTTCGTTGGGCAGAGCCGGTGAGAACAGAAAACCCTGGCCGAGTTCGCAGCCCAGGCTACGAAGTCGCTCGAGCTGCGTGGGCGTCTCGATGCCTTCGGCAAGCATGGTGATGGCGAGTTTGCTACCGAGCGAAACGATCGTCTCCAACAGCGCGTCGGTGCGCGCGCCCTCTTGCGTGGGGCGCACAAAAGACTGGTCGATCTTGATCAGGCGGGGGTGCATTGAGGCGAGATACGAGAGTGACGAGTAGCCGGTACCGAAGTCGTCTAATGCAAAACTGATGCCGCGCTCTTGCAGTCGACTGATCACGTTCGTCGCTTCAGTGGCGTCGCGAAGCATGACGCCCTCGGTGATTTCAATCATCAACCGCTCGGGCGCCACGGCGAACGTCGTGAGCAGCTCTTCGATCTCGCCGACCAGTCTCGGCTCATGGAACTGGTGCGCGGAAAGATTGACCGACACGTAGGGCCGGCGGCCCGTTGTGCCAGTGGGACCCCACGAACTGGCGGCGGCCATGGCGTTGCCCAGGGCGAAAGTGCCGAGTTCCCAGATGAGTCCGCTCTGCTCGGCCAGCGGAATGAACACGTCCGGCGGCACCCACCCTCGTTCGGGATGGCGCCAGCGCATGAGCGCCTCGAAGCCCACAATCTCGGAGGAGACGAGGTCGACGATGGGCTGATAGTGCATCGTGAGCTCACCACTTTGAAGCGCTTGGTGGAGCTCTTGAACGAGTGAGAAACGACTCAGCGCCTGTTGATGCATGGAGGGAGTAAAGATCACGTGTTGACCCTTGCCTTTGGTCTTGGCCTCGTAGAGTGCGACATCAGCGTCGCGGATTATCTCGGCGGGGTCTTTGCTCGCTCCCTCCCACACGACGACGCCAATACTGGCGTGCTGCTCAATCTGCACGCCGCCAATAACGAATGGCACCGTGAGCGTCTCTAAGAGTCGATTCGCTACGTCCGTCGCGTCGCTCGGTGAACTCAGTCCCTCGGCCAAGTAGAGGAACTCATCGCCCCCGAAACGTCCCACCGTGTCGGCGGATCGAAGCACCTGCTCGAATCGACGCGCTACCGCCACCAGCAGCTGATCACCGACCAGGTGTCCGTGCACATCATTGACGCCCTTGAAGTCATCGAGGTCCAGCAACAATACGGCGCCGAGGCTCTTCTGGCGGGTGATGCGCGAATACGCACCGGCGAGGCGGTCTTCGAAGAGTGCCCGGTTGGCGAGCCCGGTGAGCGGGTCGTGCAGTGCCTGGTGTGAGAGTTGAGCAGTGAGCGCGCGTTCTTCGGTCACGTCGCGCTCGGAGATGACGTAGTAAAGCGTCTTGCCGGTCGCGTCGCGCGCCGGCGATCGCAAGACTTCCACGATGACGGTGCGCCCATCTTTGCGCAGGTAGCGCTTGACGTAGCGGTCCTGGCCGATCTCGCCGGTCAGCGTGCGACGGTGGCTCTCTTCGGTGATACCCACGTCATCGGGGTGGGTAAAGGGTGTGGAGTCACGTCCGATGAGCTCTTCTCGAGAAAACCCAACCATTCGACAGAAGGCGTCATTGGCCGCGATGACAATGTCGTCGAGGTCGACGAAGATCATCGGTGCCATGTTCTGTTCAAACGCGAGACGAAATCGCTGTTCGGATTCGCGAAGCAGGTCGTCGTTGTCGGCGAGACGTTGCGCGTCGCGCAGTCGACCTATGCCATAAGCTAGATCGCCAGCGAGCTGTCCCAAGAGATCGACCTCGGCCGGACCGAACGCACCCGGTTCGCCCGTATAAATGGTCAGCGCCCCGATCACCTCCTCACCCACCACCAAAGGAAAGGCACACCCCGTCAAGAGGCCGTGGCGTTGGGCGGGTTCGAGCCACGCGTCGTGATTGTCGGTTTGACGAATGTCCTCCAGCACCTGGGGCGTGCGAGTGCGGATGGCCGTACCCGTCGGCCCGCACCCGAGCTGGTTGTCCCCCCAGCTGAAGCGAACCTCGTCGAGGTAGGTCGTCTGGCCCGCGGATACCCTAGGTCGAACAGTCTTCTTTTCGTCGTGCTCGGCGAAGCCCACCCAGGCCAAGCGGTACGCACCAGTCGACACAATGGTCTGACAGATATCGGAGAGTAACGTCTCTTCGTTCGTGGCGCGGACAAGAACTTGGTTGCCCTGTGTAAGAGTCTGCAGTGCGCGAGTCAAATTGGTGGCGGCGGTGACGTCCATGGCGTTGAGGACAATGCCGCCAATCGTGGGGTCGTTAAGGCAGTTGGTCAAAATAATTTGAAGAAAGAGCATGTCGCCCGATGCCGCGAAACAGCGAAATACGCCCGGTCGGCTCGTACCGGGATGTTGAACGGCCTCCCCAAAGAACTCAATGGCTGCCTCGAAGTCATCCGGGTGGACAACGTCAAACACGCTCTTGCCAACACGCTCATCGGTTTGGTACCCGGAAAGATTGACGTTCGAGGGGCTGGCGTAGATGATGGTGCCCATGGCGTTCAGGACCAGCGTGATCTCGCCCGAGTTTTCGGCCAGCGTCTCGTACCACTTGTCACGTACTTCCAACTCCTTCACGTAGGCGCGGCGTTCAGAGATATCGCGCCCATTGATGACGATGCCCGCCACATCCGGATTGTCCAGACAGTTCGTCGTCACGATTTCCAGCTCTCGAATCTCGCCCTCCTCGGTGACCACTCTCACTTCGTCTCGCATCGAAGCGCCAGGTATTCGTACCAACGTGAAGAAACGGCGCGCCACTCGACGCACGTCGTCCGGGTGGAGATAGCGAAAGGCCCGCGTGCCCACGCTCTGCTCTAGGGAGATGCCGAATGTCGCGAGCGCCACGGGGTTGGCGTAGACGATGTTGCCCGTCTGGTCGATGACGACGATGAGATCGCTCGATCGCTGACCGACCTCTTCTAGCACCGCGAAACGTTGGGCTGGCCCGCCTGGTGCTGTGTCGCTTCCGTTTTGTGGATCTTTGTCAGCAAGATGTGACAAAGAATTACGGACCTTGACTCGTCTGCGCCTCTCGTCCCAGTTAAATGTCATAATGACACTCTAGCATGTCATACAGACGCGCTAGAGTGGCGATATGGACTCATTTAGTGACGAACCGCTCTCTCCCGTGATAAACGCAGATGAGGGGCGAAAAGATCCAGGCGTCGACAACAGGCCGACCCTCCGCGAGGACACTAAAAGCCGCACCCGCTCACGCATTATCGAGGGAGCCGTACGCGCCGTGGCCGAGTCAGGCCTGGACGTCACCGTAGACGAAGTCGCTATCGCGGCTGGCGTGAGTCGTCGAACCGTCTTTCGACATTTCGCCACGCACGACGATCTTCTCGTGGCCGCGATCACCGAAGCTGTTCGAATTGTTGATACATCGATGCCGCAGCCTCCCGGGCCGGACGAGGACATCAGGGAGTGGCTTCACGAGTCGGCGATATCGGTGCACACGTTGATACGACGCGTGGTTGGTCGCGCGTTCTGGGATCTCTACTCAGCTCGTCCGGGAATCTCGACCGAAGTGGCGGCCAGAGCGAAGGATGCTTCAATGTTGCGCTTTAGTTTTGGGGAGCGAATGGCTAACAACGCATGGGAATCCATCGGCGGGGAGAGAGTCCCCCCTCGCTGGTTGGTCGACACATTCATTTTGCACATGTCAGGTTTTGCGACAAACGCCTTTTTGAACTACACCGCCGAGCAAACCGGTCGACTTAGCGCCGGCGTCCTCTGGCTCGTACTCAATGACGCGCTCGATCAGCAGCGAAGCGGCATCATCCCCTAACTAGGCGACTGACAAACCAGACGCACCCGGCGCAGCAGATGAATGATGCCTACTTGACGAGTGACTCGCCAGGTGATCACGAGTTTCAAAGTCTGCTCGCAGAACCGCCACCAACCCTCATCGGTACATCATGCGAGGGTGAGGACTACTTTCTAAGTTGAGTAAGTGGCGTAAACCACCACCGAGACGACCTTGGGAATCGAGCTGGTGTTGAAGTCTCCGCTGCCGTAATTGACGGACCCGGGCGCATCCACGGACACCTGTCCCACGGTGATCGAAATCGGCTTCCCTAACTTGACCTGTTTGCCCAATGCGGCCTGGGCACGCTGACGAGCGTTTGCGGCCGCCTCTGCCGTGAGGGCGGGTCGCAGTTTCTTCAATCCATTGAAGGTGTACTGCGGTTGTTGGGCGATGAATGGAACGTTGCTAGCGAGCAGGAGATTACTGACGCCCAGAACGCGCTGCATGGCGGACAGTCGAGAGGACTGCACGGTGACCGTTTGGGTCATAGTGAAACTGGACACCGCACCGCTCTCTTGCGTATTGGGCTGCACGTTTACCGTGCCAAATGAGATTTCGCTGTTGAGCGCTCCGGCGGTGATAAGCGCTTTGTGAATCTGGGCGGTCCACCCATTCAATTGCGCCAGTGCCGCCGAGGTTGTCTGCTGCGTACTGGAAAAACTTGCCATCCATTGAAATGTGTTGGACGTTACCGCCTGCTCAGCTGAACCGGTAATCGTGATCTGGTTGGACTGGGGTTGATTTCGGTTTCGGATCCCCGACGCTACCGAGAACGATCCGATGATGAACGCCGCCGAGAGGATGATCATTCCAATCAACTGCTCATGTGACCGAATCGAGCCTTTCTTCCGGGACGCCCGTTCTTGGCTCTTATTCTCGATGCCGATGTCGGCTCCTTCTTCGGCACTCACGGGGTAACGCTATCCCAACTCTTACCGCATTTGTCGACCTATTCGCCGCGGACTGCCGGTTGCGCCAGGTATGTCAGTCCCCTAACTACAGATCCTCCACGGCGCGGCGAAGCGACTCCGTCACTTCCACGTAGTTCGCTTTTTCTCCAAAACGTACCGGCTCGCCGAATCGAACCGTGACGTGACTTCGTTTCTTCGGCCAGTTGGCGTTGAGCGGCACGGTGCCCGAAAGACCCCTGGTCTTTAAGGGAATCACCGGTACGCCAAGGCGCACGACGAGATAACCGACGCCAGGTTTGAAGTCCAACAGTTCGCCGTCCGTACTGAGACGTCCTTCGGGAGCGAAGAGGACGTGATGTCCGCGTTGGAGCAACTCGCCCACATACTTAAGGCTTGGTCGAAACGGCGGAGTTCGAGAGAAGGCGAAACCTCCCCAGCCAAGGCGGGTGGCGAAGGCCAGCGCCTTGTGGTCGCGCATGATATCGGCGCCAATGGCCACGGTCATGTTTCGCCGAAGTGCTCGGGGCATCGCCTGATAGATCACGGGACCATCGAAGTCGTCGGTGTGATTGAAAATGAACAGAGAGGGAGAGTTCACCTCTTTGAGATTTTCCAAGCCCTCAACCTCGAGCGTGACCCAGTGGCGAACGACCCGCGCAAACAGGTGATCGCGCAGTGCGTCGCCGATCCAACGAATATCTCGTCGATACGGCCACTCGGGAAAGTCGCCGTTCGAAGTTGGCGGCGAACCATTACGAACCAATGACTAAAACTTACCCACGGACGCAGCATCACTTATTTTCGCGAACCTTTTGGGCCCTTCGAGCGTCTCTATAGAGGTGAGAAACCTTCTCTTGTCCTGCACGGCGACCGCGAATCAATAGGTGGAAGGCTCTACGGGCGTGAGCGATCTGGCGATTTGGTTGGAGGAGGGTTACCCCCAATCGGTGCGCACGGCCTATCTCATCCTCGGTAACCGCCTCGACGCCGAGGACGCGGTGCAAGAGGCGTTTCTTCGAGCCTGGAAGTTTCGCGACGCCCTGGCAAAGGAGTCCAGCTTCAAACCGTGGCTCTACCGCGTGGTGGTTAACGCCTGCAACTCCAAACTTCGCCAGGAGATTCCCCACCGAGATCGACGAGGCGACGATGAGGACCTCGTCGCACTCGAGGCCAAGGACGACGGGGCGAACCGCTTCGCCCTCTCGAACGACGTGGCAACGGCGTTACGCGATCTCCCCGATCACCTGCGGGTGGTCGTGGTGCTGCGCTACTACGCGGACCTGAGCGAGCGAGAGATTGCCCTCGCGATTGGCCGCAAGCCCGGCACCGTGAAGTCGCGACTCAACGAAGCTCGTCGACGCCTCGCCGAACATCCGGCTCTACGAGAGAGCGATCCACACCACACGTTGAATGAGGAGATAACCGGATGACGATGATTGACGAGCAGGAACTGCGAGAAGCACTCGGTGCGGCGGCCGAAGAGTTCACTATCTCAGACGAGGCAATCGCTCGCATTCTTGACGAGGCGCGCGTCGAAGAGCCCGAGCACCGAACGCGACGAGTGCCTTCGTTCGTGCCCGAGTCACGTCGAACTCGCGTGCTGGTCTCTACAGCCGCAGTGCTGGTTCTCGCTTCAGCGATAGCGGTCCCCCTTTTTCGCGGTGAGACCAGAGCGCCGATCAAGAGCGCTGCGAGTTCGACGGCGGATCGCCATACGACCGGCTCCGGTTTCAGCGTCTCGGGCACGGGCGCACCGGCGATCAACTCCCCGAGTCCTGTGCCCACTTCAGAAAAGACGGTCAACAACAACTCACCGACCGTGAAGAACGGCTCGGTCGCGACGAAAATCGAGTCAAACGGCACCGTTAATCTCACCGTGGGAACCGGCAATGTCGCCAAGACGATCAAAAATCTCACCGCGCTGGTCATAAAGGATCGTGGCTTCGTGGAGAGTTCTCAGGCTCGCGTGGGAAGTCACCACACCCAGACATTCGCGACAGGCACCATCGTCCTTGAAGTGCCTCAACCCACGTTCCCTCTGCTCGTGGCTCAGGTCCAACAGGTCGGCCACGCGACGTCGGTCAACACGACATCAAACAATGTCACGAGTCAATACGTGAATCTTCAATCACAGATTCAAGCGCTGAACGTGAGCCTTCGCCAGTACTTCGCCATCATGACGCGCGCCACGACGATCAGCGCCATCTTGGCGGTTCAGGACCAGATCAACTCGATTCAAAATCAGATTGACCAGTACAAAGGCCAACTGAAGGTTCTTACCAGCGAGACCACCTACAGCGCGTTGACAGTGAATGTTGCCGAAACCGCCCACCACCAGGCGACGGGTCCGCGCACCGGGTTCAAAAAAGCGTGGCACGAAAGCGTGAGTGGTTTCATCGCCGGCTTCCAGTGGCTCCTACGATTAGCCGGGCCTCTGTTGTTCGCCCTAGTGTTGCTCGGCGCGCTCTACGCGCTGGTTCGCTTTAGGCGTCGCGCCCTTCTCCGTCGAAAACTGCAGTAACTGAGGAGCAAGCGGGTTCGCGCGATTCCTCCTTCATGGTTTCGTGATATCATGGTGTCATGACGAAAAACCTTACTATTCGAATTCCCGACGATGTCGCGGCCAACGCCGAAGCAATTGCTCGCGTGGACGGGGTGAGCCTCAACGAGACGGTTAAGCGGTCGCTTGTTGAGGCCGTCGAGCGTCGCAGGAACGATCCAGAGTTCAAATACCGGTTGACAAAGATCATCGAAGAGGATCGCGAGTTGCTCGAACGACTCGCGAAGTGAGCGTTCAGTACCCGGACCTCACCGACTATTTAGCCGTTGCTGCAGCCGTAACAGGACTGGACACCCAAACGCTTGTTGCCGCAACCAAATTGCACTTGGCTGACTCCGCTCTGCACGCCCCGTCGGCGGGCTTCGGTGAACAAGATCTCTACCCGGACTTTGTCTCCAAGGCGGCGGTCCTGCTCGTTCGACTCGCGAAGAACCATCCGCTGCTCGATGGTAACAAGCGCGCCGCGTGGGTGACTCTTCGACTCTTTGTCGACATGAACGGGTGGTCATGGAATCCGTATCCTTCTATCGACGAAGCTGAGAAGGTTGTCCTTTCCGTCACGCGGGGGAGTGGAACGAGGAACGCACGGCTGATTGGTTGAAGACTTGTCTCGCCGCACCCCGATGAGCAACAGGTTGTTCAACTTATGATGAGCAAACGAAGCGTCAGTGGCGCATTGAACGACTGGTAAGTGCGCGGCGACCTCTTGAGATCTTGATCTTGGAGCCATGAACCTACAAAGTCCCCGGATCCATTGAAGATCCGGGGACTTAGTTGAACACGACCTTTCGGGCTGAAAGTCCTTGGCGTCGCGTGCGTGCGTGCGTGCGTGCGTGCGACGTTATTACACGTCGTCGCGCGGCGCGAGCGACTCCGCTAAGAGCAGGTACATCTGTCGACGCAGCTCCTTGAGCAACGCGTCGGCTCGAGTCTTCTGCTCGGCGGTGCCGGCTTCAGCTACTTGGTGGACCGCGACGGCGACGTGACGCAAATCTTCACGCAACACCATGTCGCCTTTATCCGCATCGCGAAGCATGGTCTCCCAGGGCGCCGACGCGTGAGGGTGAACTTTTAAGTGCTCACGACCTTCGTCGGTCAGGGTGTACTGACGTCGACCGTCAGCACTTTCGGAGCGGACGAGACCTTGGTCTTCGAGCATCTGCAACGCGGGGTATACGGATCCGGGGCTCGGTCGCCACAAGCGACTGGTCCTCTCCGACAACTCCTGCATCATCTCGTAGCCATGCATTGGACGCTCTTCGAGGAGTGCCAGAATGGCAACGCGCACGTCACCTCGGCGTCCTCGACCTCGTCCTCCGCGACCGAAGTTTTCGCGGTCTCTGTCGCCTTCTCCTCGTCCTCCGCCGTGGCGGGGTCCGTGGCGACGACGCTCGCTGGAGCGAGCCTCGAAGGGACTTCCTTCGCTGTTTTCAGCGTTCCTACCTCGCCCGTGTGGCGAGTGTTCGAACTCTTTGTTTCTCATAAACGTATCCTTTCGATAGTTACTTGTATATAACGATATATCGTTAACAGTCGTTTGTCAAGTGGCGGTCACCGAATCCACTATATTCCCTGATCAAGCGATACCTAAAATTATGGGCCCTCGGCGACTCCACCGTTACAACGGGATATTTGTTCGCCCGCTTCCGGAGAAACTGAGGTGGTATCACTTTGTTATGGCACTAACGGCCGGGGCACCGAATGACTGAGAACTCGTGGGGGACGATCGAAGGAGCGCTTCACTCATTTGATGGATTCGGGGTAGTCAGGATGGAGATTCGGTACGAAGCGGTGGACCGGAATGTCTGGTCTGCGATGACCGAACCAGAGCGCCTGGCCGGCTGGTTCGGGAACATTAGTGGCGATCTTCACGTTGGCGGCGTATTCACTGTCGTCGTCCACACCAGCGGATTTGACGGCCAAGGCCGGGTTGACGTCTGTGTCCCCCAGCGGCATCTTGTCGTGACTATGTGGGAAGAAGAAGGTGCCGAGCACTCCGTCGCGCTTGAGTTCGTCGCGGACGGCAACCACACCACTCTCGAGCTCGAAGTACGCGGAATTCCCATCGACGTGGTCTGGGCATACGGAGCGGGTTGGCAAGAACACTTGGAGGATCTCGGATCCCATCTCGAGGGCCGTAATCGCGCGGACATGCCAAGGTCGGAGGCACACTTCGACGAACTCACGTCGATATATCGCGAGATGCCTGTCGTTCCTCTGTAGTTGGTTCTAGGTCACGGGATTACGAGCGGCGAATTTTGCGTCTCGGTAGGACTCGCTGGCCATCACTTCAACGAGGATCTCGACGGCGTCGTAGACGTCGACGAAGCGAAGGTAGAGCGGAGTGAATCCGAAGCGCCCAATGTCGGGAGCGCGAAAGTCGCCGATGACGCCACGATCAATAAGTGCCTGCACTATCCCGTATGATTCGAGGTGGCGCAGTGCGACTTGACTCCCCCGCTTTTCGTGCACGCGCGGCGTGACGATCTCGAACGTCCCGGGCAGACGATCCTCCACCAGCTCCATAAAGAGATCGGTGAGTTGCAAACTCTTCGCTCGAATCGCGGCCATTGACGCCTGATCGAAGACGTCTAAGGCTCCGTCCAGTGCCGCCAGCGCGATGATAGATGGAGAAGACGTCACGAAGGACTGCACGCCCTTGGCGGGATCGAATCCCAACTCGAAGTCAAAGGGCCTTGCGTGTCCGAGCCAACCCGGTAGCGGATTCTCAATCACGCCCTGCCACGACGTGCGAACGTACATAAACGCGGGCGCGCCGGGACCCCCGTTGAGGTACTTGTAGCCGCAACCCGCGGCAAAGTCCACGCCCGCGCCTTCGACGTCGAGGGGAACGGCGCCGACCGAGTGCGCGAAGTCCCAGAGCATCAACGCTCCGGCGTCATGCACCTGTTGCGTGATGCCGGTGAGATCGAGCATCTCGCCGCTCCGAAAGTCCACGTGCGTCAACATCACCAGGGCAACGTCGTCGTTGAGCTCCTTCGCCAACGCGCCTCGCTCCACCGCCTTGACGGTGACCGGTCGGTTGACGTGTGCGGCCACGGCGTCGGCGATGTAGAGGTCGGAGTGAAAGTTGGCAATGTCCGTCACGATGACGTGGCGATCAGGCCGGAGCGCCAACGCACCGCCGATGAGTTTCGCCAGGGCGATGGTCAACGTGTCGGCCACGACTACTTCGCCGGGCCGCGCACCGATCAGCGGTGCAATGCGATCCCCAAGACGCGTCGGCATCCCCATCCAACCAGCGTCGTTCCAACCGCGCACGAGTAGCCTCGCCCACTCGTCCTCCAAGGCGTCGTTGACACGCGAGGATACGGCGCGAGACAGTGGACCGAGTGAGTTGCCGTCGAGGTAGATCTCGCTCCAGTTGAGAAAGAACTCATTGCGCAGCGGCGCTAATGAGTCCTCAACGTCGAGCTCCTGGCACTCCTCACGTGTCGTCACAGTATCGACCTCACTTCCCACAACACAGGGTAGAGACGCTGACCAATGGTGGTATCAAGAAACGCCATCCCTTCGCTACCACCAGTGCCGGGACGGCGACCGATCTGGCGACCGGCCATTAAGAGGTGTTGATAGCGCCAGAGCGCGAGGTTCTCGTCGTGGTCCATTAGAAGCTCCGCCACGGCGTGCAACGCGCTCAGCGGCGCCTCGTCATGCGAGCGATACAGCGCGAGCACGAGATCCAAGAGGTCGTCCTGCGCTGATGCCCCCAACGTCGTTCGAAGCGAGTGTTCGAATCCGGACCAGACCGTCGGCATCTTGCTGATCGCGCGCAACCAAGCTCGCTGTTCGTCATCGAAGAAGTCGAAACTCAGCACCGCCTTCTTCCCGCCACCACTCAGAAACTCGATGGCCCGGAACTGGAACGACTGAAAGCCTGAAGCCGGGTCGAGGGGGTCGCGAAACTCTAGAAAGCCCTCCGGTGACATCGTGTCGAGCAGGCGCAGGTGAGAGAGCAACAACTCTTCCACCTCAACCATCCGCTTGAAGTGCGCCACGGCTAACCAAGGTTGGTTCTCGTGCAGGGGCGTCGCCGCGCGAGAAAGTTCGTCGATCATGACCTTGAACCAAAGCTCGTAGGACTGGTGCACCACGATGAAGAGCAGCTCGTCCGGCGCGTCGTCGGTAAGGGGAATCTGCAGCTTTAGCAGGTCGTTGATGCGCAGGTACGTCGCATAGTCAGTCCCTTTGGCCACGTCGAGAACCTTAGATCGAGAGACTCCAAGCGACCCTAGGAGCGAGTGATGGGCTTGTAGCGCAGCCGGTGGGGCTGGTCGGCGTCGGTGCCGAGGCGCTTGTGGCGGTCGGCCTCGTAGTCCGAGAAGTTACCTTCGTACCACCGGACGAAGGCGTCATCTTCAAAGGCCAGCACGTGCGTCGAGATGCGGTCCAAGAACCAGCGGTCGTGGCTGATGACCACGGCACAGCCCGGAAACGACAACAGCGCGTCTTCGAGGGCACGCAAAGTGTCTACGTCCAGATCGTTCGTTGGCTCGTCGAGCAGCAAGACGTTGCCGGCGCTGCGCAGCACCTTCGCCAACTGCACACGGTTGCGTTCGCCACCGGAGATCTCTCCGACCTTCTTCTGTTGATCGCTGCCCTTGAAGCCGAAGCTCGCCACGTAGGCACGCGCGTGGATTTCGCGCGAACCGACGATCATGTGTTCTTGCCCCCCGCTGATCTCGTCGAACACGGTGTTCTCCGCATTGAGTGAGTCACGGGACTGATCGACGTAGGCGAACTGGACGGTGGAGCCGATGTCAATCGAGCCCGCGTCGGGCTTCTCCTCGCCGACCATCATGCGAAAGAGCGTCGTCTTGCCGGCGCCGTTGGGACCGATGACCCCGACGATGCCCCCGGGGGGCAACAGGAACGAGAGGTTCTCGATAAGAAGCCGCTCGTCGTAGCCCTTGGTGAGATCAGTGGCGTTCACGACCACGTCGCCGAGGCGCGGCCCCGGCGGGATCGCGATCTCCAGGCGATCGGCGTGACGTTCAGCAGCCTCGGATTCGGCGACCAACTCGTTGAAGGAACTTACACGCGCCTTGCCCTTGCTCTGTCGAGCGCGCGGTGAGAGTCGAATCCATTCGAGCTCTCGCTGCAACGAGGCTTGTCGAGCCTTGTCGGCCTTCTCCTCGGCGGCCAGTCGAGACTGCTTTTGTTCCAGCCACGACGAGTAGTTCCCCTCCCAGGGGATTCCGTGACCACGGTCCAACTCGAGAATCCACCGAGCCGCGTTATCGAGGAAGTAACGATCGTGGGTGACGGCGACCACGGTGCCGCTGTACTCCTGGAGCGTCCTTTCGAGCCACGCGACCGATTCGGCGTCCAAGTGGTTCGTCGGTTCATCGAGGAGCAGGAGGTCCGGCTTGGACAGCAGCAACCGACAGAGCGCCACACGGCGTCGTTCGCCCCCCGACAAGGTGTTGACATCGGCGTCGGGCGCGGGCAGGCGCAACGCGTCCATCGCTATCTCTAACGTGCGCTCTAAGTCCCACGCGTTCGCGGCGTCGATCTTGCTTTGCAACTCAGACTGTTGAGGGAGCAGCGCGTCAAAGTCGGCCTCGGGATCGCCCATGGCGGCGCAGACCTCGTTGAAGCGAAGGAGAAGGTCTCGCTGTTCGGCGACGCCGTCGGCCACGTTGTCGACGACATTCTTCGTGGGATCAAGTTGGGGCTCTTGGGAGAGAAAACCGACGCTGAAGCCCGGCGTCAACCGGGCCTCGCCGGTGAAACCGTCGTCGAGTCCCGCCATGATGCGCAGCAACGACGACTTACCCGAACCGTTGGCGCCGATGACACCGATTTTTGCTCCGGGATAGAAGGAGAGGTGGATGCCTCGAAGGACCTCACGGTCCGGCGGATAGAACCGTCGAAGATCGCGCATGGTGAAAATGAACTGAGCAGCCACGTCATCCAGTGTGGCCGATATTTCGACGGCGCACTTTTGCTCGGGTCACGGTTGTCGCAGGGCGCTATTACAGTCGGAAAATGTCTTCAGACACTGAGGTCGTTGCCACCAAGCGCCACGCACCGGACTGGCTGATCCTCTCGATCGCCTGCATCGCGCAGTTCATGGTGGTGCTCGACGTCTCCATCGTCAACGTGGCGCTTCCGCGAATGGGCCATGATCTTCACTTCACCTACGCCAGCGCGCAGTGGGTCATCAACGCCTACGTCTTGACCTTCGCTGGGTTTTTGCTCCTAGGCGGCCGTGCCGCCGACTACTTCGGGCGTCGCCATGTCTACTTAACCGGCATCGCGGTCTTCACTCTCGCGAGCATCGGCGCGGGTATCGCGCAAACCGGCCCCGAGATGGTGACGGTGCGCGCCATTCAAGGCATCGGCGGCGCCATTCTTTCTCCCGCAACCCTCACCATCATCATCACCACCTTCCGGGGAACTCGACTGCCGAAGGCCATTGGTGCGTGGAGCGCGGTGGCGGGCGCCGGTGGCGCGGTCGGCGCGCTGCTCGGCGGCATCCTGACCGGTCTCGTGTCGTGGCGCTGGATCTTCTTCATCAACGTGCCCATTGGACTGGTGGCCGGTGTCGGTGCCGCGCTCTACCTACAAGAACTCCGCAACAAAGATGCGACAGCGAAACTCGACGTCACCGGCGCGGTGCTCGTCACCGGCGGTTTGGCGTCGGTGATCTATGCCGTCGTAAACACGACCACGCACAGCTGGACTTCAACGTTCACGCTGGAGTGGCTACTCGCGGGATTGGTCTTGATTGCCTCCTTCTTTTTCTGGGAGGCCAAAGTTGCCTCGCATCCTCTCGTACCCTTTCGAATCTTCCATTCACGACCGCTGTCGGCCGCGAATGGCATCATGATCCTCGTCGGCGGCGTCTTCTTCGCGATGTGGTACTTCCTCACCTACTACTTCCAGTTCGTTCTCGGCTTTGGCCCGGTGAAAGCGGGGCTAGCCTTCGTGCCCACCGCGGTCGCCATCATCATCGGCGCGCAGGTCTCCTCGCGACTCATCAACAAAGTCGGTGTGCGGCCGATTCTCCAAGTGGGCGCGACGCTCGCAACACTCGGTTTCTTCTGGCTCTCGCTGATTCAACCCCACAGTTCGTACTGGGGTCACGTGTTGGCGCCGTCCGCTATCACCGCGTTCGCCATGGGGTTGTTGTTCTCTCCACTGGCCATGGCGGCCACGTCGAAGGTGGACCGCGCGGACGCCGGACTCGCCTCGGGCGTGCTGAACACGGCTCGCCAAGTTGGTGGATCGTTGGCGCTCGCCGGCCTGGCGACCGTGGCGACGGATCGCACGGCGACACTGATCATTCACGTGGGCAGGAACGCTGCCCTGACTGCGGGATATCAGCGCGCCTTTCAAATCTCTTCGGTCATTACCCTCTTGGCCTTGGCGTTGACCTGGCTGATTCCCCGTTTGACCGGACGCGCGCCGGCTTCATAAATCCTCTATTTCAAGGTAATTCAGCGAGCCGTTGCGGCACTTCCGCTCCGTTTCTTAAGAGTGTTGGAGGCTAGTGTCACGAGTGACAAACATCCAAAAGTGCGATGACGCCGCGTCGGGGCTCATCAAAACTGAGGACGATCCTTGTACAGGATTGACAAACGAATAAGGGAGAGATTCATGGGGAGTATTCGCCGCCTCGTTACGGTGCTTGGAGCGGGAGCCTTGATCTTTGGCACGTTAACGCTGAGTGTGGCCTCGAGCACGGTGGCCGCATCAGCCGCCGGGAAGTTCAAGGCCTGCGTGGTCACCGACACTGGTGGCATCAACGACCACTCGTTCAATGCCTCGGCGTACGCCGGCGCTGTCGCCGCATCGAAGGTGGACACCAACATCGTCGCGTCGTATCTGTCGTCCACGTCGTCGGCGGACTACACGCCGAACATTGACAGCTTTATCTCGAAGGGCTGCGGGATCATCATCACCGTGGGCTTCTTGATGGACGGAGCGACCGCCGCGGCCGCTAACGCGCACCCGAACCAGAAGTTCGCCATCGTGGACGACGCGCCGACCGTCAAGGCCGGCACGCACGTTGACGCGCTGCAGTACGAGACCGACCAGGCGGGCCTCCTCGGCGGCATTCTCGCCGCCGGTATGACCAAGACTGGTACGGTCGCGACCTACGGGGGTGAGAACTTCCCGGCCGTGACGCTGTACATGAATGGGTTTGTCGCGGGCGTTCGCTACTACGACAAGACCTATCACAAGTCGGTCAAGGTTCTCGGTTGGACACCAGGCAAGGGAGCGTGTTCGCTCGCCACGTGCAACGGCAAAGGCACCTTCATTGGTAACTTCACCGACGACACCGCCGGTAGGACTGACACCACGACGTTCTTCTCCGAAGGCGCCGACATCGTGTTCCCGGTGGCGGGTGGGGTCGGGCTCGGCTCGGTCGCCGCGGCGAAGCAAGCGGGCGCCGGCCACTACGTCATGTGGGTGGACAGCAACGGGTGCGTTCAAGAGGCGGCCGACTGCAGTCTGTTCGTCGGTACTGTCGCGAAGGGCGTGGAGCCTTCGGTCGAGAACGCGATCCTTTCCGCCGCGAAGGGCACCTTCAAGGCCGGTTCGTACATCGGCACGTTGGCCAACAACGGCACGCAGCTGGAGTACGGCGGCGTCAAGATTCCCGCGAAGTTGAAGGCTGAGATTGCGAAGGCCAAAGCGGGCGTCATCGCGGGCACCATCTCGGTTAACCCGAACAGCTACCCAGCCACACCCAAATAACGACGTAGCGCATTCGCGTTACGCCACGACGAAGACCCGGGTCATTCCCGGGTCTTCGTCGTGGCTTACGATGAGACCCCATGCAACTTGAACTTCGCGGTATCACCAAGCGTTTCGGTTCGCTCACCGCCAACGACCACATCTCTCTCACCGTAGAGCCGGGTCAGATTCACTCACTGCTCGGAGAAAACGGCGCCGGCAAGTCAACGCTGATGAACGTGTTGTTCGGGCTGCTACGACCCGACGAAGGCGAGATTCTCATCGACGGCGTAGTCACGCCGATCGATAACTCGGGCGAAGCCGTGCGTCGAGGGATCGGAATGGTGCACCAACACTTCATGCTGGTGCCGGTCTTTACGGTGACCGAAAACGTCGTGCTCGGCTTTGAGCCGACCAAGTCACTGGATCGCGTTGACTATCGCCGGGCCACCGAAGAGATCCGCGAACTGTCCCAGCGCTTCAAGTTGGAGGTCGATCCCGACGCCATCGTGGAAAATTTGCCGGTCGGACTGCAACAACGCGTCGAGATCATCAAGGCGCTCAGTCACGACGCGGAACTGCTCATTCTGGACGAGCCCACCGCGGTACTCACGCCACAAGAGATCGACTCGCTGATGGAGATCATGCGCTCCCTCGCCGCCGCCGGCAAGTCGATTCTCTTCATCACCCACAAGCTGAAGGAAGTAAAGGCCATCGCCGACGTCATCACGGTGATCCGCCAGGGCCGTGTCGTTGGCACCGCCGAGCCGTCCGCCACCGAAGGCGAACTGGCCTCGATGATGGTGGGGCGTGAGGTGCTCTTAACGGTGGAGAAGACACCATTCAAGCCCGGCGAGAACGAGCTCGAGATTCGCGACTTGGTAGTACTCGACGACCGTGGCCTGGTCGCGGTGAACGGCGTATCCCTTGACGTGCGAGCCGGCGAAGTGTTGGCTCTGGCGGGCGTGCAGGGCAACGGTCAGACGGAGTTCGTTGAGGCCATCGTGGGCATGCGACGCGTCGAATCGGGGACCGTTACCTTGCGCGGACGTGACATCACGAATCTCACACCCCGCGAAGCTCTCGACGCGGGCATCGGGCACATCCCCGAGGACCGTCAGCGTGACGGTCTGGTTCTTTCAATGTCCGTCGCCGACAACCTGGTCCTTAACACCCCGCGGCAAGCGCCATTCGCCCGAAGAGGCACGCGCAACTTTGCCGCGGTGAGCGAGCACGCAGTGCAACTCGTGCACGACTTCGATATTCGTACCACCTCGATTTACGCCCCCGTCAGCTCGCTGTCGGGCGGCAATCAACAGAAGGTCATTGTCGCGCGAGAGCTGTCGCGGCCGCTCGAGTTCCTCGTCGCCAGTCAGCCGACTCGAGGGCTGGACGTCGGATCCATCGAGTACGTGCACCGCCAGATAGTCGAGTATCGAAACCGCGGCAACGGTTCGCTCATCGTTTCTTCCGAGCTCGACGAGGTCTACGCGCTCGGCGACCGAATCGCGGTGATGTACGAAGGCCGGATCATCGGCGTCGTGGATCCGTCCGCGAGTCGCGAGAGCGTGGGTCTGCTGATGGCTGGCACGACGATGGCGGCGTCCAATGCCTGACCCCATCATTCCCGTAGGCGCCGTCGTAGAGTCGACCGACTCAACGCCCGCCCCGCCGCGAAGGTCACTGTGGGCGATCTACACCTCCACCAGTCCCATCGTCGTGGCCTTCTACGCCGTTATTCTCGGCCTCGTCTTCGGGGCGATCATCATCATGACCACCACGCCCGCGGTGTTAGACGCGTGGCGAGAGATCTTTCACAGCTGGGACGGCGTGCCCCACGCCCTGAACGTCTCGTTCAACAACGTGGGAGCCGCCTATCGCGCAATCTTCACCGGCTCCGTGGTCGACCCCCAAGGATTCTGGCAGTCACTCACTACCGGCAAGGGCTGGCCTAATACGCTGACCCCCGTCTCAGAGACCCTGACCTACGCCACGCCGCTGCTCATCGTCAGCATCGGCGTAGGCATCGCCTTTCAAACGGGCCTGTTCAATATCGGCGCGAACGGTCAGGCCGTCATCGGTGGCATCGCCGGCACGGCGGTCGGCTCGATGTTGCGGCTACCGACGGTGATCCACCTGCCCCTCGCCCTGGTCGCGGGGATCTTGGGTGGCATGGCCTGTGGCGCGGTGCCGGGCCTCTTAAAGGCGTACACCGGAGCGCACGAAGTCATCGTTACCCTGATGTTCAACTACGTGACGTACGCGTTCTTGTTGTACGCCGTGCTCTCCACACCATTTCAACAACCCGGTCAACAGAACGACATTGGGCGCACGCTCTACCCGACAGCGATCCTGGCCCCGCTCTTCGGCACCAAATCTGGCCTGCGCGTGAGTTACGGGATCTTCGTCGCGGCAGCGGTGGTCGTCTTCGCGTGGTGGCTGCTCGATCGCTCGTCCCTCGGCTTTGACTTTCGCGTCACCGGCGCCAACCCCTCGGCTGCACGCGCCTCGGGCATCAGCGCCAAACGAGTGATCGTGCTGGTGTTTTTCATCTCGGGCGGCCTGGCGGGCCTGGCGGGCTTCGTGCAGGTGGCGAGCACCACGCACTACATCGACGGAGGGTTCCTTATCGGCAACGCCGGCATCGGGTTCACGGCGATCACCGTGGCCTTGCTCGGGCGTAACCGCCCCATGGGAATCGTCTGGGCGTCGTTACTCTTCGCTGCGCTGGACGTCGGCGGGCGAAACATGCAAGCCTCCACCGGCATCCCGCTCGACCTCGCGACGGTGATCCAGTCAGCCATCGTGCTCTTCGTGGCGACGCCCGTGCTCGTGAAAGAGATCTTCCATTTGAAGAGCACGGGGCAAACGACCACACTGCAACTCGCCACCACGGGGTGGGGATCATGAGCCTCGTCGCCACCAGTGTCACCAACGCGACGTCACTCGTGAAGGATCGACGTACGCGCGTTATCGCGGTGCTGATGGCGCTGGTCGGATCCTTTACGGTGTTCGTCTTCGGCGTGGGCAGCCGTTCCGGCACTCACTCCCAGCTCACCTTCGACCCATTGAATATGACGAACGCTCCGTGGCACCTGGCCGCATTGACCGTCGACACGCGCTGGTCGTGTCTGGTCCTCGGATTCGTCATGATCGCCCTCGCCGTCGAAGTGTTTGTTCGCCAGCCTCGCCATGGGGTGATGCCGCGCTTCGGATTCGTCGCGGTGTTGTTTCTTCTGGCCCTCCTCTTTTGGGCCGCTCGCACGCCGGGGCCCTCGCCGATTGACTTCGTCAACGTCACGTCGTTCCTCGTCGGCGCTTCGGCGACGACCATGGTGCTCATCTTTGGATCGCTATCGGGCGTGATGTGCGAACGGTCCGGGGTCGTGAACATTGCGATCGAAGGCCAGTTCATCGGGGGCGCCTTCGTGGGCAGCATGGTCGCCTCGACAACCAATAACTTCTTCTACGCCGCCATCGCCGGCGCGCTGATGGGCGGGCTGATTGGACTCGTGCTCGCCTTCTTCGCGTTGCGCTATCGCTCGGACCAGATCATCGTCGGTATCGTGCTCGTCACCATGCTGGGGAGCCTCTCGTCGTACCTCAACCTCCAGGTCTTCACTCCGTTTCCGAACTTCAATACCGGCAACCTTGCGCCGAATCTAGCGATCCCTATTCTCTCGAAGATTCCCATTTTCGGCCCGGTCTTCTTCAACCAGACGGGATTCTTCTACCTCATGATCGTGCTGGTCGGCGTCGTCAGCTTCGCGCTCTTTAAGACCCGCTACGGCTTACACGTGCGCGCCGTCGGCGAGCACCCCCGAGCGGCCGCGACCGTAGGCATTGACGTCATTCGTGTGCGCTACATCAACGTGGTCTTGGGAGGAGCGATCGCCGGGATCGGGGGCGTGGCCTTCATGGCGACCCAAGGCCAGTTCGTGGTCGGCTACACCTCGGGCTATGGCTACATCGCGTTAGCGGCGTTGATCTTCGGGCGTTGGCGCCCCTCGGGCGCGGTGGTCGCCTCGATCATCTTCGGGCTGTCGGTCTATCTCTCCTACGAGCTCGTGACCTACCAGGTGCCCGTCTCCATCTACTTCTTGCAGATGTTCCCCTACCTCATCACCATCGCCGTCGTGGCTGGACTGATTGGACGGGTGCGCCCGCCGGCCGCCGACGGAAAGCCGTACCAGCGCGACTAACCCCGAGCTCCGAGTCCGCCGAGCACCGCGGCGGCAGCTTCCATGGCCAGCTCTAGGGAGCGATGCGGCGACTCGTCGCGCAGACGTGCGCCAATATACGCGCCGGTCGCCGCGTCACCGGCTCCCGTCGTGTCGAACACGCCAACGGGAAGAGCGTTAGCGGCGTAACGAGCCGGTCCTCGTGCACCGATGGCGCCGTTCTCGCCGAGCGTCACCACGACATCGTCGAAGAGTCGAGAGAGAACGTCGAGCGCGTCGAGGGGGTCACTCGTGGAGGTAAGTACGAGAGCCTCTTCCTCATTAGCGAAGAGTTGCGACGCAAAGCTCGCTGCACGCAAAAACACGTCCGGCGTCACCTCGCGCAACGGTGCCACCGAGCACGCGTCAATCGAGGTTGATCTTCCGCGTTGTTGGGCCTTGAGGAGCGCGTGTTCGGCGAGAGTGCGCGTCGAGTCGTCGAGCAAGAGATAGCCCGAGACGTGCAGGTGATCGAACGGCTCTTCCAGGCGCTCAGCGACGAAGGCTTCGTCAAGGCGAACGTTGGCGCCCCGGTCGCTCAGCATCATTCGCTGGCCGTCGCCTCCGACGAGCGAGACGACCGTGCCGGTCGGAACGTCGACGAGTTCGAGCTGCGTCATGACGTCGCTCTCGTGCAGCGAATCAAGAAACACGTCGCACGCGGCGTCACGCCCCGCCGCACCGACGTAGCGCACCTCGTGCCCGCTCGCTTGTATCGCGATAGCCACGTTGGCCCCCGAGCCGCCCCTCGAGACTCTGATGCTCGAGGGCGTGTCACTCGTAGGCGCGAGCGGTGCCTTCGGTCGCACGACCACGTCAAGCATGACGTCGCCCACCACGACGACGTGACGCGTCGTCACGCGAGGGCGAGCGCCACTGCGCTGGCGATCTCGCCCGCCAGCGCGGCGTTCGCGACCACCAGATCGCGATTGACCTGCACACTCACGCCCTTCGTGTGGTGCGCAAACTCGCCGAGCAGCGCGGGGGTCACGTCCTTGCCGCTGAGGCCTTCGAGCTGCGCCTTAGCGAGTGCGCTGTCGAGGGCCTCGTCGTGCACGCGCCGGTCCAGCTCGCGATCGGCGGCGACGGGGTTGGCCACGAGAAATCCCGTCGGCGAAAGCTCGCGATGACGCAGAAAAGCCGCGGCGGCCTCTTCGGCGCTGGCCACCGACCACTCCAGGCTGTAGCCACTGTCGCGTAGGTAAAAGCCGGGAAACTGACGGGTCCCGTAGCCGATGATCGGCACGCCCAGCGTGTCGAGTCGCTCGAGGGTCGCGGCGATATCGAGAATCGACTTGACTCCGGAAGCGACCACGAGAACCGGGGTGCGCGCCAGAGCCATCAGATCGGCCGACTCGTCGAAGCTTTCGCTCGCGTCGCGATGCACGCCGCCGAGCCCGCCGGTCGCCATTACACAGATGCCTAGACGATGGGCGATAGTGATCGTTGCCGCGACGGTGGTGGCGCCATCGGTGCCGGCCGCGAGCGCCACTCCGAGATCGCGCGAGGAGAGTTTGGCGGCGTGACGATCGGGGTCGGTCAACGCTTCGAGTTCGGCTTCGCTGAGACCCACGACGACTCTTCCGTTGAGTAGTCCGATCGTCGCGGGCGTCGCACTACCCTTTCGGACCGAGGCTTCGCACTCTCTCGCCACGTCCAGATTGATCGGCGAAGGAAGCCCCTGGACCACGATGGTGGTTTCCAGAGCGACGACACCGCGACCTTCGCGTAACGCTGAAGAGACTTCGTCGCTGACGACGACGGGGGAAAATCGAAAGTTGTTCACGCAGCGCAAAGTGTACAGTGAGGACGTGAGTGCGGCCCCTGAAATTGCGTGGGCGGAACTACGTGCACTTGCCCGAGACGCGGCGGCGCGAGGCTACGCGCCCTACTCGCAGTTGAGTGTCGGCGCGGGTGCACTATGCAGCGACGGGACGACCGTCGTCGGTTCCAATGTCGAGAACGCAAGCTACGGTCTCACGCTGTGCGCCGAGTGTTCGCTCGTCAGCGACCTCGTTCGCCGTCAAGCCGGACGCTTAGTGGCCGTCGCGATCGTGGCGGGCGACGGCGCGCCACTCGCGCCCTGTGGGCGATGCCGTCAGCTGCTCTACGAACACGGCGGCGCGGACCTCTTGGTAGACGCCGGCGAAGGTGAGGCGCCCATCACGCTCGGACAACTGTTGCCCGACGCCTTTGGGCCCGAGGAACTGGGGATACGGCGAAACCCGTGAGCAGTCTTTCCGCGGTGGACGTCATCGCCACCAAACGCGACGGCGGCGTACTGAGCAGCGAGATGATCGCCTGGACGCTCGATGCCTATCAGCGCGGCGAAGTCGCTGATGAGCAGATGTCCGCACTCCTGATGGCAATCTTCTTTCAGGGACTCAATAGCGACGAGCTCGCCACCTGGACCGATCGAATGATCGCCTCCGGTGAACGACTCGACCTTTCCGGGCTCTCGCGGCCCGCCGTCGATAAACACTCGACCGGTGGCGTCGGCGACAAGATCTCGATCATCCTCGCGCCGCTCGTCGCGGCCTGCGGCGCGGCGGTGCCCCAACTCTCCGGGCGCGGACTCGGGCACACCGGCGGGACGCTCGACAAGCTCGAATCGATTCCCGGCTGGCGAGCGGCGCTGAGCAATGAACAGATACTGGAGCAACTCGAATCAGTCGGCGCGGTGATCTGCGCGGCCGGAGAGGGATTGGTGCCCGTCGATCGACGGCTCTACGCGTTGCGCGACGTGACCGGGACCGTCGGTGCAATCCCTCTGATCTCCTCGTCCATCATGTCGAAGAAAATCGCCGAAGGAACCTCCGCGTTGGTGCTCGACGTGAAGTTCGGCTTGGGCGCGTTCATTGAAGAACTCAGTCGGGCCCAAGAGCTCGCCCACACCATGGTGCGCATCGGTCGCGCGCACGGCGTAAAAACCGTCGCGCACTTAACACCAATGAGCACGCCGCTCGGTCAGGCCGTGGGTAATGCGCTGGAAGTCACGGAGTCGATCGCCGTGTTGCAAGGCAAGGGCCCCGAGGACGTGCGCGAACTCACGCTCGCGCTCGCCCGACTCATGCTGGCCCTGGTGGGCCTCGACGTAAATCCCGAGTCGAAACTCGACGACGGCTCGGCGTACGAGAAGTATCGAGTCATGATCGCGGCTCAGGGCGGCAATCCCGACGCCGTATTGCCGGTGGCTGCGGTTCGTGACATCGTCGTCGCGCCGCATGGCGGATTCGTTCATCGCGTCGACGCTCTTGCGGTGGGCGTTGCAGCTTGGCGTCTCGGCGCAGGTCGTGCGAAGAAAGAAGACACCGTGAGTGCCGCGGCCGGTGTGCTCTGTCTCGTGCGTGAAGGAGATCACGTTGAGGCCGGGCAGCCACTCTTCGAGCTGCACGCCGACGACGACGCTCACCTAGAAAAAGGTCGCGACGCGATTCGAGAAGCGGTGACCATCGAGATCGATCCGTTGCGGCCGCGATCGCCCGCGTCGCTCGAAATCATCTCGGAGTAACAAGGCGTCTTGACTATCCTGGCCCCATGACCGGCACCGCACTCACCCCGGAGATGATCAAACGAGCACCCAAGATCCTGCTGCACGAGCACTTAGACGGCGGACTTCGTCCGGAGACTGTCCTCGATCTCGCCGCGGAAAGCAACTATCAGGGACTACCCACAACGAACCCCGACGAGTTACGCACGTGGTTCTTAGCCGACACACCGGGCAGCGACCTCGTGGGTTACCTCGCCGGCTTCGCGCACACCACCGCGGTCATGCAGACCAGGGACCAACTCGAGCGCGTCGCGGCGGAGAGCGCCATTGACTTAGCCCGCGACGGCGTGGTCTACGCGGAAGTCCGTTTTGCGCCAGAACTGCATCTCGACGGCGGGCTCACGCTCTCTGAGATTGTTCGCGCCGTGCTCGACGGATTCGCTTTGGGCATGAAGGAGGCGGCCAACGAGGGACACCGCATCGTCGTGCGGACCATTCTCTCGGCGATGCGCCAAGCAACCTTGAGCGAGACCATTGCGCAGCTCGCGGTGGACTTTCGCGACGAGGGTGTCTGCGGTTTCGACATCGCGGGCCCCGAGGACGGTTTCCCGCCGACGAAGCACCTGCGTGCGTTTCACCTCATTCAGCGCGAGGACTTCCACCTCACGATTCACGCCGGTGAGGCCTTCGGACTTCCTTCGATCTGGGAGGCCGTACAGTTCTGCAACGCCGAACGACTGGGCCACGGCGTGCGCATCGTCGACGACATTCGTGAAGTCGACGGTCACTACCAGCTCGGTCGACTCGCGAACTTCATACGCGATCGCCGAATTCCCCTAGAGGTCTGCCCCACGTCCAACGTACACACCGGCGCCGCCGCGTCCATCGCCACGCACCCCATCGACCTGTTGAAGCGACTGCGTTTTCGCGTCACGCTCAACACCGACAATCGCCTCATGAGTGACATCACGCTGAGCCGAGAGTTCGAAGTCTGTGCCAACACCTTCGGCTGGAATCTGGACGACATGGAGTGGCTCACGCTCAACGCCGCGAAGAGCACCTTCTACGAGTTCGACCAGCGACTCAACATGATCAACACGATCATCAAGCCCGGCTACGCCGCGCTTCGCAGTTAAAAAACCAGCAACTCCGCCAGACTGGCCTGGACGCTCTCCAACAGCCCCTTGGACCGCTCGCGCTGCTCAGCCAACGATCCTCGGCGGGGCGGCGTCATCTCCACATACGCCTTGAGCTTGGCTTCGGTACCCGAGGGGCGAACGATCACTCGGCCGACGTCGCCGAATACGAGCACCACGCCGTCGGTCGGTGCGAGTCCGTGCCGAGCTTCGTTGAGGTTGACGACCTCGCTCACGACGAGCTCGCCCACCCGTTGCGGCGCCGAACGCAGCAGTCCTTCGACTACCTGGCGAATCAACGTCATCGCTTCCGGTCCTTCGCCACGGAGCGCCAGTTGCGCCGTCGCGTGCACGCCAAAGCGACCTTCAATCTCATCGAGGCGATCCAACAGCGTCTCGTCCTTCTCCGAAAGCGCGTGAGCCAAGGCGCTCAGCGCGAGCGCGGCCGACAGACCGTCCTTATCGGCAACGCAGGGATCGACCGCAAAGCCCAACGCCTCCTCGTACCCGAATCCGAGCACACCGGTGCCAGCGGCGCGAGAGATCCACTTAAAGCCCGTCAGCGTCGTGACGCAGCGCACATTCTCGGCGTCAGCCATGCGCGAGAGGAGCGTCGAAGAGACGATGGTGGTAGCGACCACTTCGTCCGCAGCCTTGATTCCCTCTAACAACGAGGACGCCAGAAGCCAGCCGATCTCATCGCCACGTAGGACGTGCCATCCGTTCGGGCCTCGCACCGCGGCGCCCAGACGATCGGCGTCGGGGTCATTGGCGATGATCAGCGTCGAGTTGCTCGCTTCGGCGCACGCGATGGCCAGATCGAGGGCGCCGGGCTCTTCGGGGTTAGGGAAAGGCAGCGTGGGAAAGACGCCGTTTGGCACGAACTGCTCAGCTACGGGGGTCACGATCTCGAAACCGGCCTCCGCGAAGAGTTCACTCATCACCGACCCCCCGACACCGTGCATCGGGGTGTAGGTAATGCGCAGGTCGCTGCGTCCCACGCCAAAACGACGAACAAAGTGCGAGCGGTACTCCTCGAACAGAGCGGGCGCCACGTAGGAGTGTCCCGGTACGGAGCGATCCGCCAGCGCGGCGGTGCCGGCGCTGCGCGCAAGGCGTTCGACGATCTCGTCGTCGGGAGGAATGATCTGCGCTCCGTCGCCCGCGTAGAGCTTGTACCCGTTGTCCTGGGGGGGATTGTGACTCGCGGTGATCATGATGCCCGCGACAGCGCCCAGTGCTTTCACGCCATAGGGCACGAAAGGCGTCGGCAGCGGCGCGGGCATCTCGTAGACCACGGCGCCCCCACCGAGCAGCACCGAGACAACTTCGTCGTTGAAGCGCTCCGACCCGCGACGTGCGTCTCGACCGACGACGACGCCGTTGGTCTTATCAGCGCCGATCTCCTCCAACCACGCGAGGACGCCCTGGGTCGCACGGCGCACCGTTGCGCGATTCATTCCCGCGGGACCGGCCATCTCCGGGCCACGCAGACCGGCCGTGCCGAAGGTCAAGGGATGCTCGAACCTACGTCGTAACTCGTCGTCGTCCCCTTCATCAAGAAGTCGCTGGAGCGTCGCGCGATCGACCTCGTCGGGGTCACTCTTGATCCAGGCCAGCACCTGTTCCTTCAGTGATGGGTTCACAGCGACGGCAGGAGTTGCGCCAACAACGACCCGAGTTTCACCGACGCCGACTGACCGGCTTCAAGGACTTCGAGATGATTGAGTGGACCTTTCGTGACGCCCGCCGCGAAATTCGACACGAGACTCAGTCCGAGCACCTCGGCCTCAAGATGACGCGCGGCGATCGCTTCCAAGACCGTGGACATTCCGACGAGCGTCGCGCCCAGGCGACGCACCATTTCAATTTCGGCGGGTGTTTCGTAGTGCGGTCCCCGAAGCCCGGCGTAGATGCCCTCGTTCAGTGTCGGTACCGTCGTGAGCGCCACCTCGCGAAGTCGCGCGCTATAGAGGTCACTCAAGTCGACGAATCGCGAGCCGTAGCCAGCGGGCGGTGGCGGTCCTTCGAGTGGCGAGGTGGCGGTCAAGTTGAGGTGGTCGCGAATGACGACCACGTTGCCCGGCGCGATCTCGAGATCGAGTCCGCCACAAGCGTTGGTCAACACCACCTTCTTCGCCCCCGCGGCGATCAGGGTGCGCACGGGGTGCACGACGACATGCGCGCTGTGACCCTCGTAGAGATGCACACGGCCGGAGACCAGTGCAACGTGGGCGCCGTCTAGGTCGAGCGAAAGAATCTGTCCGCTATGGCCCGCGACGCTGGGTGCAACAAACCCGCTCAGCGATGACGTCGCCACCACGCTTTTGGGCTCGCCAAGTGCGTTCGCACCCTCTTTCCAGCCCGAGCCCAGCACGACCGCCACGTCGTAGGCATCGACGCCGCTTTGCTCGCGCAGTTCACTAGCGGCTTGCTGGGCCAGTTCGTAGGGATTAGTCACTACTGACCGATCGTGTGCCACACGGTGGAGGTCTCGACGAAGGCGCGCAGGCGATGCATCGACGCGTCAATGCTCTTTTCGGGACGCAGCACGCGCTTGATCGAGCCGGCCGCCAGCAACGCCAGCTCCGAGGCGAACTCTTCATCGACGCCCGCCAGATCGAGGCCGTCGACGTCCTCATGCCCGGCGAGCGTGGGCGCGAGCTCGCCGGTGTAGCCGGTGATGACGTTGAGCACGCCGCCGGGAAAGTCTGCCGTGGCGCTCATCTCACTCACCAGGATCGACGGCGTCGGTCGACGCTCGCTCGCGAGCACCACGACCGTATTGCCGACCGCGATTGGTGCGAAGGCGGCGTCAACGAAGGCTTCGAGCGAGGAGTCCTGATCGGCGATGACCCCCACCACACCGCTTGGCACTGGCACGGAGAAGTTGAAGTACGGTCCGGCGACGGGGTTCGACGAGCCGAGGATTTGCGCGATCTTGTCGGTCCACCCCGCGTACCAGACGACACGATCGATCGCCCGCGCGACGCTCGCCTTCGCGTCCTTGGGTTTGAGCCTTTCGGCGAGGGCAACGTGTTCACTTAACTCATCTCGACGCGACTCGGCCATCTCGGCCAGGCGGTAGATCACCTGGCCGCGGTTGTAGGCGCTCTGCGCCCACCACCTGGACTGCGCGGCGCGCGCGGCGACGACCGCGTCACGCACGTCCTTGCGAGATCCCTGAGCGGCGTTGGCGAGAAACGCCCCCGCGGCGGAAGTCACCTCGTAGCTGCGCCCGGACTCTGATCGCGGAAAGGCGCCGTTGATGAGGAGCTTGTAGGTCTTTTTAACGTCGAGACGATCAGACATCGAGGTACGCCTCCAACCCGTGACGTCCGCCTTCGCGTCCAAAACCCGACTCGCGCACGCCGCCGAAGGGACTCGCCGGGTCGAAGCGGTTATAGGTGTTGGCCCAGATGACCCCGGCGCGCAGACGCTCGGCCACCCACAATGTCCGCGAACCCTTCTCGCTCCATACGCCACAGGCCAAGCCGTAGTTGGTGTTGTTGGCCTTAGCCACGGCCTCTTCCGGTGTGCGAAAGGTCAGTACCGAGAGCACTGGGCCGAAGATCTCCTCGCGGGCGATGCGGTGCGACGGCGACACGTCGGCAAAGACGGTGGGAGCGAACCAGTAACCCTTGTCGGGTAACACACACGTGCTCGTGTAACGCGTTGCCCCTTCCACTTCGCCGTAGTCACTGAGCTCTTTGATGCGCGCTAACTGCGCGGCCGAGTTGATGGCCCCGACGTCGGTGTTCTTATCCAGTGGATCGCCGACGCGTAGCTGGTCCACGCGGCGAATGAGCCGTCGCAGCACCTCATCCGCAACAGACTCTTGCACCAAGAGACGCGACCCCGCGCAACAGACGTGTCCTTGATTGAAGAAGATGCCGTCGATGATCCCCTCGATCATTTCGTCGACCGGAGCGTCCTCGAAGACGATGTTCGCGCCCTTGCCTCCTAGTTCGAGGGTGAGGTGTTTGCGACTCGAGGCGACGCGCTGTTGAATCAATCGCCCGACCTCAGTGGAACCGGTAAAGGCGATCTTGTCGACGTCGGGGTGATCAACCAGTGCCGCACCGCTGGTGCCGTCGCCGGTGATGATGTTGACGACCCCCGGTGGCAGTTCGGCCTGTTCGAGTATCTCCGCCAGCACAAGGGCCGACAACGGCGTCGTTTCGGCCGGCTTCAGGACACAGGTGTTGCCGGCCGCGAGAGCTGGCGCCAACTTCCACGCGGCCATCAGCAGGGGAAAGTTCCAGGGAATGATCTGGCCGGCGACGCCGAGAGGCTTGGGGTTCGCGCCGAAGCCCGCGTAGTCAAGCTTGTCGGCCCAGCCCGCGTAGTAGAAGAAGTGCGCCGCGGCGAGGGGGATGTCCAGGTCGCGGGACTCGCGAATCGGCTTGCCGTTATCGAGGGTCTCGACCACGGCGAGTTCACGAGAACGCTCTTGAATGAGTCGCGCGATGCGAAAGAGGTACTTCGCTCGCTGCGCACCGCTCGTCTTCGACCACACCGTGTCGTAGGCCTTTCGCGCCGCCAACACAGCGCGATTAACGTCGGCGCTCGAAGCCTGAGAGACCCGGGCGAGCACGTCCTCGTTCGCGGGATTGAGCGTCGCAAAGGAGTCGTGCGTCGAAGGGTCGCTGAACTCACCTTCGATGAAGAGCCCGTAGGCGGGCTTTAAGTGCGCGATCGCGGCCGACTCCGGGGCTGGGTCGTAGGAGAGAGATCCCAGGCGCGAGTTGGCGAGGTCTTCGCTCATCAGTCGGCGCTGAATTCGTCGGAGCGTACATAGAGCCCCGTTCGCTGCTTGAGTCGTTGCATCAACAGATCGTTCAGCAGCGACGAGGCGCCGAAGCGAAAGAGGTCGGGGGTGAGCCACGTCGAGCCGGCCGTTTCGTTAACCACGACGAGGTAGCGCAGCGCGTCCTTCGAGTTCCGGATGCCACCGGCCACTTTCACGCCGACAAGGCGCCCCGTCATCTCGGCAAAGTCGCGTACCGCTTCGAGCATCACCAGCGCCGCCGGCAACGTCGAGGAGACGCTGGCCTTGCCCGTCGAGGTCTTTATGAAATCGGCGCCGGCGAGCATGACGATCCAGCTCGCCTTGCGAGTGTTGTCGTAAGTCACGAGTTCGCCCGTCTCGAGGATGACCTTGAGGTGCACGGGACCGCAGAGTTCTTTCACGGCGACGATTTCGTCGAAGACCTGACCGACGCGGCCCGAGAGAAACGCGCCTCGATCGATCACCATGTCGATCTCGTCGGCGCCCGCGGCGAGCGCCTCGCGTACGTCGAGCAGCTTGACGTTCATCGACGCGCGTCCCGAAGGGAACGCCGTCGCGACGGCAGCAACCTTGACCGGCGACGAACCGAGCGCCTCCCGCGCGACCCCGACCAAATCGCCGTAGACACACACGGCCGCGGCGTGGGGAACCGCAGGGTCAGAAGCGTCAGGGTGTGCAGCTTTAGCGCACAGGGATCTCACGCGACCGGGGGTGTCGGCGCCCTCGAGTGTCGTGAGGTCGACCATCGAAATGGCAAGATCAAGCGCCGCGAGCTTCGTGGATTTCTTCAGTGATCTCGTGGCGAGCTTCGCCGCGCGAGCCTCGGCGCCGGCGGCGTCAACGCCCGAGAGACCCGCGAGCAGGGCCCGAAGTTGAGATTCGGATTCAACCACTGGCCAGGCGCTGGGCGTCGGCAGTTGCACTCCTCGATCGTCACTGGTCACGAGGCGAAGCGGGGCGGTACTCACTGGAGTCACGCTAGCAATAGCCCGCAAAGTTCGTCTAGGTCGCGGTGGCGTACAAGGGTAACTGCCCGTCGCGCAGCCGATCCGCGAGGGTCGGTGCCTTGGCGTCTTTCTCGCTGACGATCGCCTCGCCCTTCAAGGGCCACGGAACACCGAGTGCTTCGTCGAAGGGGTTGATCTCGAGCTCAAGTGACGCGTTGAAAGGCGAGGACAGCAGGTACGAGAGAGCAGCCTCTTCACTCGTCACACAGATCCCGTGCGCGGCTCCAATGGGCAAGAACAACGAACGCTCTTCGCTCGCCGCCAGGTGCACCGTCTCAAACGCGCCAAAGGTCGGTGATCCCACGCGCACGTCAAGGATGACGTCCACGAGTTCTCCGTACACACAGGTGACCACCTTGGCCTGTCCCTCAGGGGCGATGGAATAGTGCAGACCACGAATCACGCCTCGACGCGAGGTCGAGAGGTTGGCCTGTCGTATGTCGAAGTCGATGCCGGCCTCGACGAAGTCGCTCTGCTTGAACCACTCGCGAAAGAATCCTCGATCATCGCCCCACACCGGCGACTCAATCACGTAGGCGCCAGGAATCGAGAGCTCGGTCACCCTCACGAAGAGCGCTCCTTCAACGGTCGCCACCAGGGTTCGTTCTCGCGATACCACTTGACGGTACGAGCCAGACCCTCTTCGAACTCCACCTCTGGTCGATAGCCCAACTCGTCTCGAATCTTCTTCCAGTCCACGCTGTAGCGCCGATCGTGGCCGAGTCGATCCTCCACTTGATCGATCATCGACTCATCCGCCCCGCAGAGTTCGAGCAGCAGATGAGTGATCTCGACGTTGGTCAGCTCCGTGCCTCCACCGATGTTGTAGATCTCCCCCGCGCGCCCCGCCTCCAGCACGCGCAAGATTCCTCGACAGTGATCGTCCACGAAGAGCCAGTCACGTATATTGAGCCCGTCGCCGTAGAGCGGAACCTTGAGGCAGTCGAAGAGGTTGGTCACGAAGAGTGGAATCAGCTTCTCGGGAAACTGACGCGGGCCGTAGTTGTTCGAGCAGCGCGTGACCATCACGTTCAGTCCGTAGGTGCGCTGGTACGCGAGCGCGGCCAAATCGGAGCCGGCCTTGCTCGAGGAGTACGGCGAGTTCGGCTCGAGGAGATGATCCTCTGGCCAGGAGCCTTGGGCGATGGAGCCGTAGACTTCGTCGGTCGAGACGTGGACGAAACGCTCGACACCCGTGGCGCGTGCGCTCTCGAGCAGCTGCTGGGTGCCCATGACGTTCGTCTCATAGAAGAGGCGTGCGCCGGTGATGGAGCGGTCCACGTGACTCTCGGCGGCTAAGTGCAACACGGCGTGTGCGCCGCCCAGCACTTCGTCGGTCACGAGTTGATCCGTGATGGAACCTCGTATGAACGAGACGCGCGAATCACGCAGCACCGCTTCGAGATTTTCGAGTCGACCCGAGTAGGTGAGAGCATCGAGCAGCACGACGTCGTCGTAGCCGAGTCGTTCGGCGTCGGCGACCAACAGCTCACTGAGTCGAGAACCGATGAACCCCGCCGCCCCAGTAATCACAACGCGCATAACGCACCTCGGCCTTAAGAAAGGCGATAGAAGACTTCTATACTAATGGAGTGAAGGGAATCATTTTGGCGGGCGGTACTGGTACGCGCCTGCATCCCATTACACGGGCGGTCTCCAAGCAGTTACTGCCGATCTACGACAAGCCCATGATTTTTTATCCACTGAGCACTCTAATGCTGAGTGGTCTTCGTGAGATTCTTCTCATCACGACACCCCACGATCAAGACGCGTTCTCTCGACTGCTCGGCGACGGTTCGCAACTCGGCGTCAAGATCTCCTACGTCGTGCAAGACCAACCGAACGGACTCGCCGAAGCGTTGATCCTGGGCGAAAAGTTTCTCGACGGCGAGAAGTGTGCGCTCATTCTGGGCGACAACCTCTTCTACGGACCAGGACTGGGCACGCACCTGCAGCAAAACACGAAAGTCAACGGCGCCCTCATCTTCGCCTACCAGGTGAACGATCCTTCGATGTATGGCGTCGTGGAGTTTGACGACGCGGGCAATGTGCTCTCCATCGAAGAGAAACCCGCGACGCCGAAAAGCAGCTACGCGGTGCCCGGCATCTACTTCTACGACGAACGCGCCTCGGACTTCGCGCACCACTTGACACCGAGCGCACGGGGCGAGCTGGAGATCACCGCCCTCAACAACGCCTACCTGGCACTTGGTGAACTTCGCGTGGAGGTCCTCTCGCGCGCGACAACCTGGCTCGACACCGGCACGCACGAGTCGCTCTACGAAGCCGGCGGGCTTATTCGCACCCTGCAGCACCGCACCGGCATGCGCATCGGCGACGTTGAACAGATCGCTCGCGACCAGGGTTGGATCTAGTTTCGGGCGACGCGCTGTGGCGATTACGAAGCGGCTTCGACGCCGAGTCGCGTCGTGAAGAACGTCAAGACGTCCTCGAGGGCTTGTCGTGTGGGTGAACCCTCTTGGTCGGAGTAGTCCTCGGTGAGCACGCTGTGTGCTCCCTTGCGATAGCCCCAAGGATTTCCCGCCGACGAGTCGACCTCGACGCCAACAAAATTGTCTCCGAGTTCGCGTCGAAGCGTCTCGAATCGCGCCTCGGGAGAGGCGGGATCGCCGCTGAAGCGCAGACCCATGACGCAGAGTCCTTGGCCACTTCGGCGCTTGATGATTGCCAAATCGTCGTCGGACACGCCGGTCGCTGCCTTTCGCTTGGCCCCGAGGGGAGCCGGCAGGCCGGGCTGACTCATCACGGGGGCGACCACCACATCGTCCACACTCATGGCGAGTGCGAAACCGCCCGTCAAACACATGCCGACCACACCGACTCCGGGACCGCCAAAGGTCTTGTGCTCCTGGGCGGCGAGTTCGCGAAGGAACTTGGTGATCGGGCTGGTCTTGTTGGTGGCCAGCATGGTGAACTCACGGCTGATGCAGGCTCTTGCGACGACGCCGAGGGTGTAAGCGGTGGTCATCTCGCGTCCCGGTGTTCCAAAGAGACTGGGCATTACGGCAGTCATGCCGCGGTCGGCGACCTTGCGGCCGAACGCCGCCGTCAGCGGCGTCAAACCAGGGACCTCGTGAATCACGATGACGGCCGGACCGGTGCCGTAGCGGTACACGTCGTGGGTCTTATTAGACGATGCGAGAAAGGCGCTTCGGGTGAAGCCTTCGAGTGACGTGAGGTCGATCTCCTTAGTCACGGTTCCTCACGGTCGGCTAGTGAGAGGTCGCCGAAGCAACAAAACCGAGCAACTTCGCCTCATCACCGTGAATCAGTTTTTTATGTGTGGCAAGAATCTTTCGATCCACCATGACGTAGCTCTCCGCCACGTCGATCGCATGGCGCAGCACCTGGTCTTCGCTGGCGATCGCCTCGACGATGCCCGCGGCCAGCGCGTCGGGTCCACCGAAGCGTTTCGCGGTCAGAGCAACTATGCGGGCCGTTGCGGTGGGCAGGCGGTGCGCGAGAATCGAATACAACTGGTCGTCTAGGGCCAGACCAATTTCGGCCTCATTCATGCACCAGTAGCCTCGATCGTCGCGCATCACCCGATAGTCGAAGGCGCAGCTGAGCAGTGCACCGCCGGCGAAGGCGTGTCCGTTGATCGCGGCCACGCTGTAGGCGGGATAGAGAAAGATCCGCCCGATGGTTCGCTTCAACTCCTTGAGCGTCGCCAAGAACTCGTCGCGGTCCGCGCCAAAACGCGCCAGGTCCAGCCCGTTCGAAAAGAACTTGCCCGTCCCGGTCAACACCACCGCGAGGGGGCCCTTCGTCTCTTCACGTTCGTCGAGGAGTTCATTAATCCGCGCCAGTGAGTCGAGATTGATTCGGTTCTCGCCGTCGTTCCAGGTGAGTATGGCGACGGAGCCTTCGTGGCGCAGCGAGATATCCATGGGGCGAGCATAGGAGAGATGGTGAGGGGGTAAGTTGTGCGCGTGAACGAAGAACCTGAGATCCCCGAACCCGACGTCTCGGCCGAGCACCCCGTTTCAGAGCACTGGGTGTGGGTCGGACCACACCGACCACCAAGTCCCCGAGTGCTCTTCGACCACATGACCCAGAACTGGGCGATGGGAGAAACCTCCAAGGAAGTACACCCCGGTGTCACCCACTCTGCAGCGCGTCGTCAGAACATTGGTGAGCGTTTCACGGCCAAGACATTGGTGGTGCCGACGGGTAACTTCAAGGTGCGCGCGAACGATACCGACTACCCCTTTCGAGCTGGCTCCGACTTCTTTTACTTGACGGGCTGCGATGAACCCGACTGCGTGCTCGTCATCTCGCCCAGCACTGAAGGGCCGCGCTCGACGCTCTACGTGCCGCACCGGCGCGACTCGTCGATGCACGAGTTCTACACGGACTCTCGCTACGGCGAACTGTGGGTCGGAGAACGTCGCGGTGTCGAAGAAGCAGCGATCTACTACGACATCGACACGGCGCCGCTCGAGAACTTAGAGAAGGACCTCGTCGCCCTCGGCGTGACCGACGTCGTAACGCTCCGCGGTTACGACGCGGAGATCGACGCCATGAGCGAACCAAGTGAGCAGGACGAGGAACTCGCCGTGGCCCTGAGCGAGGCGCGACTCGTCAAGGACGAGTTCGAGATTGAGCAACTACAGCTCGCGGCCGACTTCACCGTCAAGGGCTTCGAAGATGTCGTCCGAGCGTTACCGACCGCCGAGAGTCGCGGCGAAAGGGTTATCGAGGGAGTTTTCAATCTTCGCGCGCGCGTCGAAGGCAACGACATCGGATATGGCACCATTGCCGCGAGCGGAGCGAACGCCACCACCCTGCACTGGATGCGCAACAACGGCGCCGTTCGTTGGGGTGAGCTCTTGTTGCTCGACGCGGGCGTCGAGGGCCACAACCTCTACACCGCCGACGTCACACGCACCATGCCGGTCAGTGGCACGTACTCACCGGCGCAGCGTCGAATCTACGATCTGGTTTACGCCGCGCAGTCGGCCGGCATCGCCGCCGTCAAGCCCGGCGCCAAGTTCACCGATCCCCACGACGCCGCCATGAAGGTCCTCGCCGAAGGGCTCTTCGAACTGAGCATCTTGAAGGTGGAGCCGGAGTTCGCCCTACGAAAAGACCAGCAGTTGCACCGGCGTTACACGCTGCACGGGTCAAGCCACATGCTCGGCATCGATGTGCACGACTGCGCGAACGCGCGCAACGAGTTCTACTGGGGCGAACTCAAAGAGGGCTACGTCTTAACCGTCGAGCCTGGGGTGTACTTTCAGACGAACGATCTCACCGTGCCCGAGGAGTACCGCGGCATCGGCGTGCGCATCGAAGACGACATTCTCGTAACGGCAACGGGCGCGCGGAACCTTTCAGCAGGCTTGCCGCGCGCGGCCGACGACGTCGAAGCGTGGATGAAGAGTCTCTGGAGTACGGGCTCCCCCAGTCTCGGACTGTAACCCTACGCAAGGATTCTCACGGGGATCGCGCGCGGTCCGCGCACCTGTCCCGGGGCCCAGGTAACGCCACCCGGATCGGAGAGTTCGAAAGTCGGGTAGCGCTTGATGAACTCCTCAATCGCGACCCGCAGCTCTAGTCGCGCCAAGTTCGAACCGACGCATCGGTGGATGCCCAGCCCGAAGGCCGCGTGACGATTCACCACGCGATCAATCACGAAGGTGTCGGCGTTCTCAAAAGCCTCGGGGTCGCGATTGGCGGCGGGAAAGCCGAGCAGGACCCAGTCGTCCTTCTTCATAGCGCTGCCGTGAAAGTCCATGTCCTCTTTCACCAGGCGCGCCATCGTGACGGGTGCGTAAAAACGCAGGAACTCTTCCACGGCGATGGGCATCAACTCGGGCTCGTTCACGAGGCGCGCGAGATCGTCGGGATTTTGGGCCAGGTGCCAGATCGCGCTCCCGATGGCTGACCACGTGGTGTCGATGCCCGCGACGAGTACGAGGACCATCGTGCCGCGCACATGCTCAGGCGCCAGCTTCTGTCCGTTGAACTCAACGTTCAAGAGGTAGCTCGTGAAGTCATCACGGGGGTTGGCGAGGTGGTCTTCGATCTGTTGGTCGAAGTACTCGGCCATCGGCATGAACAAAGGAGCACGCTCTTCCACGGGCAGGTCGACGAGGTCCAACACGACATGCACGAACTCTCGAAATTTGTCCTCGTCCTCTTCGGGAAAGCCCAACATCTTGGCGATGACACCTGGTGAGATGAACTGCGCGAACTGGGCACCTGCGTCGAACTCCTTCGCGACGCCCAGCGCGTCGAGGTGCTTCACGCAGAGCGCTCGCACCTGACCTTCGAGCGCGTTAATCGGACCAGGCGCGAAGGCCGGCAGGATAAGGCGACGAGCGAACTGGTGAAAGGGCGGATCCGAGGTGATCGGCGGCGCGCCGCCGATCGGCGCCACGGAGTTCGGCGGATACTTGTTGTTAGTGATCACGACCATGCGACTGGTGAAGTGTTCGAGGTCGTTCGCGACCTCGGAGACCATGTCGTGCGTGGTGGGAAACCAACCACCGGTGTAGCGATCGGTGTGCGCCACGGGACAGCGCTCGCGAAGATCATCCCAGATGGGGTAGGGATCGTTCACCCACGTCGGGTCGGTGTGATCCCAATCCGTCGCGAAGTCAGTAACTGGTCGTTTGACGTCGCTCTCGGTGGACACCCTTAGCTCAAGATCCGCAACGGAAGATTCCTCGGCCCACGGATCTGGCCCTGCGACCAGGTGACGTCATTTTTGTTCGCGAGTTCGAACCTGGGATAGCGCCGAATGAACTCTTCTATCGCCACGCGCAGCTCGAGACGGGCCAGGTTCGAGCCCACACAGCGGTGAATCCCAAGACCGAAGGCCACGTGACGGTTCTCGGCGCGGTCGATGATGAACTTGTCGGCGTCCTTAAAGACGACCGGGTCGCGATTGGCCGCGGGAAAGCCGAGCAGGATCCAGTCGTACTCCTTCATAGGACAGCCCAGGTACTCCATGTCGGCGTTCACCAGGCGCGCCATGGTGACCGGGGCGTAGAAGCGCAGGAACTCCTCCACCGCAACGGGCATCAAGTCGGGCTCGTTCACCAAGCGCTCGAGGTCGTCGGGGTGTTGGGCCAGGTGCCACAGCGACGCGCCGATCGCGCCCCAGGTCGTGTCGATGCCGGCAACCAGGATGAGCACCATCGTGCCAAAGACGTGCTCGAGGGCTAACTTCTGTCCCTCGATCTCGGCGTCAAGCAAGAACGACGTCAGGTCGTCGCGCGGATGGGCCTGGTGATCTTCGATCTGGCGGGTGAAGTACTCCTCGACCGGCGCGAACATTTCGATGCGCTCTTCTTTAGGGAGGTCGACCGCTTCGGTGATGATGTGCACCGCCTCGATGAACTTCTCGGTGTCCTCTTCGGGAAATCCCAGCATGTGGCGAATTACTCCGGGTGGAATTTTCTTCGCGTAACTAAGCGAGCCGTTCACGATCTCCTCGCCGATCACGTCGTCGAGGTAGGCGTTGCAGAGTTCGCGAATTTGCGGCTCCATGGCGTTGACGACGCCCGGCGCGAAGGCCGGCAGGATCAGCTTGCGGGCAATGGCGTGAAAGGGCGGGTCCGAGGTGATGGGCGGCGCCACGCCGATGGGCGAAGGCAAGTCCTCTCCCGTCGGTCGCCCGTCGGCGATGATGACATCGCGACTGGTGAAGTTCTCGGTGTCCTTGGCGACCGCCGAGACACCCGCGTGCGTGGCGGGAAACCAGGCGCCACCGTAATCGATCGGTGTGTGCGACGGGGCAGCGTTGACGTAGGTCCTCCCAGATCGGGTAGGGATCAGCCACCCATTCGGGGTCGGTGTGGTCCCAGTCGGTGGCGAAGTCGAGGACGGGGGGCCTTTCGCTCACGAGGACTCCTCAATGAAGATGGCGTGTTCGGGGCAGTTGGCTTCAGCGAGACGAGCGAGTTCGAGCGTTTCCGGAGTGAGCGTTCCGTCACCGATGACAACACCATTGCCTAGATCGTCGAAGTCAAAAAGGCTCGGCACCATGAGGAAGCATCGCCCTTGTCCCTGGCAGAGTTCGTGGTCAATGACTACCTTCACGTATCCCCTTCGACTCGTCCTAAGGCGCACATTACTACTTGGTAATGGCCACCAGTACGGCGATTTGGCGGCAACTTAAGCCGTCTCAATTTCCTCGCGGCTGATGCCCAAGAAGTAGAGCACGGCGTCAAGGTAAGGCACCGACAGGGCCGCGTCGGCGTGCTCTTGCACGAGGGCTTTGGCGTTAAACGCAATGCCGAGGCCCGCGACCGAGAGCATGTCAATGTCGTTCGCGCCGTCGCCGACCGCGACGGTCTGCTCGAGCGGGACGCCCACCTCTTCGGCGAAGTGGCGTAGCGCCGCCGCTTTGCCGGCGCGGTCGAGAACGTCGCCGACGACGCGCCCGGTCAACACACCATCCCGTACTTCGAGACGATTGGCTTCGACAAGAGTGACGTTGAGTTCACTGAGCAGTGGCGAGAGCACCTCCATGAAGCCGCCCGACACGACCGCCGCGACGTAGCCGAGCCGTTGGAGCGTGCGCAACAACGTGCGCGCTCCCGGTGCCAGGCGTAGTCGTGCGCGTACATCATCGAGCACACTTACCGGCAGGCCCGCTAACAACGCCACCCGACGGCGCAATGACTCCGCGAAGTCGATCTCGCCTGCCATCGCCGATGAGGTGATCGCCGTGATCTCGGCCGCGCAGTCACAGGCCTCGCCCAGTAAGTCGATGACCTCGTCCTGCAATAGCGTCGAGTCGGCGTCCATGACCACCAGGTGCTTTGCGCGGCGGTGCAGTCCCGCACGTTGCACCGCAAGGTCGAGGCCGCTCTCCTTGGCGACGGTTGTCAGCGCCTCGCGCAGCACGTTGTGGTCGGGTCCGATCACTATTAACTCGTAACAGTCAACCGGGTAGCTCGCGAGGCGTACGATGCGCTCGCACGTCGCCGCGCTCTCGGCGATGGCGTGAAAGATGCCTTCGAGTTGACCAGCCGAGATCTCCGGCGCCAGGAGCGTGACCAGCAATCGTCGACCGTCAACGTCGTCCTTCGGGGTCACTTCCTCGACGTGAACTCCCATGCCCTCGCCTTCAATGTTCCGCTCGCCGAGGGTCCGGATCAATGAATCGCGCGTAAGCAACGAAGCGGAGCTCACTTCGGCGCAGAGCACCAGTGTGCCGCGAATCGTGATCTGCGCCACGTCCATCAATCGAACGTCCTCGCCTTCGAGGGAGTGCAGCGCGTTGAAGAGCTCCGCACCCACGCCGATGCGATCGGGTCCCGAGACGGTGACGAGAAACGTTGAGCGCGACATGGAACAAGAGTAGGGGCTGCAAATCAGCTTCTACGTCGCTTCACCCTCGCGCAGTGCTCGCACTTCGGCGACGTGCACGTCACTGCGCGCGTCGAATCGCCACATTGAGGGCAGGGCCGCTGCGACGACACCCACCGAACCGGTGCACGCCAATCCTCCGAAGGTCAGGGAAAAGCGCAGCGTCGTCCAGGCCGCCATCACGCCCGCCCGGAACTGACCGGCGGTCGGACCGAGCGAGTAGGAGATCATCTCAATGCCGGCCATGCGTCCGCGAACCTCGGGAGGAATGGACTCATTCCACATGGTGTTGCGAAATATGCCGCTCACCGCGTCGGCCCCCCCACCAATGGCGAGACCGACGACCACCAGCCACAACGACGACGAGTAGCCAAAGAGCCCAATGCCCAGCCCCCACAGCGCCGCCGCGAAGACAATGGCCCGGCCGTAGCGGTGCACACGCCGCGTCCAGCGCGAGGTGAGGCCCGCCAACAGCGCTCCCGTCGGTAGTCCGCAGTACAGAATCGAGAGCGCGTAGGACTCGTGAAAGCGGACCGCCACGAAGGGCAGCATCACGACCGGGAAGGCCAAGATCATGGCCAGGAGATCAACCACGTACGTGCCGACGAGGTCAGGACGACTCTTCGTGTAGGCGAGTCCCTCACGAAGATCGCCCATCACACTCTCGCCGGACGCTTCGGGCGTCGGCGTGGCACTCAACCGGAACAGTAGATATAAGGAAATGGCGAACGTGACGAGGTTGGCGAGGTAGACCGACCCCGGGCCGAGCGCTACCGCAGCCAGTCCCCCGAGCGCGGGTCCGATGATGGATGCGGTTGTGGAGCTGATGTTGGCCAATGCCGAAGCCGAACGCTGCAGGTCGTGCGAGACGAAGAGCTGATTGAGCGCCGAGACACTCGGACTCTGCAAACTCGACGCGCCGGCCACCACGGCCGCGTCCAAGTAGAGAATCCACGTCAAGGGGTGCGCCAGCGTCGCGTTCACGAAGAGCACCGCCGTCGAGAGCATGATCACTTGTTCCATGGAAACGATGAGTCGTCGGCGGTTCAGCCGATCGGCGAGCACCCCGCCGTAGAGACCGAAGAAGACGAGCGGCGCTAACTCGACCAGGCCAATGGAGCCGACCGCGAGCGTCGAGTGCGTGAGTAGGCGCAGTTGAAAAGGGACCGCGACGTAGGTTGCCTGCGAACCGAGCATCGAAATGAAGCCGGCCGTGTAGAGGCGGCGATACTGCTTGGACTGGCGAAGCGGAGTAAGGTCAACGCCGATGAAACCTTGGCTCACGCCGGGCCCGCGACCCAGCCCTCACTAGGGCTGTAGTGGCGAAGGATCTTCGCCGGCACGCCGCCTAAGACCACGTGATCGGGGAACGTGCCCCGCACAACGGCGCCCGCGGCGACGGTCGTGTTCTTACCAAGGGTCGTCCCGGGCAGGATGATGACGTTCGCACCGAGCCAACTACCTGAACCGATCTTGACCGCCGCCTCGCTGGGGCGCTGCCAACCGACCGGTTCGTCGATCGCCTCATAAGAATGGTTCTGATCGGTGATGTACACGTAGGGGCCGGTTTGAATCTCGTCGCCCAACTCGATCGACCAGTGGCCGATGAGGTGCGATCCACGACCGATCACGCACTTACGACCAATCGAAACCGTCGGGGTCGCGAGCATCGACTGATCGCCGTTGATCCCCGCCGTGAGACACACGTTCGGCCCAATGAGTGTCTCGTCCCCGATGGAAAGGCAGCGCTCGTTATAGATGACGCCGAGCGGCGCCATCAAGGCTGCGCGTTTTCCGAAGTAATAGAACACCTTGGCGTAGTCGTCGTCGGGTCCGACGGTCGCGACTTCGTTGAGATAACGGCGCCAGGACCGAACTCGAGACCCCAAAAGGCGACGGAACTTGAGACGCACACTCACCTGCGCCACGCTATTCGAACACTAAGCAGCCTTCGTCCAGATCGACCAACGGCAGTTCGTCTCGTTCGGCCCAGTAATCCTGGGTGTGACGCCACTCGGGCTTGTCGATTCGTTTGGGCATGAGGTGCATCGAACGCATCAGGTAGTTCGGGTTGAAATACTCCACGTCGACCCATTCAAGATGCGGTTCATCTTGGTCTTCAGGTCGCAAACGAGGAGTGACTCGCGTAGCGCCGAGTTCGTCCATGTGCAAGAGTATTCGATTGACAAAGTCACTGACGAGGTCGACGCGAAGGGTCCAGCTTGCTCGGAAGTATCCGAACACCCATACGAGATTGGGTACGCCAGTGAACATCATGCCCCGATAGGTGACCGTGTCAGCAAGGTCCAGTGGTACGCCATCAATTGAGACCGAGATATCGCCCAACACGCTCAAGTTGAATCCGGTGGCGGTCACGATGATGTCCGCGTCCAGTTCGCCGCCGGACTTCAAGGCCACACCGCGTTTCGTGAATGTCTCAATCTCGTCTGTGACCATCGACACCTGACCTGCGCTGATTGACTTGAACAGGTCGCCGTCGGGTAGGAAGGCGATTCGCTGGCGCCATGGCATGTAGCGCGGCGTGAAATGCGTCTCTACGTCGAAGCCGGGTGGCAGGGCAGCTCGAACCAAGTCAATGAGCGCGTCTTTGGCGAACTCCGGCTCCTCGAGCGCGAGCTGCGTTAACGCGCGTAGGTTGAAGAGGTTCTCGCGACGAACGATGTCGTGGACCCACTCTTCGGGGACGTCCAGTTCACGTAAGTGATCGGCCAGGAGATTCCGGTTCTCGCCCGTGAAGTAATAGGTCGGCGAGCGCTGGAGGATCGTGACGTGCGCAACGTCGTCCGCAATCGCTGGCACCAGGGTGGCGGCAGTTGCGCCTGAGCCGATAACGACGACTTCCTTGTCTCGATAGTCAAGGTCTGCGGGCCAGGTTTGAGGATGCACGATGATGCCTTCAAACTGCTCCATGCCGGGCCATTCCGGCGTGTATCCCTTGTCGTGTCGGTAGTAACCCTGACACATCCAGAGGAAATTGGCGCTGAAGGCGACCGTGTCACCGGTGTCGGTGCGCGTCGCACTCACGGTCCAACGGTTGTTCTCACTGCTCCACGACGCCGAGTCGATGTGGTGTCGATAATGGATATGGCGGTCCAGCCCGTTTTCGGCGATGACGTCACTGAGGTATTTCTGGATATCCACGCCCGTCGCGATCGGCGCACTCGTCCAGGGCTTAAAGCGATAACCAAAGGTGTAGAGGTCGCTGTCAGAACGAATCCCTGGGTAATGATGCGTATGCCATGTGCCGCCGAAACTGTCCTGGGCTTCGAGCACGGCAAAGCTGCGTTCGGGATTTTGAGTCAGCAAGTGATAGGCCGTGCCAATACCGGAGATACCGGCGCCGACAATCAGGACGTCGAAGTGCTCGATGATCTGGTTCTTCGTTTCCTCGCGCTCCAACGTCGTACTCACGTTCGTCCCCTCATCGGTCCCCACTTCTTTTGTGAGCTCCGTCGAAGGAACAGTCAGTCCGCTTCACAGATCGGAGATTAACCGCCCCGTGAAACTGGCGCCCCTCGAAAAGAGAACAATCGATCTACAGAGTAGAGGCACCCAATGAAGTCCAGCGTTAGCTAGTCGAGGTTAATTGGCGTATCGATGTCGATTCCCTCGCCGGCTCCGATGACATCGGGCACCAGCGCGTCGGCCAACTGTGCACGCACGCGCTCATCAATCTCGGCCATCGTTTGAGGATTCTCGCGCAGAAACGTCTTCACGTTCTCACGACCTTGACCCATCTGTTCGCCCTCGTAGGTAAACCAGGCACCGGCCTTCTTGACGAAGCCCAACTCCACGGCGACATCAAGGACAGAGCCCTCGCGACTGATGCCCTGGCCATACATGATGTCGAACTCAGCCTGTCGAAAGGGAGCGGCGCACTTGTTCTTCACGACCTTCACGCGTGTGCGGTTGCCCACTACTTCGGTGCCGTCCTTGATGGACTCGATACGACGAATGTCGAGACGCACCGACGAGTAAAACTTGAGCGCGCGACCGCCGGGGGTGACCTCCGGTGAGTTGTGCACCATTACTCCGTCGACGAAATAGTTGTGACTATCCTCAACTTCGATATCGAAGCGGTGCTTCGAGCGAGTCCACGGCTTCACCCGCACATCGGTCACCGGCATTGCCATGAGTTGGTAATTCATCGGCACAAACTCCGGCTGGACATCGAAATGCCCTCGAAACCCTGGGAGGAGTTTGTACTCCATGCTCGGGTGGACGAAGGGGGCAATCAAGGCGTGGAACTTCGCCGATTCGGCGTTGGTAAACGTCAACTCAGCTGTTTTTCTTGCACCCTTTTTCTTAAGAGTTGCTCTAATGCCCCAGGTGTCGGCCAGATACTCAACAAGGCGCTCGCGCGTGCGTTCTTCCATCGACTCCACACCGATCTCAATGCGCCCGGTCAATCCTTCAGTGCGCTTCTGAAGGCCCTTAGATCGAACCGCGAAATGCGCGTCATCCATGTACCAAAGCGCGAGCGAGAACGGGGTGAGAGACTTCAAATAGTCGTCGTCGAAAACCTTTTTCCCACTGACGTAAACGCTCTGACGCAATTCGGCCAACTCGGGCATCGGTTGGAAGTCGTAGGTGATGACATAGTCATTTCGTACGAAGCGGCTCGCGCCCACGTTTGCAAAGAGCGAAGCCTTCCAGTCGGCATACTCTGTCTGAGCGCCCCCGTGACTAAAACGGAGCCGTGCGCCGAGCCCGCTTTTCGTGGAAGAGAGAGCGCCGTCGCCCATGAGCGTGCCGCGCAATGCCTCCATTTGGAATACCGATAGGTAGTGCGGTAGCGCTTCTAACACGAGATCACCAACCTTCAACTTTCCCGCTTCTACCCAACCGGTCGGTGTGCGAATTAGGTGATTCGGCGTACATGTCAATCCAGCCCGGCCGCGTTTCATCGGTTTAGCCACTGTGATCTGAAGGAACTCGTCCGTGGGTCCATTGTTGAACCAATTGATCACGCGTTTCGGAACAATGGCGCCGGTCTTAGCATCGAATGAGAGGACTTCGATTGGTAATTTCTGATTCACGATCTTCCCGATTTTCTCGGTCGTACCATCCGCTAGAACCACGCGTGCGTCATAAGAAAAGCATCCGTAAATAACTCCGATTTTTTCCCTCAATTGGTTGATGAAGATGGCGACGGTGTTGGACTTGGACAGTCCACCGGTCAACTTGCGTAGTGCCTGACTCATGAGACGAGCCTGCAGGCCCACGTGACTGTCACCCATGTCACCTTCGATCTCGGCGCGCGGTGTCAACGCCGCCACCGAGTCGATGACAATGACATCCAGCGCGCCGGAACGAATCAACATGTCGACTATCTCGAGGGCCTGCTCGCCGGTGTCGGGCTGGCTGATGAGAAGGTCATCAACGTTGACGCCGATAGCGCGCGCGTAGACCGGGTCCATGGCGTGTTCCGCGTCGATGTACGCGCACACCCCACCGTTGCGTTGTGCTTCAGCAACCACGTGCATGGCGAGCGTCGACTTACCAGAGGACTCCGGGCCGTAGAGCTCGACGATGCGACCGCGCGGGAGACCACCGATGCCGAGTGCCATGTCGAGAGCGAGAGCGCCAGTCGGAATCGACTCGATGTTGAAGTGCATGTTTTCGCCCATGCGCATAATCGAACCTTTGCCGAACTGCTTCTCTATTTGGCTGAGCGCAGCGTCGAGGGCTTTCGCGCGATCATCGGTTGCCATTACTGTCTCCTTGTTCTTTGTCATTGGGGCAAATTAGGGAGCCCTTGTGACATCGGTCGGTCTCCGCTTACGACCTAAGTTACTACGAACACTTGTTCGTATTCGGGATTTGGATACCCGCGTCGACAAAGAGGACCTTCCCAGAATTTACCTCAAAAGGCGCTGAATTATGGGAAATATGGCCGATTTAGTCTTTGGGAAAGAAGCGCGACTACTTCAGGCGCGTCAGCCTAAGACCACTTCCTCGGCGAGATACACGGCGATGACTCGTTGTGTTGGAAATGCCGCAACGATGTTGCCAGTGTGGTTGTCGGCGGTGGTGTGAAACGTGATCCAGTCGCCGTTGGCGTACACGACCATGCTGGTTGAGATCTCAGCGACGCCCCCGTATCCGTTTTAAAGCTGGTATAGAGCACCGTGTACTTCTCAGCGTCATCCGACATCTCTCCTCCAGTTCGGCCCTGTCACGCGGACTGTAACAGACTAAGAATGTCTTGCTGGAGGACTCAGTCGATCAGAGCCTGGTAGACGAGTCGTTGTAGATCCCGTCGAATCGGGTACGTGGTGCTGGGCAGGAGTTGGGTGTAGAAACCGACCGTTAGATCTTCGTTCGGATCGACCCAAAAGGCCGTCGACGCCGCGCCACCCCAGCCAAAGGAACCGTCCGTGCACAGCGACTTGTTCTTGCGCTGGTCGGTGATGACCGACATGCCCAGCCCGAAGCCCACGCCCGCGTAACCGAACTCCGAAAACGAGTCCAGTGCGATGGTCTCGAGATCGACGTCACCAGGCAAGTGGTTCTGGGTCATCAAGTCAATGGTTCGACTCGAGAGAAGCCGTACGCCGTCGAGTTCACCGCCGCTCAACAACATCGATGTGAAGCGCCCGTAGTCGTACGCGGTAGAGAATAATCCCCCGCCACCGCCCAGAAGAGCAGGCGGATGAAAGGCCGCCTTCGCAATCGGCTCGTAGGCGACTGCTTCGCGGTTCACGGGAACGTAGAGCATCGCCAGACGCTCTGCTCTGTCGGGCGGGCACCACCACTCGGTGTCACCCATACCGAGTGGGTCGAAGATTCGCTCCTTCATGAACACGTCCAGCGTTTGACCGCTCCACAACTCGATGAGGCGACCCAGCACGTCGAAGGCGACGGAGTAGTTCCACCTCGTTCCGGGCTGAAAGACGAGCGGGCTTGTGCACCAATCGTCGACCGCCTCCGCCAAGTCGGCGCCGGGCTTGAAGGCGAAGTCGTATCCCTTTTTGCGGTAGATGGCGTCCACGGGGTGGATGTACTGAAAGCCGTAAGTGAGTCCACTCATGTGCGTCAAGAGGTGATGAATGCGCACCGGCCCCAAGGCCGGTACCGTCTTCGGGCTCATCGAGCTGCCTCCCGAGAAGACCCTCGACTCGCGCAGCGAGTCGATCCACTTACCCGCAGGGTCCAAGAGGTCGAAGAGACCCTCCTCGTAGAGCATCATCACGGCGATCGCGGTAACCGGCTTGGTCATGGAGTAGATCCGCCAGATGGTGTCGTCTTCTACGCTGAGCTCTTTCTCACGGTCGCGGTACCCGCCTTTGTCACTCCAGATCAACTCGCCACCACGCGAGATCGTCGCGAGCCAACCGGCTAAACGGCGGTCCTCAACGTAACGATCGAAGTGAGGCTTTATGCGAGTGAGTCGCTCGGAAGAGACACCAAAGGACTCGGGTTCGACCTCTACTTGAAGTTTCGACACGCTGGCCTCACTCTCTCTAGGTGAGACTAGATGAAGTAGGTCGTTACGCCGATCGTTCGAGGGCTCGACGCAGCACATCGAGCGCACTGATGGCGCTGTAGGCGCGAATGCGTGGTCTATCGCCCGGCAGGCGCAGCGCCACGTGTTCCACGTTCTCACCGAGGCTCAGTCCGACGAAGACCGTCCCGGGTACCTGCCCGTCCTGCTCGTCGGGTCCGGCCACGCCGGTGACACTCAGTCCCACGTCGGATTTGAGCAGGTCGCGTACGCCCGTAGCCATCCCTTCGGCGGCGGCGATGCTCACCACGGGACCTTCGGGTACGCCGAGGACGTCGAACTTAACCTCGGACGCGTAGCTCACGACGCCCCCACGAAACCACTTCGACGCGCCGGCCACGTTCACCAAACGGCTCGCAATCAGACCCCCGGTCAGCGACTCAGCGACAGCCAATGAGAGACCGCGAGCGACGAGTTGCCGCGCGACGACGTCCTCCATCGACTCGTCGTCGACGCCAAAGATGATGTCGCCGAGTTTCTCTTCGATGAGAGCCCGTACATTCTTCTCTTCATTGGCGAGCAGCGCGAGTGCCTCATCGTCGTTGTCGCCCCGCGCAGTGAGACGGACCTTGATGCCTTCGATACCTGAGGCGAGGAATGCAATCGTGACGCGTCCACCGTGCTCCAACGCTTCAAAGCGCTCGGCGACGGCTTCGGCGAGCGCGGACTCGCTGGATCCCCAGGTTCGTAGGACGCGACTTCGGATAACCGAGGTTTCGCCGCTGGCCCGTTGGCGCTCGAGGAGATCGGGCAAAATCGCCCGCTCGAACATCTCGCTCATCTCGTAGGGCACACCGGGAACGGCGTAGACAACTTTGAGGCCGACTTCGCAAATGAGTCCCGGCGCGGTGCCGCGCGTCTGGGGAATGATCGTGGCGCCACGGGGCACGTCGGCCTGGAGCAGATTGTTGTCGGGCATGGTGCGCCCGCGAGACTCGAACATCTTGCGAATGGTGGCGACGATCGCCTCGTCGCGATCAAGCGGCACGTTCATCACTTCGGCGAGCGCGGCGCGGGTGATGTCGTCTTGGGTCGGACCAAGACCGCCACAGACGATCATCGCGTCGCTTCGAGCCAGGGCGGTGCGAAAAGCCAGCACGATGCGCTCGTGGTTGTCGCCGACGTGCTGGTGATAGTGCGACGAAATACCATTCGCCGCGAGTTGTTCTCCGAGCCACTGAGAGTTGGTGTCGGGGATCTGACCTAGGAGCAGCTCAGTACCGACCGCGACGATCTCAACTCGCACGCGCGACGACCCTGCGACCGACGTAGTAGTACTGCAGTCCCGTGTACACCGTCAACACAACCGCCAGCCAAATAGTCACGAAGGCGAATGCGGGATGGTGGGCGGTGATCGGAAGAACGCAGAACCCAATGGCCCAGTCCTGCACGAAGGTCTTCCACTTCGCCAGGCGACTGGCCGGAATGGAGATCCCGTGCTTGGCCGCGCGCGCCCGGTACACGCTCATGCCGATCTCGCGCAGCGTGATGATGATCGCCGGAATAACGAAGAAGGTGATGCCGTGCGGGCGCGAGATGATCACGGCGTAGAGCCCGCCGAGCACGATCACCTTGTCGGCGAGCGGATCGAGGAACGCGCCCGAGGTGGTCGTGCCGTGACGGCGCGCCACGATGCCGTCGAAGTAGTCCGACGCCGCCACCGAGAGACCGACGGCCACCGTCCACCACGAGATCCGATCGAAAATGACCAAGTAGATGAAAAACGGCGCGATGACGAGACGAAAACCCGTCATCAAGTTGGCCGGGGTCAACAGTGCGCTCGGGCCGTAGGTGCGTTCGGAGCTCATCGAACCACCGCCTCTAAGTCCGTCCCGCGACTCGCCACGATCTCCGCGTCCACCATCGAACCCACGATAAGTGTTGGGTCCACGAGCACGACGCCATCGATCTCGGGGCACTCGCGTTCGCTGCGAGCCACGCTCGGTGCGTCGATAAGGAGTCGCTGGTGGGTACCCACCAGTGCGTCGCGCTTCTTCGCGGTGATGGCGTCTTGGCGTTCGGAGACCTCTCGCAGTCGTTCGAGAGCCAACTCGTGCGGCACCGGTTCGTCCAAGTCGTTGGCGTAGGTACCTACTTCGGAAGAGAACGTGAAGAAGCCCGCCCAGTCCAGTTGCGCCTCGTCAATGAACTCAAGCAGTGAGCGCTGGTCGTCTTCGCTCTCACCGGGATACCCCAAGATGAAGGACGAGCGAAACGTGGCGTCGGGTTCGACCACGCGAATCGCCGCGATGCGCTCTAAGAAGCGGTCCCCATCCCCCCAACGACGCATGGCGCGCAGCAAAGGCCGTGACGAGTGCTGCAGCGAGAGATCGAAGTACGGCACGCCGGTAGAGAGAATGGTCTCGATGAGACCTTGCGTCAGTCCCGACGGGTAGAGGTACAGCAGCCGTAGGCGATCGACCTCGCGCGCGAGCGTATTCGTCAGCTCGATCAGCGGCTGGGTGCCACCTTGGTCCAGCACCTCGAGTGCCTCACCCGTTCCGCCGCGACGTCGATCGTGCCCCCAACTGGCCAAGTCTTGGGCGATGAGCACCAACTCGCGCACGCCGCCCTCGACAAGGGAACGCGCTTCGCTGAGGATTTCGTCGGTAGAGCGTGAACGTTGATCGCCGCGAAAGGTGGGAATCGCACAGAAGCCGCATCGCCTATCGCAACCTTCGGCGATCTTGACGTACGCCCAGGGCGCTTTGGACTTGGGGCGTGGAAGGTTTAACAGGTCGAAGGAAGAGCCGGGACGCGCGCGCAAACTGACGGGCGTCGAGGCCGAAGCGGTCAAACTCTCGCCGAAGCCAGCAACGAGGTCTACTTCGGGCAGTGCTTTAGCAAGTTCGTCGCCGTAGCGTTCGGCCATACAGCCGGTCACGACCAAGCGAGCGCCGTCAAGTTTGCGATCAGCCAGATCGAGCACGGTCTCGATGGACTCTTCGCGGGCCGCTTCAATGAAGGCGCAAGTGTTCGCCACCACGAGATCGGCCGCGTCAGCGCTCATCGCCTCGAGGTAACCCTGAGACTCCAGCAGCCCCGCTAGTTTTTCGGAGTCCACGTGGTTCTTGGGGCACCCGAGCGTCTCGATCCAGTACCGCACCACATTCCCTTCGTAGCGACGCCGAGTGCGACGCGCTCGGTTCTAAGTGGCGGAGAGGGAGGGATTTGAACCCTCGGGCCCACTTTCGCAGGCCGCATTCTTAGCAGGAATGTGGTTTAAACCGAACTCACCCACCTCTCCCTCGTAAGAGCCTACTAAACAGCGGTCCTCGTTAGTACGAGAGACGACACCGCCCAGCTCCACTTCTTGTGAACCCAGGAGTCGAATCACGCTCAAGAACTACACTGGCGTTTCCGAGACGTGAAGCCGCATGAGGAGGGGTACATATGCGCAACGTTCGACTCAGCCTCGCCGCGATACTGGGCGCCTCACTCCTCAGTGTCGCCGGTCTCTCCGCGAGCGTGGCACAAGCGAGTTCGTCAAGTGCGCTGGTGAAATGCCACACGACCATTCGCTCCCAAGAGATTCATCGCGGTGTCTTAACGATCGCCACCGATGAGCCGGCCTACACACCGTGGTTCGTGAACAACAAGCCGGAAAACGGCAAAGGGTACGAGTCGGCGGTCGCCTACGCCATCGCCGGGGAGCTGGGCGTCGCCAAGAAAGACGTGCACTGGGTGGTCGAACCCTTCGACTCGAGTTACATTCCCGGGCCCAAGTCCTTTGACTTTGACATCAACGAAATCTCCTACACCGCGGCGCGAGCTCGGGCCGTGACGTTCTCAGAGAGTTACTACAACGTGAATCAGTCCATCGTGGCGCTCACCAAAGATGCGATTGTCAAGAAGCACACGCCGGCGGAGTTGAAGACCTATCACTACGGCGACCAAATCGGTACTACGGGTCTCGCCTACATCAACGACGAAATCAAACCGACCACGCCGGCGCGCGTGTACTCGACGCTTGACCAAGCCGTCTTGGCCCTGCAGACCGGCGAGATCGACGCGATCGTCATCGACACGCCCACGGGCCAGTACATGGCCAGCGCACAGATCACCAACAAAAAGGGCAAGTCCATCGCCACTCAGGTCGGCCAGTTCCCGAGCGTCGGTGAGCACTACGGCCTGCTCTTCGCCAAAGGCGATCCCTTGGTCGGCTGCGTGAATGACGCGCTGAGCGCGATGAAGGCGAACGGCACGCTGGCGGCGCTGCAGAAAAAGTGGCTGGGCATCTACACGAACGTCCCCGTCATTCAGCCCTAAGGCGCCGTGTCGCTGCAGACCGACGAAGACTCGTCGGAGCTGACACCAAACCTCTTTGCGCCACGACATCGTCGAATCCTGGTCGGGCGACGCGGCATCGCGGCGAGCGTTCTTTCAAGCCTCGTCGTGGTGGGCGCTCTCGCCTCGGTGTTGTTTCTTACGCCCGGCGGCTCCACCGTGCGCTACACGTTCTTCAACGGTCACGACCTCTGGTTGGCCTGGGTGGGCGATCCAAGACTCGGGCTCAACGCACTGCGCGACGGGATTGTCACCAACATCTGGATGTTTCTCTTGAGCGAAGTGTTGGTGCTCTTCTTCGCACTCGCAATTGCCTGGTGTCGCATCAGCCAGACGCCGGTTCTACTTCCCTTTCGCATACTGGCTACCGCCTACACCGACGTCATGCGCGGGGTGCCGCTTATCCTCACCATGCTCCTCATCGGCTTCGGTCTGCCGGAGTTGAACCTTCCCGTCATCTCCACTCAGTCGCCCGCGGTCTACGGCGTGATCTCTCTCACCATGTGTTACAGCGCCTACGTGGCGGAGGTCATACGCGCCGGCATCTTTTCGGTGCCCAACGGCCAGCTGTTGGCCGCTCGATCCCTGGGTCTCACCCAGGTGTCGACCATGCGACGGGTCATCTTGCCCCAGGCGATTCGTAACGTCGTTCCGCCGCTCCTCAATGACTTCATCTCACTGCAGAAAGACACCGCCATCGTCTCGGTCTTGGGCGCGGTCGAGGTGGTGCGCGCGGCGCAGATCTTTGCCTCGACGGAGTTCAACGAAAGCGGACTGGTGCTGGCCGCCATCTTCTTCATCGTGCTCACCATTCCCATGACGCGCTTCACCGATCGACTGATATCTCGCGACCGCGCTCGACGACTCACCAACGAATGATGAACGACGTCGTCCTCGAACTCGATTCGGTGGTGAAGCGCTTCGGCGACAACGAGGTATTGAGCGGCGTCACCGTCAAACTCCATCGCCACGAAGTGGTCTGTCTTATCGGTGCCTCGGGCTCGGGCAAGTCGACGTTGTTGCGCTGCGCCAATCTGCTCGAAACCATCGACGGGGGCGACGTCGTCCTCTTCGGTCAGAGCCTCACTGATCCGCGTGTCGATCCCGACCTGGTGCGCCGCCACATCGGCATGGTCTTTCAGTCCTACAACCTGTTTCCTCACCTCGACGTGCTCGACAACATCCTGCTTGGCCCGGTACGAGCCTTAAAGAGAAAGCGGGGCGACGTCGAAGGAGAAGCCCTGGCTCTCCTTGATCGCATCGGACTGAAGGATCGCGCGCACGACTATCCCGAAAAACTCTCGGGCGGTCAACAACAGCGCGTCGCCATCGTGCGATCCCTGGCGATGCGTCCCTCGCTGCTCTTGCTCGACGAAGTCACGAGCGCCCTCGACCCCACGCTGGTGGGCGAAGTATTGGATCTGCTCACCGACTTAGCGCACCAAGGCACCACCATGCTGATCGCCACGCACGAGATGAACTTCGCGCGCGACGTCGCGCACCAGGTGGTCTATCTCGATAAGGGGGTGCTGGTCGAGCAGGGCACGCCGGAACAGATGTTCACCAATCCCCAGCACGATTCGACCCGAAACTTTCTCCAGCGCGTGCGCTAAGAGGCGAGCGCTCGAATCTCCGGCATCTCCATCACCAGGTCGAAGAGTTCCTGGTCGCGTTCCCAAGTAAGATGCGCTCGCACGTGCTCGAGGGGCAGCCACACCAGCACGTCGACCTCGGCGTTGGGCGCGAACTCGCCGTCGTCCACGTTCATGAGGTAGTAGGCAACGATCTTCGGCTTGCCCTTGCGGTGGGTGTAGTTGGTCGTGCCGATGAAACGAACGATGCGGCACTTCATGCCGATCTCTTCGTACACCTCGCGGATCGCACCTTCCTCGAAGTTCTCGCCTTCACCTAACTTTCCCTTGGGGAAGGTCCAGTCGCCGCGTGCCTCGCGATAGATGCACGCGACCTCCACACGTCCGCCGAGTACGAAGCGCGTCACCACACCGCCCGCTGCTCGAATGAGGTCATCCGGCGCGTCCTTGGGGATGATGAGTTCGCCGCTCAACAGGTACACGTCGCCAACGGTAGATGAAGGCGCCAGCGAATTGAGGGATTCCACTCACTCAATTGGGAAAAAACCATCACTACGTAGAGTAGTGACAATGTTCGTTGGCGCTCTTCCACTCCTGTGGCGCCTCAGTCTCGTTTTTCTCGCCGGAATTGGCGCGGGCATCGCGAATGGCGTGGCCGGCGGGGGAACGTTCATCACCTTTCCGACCTTGCTCAGTTTGGGCGTGCCGGCCCTTACCGCCAACATCTCGACGACGGTCGGCGTGGTGCCGAGCTACGTGGGATCGTTGCGGGTCTTTCGCGAACAACTAGCGCCGCACAAAAAACTGATTGTGTCTCTGCTGCCTTCGTGCGTGCTCGGCACGGCGGCGGGTACCGCGCTGTTGCTCAACGGCTCGCCCTCCACCTTTCGTAGCGTCGTGCCGTGGCTGATTGGCGCCGGCACCGTGCTCTTTGCTCTCTCGCCCCTGCTGACCCGGGCACTCAACAACGTGGAGCACGATCACCCGGCGCGCCGCTGGGCTCTTTTCGTTGGGATATTCGCGGTCTCGATCTACGGTGGCTACTTCGGCGCCGGGATGGGCATCTTGTTGCTCGCGGTGATGGCGCTGGCGTTGCCCTTTGAGATTATTGAACTACAGGGACTTCGCAACGCGCTCTCCATCGTCATCAACATCATCGCCGCCGTGATCTTCGTGGTGCACGGGCACTTAGCGCTGTCGTACGTCTGGATGTTGCTCATTGGCACGTTGATCGGCGGTTGGTTGGGGGCACTGTTGTTGGTACGACTCTCGCCGACGTTGGTACGGGTCCTCGTCATCGTGGTCGGCGCTGTTACCACCATCAAACTCGCCACCAGTTAGCACGAAAAGATGACTTGTTCACTAAGGTAAGTGGAATGAAGCAGTTATTCTCCTTTCCGAACCCCGTGAACGACGCCGCCGCTCGCACCGTCGCGCTGGGTGTCGTGCTCATGTCGGTGCTCGCCTTTACGACGGGCGCCGCGTGGATTCTCATTCCTCTCACCTATGGCTTCGCGGCCCGCGTGGCGGCCGGACCGAAGATCTCGCCGCTTGGTTGGTTCGCGGTCCACGTGAGCGCACCGCGTCTGAGCGCGTGGCAGAAGTCCGTTCCCGGGCCACCGAAGCGCTTCGCCCAGACCATGGGACTGGCCATGTCCTCGGCGGCGCTCGTGACCTGGTTAAGCGCCGGTTGGCTCGACGCGCGATGGATCTTGCTTCCACTTATTGGCGCCGCGTCGCTTGAGGGATTCCTTGGATTTTGCTTAGGATGCACCATCTTTGGTTGGTTGATGCGTGCGGGCCTTATTCCGGCGTCGGTGTGCGAAGAGTGCGGGGACTTGAGCGAGCGTTATCGGCGCGCCGGGTACCAGAATAAATAACAATTGTTTAACAAGTACGTAAGTCGAATCATTCGTATGACCCTCGCCTCCCTAGGCTGAACTTGTGCCCAGACCTCGCGCTCGTAGACCGTGGCGCCTCGTTGCCATCGCGGTCGCGCTGGTCGCCTTGCCGCTGCCCTTGACCACGCTGGTAGCTGGCGCGAGTGATGCCCGAATCTCCGTCGCCGGTCTCGCCCCCGTGCCGACGAAGGACGTGGTCGTCAACAAAGTGATCACCACGTCCTTCGACCTGGCGCTCCGACAACAGCACGCGGGCGAGCTCAGTAGCTTCATCGCGAGTCTCTCGAACACCGCCTCAACGAACTATCACCGCTTCTTAACGCCGCGGGAGTACGCCCAGCGATTCGGCGCGAGCGCAGCGACCGTCAACGCCGTGCGTACTTATTTTCAGCAGTACGGACTTCACGTCGGCGCCCTCAGCGCCGGTCACAACGTGCTGCACGTCACGGGCACCACCACCGAGATCGCACGCGCCTTCGACTCGCCAGTGGAGACGGTGAGCTTGGCGGGTGGCGTGCTCGACGCGCACTTCACCGCGACCGCGTCGTTGCCCCACGCGCTGGGCCGTGACGTGACGGCGGTCGCCGGACTCTCCACGGTGGCGCCGGAGGTGACGAACGTGTCGCTTTCGCACGCCGTGGCGACGGCGGGCACCTGTGTCTCGGCGGGCCCTTCCTCGGGCACTCAACCCAATAGTGTCGGCGGCTACACCCTGCAACAACAAGCCGAGCTCTACGGACTCAACACCGAGTGGAGCACGGGCAACACCGGGGTGGGCCAGACCATCGGCGTCTATGAACTCGCGACCTACAACGCGAGTGACGTCGCCACGTACACCTCGTGCTACTCGCTCTCACCCAGCATCACCTCGATCAATGTGGACGGCGGCCCGACGTCGACCGATAATGCCGACAACGCTCCCGACGAAGCGACGTTGGACGTCGAAGAGACCGCCGGGCTCGCTCCCGGCGCGGACATCGAGGTCTACCAGGGCACCCAGAACGGCAGCGGCCCGACCGACATCTACTCCGAGATCGCTAGCCAAGACAGCGCCACTATCATCACCACGTCGTGGGGCATCTGCGAACAGGACACCGACGGCAGCGCCCAAGTCGAACAGCCCATCTTTGAAGAGATGGCCGCGCAGGGACAGACCGTCGTAGCGGCGGCCGGGGACGACGGCTCCTCGGACTGTGAAGACGTGCAGGGCGGCTCGACCAGTGCCCTCGCCGTCGATGATCCCTCTTCACAGCCCTACGTCACCGGCGTGGGCGGACTGACGGTCAACGACATCAACCCCCTCAGCGAGACGGTCTGGAACGACGACTGCACGTCGCAGAACTGCGGTGCGGGCGGTGGCGGCGTGTCGACGCTGTGGAGCCGTCCGACGTGGCAGGTCGCGCCCGGCATCAACACCGCGACTGAGACCATGCGCATGGTGCCCGATCTCTCGGTCATGGCCGCCCCCTCGACCGGTTTCATCCAGTACTACACCGGCACCGGTTCGGGTTTCTGTCAACACTCTTGTTCCGGGGGCTGGGGAGGCATTGGCGGCACGTCGATTGGCGCGCCGTTGGTCAGTTCACTTCTCGCTACCGCCGCCCAGGCCTGCGGGATCAGTCGCTTGGGTTTTGTCAATCCCGAGCTCTACGCCATGGCGACCACCGGCTACGTCGACGTGACGACGGGCACCAACGATCTCTACAACGTAGGTGAGTACAGCGCCGGTCCCGGGTACGACATGGCGTCCGGTCTCGGAAGTCCCGACGGCGCCGCGTTCTTCGCGGGTCTGTGTCCCGCGAGTTACTCACCTACCGAGAGCTCCTTTGCCGTCTCGAGCCTGACGGGTGTCGTTGACACCGCCGGACCAACAATCACCGCGACGTTGCGAAGCACTGACGGTGATCCTCTCACCGATGCGCAGGTGAACGTGAGCGCCAGCGCGCCGGGGGGTCCCTTAAGTATCGATCAGGTGGACGGCGCGGCCGCGAGTCCGGGCAGCGCGAGCAGCACCGTCACGAGCAACGCGAGTGGCGTGGTGAGCTTCAGTGTGGGCTCGGGCGTGGCCCAGAACGTTGACGTCACGGTCACCTACGAGGACCAGACGATTTACGCAGCCACGCTCACCTTCAAGCTGACGGCCAGCGCGACGGTGCCGAGCGCGCCGTCCATCGCAAAACTGACGCCACTCGTCGGAGGATTTTCTCTCATCATCAAACCGCCGACCTCGAGCGGTGGTAGCGCGGTGACGTGGTACCAGTACTCACTCAATGGCGGCAAGACGTGGACTGCGCTCGTGAAAGGTTCACGATCGATCGACGTCACGAGATTGGCGCGTAGTAAGGCATATCGCGTCTACACACGCGCACTGAACGACGTGGGCGCCTCGCACGCGTCCGCGTCGAAAGTAGTTGTAACGCGTTCGTAGCACTGTGCAGGCACTTCTCGCTCTTTGACACAAGTTGCCCGATACCCCACCCCTAAACTTTTAAGAGGTGGCCCACTTCGAATTGCGCGTCGCCCCCCTAAGGACACGAGTGAAGCTTCGACGACTTGCGCTGATTGGCATGGTTTTGATGGCGAGCACCTGGTTCGCGGTGAGTTCCTCGCGCGGCGTCACGACAGCCCCGGCGCCCACGAATGGCCTGCCGCTCTATCAGTTCGTCGACACCGGCACCGAGCCGCTGCCCTGGAACGCGGTGTCCTTGGAGAGCCGACTGAACTCGACCACCATGCTGGGCGGACCGCACGGTGCGACCGACGCGACGGAAGGTGTCCTGGCGTATCGAACGAACGAGAACCAACTCGCGCTCTTTACCCAGAGCGCCTCTGGTGCGACGCAGTGGATCAACTTCACCGCGCAGAACGACGTACCCACGCCGGCCGCCGATCCCGTTCCCTTCTTTGACCCGACGGGCAACGCCGATCTTCTCTACGTCGATGAGTCCGGCGACACCATCTTGTTGTCGCCGAATGAACCCAACAGCGCGCTCTGGGCGCGACTGCACTACGGCACGCCGTGGCGGCCCTACGTGACGATCAACTTGAGCGCGTTGACCGACGTCGCCGCGGCGCGGGGACTACCGAGCGTTCAAGTGATTGGCACCAGCGCCACGGTGGCCTACCTGACGACCAGCAACGAGGTCGAGGTGCTGACACTTAGTTGGCAGAACGGTCAGCCGATACCTATATTCAGCCAAGACTGTGTCACTGTCGACAACGTGGGTGGCACGTCGCTCAGCGCGGCAACGGCGACGACGACGACGTCCACCACCTCGACGACAACCACGACCACGACCACGACGCTGCCTCCGCTTCCCGCTACTGCCTTTTCGACCGATCCGGTCGTCCTCCCCAGTGCAACGCCAACGTTCGCCTCAACGACCAACACCGGCGACCTCGTGATCTACTCCGCCGCCAGCGCTGAACTCGACTCGTGGACGGACACCAATCTGACCGCGGGGTCGGGTGCGGCGCCGGTGAGCGGCACCCTGGCGCTTGGCACGAGCGCTTCGGCCATCGATTTAGCGGCCCTTACCGCTGGCGGCGACGTCGAACTCTTCAGCGCACCGAACGTGACGCCCGCGCCCGCAGAGAGAGTGAAAGCGAACCCGGTCTCCTTTGGCGTGTGGACCGAGGCAAACCTCAGCACGCTCGCGCCGGGCGCTCCCCCACTCAGTGGCGCGCTGTCGGTGGAGGTGACTCCCTCGCAGGTGGCCGTGGCGGGCCAGGCCGCCAACTGGGGCGACCTCTTCGTCCTCTCCAGTCCGAACGGCGCTTCGCCCTGGACCGCCACCAACGTCTCGGTCACCGCGGGCAGTTCAGCTCGAACCGTCGGCAACATCGTCGCCGGACTGGCGATAAATGGTCAGTTGACCCTCTACGCGGCCGGTGTCAACTCACCGCCGCCACAGGGCGTCGGCGTCTACGCGATACCAACGGCCAAGTGGTCCCAGGCGATCACCGACGGCTGGCCCATCATCTCCGAGACGGGCGGACTGGGCACTCGCAGCGCGCCGTGGGTCGGCTTCACCAACACGACCAACGTCGATGAGTCGCCGGACTTTCTTCTCGGCCAGGCGATCTACAACTCGCACAGACGCGTCACCTGGCTCTCCTTTTGGACGGTCAGCGGACCGCTCGCGGGACAGCCCCTGACGACGGCGAACTTCTACGCCCACGGCTACGCGGCGGGCCAGTGGGTAGCGACCCAGATAGATACCTACCGCAGCCTGGGCGTCGGCCTCAAGCCCGACTGGGTCATCTTGGACCCCGAGGGCTATCCCGACGACCACTCGGGACTCGACGCACCGGCCGGCGCTTCTAACGCCACATTGGCGATCTACGCGACGTACTGGGCCGCGATGCTTCAGGGCTGGCAACAGGGCATCAACTCTATCGACCCGTCGCTTAACGCAGCCGTGTACGCGGCGCAGTCCGAGTACCGCAACTACCAGCTCTCCTCGCTCAACATGCCCGTGTTCGTGGCGCTCGCCTTCAGCGACGACGGTCCAACACCCGTCGTCGGCGCCAGCGGCAGCAACGTACGTGGCTTCATCTCCTTCGGCGCCGTCTGCACGCCCGCGTCCACCCTCGCCAACGAGGCGTCCACCCTGCTGAATCCGCCCTGGGGCGGTCAGTTCAACACGCTGCAGTTCAACGCTGGCGTGTACTGCTCACCACCTTCGACGTAGTCTTGGCCCATGAGCGACACTTCCGAACCAGAATCATCCAGCGAAAAACCACCAGATCTGCTCGCTCGTCTCAAGCAGATGGCCGAGCCCATCGTCACCACCATCGACAATCGCCTGAGCGGCCAAGTGGACAAGCGGGTGGATAAGCGCGTGGAAGAGTCCCTCAAGGACCGACTGACGGTGATCGAGCGCGCCATCGCCGATCTCGACCGAGCGGTCAAAGAGTTACAAGATCGGGTGAAGGACTAGCTCTTCTTCGAGGAGTTGCGACCTTCGCGGTCGCGTTGAAACGCCCAGCGAAGGGTAAAACCGATCAGGACCACCAGGGCGAGAATGAAAAAAGAGAAGACCGCGATGAACACGCACCAACGCTAGGTCGTGTCACAGGGTGACGCAAAACTCTGGTCATGGGTTCATCGCTTGACGCTTCGCCACTGAGTGTGATGGACGTGTTGCGCGGGGAGCGAACCAGTCGACCCCGGGCCAACGCGACGGCCGCGGCCGGGCTGCGAGCGACGCTCGAAGACTCCATCTACGAACTTCTCGGACCCGCACTGTTGGACGACTCGCTCGTCGTTCGCGCTTCGTCCTTTCGCCAAGTTTCCCTCGATCCCATTCCTTCTTCCTCGGCACAGGCGCGAGTGCGCGGCGTGCTGATCAATCAGTTACTGCGCCTCCTCAGTGTCGGCGTGGACGTGGAGGACGCCTACGGCGACGCGCTGCTCGCCTGGTACGCGGAGGTGGGCAAGAACGACCTGACGACGATGGTGGATCAACTCGACGCCGACGAACGAGCACGTCTGGCGACCGACGTCACCGCCCACGCGGTGACGCTGCAGCGCTCGCTCGGCGCACTCTCGAGTCGCTGGCTCCCTCGCACGTCACTTCGCGCGTACCAACGTCTCGCCGGAGGCAACGTCGTGCTGCGCGACGTGGTCGACCTCATGGTGGGCACGACCACGGGCGAACTCGCCTCGGTGGCGCTGCTCGACGTTACGACCTCATCGCTCGCAGAGTCGAGCGAGCGAGTCATGCGTTATCACGCCCTCGTTCAGACGCTGCGCACCGGGGTCGTGCCGCTTCGCACCTCGATGTTCTCGACCGCGACGGGCGAGCTGTGGTGCGTGGACGTCGATGACGAACTGCTGACGAGATCTGTGCACGAGGTGATCGGCGTCCTGACGGTCTTGAGGGCAACAGCGTGACGACACTGACGCACCGACGACACTCGAAGAACGTCCTCAACCGACTGGTGGACGACGCGCCGCTCGAGGTCGCCTCCTTAACGGACGATCATCGGCGTTCCTTAAGCGCACGCTTTCGAGCGGTCGCGGGCGAGCGCCATCGTCGTCTCGACGCGTGGATGGTGGAGCGAGCGGGCACGCCCTCGGGTCTCTTTCGCTGGTCACCCGCCACCGCGCGACGCACGCTGGGCAACGCGGCGCTTCGCCGTTCGATCGCCGACCCCACCCTGTCAAGGATCGAAGCGCTCGAGGTGGAGATGGACGATCAGCTAGCGCGCGCCGTGTCGGGCTACGCGCGTGGCGGTTCGCTCGCTTCGTATCTCGCGCAGGCGTCGCCGTCGGTGCTGGCGTTGATTAGCGCCGAAGCGGCCAACTGGGCCACGCAGCTAGGTGAGGCTGCTGACAGTCTGGCGCACCCCTGGAGTGTCGCACTGAGTGACACCTACTACGACGTGGCGCGGGCGCGCACGACGTTGCGGGGACGACGAGACCTCGTCATTAGTCATGGACCATCGCGCGTGTTGCTGCGCGTTCGTTCCGGCGCGCCGGGCAAAAGCGCGGGGCCTGGACTGCGCGCCGATCTCACGATTGACGCACTAGCCGATCCCCTGGGCGTCGCGGCCACGCGACTCATTGGACTCTGGCCCGAAGCAGGCGTGGTCCTGAGTGTGGATGGCACGATGGAAGACCTTCGATTGGGAGCTCGCGACCTCGTGCGCACCGCCGTCGCGCAGCAACGTCATCTCCTCGTGAAAGCCGCGTGAGTTTTAGAAAGAGGCTCCAACGACTAGCGTGGTTGGGCCATGTCCACGCGTTCATCCATTAGAAATATCGCGATTATCGCCCACGTCGACCACGGAAAGACCACGCTCGTCGACAAAATGCTCCGTCAAACCGGTTCATTTACGGCGCATGAGGAGATCACTGACCGGGTGATGGACTCGGGCGATCTGGAGCGCGAAAAAGGCATCACCATCCTCGCGAAGAACACCGCAGTCAAGTGGAACGGCCTCACGATCAACATCATTGACACACCGGGACACGCCGACTTCGGCGGCGAGGTCGAGCGGGGTCTGGCCATGGTGGACGCCGTCATTCTGTTGGTCGACGCCGCCGAGGGCCCTCTGCCCCAGACTCGCTTCGTCTTGCGCAAAACCCTCGAAAAGCGACTGCCCGTCGTGCTGGTCATTAACAAAGTCGATCGGCCCGACGCACGCATCACCGAAGTCGTTGAGGAGGTAGAGAACCTCTTTCTCGACCTCGACGCCGACGAACACCAGATCTCGTTCCCGATTCTTTACGCGAGTGCCCGCGAAGGGTGGGCCTCGCTCGATCCGGCGGACACATCGGGTGACTTAACTCCCCTGTTTCAGACGATCGCGGACTTCGTGCCGGCTCCGGAGTACGAAGAGGGTCACGGACTCCAGGCGCTCGTCTGCAACCTCGACGCCTCGCCGTATCTTGGACGACTCGCACTCTGTCGCGTGGTGAACGGCAACCTAGAGCGCGGCCAGCGCGTGGCGTGGTGTCGCATCGACGGCACGGTCGAGCACGCGAAGGTCACCGAACTTTTCATCACCGAAGCGCTCGAGCGCGTGCCCGCCCAGAGCGCCGGTCCTGGGGATATCGTCGCGGTGGCCGGTTTCGAGGACATCACGATTGGCGAGACGCTCGCCGACGCTGAGAACCCCGAGCCCCTCGAGCCCCTGCACGTTGACGAGCCGAGTCTCTCGATGACTATCGGCATCAATACCTCGCCCCTCGCCGGCACCGAGGGCAAACTACTTACGGCGCGCATGGTGAAGGACCGTCTCGACAAAGAACTCGTCGGTAACGTGGCCCTGCGCGTGCTGCCCACCGATCGCCCCGACGCCTGGGAGGTGCAGGGACGCGGTGAGCTGCAGCTGGCGGTACTTATCGAGACGATGCGTCGCGAGGGCTTCGAGCTCACAGTGGGCAAGCCCCAAGTCGTCACGCGCATGATCGGCGGCAAGCTCCACGAACCGATGGAACACGTCACCATCGACGCACCAGATGAGTTCGTCGGTCCGATCAATACGCTGTTGGCCACGCGCAAGGGCACCATGATGGACCTCGTCAACCACGGCACCGGCTGGGTGCGCATGGAGTGGCGCATTCCCGCCAGGGGTCTCGTCGGCATTCGCACGGAGTTCATGACCGAAACCCGTGGAGCGGGCATCATGCACACCACCTTCGACGGCTACGACCCCTGGTACGGCGATATTCGTCTGCGCCAAAAGGGCACGCTCGTGGCGGATCGTCGCGGCGACACCACGGCGAATGCCCTGCTCGACCTTGAACAGCGCGGCGTGCTCTTCGTCGGACCAGGAGTGGAAGTCTACGAAGGCATGATCGTGGGCGAAAACGCGCGAAGCGATGAGATGAACGTCAATCCCACCAAGGAGAAGAAGCTCACTAACATGCGAGCCTCGGGCAGCGACAACACCGAGCGCATCGCGCCGCCCACCATCTTCTCCCTTGAACAAGCTCTTGAATTCATTGCCGACGACGAGGCCGTGGAAGTCACACCGAGGTCGGTTCGCCTGCGCAAAACGGTGCTCGACGTGGCCGCGCGTCATCGTCTTCGCAAAAAGGCCTAAAGGACCGCTCAACTAAGGTTGTCCCCGGAGGGATGACAGAGCGGACGAATGTACCGGTCTTGAAAACCGGCGTGGGCTTGCCCACCGTGGGTTCAAATCCCACTCCCTCCGCTCCTTGTGAAGTCTCAAGACATCGAAGACACCGTGCGAACGGGCGGTCCTCAACGATGCGACAAGCAGTGACGCGGCTGAAAGTCCGAATCGATGTCTGAGGAAACGAGACTCCGCGGAGATCGTGATCTCACTGATTCAGTTCGCGGTGAAGTACGCCTTCATGGGGTCGAAGTAACTCCTCTGCCAACCGCCATTCTCGTAACCCAGATCGTCGGCGGGTACCTTCGAGTGACGTACGACCACCAAGGTGCCGTCGTCGTTGCCGTTGAACGTCACCTCAATGACGGAGTCCTCATTCTCCTCGGTGAACTTCGCCGAGCGCCACGTTTGCACGATCCGAGAGAAGGGCTCCGCCTCGAGCGTCGTGCCGTGAATGAAACCATCCCACGCGTCGTACGCTCCACCGATCGCCGGATCGATGTGCGCCCCACCACCGGTCATGGCGCTATGGCCGTCACTCGAGAGCCACGCTTCGTAGATAGCCTGCGGGGAAGCGGGAATCTGCTCAGAGACTTCGAAGTCGTAGGTCATAGTTGTTCTCCTCGCACGGTGTAACGCGATCGGCGCGACGGCGCTCGATCGAATCATCCTATGGAGGAACCCGGCGCGACGCGGGGGCGGCGCGTTCCGGCTACGAAGGAAGGACGCGGGCGCGAATCCCTTCGATCCACTTATCAGCGGACCGTCGCGCGGCGGCGACCTCGCGGCGCCGATCGGTTGACCCTTCGCCCGTGACGGGGTAGGACCCGAGGAACTTGACGCGCGCCAAGTGCGCTTGAAGGTCACTCAGACAGTCCGCGACCACTTCGTCGGCGACGTGGCCTTCGAACTCGATCACGAAGCAGTAGTCGCCGAGTCCCTTCTTGGTCGGGCGACTTTCCAGTTTGGTCAGGTTGATGTCTCGCGCGGCGAAGCGGCCGAGAATCGCGTAGAGCGAGCCCGGTCGGTCCGCGTCTTGAAAGCAGACGATCGTGGTGCGATCATGTCCCGTCGGCGCCGCGACGTCGTGGCGACCCACCAACACGAAGCGAGTCGCGTTGTCGGGATGGTCTTCAATGTCCGCCTCCACCACGTAGAGCCCGAAGAGCTCGCCGGCGAGCGCCGAGCCGACCGCGCCCCAGGGCTCCTCCGACTCCGCCACGTCGCGTGCGGCTTGGGAAGTGGAGGTGGTCTGCACCGAGGTGAGCGCGTGATCGTGCAGAAAGTCCCGCACCTGGGCGAGCGCGTGTACGTAGCTGCGCACGCTGGTCATTTCCTTTAGGCCGACCTCGGGGCGCGCTAAAAGGTGCAGATGGATCGGTAGAACGATCTCTTGAAGAATGACGAGATCGTGGTCGAACACCAGCCCGTCGATGGTGGCCGACACGGTGCCCTCGAGAGCGTTCTCCAGTGGCACCAGGCCCTGATCAATAGACGCGTCGGCGACCGCGGCCAGGAGATCCTCCAACGACGCGAAGGAAACAGGCTCCACGTGGTCCAATGTGGTGACCGCCTCGTGCGAAAACGAGCCCTCAGGTCCGAGGTAGCCGACACGGGCGTTTTCCATGACGGGATGCTACTTGGTCGCTCGAAGGCCCTTCGAGGCGACGAGCATCCCGATATCGTTTGAGGCCGTACGATGGCCAGGGGCCAACATCGAAAGGGTGTGCAATGGGGCACAAAATGTTTGACTTCGACGCCAAGCTCGCGGACGAGATCTTTGCGTACTGTCTCGAACGACTCGATATGGATCCGGTGCCGCTCGACTACGGCAGTCAGATGGACATACCGATGGACAAGTTGGCCGGGTTGATTACGCCCGAAGGTTGTGACCCCGGTGAGGTGCTGGAACTCTTTCGCGACACCCTGGCACCCGCGGTCGTCTCCATCGACTCGCCCGGATTCTTGGCCTTCATTCCCAATGCACCCACCAAGAACTCATTGCTCTTCGACATGGTCGTCGCCTGTTCGGGACTGAACGGCACGAGCTGGCTCGAGTCAAGCGGCGTCGTCGTGGCGGAGAACCAGGCGCTGACCTACTTAGCTGACGTCGCCGGCCTGCCGAGCGGCGCGAACGGCGCCTTCGTGGTGGGCGGTTCGATGGGCAACCTTTCGAGTTTGACGGTCGGGCGCGACGTGGGCCGGGTGAAACACCCCGACGTCGACCCGCGCACGGTGCGTTTCGCGGTCTCCGGCGACGCCCACTCGAGCGTCGGCAAGGCATTGCACGTGTTGGATGTCGAGTCGCTCATCGTCGCCACCGACGACCACCGCTTTACGCGCGAGGCCCTGGAAGCCGCGCTGGCCAACGATCCGCATCCCGAGAACGTCGTCGGCATCGTCGCGACCGCCGGCACGACCAACGCGGGCATCGTCGACGATCTCGAAGGGCTCGGTAGTTACGCGCGCGAGCACGACCTCTGGTTCCACGTGGACGGCGCGTACGGCGGCGCGGCAATCTTCTCCTCCACGCACCGTCACCTCTTCGAAGGCATTCGTCACGCGGACAGCTTCATTGTCGATCCGCACAAGTGGCTCTTCGCCCCGCTCGACTGCTGCGCCTTGATCTATCGCAATCCGACGGTGGCGAGGAAGGTGCTCGCCCAACAGGCCAGTTACCTTGACGTCTTGCACGAGGCCAACGACGAAGAGTACGAATGGAACCCCTCGGACTTCGCCATCCACCTGTCGCGCCGAGCGCGTGGCCTACCGTTTTGGTTCTCGTTGGTCACCAACGGCGCAGAGGCCTACGAGAGCGCGGTGCAGTGTGCAATCGACTTGGCCCAGTTCACTGAGCAACTCATTAATGAAAGCGAGCACCTAGAGATGGTGCGACCTTCGAGCCTCTCGGTCGTGCTGTTTCGTCGCCGCGGCTGGAGCGCCGAGCGATACAACGAGTGGAGCCAAGACCTACTGCGCCGTCAGATTGCCTTCGTCACGCCTACCAAGTGGGAGGGCGAAACTGTCGGACGTCTCGCGTTCTTGCACCCGAACACGACCGAGGAGATGGTTCGCCAGATCCTCGACTCGACGCGCGATTAGCGATTGAGCAACGGACCGCTCGGCTCGCGCGGGTTCTCTCCGCGTTCACGGCGTGCCACGGCCAGCTCTAGGAATTTTCACGAGACACGCTCGTAAGAGCCTTCGCCACTTCGTCGAAGTGCCGAGCCCAGATCGAAAGGTGGCCCTCGCTCTCGTCGTGGTGGGAGCGAGCCGTTGGTAGATGGCTCGCCAGCCACGCGCCGTGGTTCGGAGGCACCATGAGGTCCTGGTCGCCGTAGAAGATCTCAACCGGTACGGCGATCGACCGGGGATCGAACCCCCAATTCATGTAGAACGCGGCGTTGTCGTCGTAGTAGCCGCGCCAGCTCTCGGAGAACGCGTGACGCGTGGCGTCAACGAAGGCTTTCAGTGCTTGGTCTTCCGAGAGGACGTTCCGATCGGGATCACTTAAGAGTCCTGCAAAGATATCGACGGCATTCTCCGTCGTCATGTCACCCATGATCGTCCCGGTCGTTTCCATCGCCTCTTCGAACTCCGGGCCACCCTCTTTGGCGAGCGCGAACTCTTCGACGTTCTCCGGCGCCATGCCCTCGGTCCAGTCGAAGTCGACGTCTATCGGCACGACGCTGGCGAGCGTGACCGCGCCCGTGCAGCGCGGCGCGTCCAGCGCGGCGCAGGCCAGCGCGTGCGGTCCGCCCCCCGACCATCCGAGAGCCACGTACCTATCTCGTTCAAAGAAGTCGAGCACGTGACGAGCGTCCTCGACGACCGCCGCGATGTTTCGCCCCGCGAGACGAGAAGACCGTCCGTAGCCCGGACGTGACAATGTGACAATAAAGAAGTCACCCACATCGAGGAGCGGCGCGAAGGCGTCGAGCGTCCTTGTCGAACCTGGCGTGCCGTGATGCAGGAATACCGTCGTGCCGGCGGTGTCACCTTGTGCTGCGACCTCTAGTACGCGTCCGTCGGGCAAGTCAATCAGTTCCTCTTGGTAATTCACGGCCCTCCTTTGTGATGACGTCTTTGGAACCTCTTTACCCTACGCTTCGAGCATGACTCGCCGCGTTAGCGCCACCCGCGCCGACGTCAACGATCTTTGCTCTGCTCGCCGGGTCGGCCTTTACTTCGTAACGGTCAAGGTCGCACCGACATTGAGTAGCTCGACCCACGTCTGGCCCGGGTTGAGCAGAATCGTCTTGCCGGCAGCGTTCTGATACTGAACGATGTCGGCCATCGATGGCCCTCGCGACCAGGTGCCGGCGATCTCTTTTCCATCGGTGAAGACGTCGGCGGTGCCTGAGCCCTGCAAGTCGGCATAGGAGCTTTCGGTGCCAATGCCGTTCACGTAGTTGACGTACATCACAATGACGTTTTGGGGCGACTCGCGCTGTCCCGTTCCGGTGATGTCGGGCTCGCCAAAGAGTGTGCGGTCCCACGACAGCGTCGAGGTGTCCCACGTCCAGGTGACCGGATAGATGCTCGGAAAGGGCACGACGAAACTGGCGACCGTCGTGCCGGTGACCTTCTCGTTGCTCGCTCGATACTGAAAGAGCGCGGGCGGAGGTGCGGGCGAACCCTTGAAGGCGAAGAGCAGCGGCGCGCGCGCGAAGAGATTGTGCGGCGCTTCAAGGGCGTTGTCGCGGAACATCGCGTCCCCGGCCTGGGTCTCATTCACGAGGGTCAACGACGGCACGGTCTCGATGGAGTTAACGGCGTAGGCGGCCCCGCCGGAGTAGGCGAAGATGCCGCCCAAGGGCCAGACGACCTGGGTGTCCGTCGGGCGCACGGAGCGTACGGGCCCGACTTTGCCAGGGGCCTGTGAGTTGAAAATGGCCGCGAGTCGCGTGATGCCGCCGTTCACGATCTCCTCGTAGACGACGTCGGCCTCGTTCACACCCCACTGTGGCAGGGCCTGCGGCGTGTTCTCAATTTTGACGGTGAGCGCCGGACGGGTCAAGGCGATTCCCGACGGATCAGGTAGTCCCGTCAACGGTGCCGTTGGGTAGTGCGCCACCGGTTTCGTCGTCGTGGTCGTGGTCGTGCCGGTGGTGCTCTTCTTTTTGACGTGGGCGTAGGCGACGCCACCGGCCGCAAGGACAAACAGTACCGCGACCGTGAGAACGAACTTGCGCATCGATCAAACTTAGTAAGGGGAAAATTACTTTGCGGTCAGTTCTCGCGAACTTACAAAATCTTTACGATCACCGTGTGGGGCAATTGAGTCTCGGGACTGAGGTGCTCAGAACCTTCGATGGCTGTCCAGCCCGTATTGAGATAGAAGCCCAGCGCCGTATCTCTGGCGTTCGCCCACAGGTGCTCGGCACCTCGTGCGCGCAACGCCTCACTCGCCACCGCGAGGACCTGCTCGCCATATCCCAAGCCCTGCACGTCGAAGTCAGTCGCCATGTAGCGAAGTTGGTAAGAGCTCAACTCCGGACGTACCGGCGCCTCGGAGAGAAAGAACGAGGCGCTGACCACGAGGCGCTCGCCGAGAAAGCCACCGAAGTGCAACGAGTTCTCGTTGCCATCGCGCATGTCGACGACACTCTTGTTGGGGTCGTTGCCGCGCAGCACACGCCGACGAAGCTCGTAGAGTGCCGGCGCCTCCACGCGGAGCACAACAAAATCAGGCGTCGTCAAGTGATTTCCTCATCGTGATGAGTTCAAGACGTCGGTCGCGCTGCATCGAGAATCGCTCGCCCGTTTCTACGAAACCCATCTTGCGATAGAACGCTCGCGCCCGTTCGACGATCATCGTGACGTGCAAGTAGAGCTCGCTCGCCCCCTGGTCCTTCGCCCACGCGATCACGGCGCCCACCAGTTGCGGGGCCGTGTCACTCCCCCTCGCCGCGGGGGTTACGTACATTCCGTACAGCCAGTGGGTGCCGGGGTGCTGGTCGTTCATGCCCCCCGAGACCATGCCCACGACGTCGCCGTCGCGCTCGGCGAGAAAGAACACGAGGTCTTCGGCCATGGCACGCCATCGCCGAATGGAGAAGTGCAGCGTTCCTTCGTACGTCGAACCGAAGGCGTCGGGCGTGTCGCGCAGCGACTCGAGTCGAATGTCACGCAGGGCGGACCAGTCCTCGCGAGTGGTGCGTCGAATGATCAGGCCGCCATCACCAACGAAGGGTCGCGACGCGGCGTCGCTACGTCGTTTCATCTCTTTATTGTTTCATCTCTTCGCGGACTTGGACTTGTCCGTATCTCTACGGCGTCTCGCCCGACGGAGCTTCGCGCGCAGGCAGACGCGCGGAGTAGATGGAGTAACCGTCAACCTGTCGGACAATGAGCGTGGCGATGACGGTTGCGCACATCATGGGGATGGCGAGGTTGAAGCCTCCGTGAGTGAGTTCCAGCACCAACACGAGGCCGGCGAGCGGCGCTTGCATCGAGGCGCCGATCATCGCGGCGGCCCCCACGATGGCGAAAGCCCCGGCCGGTGAGCCCGGCCAGAGATGAATCCACAGCGTGCCGAGAAGTCCGCCCAGCAGCGCACCCGTCGCGAGAAACGGTGTGAAGAGGCCGCCCGCGGCCCCACTGCCGAGCGTGAGCGCGGTCACGAATGGTTTCAGGGCAAAGAGCGCGAAGAGCAGTCCGACTCCGGTGACCCCCAAGAACGCCTGGTGAGCCATGTCCTTGCCGTTACCGAAGAGCTGCGGGTACCAGAGACCGAGCACGCCGACGATGAGAAATGCCGTGGGCATCGCCCAGAAGATGCGCGCACCCTTCGCCCGATGGTACGACACCCAGCCGATGAGTCGCACGTAGAAAAGCGCGAGCGCGCCGATGACGACCCCGGCCAGCAGTGACCAGACCATGATCGAAGCCGTGAATCGATAGTTCGGAATGTCGGCGTAGGTCGCGCCATCGGGCAAGTAGATCCACGCCACCAGAGTGGCTACCAGCGACGTCGCGAGCGCGGGAAACACCACCGGCAGCGTGAAACTTCCATAGAGCACCTCGGCGGTGAAGAGCGCGCCGCCGAGAGGCACGTTGTACACCGCCGCGAGCCCCGCGCCGCCGCCACAAGCAACGAGGAGGCGCTTCTGAGCGGGAGTCAGGTTGAACCAGCGCGAGATCATCGAACCCGAGGCGCCCCCCATCAGTTTCGGTGCCGCCTCTCGCCCGAGCGACGCACCCATGCCGATGACCACTTCAGAGACGAGAGACGTCAGGAAGCTGCGACGAATGGATAGCTCGCCATCACCGTTCCACAACGACTCATCGATCTCGGACTTCTCTCGCTTCAAATACCGACGTATTAAGAACCACGACGTGGCACCGATGGCGCTTGCGATGAGCAGTGAGAGAACGCGATGAAGCTCCGAGACGGCCGCGACGGCATCTTGATAGCTACCGGAGTGGTAATGAAACGCCAGTCGCTCAGACACCGCCAAGACCCACATCAAAAGGTCGCCGAAGAGGCCCGTCGCGACCCCGGTCAACACGACGGCCAGCCAAAATCTTGGGTTGAGCCGCGCGTCGCCGTCGTGGGTGACGTTCGGCTGTTCCATGGCGCCTCGACCAGAGGCGATTCGATGCTTGATCAGTGGCGGCGGCACACGTTCGCGTTCACTCTCGCCACGGGACTTACGCACGCTCACCCTTACCTTGGCTAACGATAAAACAGCGTAGTGCTGGTCTGCGTACGCATCGCCAACCGCGATGCGCCACTTTGTCACTAGAAGTAATGCACTACGCGAATGCGTAACGACACGTCAGAAATTTAATGTTCCGCCGTCGAGGTCGCGCTCGTTAACCTTGACCTCGTGACATCAGCGCCAGGTGGCGAACTTTCGATCACTCTGGTACGCCACGGTGAGACTGACTGGAATCACACACGCACTATCCAGGGCCAGACCAACGCGGTACCCCTCAACGCCGCCGGCCGCGAGCAGGTTCGCGCGGTCGCAGCGTCCTTGCAGGAAGTGGGATTTGATCAACTCGTCTCCAGTGATCTGCAGCGCGCTATGGAGAGCGCCTTAATCATCGGCGAGGCACTGGCTCTCGCGCCGAAGAGTGATTCCCTTCTTCGCGAACGGTCTTTCGGCGAGTTAGAAGGCCATCAATACGACGAGCACACGAACGACGTCATGGGAATCGACGGCAACGCGTACGTCGATCTCGACGCCCGTCCGCTCGGCGGCGAATCGTTCCGCGACGTCATTGAGAGAGCTCGGCGTTTCCTCGAACGAGCCGACGAAGAGTGGCCGGGACAGCGCGTCCTCTTGGTAACGCACGGTGGAATGATCCAGGCGCTTCGAGCCGTCGCCTCGCGCGAACCACTCGAGGGTACTCCGTGGTATCGAGTCGGCAACTGCAGCGTGTGGACGCTATAGACCGTCTTATCGATTCGCACGAAACCACGGTGGCGGACCGACCTCGACTCTTGAGAGCGACGAAGCCACGCGACCAAAACGCTCGTCGCTCTTCATCCAACTTTCGTAGGCATCGGAGATTTCCTCTTGAGTTCGCGCGACAAAGTTCCACCACATGACGAACGTTTCGTCGAACGGAACACCACCAATGAGCATCGCCACAGAGTTGTCTATGACGGAGACTCGAAGCTCACTTCGTCCCCCTCCAAGATAGGCCAGGTGACCAGGCTCGACACGCGTCCCATCGACGTCGACCGCCCCTCGCGTCACGACCATCGCATACTCGAAGGCGGTCGTAAGTGGAACGACACTCGTCCCCTTTCGCAGTCTGAGTTCGATGCCCACAAGGTCACTGTCTCGTCGCGCCGGTGAAACTACGCCCTCCGCGTCTCCCACCAAAACAGTGGCTGTTCCACTGGATAACTCCCTCGTTGGAAGATCCTTGTGGTGTTCGAACGCCGGAAGCCCGTGGCGCGTGGAAGAGGGCAACGCCACCCACAACTGAACGCCGTGCAATTGACCGCTCGTTACGCCGGGATTCTCCTCAGAGTGCGCAATTCCCTCGCCCGAGGTCATGAGATTCAACTCACCGGGACGAATCAACTGTTCTGAGCCAAGGCTGTCTCGATGCACCAGTTCGCCATCGAACAGCCAGGACACCGTCTGTAGTCCAATGTGCGGATGGGGCGCGATGTCGTAGCGATTCTCGAGGCTAAACGACGCGGGGCCCATGTGGTCCACAAAGCACCACGCGCCCACGCTGCGACGGCCCCGTGTTGGCAGTGCTCGACGCACACTCAGTTCGCCCACGCGCGTCGACCTGGAGTCGGTGACGTCCATCACGTTGCGAATCTATCGCGACGCGTCGATTAGTTCTCCGCAGATGACGTGAGAGAGCCTCGGCGTACCTTTGTAGTCTCGTGACATGACGTGGCCCGCCGCCGAGGTCTCCATCGATGAGTCGCTTGTTCGCGATCTTTTGCGCGCCCAGTACCCGGAACTAGCCGAAATGGAGTGCTATCAAGTCGCCGAAGGTTTCGACAACGCCCTCTGGCGCCTTGGCGAAGAGCTCGTCGTTCGCGTACCGCGCCGAGCGATGGCGGTGGCCCTCATCGAGAATGAGCTCCGTTGGCTACCCGAGGTCGCCCGCAACGTGACACTGCGAACGCCGCTGCCACTACTTCGAGGCGTCCCGAGCGAGCGTTTCGCTTGGCCCTGGTTGATCGCGACATGGGTCGACGGTGTGCCCGGCGATGAAATCAGTCTCGACACAGTGACTCCGCCCACCAGCGAACTGGCGGGCTTCATGCGAAAACTCCACACCGAAGCGCCTCCAGCTGCGCCTAAGAATCCTTACCGTGGCGTTGCTCTGAGTGAGCGCTCTGCGATGTTCGGCACTCGAGTTCAAGGTCTTGACGACGTCCTCGACGTGGCGACGGCGAAACGACTGTGGAGCACGTGTCTCGACGCACCAGTCTGGGATGGCGCCCCTCGATGGCTTCACGGCGATCTTCATCCCGGCAACCTCCTGTACGGAGACCGCGAGCTCGTCGGCGTGGTTGACTTTGGCGATCTCTGTGCCGGCGACCCGGCGACCGATCTCGCCGGGGCGTTGATGTCTCTGCCCTTCGACGCCTTGGAGGAATTCTTCGACGCGTACGGCGTCACTGATAGTGCGATGCTGTGGCGCTCCATCGGTTGGGCCACGCTCTTCGGCGTTTTTATGACGTCTCTCGGGGTGTCCGATCGCCCGAGTTATCTCGCCGTCGGACAGCGCACGCTCTACAACGCGGAGCGACTCGCCGCAAGTTAGCACTGCGGAATTTGCCTTCACCCTTGGTGGCCCGGACGTCCACGGCTAGTTTCTGTGAAAGGAGAGTTTCGTGGCGACGTCGCGCGTGTATCTAGAAGAGGGCAAGAACACGGTCTTTGCCATCTCCCTCGACTGGCCCGGCTGGTGTCGACGGGCAAAGAGCGCCGATCTCGCCATTCAAGCCCTCGATGAGTATCGCGATCGCTACGCCCGCATCGTCATGGGCCCCTTTCGACCAGGTACGTTCGAGGTGGTCGGCACGATAAAAGGAAACGGCACGACCGATTTCGGCGCGCCGGACGCGCGTGGACCGTGGGACAGCGTCGCCTTGAGTAAGCAGGAACTGTCTCGACAGATCGGGCTCTTGCAAGACTGCTGGAACTACTTCGACGTCGTCGTAGCGAACGCACCGGCCGCCTTGCGTCGCGGCCCACGAGGCGGGGGCCGAGATCGCGATCAGATCGCCGATCATGTCCGAGAAGCCGAGCGCGCCTACTGCTCGCGGGTCGGCTTTCGAGTCGCACCGCGCACGCCATGGGACGAGCAACGCGACGTCGTCGTCACCACGCTGCGTGCTTCCACCTTGAACGCGAAGTGGCCCGTCGCCTACGCGCTACGGCGCTGCGCGTGGCACGTGGTGGATCACGCGTGGGAGATCGAAGACAAGAGCGAGTAGCGACACTCTTCGCTCGAGCCCACAAGTTCAGGTGAGGCGAAGTTCCAGAGCTCTTTCGGCGCCGGAGAAGCCGAGACGTCGATAGAAGTCGAAGGACGCTGATGAAGGGTGGACCATCAGATAGTCCAAGTGCATGCCCTTGGCATCATCGATAATCGCGTGCATCAACTCTCCGCCGACGCCCGTGTTACGAAAGGGCGGTTGCACGTAGACGCTCTGCAGCATGCCCGCACGTCGGACGAACGTGCCGGGCCCGGGCACTCGGTCGATAACGAAGAGCCACGCACAACCGACCGCCGCACCGTCGATCGACACCAGGTAGCCGTAGTGCGTGTCGCGGTGGCGGGCGTACCAGTTGACAAAGCGCTCCTCAAACTCCGAAAGCGAGAGTCCGTTCTCGTGCGCTTCGTCGACACGCCACTGGAAACGAAGGGCGATCAGGGTGGAGAGATCCTTCTCTTCCGCGCGAGCGACGCTCAGGTTGGCGGGCACAATGGCTGCGGCGTCAAGCGGCGTCGCCGACGCGAACAAGTTCGTAGTGGGTAGCGCCCTCTCCTTCAGAGACCGCCAGGCACTCATAACCGGGTGGCCACTCGCCGACCGTCTCGAAAAGTCGCTCACCCGATCCGAGGTGGATGGGCACCACGGCAATAACAAGTTCGTCGATGAGTCGCGCGTCAAGGATCTGACGGATCGTCGAGACTCCACCGGCGACGCCGACGTCCCCGCCCTTCGCCGCGTCGAAAGCCAGCGCCAACGCGACGTCGATGCCGTCGGTGACGAAGTGAAAGGTGGTGTCGTTCAAGATGAGATCGCGTCGCTCGTAGTGGGTCAGCACGAACACGGGTTGGTGAAAGGGCGGGTCCTCTCCCCACCAGCCTTGCCAGTCGCCGTCCGTCCACGGACCACGAATCGGACCGAACATGTTTCGGCCCATGATGGTGGCGCCTTCACCCTCTAAGTTCGCCTTGAAGAAGGCGTCGTCGACCCCTTCGGCTCCGCCGCTCTGGCCGACCATTGATCGGCCCGTCTTCGTCGCGAAGATCCATCGGTGAAGAGCACTACCGCCGACGCCGATCGGGTTGCTCTCGTCCTGTCGGGGTCCTGCGCCAAAGCCGTCAAGTGAAACAGAAAAAGAGCGAACGCAGACTTTTGACATTCCTACCTCCCCGCCTTCACCTCACGATCGAAGGCCGACGACTGCTCACACTACCGAATCAGGACGAAGAGCTCGCGCCCTGTCTACACTCTCGTCATTACGAATCTCATCACCACTCCCTTTGGCTTCACTTCAACGGCGAGCGAAGTTGTCGCGGGGATCGATCTTTCCCGTCAGCAAGCCGTCGTCACCGGCGGGGCGTCGGGCATTGGCGTGGAAACGGCACGCGCATTGGCCCTCGCCGGTGCGGGGGTGACCCTGGCGGTGCGTGACGCCGAAGCAGGCGCTCGGGTGGCGCACGACATCACCTCATGTACGGATAACGAGCGGGTGCGAGCCACGACCCTTGACTTGACGGACCACGATTCGATTCGTTCCTTCGCGGCGGACTGGAATGGTCCTCTACACATCTTGGTCAACAACGCGGGCATCATGGCGGTGCCGGAGCTGGAACTCTCCTTCGAAGGCCACGAGTTGCAGTTCGCGACCAATCACCTAGGACACTTCGCTCTCACCACCGCGCTGCACCGTTCGCTCGCTGCGGCTTCGGGTGCGCGCGTCGTCTCGGTCAGTTCGAGCGCCCATCACTTCTCGGACGTGATCTTCGACGACTTCGACTTCGAGAATCGTCCCTACGACCCCTGGTCCGCCTACGGGCAGTCCAAGACCGCCAACGTGCTGCACGCGGTGGAGATCACGCGACGCTGGTCGAAGGAAGGCATTTTCGCGAACGCGTTGAATCCCGGAGCGATCCCAACCAACCTCCAGCGCTACACCGGAGGATTGAAGACCCCCGAAGACCGACGGAAAACTCCCGAACAGGGAGCCGCTACCTCAGTGTTGCTCGCCACGTCGCCGTTACTCGAGGGTGTCGGCGGAAAGTACTTCGAGGACTGCAACGAGGCGCCGGTAGTCACTGAGTTTGTTCAGTTCGGCGGCGGCGTGGCGCCGTGGGCGCTCAATCCGGAGAGCGCCGTCAAGCTCTGGGACCTGTCGCTGCAGCTCCTCGACGACTAGAGCGCAAGTGCTTGCGCCAAGTCGTCGATCAGGTCTTCGAGGTCCTCTATGCCCACGCTCAAACGAATAAGGCCCGCCGGTGGCTCGAGGAGCGAACCGGCGACCGAGAGGTGCGTCATCACCGAGGGCAACTCGATCAGACTCTCAACGCCGCCGAGCGATTCGGCGAGCGTGAAGATCGAGGTCGACTCACAGACCTTTTTCGCCACGTCGACTCCGCTCTTGAGGGTGAAGCTCACCATGCCGCCGAAGTCGCTCATCTGCGCTGCGGCCACGTCGTGACCGGGGTGGCTCTTCAGACCCGGGTAGTAGACCCGCTCAATCGAAGGGTGGTCCACCAGAAATGCGGCGACGGCGCGAGCATTGGAGCAGTGTCGGTCCATGCGCACGCCGAGTGTCTTGAGACCGCGTAGCAAGAGATAGCAGTCGAGCGGTCCGGGTATGGCTCCGATCGCGTACTGGTGGAACTTCAGTTGTGCCGCCAGTTCGTCGTCGCTCGTCGCAACGAATCCTCCCAGCACGTCAGAGTGACCGCCCACGTACTTGGTGGTGGAGTGCACCACCACGTCCGCGCCGAGGCTCAGCGGTTGTTGCAGGTAAGGCGTCGCGAACGTGTTGTCGACGACCAGTAGCGCCCCGTGTTCGTGGGCAGCGGCACTCAACTCGGCGATGGACACGATGTGCAAGAGCGGGTTGCTCGGCGTCTCCACCCAGAGCATCTTGGTCGTCTCGGTGAAGCCTTCGGCGAGATCCTCCGAATTACTCAGGTCCACGGAAGAGACGTTGACCCCCCACTCACCGAAGACGCGAGTCAAGAGACGATACGTTCCGCCGTAGGCGTCGCGACCCAAGATGACGTGATCGCCGGGCCGCAGCGTTCGAAGCAACGCGTCTTCTCCGGACATGCCCGACGCGAAGGCAATGCCGTGGCGCGCCCCTTCGAGATCGGCCAGGCACGTCTCGAGGGCCGCTCGCGTGGGGTTGTCCGATCGTCCATAGTCCGAGAACCTCGCGACGCCGACGGCGTCCTGGGCGTACGTCGAGGTCAGGTAGACCGGCGGGTTAACGGCGCCGGTGACGGGATCGGGCTCGGAGCCGACGTGGATCGCCCGGGTGTTGAAGCCGTTCATTTCTCGCTCCTCTGCTCCAAGAAACTCAAGAGATCGCTACGAGTTAAGACACCCACGGGATGCCCACCGTCCAGGACCAACACGGCCGCGGTCGTACTCAAGTGACGAGTGAGTTCACTCACGCTCATGCCCACCCCCACCATGGGCAGTGACGGGTCGGCGATGTCTTTGACCCGAAGGTCGAGCACGCTCGCGTCGCGCGTGGTCGCTTCTAACAGACCGAGTTCGCTGAGCGAGCCCGAGACTTCCTTCGCCGCTAACGGGAGTTCGGCGGTCACGGTGACGAGGAGTTGCGACACGTCCTTTTCACGCATCACCGCGATCGCGTCTCGCACGAGAACGTCCTCGGTCACAAGCACCAAGTCGGCCAGCGTGTCGGCTTGGCGAACGATCTTCGCTTCCAGTACATCGCCCGCGTCCATCTCGTGGTGCGGTCGAAGGAAGCCGTAGTCCGTCATCCACGTGTCGTTGAAGATCTTCGAGAGGTAGCCCCGTCCAGAGTCGGGAATGAGCACGACCACCACCGCCTCTTCGGGCAGTGGTTGGGCCACGCGCAACGCGGCCGCCACCGCGGTGCCTCCCGAACCGCCAATCAAGATGCCTTCGCGTTGAGTGACCTGGCGCGCCATCGCAAAGGCGTCGGCGTCACTGACCGCGACGACCTCGTCGACCAGTGAAGGGTCGTAGTTCTCCGGCCAGAAGTCCTCGCCCACGCCCTCGGTGAGATAGGGACGCCCGGCCCCACCCGAATAGACCGAGCCCTGCGGGTCGGCCGCAATGACTCGGATGGCGGGATTTTTCTCTTTGAGGTACTTGCTCACACCCGTCAAAGTTCCGCCGGTTCCCGCCCCAGCTACGAAGTGGGTGACGTGGCCCTTGGTCTGTTCCCAAATCTCGGGACCCGTCGTCTCGTAGTGGGCGCGAGGGTTGTTGGGATTTGAGTACTGGTCGGGTCGAAAGGAGTTAGGCGTCTCACGCGTGAGGCGCTCTGCCGTGGAGTAGTACGAGTCAGGGTGTTCTGGCGCGACGGCCGTCGGACAGACCACGACTTCGGCGCCGTATGCGCGCAGGACGTCGATCTTCTCGGGGGCCATCTTGTCGCTCATGACAAAAATGCACTTGTAGCCGCGGTGCGCGGCCACGATGGCGAGTCCAACGCCCGTGTTGCCGCTCGTTGGTTCAATGATCGTTGAGCCGGGACCTAGGAGGCCTTCGCGCTCCGCCGCTTGGATCATGGTGAGGGCCGGGCGATCCTTTGAACTTCCCCCCGGATTCGTCGTCTCGAGCTTCGCAATGAAGTCACAGCGCAGACCCGCACCGATCTGGCTAAGGCGGACCATGGGAGTATGCCCGATGAGATCGACGGGACTGTCGGCCACGTCCATGTCGGAGTAACGCATGACTCTTCTCTTCTCCTCGGCGACGTCTAGCGGGCCACAACCTTCCCCACTCTAAAGGACGACGGCGACTCTTCGAGTTGGCTCATCCGTGGCAATTCGTGGATTCTCTTACCATGAACGGGTGGCACATTCATGGTCCGCTCAAGTGGTGAAAACGACACGGCGAGCCCTCGAGCCCGAAGCGAACGCCGACCAGGCCGAGAAGATGACCAGGTACATGAAGTTCGTCGCACCGTTTCTGGGCGTGCCCACACCACCGCGACGACTCGCGCTTCGAACGCAGTGGCGAGACCTTAACGAACCCACGAGTGACGAGCTCGGTGAGGCCTGTGTTGCGCTCATGAACCTTCGAGAACGCGAGTACCACTACGCCGCCTGTGATCTCCTGGAGAAGTACCGCGAGGTCGCCGACGAGTACTTTCTCGCCGAGTACGTCGAAGAACTGTTGACTACCAAATCGTGGTGGGACACGGTGGACGGTTTGGGCTCATCGATCGTCAGCCCTCTCTGCTGGCGCTACGAGGCGACCGACCTGGTACTGGGTTGGTCGAGGTCCCCCAATATCTGGCTAAACCGCGCGGCCATTCAGCACCAACGCGGCTGGAAGAAAAACACCGATATTCCCTTCGTGCTCGAACTCTGTGACGCGCACAGCGCACACGAGTTCTTCGTCGCCAAGGCCATCGGCTGGGCTCTTCGCGACCTCGCCCGCCTCGACCCCGACGCGGTTCGAGGCTTCCTACAGACACACCCGGGCTTGAGTTCCACTGCGATTCGCGAAGCTCGTCGCGGTCTGAAGGAGTTGAACGCTCGTCCGGTTTAACTGGAGGCGCAGAACTGTGTAGAGGGGAGTTTGACGGACTGGCGCAAGATCGTTGTGTAGGTGGCGGTGCTTGATCGGTAGGTCACACGAAGACCGTTGATCGACCAGGGTTCGCCGTGATTCGCGATCACCTTTACCCGTGCCACGATGTCGTACCAGAGCTGGCTCGTCCTCAAGGGTTCCATGACGCCACCGACGGCGGGCCCGTAGTTAAGACCGTTGTCGAGCCCCGAGAGGTTGAACGTCGCACCAAGTTGGCCTTCGGTGGTGGCTCGGCGAAACGAGATCAACTGATACGTGACGCGCGCTTCGCTCGCCTTGGCATCGCCACCGAAGAGTACGTCGACATCAATCAACCGAAGCGACGAAAGGCCGGCGACTTGCACTAATGAAAGGCCGTCACCCACTTCGCAACGCTTCAGCGACTTGAGCTTGTACGAGTAACTCGACGCCCAGTCCCCCGCATAGCGCAGCGGCGCGGTCGAAGGAGCGGCTCCCGCCGTTTCAAGGAGCGACCACGGGGTTAACAGCAGTGCCGTAAGTAGAACCACGAGTGAGAGGCTCCGCGCTCTCGACATCACGAGCCCGGCGACACGAACAGCCAGATCGCGAGACCGATGCCGAGTGCTGCGGCTAAGAGTCGGAGCACGTCACCGGGCAGCCTTCGGGCGGCCTTCGGACCAAGGAAACTTCCGACGAGGAGCCCCGCCCCTAAGTACAGTGCGGCCTCAATGCGAACCGGCCCGAAGAGTAAGAAGCCCACGGCGGCCACCGCCGTGGCGACGCCGACCATCATGTTTTTTAACGCGTTGGATATTGCATACCTTTCATCAAGCGTTATCAGCAGCAGCGCGAGCATCATGATGCCTGAGCCAGCGCCGAAGTAGCCGCTATAGACCGACATCGCAAAAATGCCACCACCCAATATGAAGTCTCCTCCGCGGCCATCTCGTGCGCGGTGCCAGCGGGAGATCCTCGGCTGCACCAGTAGTAGCAGCGCCGTCGCGAGCAAGAGAAACGGCACTAAGCGGTTAAAGAGGTGATCGGAAGTGAGAAGCAGCAGTACCACGCCGAGCACGGCGCCGGCGCCCGCGAGCGGCGCCCAACGACGCAGCCATCTCATCTGACCACGAAGTTCGGGTCGTGAGCCCAGCGCCGAGCCGGGAAACGAACCGACCAGCGCGACGGCGTTCGTGACGTTCGCCGGAAGCGGCGCGATGCCCACCGCCAGCAGTGCCGGATAGGAGACTAGCGACGTTATGCCGCCCGCCGAGCCCATGACGCCAGCAACAACGCCCGCGCCGACCAGCAAGATAACGTGCGCAAGGGAGTACACAACATGAACGACGCTACTTCACTCGAGTTGTCTGACGACAACGACAGAGGTGAACGACAAGAGCCGCTCGAGCATCGCTTCGAAGCAAAAACGTGACCATGCCATGGTTCTTGAGGACAATCTTCTAATGGGTGACGCACCTCTGATCGAAGTCTCGATTCGTCAAGTCTCAGTTCAAGAAGCCATGGACATCGGTGCGGGCGTTCGCCCACGCACTGGTTGGGCCAGAGACTTTCCCCAAGAGGGCGACGTCGCGGGAATGCGCTACGCGTCGGCTGGTCCAACGGGAGAGCCCCTTCCGTGGTCGGCGCCCTGGCTCATCAGTGTCGACGATGTCGTCGTGGGCACCATCGGATTCAAGGGTGAACCAGTCGCACAGGAACTGGAGGTCGGCTACGGCGTAGTTCCGTCGTGTCGACGGCGCGGAGTGGCGACGGCGGCTCTTGGCCAGTTACTAGATACGGTCAGCGACCACGGTTTTGTTATCAAGGCAGAAACAGCGGCGTGGAACGTGGGAAGCCAGCACGTGGTGAAGAAGTTGGAATTCATCGAGGTTGGTCGACGAAGAAGTGACGAAGACGGCGAACTAATCGTCTGGCGCCGCACACAGAGCTAAGTCGCCGCCACTCATTTCTACTGGTCAACGGGGTTGTCTCAGCACACTTAGCAACGAAAGTTTCTCGAAGTCATCCTTGACTTTGTGCTACAAAGTAAAGTAACTTTGTGGCACAAAGCAAAATGAGGAGCGTGATGGAACAAGAGAATGGCACATCGGAAACACCGTTCATTGATGAAGACGGGGAGCTCGAGCCCCGAGAGGCCGCAGAACTACTCGCGCGCACGAAAAGCCGAGCGCAACGTCAGTTCGACACCTGGCCTCCCTATCTCTTGTTCATTGGAGCAGCCATCTTTCTTCTGGCGTACGGCGCCGTGTGGCTGTCAGTACGAGGACAGCATCCCTACGTCGGTCCGAGCGGAGGGGCGCTGGCGATCATGTACGGCGTCATCTTGGTGTGGATCATCTCCGTGGTCACGGTGCTCCAACGAGCGAATAGCGGGATAAGCGGGCGTTCAAAACGAGAACGCGGGTACCGCGCCGGCTACCTCGTTATTATCTTCGCCTACTCCGCGTATCAGGGCGCGCTGTACCACGCGGGAGCAAGCCACGCCATCGTTTATGGCGTCTACCCTGCGTCGATTCTCTGGCTTCTCGCCGGCACCGCCTTCATAACGATGGGGGCGATTCGCGAAGAGTGGCCCACCCTGACCCTCGGCGGCACTTTGGTTGCGATCGGCGTGGGCGCCGCCTTCGCGGGCCCCGTGATTGGCTGGTTGGTGAGCGGCGTTGGTCTCTGTGTGGTGCTCGCCGGATTTGGCGTCATGCGAACTTTCATGCGCCGGGCATAGCGCGCATGTCACTGAGCGAGATCGACCCGATCATTCACGTCCCCGCGAGGCTGCGCATCATGGCCACACTCGCCTCGCTGCCCGCTGGCGATTCGCTCTCGTTCACCCGACTTCAAGACATGATTGGGCTGAGTCCTGGCAACCTCATTACGCACTTGCGCAAACTCGAGGACGCGGATTACGTCGAAACCGAGAAATCGGGAAATGGTGCCGCATCGCGTACTCAGGTGAACCTCACCCCGCTCGGCCGCGACGCCCTCGACACCTACGCCGCCTCGTTGCGTCTCCTCATCGAGGGACTGTGACCGTCCGGCTTCTCCGCGCACGTGTCAGTCGTACGCCGTTTTCCACATCGATGCAGTACACGGCGAGATTCGCCAATCAAATGAAGAGAGTGAGGACTTCGATGAGAACGTTCCACATTAAGCAACCGCGAATCGCTGTCGCGTTCACGATGGTGACCATCCTGACGACGTCAGTAGTGGGTATCGGTGGCGCGGCCGCGGCACCGACCAAGGTCGGCTCGTGGCCATACTCAAACGGTGACTTAGCGAATACTCGTGACGCCGTAGGCTCCACCATCACGCTGGCGAACGTGTCAACGCTGAAGAAAGCCTGGTCGTTCGAACTGAGCGGAAAGGCAGCCAAAAGCGTCGGCGGCTTCGGCACACTCGCCGCGAACCCGATTGTCGTGAATGGTGTTGTCTACATCCAAGACCTCCACTCCAACGTCTACGCGCTCTCTCTCGCGACGGGCAAGCTCCTCTGGTCTTACATCGTGAACAAGCCGGAACTCAGCGGGCCGGGGCCGAACGGCGTCGCCGTCGTGGGCGGCGTGGTTTACGGCGCGACACCAAAGTCTGTCTTCGCCCTCAGTGCCACAACTGGTCAGAAGGTTTGGTCGAATGACAAGCTACTGAAGTCCGGTCAAGGCACGATCGGCATTCAGCCCCAAGTCGCCAATGGTCGGGTCTATTTGGCGAGCCAGTACGGACACGTACCAGGAGGAGGTGTACTGCTGGCGCTCAACGCCTCAACCGGTGCGCTGCTTTGGAAGTTCAAGACAGAGCCGCGCAACGACAGCGGCGTCGCGGCACTCGGCCTGGGGGGCGGAGGCGCCTGGGAGACACCACTCGTCAGCCCCAACGGAACAGTCACCTTCGGTACCGGTAATCCGTACCAGTCCGAATCAGAGGCGATCGAGCACCCCGCTCAGTCGCTGTACACCGATAGTGACGTCAACCTCAACGCGGCGACCGGCAAACTCAACTGGTACTACCAGGGAATCGCCAACGACTTCATGGACCACGACATGCAGACGTCACCGATCTCCACCAGTGCCAACGGGGTCCCGGTCATCATTGGAAGCGGGAAGTTGGGCATCATCTTTGAGATGAACGCCAACTCGGGACACCTGCTGTGGAAGACACCCGTGGGAGTACATAACGGCAATGACTACGACGGACTCAAGGCCCTCGAAGGCAAGAGCCATGTGAAACTCCCTTTGACGTTTGAACCGGGCGGCTTTGGCGGAGTCTTAACCAATATGGCGGTTAACGGCACGACCATCTACGCGGCAACCATCAACCTTCCCTTCAAGATCACGAGCAGCAGCGAGACCGACGGACTGCCAGCTATAACCAGTAAAAAGCAAGTCGAGGGTGAGGTCGACGCCGTCAATCTCGTCACGGGCAAGGTCGAATGGACTACCCAGGTGAACGGCCTGCCAACTGGCGCGACCACGGTATCGAACAACTTGGTGTTCACGACGCTATTTCAAGGTGAACTTCTCGCCTTTAATAGTGCGACCGGCGCCATCGTCTACACGCTGCAGCTGCCAAGAACAACCAACTCCACGATCGCCATTGCGGGCAATACCGTGATCATTCCCGCGGGAGCGCCGAAGGACGGAAAGAACAAAGGACCGTCTCAAATAGTGGCCTATAGATTGCCTTCGAATTAGAGGTCCACCGTTCAATCCGCACGTCGCGTCAGATCATGGACGCTTCAGGAACGCCAAATAAAACGCCAAGAACACCAGGACAATACCGACGTTTACTATCAGCCGTTCCAAGAAGTGGTGCCTGAAGAACAGGACATCTACGCCCACTACGACGGCCACCATCGCGAGGACATAAAACACGGCCGCTGCCCTTATTCCCATCGATCAATGTTACTTACCCCGACCACAACGCCTTCAGTCGGAGACTTTGGACACCTGTTCTCCGACACCGACAATCTTCGAATAGTTGCTTAAACTCCGGACCATGATTCTCTCGAGGAAATTCGAGACGAATGTCAGGATGTTTCGTGCTGGAGGTATTGAGTGGCCGACAAACTTCGGGTGGTGCTGGAAGCCGGACCAAAGAAGAAGAAGGTTGCCGCCGTGGCTCCCGACTGGCCTGGTCTAGAACGCGGCGCAACGACCGGAGATGCCGCCATAGAAAAGTTGCGGTCCTACGTACCGCGCTACGCGAAGGTGGCGAAGCTGGCCGGGGAGGAAAAACACTTTGCGGCGCTTGAGGGCATCGACGTCGTGGAACAGTACCGTGGCACTGGTTCGACGGACTTCTGGGGCATCTCGTTTGCGTTTTCGAGCATCGATAAGCGAAGAATGTCGAAAACGGAGTTAGAACGCGAACTGAGCCTGTTGCAGGCGTGTTGGAAGTTCTTCGATGGTGTCCGGGCGCGTGTCTCGCCTGAGATGCAAAAGGGCCCGCGAGGCGGAGGGCGTGACCGGGAACGGATTGTTCACCATACGCTCGGCGTCGAGCAGGATTGGGCCAAGAAGGTCGGAGTGCAGCTCCCCGAGGTTTCAGTGGTCACTGACGCCAAGGGACTGAAGGCATACCGGGACGACTACTGCGCGGCGATTCGAGAGTTTCACTCGGAAGACAGGGTGGCGCGAACTTGGCCGCTACCGTTCTTAATTCGACACAGCGCGTATCACATGTTGGATCACGCGTGGGAGATGGAGGATAAGGACTTGACCACCTGACTTAAACCCCACCGGACTGAGATTGTCGACGTCGAGAACCTCTACGTCGAACGAGTTGCCAGCACCTCAACGTTGACGATGACAAAAATCCCATAGGGTTCCTTCGACCATTGGATGAAGGCGTCCGATACTTCTGCCAGTTCTTCTTTCGATGTGAGTCCGTACTCAAGGCCCTGTCGTGCAAAGTCGCTGTACAAGATGCGTTCCGCCCACAGGCCGCCCCACCACGAGCGCTCCTCCGCGCTTTGAAACGTCCAGTTCGATGACGAGACGATGAGGTCGTCAAAGCCCGCGGCACTCACCCACGACTTCAGGTATCGGCCCGCGTCGGCCTCGGCACCATTCGCTCGAAGAATGTGGTGGTAGAGAGCCAGCCATCGATCCAGCCGGGGATCTCCAGGCGACCACACAAAACCCCCGTAGTCGGCGTCACGAACGGCAAGCGTGCCACCAGGCTTCAGTACTCTTTTCATTTCCTGTAGAGCGTCCACCGGTCGTGATAAATGTTGAAGGACCTGGTGCGCGTAGACGACGTCGAAGTGGTCGTCTAAGTAGTCGAGCTCGTACACATTGCCCACCTCAAAGGAAAGATTGGGATTGGTCACCGTGTCGTACTGCGAACTCGCCAACTCAATGACCTCTTCAGAAAGATCGATACCGATCACGGGGCCATCGCCGAGTCGACTGGCCAGGTCCGCGGTGATGTTGCCTGGCCCGCACCCCACGTCGAGTAGCGACATGCCCTTCGAAAGGTGAGGCAAAAGGAATCCTGCGGAGTTCTCCGCGGTTCGCCATCGATGGCTCCGCAGAACCGAGTCGTGGTGTCCGTGCGAGTAGCGCTCGGTAGCCATCACGAAAAACTATCGGCTGGTTGAGTCGTCAGAGTCGGAACTCATACGTCGGCAGCTCTCTACCCGTCGACACTGACGTAGAAGTGCCGACCAAAACTGCACCCTGGTGCTCGTAAAAAGCTGCGGCAAATGGGTCGGCATCGATACGCATCGTTGCGTGTCCCGTAGCCCGCGCGAGGTCAATAGCGTGCGCAACGAGCGCCGCACCAACACCGTCACCGATCCTCGGGGGAGCCACGAAGAGCATGTCGAGTTCCGCGAGCGAGTCGCTCAGCGTTTTCAAGATGTACACACCCGTCACGTCACCGTCGGTTTCATCGACGGACACAAAGACGTTTCCTTGAGTGATGTCTTCCTCGCGCACCACGAGCTCGCTTCGACAGCGCTCCATAAAGTCATCGTCGTATCCCCAGTACCGCTTGGAGTCAAAGGCCAACTGGGTCAGCGTCAATGCTTCATCGTTCCTCGCTGCACGAATGATCATGGAGTCAGTATTCCGTCAGGGACGTCGACTAGTCAAAGCCGCCGGCCGGTGTCACAGGGCAAGCGTCAATTGACGCGGCGCAGGCGCTACTAGGGGATCTGCGTTGTTAAGCAAAAGGGATGGCCCGCGGGATCGATCATCACGGTCCAGCGCTCCGGCTGGGGCTGAAAGTTTGCCTTGGTCGCGCCTAGCGCCAGCGCTTCGGCTTCGGAGCCTTCAAGATCCTCCACCGCTAGGTCGAAGTGAATCTGCTTCGGAACCTCATCGCTCGGCCACGTCGGCGCTTTGTAGTTCTCGATCTTTGCCATCGAGAGCCACAGACGATCCAACCTGACCGCCACGAACCCTTCACTCTCGTAGGCGACTTCTCCTCCGAGAAGCTTTGCCCAAAATGCCCCGAGGGCGGCAGGGTCCTCGCAGTCAAGTGATATGGATCGAAGACCAATGGCGCTCATGACCGGGAGTCTAATTAGTCGACGAGTTCAGCACTCCCTCGGACTCAGTCGAGATCCTTCGTAGTCTCGTCCTCGACCGCATCGGCCAAAACATCGTCGTAGGGATGCAAAGCTGTCGTCGGCGCGGTGCTGAGTCCGAGGTTCTCTAAAAACGTCTCGCGCAAGTACTCCTCGAACAGCGACTCTTTTCTCAGGACATTCGCGGAACAGAGCAGCAATCCGGGTCGAAGCGACGATCGCCACGAACCTTCGACGTCCAGTACGACGACCGTCGCACTGAGACGAGCGGGCGTGACGTGCAGCGAGGCGCAGGTCTCCCAGACGACTTTTGACACCACCGAGGCGCGAGTGCCGCGTTGCAGGGCAGCGTTCGACCGGGAGGAGTGATACTTGCTCCACTGCAGCGCCTCGCGGTGTGCGGCGCGTGCCAGTGATTGAAGCGATGGGGAGTCCTTCAAACTGGCAAAACCTGGTGGGTCGAAGACCTTGGCCCGAGCCTGGGCCATGTCGCGGAGATTTCCTTCGCGCACGCTCTGGCGAAACTCGCCAAGGGCCACCGCACCCTCGTATTCCACGGCGCGCTCCCACCACAGCGGCCAGGCGAGCGCGGCTTCGTAGGGGTCAAAGCCTGGCACCAGAGAAAAGAGATTGGGTACATCGCCCGTCAAGTGCGGAGGCAGGCTCGCGTCGTCATCGGGTTTGAGGTGAAAGGCGTCGCGAATGAACAGGGCGCCGTGGAGCGTGGCGTTACCAAAATTGGTGGAGAGGTGCCAGGATTCGGCGTCGACTGGTCGCACGTCTGCCCCTCTCCTCTTGGTAGCGCACCAGTTTAAATGAAATTCGAACGCGTCGACTTTTCGAATCAACGGACCACCTCTGGACTGGTGGCAAAATAGAACAGAATCATCGACAACGAAGGCCTCCCGTGACAGCGACGAATTACATCATCGACGTGCTCCTCATCGCCCTGGTGCTGCGTCAACTACGCGTGCGCCGACTCACGACCAGAATGGTGTTGCTACCGACCATCCTCGTGGCGTGGGCGTTCATCACGTACTTCAAGGCGTTCACCTTGAACACAAACGACGTCGTGTTGATCGTCGTGTTCAGCGTGGTCGGCGTCGCACTGGGCGTCGCGAGTGGACTCGCCACCCGGGTGTGGACGTCCCAGCACGGCATTCTCTGTCAAGCCGGCGCGGTGGCGGCCACCACGTGGATCGCGGGCATGGGGTTTCGATTGGCCTTTCAGATCTGGGCGAACACGAAGAGTGGTGGGAATTGGATAGTCAGGTTTTCTCTCGCTCATCACATCAACAGTGAGCAAGCGTGGGTAACGGCGCTGTTGCTGATGGCTCTCGGTGAGGTCATGGCGCGTGTCGGCATCCTGCAGTGGCGGCTCTTTACTCTGGAACGAAAGACCGGCGGACGCGGCGTCCAGCCGGTCTACGACTAAGCGAGCCACCTAACCCTTCACGATGAAGAGCGCAAAGCCGTCGTACCCCTTAGCGCCCACCGTCTGCACGGCGGTCCCGTCGAGGCGCTCGTCACCCGAGGCGGCGTCTAAAAACCTTCGAACGCCGTGCACCCGCTCGTCCGTGCTGTTCGGATTGACGACCTCTCCATCGCGCACGACGTTGTCGGCGACGATCACCGTGCCGGGACGCGACAGTTGCAGCGACAGTTCGAGATATTCGGGGTAACTCTCTTTGTCGGCGTCGATGAATATGAAGTCGAAAGGCTCGGCCTCGTCGCTGATGAGCTCGCGCAGGGACCTGGCCGCCGGCCCGACGCGAACTTCCACGAGCGATCTAAGGCCCGCTCGTTCAATGTTGGCTCGCGCCACGTCCGCGTTCGTCGCTTCGAGTTCGAGCGTTAAGAGGTGGCCATCGCGTGGCAACGATCGAGCGAGCCAAATGGTGCTGTAGCCGCCGAGGGTGCCGATCTCCAATATTCGTCGAGATCCCTGGATCTTCGCCAAAAGTTCGAGGAGTTTGCCCTGATTTGGCGCCACGTTAATGTGCGGCAGCCCCGCCGCTTCGCTCTGCGCGAGAGCCTCGTCAAGGGCGTCGTCGCTCGGCACCAGTTGTGAGGCGAGGTAGTCGTCAACTTCGGTCCATCGTTCTTCACTCATCGTGGCAGTATCGCAGAAACCAATCGAACCGAGCAACCCGAGTGGCGCTACGAGTCAAGTTCGCCGCGTCACGGGGCCAATGAACGTAAGGACGCTAAGGTTCCGATGCATTAGCGCTAAGACATCTTCTATGCCCACGAGCCCCACACCCGCACTTCACACCGATCGCTACGAGCTCACCATGTTGAACGCGGCCCTCAGCGACGGCACCGCGGGACGTTCCGCGGTCTTCGAGGTCTTCTCACGCTTCTTGCCGACGGGCCGGGACTTCGGCGTGGTCGCCGGCACCAATCGGGCCATCGAGGCCATTCTGGACTTTCGCTTCACGCCGGAGCAAGTCGACTGGCTCATCAATCAGAAGGTACTCAGCGGGCGTAACCGCGAGGATCTCTTGAACTTCGCCTTTCGCGGCGACGTGGTGGGCTATCCCGAGGGCGAGCTCTATTTCGCCGACTCACCCGTCCTGCGCCTCGAAGGGACTTTCGGCGAGTGTGTAGTCCTCGAGACGCTGCTGCTCTCGATACTGAATCACGACACCGCGATTGCTTCCACCGCTGCCCAGATGTTTCGCAGCGCGCAAGGTCGCGGACTCATCGAAATGGGATCTCGCCGGACCCACGAAGAGAGCGCGGTGCACGCCGCACGCGCCGCGTACGTGGCGGGCTTTGACTCGACGTCGAATCTCGAAGCGGGCTGGCGCTTCGCGATACCCACCGCCGGCACCTCCGGTCACGCCGCCGTTCTAGCCCACGAGAGCGAACTGGATGCCTTCATCACCCAGATGGAAGTCCTCGGCGTCGACACGACGCTCCTCGTCGACACCTACGACATTCACGAAGGCATCCGCACCGCGGTCAAGGTGGCCAATCAGTTCGGCGCCAGCGGACCCGGCGCGATCCGCATCGACTCGGGCGATCTTCTCGAGGAGTCGCGCGCCAGCCGAGATCTGCTGGACTCCCTCGGGGCTTCCGGCACCAAGATCGTCGCGACCGGCGACCTCGACCAATCGCGCATCGCTCATCTTCTCGCTCACGATGCGCCGATCGATCGCTTCGGGGTCGGCACACGCCTCGTAACGGGCGAGAACTGCCCGAGTCCGGGCTTCATCTACAAATTGGTGGAGATTGAACGCGACAACGGATCGATGAGCCCCGTCGCGAAGCTGAGCATCAACAAGCGAGGCTCCGGCGGCACGACCTACGTACGTCGCACGCCAAAAGAGCAACTCTTCAAGTCAGAGCCCGTTGGCGTGTCAACCTCCTGGACGAACCCGCAGGTGCGCCTCATGGAGAAGGGGCGTCGAGCGTACCAGGTGCCATCGTTGGTCGACATTCGACGAGAATGTGTCGAGCGTCTCTCACGAGTGACGGACCTGCTTACCGATCACGACTAGGACTGCAGCACTCCTTCTTCGCGGCTGCGGGCTCCCCTCGGTCCGAACTTTCGTCGCAACAGAGCGGTGACGTACACCGCGAGCACGATCCACAACACGCCCACGAAGCACTCGATGGCTCCCACCTGGTGGCCGTACTGAAAGAAACTGTTCGCTTCGAGAGAACGCGCCAACGCTTCTAAGAGGAAGGCCGCGCCTATGGCCACCACCGGTATTACCGACAACTTCTGTTTCCACCACACGCCGAGCGCTCCCATTAGCGGGCCGCTCACCACACCAAGTTCGAAGTAGACCTTTCCACTCAGTAGCGCTAGGTGAAAGTCGCCTATCCATGTCGACGCGCCAAAAGTGAACAACAAACTGTTGACGAAGTAGAAGCCAACCAGGGCAAACATGGTGGCTTCGAAACCCGCAATTGTTCCGAGAACGAATCGCCGCTCCTTGGTGTAGGCGCCCGCCAGAAAGGCGAGGAGAAACCACGGCACTACGGTCTCGCTGAGGGCGCCCAGAATGCCCAGGCCCTGCCCCTTGATGAGCGAGTCCAACGCGCCCACCGAGAAGGCGGCGAAGCCAATTCCCAGAGCGCGAATCACCTGTTGACGACGAGTCATTAATTTCAGACTAGTAAGAGGTTTCGAGGACCGGCCAGCGAACCGTTCGTTCGTCTATTTCGCCCAGGCGCTGTAGACGCCGGCGAAATAGGGCAAGTTCGGGCAGTTGCTCCACCGCCACCTCTGCTGTTCATGGCTTACCCAGCCTTAATGGAGGCCCACAACGAGGGCGAGAGCGTCATCAATCGCCCACATCTCTTCAACCGAGACGCGACCGACGGCTTCGCTCGCCCGTCGTACGTCAATCGCCGCAAGCTGCTCCACCAATACCTTCGTTTCATCGCGTCCAACTGCTATCAGGGGACGAAAGTGTGTCTGCAGCGCGCTCCGCGATGTTGGAGCTACCAGGACCGTGGAAAGAGGTGCGAGCGCGTCAGACTGCAGTACTACGCCGAATCGGAGACCCTGTTGTTCACGTCCGTCGCTCTTTGGCGGAATTAAGCGGACGATGTCACCTCTCGGCACGAAGACTCTCCATGAAAGACGCTACTTCGAGCATCTCTTGACGATCTTGTTGGTCGGCGGCGACCATCTCAGCTTCTTGACGAATTACTTCCATTCTCCGAAGTTGCGCCGCCGCCATCGAAATCCCCGCTCGAATAGCTTCCGAGCGAGTCAGTCCTGACGACTCGAGGGCGCGCAAGGCACGTTGAGACTGGGCGTCAAGGCGAATCGAGATTGCCATCGACTGCTTACTTTCCACCCGTAAAGTGTATCACATAATGTGATACACCCTTGCGCACTCAGTCAGCGAAACCTCCCTAAAGGCCTAGTAATTTCCAATGTTCGCGCATCCTCTGGCCGCCAGATCGACCGCCTCTCTCATCAAAGAGTCAGTCGGTAGAGGTTCGTTTCGCGGAGTCCGAACCCGAGCTTCACGTACATCGCGTTGGCCGCTTCGCGCGAGGGACGACTGGTCAAGTCGATGGAACGAACGCCGCGAAGGCGAGCCTCGTCAATGGCCGCCATCGTCAACTGGCGACCGACACCGACGCCTCTCGAACCTTGGTCAACGACCACGTCTTCGATCCAGGCGCGCCGTCCCGTGGGAATAGAGAACACTACGAGGGTCAAGGTGCCGACCACAGTGCCCTCATCAAGGGCCACAAACAGCGTCACCGACTCGGAGTGCACCATGGCCTCGACGTCGTCGCTCGTGAGTGGCTCCGCGTTCGAAGAGAGCTGCGGCAGCAACTTGTTGAGCCCGATCACGAGTTCCGCCGTTGCGAACTGCGCCTTGGTAACCGTTACGCTCACTCCTCACCTCGCCAGACGGGACGACGCAGATCGTCGTAGTACACGTCATGAGGTATGCCGTCGATCGCCGCGAAGACCGGACCGGCCCAGCGATCGGCGCCAATGGTGGGACTCGGCAACGCGTCGCGATCGAACCAACCCGCGTCGGTCACTTCGAGGGGATGGAGGTTCAGTTCGCCACCCGTGGCGCGACAGAAGAAGAGCAGCGAGTACAGAGGGATTCGCGACTCGCCCAGGCGCATGCCATCGAGGACGCCGATGAGTCGTATCGGCTCGACCTCGATACCCGTCTCTTCGAGCACTTCTTTTATGACCACTTCCGGTGCGGAGTAGCCCACGTCACACCAGCCGGTGGGATAGAGCCAGATACCCGAATCGGCTCGACGAATGAGAAGCAGTTGACCTCGCTCGTTCGTCACCGCCGCGCCCACGGCGACTTTCGGTGTCTGATAGCCCGGTACGCCGCGACCGACTTCCTTCAGCCACTGGGTGACGTAACCATCCGCGTCAGTGACGCCCTCGAGTCCTTCGTCGGCCGCGGCCTTAATGTCACCGGCGATCTTGAGGACCTCTTCGAAGCGCTCTCGCTCGTACTGACTCTCGGTAAAGCCGAGCCCCGTCTTGGCGACACCGGCCAGCGACTCGGCCCAGCGACGCAGCGTCTTTTCGGGGATGGGGCCGCTCACGTCACGACGCTAGCAATGACGATCAGCCAGCGGTGGCGTCAAGCACCTCGTCCAACGTGCCCACGAGACCCGTGTAAAACGGGCCGAACTCGCCATAGTGCGTGGTCGCCTCGTCGAAGCGCATGGTGTACACGCACTCTTTGAGGTCATCGACGTGCACGCCAAAGAGGGTGACACCCCACTCCCAGTCGTCCAGCCCCGTCGAGCCGGTAATGAGTTGGAGAATGCGACCCTTGAAGGTCCTTCCGACCGAGCCGTGTTGGCGCATGAGCATTTCACGCGCGTCGAAGTCCAGCGCGTACCAGTTGTTTTTTTCACCGCGGCGTTTGGACATCGGGTAGAAGCTAAAGGCGTTCATCCCGGCGGGCGGGAGCTTCGGATAGAGTCGCGCGTTCAACATCTCTTCGGGCATGCCCGCGGCGTACTCGCTCACCTCGGTCACCGACACGTAACTCTCGGCGACATTAAAACCCGCCGCTTGCACCTTCGTCTGGAACTTTCGCAGGTCCCAGAGGTTCTCCCCGAGCACCATGAAACAGGTGTCGGCCTTGGCACCCACGATGGCCACGGTCACGACTTGGAGACCCTGCGAGGTCGCTTCTTCGATGGCCTTGCGTAGTGCTCCCGCATCCACGTCGTAGTCGGCGTGGCAAAAGAGATGCACGACGTTAAGTCCGCGCGATGGAGTCAGTGGCGTGGGTGACGACATGAGCCCATGCTAGGAGGAAGCGCCTGTGGCCTGGCTCGCCCCATAACGAACGATCCGCGGGCACTTGCCCGCGGATCGTTTCGAAACTGCGGAGCGGCGTTTAGTAGTCGTCCATTCCGCCGCCGCCCATACCGGCCGGCGCTTTCTCTTCGGGCTTGTCGACGATGACGGCCTCGGTCGTAAGAAACAGCGCCGCAATGGACGCCGCATTCTGCAACGCCGAGCGAGTAACTTTCGCCGCGTCAATGACCCCGGCCACGAGCAGGTCTTCGTACTCGCCCGTTTCGGCGTTGAGACCCTCGGTCGGCTTCGCAAGGTTGCGAACCTTGTCGACGATGACGCCGCCTTCGAGGCCGGCGTTCACGGCAATCTGGTTCAGCGGTGCCTCGACGGCCTTGGCGACAATGCGCGCGCCGGTCTGCTCGTCGCCATTCAACTTTTCGGCGGCTTCGAGGATGCGGGACTGGCTGCGCAGTAACGCCACGCCACCACCGGGCACGACACCCTCTTCGATGGCGGCCTTCGTCGTGGAGACCGCGTCTTCGATGCGGTGCTTCTTTTCCTTGAGCTCCACCTCGGTTGCGGCGCCGACCTTGATGACGGCGACACCACCCGAGAGCTTGGCGAGACGCTCTTGGAGCTTCTCTCGGTCGTAGTCCGAGTCGGTGTTCTCAATCTCGGCTTTGATCTGGTTGATGCGGCCCTTGATGTCCTCTTCCGAACCGGCGCCTTCGACGATGGTGGTCTCGTCCTTCGTGACCACGACCTTACGAGCCGAGCCGAGCAGTTCCAGGGTGGCGGTGTCGAGCTTGAGGCCGATCTCCTCCGAGATGACCGTCGCGCCCGTCAAGATGGCGATGTCTTGGAGCATGGCCTTGCGGCGCTCTCCAAAGCCCGGTGCCTTCACGGCAACTGACTTGAACGTGCCACGAATCTTGTTCACGACCAGTGTGGCGAGGGCTTCGCCCTCCACGTCTTCGGCGATGATCAAGAGCGGCCGACCCGACTGCATGACCTGCTCCAGGACGGGCAGCACGTCACGAACAGAGGCGATCTTGCTCGAAACGAGCAGAATGTACGCGTTCTCGAGAACGGCCTCTTGGCGCTCGGGGTCAGTCGCAAAATAAGGCGCGATGTAACCCTTGTCAAAGCGCATGCCCTCGACGAGGTCCATGTCCATGCCGAAGGACTGACTCTCTTCGACGGTGATGACGCCGTCTTTGCCGACCTTGTCGATCGCGTCGGCGATCATCTGGCCAATCTCGTTGTCCGCGGCGGAGATGGAAGCCACTTGGGCGATCTGCTCTTTGGTGTCGGCCGGCTTGGCGAGGTCGTGTAGTGAGGCGACAGCCGCTTCGACGGCGGCTTCGATGCCCTTCTTTAGCGACATGGGGTTGGCGCCCGCAGCCACGTTCTTCAGACCTTCGCGGACCATGGCCCAAGCGAGTACGGTCGCCGTCGTTGTGCCGTCACCGGCCACGTCGTCGGTCTTCTTGGCGACCTCTTTGACCAGTTCGGCACCAATCTTCTCAAAGGGGTCCTCGAGGTCGATGTCCTTGGCGATCGATACGCCGTCGTTCGTAATGGTGGGGGCGCCCCACTTCTTGTCCAGCACGACGTTGCGGCCCTTGGGTCCCAAGGTGACGCGAACGGCGTCGGCCAGCTTGTTCATGCCGCGCTCAAGGGAGCGTCGCGCCTCTTCGTCGAAAGCGATCAATTTCGCCACGGGTAATTCCTCCTAGTGCGGTTCACCATTTTTGGTGCAACGCAATATTAGCAGTCTCTGACCGAGAGTGCTAACGGAGATTTCAGCCCCCGGCGACCGCCGGGACCAGGGAGACCGTCTGGCCGGCCACCAGGACGGTGTCCAGACCGTCCAAGAATCGCACGTCCTCGTCGGCCACGAAGATGTTCACAAATCGGCGAAGCGAACCGTCGTCGTCGAGGACCCGAGCTCCCAGCCCCGGGTAGGCGAGATCGACAGCATTGATGGCTTCTCGCACGGTCAGAGCTTCGACCGGCACTTCCCCGGCGCCACCCACTAGGGAGCGCAGTTGGCTGGGTAGTCGCACGACGACGCTCATGACGTGGCCACTAACTGGTGAAATCGCAGTGCCTCTTCCGCGGCGGCGAGCGAGGGACTGATCGTGGAAGAGACGGTCGCCGTGTCGACGATGGCGTCCAGGGTCTTCAGACCGTGTCCCGAGATGATGGCCACGATCGACTCGTTGGGGTTGATGGAACCCTTGTTGATCAACTGGCGCAACGACGCAATGGTCACGCCGCCCGCCGTTTCGGCGAAGACACCTTCGGTGCGTGCCAACAACTCGATGCACTCAAGGGTCTCCTCATCGGAGACCGATCCGCAGTCGCCGCCACTCGCGCGCAGAGCGTCCAGTACGTAAGGTCCGTCGGCGGGATTGCCAATAGCGAGTGAACGCGCGATGGTGTGAGGGCGCTGGGGCGTGACGACCTTGGCGCCACTGGCGTGGGCCGTGGCGATGGGCGAACAGCCCGTCGCCTGGGCGCCAAAGAGCACCGGGGCGTCGCCCTCGACGAGACCGAGTTCAATGAACTGGTTGAAGCCCTTGGCCACCTTGGTGAACTGACTGCCCGAGGCGAGCGGCACCACTACCTGGGCGGGAGTACGCCAACCGAGTTGCTCGGCAATCTCGAAGGCCAGCGTCTTTGAACCCTCAGCGTAGTACGGGCGCACGTTGATGTTGGCGAAAGCCCAGTCGGGGTGCTCGGCCGCCAACTCCACGCAGAGCCGATTCACGTCGTCGTAACTGCCATCGACACCGAGTACGGTGCCGCCGAAGATGGCGGTCATGGCGATCTTGGACTTCTCTAAGTCGGAGGGAATGATGGTCACGCTGGGCCAGCCGATGAACGCCGCGTGCGCGGCGACCGAGGTGGCGAGGTTGCCCGTGGAAGCACAGGCCGCGGTCGTAAAACCAAGACGCCTCGCGCTGGAGAGGGCGACCGACACAACACGGTCCTTAAAGGAACCGGTCGGGTTGCGGGTGTCGTCCTTTAGCCAGAGCTCTCGCACACCGAGCACTTCCGCCAAGCGCGTCGCTCGTCGCAGAGGTGTCCAGCCGGCCCCGAGATCCACGGGAGCTTCGCCCGGATCGGGCAACAGCGCGCCGTAGCGCCAGATGGACAGCGGACCTTCCTGGATGGAAGAACGCGTGACGACACCCTGGGCCGCGGCAAGGTCGTAACTGACCTCTAAGGGACCAAAGCAGAAGTCACACACGTAGCGGGCCTCACCGGGGTAGGCGGTACCACACTCTCGACATATCAGACCGGTAGCAAAACTCATAACTCCCTCTTCATCGATCGGCCTTTGGCACCTGTTGTGAAGGGATTATCCCTGGGCTCACAATGGTTGTCGCGACGTCAGCGGGGCCGTCCCTCAGTCGCTCTGGATGATGAGTCAATTCTTACCGAACTTGTCAGCTTTGTCAAGAGGAGAGAACCGGCACCCTAACCTCGACACCATGACCAACGCCGATGTGCCCTGGACCTTGACGCGTGAGAGCTTCACGCTCGAGCGGGTAAGCGAACTCAAAGGCGACGCGTCGGTGGCCGTGATCGTGCCGGCCCAGGACGAAGCCACGACCATCGGCGCAGTGCTCGATACCGTGCAGATACACGACCACTTGATCGATGAGCTCATCGTCGTTGACGACCACTCGAGTGATGACACCCCCACCGTGGCGGATCACCATGGCGCGCGAGTCGTTCACCTCAAAGACTTCAGCGGTAAGGGCGCGGCGATGAGCGCCGGGGTGGCGGTAAGCACCTCTGCGATCGTGGTTTTCTTAGACGCCGACGTCTTGAACACCGGCGCCGACTACGTGGCTCGGCTCATTCAGCCGCTGCTGGAGCGCCCGGCGATCCAACTGGTGAAAGGCTTCTACGAACGACCGCTCCACAACATGCCGACCGGTGGGGGCCGGGTGAATGAGCTGGCGGCCCGACCAATACTGTCCCTGCTCTACCCCGGTCTCGGTGAGATTCGCCAACCCTTAGCGGGTGAGACCGCCGCTCGACGAAGCGCCCTTGACACGCTGGCCCTAGAGCCGGGCTACGGCGTAGAGATCGCGATGCTCATCGACTTTGCGCAGCTCTTCGGTGTTCACGCGCTCGCCCAAGTGGACCTCGGTATTCGACGTCATCGCAATCGTCCCCTCGAAGAGTTGCGACCGATGGCAGTGGACGTGTTGCGCGCCGCACTCGATCGCTACAAGGTGGACCTGCCGACGGAGAGTTAGGTACTCGAGAGTCCCGAGTTCGGTCCGAGTATCACGATCACGTCGTCACTCGCGTAGCCCGTGACCGGCTTCGCCTTACCGAGTGCTCGAACAGATGAGCTGCTCACGTCGATCGTTTTGGCGATGAGTTTCGCGGCGGCTTGATACCCGGGGTGAAAGAACACGATGGTCGCCTTCACCGATGGACCGTTGGCGGCCGGCAAGGTGTCCCAGTTCTGCGTCGTCAACTCCTGTGTGTAGTGCGCGGCCAGGTCGGTGATGTTGGTGCCGTTGGCGACCTGCACGCGCACCCTCGACTTCACGATCCGTGCCGACGTCGCCCCCTTGATAGTTGTGGTCGTCGTGGTCGTGGCGGTGGACGCCGTTGACGGCGTGACCGAACGAACCATGAGAAACGTCGCGCCCACGAAGAGTACGACGATGACAAGTACCACGGCGAGTGAGGGCTGATAGTGCGATCCCGACGCGTGACCGTTACCGGGCGTGGGAGTGGGGTCGCTCATTGCACCAACTCTAGAGCGATTCGCTGTTCACTAACCTGAGTAGTTCCAAGCCGGTGTGGCGCAGTCTGGTAGCGCAGGCGATTTGTAATCGTCAGGTCGGGGGTTCGAATCCCTCCACCGGCTCTTGCTGCAGCGATGACGTGCGACCTAGTCACGGCCTCGCATCGCCTGCAACGCGATCCGAGGTAGGCGAACGACATGTCTCATCCATGTCGGACGTTTGAACCAGATGGACTATCGACCACGGTGGCTTGATGTGGGCCGACCTCGAGGTGGCGACGCGAAAGGCCACGCCCGCGAGCACACCGATCGCGAGGGCCACCATATGTTCGACGCCGTCAACACCTCGCACGAAGAAAGCTGCCACCAGAAGCGAGACGCTCAGCAGCGCCGCGCCACGATTCATGCGCACGCTGACGAGAAGACACGCTCCGATCGCCGTTGTAGCCGCCGACGGTCCGGTGTCGAGCACGTGGGCCAGCGCGGGCGCGAGACCGAGCGCGTGTCCGTGCACCGAGTCGAGCAGCGCGCGCGCTACCAACGTCGAACCAAAATGACCGGCGAAGACCACCGTGATCGTTAACCATCGACCGAGTATCAGTTCGCCAAGACCAACCACCACTAAGAGCTGCGCACAGGCCGCCCACATCGGTAGGTAGGGCGTGGGAAAAAATAGCGACATCGGTAGGCGCGCGAGCTCCATCGGAAGTGGGAGCGAGGCGTACACCGCACCGGAACGCCACAGTTCGGGGCTGAGGATGTGAAAGTGCAAGAACGTTGGCACCAGCGCGGCCGCGAACGCCGCAGCGATGCCCAGCCACGGGCGAGCGCCATTCAACCAACCTCGTCGAGCGAGAGTCCAGAGGCGGCGAAACTCTCCGAGAAGTGACGTCGCGGATTCGAGAGTGCCACGAGACGCCTCGTTCACCGGCACCTGGTCATCTTGGAGGGGGGTCAATCGTTGCGTAGTCGGCGCCGTCTCCTTTTCGGGCTCAGATCAAGGTAGAGCGCTCTCTGTCTACTTGGCCGATACTCAGCCTGTTCCTAGCAGTGCACGAATTGATTCGCGCAGTGAGTCCATCGTCGCGATGACGGCCGTTGGTTCATAGCCACAGTGCGCCATGCAGTTTTCGCATCGTTCGTCACGACCTCGTCCGTACTTGGACCAGTCGGTGGTCTCGACCAGCTCTTGGTAACTCGTGGCGTACCCGTCGGACATGAGATAGCACGGCCGTTGCCAGCCGAAGATCGAGTAGCTCGGGATTCCCCAGGCGGTGCACTGAAAGTCGCGCTTGCCCTCTAAGAAGTCAAGGAAGAGTGGCGAGTGGTTCAGGCGCCACTTCTTGCGGTGACCGTCGGCGAAGGCCTCCCTGAACAGCTCGCGAGTCTGGTCGACGCCCAGAAAATGCTCCTGGTCAGGTGCCTTCTCGTAGGCGAAGGCCGGCGAAATCATCATCGCGTCGACCTTCAGGTCGTCGTTGAGAAAGTCGAGCACATCACGAATGGTCTTGGGCGCATCGGTGTTAAAGAACGTCGAGTTGGTGGTCACGCGAAAGCCGCGAGCCTTGGCCGCCTTGATGGCGGACACCGCTTCTTGAAAGACGCCGACGCGATTGACCGCCAAGTCGTGGCGCTCTTCTAGGCCGTCCATGTGAATGACCCACGAGAAGTAGCGCGAAGGCGTGAACTTATCGAGACGCCGCTCCAGGAGTACCGCGTTAGTGCATAGGTAGACGTAGATCTTGCGCTTGATGAGCTCCTCCACCATCTGGGCGATCTGGGGATGCAGCAGGGGTTCTCCGCCGGCGATGGACACCATCGGCGTGCCGCTCTCCTTCACGGCGTTGAGCACTTCGTCCACGGTGAGGCGCTTTCGAAGAATCTCGGTCGGATGTTGGATCTTTCCGCAACCGGGGCACGACAGGTTGCAGGCGAAGAGCGGCTCTATCTCGACGATGAAGGGGTAGTACTTGGTCCTCTTCAGTCGATGCTTCATGAGGTAGGTGCCAATGCGAAGATTTTGTCGGAAAGGGACAGCCATTATCGAACCTTTGTGGGTAAGGCGAAGTGAGTCGTCTCTTGCACGATTCTCTCTTCGCGGAGATGAGTTGGCCCCAACGAGGACAACGAACGCAGTAAGTCTTGTACGAGAACTTCAGGCACGGACGCGCCGGCCGTGACGCCAATGGTTCTCGCACCCATCAGCCAACTCAACTCCAACTGCGACGCGTCTTCTATCAGCTCTGCTCGACAGCCCTCGCGCTGAGCGACCTCGACCAGTCGCGCAGTGTTCGAGGAGTTGGCCGATCCGACGACCAGCATTAGATCGCATCGATGAGCGATCGAACGCACGGCGTCTTGACGATTCTGCGTGGCGTAACAGATGTCGTTGGAGTTCGGGGCGACGACATCGGGGTAACGCTCGCGAAGTGCGTCGATGATCTCAGCCGTTTCATCGATGGCGAGCGTCGTCTGGGTGAGGTACGCCACGGGACGGCGGGGATCGAGATCGAGCAGAGCGACATCGTCGACGGTGCTCACGATGCGAGTGCGCTCCGGCGCTTCGCCATACGTTCCCTCGATCTCTTCGTGTTCGGGGTGACCGATCAGGACGAGGTCGTAGTCCTGAGCGGCGAAGCGGCGCGCCTCGACGTGCACTTTGGCCACCAGCGGACAGGTCGCGTCAATGACGTTGAGGCTCTCTCGCAGCGCCGCGCCTTGGCGAACTTCGGGAGAGACGCCGTGGGCGGCGAGCACGACGACCGCGCCATCGGGCACCTCGTCGATCTCCTCGACAAAGATGGCACCTTTTGCTTCGAGACCCTGCACGACGTGCAGATTGTGCACGATCTGTCGGCGTACGTATACCGGTGCACCGAACTGTTCCAGTGCGCGCTCCACCGTTTGAATGGCCCGTTCCACTCCGGCGCAAAACGACCTCGGCGAGGCGAGCACGATCTCGTGTTCGCCACACACGGTGGCCCAACGCTGCAGCGGGCCGCGAGCGGCTGAGAGCGCCCCCAATGCACGCAACCCACCTCGCAACGGTCCACGCGTGGCGGTGTCGGAGATGGAACGAATCACGGCTAGTGGATTGTTCGGGAGGTAGTCCATGATCCACGACGACTCCATGTCGACCGCGATGGCTCCCGAGGCCGCGAGCTCCGCGCGACCATAGGTCGGTACGTAGGTCGAGGACGTGACGAGTGGTCCGGTGTGACACGAGAGGCCCGAACGGCGAAACTCAGCCGCGAGTAGTGGCGAGGCCGGCAACTTGCGCGAGGTTGACGACTCGGTACTTCTCAGTTCACTAGCGACAATCAGATCGCCCGGTACGAGTTCCGGCGCGAGCGCGCCGGCCACGCCCACCAGCGCAACCGCGGTCACTTCGTCGAGGTGAGCCGCGAGCTTGGCGCCGGAGCGTCGGGCGCGGTCTTTGCCCGCGCCGATAATCGTGTCGGCGCCGCCGTAGGCCATCGACTCAATGCGCATCGGTGTCAGTACATTGAGCTCAGCCAACTCCGCCTCCCCTATTAAGGTAACGCCCCAACGCCATCAGCGGGAACACGAGACGGTATAGGTGGTAGTTGATGTAAAAGTCGCCCGGGAAGCCGGTGCCCGTGAAGTACGGCTCGTCCCACGACCCGTCTTCGCGTTGGGTCTCGACGAGATAGGCCACGCCACGCTCGAGGGCGCTCGAGTTCTCACCCGCCGCCAACAGGCCGAGCAGCGCCCAGCCGGTCTGGGAGGCCGTCGACGCTCCGCGACCGCGATAGGCCGGGTCACGATAAGAACGCAGGTCTTCGCCCCAGCCGCCGTCGGCGTTTTGGTGGTCTTCGAGCCACGCGACGCCGCGGCGAATGGCCGAGTTCCTGGTACTGACCCCCGCGGCGACGAGTCCGGGGATGGCGGCGCCGGTGCCGTAGATGTAGTTAGCGCCCCAGCGCCCGAACCACGATCCGTCCTCTTCCTGTGCACGAAGCAGCCAGGCCACGCCTTCATGAAGCGCCACCGTGGAGTGCTCGCGCGGCCCGAGCGCTTCGAGGACGTGCGCGGTGACATCAGCGCTCGGCGGATCGATCAACTCGCCGAAGTCACAGAAGGGAAGCTCTCGGCACAGGGTCCGTACGTTGTCGACATCAAAGGCCGCCCACCCGCCGTCGCGGCTCTGCATTCCTTCGATCCACTCGAGGCCCCGACGATCGGCGCCCATGGTCGGTTCGGCCGTGTGACCGAGGGCGAGGAGCACCTCGGCCGCGTCGTCGACGTCGGGGTAGCGATCGTTCTCGAACTCGAAGGCCCAGCCACTGGGAGCAAGGTGGGGACGGCGCAGCGACCAATCACCTCGAACCGTGATCTCTTGGCTCAGCAGATAGCGCGCGGCCGTGCGCAACACGGGATCTTCGCGTGACAGCCCCGCGTCGGCCAGCGCGGTGATGGCGAGTGCGGTATCCCAGACCGGCGACTGACAGGCCTCGATGCGCCGGCCCCGCTCGTCCTCGACGGTGAACTTATCCAGACCACCGAGGCCCGCGCGCATGACGGGGTGATCGAGGCTGTAACCCTGGAGTCGTAGGGCGATGAGTGAGTAAACCCACGGCGGCTGAATACCGCCCCAGGAACCATCGGCCTCTTGACGCTGCACGATCCAACTCTCCGCGCGGCGAAGCGCCGCTCGACGCAGGGGTTGAATCGGACGGTGTTCATAGATGTGCAGTAGTCGATCGAGTACTTGAAAACGGCCCGCCCATGTAGCGAGAGGCTTTCGCCTCGGCGAGGGTGCACCGCTCTTGAGTTCCGACACGTTGAAGTTGAGCGGGTGCGTTGGCCGGTGCGCGCTCACGACGGTGAGGGCGGCGACCGTCTGTCGCGCCCAACAGCCAAAGTCGTAGATATTGAGCGGGACTCGACGAGGCAGCAACATCAACTCCGGCGGAATGACGGGAATCTCACTCCACGGCCAGAGGTCAAAGAGCGCCAGCCAGATTCGAGTAAAGACTCTGCTCTTCTCGATGCCACCCGAGGCGTAAATATATTGCTGCGCGCGTCGCAGGTGCTCGGCCTCTGGCGGATCGCCCGCGAGTCGTAGGGCCACGTACGCCTCGATGGTCGTGGACAGTTCAGGCGGACCACCGAAGAAGTTCGCCCAGGTGCCGTCCTCGCGCTGTTGCGAGCGAATCCACGTTGCTGCCGCCGCCGTCTGCTCCGCGGTACGAACGCCGAGAAACTCTCGGAGTAGAAGGTCCTCAGCGTCCATGGTGACGTTGGTCTCGAGTTCGCCCTTCCACCAGCCCGAGGGACTCTGAAGAGCGATGAGAGCGTCAACCGCTCCATTCACACAGTTTTTAACATCGGTCTCGAACGTCGGAATCGGAAGCGATTGCTTTGATTCGTGAGACGACGACGTGCTAGGGCGTTCGTGGAGATCGGTCACTTGTCTCGCTCGATTACGTAGTAGGCGATGGCGGCTAACTCCGACACGGCGGTGGGAACGAGGGGAACTCGATCAAGTGAGGCCAGGGCCGCTTGAAGATTCGATTCGGCCATCTCCATCGTTTCGTACTTTGCGCCGCACTCCTCGAGCAACACCATGGCCTCCGCGACCTCCGCGTCGGTGAGTTCGCGATCGAACGGCTCAGTGAACACTTCAAAGCCTTTGGCGTTGGCGATGGAAATCGGCAGGGTCTTCTTGCGCATGCGGAGGTCATTGCCCACCGGCTTGCCGGTCACGTGGGGATCACCCCATACCCCGAGAATGTCGTCGACTGCCTGAAAGGCGAGTCCGAGGTGCTGGCCAAAATCGAAGAGCGCGGCAACGGCCTGATCGTCCGCGCCGGCGAGCACGGCCCCAATGGACGCGGCGCAGGCCAGCAGTGCACCGGTCTTACCGGCCTCCATCGAAACGCAGTCCTCGACGGAGAGAAAAAGTTGGTGCTCGGAGTTGATATCTTCGCCCTGTCCCACGATCATTCCCTGGGTGGTGTCGGAGAGAAGTCGAGCAGCCTTCACTCGCTCGTTGCTTGGTTCTTCGAGCAAAATCTGGAACGCGAGCGTCAACAGCGCGTCCCCCGCGATCAGAGCGGGGCCGACACCGAACTTGGCCCACACAGTAGGAACGTGTCGCCTCTCTACGTCGCCGTCGATGATGTCGTCGTGAATCAGCGAGAAGTTGTGAACGAGTTCAATGGCGAGCGCTCCGACGAGTCCCGTCTGTTCGTCAGCGCCTCCCGCCACCGCGGACAGAAGGGCCAGAGTGGCGCGAACCAGTTTGCCACCCCCCGAGAGATGGTGAAGAACCACGGGTCGCAACTCGGGACTCAAGCGATGCGTCAGCGCGTCGAGAGCCGGCTCGATCAACGACTTCGAGCGCGCCAAAGTGTCGCGAGCGATCGCGGCGTTGTCGCGCGTGGAGAGCGAATCGGCCAATGTCACGTCCGTACCCTTTCGAAATCGTGCGGGCCTTCCCTAGTTGACGACGAGCCTAGTGAAAGTGCTCGCAAGGCTGCTTCGTTGCCGCTTCGCACCGCTCCCTCCATAGTGGCGGGCCATCCGGTGTCGCACCACGCGCCCGCGAGGAAGAGACCGGGCACGTCAGTTCGCGCCGAGGCCCGGAGCCCTTCGACGCCCGGTCCCCCACGAAACGTCGCCGCGTGCTCGCGAGTGACCACCGCACTGAGAACTTTGGCGTCACGAGCTGCGGGAAACAGGTTGCGTAGCGCTTCGAGGAAGGTCGCTACGAGCTCGCTCGACCCCGTTGAGATATAGCGCTCTGCGGCCGAGAGCGACACCACGAGGCACTGCCCCGAGGTCAGGCCGCTGGCGTCGGTTCGATCAAAGAGGAACTCGATGGGCGAATCGATACACGCCGCGACGGTGAGATCGGTGACTTTTCGATCGAAGACGAAGTGAACGTTCACTATGGGGGACGTGCCCAGATCGCTCGCCAGTTGTGCAGAGAGTGCCCCCAGCGATGCGGCCGTCCGCGGAGGCGTGGCGACGATGACCGCGTCCACGGTGACGACGCCCGTGTTTGTCTCGACAGCGGACGAGTCCGCAGAGCGGGTAATCGAGTTCGCCGACGTGTTGAGCTGCGTTTGCACACCCGCTTCGTCCAGTGCTCGCTGCGCCATGGTGCCGTGAAGCTCACCGAGTGGGACCGTGGACCATCCCATGTCGGCGCCGTCGGCTCGGTCGAGGAAACCGATGCGGAACACCTGTGCGGCGAGCGCCGTGGAGGCGTCGTGCGACGTGACGTTGAGTGTCGGCTGGATAATTAAGTTCCAGAGCCGATCGATGGCGTTCTCACTCTGGCCGCGAGCCTCGAGCCAGTCGCCGAAAGAAATCTTGTCGAGCGAGGGGTCACGCGGATTGAGTCGTCGAAGGGCCAACACGGGGCCAACGAGCTGAAGTCGTTCTCTCAATGAGAGGTGTCGGTACTGCGCGAGAGAACGAGCGAGATGCAACGGTGCTGGAAGGCTGCTTCGACGAATGGAGCTGCGCGAACCATCCGGTGCGATAACGGGCAGGTTGAGCCGTGGCTGAAGATAGACCTGGTCGGTGGCGTTGATTCGCGCGAGAAACTCACGGTACGCCGTGCAGCAACGAAGAAAGACGTGTTGTCCGTTGTCAAAGGAGATACCGTCGCGCACAATCGAATTCGTGAGTCCACCTAGATGAGGGCGTCGCTCGATAAGAGTGACACTCGCTCCCCCGTCAGCCGCCCTGAGAGCCGCGGCGATCCCGGCGAGACCGCCACCGACGACGCCTATACGAAGTTGGCTCACGAGCGCGCGCCGGCAAGACTGCGTACGGCGACGGACAGTTTCTCCCAGGTCGGAATAGATACGCGACCCTGGGTCACGGCAAGAGGATTTCCTTCGATTCGACGGAGCAGTCGCTGGTAGATACCGGACATGGCAGAGACGCAGGCCCGGCTCCTGCCATCCAGCAAGGGCAACAACTGCAGACCTTCTTCAAACCACGCATCAGCTCGACCACATTCGAACTCCACGAGTCGAGCTACCTCCGAGGCCGGCCCCATGAGGTCCGGTGCGCAGTTGACTCGCTCGGCATCGGCGCGAGGTAAGTAGACCCGACCGAAGGACCGATCTTCCAGCACGTCTCGCAAGATATTGGTCAGCTGGAGCGCCACGCCGAGCGAGTCGGCCAGCGGGACAGCCTCTTTGGGGTGATCGGTACCGAAGATGGCGAGCGACAGACGGCCCACCGACCCCGCGACGTTGCGGCAGTACTTCACGAGATCGTCAATGGTCTCATAGGACGTCCCGTGGACGTCCATCTCGCATCCGTCGATGATCTCGCCGAAGCACTCCATCGGAAGTTGGTATCGACGTTGGGCGTCGGCCACGGCCCAGAGCACCGGGTCGTTCGTTCGCGGATCTATGGGGTTGATGTCCTTTCGAACATGCTGTAGACCCGTGAGTTTCTCCTCCGACGTGTCGTCACCGTCACCGATGTCGTCGATGCGACGGGCTAAGGCGTACACCGCCGACATGGCCTGGCGTTCAGGCTTGTGGAGGAGGCGAATCCCGTAAGCAAAGTTCTTCGCCTCCCTGCGCGTCACTCCCTCGCACCACTCGTACGCGGCTTCGGTATTCACGCGGCGCGCCGACTCGCACGTGCACTGACGAGATTGCGCACCAGATGTGCTGCTACACCAACTTTGCGGGGGCGGCACTGCACCGACAGCACGTCAAAGTCAGCCCGTTCGATGGAATCGAGGGCGGCCAACCCGCCCGCCACGAAACCCGCAATCGCAATTCGGGGTTGAAGGGAGAGGGATGCGGCCAGGGGCACTCCGTCGGCGAGCAGGCCCCGCGCTCGTTGCGACTCCATCGCGATGAGTTCTCGTAGCGAAGGGCTCGCGGACGGTTCGAGTAGATCGTCTTCCGCGCAGCCGAAGCGCTCCATATCCTCGAGCGGAAGATAGATGCGGCCCCGAAGCGCGTCCTCCTGGACATCCTGGAGGTGTTCGATGAGTTGTAGGGCGATGCAGATGTTGTCCGAATGCGCGATTCGTGTAGGGGTCGACGAATTAAACACCGCTAACACGAGGCGACCGACGGGCGCCGCCGACAGCATGCAGTAGTCAACCAGGTCGTCAAAGGTCTTATAGCGATCGACGCGCTGGTCAACTCGATTGGCTTCTATGAGAGCGCGAAACGGTCCCAGGTCCAGCTGAAGGGACTGTATGACGGGCGAAAGTCGGCGAAATATCGGGTGAACGGCGTCGCCGCTGGCGGCATGGTCAAGTTCATCGTCCAGCCAGTCGAGAAGCACCAGGCGATCACCTTCTGCCTCATCACCGACATCGTCAGTCAGCCGGGCAAAGCCGTAAATCGCCAGAAGTTCTGATCGCACCCCGCGCGGCAGAAAACGTGAAGCCACCGGAAAGTTTTCGTGACGTGCTTTGATACTCATCTCATCACGCGGTTTAAAAAATCTGCTCATCGTTGGCGTCCGATTCCTTGACACAGCAGTAACCCTAAGCGCATGGTGGAAAAAATTAATCTATCAGCCTCAGCAGTTTCTTCTTGAGAGTTCTCTCAATCGCATCGGGGCACAGTCCATCTATTCCGATTCTTTGCCTTCATGATGATCACTCACAATCGACCAGCGTTGAGAACATCGCGTGATGGTGATGAGCACATCTTGTTCAGCGATTTTCACTGAATTGTTCAATGCAAAATGTCGCGACGTGAAGCCGCATACTTCGGCCTAATTTGAAGGCAGTTAGTGATCTTCACTCACAGACTTCACAGGGGATATTGAGATTCATCGCCAGTAAAATGTTGATAGGGAAGGAGGAAGTATGACCCTACGACAACAATCAACTACGACAGATGAAGACTTTTCCGTATCCGTGACCGATGTCATGGCACCACACCCTGCCCGTGTAACTCCGAGTAATGATGTCACCGTGCATCGTTTTGGAGACTCCGGTGATCAACAAGTACTAAAAGACGTCCCCATTCGCGGTGCGTCAGTCGGCGAGATCGCAGGAGCTCTCCTCGCGCTGGTGGTATCCGCGTGGGCGGCGATTATTCCCTTTGTGGGACCACTGTTCGGGTTGTCGGCGGACGGAACCCGAGCGTGGACATGGAACCAGGTTCACGCCCTCGGCTCGCTCGCGCCCGGTGCGGTAGGCGTTCTCGCGTGCGTGATGGTGCTCGCCACTGCTCGCAGGCCACGTGGGTTCCTGACGTCCTTCGCACTCACCGCGTGGGGGTTAATTCTCTTTCTCTGCGGTGCGTGGCTCACGATGATGCCAATCGTCTGGCCGGTCCTCGTCGGTCCGTATTTCCACGCGGCCTCACCGTCGCAGACCCTCGACTACTGGATGGCCTATGCGAGTGGCCCCGGAGTTCTACTTGCGGGCTTCGGCGCGTTCGTCATGCGTCGCGCTGACCGTCGAGCGTTAACGAGTTAGACGGACGTGGCGTCACGAACTCAGTTGTCTCACGCTGGCACTCTCGTTGGCCACTAACCAGCGAGAGTGCCAGCGTTCGTTGAGGGGCGTACAAGCGCCGCGACACGGCGGCTAGATCCAGGACCTCATTGAACAAAGACTTCTACGCACGAGTACCGCGAGGAGGTCTTTCCCGCCACCGCGCCTTCACCTGCCGCGGAGACGGTGACACCGGTCACCTTCATAGCTTTCAGTTCGCTCCGTAAATAGTTGGCGACGTTCTTGGCTCTCGCGGTACTTAAGGAACCATTGAGGGATGCGAGTCCGGTGTCCGCGCTGTAGCCAAAAAGGCGGACCGCCGTGTAACTCTTCTCGTGAATTACCGTCGCCAGTTGTGCGATCTGTCTCTTCAGGCTCGCGGTCAGACCTGTGGAGTTCTTGGAGAAGAGCCCAACTGAACCGTAGAGCGTTGACGTCGGTGTCGACTTCCACTGGGCGTAGAGAGTGAGTGACGTTGAGAGCGTCAAACTCTGACCCGGCATGTATGTCGTGCCCGAACCATTCGCGGCGGTGTTCCAAGAGCTGAATGTGTACCCCGACTTCACCACGCTTGATGAGCTGGGCAGCGTAACCGTTGTGCCAATGACTCCGCTTAACGCGGAGAGCGATCCACTTCCCCCATCAGCGGAGAAATTAATGACGACGTCTGCAACGGCAGTCCATTGGGCGTAGAGCGTTATCGAAGTTGAGAGCGTAAGGCTCTGTCCCAGTGCATAGGAAGTCCCCGATCCATTCGCGGCGGTGTTCCATGACGAGAGTGTGAAACCGCTGTTGGTCAGACTGGTCGATCCGGGAAGTGCCACGGTCGAACCCGCCTGCCCACTCAAGTCACTAATCGATCCGACGCCACCGTTGGCGGAGAAGATCATCTGAATGTCGGCAGTCCATTGGGCATAAAAAGTTTCATTCGCACTCAGATCGATGAGAAGAACCAGGCTTCGATAAGTCGTACCGCTTCCGTTCGCCGCAGTATTCCAATCTCGAACGTTGTAACCAATATCGGAAATGCCCAGTCCATGCGGGAAAAGTTATGTCGATCCGACAGAAACAATAATGGGAGAAATACGACCTGCTCCTCCATTGTCGGTTGAATGTGGCCGTAACGGTCAGACGCATCCCACTGGGCAAAGAGTTCCAAATCGGAGTTGAAATCGTAATCCTCGCCATCCGCTGAACGAAGTTCCGCTCCATCGCTGTCCGTGTTCCAGCCGGCGAAGGTGTATCCGGGTTGACAAATTGCCGGACTGAGGTTGGAAAAGCGTTAAGTCTTGCGCGGACGAGCCATATCTGTTTCTGTCGCAGTCACTGTGTCTGTGCCCGCTGTCGTTCTCGACAAACGTGACGGTGTAATTCGTAGGAATAGCGTCCCACTGGGCGTACAACACTAAGTCCGATGTGAACGAATAATTCTCTCCGTCGCTATAGGTCGTTCCGCTTCCGTTCGCAGCAGTGTTCCAGTCGGCGAAGGTGTAGCCAGGATCCGAGAACGCCGGACTGAAGTTGGAGAACAGCGTTAAGTCTTGCGCGGACGAGCCAATTTGAAATGCGGTCACTGAGTCTGTGCCTGTGTCGTTCTCGACGAACGTAACGGTGTAATTCGTAGGAATTGCATACGCCGTATCGCCAACGAAAATTGAGAAACAGAATACGAGCAGTAGAACCAGGCAGCGAAATGCCGGGATTGACCGCGAACTTGACTTTGATCTCATGACTCGCTCGATTTACCCGGCCCGATTAATTCATTGCATCTGTATTGATTCATGACGTATCCATTCGATAAGTGCTGTGTGTCTGAAATCACCTGGACGTACCACGCTTCCAACTCTTCATCGCAATGCGCGTGACGAACTCGATGACGCAAATCTCGCGATTTGTGTCATGTTTTTAATTCGCCACATCGAGCCTTGAGAGAGATTTGAACTCGAATCGTTGAGAAATTTATTGAATGCGCAGAATAAAACTTTTGGTTTAATTCGAAGCGCGTCGTTGACGAGCGACTTCGAAAGCCGCCACGGAAACGGCGACGCCCGCGTTCAACGAACTAATTCGACCCACCTGTGGTATCGACACAACGGTCGCGCATCGTTTGCGAGTGAGAGAAGAAAGACCCTTTTCTTCACCACCGACGATCAGTGCAACGGGGCCTGATCCGAGGTCAAGATCGTAAAGCGTGTCCTTCGCGTCGCCCGCCAGTCCGACGGTGAGCACATCGGCCTTGTTGAGTTGATCGATGGTGGTAGGGATGCCACCCACGTCACAGAACGTCAAGTACTCAATAGCGCCGGCTGCCGTCTTGGTGACCGTCGGCGAAATGCGAGCTGATCGATGACGGGGAACGACAACGCCCGTGACACCGGCGCCGTCGGCGCTGCGCAACATCGCACCGAGATTGCGCGGGTCCGTGACGCCGTCACAGACCAACAGAAATGGTTTCTTCACGACCAAGAGATCGTCCAAACTCACCGTATCCAGCGCGTGCGCGAGCGCCATCACGCCCTGGTGTCCTTCGGTCTTGGCTTCGCGGTCAAGACGAGTCATTGACACCATGTACACCGGCACGCGCTGGCGCTGCGCCTCGAACTCAATGGCGTCGAGCACCTCCGACGCGTCCTGGGCTTCGGCGATGAAGATCTTCTTGACGGTGCGCCGTTTGGCCTTCAGCAGTTCAAGTACGGCGTGACGTCCCTCGACCTGATCACCGCCGAGCCCATCACGTTCACGCGGAGGCGGGCGCCGCGGACCGCTCGGGGCACCACGACGCTCCCCCGGGCGTGTCGGACGTTGGGGACCGCGCTTGGGCGCCGATCGTGGGCTCACGCCAGTTCCTCAATGAGCACGACCGCGCTCGCGGCGATGCCCTCGCCATGGCCGATCGCGCCAAGTCCTTCGAAAGTCGTCGCCTTCACGGACACGGTGGCGCCGAGCACGCTCGAAAGCTCGTGGGACATCGCGGGGATGAGGAGCGCCAACTTCGGGCGCTCGGCGATGATCGTGACATCAGCGGAGATGACTTGGAAGCCCTCGACGCGCACCAGCGCAACGCTCTCTTCGAGAAGTTGACGCGACGAAACGCCGGCGAAGGCCGGATCGTCGTCGGGAAAGTGACGCCCGAGATCGCCCAAATTCGCCGCGCCGAGCAGCGCGTCACAGAGTGCGTGAGTCGCGACGTCGGCGTCAGAGTGTCCCGCGAGACCGGGCGACTCCGGCACGTTCACGAGGGCGAGCCACAGCTCGCGATCGGCGTCGTCGCTGAAGCGATGAACGTCGATTCCCTGGCCGATCCTCACGGGAGAAGTCTCTCGTACACGCGAAGTAGTTCGAGGTCTTCTTGCCGAGTTATTTTCACGTTGCGCGCTTCACCTTCAACGACAACGATCTTCGCGCCCAATGCCTCAACGAGAGCCGCGTCGTCACTCGCCTCGGCGCCACTGGCGTGCGCTCGAACCAGGAGCTCTCGGCGAAAGGCCTGGGGTGTCTGCACGGCGACCAACTCGTCTCGCTCGAGCGTCGCGGCGACGAAGATCTCGTCACCCTCGAGACTGACCCGCTTGACGGTGTCGGTCAAAAAGAGCCCGGGTATCGCGGCGTCAGCCCCGGCGCGAACGGCGTTCACCACGGCATGAAAGAGCGCCGAGCTGGCGAGCGGCCGAGCCGCATCGTGCACCACGACGATCTCGGCGCCAACACACTCCTCCAGACCGAAACGCACCGACGCGGCCCGGGAGGCGCCGCCGATGACCACGACGTCTGCGCCTTCACCGTTTCCCTCGTAGCCCTCGGGCACCACGAGCACCACGTGCTCGGCGACGCAGCGCGACGCACGAACGCTCCTGGTCGCGATGGTCTCACCCTCGAAGAGGGAGAACTGCTTCTGCCCGCCAAAACGGGATCCCTGGCCCGCGGCCACTACGACGGCCGCGATCGACATGCCTAGGGAAGGACCGAGGCGAGCTTTTCTTCGGCCGCTTCCGTGTCCACGTTGAGAGCAAAGGTCAACTCGGAAACGAGGATCTGACGGGCCCGGGTCAGCATTCGCTTTTCTCCCGCGCTGAGGCCCTTGTCCTTGTCGCGGATCGAGAGGTTTCGCACCACCTCGGCGACCTGGTAGATGTCGCCCGAACGGAGCTTCTCGGAGTGGTTCTTAAAGCGCCGCGACCAGTTGGTCGGCATGCGAGCTTCCTTCTTTCGCAGCACGGCAAAGACCTCTTCGACCTCTTCGTCGTTGATGACGTCACGCAGCCCCACGGACTCGGCGTTGGCGACCGGGACCATCAACACGAGGTCGGTGTAGGCGACCTTCAGCTTCAGATAGTCCTGTTTGACGTCAAAAGCCGTCATTTTCTCGATCTTTTCCACGGTGCAGGCGCCGTGGTGGGGGTAAACGAGGCGATCGCCCTTCTTATACTTACGCGCGGTCATTACTGGAGACACTCCTCAGAGGGGTCAACGCCCACGAAAAGGACGTCTAGGGGATTAACTATTTTACCAGGTTTTGGCCCACTTGTGACGTTCGAAGAACGTCAAAGCGACCTCGACCTCGCCCCAGTGACCGTGGCGCGCGACGTTAGAGAGACGCTGTGACGTCTACAGATTGGGAGTTGAATCCTCGAAGTCGACCGACGGGGGAAGCCCCTCGACGCCTTCGAAGGTGAGCTCCGTACCGTCGTCACCGTCGCCGACATCAACCACGATGGTCTGGCCGGCATGGAACTCCTTGAAGAGGATCTTCTCACTTAACGCGTCTTCGACATACTGCTGAATGGCACGACGTAACGGACGCGCGCCCAGCTCGGGGTCGTAGCCCTTGTCGGCCAAGTACTCCTGGGCCTTCGCGGAGAGCTCCAGACCAAGACCCTGTGCGTTCAGTTGCTCACGCAGGCGCGAGATCAACAGGTCAGCCACGGCGATGACTTCGGTTCGAGTCAACTCGTGGAAGACAATCGTGTCGTCGATGCGGTTCAAGAACTCGGGGCGAAAGTGGGCCTTTAACGCCTGGTTGACCTTCTCCTTCATGCGCTCGTGCGTAATGGAGTCCGAACCCTTGCCAAAGCCGATGGCGGCCTTGCGAAGATCAGAGGTTCCGAGGTTTGAGGTCATGATCAGGATCGTGTTCTTGAAGTCAACGGCGCGGCCCTGGGAGTCGGTGAGACGTCCGTCTTCCAAGATCTGCAACAGGATGTTGAAGACATCGGGGTGCGCCTTTTCTACTTCGTCAAAGAGCACCACGGAGAATGGCTTGCGTCGAACGGCCTCGGTCAACTGTCCACCCTCGTCGTAGCCGACGTAGCCGGGGGGCGAGCCGACCAGACGCGACACCGAGTGCTTCTCCATGTACTCCGACATGTCGAGCTGAATGAGCGCATCCGCGTCGTCGAAGAGGAACTCGGCGAGGGTCTTCGCGAGTTCGGTCTTGCCGACGCCGGTCGGTCCTAAGAAGATGAACGATCCACCGGGACGCTTGGGGTCCTTTAGGCCCGCGCGCGTGCGGCGAATGGCGCGACTCAGTGAGTTGACGGCCTCTTCCTGGCCGACCACCCGCTTGTGGAGTTCTTCTTCCATGCGCAGCAGCTTCGAGGTCTCTTCTTCGGTGAGCCGGTACACGGGGATACCCGTCCATACGGCGAGCACTTCGGCGATGGTCTCTTCGTCCACCAGATCGAAGGACTCTCCACCCGAGGAGAGCACCGACGCGTCAAGCGCCTCGCGCTTGGCCATGAGATCTCGCTCTTGCTCGTCGAGCGCCTTGGCCTGATCGAGCGCACCGGAGTCCATGGCCGACTCCTTGTCGCGGCGCAGGCGCAAGATGTCTTCGTCGATCTTCTTCGCCGCCGGCGGGGTGTCCATCCGGCGTATGCGCAGGCGACTACCGGCCTCGTCGATCAAGTCGATGGCCTTGTCGGGCAGGAAGCGGTCCGAGATGTAGCGATCGGACATGTTCGCCGCGGCGATCAACGCCTGGTCGGTGATCTTGACCGAGTGGAACTCCTCGTAGACCTCGCGCAGACCCTTCAGGATCTCGATGGTCATCGCCACCGAAGGCTGTTCCACCTTTACGGGCTGGAAGCGTCGCTCCAAGGCGGCATCTTTTTCGATGTGCTTGCGATACTCGTCGATGGTCGTGGCGCCGACGGTCTGCAGTTCACCGCGCGCCAGCATCGGCTTCAAGATCGACGCCGCGTCGATGGCGCCTTCGGCGGCACCGGCACCGACGAGGGTGTGAATCTCGTCGATGAAGAGGATGATGTCGCCGCGGGTACGGATCTCTTTGAGAACCTTCTTGAGGCGCTCTTCGAAGTCACCGCGATAGCGCGAGCCGGCGACGAGCGCTCCGAGGTCGAGCGTGTAGAGCTGCTTGTCGGCCAAGGTGACGGGCACCTGGTTGGCCACGATGCGCTGGGCGAGTCCCTCGACGATGGCGGTCTTGCCCACGCCGGGCTCGCCGATCAAGACGGGGTTGTTCTTGGTACGACGCGAGAGGACCTGCATCACGCGCTCGACTTCTTTTTCGCGCCCGACGAGCGGGTCGAGCTTGCCCTCACGAGCGAACTGGGTGAGGTTGCGACCGAACTGGTCGAGAACGGCCGAACCGCCGGCCGATTCGGGGTCGCTCTTGGACGAGCCCACCGTGGAGGCCGCGCCAGCCTCTTTGCCGGCCTGGCCGGACATCATCTGGATGACCTGGGTTCGCACGCGGGCCATGTCCGCGCCGAGGTCGTTCAGAACCTGGGCCGCAACGCCCTCGCCCTCGCGCACGAGGCCGAGGAGCATGTGCTCGGTGCCGATGTAGGAGTGGCCGAGTTGAAGGGCTTCGCGCAGGGAGAGTTCGAGAACCTTCTTCGCCCGCGGGGTAAAGGGGGGCGATCCGGGCGAAGGGTTGGTGTTGGCCCCGATGGCCTCTTCCACCTTCTCGCGCACCACGTCGAAGGTGACCCCCAGGGCGTCGAGCGCCTTGGCGGCGACGCCTTCGCCTTCACGAATCAGGCCCAGCAGAATGTGCTCGGTGCCGATAAAGGCGTGGTTAAGGTCGCGTGCCTCTTCCTGGGCTAGTACGAGAACTCGCCGGGCACGGTCTGTGAAGCGCTCAAACAATGGTCGTCCTTTGTTGCTTTCGTAAAAAGTGTAATAGCCCGCGGGGGCAAATAGGACGAGCCCTTCTCACCACCAAGAACACTTGTGGAACACTCATCTAAGGTGGTGACGTGAATCCCCACGTACAACTTGGGCTTGCGTCGGTCGAGAGTGACTTGGCACAACTTGAAGTTGTGCTGGAGGAGTCGGTGATTTTTGGTGATCCCTACCTCGATTCGGTCACCACGCATCTCATTCGCGCCGGCGGAGGACGACTGCGCCCGCTACTCGCCATCGCGTCGGCGACCGGGGGCGAGCGACCGGCGACCCACGAAGACCTGCTCGGTGCGGTTTCGCTCGAACTGATGCACCTAGCCTCGCTCTACCACGACGACGTCATGGACGAAGCGGAGATCCGGCGCAACGTCGAAAGCGTGAACGCCCGCTACGGCAACCTGATCGCCATTGTGGCCGGTGACTACCTCATGGCGCGCTCGGCCGGACTGGCCGCCGAACTTGGCGCGGAGTCCGCGAGCCTGATGGCGCGCACCCTCGCCTGGCTCACCCGTGGTCAGATCAGCGAAGTGCGAACCGCGTTCTCGCTGGAGCGAACCGAGGACGACTACTTCACGGCCATCGAGGGCAAGACCGCCACGCTGATGTCCTCGAGCTGTCGGATGGGCGCCATGACGGCGTCACTCGGGGGTGAAGAGACCGAAGCGCTCAGCCTGTTTGGCCGTTGCTTCGGCATGGTCTATCAACTACGCGACGACATCCTGGACTTGATCGCGACCGACAACCAGCTCGGCAAGCCCGCGGGACAGGACCTCGCCGAAGGCATCTACAACTTGCCCACGCTCTTTGCTCTCGCCGACGCGAGCATCGGCGATGAGTTACGTGGACTCCTCGGACATCCTCTGGACGATGATGAGCGCGAGCGCGCCCGCAAACTCGTCGTGGCGACCGACGGGATCGATCGCACGATCGTCGCCGCGAAGCGCTACCTCGACGCGGCGTACGCGGCGCTCGCAACACTGCCGAGGGTCGGATTGCAAAACGGCTTTAGCTCACTCATCACGTCGCTGCTGGACGATCTGCCGGCGTACTAGTCGCGCAGCGGCTTCAACGTCGGAAAGGCGATCACCTCACGCAGGTTGGTTTCGTCGGCGAGGAGCACCGCGAGGCGGTCCATGCCGACCCCGAGTCCAGCCGTAGGCGGGAGCCCCCACTCGAGAGCCTTGATGTAGTCCTCGTCAATCGCCATGGTCTCATCATCACCCGCCGCGGCCAGACGAGCTTGGTCTTCGAAACGCGCGCGTTGCTCATCAGGATCGTTCAACTCACTAAATCCATTCGAGAGTTCGCGCCCCGCGGCGTAAGACTCGAAGCGTTCGGTGAGTTCCGCGTCGCGGCGGTGACGTCTCGCCAGTGGTGACACCTCGACCGGATATTCGGTGACGAACGTCGCGTCCCACAGCCCCTCTTCGGCGAGGGTCTCGAAGAGTTCCGCGAGGCATCGTCCGGCGCCCCACGACGCGTGCACGTGCACGCCGGCGTCACGCAAGTACCCCGCGAGCTCTTCGCGCGGCGTATGCACCGACACCTCTTTACCCAGTGCTTCACTCGTTAGTTCGGCCATCGGGCGACGGACCCACGGTGTCGTCAGTGACAGTTGGCGGCCTTGGTAGTCAATCTCCGTCGTCCCGAGCACGTCGAGAGCGACGCCCGCCACTAGCTCTTCGGTGAAGGCCATCATGTCCTCGAAGTCCCAGTAAGCGGCGTAGAGCTCGAGCATCGTGAACTCCGGGTTGTGGCGAGGACTGACTCCCTCGTTGCGAAAGACGCGACCAACCTCAAAGACGCGCTCAAAGCCGCCAACTACCAGTCGCTTCAACCACAGTTCGGGCGCGATGCGCAAGTAGAAATCGCTGTCGAGTGCGTTGTAGTGCGTGACAAACGGTCGCGCCGCGGCGCCCGTGGGAATCACGTTCAGAATCGGCGTCTCTACTTCCATGAAGCCTGCCGCCCAACAACGCTCTCGCACGGAACGAATCATGTCGCTGCGGCGCTGCAGCGAACGTCGAGTCGTCTCGTTCGCCCAGAGGTCCGCCTCGCGGTGTCGATATCGAAGGTCGAAGTCCGAGATGCCGGCCCACTTGTCACCAAAATTGTGCCGCGCTTCGGCCAGGCGTTCCCAGGAGGCGACCTTGACCGACAATTCGCCCCGTTTGGTCCGTACGATCTCGCCGGTCACCCCGACCCAGTCGCCGAGGTGCAGTTTGGTGAAGTCCTCGAACTCGTCGGCCACGCCGTCGAGGGCGAAGAGCTGGATTTCGCCGGTGGAGTCGCGCATGGTGGCGAAGGCGAGCTTGCCCTGTCGGCGAAGCAGGATGATCCGACCGGCCACTCGCGCGCTCTCGCCCGACTCCTCACCGTCCTCTAAGTGGGCAAACGTGACTTGCAATGCTCCGGCGTAGGCGTCATGGGCAAACTGATACGGCGAGGTCACGTGGCTTCTTTCTGATGGTTCCTTTCATGAACGATACGCAATCCGTGAAGGGTCAACCACGGCTCGACGATTCGCACGTGCTTGGTGTTGGGCGCAATGAGACTGGCGAGCCCGCCGGTGCCAATGACCGTGGCCCCACCGAGTTCTTCGAGAATCCGATCGACGATGCCGTCCACCTGTGCGGCGAAGCCGTAGAGCACGCCACTTTGAATCGACTCGACGGTGGAGCGTCCAATGACCGAACGGGGTCGAATCAGCTCCACCGAGCGCAGCGCCGCCGCGTGGGTGTAAAGCGCTTCGAGTGAGATCGCCACGCCCGGGGCGATCGCGCCGCCCAAGTACTCGCCACGTTCGCTGATGACGTCAAAGACGGTGGCGGTGCCCATGTCCACCACGATCGACGCGCCGGGGTAGAGGTCGTAGGCCCCAACGGCGTCGGCCACCCGGTCGGCTCCCACCTCGCGGGGGTTGTCGTAGAGAATCGGCATGCCGGTCTTGGTGCCGGGACCGATCACCGTGAGGTCGAGGTCGGAGAACCACCGCTTGGCCATTCGCCGCAACTGCGTCGTGACGGCCGGCGACGAGGAGCAGATGGCGATCTCGGTGACGGCGCTACGGAGGTCGAGTCCTTCGAGGTCGAGCAGCTGGGTGAGCACCATGGCGTGCTCATCCGGCGTGCGCTCGGCGATCGTGGAGGTCCGCCAGTGATAGGCGAGGCCGTGCTCACCACTGGCGCGGGCAAAACCCATCGCCTCGGGCGCGTCGGGCCCGACGTCACCGAAGAGGCCGATCAGCGTCTCGGTGTTACCTACGTCCATGGCTAACAGCACGTCACTCCTCCACTATCGATACCGGGGCGTTGTCGAGCAGTCGCACGCCTTCGACGGATCCCGCCACTAACGCGCGTCGCTTCCCTGTTTCGTGGTCACCCGAAGGTAGCAACGTCGCCGGATCGACCACCTGCGCGTAGGCCACATCGACGCCGAGCTCCTCTAACACTTCTCGCATCAGGGCTCGCTGCGAACTCGCCGGACGCGCCCGCTCGCCGGCGCGTTCGATCGCGCGCGAGAGTCCAAGCGCTTGGCGCCGGCCCTCGGGCGAGAGCGCGACGTTGCGACTAGAGAGAGCCAGACCGTCCGCGTCGCGAACGATGGGGCAGCCCACGACCTCGACATCGAAGCCGAGGTCGCGCACCATTTGGCGAATGACGGCAAGTTGCTGATAGTCCTTCTCGCCGAAGAAGCTCCGACTAGGCCCGGTAATCGCGAAGAGCTTGGCGACGACGCTGGCCACCCCATCGAAGTGGCCCGGGCGACCGGCACCCTCGAAGAGATCGCCGAGTCCCACCGACACGGTCGTCGGCGTCGGAGCCGGGTAGTCGGGCCACATGTCGTTGAGAGTCGGTGACACCAAGCAGTCGACCCCGGATTCGAGAGCGAGTTCCCTGTCGTGTTCGGGGGTGCGCGGATAGCGCGCCAAATCCGCCGCGTCATCGAACTGGCGGGGGTTGACGAAGATGGTCGCGAGGACGACGTCACTATTCTCCCTGGCCGCGCGAAACAGTGAGACATGCCCTTCGTGCAAAGCGCCCATGGTGGGCACAAAGCCGACGACGAGACCCTGGGCGCGTTGGTCGTTCGCGAAGGAACGCCACTCGGCGATCTCACCGAACTCGAGCACGCTACACGCGCGACGTGGCGCGTCGCTCTTCGGCGAGTTCGAAGGCGGTGTTGGCGAGGGCCACGTAGGTGGCTCGCTGCGAGGGGGGCAGCGCCGCTAAGTGGGCGTCAATAGTCGCCATGTCGGCGCGCGACGCGGGGCCGGTGAGCGCCTCGTCAACTCCCATGGCCGTCACGTCGTCGAGAGCCTGTTGGGCGAGGGGCAGAAAGTCTTTCAACGACAGCCCGGCCGACTCGGCGAGGATGCGAGCGTGTCCGAGCAGCGCGACAAGGTGATTCGCGCTCACGCTCGCCGTCGCGTGATAGAGCACGCGCTGTTCGTCCGAGAGATGGATGACGCGTCCCGCGAGCGAGGCCACGACCTCTTCGACGAGCCGCTCACCGCCGACGCTGTAGAGCGCGCCTCGAAGTCGCGTCGCCCCGAGCTCGCGGTTCGGCAATGACGCGAGGGGGTGCATGAAGGCACGCCGAGGGTGCCTGGCGAGTTCGCTCAGTCCGCGCGATCCCGCGACGTGAGCGACGACGCGAGCCTCGCTCGGCGTCAGTTCACTTGACACCGCTTCGATGGCGTCGTCGGGGACACTCAAAAGAATCAGTTGGGGCTCGCCGATTTCGCCCAACTCATCGTGGTGCACAAGTCGAACGTCGTGGCCGACGTCGCCGAGCGCGTCAAAAAATGAGGATCCGGCGCGGCCCGCGCCGACGATGGTGATGTTCATATAGCTCCATTCCCGTTCCAGCCCCTGACGGGTGCCGTTCGGTGTTAGCGCAGCGACTCGAGTGTACCGAGTTCCTTCACCGACCCGGCGCCAGCCGCTAATTGGGCCTTCGTCACGAGAGAGGGGGCCAATTCGTGCAGTGGCACCATGACGAAAGATCGCTCAAAGAGACGGGGGTGAGGAATGAGGATCTCGGGGTCATCGCTCGTCTCCTCGCCGACCAACAAGACGTCCACGTCGAGCGTGCGCGGTCCCCAACGCGTCTCGCGCGTGCGCTTCGCGGCAATTTCCGCGCGTCTCGCGCGTTCGAGCAGTTCGTGGGACGAGGCGTCGGTGAGTACCTCGACGACCATGTTCCAGAAGTCATCTTGGCCGACGCCGCCGACCGGCTCGCTCTCGTAGACCTTGGAAAGACGGTACGCGTCGCTCTCAACGACGAAAGGGATAGCCGCCTCGAGATAGTGGCGCCGATCGCCCAGGTTGCTGCCGAGGGAGAAGTAGGCAAAGCGCACTAGGCGCACTAGGCGCGCGACACGCTGCATCGAACGCCGGCCGTCGCGACGTCGAAGGCGACCGGGGGGCGAAGTTTTCGCACGGCGACTGTCACCTCGGTGATCGAAGGGTCGAAGGCGAGTACCTCGCGTGCGACGCGGTAGGCCAGGGTCTCGAGCAACAAGAACGCGCCTTCGTGCGCCACGCGCGCGGCGATCGCCAGCACCGCACCGTAGTCAGTGGTTTCGCTGAGGTCATCGCTTAGGGCGGCCTCTTCGAAGGGGCGACGCAGGTCGAGATCGAGGGCGAGAGGTTGCGCGCGGTCGCGCTCTTCACTCAGCACGCCCACCACCGCGCTCAGGCGCAGCTCTCTCAGTTCAATGACGTCATTCACGCAGGTCCTCAGGCAAGTCGAGCAGCACCGATCGTCCATCGGGACCAATCGAGCGCTTGAAGAGTCGCTCGACCAGGGCGATCGAGGCGGGGATCGTCGCCACCTTCTGGCTCCACACCAAGTAGCCCGCGACGACGCCCAAGAGACGATCGGAGACCTCGTCACTGTGCAGGAGCACGGTCGTGTTAACGGCCATGCAGTTCGCCACGTCGAGGTAGCAGGCTTCCAAGACCTCGCGCTGCTGGGGACCGCCTCGAAGGGCGTAGTGACTGGCGGTAAGACCATGCTCGAAGTACGAACTCATGTTCTGCATCACGGGCAGGATCGAGATCACTCTTCCGAATCCCTGATGCTTCAGCCACAGCAACTCTTCGTCGCGCCGGACTTGGCGGTGAACGGTCGTTGAACCGCCGGGCCGCTCGGACACCGCGAGTATTCCCTTGTAGACCCAGGTGAAGCCGCGTGGCTCGATGCCCGCCGCCCACTTGCCTCTCACGGCGTCACGCTCTCCAGGGGGGCGAAGAGGAGCTCGCGTAACTGAACGGTCTCTCTCACGTCGTGCACTCGGACCATACTGACACCTTGGACGAGGGCCCAGGTGGCCGTTGCTAACGAACCCTCCAGGCGCTCATCCACCTCGAGGGCGCGAGGGCCCAGTTGACCGAGGAATCGCTTGCGACTGGTGCCAATCAACACCCCCGCGTCGTACTCACTCGCCAGGCGCACAAAGTGATCGCAGTTCGCGAGCAGCGCGAGATTGTGCTCCACGGTCTTGCCAAAGCCGATGCCCGGGTCGAGCCAGAGATTCTTCACCCCTGCGTGACGGGCCTCTTCGGCGGCGACCCGAAGAAAGCCGCTGATCTCACCCACGACGTCGTGGTAGGTGGGGTTGTCCTGCATCACCGACGACTCCCCCTGGCGGTGCATCCCGACATAGCCCGCGCCCAGTTCCGCCGCGACCGCCACCAGCGAAGCTGACACGTCATTCACGATCGACGCGCCAGCCGCGACGGCGGCTCTCGCGACGGACTCTTTCTGGGTATCAATCGACACCGTCCCGTATCGTGCGAGCGCGGCCACCACCGGGAGGACGCGCGCGAGCTCCTCACTCTCCTCGACGGGCGTCGCGCCCGGTCGGGTCGATTCGCCACCGACGTCCACGACGTCGGCGCCCTCGCGAAAGTGCGCGAGCCCTCGCTCGATCGCTTCGTTGTGAGCCACCGTGCGCGAGGCTGGAAAGAACGAGTCGGGCGTCACGTTCACGACGCCCATCACTTGTGCTCTCAGTGCCACGTGGACCGGCGTTGGTGAATGTACTGCAGCGCTTCGGCGCGATACGCTACGTCGTCTTTAAAGACACCGCGCACGGCCGAGGTGACCGTCGTCATCCCTTCCTTCTTGACCCCACGCATTGACATGCAGAAGTGCTCGGCCTCGAGCACGACAATGCAACCGCGCGGGTGCAGCTCTTCTTCCATCGACTCGACGATCTGGGTGGTCATGCGCTCTTGAACCTGAAGGCGTCGGGCGTAGCCCTCCACGAGTCGCGCCAACTTAGAGAGTCCCGCGATGCGTCCGTCGGTCGCCGGGAGGTAAGCCACGTGCGCGTAGCCAACGAAGGGCACGAGGTGATGCTCACAGAGCGAGGTGAAGGGAATGTCGCGCACCATGACCATCTCGTCGTGTCCCACCTCGAAAGTGACGCGCAGGTGCTCACCGGGGTCGCTCTCGATGCCCTCGAAGAGCTCCACGTACATGTCCGCGACCCGCCGCGGCGTCTCACGCAGTCCCTCGCGCGAGGGGTCTTCACCGATGGCTTCTAAGAGTTCGCGAATCAGTCGCTGCACCCGTGGGTGGTCAACCACCTCTAGGCCTCGCCCACGTAGGTGTAGATGGCGTCCAAGTTGCGGTAGCGCTCATTGACATCCAGGCCGTAGCCGACGACGAAGTCCGGGGGAATCGTAAAGCCCACGTACTTAAGAGACTGCTGGACGCGCTGCTCACCGTCTTTGAGCAATAGGGCGCACACTTCAAGACTGGCCGGACTGCGCGCGCCGAGGTACTGACGCAAATAGTTGAGCGTCAGCCCTGAGTCGACCACGTCCTCAACGATCAAGACGTCGCGATTGAGGAGGTCTACGTCGAGGTCCTTCACGATGCGCACCACGCCGCTGGTCTTGGTGGCGGCTCCGTAGGAGGAGACCGCCATGAAGTCGACCTCGACGGGCAGTTCGATGGCGCGCATCAAGTCGGCCATGAAGTTGATCGCGCCCTTTAAGACCCCCACTAATAACGGGGGGTTGTTCGCGTAGTCCTTAGTGATCTCTCGACCGAGTTCGCACACCCGGTCTCGCACTTCCTTCGCCGAGACCACGACGTCGCCGAGGTCGTGTCGGGCCCACTGCGCCGTGAAGTCGTCCGAAGAGTGCCTATCCATGCTTGGTCAGCGTAGTGGAGCCGTCTTCGAGGCTGAGGTGCTGACCCCGTCGCGAGAGACGTCGTCCCCCACTGAGTTCCGTAGCGACGACGTCGCCCACGACGACCGACAACGCTCGCTCGATCTCCGCGGCGCTCGGCGGGTGACGCTCGCCGACCTCATCGAGGACGAAGAGTTTGAGCCGAAGCCACCGACGAAGGCGCGCTCGCGGCCAACGACGCAACTCTCGACAGTCGGCGTCGGCGAGTTCAAGGGTCACGTCGTTCGAGGCGAGGTCGTCGAGCCACGCGCGCTCTTCAAACAACACGCCCGCCTGTCGCGCGATGATCGGCACGACGTCGCGCTCGGCCACCTCGCACATCAAGGGCAGCAGCTGGTGGCGCACTCGATTGCGACGAAAGGTCAGATCGTCATTCGTCTCGTCGTGCAGGGCGACGAAATTAGACGCCTCAACGAATAAGTGCAACGGCGCCCGGCGAACGCCTCGCAGGGGCTTCGTCGGGTCGTTCACCATGGGCGAGAGCCCGTCGATGCCCGCCCCGCGCACCATGTTCAACAACACGGTTTCGACGAGGTCATCCATGGTGTGACCGGTTAGCGAACCCTCAGGAAGCACCGCTCGACGTTCAGCGCGAGCGCGCGCTTCAAAGTTCGCCCCGGGTTCGACAACGACGTCGTGGATGACGCAGGGCACGGCTAACTTCTCGCAGACTTGGCGCACGTAGCTGGCGTCGTCGCTGCTCGTTGGACGGGCGTGGTGATCGACGTGGTGCACCTCAACGCGCAGCCCGGCCGCCAGGGCCAACAGCAAGAGCCCGAGCGAGTCCGGTCCCCCCGAGACCGCGAGCACTACCGCCGTGTCGGCGGGCGGAAACGCGCAGTCCTCAAGAAGTCCTCGGTCGTCGGGCGTCACGAATCAAGGTTAGGCAACACTGACGCGTGCGCGTTCGGTGACGACCGCGAAGAAAGCACGGCGTCGCCAGTACGCGTAGCCGCGACCCACTCCGAACCACGCGGCGCTGAACACACTGACGTAGAACCCGACCGGCCAGTTGGTCGTGTACGAGCATGCGAGCGACGCCCACACGGTGAGAAGCGCCAAGACCACCGAGATCGCGAGCGCCACCTCCGCTCGATCGGTGAAACAACGCGCGGCCGCCGGTGGGCCGATCATCAAAGTAAAGATCAAGAGCGCCCCCACCACCGGCACGGTCATCGTGGTGGCGCAGGCGATGACCACCAAAAACGCCGTGTCGATCAGCTCCGGTCGCAGACCCTGGGCGGCCGCGATCTCGGGCGCGATCGAGGTCAAGAGCAGTTGGCGATAGAGCACGCCCACGGCGACGACGCAGACAAGTCCGAGCAGCGCAACGGGGAGAAGCTGTCCGCGGCTTACGCCGAGAATCTCACCGAAGAGCAGCGAGAAGATCTCGGGCTCATACTCGGTGCTCTGACTCAGAAACGCGGCGCCGAGCGCCAACATCATTACCAGCGCCAGCGCCGTAACGGCGTCAGCGCGACCGCGCCGCGCGAGTCTCCCAATACCGAGTGCGGCGCCAAGTGAAAACACACCGAGACCGATCAGCGGGTTCACGCCAATAAGGTTGGCCCCCGCCGCGCCGGCAAAGGCGCCGTTGGGAATAGCGTGCGCCGGGAACGCAGCGCCGCGAAGCACTACGAAGAAGCCCACGACGCCACCGACGAAGGCCACGATCGTGCCAATTAGCCACGCGTTGACCATGAAGCCGGAGAACATCAGTTCACCACGCCGTTTTCTTGGCCGACTAGTACCTGCGCGGCTCTTTCGCGCGGAACTCGTCGGCTCTCAACCAATCGGCGAATGGGGCGAATACCCGACGCCAAATACGAAAGAAAAATCAACAGCGCGATGAAGAAGCTCACGGGCAGTCCCTGGCTCGAGGGAAACCAGTAGTAGCTGTCGTAGGCGAAGAGCACCCCCAGCCAGGTGCACGCGACGCCGAGCACGATCGCCCAGACAAAGGCACTACGCAGCGTTTTCGTCACACGCAACGACGTCGCCGCCGGTCCAATGAGCAACGCCGTGGAAAGTATCGAGCCGATGGCGATCGAGGAGAGTCCCACGGAGATGGCGAGGGCCAGTATGAACAACAGCCCCACGGAACGCGACGTGATACCTCGCGCCGCCGCCAGTTCGCTACTGAGTGAACTCAGCAAAAGCGGACGATAGATGAAGGCAATCACCGCGATCGTGACGATACTCATCACCGCTACGAGAGGAATCGTCGACGGCGCGACGGTGAAGATCGAGCCGAAGAGAATCTGCTGGGCGGCCCCCGTGGTGGCGCTCTTGGCGGCATCGAGGTAGAGATAGAGCGCCGCGAGTCCGGTGGCGACACCGAGCACGATGCCGGTTGCGATATCGCGACCGCGAAGACGTTGCACGCCCACCAACTCCATCGCCCCCGCGCCAAGTACGCCGGCACCGAGGAAACCGAGCAGCGGGCTGATCCCGTAAAAGAACGACGCCGACCCGCCGGTCGTCGCCACGTCGGTCAAGGCGTGTCCGGCGAAGGACTGGCCACGCACGACCGTGAAGACACCGACCACGGCCGAGACGACCGCGCTCACCGCTCCGATCACGAGTGCCACGTGAACGGGACTGTTCGAAAAGAAACCCGGCTCGAAAAGGAAACCCACGTCTGCCTAGTCCACGGTCAACGTGGAGTGCTCAGGAATCTCCTCGTCGTGCTCGCCCGGCTCGGCGACCACGAAGACGCGTCCGTGGAGCTTGATGACGTCGACGTGATGCCCATAGAGCGCGCTGAGAACGTCAGAGCGCACTACTTCATCAGTCGTCCCGCTCGCCGCACGACCGTTCGTTAGATACACGATGCAATCCATCACCGGCAGAAGCGCGTTCATCTCGTGCGCGGAGAGCAGGACCGCCACCTCATGGTCCTTTGCCACGCGATGCAGTAGTGACACGACTTCTTGCACGCTCTTGGGGTCCAAATTGGCGAGCGGCTCATCGAGCAGGAGCAGCGAGGGCCGACTGATCAGCGCGTGCGCAATCAGGATGCGTTGTTGCTCGCCGCCCGAGAGGCTGCCTACCCGAGTATCGGCGAAACGCTCAGCATCGACGTCAACCAGCATTTCTTCGACGAGCTCACGCTCCTGTTTCGTTCGCCGTGAAAAGCCAAAGCGGTGCGCGTCGAGTCCGAGGGCAACAAAATCGCGCGCTCGCACTGGCACGTCGGGGTCAAGGTTCACCTTTTGGGGCACGTAACCGAGCGATCGACCTCGTTGAGCGAGCGGCGCGCCGTTGACGAGGATCTCGCCGGCGTCGATGTGCTGGAGTCCGAGGATGGCGCGCAGCAGCGTCGTCTTGCCGACGCCGTTTGATCCAATGAGCCCCGTGAACTCGCTGCGTTGCACGCTGAAAGAGACGTCGTCAAGAATCTTTCGGCTCCCAAAGGAGACGCTGACGTGCTTGACCTCGAGAACCGGCGCGTCGCTCACAGTTTCTGCGTGGACTTTCCGCGCAAGACCGCTAACTCGATGGCGTTGAGCTCAGCCATCATCCAGGTCTGGTAGTCGTAGTGCGGCGTCGGCATTGTTTCATAGACGCCGACGACGGGCACGTGGGCGCTCTGTGCCGTTGCCTTTATTGACGCCGTGAGTGCGTCCACCACTTGCTGGTTGTAGCAGAAGACCTTGACCTTGTGCTGGGTAAAGAGTCCCTCTTCCAAGGTGATGTCCTCGGGAGAAGGATCGACGCCATTCATGATGTCCGCTTGAAAGACGAAGGGGGTGAGGATCTTGGCGCCCATCGCCTGGAGAAGATAGTCGGCGACGGGTTCAGTGACGGCAACCGGCGTTCCGTCGTGCTTCGCCTTGAAGGCGGCGATGGCGTTGAGCCAGGGCTGCAGCGACGCGTCGAAGGTCGTCACGTTGGCCTCGAAGTACGCCATGTGTGTGGGTTCGAGCTTGCCGAGATCTTTCGCTATGACGGCGGCCACCTTGGGCATTGTCTTCGGGCTGTACCAGAGATGCGGGTTAGGGGTGTCGTTGGGCAGGTCCAGCACGTGTTGCACGACGATCACCACGCGTCGTGAATTGGGCGACGCGTTTTCGATGTCGTTCATGAAGCCGTCGTAACCAACGCCATTTTGAACGATCAGTTCGGCGCCACTCACCTCCTCCGCCACGCTCGGGCTGGCCTCAAAGGTGTGAGGATCGGTGTTGGGGTTGTTCAAAATCGAGGAGACCTTGACGTATTTCCCGCCGATCTGGGCGAGTACGTTGGCGTACTCGTTCTCCGTACCAATGGCGTTAATGACCCCACTCTTCGTGCCGGCCGACGCAGGACTCGATGACAAGGTTGGCGCCAGCGCCACGAGGGTGACGACGACACCGGCCACGGCCAGACCTAGGGATTGGCGACGGGTGCGGCGCGATGATTTGAGTGCGTTGGAGTTCATCGCAATAATGTAGATTGAGACTGAGTCTCAATACAAGTGAGACGAATACGATGGTTAAAGGAGAAAGGTAGGGACCATGTCAGTGGTTCGTCCTAGCAGACCGTTCGCTGCGGACAGCGCGTCCCGGGCGGCGAGTTCATCCTTTGCCCCCCTGCACGAACTTGTCGAGATCCACCTTCGCCGCATCGATCAGCGTTACACGTCAGGTCGACAAGCGGTTGTCGAACTTCTCGCGACGTCAGGTCGACCCTTGAGCATCTCGGACATCGCCAGCGCGATTCCCGACGTGCCACGAAGTTCGGCCTATCGGCACCTGTCGGATCTTCAGCGCGCCGGCGTAGTGCGCCGAATTGCTGCCAACGACGAGTTCGCGCGCTTTGAACTGGCCGAAGACTTGACCCATCACCACCATCACCTTCTGTGTTCACTCTGCGGAAAAGTGATCGACGTCACGCCAAGTTCGGCCTTCGAAGCGACCGTGGCGGCGATGGTTGACGATCTCGCGTTTCAACAAGGGTTTCAAGCGACGTCGCACGCCCTCGACGTCATCGGACACTGCGCCACATGCCAATCGACGTAACCCTGCGCGCCGAGACTCGCGGCGCGCTCACCATTTACCCGGTGGAGAGCGCACGAGCCTTCGGCGTTGACGCCTTCGTCACCGATCGCTTTGGCGGAGTGAGTAAAGATCCCTACGACTCGCTCAATCTGGCCTTTCACGTCGGCGACGACGCTTCGGACGTAGAAGAGAACCGGCGTCGCGTCGCCAAAGCCATCGATGTCGCGCTCTCGAAACTGACCACAGTGTCGCAGGTGCATGGCTGTGACGTCCTCGACGCGGCATCCGCCACCTCCTCGAGCGAAGCCGACGCCCTCGTCTACGACGTCGATGACCTGGCGCTCGCCGTACTCGTCGCCGACTGCGTACCGCTGTTGCTCGTTGACGCCTCCTCGCCTCGCTTTGCCCTGGTGCACGCGGGATGGCGAGGACTGCAACGCGGCGTCATTGCCCGCGCACTGGCGCACTTCGAGAAGGCCAGCAACGTGCTCGCCTTCATCGGACCATCGATCTCCATGGAGGGTTACCAGGTTGGCCCCGAAGTGGCGTCGCACTTCGAAGACGTGCCCGGCGCGCTCGTTAGCGACGACGGCGATCGCTCCCGTCTCGACCTTCGATGCGTGGCGACGAGTCAACTGCTCGACGGCGGTGTCGCTGACGGGCACGTCGTACGTTCCACGCAGGTAACTGACGGCGGTGAAGTGTTCTTCAGTGATCGAGCACGGCGGCCATGTGGTCGCTTCGCCCTGGTCGCGAGGCGAGCCTTAGCATGATGAGCGCCATGAGCGAAGTCCCATCAGCACGTAAGCGCGCGGAGCTCTTTCGCTACGTTCACCTTGACATCGAAAAATCGACGCTGCGCGCCACGTACGAGCTCGACAGACGCACCTTCGTGGAAACGGTCACCTTCGAGGGCATCGACTCGCTCGACATTCCCGCGGCCCGCGCGGTCGCGTGGTTGTGGTTTCTCATGGCCGGACTCTCGTATTACAAGGCGGGCGCGGCGCGGCGCATTGACCTCGGCGCGACACCGGTCGGCCCGATGGGACGAGCCCTTCTCAGCGCCGCAATCCGCGAAGGACTGGCTGAGTTTGCCTACAAAAACGATCTGATACTCGACAACGTCTTAGTAGGTGGCGGCACTGACGCGAAACCAGTCCAAGGTCGATTCGATGCACGACGAGTCCTCGTGCCCTTTGGCGGAGGAATCGATTCGGTCGTCACGCTCGAAACTCTCTCGCCCGAGCTGGAACGAACGCTTTTCGTCGTGAGTCCTCCACAGGGACGCTTCGCTCCACTCGAAGCCACCGCCGCCGCGAGCGGTCTTGACATCGTTCGCGCCACGCGCACACTGGATGAGCAGATTCTCTCCCCCGACCCTTCTTCCTTTCAAGGCCACGTTCCCGTCACGGCCATGGTCACGTTGCTCGCAGCGACCGCCGCGGCGGCGAGTGGGCGCGGAGGCGTGGTGATGAGCAACGAACACTCCGCCTCGGCGGCCAACCTGCGTTGGCGCGACCTCGAGGTGAATCACCAGTGGAGTAAGTCCTTTGACGCTGAGCAGCTACTCGCCGACGCCATCAGCGAGGCGGTCGGGCCCGAGCCGGTCGTCGCCAGCCTCTTACGCGACCGTAGTGAAGTCTGGGTGGCCGAGGTCTTTAGTCGCTTGAGCGAGTACCACCACGTGTTTCGCAGTTGCAACCGAGCGTTCCATCAAGACGCCACTCGCCGGTTCGACGATTGGTGCGGCGAGTGCGACAAATGCCTCTTCATCAATTTGATGCTCGCGCCGTATCTTCCGCGAGCAACACTGCGGGACATCTTCCACCACGAGCCCTTGAGCGATCCCGCGCGCGAGGAACAGTTGCGCGTCCTCGTGGGCGAGGGTCTTGACTTCAAGCCCTTCGAGTGCGTGGGCGATCCGAACGAGAGCGCCGTGGCACTCACCAAAGTGAGCGAGATGGGCGAGTGGCGCGACGTGGGACTACTCGCCACGCTGGCACGAGAAGTCAGTCCCGATCGTTCCTTCGACGAACTCTTAGAGTCACAAGGACCGAGCCGTGTTCCGGCCCACTGGCTTCGCTGACTTAGCCGGCCGGCGCGTGGGCCTCTACGGCTACGGCGTCGAGGGACGCGCCGCGCAGGCGCGACTTCGCGATGTGGCCGAACTGGTGATCGTCGACGAGGCCAACGACCTCGGACCCGAGGTGCTGGTCGCCGGCCGAGGAGGGCTCGAGGCGCTGATGACCTGCGACGTCGTTCTCAAGAGTCCGGGCATCCCCCGTCGACGAGAGGACGTGACCAACCTGGAGAGCCACGGCGTCACGGTGACCTCCGCGCTCAACCTGTGGCTGCACGACAGCGATCGCTCTCGAATCGTCGCCGTCACCGGTACCAAGGGCAAATCCACTACCACCGCGCTGGTCACCTTCTTTCTTCGCTGTATCGGCGAAGAGGCCCAGCGCCTGGGCAACATCGGCCAACCGCCCTACGACCCATCGCTGGACACGTCATCGGGCTGGCTCATTCTCGAGGTGTCGAGCTTTCAGGCGATCGATCTCGATCTCGCGCCGGCGGTCGTGGTCGTCACTTCACTCGGCGCCGATCACGTGGACTGGCACGGATCCTTGGAGCAGTATCGAAGCGACAAGCTCTCACTCACCCGCGCCGCTGGCGATCACCAGACGCTGGTGGCGGACAGCGCCACGCTTCGAGGACTGCACGATCAGATCGGAGGTGACGTTGAGATCGTCGTACCCGACACGACCGGCCTCGCCGCGGCGCTCGGACTCATTGGGGCGCACAACGACTCGAACGTGGCGCTGGCGCTTCGAGCCGTCGAGACGCTCACCGGCATTGAGGCGGAGAAACTCCGCGCCAAAGTCCACGGCCTCGCCGACACCTTTGTACCCCTTCGCGGACGGCTTACTCTCGTCGCCACCGAAGAAGTCAATGGCGTCCTGCTTCGCTACGTCGACGACGGACTCGCCACCTCCGTCTTACCGGCCATCGCGGCCCTCGAGGTATTCGCCGACGAACCGGTGGCGTTGATTGCCGGGGGGTTTGACCGTGGCGTCGAGTACGGCGAGCTCGCCGACGCCCTTGTCGCGCGAATTCCGGCGACGACGCTCATCACCTCGGGCAACGCCGGGCTGCGTATCAGCGATGAAGTGCGTCTGCGACGTAAGGACCTCGTGCAACACAGCGCGAAGGACATGCTCGAGGCAGTGCAGATAGCTCGTGCGTCGCTCGAACGCGGCGGCGTCGTGTTGTTGTCCCCGGCCGCTCCCAGTTTCGATCGCTATCGGAACTGGGAAGAGCGCTCCGAGGACTTCACGTCAATCGTGCGCTCCCTCGTCTCCTAGACGTCATTCTCGACTCACGCGAAAGTTCTATGAAAGTTCCGCGTCGCTCGCGACAGGTACGTAACGAGGGAGTAATTGACCCCGCATGAAACCCGCAGCACTGAACCGGCGAACGGCCACGTCGTCGCCGATAAGGAGAGAACGTGAGCGATCACTTCGACGCAGCACCCAGCCAGCCCTCGAGCGAGGACTCGGCTCGACGTGGCTACCCACGGCATTTTGTCGTGCGCATGGTGTTTCTGCTCGCCTTCGCGGTTGTCATAGCGGCAATTTCATTCGTTGGCGAGTCGCTCGGCCATAACCACTCATCATCCGCCGCGACGATCTCGGTCACCGGCTCGGGCACGGTGAGTGGCGCACCCAACACGATGAGTTTTCAAATTGGCGTCCAGACGGTAGCCGCCAACGCGGCCAGCGCACTGAGTGAGAACAACGCGAAGATGAGAGCCCTTGAGGCGTCACTACAGCGCAACGGCGTCACGAAGAAGAACATGCAAACGACCGGACTCAACGTGTATCAGAACACCAACAACAGCGGCGCCGTGACGGGCTACACCGTGCAAGACAACATCAACGTCACCTTGCACCACCTCCAAAGGGCCGGGGCGGTTCTCGACGCCGCGGCGAACACCGTCGGCAACGACATTCAACTGAGCGGCGTAACCTTTTCCATCTCGAACCAGTCGTCGCTCCTCGCCAAGGCACGCGCGGCGGCCATGCGCAACGCGCACACCGAGGCCGCCCAGATTGCCAAGGGCGGCGCCACAACGGTGGGCCAAATAGTTCGCGTCACTGACGAAGAGAACACCGGCTCGACCGGCATCGTCTTCCCCTTCGCTACGGCGATGGCGAAGGCCGCGAGGAGCGTGCCCATCGAATCCGGCTCCCAGACGGTCAACGTTCAAGTCGAGGTCGTGTACTCCCTCGCCGACTAGAGGACACCAGTTCGGTCGCAACACGACCGCCGCGAACGACGAGCCCTCGTTCGCGGCGGTCGTGTGACCGTTGTTGGTCGGCGGCCACTGAGGGCGCGCGACGAGTCGAACTCGCGTTCTTCGCTTGGGAGGTTGGAAAGGCGAGGCGGTACTATTCGAGTGCGGTACCGAGTTCTCCGAGTGAGCTATCTCTTCGGAGCAAGGCGAGGGGGCAGCAGTGACGTACGCCAGTGGTCGACGAATTCTGGACGCCGACAGCCACGTGATGGAGTTGTCAGATTTCCTCGACGAGTACATCGAGCCCGCGCAACGCGAACGACTTTCGAGAGGGGTAATGGACGCCCTCAAACCGGTGCTCGAGGACGCGGTCGTCAAATCCGAGGCCCGGCGCGCGGACCCGGCCAAGTTGGCGCTGGCCGAGGAGCGACTGTTGACCGACAAGGGCTGGTTGGCCATGGGTGGCTTCGACACACTTGAACGCAGTCACGTCCTGGACCTTCTGGGGTTCGAAGCGCAACTCGTCTTCGCGACCTTCGCCTCGACCATGTACGCCGGTCGCGACCTCGAGCGTCTCTACGCCGGGTCCTCGGCGCAGAATCGAGCCGTTGTCGCTTTCTGTCGGCCCGACCCGCGGTTGCTGCCCGTCTCTTATGTGCCCTTGGTCGACCCGCCTCGCGCCGTCGCGTGCCTGCAAGAGGCGCTGCGTGAGGGATGCGCCGCGGTGATGGTCCCCTCGACCGCCGCGGGAGATCGCTCCCCCACGCATCCCGAACTCAATGACTTTTGGGCGTTGCTCGAGAACGCCAACATCCCCTTCGTGCTCCACGTGGGCGGCGGCGGTCGACTCCTCGATCCCGCCTTTCACAACAACGCCATGCCCGTCACGGACCACTTGGGCGGTGGCGAGAACATCCGCTCCAAGGACTACGTGGCGATCCATCACTCGCCCGAAGTCTTCCTGAGCACGCTGATCCTGGACGGACTCTTTGACCGGTACCCGGGTCTTCGCGGTGGCTGCATCGAGCAAGGTGGGGGTTGGGTGGTCTCGTGGCTGCGCAACATCGACTACGCGCAGCGTGCGTTCCGTCGAACCGAAGAGCCCCTTCGTCAACTGAAGGAACGCCCCTCGGACTACGTTCGGCGGCACCTCAAATTCACCCCGTTCCCGGGAGAGCCGGTGGGCTGGATGATCGAGCAAGCGGGCGCGGAGCTGTTCATGTTCTCGACCGACTATCCGCACCCTGAGGGGGGACGTGATCCGCTGGCCAAGTTCGAAGAGACGCTAACTGAGACGTCTGCCGCCGACAAAGAGCGCTTCTACTCGACCAACATGGCCGAACTTCTCGGTCGAGTTCCCGTCGCGTCATAAAGACCTGGCTCTAAACGCGACTCCGGCTCTTTGGAGCCTGCTCTTTGGAGCCTGGGAAGGGATTCGAACCCTTGACCTACGCATTACGAATGCGTTGCTCTACCGACTGAGCTACCCAGGCGCAGAGAGCAAGATTAGCCGATGGCTGCGGGACGCTTTCTCTGCGCGGACTCAAAACTCCATCAGCGAGAGCATGAGATCGTGCAACAACAAGGTCTCATCAACGTTGGTCGTCAGTCGTCGATTCGCCTCGGCCACCACGTCGATCGCCCGAAGCGACGCACCGACGCGATACTCACTTCTCGCGTCCCCGCTCGCACTCGCCTCTAAGTTCTCCGTGAGTCGTTCTCGGTACACCCCGGTCAAGGCGCTGAAGCCGAAGCGAAGTTCGTCGAGGCGAAAGCGCCGTTGCTCGCGCTTGAACTGCGCTTCGACGTCGCGTCGATTCGATACCGCGCGCAGACCCATCTCACGCGCGTCGCTCGTACGCCGCGCCATCTCTTCTTCCTGGAGTAGCTGCAGGGGCGTGATGGCCTCGTCCAGCGAGGCGGAGATCTCTTGAGCCACTCGAGACGACGACGCGGGCGTGCCGGTGAGTCGGTTTGGCACGCTTCGCCAACTCGCCACACGTGTGGCTAGTTCACTGTCGCGCACGAGCACTCGGGCCCGTCGCAGGTTGCCGTTTGCTGCCGCGGCCGCTTCTCGCGCCGCGTTCGCACTCGCGCCTTCGCTTTCTAGAGTCCTTCGCAGGTCCTCTTCGCCCAACGCGCGAAGTTTTATATCAACGCAGCGCGACATGATCGTGTCGAGCGCGGCGGGCAACTCTTCGGCGCTGAGGAGAAAAATGGTGCGCGGCGGCGGCTCTTCGAGCGACTTGAGCAACGCCGGAGCACTCACCGAAGCGCCGGTTGTCGTGAGCTCGACGTCTTCGATGACCACAACCTGGTAGCCCGCGCCGAGCGGCCGTCGTCTCGACACGCGCTCCGCCTCGCGAATCTCCTCCATGCGCCAGGAGACACCCGAGCGTTCGGCGAAGTAGACGTCGGGATCTTGCTCGCTCAAAACCAACCGACAGATCTCGCACTCGCCGCACCCGTGACGCGGACACTGCAACGCTGCCGCAAAACAGAGCAGCGCGTCGCGCACACTGGAGCCACCAGGTCCACTGAAGAGATAAGCGTGCACGGGTGAACGCGCGTACTGACGCATCGACGCGACGGCCCGATCCTGGCCCACTAATCGATCGAAGACGTCGCTCACCTCACCAGGGTAGGCGCGCGACTCGCTCCTCGATCTCACTCGCCACGTCGTTCTCGCTTCGTGCGCCGTCGACCACGAACCAGTCATCTTCTTTCGCTAGCTCGAGATAGCCGCGACGAATTCGTTCGTGAAAGGAGAGATCCTCGGCCTCGAAGCGGTCCTTCGCGTTGTGCGCTCGTCGCTCGTTCACCACCTCGAGCGACACGTCCAACAGGATCGTCAGCATCGGTCGACACGAGCCGATCGCGAGTTCGCTCGCCGCACGAAGCAGCCCGAGATCGATGCCACGACCGTATCCCTGGTAGGCGAGCGTGGAGGCGTAGAAGCGGTCGCTCACCACCGAGCGCCCGGAAGCGAGTGCCGGTTCGATGACGCTACGCACGTGGTGTGAGCGGTCGGTGAGCATGATGAGGGCTTCGGTCGCCGGCTCCATGGGCGTCGCGGCGTCGAGCACCCAGTGACGCAGTTCTCGCCCAAGCGGCGTGTCGCCCGGCTCGAAGGTGAAGAGCGCGTCGTGCGCGGCGGCGACCCGTCGAGCCTGCGTGCTCTTGCCACTGACGTCAATCCCTTCGAAGGCGAGAAATACGCCTCTGGTCACTCGTCGTCCTGGTGTCGTGCGCTCTCGAGCATGGCGGCGTTGGCCTGCGCCCCCTGGGCGACGGCGGCTCGTTTGGTCGCGCCCGTTGTCTTCGTGGCCGCTTTTTTGGTGGTCTTCTTAGCTGCTTTTTTCGTCGTCTTCTTGGTCGGTGTCTTCTTCGTGGTCTTCTTCGCGGACTTTCGCGGCCGGGTCGAGGGTTCCGCGTTACGACGCTCGGCGAGCAACTCACTCGCGCGATCCAGCGTCATCGTTTCGGGTGAGTCGCCCAGTCGCAACGTGGCGTTCGTCTCTCCGTCGGTCACGTACTGGCCAAAGCGCCCACTGCGCACCACCACCTCACGTTTGGAAATGGGGTCTTCACCCAACTCGGCCAGAGGGCGCGCGGCCGCTCGCCGACCACGCTGCTTGGGTTGAGCGAGCAGCGCCAGGGCGTCAGCGAGTTGCACGCTGAAGAGCTGCTCCTCGCTCTCGAGCGAGCGGGTCTCTTTCTTCCAAGTGAGATAGGGGCCGTAGCGCCCGTTCTGCGCGAGGATCTCACCCCCTTCGGGGTGCTCGCCCACGACGCGCGGCAGCGAGAGTAGCTTCTTCGCGTCGTCCAGCGACACGCTCTCGGGCGTCATCGAGGAAAAGAGCGACGCGGTGCGGGGCTTGTCCTTCGGATCGGTCATCTCGCCCACCTGCACGTAGGGACCGAAGCGACCGGCCTTTAAGTAAATGGTCTCGCCCTCGCCGTCCTCGCCGAGCGCCCGGTCATTGCTCGGAGCCGAGAGCAGTTCGAGCGCGCGCTCGACGCTGAGTGAGTCGGGTTCGGTCGCTTCGGGAATGGAGACGCGATCCTCCCCGTGCACCAGGTAAGGACCGTAGCGTCCCGAACGCACCGTGATCGCCTCGCCGTCGGGCGCCTGGCCAAGCGTAAGAGAGTTGATCGCCGCAAAGTCGAAGTCGTGGGGCTCGTGGGTCACGTGTTGGAGACCGAGCTGGGCGAACTCACTCGTGGCGTCCTTGTCGCCGAAGTAGAACTTGCGCAACCACGGCTCCAAGTCTTGGCGGCCTTCGGCGATTTCGTCGAGCTGATCTTCCATCGCGGCCGTGAACTGATAGTCAACGAGGTCGGCGAAGTAGAACTCCAGAAGGTTCACCACGGCGAAGGCACGAAAGGTAGGAACCAGCGACTTGCCCTTCTTCCAGGTGTAGCCGCGTCGCTCAATGGTCTTCATGACCGAGGCGTACGTCGACGGCCGCCCGATACCCAGGTCCTCGAGTTTCTTGATCAGCGTGGCCTCGGAGTAGCGATCCGGCGGCTGGGTGTCGTGGGACTTCGACTCGGCGCTCTCGACAGTGACTTCATGTCCCTCCTCCAGGTGCGGAAGGAGTCGTTCTTGGTCGGCCAGCTCGGCTTCGGGGTCGTCGGTCCCTTCGACGTAGGCCCGACGAAAGCCCGCAAACTCAATGCGCAGTCCTGACGCACTCAACTCCAGTGCGACCGCACCGTCATAACCTTCGAGTGATTCCAGCGCACCCAAAAGTCGAACCTTGTCCTGGGTGAGACGGGCGTCAACCATCTGCGAAGCAATGGTGCGCTTCCAGATCAAGTCATAGAGCGCGCGCTCGTCGCCGTGGAGCTGGTGCTGAGCTTCCTCGAGCGTGCGAAACGACTCGCCGGCGGGACGAATCGCTTCGTGGGCCTCTTGGGCGTTCTTCACCTTGCGGTCGTAGCGGCGAGGGCTGTCGGCCACGTAGTCGTCGCCGAAGGTCGACGCGGCTTGCGTACGCGCGGCGTTGATGGCTTCGTCGGACAGCGTCGTCGAGTCGGTTCGCATGTAGGTGATCCAACCCTGTTCATAGAGGCGCTGCGCCGCGCGCATGGTGCGCTCGGGGTCAAAGCGCAACTTGCGACTCGCCTCGATCTGCAGCGACGAGGTCATGAAGGGTGGTTGGGGGCGCTGGGTGCGCGGTGTCGAGGTAATCGAGGCGACCGTGAGCCGGCGCACTTCTAGTTGACTGGCAATCGAAGCGGCCGTCGTCTCGCTCAAGACTTCGACCGACGCCTTGGCCTCCAGCAGTCCCGCGGCGTCGAAGTTCTTACCAGTGGCCAGCGACGATCCATTGACACTATCGAGCGTCGCCTCGAAGGTCGTCTCGCCGGCAGCCATCGTGGCCGTGACGTCAAACCAGGTGGCCGAGCGAAAGGCCATGCGCTCTCGCTCTTTTTCACAGACCAGTCGAATGGCGACCGACTGGACGCGACCCGCCGAACGGGCTTTGTCCACGGCGCGCCAGAGCACCGGGGAGACCTCGTACCCCACCAGTCGGTCCAAGAAGCGTCGACCCTCCTGGGCGTCGACGAGGCGAAGGTCGAGATCGCGGGTCTCCGAGACGGCCTTGGTGATCGCCGCCGGAGTGATCTCGTGAAAGACCATGCGCTTCACGGGGACCCTCGGGTTCAGTACTTCTTTCAGGTGCCACGCGATCGCCTCACCCTCGCGGTCTTCGTCGGTGGCGAGGTAGAGCTCGTCGACCTCTTTGAGGGCGGCCTTTAACTCCGAGACTATTTTCTTACGATCGTTCGATACGACGTAGACCGGCTTGAAGTGGTCGTTGACGTTGATGCCGAGGCGCGCCCACTTTTCGCCCTTGACCGACGCGGGAATATCGGCCGCGCTTTGGGGCAGATCGCGAATGTGACCGATCGAGGGCTTGACGATGTAGTCCGGCCCGAGCATGCCCTGAATGCGGGTCGCCTTCGCAACAGATTCAACGATGACGAGCGCTCGGGCCATGCTCACCACCTCTCAGGTATCTCACGGCGAGACACACTATCGTCACGCTGCGCGCTCGCTACACAAACTAGACAGCGAAAGGACTCTGCGAACGTGATGCTCACTTTCTCGAGCCCAACGGTCGAACGAACGACGTGACGCTTTCATTGACGTATCGACGCAGAAAATTCTTAATGTTCGCCTTGCGGTGAGGCCACAATCTCGTACTGCGGATTGAGTATCACGGCTTCTCTTCGAAGTGAGGTCACGGTGCCCTTCACCATCAGTCGCGTGCCGCGCTCGATGCCCGGGACGTTCGTTCGACCCTGGAAGACCAACGTGATCGAACCACTGTTGTCCGCAATAACACAGCGCAGTTCCTGCACGCCGCTTTCGTTGCCCACGGCCATCGAACGGACCCTTCCGGCGATCTCCACGAACTCGCGCTCGACCAGATCGCCGATCGGCTCGGCGTCGCCGGAGCGCTCGGCGAGTTTCACGTCGGCCGCCAAGTGTGACTCCATGCGCACGCCGCCTCGCGTGACTTCGTCGCCGCTGGGTTCTTCGGTGAGTTCGCCCTCAGGAATTTTCCGACGCAAGGCGTTGTAGGGAATAATCGTCGCGGCCGTGCGCGGCACGTGCATCACGGCACTGGCGATATTGTCGGCCGTGCGGTCGTGGAGCAGCCGCTGGAGTCGTGATACGAATCCTCGACGGGGCAGGATCACCATGCAGAACACGTCGGGATCGCGCACCGCGTCGGCCACCAGCTCGAGGGCCGCGCGGTCCACTCGGCGGTCCTCGCACTCGACGATCTCCAGGCTGATGCTGGCCGAGGCCGTGTTGGGTCGACCCCAACTCGCTTCCAGGCGTTTGGTCACCAGGTTGTCAACGTCAAAGTGGACTGCCCGGATCGAATAGGGATTGAGCGAGTTGCAGTACAGCAAGGCCCGTTCAGTCGGTAGGTCGTAGTTGTCGACAAAGACGATGACCCGATTCATGCGAATGTGCATCGACGATTTGGCGCTGTTGGCCTCGAAGGCCTTCTCTTCTCGTATATAGGTCTTGTGAAAGCGAATCAGCCCGTAGTACATGATCGGTCCGACGACCACGATGATCCAGGCCCCTTCGGTGAACTTGGCGAGAATGAAGATCAGCACGACGATAAACGTCACGCAGGCCGACATGGCGTTGATGATGACGCCGCGTCGCCAGTGGACGTCCTTTTCTCGAAGGTGTCGGGCCACCATGCCCGCGCCCGCCAGGGTGAAGCCGGTGAAGACGCCGATCGCATAGAGCGCGATGAGCGCGTTGACCGACGCGTCAAAGGCGATGATCAAGACAAGCGACACCGCGCCGAGCGTGAGGATGCCGTTCGAGAAGGCGAGGCGATGCCCTCGTTTGGTCAGCTGTCGTGGTAAGTACTTGTCCGTTGCCACGTAGTTGGCGAGAAAGGGAAAGCCGTTGAATGACGTGTTGCCCCCGGTCCAGAGGATCAACACCGTGGCGAGTTGCACGGCGTAGAAGATGATGTGTCCGATGCCGTGGCTTCCGAAAATGTCGAGCACCTCTTGACTCACGACGGTCGGTGAGCCGACCTGGTAGGGCAAGGCGTGGGTCCAGTGGGCCAACAACGTGGTGCCGATCAACAAGAACGCGAGGATCGAGGACATGACGACCAGCGTGGAACGCGCGTTGCGTGACTCGGGACGGCGAAAACTCCCCACCCCGTTTGAGATCGCTTCGAGGCCGGTCAACGACGACCCGCCGTTGGCGTAGGCGCGCAACAACGTAAGAAACGCCAACCCCATCAGCACACCACTGCCCGAGTGACCCAGGTGGTAGCCAACTAATTTGTCGACCGGCGGCTGGGGAATCATCTTGAGGGTGCCGACGATCTTCTTTGCGTAACCAAAGATGATCGTTCCGCCCAGCATGATGACGTAGAAGTACGTCGGGATGGCGAAGTAGCTGCCCGCCTCGCGAAGTCCGCGCAGATTTCCAAAGATCAAGATGAGGACGACGGCGACGGTGAGATAGAGGTGGTACTGCGTGAGCCAAGGCACCGCACTGGTGAGCGCGTCGGTACCGGCCGAGCACTGCACCGCCACCGTGACGGTGTAGTCGATGAGCAACGCCACCGCGGCGATCTGGGCGATCTTCGGTCCAAAGTTGTCGCGGGCGACCACGTAGGATCCACCGGCCGTCGTGTAGTACTTGATGACGTCGAGGTAAGACGTCGTGACAAAGAACAACACCCCGATGATGACGAACATGATCGGCACCACCAGGGCGAAGGCCGCGAGACCGATCAACGGTGTCATCTGGGTCAAAATCTCCTCGGTACCGTATGCCGAGGAGGAGATGCAGTCGGGCGCGAGCACCCCGAGGGCGATGGCGCGATTGAGTCGCTCGCCGCTCAGCTGCTCTGAGACGAGGGGTTTACCGAGGAAGAAACGCTTGAGTCGATAGTCCAACGATTCGGGGTAGAACTTCGCCAGGTTGGCGTGTGAGGTAAGTATGGGTGCGCGTGTCGACGCTGGTCTACTCTCCTCTGATACCTCATCTGACACGGAGTCGATACTAAGCCACTCCCCTTCACGTTTAAGATGACGCTGTGCATATCATCGTGGTTGGCTGTGGCCGAGTTGGCTCCGAACTAGCGATGGAACTCTCCGAAGAGGGCCACTCCGTCGTGGTCATCGACAAAAATCGCGACAGTCTTCGTCGACTGACGCACTTTCACGGCAAGACCATCGTGGGCTCCGGCTTCGACCGAGACGTGCTCTTTCAAGGCGAAGCCACCACGGCCGACGCTTTGGCCGCCGTGACGAGCGGGGACAACACCAATATCCTCTGTGCGCGGATCGCGCGCGACCACTACCACATCAAAAACGTGGTGGCGCGTATCTACGATCCGGCTCGGGCCGACATCTACATGAAACTGGGCATTCCGACGGTCGCCACGTCCCTGTGGACCACCCAGCAGGTGAAGCGATGGATGCTGCCCTCGGACGACGCCATTGAGTGGACCGACACCGGCAATACCATGCACCTCGTCGAGCGCATCGTGCCTGACGCGTTGGCCGGCAAACCCGTGGCGAACTTCAACGTCGGCGAGAACGTTCGACTGGTCGGACTCATCCGCGGCGGCCAAGGTCGCGTCGACATCGAGGGGCTCTTCGCCCAAGAGGACGACATCCTTGAGTTTCTCGTCACCAACGACGGATTAAAACAACTGCACGACTTACTGACGCCGAGCAACATATGAAAGTCGTCATCGCGGGCGGCGGTTCCGTCGGTACGTCCATTGCGCTCGACCTCATCGACCGCCATCACGAGGTCACGCTGATGGAGCAGATGGCGCTCACCGCCGAACGACTGAAGACCCTACTGCCCGGGGTCACGGTAATGGCGGCCGACGCCTGCGAGTACGCCAGCCTGGCCGCAGCGGACGTACGCTCCGCCGACGTCATGATCGCTGCCACGGGCGACGACGAGGACAATCTGGTTATCAGCTGGCTCTCGAAGCAGGAGTTTGGCGTGCCTCGCGTGATTAGTCGCATCAATAACGCTCGCAACGAGTGGCTCTTCAATGAGAGCTGGGGCGTTGACGTGTCGGTCTCCACGCCGGCGCTGATCACTTCGCTCGTCGACGAAGCCGTCGAAGTCGGCGCGATCATTCAGCTCATGACACTGGCGCACGGGCGCATGCGACTCATTGAAGTCACCCTTGACGCCAACGCACCCGCGGTGGTGAACAACCTGAGCCTCGATGAACTTCGCTTGCCCGACTCGCTGCGCGTCGTCGCGGTGGTTCGAAATGAACAGCCATTAGTCCCCTCGGGCACCATGCACTTCCTCGAAGAAGACCACGTGGTCTTGATGGCGCGCGTCGACGCGACGGAGGACTGCACCGCCGCGTTCATCGGTTGAGGGACCCGATTTTTTGAAATAACCGACCTAGCATGAGGTAGTGCGCGCGGCCTTCTTTGACCTGGATAAAACGGTCATCGCGAAGTCGTCGCTCGTGGCGCTGGGACCGGAACTTCACGCCAGAGGACTACTTCATCGACGCACGCTCATTCGAGCTGGCATCGGCCAACTCTGGTTTCAGCGCTTTGGCGCTGACGAACGACGCTTGGAACGAGTGCGCGAGTCGGTGCTCAAGATCACCCGAGGCTGGGACCGCGACGAGGTGCGCCAGCTGGTCAAGGAGACGATCAACGATGCCATTGAACCCCTGCTCTACGCCGAGGCGCTCGAACTGATCGATTTCCACCTGTCCCAGGGGGAAGAGGTCTACTTGGTCTCCAGCGCACCGGCCGAGATCGTTGAACCCTTCGCTGAACTGCTCGGCATGACGGGGGCCATCTCCTCACGGGCCACCATTGACGAGAATGGCAAATTCACCGGCGACATGGACTTCTTCGCGCTGGGAGAAAACAAGGCGCTGGCGATACGCGAACTGGCGGAGCGACGAGGCATCGACCTCGCCGAGTCCTACGCCTACTCCGACTCCGAGTCCGACGTGCCGATGCTCGAGGCGGTCGGACACCCCTACGCCGTGAATCCGGATCGTCAGTTGGCAAGAATCGCGCACGAGAAACAGTGGCCTCTGCTCACCTTCAGCCACCCGGTCACCGCGCTCAGTCGTTCAAAGTCGCACACGCCGTTCTTCGTAAGCGCCGCTATCGTGGGCGTCGCGGCGGTGCTCGGCGGCGCGAGGTTCCAGCGCCGCTAGAGCGTCAAGAGGTCGCGCGCGCCGGTGTCGGACGAAGGGTGGCGCAACTTACTCATCGCGCGAGCCTCGATCTGGCGAATGCGTTCGCGCGTCAAGTTCATCTCCGCGCCCACGTCTTCTAGGGTGCGGATCTCACCAGCGCCGTCGAGACCAAAACGCATGCGCAGAATCTTCTGCTCACGCTCATCAAGGGGCTGGAGGAGCTTCTCAATTGCGGCGGGCATCATCTTCACTGCGGCCACGTCGAAGGGCGACTCGGCCGAGCGGTCCTCCACGACGTCACCGAGTTCGGCGTCGCCATCTTCGCGCAGTGGCTCGGACAGCGAGATCGGCTCGGAGCGAAAGCGCAGCGCCTCAATCAGCTTGTCTTCGGGCATCTCGCACTCTTCACAGAGTTCCTTGATGGTCGGCGGTCGGCCGAACTTGAGCTCTAAGCGCGACTGCGCCTTCTGCACGCGAGCGAGGGTGTCACCGGCGTGTACCGGAAGACGGATTGTGCGTCCGGTGTTGGCGATGCCACGAGTAATGGCTTGACGGATCCACCAGGTGGCGTAGGTCGAGAACTTAAAGCCCTTGCGCCAGTCGAACTTCTCGACGGCGTGCATGAGACCGAGGTTGCCCTCTTGGATCAGGTCGAGCAGAGGCAGGCCCGAGGCCTGGTACTTCTTCGCGATCGAGACCACTAGGCGCAAGTTGGACTGTACGAAGTCCCGCTCGGCCTGGTCACCGCGGTGCGCGGCGCGCTTCAAGGCCTGCTTGCGGCTGGGGGTCAGCTTGATTTTCTTATCGGTCTCGGAGGCCTCGAGTTCGGCCTTAGCTTCGCGGCCCTCTTCGATCGTCTGGGCGAGGTGAACCTCATCGTCCTTCGTTAAGAGGGTGTACTGGCCAATGTCAGAGAGGTAGAGACGTACGAGGTCCTCATCGTCACGATCTATACGGTCTTTCGCCATGTCTCCCCTTTGAGTTCTTCGGAGGCGTTCTCTCTCCGGTACTTCTAGTTATACGGAGGTATGCAACTTAACGGGAAAGCCCGAAACTTTCAGCGTTTCCTGCCGCCTCCAGGGTTTCGCTGAGGCGCCGGGCCCGCTCTTGCCAGTGCGGATCCTCACTCGTCCCCTCGCTTTTGGCCACCTCGCCGACGGCGAACGTCTCGCGAATGAGGACATCAGAGGCCATGTTTACGAGCTTGAGGGCATCGCCATCGAGCTCGACCTCTTCTCTCGCGTCGCGCAGTGACACCAGCACCCTCGGCGCCACGACCATCACGAAGCAGTACAGCACCATCGCGCCGCTGAGATCGCTCGCGAGGGCGTCGTCTAAGACCGCACGCATCGCGGGCACGTCTTCGGGCTGGGCATCGCCTAGATACTCACGAAAGGCCATGGTCACCTCGCCCACGGCTCGCGCGGTTTCGTAGGTACGGATCACGTAGGCGTCGTCGCTCAGAGTGGGCGCGCCGGCACCGAGCACGTTGTACATGGTGTTGAAGCACGAGAAGAGGTGCTCCATCGCGGAGCGCTCTGAAGTCACTAGGCCTCGGGGCGAAAGGCGTTCGTGATGGGCATGCGGCGGTCGCGACCGAAGGCTTTCTTCGAGATGCGCACCCCCGGGGGCATCTGGCGGCGCTTGTACTCACTGCGATCGACGAGACGAGTAATACGGGTCACCAACGCGCGGTCATAACCCATCGCGATGATCTCTTCGGCGGTGGCGTCCTCTTCGACGTAGAGCTCGAGGAGTGGATCAAGCACTTCGTACGGTGGGAGCGACTGATCGTCTCGCTGGTCGGGGCGAAGCTCGGCCGACGGCGCCTTTTCGAGCACCGCGGTGGGGATCGGTTCCGGGTCGCCCACCCGGCGTGCCAGAGCGTTGCGGTAGCGACAGAGCTCGTACACCAGCGTCTTGGGAACGTCCTTGATGACTGCAAAGCCCCCGGCGGAGTCGCCGTAGAGCGTGGAGTAGCCGACGGCCATCTCAGACTTGTTGCCCGTGGTGAGCACGATCGCGCCCGTGGCGTTCGAGATCGCCATCATCAAAACGGCGCGAATGCGTGACTGCAAGTTCTCATCGGTGAGACCCTCGGGTCCACCGTCCAACACCTCGCTCAGTGAGGATGAGAACACCTCGTGCTCTTCTTCGATCGGTAGCGTCGTGACTTCGATGTCAAGGCGGTTCGCCAGTTCGAGGGCATCGTCGACAGAACCCTCCGAGGAGTAGCGACTCGGCATTGAGAAGCCGCGCACGGCGCGCGCGCCGACTGCGTCGACGGCAATGGCCGCGACCAACGAGGAGTCCACGCCCCCCGACAGCGCCACGATCGCTTCGCGAAAACCGTTCTTACGCAAGTAGTCGCGCGTGCCCATGACGAGGGCTTCGTAGATCTCTTCGGTTTCGCCGAGTGGCTCTTCGAGATGATTCACGTGGCTCGCTCGCGCGCGAGATTCGTCGCGTGCGTACAGCGTTTCGATGGGAATGCCCACCGTCGAGCCCCGGGCTTCGAGTTCACAGACCAATAGCTCTTCGCTAAATGCACTGGCGCGCGCAATCACCTCGCCCTTCGCATTCACCGCCATGCTCTGGCCGTCAAATACCAACTCGTCTTGTCCGCCGACCAGATTGACGTAGGCGATGGGACAGTTCGTCTCGAGAGCGCGCTCGCGCAACATCGCCTCGCGATCTTCACGACGGCCTCTCGCATAGGGGGAGGCGTTCGCCACTACCAGCAGCGTCGCGCCCTCGTGCGCGAGAGCGGCCGCCGGTCCGTTGCTCGTCCACACGTCCTCACAGACCAACATCCCCACCGCAATACCGCGCACGTTCACGATCGTTTGGGGCCCGACTCCTGGGTAGAAGTACCGACGTTCGTCGAACACGTCGTAGTTCGGCAGCAGTCGCTTGGTGGCCGTCGCGACGACGCCCTCGTCACCCAAGGCGACGAGTACGTTCGCCACGTGGCTGCGACTCTCTTCGTCGTCGAAGAACCTCACCGCGTCTCGCCCATCGCTCGGGGGCGCCAGGGTGACGCCGTTCGCGCCGTCGGGCATCACCGTGCCCACCAGGATCGGTGGCAGATTGTCGGCCTTGGAAAGATCGAAGAGCGCCTGAGCGCTCGCTTCGATGAAGCCTTCCTTAAGTAACAGGTCTTCGGGCGGGTACCCCATCAGCGACAGTTCGGGGGTTAAGACCAGGTCGGCGCCCACCAGCGCTGCCTGGGCCCGAAAACGGCCCAAGGTTTCAACGTTTTGGGCAAATCCGCCCACGACCGCGTTCATCTGGGCCAATGCGAGTCGTAGCGTTGCCACGCGCTCAGCCTAATGGCGCCCTCGCCAAGCGGCCATGGAAAGTTTCACACGCCATTAACAGAACTGGGGGTAGTGACAACCGTTCACAAACGAAACTGGGAGTGGTCGCGTAAGGACGCGATGACACATCGAAGGAGCAGCGTTGTCGTATCAGGCTGAGTACATCTGGATAGACGGGACGGAGCCGACCGCGAAGCTCCGTAGCAAAACCAAGATCGTCGCCGACGGAAAGAAGCCTCCCGTCTGGGGCTACGACGGTTCAAGTACCAATCAAGCGACCGGCGCGCTGTCGGACTGCGGACTAGAGCCGGTGTTCGTCTGTCCCGACCCACTGCGCGGACCCAACGACGTGCTGGTGATGTGCGAAGTGCTCAACCAAGACGGCTCGCCACACCCGACCAATACGCGGGCGCACGCAGTCGAAGTCGCGAAGAAGTTCGCCAGCATGGAGCCGATGTTTGGCATCGAGCAGGAGTACACGTTCTTTCAGGACGGTCGACCGTACGGTTGGCCCGAAGACGGCTTCCCCGGCCCGCAAGGTCCGTACTACTGCGGAGTGGGCGGAGCCAAGATGCCGGGACGTGAGATCGTTGAAGCGCACACCGTCGCCTGTCAGCGCGCTGGTATCGGAATCGAAGGCACCAACGCCGAAGTCATGATGGGCCAGTGGGAGTTTCAGGTTGGCATTCTCGGGCCCGTCGAGATCGGCGACCAACTCTGGACCGCGCGGTGGCTACTGGAACGCATCGCCGAGGAGTTCGATGTCGACGTGAGTTATGACGCGAAGCCCATCAAGGGCGACTGGAACGGCGCCGGGGCACATACCAACTTCTCGACCAAGCAGATGCGCGCGCCCGGCGGCTTTGATGCCATCATTGCCGGTGCCGAAGCCCTCGGCACGCGGGTGAAGGAACACATCGCCGCGTACGGCTACGGCATCGAAGAGCGTCTGACGGGCGAACACGAGACGGCGCCCTACACGAAGTTCAACTACGGCGTGTCGAATCGTGGTGCCTCGGTGCGCATTCCCGCCGCCGTCGCGGCCGCCAAGCGCGGCTATCTAGAGGATCGTCGACCGAACTCGAACGCCGACCCTTACGTAGTGGCTGCGATCATGACCGAGACGATCTGTGGCGCCGCCGCGAAATCGGCCACCGCCACGAAGGCGCCCGCACAGAGGGCAGCCGCCAGAAAAGTATCGAAGAGGTCAGTGGCAAAAAGGGCAACGACGAAGAAGGCAACGAGTACTCGCTAGTTTCCCCCAACAAAGAGAAGCCCGCCGCGTAGTGCGGCGGGCTTCTTGATTACTGGTCGAATCGCGGGCCCTAGAGAGAAGGTGCGAGAATGTCCAGCATGCAAAGCCAGGCCCAGTACGTACTTCGAACGGTGGAAGAACGTGGCGTTCGTTTCGTGCAGCTCTGGTTCACCGACGTGCTGGGTCGTCACAAGGCCTTTCACGTCACGCCCGCCGAGTTAGAAGACGCGCTCGATCAAGGGATGTCCTTTGACGGCAGCGCCATCGATGGCTTCTCGCGCACCACGGAGTCCGATCTGCTGGCGCGTCCCGACCTCACGACCTTTCAGCTCCTGCCCTGGTACGAGCAGGGCGAGGGCGTGGCGCGGGTCTTCTGTGACATCGTCAACATCGACGGCACGCCCTTCGAAGGCTGTCCACGCCAACAGCTTCGTCGCGTGCTGGACAGCGCGCTTTCGAAGGGGTACACCTTCTTTGTCGCGCCGGAGATGGAGTACTTCTACTTCAATGACCTCGACCCCGCGACCGGCCCCGTACCCATCGACAGCGGCAGCTACTTCGACCTGGCTCCGGACGACACCGCGAGTCAGTTACGTCGACACACCGTCCTCACTCTGGAAGAGATGGGCATCGGCGTGGAGCACGCCCAGCACGAAGACGCCCCCGGCCAACACGAGATCGACCTGCGCTACACCGACGCCTTAACCATGTCCGACACGGTGATGTCGCTTCGTTACGTCGTGAAAGAGTTGGCCCGCCAGTACGGCGTGGCGGCGAGTTTCATGCCCAAGCCGTTAGTCGGCGTGCAGGGTTCGGGCATGCACACCCACCTGTCGCTGTGGCGAGACGAGAAGAACGCCTTTATCGGCGAGCACACTTACGGGCTCAGTGACTTGGCGGCCAAATTTATTGCGGGACTGGTGAAGCATGCGCCGGAAATTACTGCCATCACCAATCAGTGGGTCAATTCGTACAAGCGTCTCGTGCCCGGCTCGGAAGCGCCGGTTGGCGCGGAGTGGGCCCACTACGACCCGGCCGCGCTGGTACGCGTGCCCTCGGTCAAGCCGGGGCGCATCGATTCGACGCGCATCGAGTACCGCTCGCCCGACTCCGCGGCCAATCCCTATCTCGCCTTTGCCGTCATCCTGGCTGCGGGGCTGCGCGGCGTGACGGGCAACTACGACCTCCCCGAGGAGCACAAGCGCACGGCGGCGCTGCCCCAGTCGCTCTCTGAGGCGCTCAACTTGATGGAGAAGTCTTCGTTAATGCACGAGACCCTGGGCAGCCACCTGGTGGAGTGGTTCCTGCGAAACAAGCGCGCCGAGTGGGATGCCTATCGCGGTCAGGTCACGCCCTTTGAGCTAGAGAGCTACTTGCCATTGCTGTGAGTATCGACGTCGTTCTCTGTGTGCCCTCGTGCGAAGGGCCGGTGCGTAAAGCCTTTGACGTCACGGGCGTCACCCCGGCCATCGCCGCCTCCGCCCGACTCAATGAGATCGCGGCCCTGGAACCGACTGACGGCTTCTCGGGTGCCGTCATTAACGCGGCGGCGCTGCCCTTTAGCGAGGCGATGAGCCTCTGTCGACAGCTGCGTCAACGAGAACGCGGGGTCGGTCCGATCATCTTGCTGCTCGACCACTACCAGCTTGATGACCTCACCTTTCGCGAAGACCTCTTTGACGACTTCGTGGTCGGCCCCTACGATGTCAGCGAACTCGCGACGCGCCTTCGACATCGATTGCGACGCGCCGGGAACGAAAGCGTGGCGCCCCGAGTCGAACACGCCGAGCTGTCGATGAACTTAGAGACCTACCAGGCCTCCATCGCCGGGCGAGTCATGGACCTCACGTACATGGAGTACGAACTGCTGCGATTTCTGGCGACGAATCCGAATCGCGTCTTTACCCGTGCCACGTTGCTCAGTCGCGTGTGGGGGTACGAGTACTACGGCGGCGCGCGGACCGTGGACGTGCACGTGCGTCGTCTGCGAGCGAAGTTGGGCGAAGAGTACGCGCACCTGATTCAGACCGTGCGATCCGTCGGCTACAAGTTCGGAACGAACGGCGAGTACAGCGACTAGTGCTCGGGCAGGTAGGCCCAGAACTCGACTTCGGCCTGAGCGTTGAGTGGCAACTCCTTCACGGCGATGGCACTTCTCGTCGGCAGTGGGTCTTTGAAGACTTCGAGCCACACTTCGTTTAAGGCGGCGAAGTCGTTCATGTCAAGAAGGAAGAGCGTGGCCTTCACCACGTCGGCCATGGTCGCACCAGCCTCGGCAAGCACCGCTGAGGCGTTGGTGAGCGCCTGACGGAGTTGACCGGTCGCGCCGCCCTCAGCGAACTTGGCGGCGGGTCCGCCATAGACGAGGCCCAGTTGGCCCGAGACGATAATGAAATCGCCCGCGCGACGCCAGGGCGAGTAGGGGCGCTCGGGGCTCACGGGGTTTAGCTAAAGGAGTTGCCGCAACCGCAGGTGCGTGTGGCGTTGGGGTTCGTGATGTGAAATCCCGCACCCTGCAGCGCGTCCGTGAAGTCCAGCGACGCGCCGCTCAAGAGTTCGGCACTCGCGGGGTCGACGACGACCTTCACGTCGCCAAAGGAGTTCACGACGTCGTCATCGGCGATTTCGGAGTCAAAGTACATGTCGTAGTTAAAGCCCGAGCACCCGCCGGACTTGACGGCAACGCGCAGCGCTAAAGGTTCGTCGGCTCCCGCCGCGGCGATGAGTTCGGCGACCTTGGTGACCGCGCTCGCGGTCAGCGTGATGGGTTCGGTGACCTTGCTGGTCAAGTTCACGTTGGTAGTGGTCATTTCGACGCAGCTCCTTTAGGAATCCTTGCTTCCATGGTAGCGAAGGATTTCGCGAATGAACACCCCAGACGGGGAAGAACATTACGCCTACTTCTCGCTAAAACCCTCGTCACCAGGGGTCAGTATGACAATTGCCCCGTCGCGTTCGACGATCTGAGGCTCCACGCAGTCAATCGTCTCCAGCGATCGGGCGTAGTCGAGAACGTCCTGTGCGCTCGAAAAGTCAGCTACGGCCCTGAGGTTGCGAATGGTGGGCAGAATCATCTCGAACTCGCCGCGTTCCTGGGCCGCCAGGGCATCGGCCGGTCGAATCCACTGATCGGCGACCGTCTCACCGGCGTCGTGCGTGGCGCGCTGGTCGCTCGGCGCCAAGGCAACAAAAAAGCGAGTGTCGTATCGACGAGGCGGCCCGACTGGGGTGATCCAGTGAGCCAGGTACTCCAGACCGCGCAGATCCAACAGCAGCCCCTCGTCTCTCATCATGGTGAGAAAATCCAACTCCCCGGCGTTCACGGCGCGCCGCTGTGCGGCCATTCGTTTGATGTCCCCCACGTCGGTGAAACTCACGACCCTGCCGTCTTCGTCACAGGCAATCAGGAGACCGGCCTCTTCAAAGAGTTCGCGCAGGCACGCCACGTAGTAGGCAAGCCCACCACTCTCTACGTCGAGGCGCTTCGAGGCCGCGACGTCACTCAATCCGTAGACCTGGCGCTCGGTCTCGACGTCAGATGAGTCGACGGCTCCTCCGGGAAAGACGTACGCGCCGCCCACGAAGTCGCTTCTCAAATTTCTGCGCAGCATAAGAATCTCGTAACCATTTGGTCGATCACGAATCGTGAGAACGGTCGCGGCGGGCCGTGGAATTAGTGTTTCGACCATGTGGGCCAACTTACCGAGTCGTGACCCTGATGGTTCGCTCGCAATGCGTCCACTAAGTTTGTAGGTCGAACAACTAAAGGAGTCCCGTGGCCAAGTCCTCGGCAGCAAAGAGGCGTCCGGCGCCCACGAAGGCCCCCGTCAAAGGTAAGGCCCCCGCCAAGGGCGGGCGTCCCGCCGGTCTCTTCACCTGGTTGGCCGTCGGACTGGTCGTGATCATCGTGGCAGCGCTCGTCGTCATCAAGGTGGCCAACGGTGGCGCCTCGAAGACACCGCCCGCTTCCTCCTTCCAGCCGGTCAGTTCCTCGGTACTGGCGGACCTCACGACGATCCCGGCATCGGTCTTTAACACCGTCGGCGTCACGTCGCCGATCGCGGGCGTTACTCCGCCGGTCGCCGCCAAGGGACAACCGGTGCTCTACGCGACCAACGCCGAGGGCCAAAAGGTCCCCGAGGTTCTGTACATGGGCGCCGAGTACTGCCCCTACTGCGCCGCGCAGCGCTGGACCACCATCATCGCGCTGAGCCGCTTTGGCACGTGGAGTGGACTCGGCAATATGTCGAGCTACTCCGGCGACGTCTATCCCAACACGCCGTCCTTCACGTTTCTGAAGGCGACCTATAAGTCGAAGTACCTGGTCTTTAAGAGCGTGGAGGAGTACACGAACTACCTGGACAAGGCCGGCACGTACTATGCGAAACTGCAAAAGCCGACCGCGCAAGAGTTGGCGTTGATCGCCAAGTACGACCAACCCAAGTTCATCCCGGGCCTCACGGCGAGTCAAGCGGAGTCGATCCCCTTCATCGACTACGGCAACCAGTTTCTGGTGGCCGGCGCCAGCTACTCCCCGGCCACCCTCGCCGGAACGTCGCGCAACGACATCGCCGGAGCCTTAAGCAACGCTTCCAGCCCCATCACTGACGCGATCCTCACCTCGGCGAACTATCAAACCGCGGCCATCTGTTCCCTGACCAAGGGACAGCCCGGCAGCGTGTGCACGAGCAGCGGCGTCGCGGCCGCAGCGAAGGCGATGGGCATTAAGTGAGCGATTCGGAACTTCGAGTTCCGCGTTGGGCCGAGGCCGTAACGTTTCTGCTGAGTCTGATCGGACTCGGACTGTCGATCTATCTGACCATCACGCACTTTCATCCCGGACTACTCGTGTGCACGACGGGCGGCTTCATCAACTGCGCCAAGGTCACCACCTCGGCGCAGTCCGAGATCCTTGGCGTACCGGTCGCCATCTTGGGACTGGCCAACTACCTGGTCATGACCGCGCTGAACTCGCCGTGGGCGTGGCACTCGAGGCATCGTTGGATCCACGAAGCGCGATTCATCCTCGCCATACTCTCCATGTGCTTCGTGCTGTGGCTGATCTACGCCGAGTTAATCATCATCGGCAATATCTGCCTCTACTGCACGGGCGTGCACGTCACGACCTTCGCCCTATTGATCGTGCTGACCCTGGTGAGCCCCGCCCAACTCGGCTGGACCCGCTCACGCGCGCGTTAGCGCTCGTCGCTCGAACTCGTTAAGACCGCCCCAAATGCCGTAGGATTCGTGGCGTTCGAGCGCGGCGTGCAGGCACTCCTCGCGCACCGCGCAGCCGGCACAGATTCGCTTGGCCAGTTGTTCTCGTTCGAGGCGGTCCTCTTTGCGCTCGGCGCTGTCGGCGCTATAGAAAAGCGAGCCCTCGCTCCCTCGACAGGCCGCGGCGTTCGACCAGTCCAACGACGAAGCCACCATGCCACTCTCCCCCGTCCATGCCCCGACTCGCAGACTAACCACAGGTCGGTCGTAAACACAAGAGAAGATTTATGTTCTCGAAACCGACTCCTAAATCCCGTGAATCACGCCTCCGCTACGCTGATTCTCGTGGCTACCGTCCTTCTCGTCAGCGACCTCGCCTCCCTACGACGCGAGCTCGAAACCATGCTCGCCGGGCCCGATATCTACATCGAAGAGGCCTCCAGCGGCGTGGAGGCCGTCGCCCGCGTGACCCGGGGCGAGATCGATCTCGTCGTGGTGGACTTACAAGTCGGCGCGATGGGTGGCATGGCGATCACCATGGAGCTTCGCAACCTCGAGTCCTACGGTGGGGCCGACTCGGTCGCCGTTCTCATGCTGCTCGATCGTCGACCAGACGTCTTTCTCGCTCGACGCGCGGGCGCCGACGGCTTTATCGTCAAGCCCCTCGACCCTCAGCGACTGCGCAGTGCCGTACGAGCGCTACTTCGGGGCGAGAGTTACGAGGACGAGTCGTTGCGACCGGCAACCGTCCGCGTCGGCAGTACCGACACTCGATGAGTGACGCGAAGCCTCCCCCTTCTGGTCTCGCGCGGTTCCGCGCGCGCCTGACGGGAACCGAGAAAGCCCGCCCTACCTCTCCCGAAGCGGCCGCGATTCATGCGCGCGTCGATCAGCTGAGCGAGCTCGAACTTCGCGACGTGATGACCCCACGTGTGGACGTAACCTTCCTGACCCTTCCGGTCACGCCCGAAGCCACCGCCGAGGCGGTGCGCGACACGGGTCACTCCTGTTTTCCGGTCGTGAGTGAAGATCTCGACGACGTGATCGGCGTGCTCTACGTAAACGACCTCTTTCGTAGTTCGACCCTCAAACGAGCCATTGGAGTCTCGCTGCCCACGGCCGAGGAGATCACTCGCAAGATTCGCCGTCCCCTCATGCTGCCGGAGACCTCCGACCTCTTAGAGAGTCTCGGCGAGATGAAAAAGCAGCACCGCACGTTTGCCTTGGTGCTCGACGAACACGGCGGCGTCGCGGGGGTGGTGTCGATCCGCGACATCTTGGAACAGCTGGTGGGCGATCTCAACGACGAGTTCGACGAGGAAGACGAGCCGACCATCGTGCGCATCCGTCAGGATCGCTGGCTCGTCGACGGTCAGACCCACGTCGATCGAGTCGAAGAGGAGTTAGGGCTCGCTATTCCCGAAGGCGAGTACGTGACCATCGCCGGTTTCGTACTCGATCTGGCCGGTGAGATCCCCGTCGCCGGCACAACCTTCAATTACGGCGACTGGACGTTTCGCGTGCAGTCCGTCGAGAGGCGTCGCATCAGTGAACTCGTCATCGAGTTCCACCCGCCACCTGCACCGGTGGTCGCCGCGTCGATTTAGTCTTTGTTGACACTTTCAGCCAACGACTAGGATTAGCGGGCTGCGAGGGAACTCGCCGCGGGCTGTAGCGCAGCTTGGTAGCGCGCTGCGTTCGGGACGCAGAGGTCCCGGGTTCAAATCCCGGCAGCCCGACCACCAGGCAGTACCCAGGTGAATGCATCACAGGCCCCCATCGTCTAGCGGCCTAGGACACCACCCTTTCAAGGTGGCGGCACGGGTTCGAATCCCGTTGGGGGTGCCACGGTTGCTAGTTGGTCTTCAGTAAGTGTGATAACCGAGAAAACCCAAGGTGTTTCGACGGTTCCAACTTCCCCGTTCTTCAGGGTCAGCTGCTTTAACGTTTACGGTCACCAGTGAAGTTATGAGCGACCAGCTTCCCAAGCTGAGAACGTGAGTTCGATTCTCGTCGCCCGCTCCAATCCAGATCGCAAAGTTCCCTGCCGGAGTCAGTATTCGATGTTGCCGAGGATCATTTCGAGATGGATTTGGGTCAACGCGACGACGCTTTTTCGTTCGTTCTTGCCCAACTAATGCCCGCGGACGACGTGCTACCGAGTTTTTTGTCGCGGCCTTGACCCAACCGGCAACGATCTCTTCCCCGACCAGGGCCCCTCCAGCGTCAGACACGCCACTTTCTTCAATCGCGTTATCAGCTATTCGAGCTGATAAATCCGCGATCGAGTCGTTCGTAGAAGAGTATGGAGTCTAGATATAGAAGAGTTTGATACCTAGAAATGGAAGTGTTTGTAGCATCCGGGTACTAGCCTCTCAGTATGGATACTCCAACGACGTTTGGCGGGGAATATCGTCGACGAATCGTCGATGATGAACTCGACGAGTTGATGGCCCAGTTGCCCGCTGTTGTGCTCGACGGACCCAAGGGAGTCGGTAAGACAACCACGGCGCTCCAACGAAGCACTTCCGTACGGCGTCTCAGCCGAGCCTCGGAGCGAAGAATCGTTGAAGCAGATTCTCTTGTTATTGCCCACGATGTTCCCCCGGTGTTAGTTGACGAATGGCAACTCGTTCCCGGGACATGGGACGCCGTGCGCGATCTCATCGACGAGGATCTTTCTCCTGGCCATTTCATCCTCACGGGTTCTGCGCCAATGAGTAACACCCACTCCGGAGCCGGGCGAATGACGAACGTTCGCGTTCGACCCCTGACTCTTCCTGAGCGCGGTATATCGAAGCCAACCGTATCTCTCTCGAATTTCCTGTCCGGCCAGAACGCGAAACTATCCGGTCGTTCGGATGTGTCACTCGAGAACTACGTTGACGAAATAATCGCGGGGGGATTCCCAGGTCTTCGTCATTTAACGGGACGCGCTCACAGCGCTCAACTCAATAGCTACCTTGAGCGGATTGTCGATCGTGATCTTTCCGAAGCTGGATTTACAGTTCGTCAACCCGCGGCCTTAAGGGCCTGGATGACCGCGTACGCAGCGGCAACCGCAACTACTGCCTCATGGGAAAAAATTCGTGATGCCGCCACCGCAGGATACGAATCTAAACCCGCCAAAGAGACATCGGCACACTATGCGGAACTTCTGACTTCATTACGTATCCTCGATCCGCTCGATGCATGGATCCCCTCCTTCAATCACCTCCGTCGAGTCGGTAGCACTCCTAAGCATCACTTGACGGATCCTGCTCTTGCGGTGAGATTGCTTAAGCGCACGAGAGAGCACCTCCTCACAGGAAACGATGGTTCGGTGAGAATTTCAAAGGACGGAAATCTCCTCGGAGCCCTCTTCGAATCATTGGTGGCGCTATCACTACGAACCTTTGCCCAGGCATCGGGCGCGGAGATCTTTCATTTTCGAGAGCACGGTGGAGCCCATGAGATCGATTTCATTATCGAGAGTGGCGACGGGATCATCGGCGTAGAAGTAAAACTTGCTGCTGCGGTCGACGACAAAGATGTTCGTCACTTGGCTTGGCTCAATGAGCAAATCGGCGATCAGTTGCTTGAGAAGATCTTCGTTACGACAGGGCCAGAAGCATACCGACGGACTGATGGCACCGCCGTCGTGCCCCTGGCATTGCTCGGACCTTAAACTTCGACTTCCCGACGTCCACCGTGCCAAATTCTTGGCACAGGATGCCTCTAAGCCGCGTGAACTCGGGGCGTCGCGTCATCTCAGAGCGCCGTATCCAGCGTCTGAGGCTTATTGCCCGTAGATTACCCATCTTGAAAGTTGGCGCCCGATCACGTGCCAAAGCCATTGCTCGGCAGTGGTTTTGAGATCTCGGTCCCAGTCCGTGAACCTGCTTCCCAAGCTGAGAACGCGAGTTCGATTCTCGTCGCCCGCTCGAGGTTTGATTTCGTTGCAACGATGGGTTAATTCGTTGCAAGCATTGCAGTTGGCTTTCGCCACTGTTCGCCGCTGGGAAAATTGAGAACGCCTATCGCGCTGCATCAAAGTTGTTTCACCCGGACGCTGGCGGTCCCGCCGCCAACTCGCCACTGTTGCGTGTCTTGGTCGTGCCGACTGCGACACTGGGCGGGCGCAGTCAGTGTTCGCCCGGGGTATAGTCGGTTGTCGACAAGCGGAGAGTGCTATGGACAAGGACTTGGTTGATCAGGTGGTTGACGTCGCCCAACGGGTGGTAGCTAGCGGAGCGATCTCCGCCAACGGGCACGGGAATGTGAGCCTTCGGATCCCTGGAGCGGAGGAGATGTACTTCACCGGAGGTCCGTCGCTTCGAAATCATGCTCCGTCCGCCGTCGTGCGGGTCGGGCTGGACGGGACCCTTTTGGAGGGTGATCTTCCACCCATTCAAGCTGCTGTGGTTGCCATGCACACCGCCATGTACGCGGACTCACCCGATGTGGGCTGCGTTCTGCACACGCATTCGCCGTATGCCACGGCCTATGCCGTCGCCCACCGGCCGATCGGATGCTGGGTCGAAGCCTTGGCGATGTTTGGGCTACCGTCCGGGGTGGCGGTGGCTGGATACGGGCCGCGCGGGTCCGATCAAGCCGTCGCCAACATCCGAGAAGCGGTCGCCCCCGGCGTTCCCGCAGTGCTGCTGGCCAACCACGGAGTGTTGGTGTTCCACCGCACTCCCGAGTTGGCGATCCTGGTCGGTGGGATCATTGAGGAGGCCGCTCAGGCGGGCATCAACGCTAGCAACGTGGGTGGCCCGGTGGAAATCCCGGAGGATCTTCGGGCTGCCGCACTGCAGCGGGCCATGGTCTTCGAAAGCCACAGAACAGCGCACGACTAGCCCGCAGTAATCCGAAAGGTTCGGTGTTGACTCCTGGCAGTGACACCTCTTTGTCGGCAGCGCCCCTGTACGTGCCGAGCATCTGGACGAGTGAGGTCCAACGTCCCCTCATCTGAATGCGCTTCTCATCGTTGTTGCTGCTAAACCAATACGTCATCTCACCGTGACCTTAAGCTGAGAACGCGAGCTCGATTCTCGTCGCCCGCTCCAGCTAGCACTGCGTTGGAGGACCCAACGGTTTGGGGGCGATTTCAAGTAACCCTCGTTGATCACCGCACTCCGCAAGTATCCCCCGTCACGGGCCACTGCTAACCCGCTCTTGCCCGGCCATTGCCCGACAAGCAATCCGGCGCGATGCTGCGTGGAGGGATGAGCATCTTCCAGCCGTCGCTGGTCGCAGGTGCATCTCTGCACGTCAACGCGTACTGACACACGCATCTCCCCAGGGACAATGCATACGAGTCGAGCGGGCGCGTGTTGGGCTCGAACAAGTTTGGGGCACCCGGTGCACCCGCTGCGCCCGAACGCTCACGTGCCGCGAAGCCTCATTAGCTGCGATTCGACTATCTCAGCGACTTGGGCTGGCAGCCCCGGCGTGTCCTCGCTCGCGAGCACAAGCGCTTCTACCGCGCGCTCGAGAAGGTCGTCAACGACGCGCTCAGCGACGGCACGCGATATACCCCAGGTTTTCGCTTCTTCAATGACTCGGCCCTTAGTCACGCGGTCAAGACGCTGAACGTGATCCACCTCGACTACCCTGAGGTTCGATGACCACTTCTGATGAAGTAGGCGCCTCCGGGGGGGTCCATGCTGCGGCGGCCGGATCGTGTATGGCCGACGACGACTTTGAAGGGGCAAGGGATCACTGGGAATTGGCCTTCCACCAGCTTCGAGAAAGCGGTGATGTTCGAGGAGCGGCCAGGGTTGCAGCCGAACTCGCCGGCCTGCACGTGAGCGCGTGGGGAAATCGGGCCGTGGGCCGCGGTTGGATCGATCGGGGCCGGCGCGTGCTGGGAGCGACCGACCATTGCGTCGAAGACGGATATCTCGCTCTCGCCGTGCTGGGTTGCGACCAGCTTGACGTGGATGCCCTTGAAGAGGCGGCGGAACGGGCACTGTCGCTGGCGGTCGAGTTCTCCGACCCACTCCTCGAAGTCCGGGCGCTTTCAGAGTCGGGCTTCGCCTTGGTGGCCCAAGGCCACCTCGCGGAGGGTTTTGCAAGACTCGACGAGGCGATGACCGCGGTCACCGCTGGAGATGTCGCCAACCTCGGCGTGGCCGCCAAATGCTTCTGCGCAATGCTCTCGGCGTGCGATCGCTGCGGCGAGCTGCGCCGTGCGCAGGAGTGGACGTCGGTGGTGTCGAGCTTCGCCGCTCGACACGGCGACCGCCCGCGCATCTTGCACACTCACTGTCGCGCGGTCTACGGGTCGCTGATGTCGAACCTCGGGCGCTGGCCCGAGGCCGAGAAGGCAATGCTTGAGGCACTTGCGCCTGGTGCCTCCCAAGCGCTGAACCACCGGGTGGAGACCGCTGCGCATCTGGCGGACCTTTGGGTTCGTCAAGGCCGATTCGCCGAAGCGGAGGAATTGCTTGGACCTTTTGAGGATCGCGTGGACTGCTGCGCCCCACTGGCACGCTTGTACTTGGCCAGGGGCGGCGAGACCGAGCTGGCCGTGGCCGTGATTGAGCGGGGCCTGGACGAGCTGGTCGGCGATCGGGTCCGAACCGCAACGCTTCTCGCCTTGTTGGTCGAGGCCGAGCTGGGTTGCGACCGCGTCGACGCCGCCACCGAGGCGGCGCGGCGGCTCAGCGCACTAGTCGCACTGGTCGATAGTCCGCTGCTACGCGCCGAGGCCGCGTTGGCCGCAGGGAAGGTGGCGAGTGCGGTGGGCGATACGCAAAGTGCGATTGAGCTGTTCAGCAACGCGCTACGAGGACTGGTCGACCAGGATCGTCCGCTGCTCGCCGGCCTGGTGCATCTAGAGCGCGCCCGAGCTCGGTCAGACGCCGATGAACCCGCGCGCGCCGTCAGCGACGGGCGAGCCGCGCTCGCCCTCTTCGAGCGCGTGGGCGCCGGACGCGATGCCGACCGGGCGGCTGCCCTGCTTCGCAGCCTGGGCGACCGGGTCCGAACCTACCGCCGCGAGGGCGTGGATTCGGCACTGAGCCCGCGCGAGCACGATGTTTTGGACCTGCTGTGTCAAGGACTGAGCAACGCCGAGATCGCGACACGTCTGTACATTTCCCCCAAGACCGCCGAGCACCACGTCAGTGCGGTGCTCTTCAAATTCGGCGTCCACACGCGCGGCGAAGCCGTCGCGCTCGTGGCGAGACCACTCCCTCATACTGACCCGGCGCACGATTAGGGGTCACGATGGGGGTTTCGCCCGATGCGGCCGCCCTGCTCGTCGTGTGACAATTCTCTCAACAACGAAGCGCAGACCGGAGTGGAAGACGGATGTGAAGTTCATGGCAACCATCTCCCCGATCGGACCGCGTAGCCGCCCGCAGCGGCAGAAGGAGAATCATGTCGATCATTTTGTCCGAGCCCACCTGCCGGCTGGAGCCAACCGAGGTCGCGCCCGGCACCTTCGTCATCCACGAGGTCCAGCACGCTTTGGGCCAGCCCCTGTCCGTTTTCATCAACTCGATGGTCATCTTGGGCGAGGAGCCCCTGCTCATCGATACGGGCTCCGCGCGCAATCGTCGAGCGTGGCTCGAGGACGCCTTCGACCTGGTGAAACCGGAGAGTGTCAAATGGGTCTTCATTTCGCACGAGGATGCCGACCACGTCGGGAATCTCGATCAGGTGATGGACGCTTGCCCGAACGCCACCCTGGTGTGCAGTTGGGCGCTCATGGAACGTTATTCGAACGCCTTCACCTTCCCCCTCGAACGATGCCGTTGGATGGACGACGGGGTGACGTTCGATGCCGGCAACCACCAAATGACCGTTGTGAGGCCCCCGCTCTACGACTCTCCCACGACCCGGGGATTGTTTGACGCCAAAACCGGTGTCTACTGGGCATCTGATTGTTTTGCCGCGCCGGTGCCGGGTGGCGAGGGTGCTGCGGCGTTCACCCAGGACGTTGCCGACCTTGACGACGAGTTCTGGGACCACGGAATGACAATGTTTGCCTTGAACGCCCTGGCTCCGTGGCTTCGACTGGTTGACCAAGACCGCTTCGCTGCCCAAGTGCGGCGGCTCTCTGACATGCCGATCTCCACCATCGCTTCGGCTCATAGCCCTACCATCACTGGCAACAAGATTGTCGAGGTGCTGGCCAAGACGGAACGGCTACCGAGTGCGGAGTGTCCTCCATCACCCGACCAGGTGATCCTGGACCTCTTTCTGGCGGCGACCCGCGCCCCGTTGGCGGAGCTGAACAATGCCTGACGTTATCCGACTGGCTCACGTCGCTCTGACGGTCTCAGACCTGGATCGAAGCGTGCCGTGGTACGAAGCGCTCTTCGGAGCCAAACCCAACCACCTTCTCCAAGGTGAATCTTTCAACGCGGTCGTGTGGTCACTAGGGGGAGAGACGGTCGTCCTCCACGAGTTCACCCACCAACCGTCAACTACGACGTTCGACGAACACCGATCGGGGCTAGACCACCTCGCCTTCGCCTGTAGTAGCCGAGTCGAACTTGAGGCCTGGACAGCGCGGTTGGACGACTTGGGCGTCAGCCACAGCGAGATCGTCGACGCGTCGTACGGCTCGGGGCTGTCGTTCCGGGACCCCGACAACATCGCTTTGGAGATCTTCGCCTCGCCCGCCCCAGCCACGTACCCTACGCCCGAACGAAAGGAATAGTCATGCCTGATCTAGCAGCGTCTGTCACGTCGGAAGCCCTTCCGGCACGTCTCCACCATCATGCCTTCGTCACCACCGATCAGGAAGCTACCCGTAAGTTCTACGAAGACATCGTGGGTTTGCCTCTCGTGGCCACGTGGACCGAGGTGGAACATCTGATGGGTGGAGCGGAGCAGGAGTTCTGTCACACCTTCTACGGGCTCGGTGAAGGGGGGAGTCTGGCCTTCTTCGAGTTCGCCAACAGTGAGTTCTCCGCGCAATTCGCACCACCGCCTCCGGCGTCGCTGTTCCGCCACGTCGCACTCCTCGTGACCGCCGAGCGCCAAGACGGAATCCGAAACCGTGCCGAGGCGGCGGGTGTGGAGACGATGACCGCGAACCACGGCTACTGCCAGTCGCTGTACATCACCGACCCGAACGGCCTTCTGCTGGAGTTCACCGTCGACCATCCAGACGTCGACCGCATCGACGACATCCGAAGGAAGTCCGCACATCAGGATCTCGCTCGGTGGCTATCTGGCGACCACTCGAGTAACAACGAATGGCGCGCGAGTTCTTGAAGCTGGCGATTTCCTGCGACAAACTTCGGCGTACCTCGACAACGAGCAGGGTGCCAGTCACGTCAAGGCAGAGCGTCGCGCTCAGGGCGTTGGGGGCGCTTCGGGAATTCTCGAGATGGGGGCCAATGTCGCACGCACGTAATTTGAGTATGGCGAATCGATAGTGCCAAACGAGCCCTACGTGGTTTGGCGTTGCGTCGGTGGCCACACCATATTCGATGTGCCCCAAGCGTCGATGTCACCGGATGAATAACTCAAAACTCCTGGACCATTCCAACGCCACAAGACTGATCCGATGAACCACCGTTCCCGTCGTGGAGTGGCGGCGGCGGCGAGCTCGGAGCCTTCGCTCGTGGTACAAGCGCTCGATCCGGCGACGACCCCGAAATCGGCGGTTCTCATCGTCTCGGTAACCGGGGACGCTCTGGCCGTGGCCGGGGACATCGCCAGGGTAAACACCTAGAGGACTGTGCTGACGGGCTTTGAGTCACTGGCCTGCGCGTAGTGCGCGACGACTATTCAACGAGCCCTAGCTCCCAACGCCCCCGCCATTGTTCGAGCGCGTTGTTGTACAATGTACGTCGAGATATTGCCCGCGGGTTGCCCGGGCCAGAAGGCCAATGAGGTCAGCCTCTATGAGCCTCGCCTCGACACACGGCACTCAGATTCCCAAGCTGAGGTCGTGGACTCGTCTCCGGTCGCCCACCAACACGAGAAGTCGGCGAACATAGAGGTCCCTATCGCAACAAATCCCGGGGATGTCAGCCTTTCCCCACGTGAGAGGAATTAGGCACCCGTAGATCCTTCAAGCCATATCTCCAAGGAAATTTTGGCGCCATCGTAATTCTTGACATGGCATCCGACGTATATAGGGTGATGGATTCTTTTGGGCGCATGACCGAGGCTGAGTACCGGACTCAGTTCGAGACGTTGTTCCGCGATACCTACAGACGAGTTCGTCAGTACATCGCGCGTCGCGTGCCGCAATCACGAGTTGATGACGTCGTCGCCTCGAGCTTCACGATCGCTTGGGAGAAGTTCCCGAAGGTAGAGAACCCTTCACTGCCCTGGCTGATTCGTATCGCGAGTTTTGAGGTGTCCAACGCCGAGCGAAAGGCGCGGCGCTCCATCAATGACGTTCGAATCGAGTCCGTCAGCAACATTGCCGAAGTCGGGGACGACGATTTCGACGGCGAACTCGTCAGGTCCGCGATCGCCCGATTGTCAAAGTCCGAGCAAGAAGTGTTACGACTCGTCCATTGGGATGGCTTGAGTCGTGTCGAGATTGCAGAAGTGCTCGGCCTATCCCGCAATGCCGTCAACGTTCGTTATCACCGCGCTCTCAGAAAATTCGAGGGCGAGATCAACTTGTTCCCTAATACCCCGACCCAAGAAGGAATACTCCCATGAACAACATGTCTGCAATCGACCTGCTCGAAGCCGCAAATCCAGAACCTGACGGGTCAACGTACTCGGTCGATGACGCCTGGTCCTCGTTTCAGTTGCACCAGTCAACGAGGAATCGTTCCCTCCTCGCTACCCGGACGCTCGCTCGCAAGGGTGCTAACGCCATTCCGCGTCGCAGATTAATTCCGCTGGCGTTGGCGGCTGCTCTCGTCGTGGCTCTCGTGGTGGCGCTGGGGACACACATCGTCGGCGGCCAGTCACCTCATGCCAACGCGGCCAACGAGTCGCAACTTCCGGCCTGGTCCCTCCTGAGCGACACAGGTCCCGCGGCGTTCGCCTCGACATCGACTAGCCCGCAGGGCTACAACGATTTGACCTGTCCGACGAATCAGGTCTGCTACATGGAGTCCCAGGTTCCTCAAAGCAGCGCCATGACCGCGTACCAGTCAACGGATGGCGGGCTGAACTGGTCAATGTTGACGATTCCCGCTGGCTTGACATTGGACACGCAGTTCTCGTGTTACAGCGCCGACGACTGCATGATCGGGGCGCGCTTGGTCACCTATCAAAGCAACGCAGGACAGGTGCTGCTCAGTACCACCGATGGTGGGTCATCGTGGACGAACTTGCCAGTCCCCATGGCGTCCATCACCGGCAGTGACGCCGCGTTAGATCCTTCGATTGCCGACTCAACGGGAACCATCTACGAGCTCCAGTGTTTTAGCGCACAGTCGTGCATCGCCTTCGGCAATGTACCCTCAGACCAACTGGAGGAGGGCCCTGGCACGATGCCTGCGACGGGAGTTTCACCCACTGTCGTGCTGCGAACACAGGATGGCGGGGCCGTATGGACCTCAACGGTCATCCCGTGGTCGGCGACGCCCAGTGGCGCTCCGGCCTGGTCCAACCAGGAACACGCCATCTTCACGTGCTCTACCGAGAGCACGTGCTTGGGCCTCGCGGTAGTGATGGGACAACCCGACGGATCTGGACAACCGAGGTCGATGCTCGAATTGGGCAGCTCAAATGGTGGCGCGACGTGGTCGTCTAGCTGGGTACCGAATGTGCAAGCTAACGCTGGAGAATTGGTCTGCCCCACCGAAAGTAATTGCTACGCGCTGGTCAACTTCGAAACAGGGAACGTGGTTTCCTGGGGTGTGATAACGACGACGAACGGCGGAGCGAGCTGGTCAACAACGCCGCAACCATTCCCGTCCTACGACGGAGGTTGGGGTGGGCTCACAGCCATTTCGTGCCCGACTGACACGACGTGCTGGGCCTCAGGTCACGTTCAGGCGACCACGAACCCCTCGGAGATTCAGGGCGTCATGTACGTGACACAGGATGGGGGACAGACCTGGTCGACCGCGACTCTTCCTTCGGGGACCGGCGTAGTCCACGAGGTGGACTGTCCGTCGGTGCAGTCCTGCCTGGCGATTGCCCAGCCCACGGGTTCAACCTTTAGTGAAGTGCTGACGAACGCTCAGTCGACTCCAACTTGAGAACCGGGAGCGTTCATGCTGATGCCGCTTATGCCCGTAGAGTGCCCGAGTTATCAATTCGTCAGAATTCATTGGCAGTAACTCGGCTTTAACCAGGTTTTTCTTTCGAACCAGATCAGTTTGCCTGCCACCCTTTCAAGGTGGCGGCACGGGTTCGAATCCCGTTGGGGGTGCAATTTGACCTGAACCCCATTTGGTGGACCACCGATGCGACAACTTGGCGCCATCACCCTGGACTCAACGCCCGCTTACCGCCGCGACCAATGAAAGAATTGACCGCATGCACTCCGTTGAACTCGTCTTCGCCATCGGATGGGCTGCATTCTGGATTTATTGGGTCGCCGCAGCATTCTCCATGAAAAGGGGCCGCGTCCAATGGTCCCGTCAGTTACGCATCAGGGCCGTCCTTCTCGTCTTGGTGATTCTCCTCTCCCGGGTAGGAGCCTTCGGCCGAGGGGAGTTTCATTCGAATCCATTGCGCGCTGGCCTCGGACTCTTTCTCTTTGCACTCGGGTTAGGGTTCGCCATTTGGGCGCGACTACACATTGGGCGCAACTGGGGCACGCCGATGTCTCAAAAAGACGATCCGGAACTTGTCACCAGCGGCCCCTATCGCTTGGTTCGCCATCCCATTTACTCCGGCATTCTCCTGGCCGGTGTTGGTACTGCAGTGGCGCTGAACTGGCTATGGCTCAGTGCAGTAATACTGGCGGGAATCTACTTTGTGTATAGCGCGTTTACCGAGGAGCGCTACCTGACCGAGCAGTTCCCTCAGACTTATCCGGCGTACAAACACTCGAGCAAGATGCTCGTTCCCTTTATTTTCTGAGCGCATGTCAATTGATGCTGAGCCGGTCGCGGGTCTTCACCTCGTCGTATTGCTCCAGACATTGATTGGATCTACGTTCCACGGTTCTAATCCCCGCGGGGAGTATCGGCGGATCCCGTGTTCCTTGCGGTACTTGAACTCCTCTCAAGGAAGTCACTAAGACCCGCCAGCCACTTGAGCCATTCGTTTACAGAAGTTTGAACTACAACACCTGTGGGGTGCGATCGACAGACACGGGCCAAGATGTCAACTTTTAACGCGACTGAGTCGAGGGACTCCCTGGGTTCCCGTGGGTGACTTAGACCTCCGAGCAAGCAAACGCCCGGCGGCTCAAGTCACGCCCAGAACTCGTCGACCTGATACTGATCCTTTGGTACTCCCCAAAATTCAGTCGCCCTGCCATTGTCAAGGTGCCAAACGTGAGTCTCGTCGGTCTCTAGTCTCTTGCCGTTTCGGGTTGCGGACTCGTTGGCAAGCACGACCACATGGTCATCCGACGCCAGCAAATCGTGGATCTCGACTGTGAAGGTACCGTCGGTCAACTCCACGAGTTTGCCAAAAAATCCGAACACCTCTTCCTGCCCGGTGTAGGTCCCGGATATCTGGTTGCGGCCGCTGATGTTCCAGCTGATCTCAGGCGAAAACAACTTGGCAACCGTTTCCAAGTCCCCCTTGGAAAAGGCCTCGTATCCGCCGCGGATTAGGTCTGCATTGTCTTGAGCACCCATCTGACTTCCTCTCTTCCCGCCCGCCAGAATGACTGGCCGCCTACAAGGTCTACTCGGATGGATGGTCAGGCAGCAAGTGTTCCGGTTCAACTCGCGAGGACGCAGTTCCGACACATCACACGTCTCGCATCCGTTTCTAGTCCGTGTCACGAGGCACTGCCCTGCTCCACTGCGATCTCGAACTGCTTGAAGGTATCGTAAAAAAGTGGAGCCGGCACCCGAGTTGATTTCCTTTGTAGAGCTAATGCTGAGGAACTGGGAAGGGATCGATGCAAACGCGCTGGTCGACACCCTTTCTCATCATCCAGGATTCTTAGCCATCGGTACGGACCCCGACGAGTGGTGGGAAGGGTTTGACAGCGTATCGGCAGTGTGGCGGGTGCAAATGCAAGAGTTCGATGATATCGGCATCGTTCACTTCGACGTCAAGAAAATCGTCGCTTGGAAAGAAGGAACGGTTGGCTGGGTCTCGTCGAGCCTGCAGTTGACAGTCGGAGACACGGTTGACTTTCCTCTACGATTCACCGTCGTCGTCCACGAAGAGGGGGCGTATTGGCGTATTGTCAATTGGCACCTTTCCGTACCCGTCGTCAATGAGGAGGTCTTTGGTACTCCATTAACTACGGCGGTTGACGAAATACTCACGATGGTCCAAGGCGACGCGCCACCTCTTTCGGCGATGGCCAGTGATGGTTCGATCACCATCGTGTTCACCGACATTGAAGGCTCGGTCGCCCTCATGGAGTCACTCGGCGAACAGAGATGGCTAGAACTTCTCAATTGGCATAACGGCATTGTTCAACAACAGATCGCGGTCTTTGGCGGCAGTGTCGTGAAGACTCAGGGCGATGGGTTCATGTTGGCCTTTCCCGCCATTGGTGCTGCCGCGGCCTGTGCGGTATCGATTCAACGCTCTCTGAGTTCGCCATGGGAGGGCGTACCGGTGTTCGTGCGAATGGGCATGCATTACGGCAACGCTAGAGCTGAAGGCGGAGACTTTTTCGGACGCACGGTGGTTGTGGCTGCGAGAATAGCCAACGCGGCTGTTGGCGGCGAAATCCTCGTTTCGCAGGCAGTCCAGGAGGGCCTAAGTGGCGCTTTTCTTCTTGATGGAGCTCGGTCACTCTCACTCAAGGGGCTCGCGGGAAACCACTTCGCGTTTCCATTGATCTGGCGGTAGCGATCCGACGTGAGACGCCGGACTACAAAGACTGGCGACACTTGTAAGTAGAGGCGCTCCGACCACTGAGAGACTCGCCGGTCGCGGAACGGCGGAACTTCTGAGCCAAGGGGCTACGTGACGACAGCGCGAACTATCTTCATGGGATGGAGCCGGCGCCGGAACTCGTCCCCTTTACAGAGCGGATCATAAGGAGCTTCCTAGCGGGCGACACGAGCGCCGTCATTGACGCCATCGCCGATCAACCAGGGTCGATCCTGATCGGTACGGATGACGAGGAGTGGTATGAAGGCTTCGAAACCGTCGCGGCCTATCTACAAGTTTATTTCGCTGAGACTGAGTCCAGCGACGGAAATATGTTCGAGGATTTTGCCATGGACAAGATTCTCGCGTGGAAGGAGGGGTCCGTCGGCTGGATCGCCGCACACTGTCGAGCCTCGACGAATTTGGGCGAGTTTTCCGGTAGGTTCTCCTTCGTGGTCCATGAAGAAGGCGCCCACTGGCGTATCGTCCATTGGCACACCTCGATTGCCGTCACCAACGAAGCCATTTGGGGTCGCACGCTCACGACATCAGTCGACGAACTCCTGGCCCTCGTCAAGGACTACGAGTCCCCTACCGGCGCAATGGCCCACGACGGGACCGTGGCCATCATGTTCACTGACGTAGTCGGCTCTACCGCGCTGATGGAAGAAATCGGAGAGGAAAAGTGGATCGAGATCTTGGACTGGCAGTCCGACATCGTGAGGCACCAGACCGCGGTATTCGGCGGCACGGTGGTCAAAGGACAGGGCGACGGTTTCATGCTCGCTTTTCCGGCCATCGGCTCGGCCGCGGCATGTGCAGTTGCCCTGCAGCGAGCCCTGCGAGGAGGGGCCAACGGCGTCTCCCTCCAAACTCGGATGGGTATTCACTGCGGTAACGCCAAGGCCGAAGGTGGTGACTTCTTCGGACGCACGGTGGTCTTTGCGGCTCGACTATCGAGCGAAGCAAACGGAGGCGAGATCCTGATTTCTCAGTCAGCTCAAGAAGATCTCGGCGGTGCGTTTTCGCTCGGTGAATCTAGAACGCTTTCCTTAAAGGGACTCGCCGGCGATCACCCAGCGTCTCTTCTGCTGTGGCAGTAGTCGGAGTCACCGCTCTAGGACGACGGCTCCTCGTTCGTATCAATGATGGCGACCGAGCACGGTGCGCCGTGGGCCACGGTGTTGGGGACGCTACCGAGCACGCGTCGCACGCCGCGCATGCCCTTGTTTCCCACGACGATCAAATCGGCGTTCACCCTCTCCGCGATCGCAATGATTGCCTCGGCGGGGTCACCTTCGACGGCGTGCATTGTGGGCTCGACGCCACGCTTCTTTGGGATAAACGAGAGCGTTTGCAGTAGAGCCTCAGTTTCGCCGTCGGGACCGAAATAGCGAAAAGCCTCAGGTACTTTCTCGTAGCTCTTCGCACTCGACTCGACGGCCGACACGATATGGAGCTGTCCACCTGACATGGCGACCAACTCCGTCGCAGCCTCAATGGCGCGGCGAGCGGTGAGTGAATCGTCGGCACCAACAACCACGATGTCAAACATGATGGTCCTCCTTGCGTCCGAGCAAACGCTTCTGCGCCCCGAACCGGACTACTCGCTGGATGTCTTGACGATACTCGCTGCCATCTGCGACTACTTCCGCTTCTTCGCTATGAACAGTTCTGGGGGAACCTCATCGCTGACGGGTATCGCGCGCGTGATTCTGTTTCGCCCGGCGGATTTCGCCGCGTAGAGCGCCAAATCTGCGGATCGCAGCAAGGTCTCATTTGTGCAACCGTGCTCGGGGGACGTTGCAATGCCAATGGAAAGTGTCGGTGGTTGGAGTAGCAAAGGGCTCATTGGTGTAGAGATCCGGAGCTGAGCGACAAGTTGCTGCAACTCCAGACAACGAGTGTACGCATCTTCCCAGGAGCACTTTGGGAGCAAAAGTGTGAACTCCTCTCCTCCTGATCGGCACGGTACATCGGAGCCACGGAATCGAGAAAGTATCACTTCAGATATGGCGCGAAGCGTCGAGTCACCCACCGCGTGGCCGTTCTGATCGTTGAAATCTTTGAAGTAGTCGAGGTCGATCTGAATAACGCTGATCTCGTCAAATGTGCGAGCCGCCTTGCTGATCTCTCGCGTAAGGGTCTCTTCCATAAATCGGCGATTGAACAGATTCGTCAGTGGATCTCTAATCGACTGGTGTCGAAGGTTTTCTCGAAGATTGAAGTTGGCCATCCAGATGGAGATATGTTCCCCGAACATGAGCGCATTCTGTCGAAGCGGATCGATGTTTCCCACGACACTGACCAAGGGAACCTCGAAATCGGGAATTGAAATGGTGAGAACTCCCATGATCTCGCCTTGGGCCAGTAGGGGTCGACAGATCGTGTGGACGTTGCCGCTCTCTCGAAGATGCTCGCACGAGATTTCTCCGCGCATTGATTCGTGGTCGTGGCCCCGTCGAAGTGCCCAACAGTCATCGGTCGAGAAAGGTTGATCATCCAGCGTGAAGTTTCCCCACGCACATTTCGTTTCCAGTTGGTTCTTCGAAGCATCGAAAGCGCTCACCGACCCTCCGGCCGCGAACATGCTTCGAGCCGCGTGATCGATAACCTCGTACGCCTCTTCGCGGCTTATGCAGCTGTTGAGCATGTCCACAAGATGACCTAAGACCGAAGCGCACCGCAGAGTCTCTTGCAACGCGCTAATAGTTACGCGCATCTCTTCCTTGAGTGTCTCTCGTTGCACGCTGACCACGGAGTGGCTGAAGAGTCTCTTGAACTTCGAAATTGCTTTACCGCCTAACATCAACCAACGTCCTCGCTGCGAATAGGTGGCAACGTCACTTGACATTGCCGGTCCATGGACGCTACCTAGAGATTGTCTTCCGGTTGAATTGATTTCGACAATTCGCGCACTCTTATCTCCAACTCGGCAGTCAATTCGAGTGTCGTAAGTCACTCGGACGATGTTGTTGCCTCGAAGACGGTCTCTTAGTTCAAGGCAAAGGCGGAAACTACTCAGCCCATTCCCCGTCAATCCACTGAGGATCGCCGTCAAGGAGAGGAGCCAAGGTTGATTGCCACCACTCGTCCTGACCCGGGTCGTCGGCCAACGCTCGGTATTTTTCCTTTGCACCTTGCTGTGCTGCCCGTCGTCACTCTCCCAGGAGGTCGGCGCTGCGCTCGGTGCCCAAGCCGGGGAGGCGAGGATCCGCGACGTCGTCACCTCCGCGGGCTTCAGCCGATTCCGCAGAGTGACGGAGACCCCATTCAATATCGTCTACGAAGCGAGACCGTGAACTGGAGCAAGAAAACGGACCTCGTTGGTCCGCGCCTCACCCCGACTTAGTCGATGCTGACGCGAGGGTCGTAGAGGACCGTCGCGGGATCAACGGCGATCCCGCCACCGTCAACCGGAATGACCACGCCGTTCACGTACGACGAGTCTTCGGAGAGGAGGAACGCGATGACCGCGGCCACTTCGTCGGCGCGCGCGGGGCGCTGAAGTGGGACGAGCGACGTGATGAGGCCGTAGGCGTCGTCCACCGAGAGACCTCGCGACTCGCCAAAGCTGGCCATCTCCTCATCGGCCATCTCCGTGATGGTCCAGCCGGGGCAGACCACGTTAGCTCGAAGTCCTTCGGCGCCGTAATCGACCGCGAGGCTCTGGGTCAACATGAGCAGAGCCGCCTTCGTGGCGGAGTAGCAACTCATCTCGCTCGACGCGCGCAAGGCGGCTTCGGACGCGACCGAGACGACGGCGCCACGGGATTTGAGGAGATGTGGCAGGCAGGATCGCGCGACATAAAACGAGCCCGTCAAATTGATGGAGACCATGTTGTGCCAGTCGTCCAGCGACAGGTCCCCCACCTTGCCGCTCGCGATCACACCGGCGTTCAAGACAAGTCCGTCCAAACGGGCGAAGCGAGTGACCACCTCATCAACCAACGCTTCGACTTGGGTAGCGTCTGAGATGTCACAGACGATCGGTTCCGCACCCGTCCTCTTCGCCACCGCCTCCAGTGACTCTTTGCGCCGTCCGCAGATGACCACCTTCCAACCCGTGGCGCTGAGGCGAGACGCGACCGCCGCGCCGATACCCGAGCCGCCTCCGGTCACCAGTACGACCCGCGAGGGCTCCTGTGTCGACACGCTGTTCCTACTCGGCTGGTGTGCCGGGGAGGTGGCCACTCGCGTCTACCACCGTGAGCGGTTCGGTGCGGGCCAGATCCGGGTTGGCCGTCAGGTCGGCCAGGTGCATGCTGGCTTGCTTTCGGCCCTTGGAAGCGAAGGCAACGAAGAGGCCGACGGCCAACCACACGAGCGCACACCAGGGCGCGACGATGGTCGGGCTCGTCACCTTGTAGAAGGAGCCGTAGATCGCCCCGCCGGTTATCGCGATGCCGACCACCGCCGCGAGAAAGATCAACAGCCTGCCCTGTGCGCTGGCAAAGCTGCGGATCGATCCCACGGCCATGAGGAGGTAGACGACGACCAGCGCGAACCCCCCGAAGGTCGAACCCCAGGCGAAGAGCGCGAAGTAGTGCGGGGTTTGCGGGAGGGCGAACAGACTCGGGGCGAACTGGTCGAGGATGACCGCGACGACGACGGCGCCGACCACGAAACAGATGGCCCCGAGGGGAGTCTCGTAACGTTTCGACACCTTCGCCAGCGGTGCCGGGATTCGGCGGTCGCGCGCCATGGCGAATATGCCCCGCGACGCCGACACCGCGCAACCGATGCCCACCGCCATCATGTCGAAGAGGACGACGAGCTCCAGCAGTCGGTCAATCCAGGTTCCTCCGTAACCGCCCTGCGACGCGGGCGCGCCGAGTGCGAACAGTGGGGCTCCCGAAGCTGCGGTGATCGCCTTCAGGCTGTAGTGAAAGCCGGCGACTTCAACGTACGCCGCGAGTAAATACCACGCCGTGGCGATGCCCGCCGTGGCCAGGATCGCGATGGGCACATGACGCTCAGGTTTGGCCGTCTCCTCCCCCAAGTTGGCCGCGGTCTCGAACCCGGTGAACATCAAGACGCCGTAGAGAACGCCGAAGAAGATGCCGGAGTACCCGTCGGCGGAAGAAGAGGGCTTGAACGGTAGCACGCTGTTGGCGTGACCGAGCTTCACAATGACCATGATGAAGAAACCCAGAACGACGAGCAGCGAGATGCCGGCCAGCATCAACTGCGCACGCGTCGAGATGCGCACCCCGAAGTACAAAACGGCGAACAGCCCGACCATCATGAGCACGGTCCACGCCCAGGGCGGCAGGGGATTCACCGAGAAGTCTGAAGCCAGCGTGCTCTGGACGTACCCGCCTGCGAGGAGATACAGCGCCATCGTAAGCATGACGACGCCCATGTAGTAGAGCCACCCGGCGGCCACGCCGATGCGTTCGCCCAGGCCTCGCGAGACGTAGTCGTACAGCGATCCGGCGGAGTGTATTTGCCTTGCGTATCGCGCGATCAGCCATCCGAGCGCGAAGACACCCACCCCGGCGATGAGGACGGAGAGCGGAGTCGCGTTTCCGCCACCCTTCCCGCTCGCACTGATTACACCGATAACAAGTGGGATGACGAACGCCGCCGAGAAGACTGGTCCCATGAACCCGACCGACTGCGCGATGACGTCGGGGAGACCGAGTTTCTTTCCGCCGAGTCGCTCATAAGTCGGCTGCTCTTTTTGCATGGAATGCCCCCTCCCACGCGGCGCTGGCGCCCGTCGTTTCGCCAATCGTAAGGAGTCAAACGATTCTTGTCAAGGGGCTCGGTCAGGCGCTGAGCGAGCGGACCTTGTCCACGAGGATCCGGCACCACTCGCCCATCGCTCGCGCGTCGTCAATGAACTGCGACGGCTTGATGCAGATGGTGCGAAATCCACGAGCCGTCTGCGCCGGGATCGAAGCGAGCGCCTCGTCGAGGTCGGCGACGCTGCGCTCGTCGGCGAAGTGTCCGCGCGTGCCGCCCACGTACTCAATCTCTTCGGTCGAGCGACCCGCGGCGACCAGCGCCGCTGCCAGCGCGTCGAGCTCCTCGTCGCTCGGCGAACCGAGTGGGTTAAAGCCCTGTCCGTAGCGCACGAGCCGTCGCACCATCCGAGGGTGGACCGACGACCCGCCGAACCACAGCACGGGACCACCGGTTCTTGCGGGCTTGGGTTCGAGCCACACGTCCTCGAAGTGGTAAAACTCGCCCTCGTGGCTCGCCGGTGAGTCTCGCCACACGCACGAGAACACCTCGAGCTGTTCGTCGAGAATGTCGCCTCGACGTTCGAAGGGCACTCCGAGGGCTTCGTACTCGTCTTCGTGCCAACTCACCGTGGGCAACACCACGAGCCGACCGCCGCTCAAGCGGTCGAGGGTGGCCAGATCTTTGGCGAGGGCCAAGGGATGGCGCAGTGGGGTGATGATGGCCCCGGCCACCAGGCGGAGCCGCTCGGTCGCCTGCGCGACGGCGCTCAGCAGCACGATGGGGCTCGGCCATGTTGTCCACGGATCCTGGTTTCCGGGAAGGGCGTAGTCGCGGGGATTCGTTGGCAGCCCGAGCGCATTGGCCGACGGTCCGAGCACGATGTGCTCAGACACCATCACCCCGTCGATGCCGGCCGCTTCGGCGGCGACGGCGAAGTCAACGAGGTCACCGACGTCGGGGCTCGGCCGCATGGTGGCGTTCTCGGTCAAGATGAGTAGCAGCCGCGGCGCGGGCGATGCGCCATCAGATGGTGGGGTCGCGGGCGTCAACGCTGTCAACAGCCCTCGGTCATCGATGGGCCGCTCACACCGGGGTAACGGTGATGGGAAGGCGCTTCAGCCCGTTCGTAAAGTTGGCGCGAATCCTCGCCGGCTCTCCCGCCAGCTCGAATCGCTTCACCCGCTTACTCAGTTCTTCCAAGACGATGCGGACCTCAAGTCGAGCGAGATGGGCTCCGAGGCACATATGCGGGCCACCGCGCCCGAAGCTCAGGTGTGGGTTGGGGGAGCGGCCAACATCGAAACGCTCGGGCTCGGTGAACACCTCCTCGTCCCGGTTGCCCGAGACGTACCACAAGATGACCTTGTCGCCCTTTTTCATCTCGACGCCCTTAAATGTCAGGTCCTCATAGGCCGTGCGCCGCATGAAGTGGGTCGGGCACGAACAGCGCAGCACCTCCTCGGTGGCCGAGTTCAAGAGACTCGGGTCCGATCGCAGTCGGTCCCACTCGCCGGGGTTCTCGCAGAAGTAGAGAATGCCCTGGGCGATCGCGATGCGCGTGGTCTCATTGCCGGCGATGACGAGGATGGAAAAGAAGTTGTCAAGGTCCACCTCGCTCAGGCGCTCGCCGTCGATCTCGGCGCCCAGCACGACCGACAGCAGGTCATCGGACGACTGAACCAGACGATCGCGCACCAGCTCTCGGCCTATGTCCCATAACTGCTTTCCGTAGGGGCTGCGGAACGGGAACAGGCGGTACTCGTCGGTGTCGTCACGTCCCCAGACGACGTCAGTGATCTCCGGATCGGTGTTGGCGATGAGCTTGTCGCCAAGCTCGATGAACTCATCGAGGTTAGCGTCGGGCAGTCCCATGATGCGAGCCAAGACCCGGATGGGCACCTCGCGTGCGACGTAACGCACGAAATCAAACTCACCTTGGGGGATCGCCTCGTCGAGAACGACGTCGGTGAGCACCCGAACGAAATGCTCGTAGACCGCCACGGCCCGCGGCGTGAAGCTCGGTGCGAGCACTTTGCGCAGCTTGGTATGGTCCGGGGGATCCATATCGATGATCGTCCGGCGCGCCGCCATGTCCTCTTCGGTCGGCTCTTCGAAGGAGATCCCTTCCGCGGATGAAAAGCGTTTCGTGTCCCTGCTGATCTCGATGATGTCGGCGTAACGGTGGATAGACCAAAACCCGTGGTTCGGCGGCTCCTCGTCGAACCACGCAATGGGGGACTCGCGGCGCAGGCGCGCGAACTCGTCGTAAGGAACCCGCTCTTGCCACGCATCGAGGTCGGTGAGGTCCAAAGACGAGCTCATAAATAATTGTTTAGCACCAAACGACCTCTGGACTCAACGCGCGCCGGAGCCATGCACGATGAGCGAAAACTCCGAGCTTGGTCAGGAAGTTGCGGTGTTCGATTTGCGTGCTGTCAAGATGTGCGAAGCCGCGTGCGAGCGTACGACCCCGTCTACCGTGATGTGACGAGCAGCATTTTCTACCGCTGCAGCGAGTGCCGTTTGGTCCGCGTCAGAAAGCTGAGCGAGGGTCGGCGCCACCGAGGCCGCGTGCAGCGTGAGCATCAACTGACCGGGACCGCCTTCGAAGACCACGGGCAACTCGTGTCTGCGCACCTCTACGTTCGTGAATCCGCCGTCGTTGGCCAGTTGAGCCAGCGACGCCAAATCGGGAAGGCCCCAGGGACCACCCTTGTAGGCGTCTGCGACTTCAGTACCGAGGGTCTTTTCCAAGGCATTCGCTAGGGCCTGGAGCGGCGGGCATTCTTCTATGGCGCACCACACGGCAATGCCAAACCTTCCTCCCGGACGCAGGACCCGCCGTATCTCGGCCAATGCCAACATGCGGTTGGGGAAGAACTGAAAACCCTGCTGACACGGCGCAAGGTCAAAGGCGCTATCGGGCACGCCGAGCGCGTCGGCGGGGGCATTCCAGATAGTCGATCGGTACGCTGGCGTCAAAGGACGACTTGGAGCGCGCGAGACCGAGCATCGCCGGACTTAGATCGCAACCCGTCACCTTTCCCGTGGGACCGCCGCGCTGCGCGGCAAGTCGAGTGACGGTGCCAGGACCACAGGCGACGTCAAGGACAGCCTGTCCACTTTCGGGACTCACCTCGTCGAGCAGTAGTTGAGCCCACGGTTCAAACAGTCGCGGAACCATAATCTCGTCATAGAAGCTCATGGCATCAGTCGATGCCTTTGCAAAAGAGGCACTCCATTCGGATTGACTAGCCATACCGCTCCTCCCTCTCTAACCTCACCATCACACTTCAACTACCGGCCCTCTGCAAGCGCGGTTCGACTCGACTGGCTTCACGAGTTCGAAACTCGCTGCGTTGCGAAGGCTACGAGACAACGGCGACTAAGCGTCGCTCGAGCACAGCGACCGTGCTCGCGAGTCCGTCGAGGTCCGCGTAGCAGCCCTCGAGATGGCGATGGCCCGTTTCCGACGCGTCGAAGGCCGTGCGCGAGTGAAGGAGTCGGGTGTTGTCGAAGATCAGGCAGTCGCCCGCGTCGAGGCGAAACGTATGGGCGAGTGCCGGGCGGTTCACGATGCCAAAGAAAGTGCGATAGGCGTCGTAGTACGTGACGATGTCGTCGAAGTCCAGTCGCAGCGCTTGCATCGAACGGCTGTTGAGGCGAAGGGACCGAAGATGACGGCGTTCGTCGAGTTCGATGATGGGCCGCGTTGCGCTCAGCACGTTGTTGTCGTCGGACCAGGCGAAGGTTACTGGCGTGCGCGAGAGCACGTCGAAGTACTCAGGGTGCTCGTCACGCAGGATGTTCGCCGCCGTGAAGCCGTCGACCAGCCCCGACTCTCCGCCCGACACGGAGTTGACGAGGCAGTGCAAGAGTTGCATCGTCGGCACCGGATCTCGGTACGGATTGTCGGTGTGGGGAGAGATCGCGTGCGCGCTGAAAGCGAGATTGGTGGGCTCGGCTTCCACGCGCACGTCGAATAGTTCGCCGTAGTTCGTCTCGCGCACAAAGCCGAACGTGCGAGCGATGCCGAGCACCGTGCGTTCGGTGGTGGGCGTGCCGCGAAGTAGAGCGAAGCCGAGTCGCATAAATTCACCAAGGACTCGGAGTCGCCCGCGGTCATCACTGAGATAGCTCGACCACTCTGTTCGCGCCACCTTTTCGTTGAGGTCAACACCCCGCCAGAGATCAAGCGACTTGGCTGGCGCGGCGCGGCGCTGAGCGATAAGCCACTGATACGAGAACACCGACCGGTGTCCGTCGGGCGAGAACGTGACCGTGATCTTGTCACCTGCTTCGCGCGCGTCCGCGATGGCGATCTCGCCCGGAAGCTCGGCCGGCTGGAGGAGCTTCTGATTGCTCTTCGGGTCACGACAGCTCGCGCACGGGCAGTTGTCGCGCAGCCAGAGAGGAGGGAATGAAGCCAACGCGTTCTCAAGCGACAGCGTCACTGGAGGCCCCGCTCGGCCGGCAGCGGCGTGAGGATGCGTATCACGTTCAAACGCTACGAAGGCGAGGTAACGACGTGGTGACGTCATTGAACAGCGTCAGTATCGATTCGGCGATGACTTTGCGAGGTGCAGGTCGCTAGCGACCAAAGCTTTCTTTTTCGGCGAGCATGCGCTGCACCAAGTGCTCGGCGAGCATCACGCAACTCAAGTGATTGTTAGCTCGAGGCGCACTGGGCATTGCAGAAGCGTCTACCACTCTCAATGCCTTAAGTCCCAGCACCTGGCAGTCGGAATTTAGGACTGAACGAGGATCACCACTCGCTCCCATTCGCGCACTCCCACACGGATGACCAATAGTGCCGCACCGATCTAATAGCCATTGATCCAACCGATCGCCGTCGGGCAGTTCGGCCTTCGATTGAATTTCTCCAATACTTCGCTCGTCAACAATGCCAAGTGACGGTTGGTCTGCGAGGTCGAGAAGGCGACGGACGCCCTCACGCATTCTTACGAGGTCGCGTTCGACCGACAGCATGTTGAATTCGATGATCGGATCGGCTTCGGGACTTGCGCTACGAAGCCGAACGGTGCCGGTGGAAAAGGACTGAAACAGCGTGACGAAAATTGAACCTTGAGCCCGTGTCCCTTCATCGGGATTGAAGAGATTGAACGAGCCAAATCCCATGTCGTTCCGTCCTGATCCCGCCAGCCCGGAAGAAAACCGGACCAGACAACTCACTGCATATTTGTCGCTCACGTCTGCAGCTGCTTCCTTCAAGACCAGTTCAAGTTCTATGGCGGCGTGATCGTTGACGCCGTAACCGACGGGGAGATCCGCGCGGACGTCTATTCCCATCTTCCGCAGATCATCGGGTGGTCCAATTCCCGAGCGCATCAGTATCGCGGGCGACTGGAGCGCCCCGGCACACAGAAGGATCTCGCCACCCTCGAAGTTCGTCCAGCCTTCGTCCGTGCGGGCCCGCACTCCCATAGCCCGGTCGTCGTCAAAGAGCACCTGATCGACGAGGACGTTCCCGAGAACACTCAGATTTCGCCTTTTCCGCACGGGCTCCAAGTAGGCGTCGTTGGTTGAGACTCGAACTCCCCTTCGACTGTTATGGGCAGCTGGAGAGGCGCCGGTGGAGTCAGGCGCATTATGGTCCTCTGACCATCCGTAACCCAATGCGACGGCGGCGTCGGCCAGCCCGATATCGACGGGGCCCATGACCGCGCGAGTCGGTCGTTCGATAGGCACTGGTCCCCGGCTTCCGTGATAGGGGGCGTCGGGAAAATCGAGATCCGATTCGAGCCTGATGAAGCTGGGCAGTACCTCTTCGTACGACCAGCCGTCGCATCCGTTTTCGGCCCACTCGTTGTAGTCCTCGGGAACACCTCGAATGGCTACTTGGACGTTGACCGCGGAGCAACCACCGACACCCTTGCCTCGAACAATGGACTGGGGCTCTTGTGTACTCGTCATGCGAGCGGTCGTCTCACTCCACCACAGATGGCCGAAACGATCCATGTCCATCAGGTCCATCGAGTAGGCCTGGCGCATCTGCGGTGGTGATTCGCTGGTGCGGTAGTCGGGGCCGGCCTCCAGTAGAAGCACCGAGCGATCGGTGAGCTCGGCGAGTCGCCCCGCCAAGGTCGCTCCTGACGAACCCGCTCCTACCACGATGTAGTCATTGGGCGTCATGACCGCTCCCCGCCAACTTTCGGTGTCGATACGTAGAGATTCGTATCGGAAATAGACCTACGTTGCAAGTTCCAGCGGGCTGATCGTACTACGGCGACGCCAACTTCAGCTGGTTGCGACGGCGCCTTTACCGAGCAATCTCAGGCAGAAGCGCCCGTGCGCCGTAAACCGCGCCGAAGACTCCGAGCACGGATGCCCGAACCAGGAGTTCCACCCTGCGTACGATTCTCTTATGAAGGAGCGCCAGGCGAAAGAACGAGAAGGCCCCGAGCGTCGACGCGCCGCGCGGATAGTGCTGAGTGATGAGTTGAAAGCCGCCGCCCGACTGCGCGCGAAAGGGGTCTGCGAGTGTTCGAACCAGAACTGCTGGCACTTTCGCCAATGCAAGGCTCCGGGAGTTGCCTACATGGCCAGGCGTTCCTTGGGCGGCGTCGTGTCGTGCTCACTGTATTGCCGCGAGTGTGCACGTACGTGGGGTGGACGGGCGGGGCGCCTATAACGCCACGACGGAGTGCGAAGGAAATATTCCGAAAGCCCAGTGTTTACAACACGCTTTCGGCGGGCGTCATCTTCGACGCGGGGGGCGCGAATAGATCCTTAGGCTCCCAGACGGCGGGCCAAGCGCTTTTCGGCGAGGAGGGGTGTCGTGCAATACAGCAGGCAGCACGTAATTGACATGTTGAGCAAAGCGGGATTCCATAAAGCGGCTGATGAGGCCGCGGACGAACTGCCCGACCCGGTTGATCTTGATCAAGTCCAGGACTGGGCGATGAAGCGTGGCATTACACGAGATGCTCTCATCAGTTGGATGGGCGGCAGCCCCTGACGGAGGATCGCTCACGGTCTATTCGTACACGGCACTCATATCCATGGCTGCTGCATCCCTCAACGAGATTCATGTAACGCTTGGGGATGCATTCGGTACTCTTGCTGCGTCTGGACTGATATCGGGTCTTCGCGTCATCATGCTGTGCCCGATGCTCTGGCTACTGCGCGAAAAGGTTCGAACGTCAACGAGCAACCTCTGATCTTCGGTGCAGAACGAATGCACTCATGAGATTCGCGCGGCGCGCCCATTTTTCAAGGTCGATCGAGTTAGTCGTCACGATCGCGCTGGTTCTGGCGTTCTCGCCCACACTGCCCGCTGGCGCCGCGACGAAGGAACATGGCGTTCCCGGTGAAGTTCGAGGCGTACACGCCTTCCTGGACGAATCGAGAGCTACGGTGCGTTGGAAAGCGCCGCTCTCGAACGGTGGCTCTCCGATCAAGCACTATCGTGCCGTCTCTCATCCATCAGGTTTTAAATGCACGACTTTAAAAACGACGTGCTCGTTTGCCGGACTCAAGATCGCCACAAAGTACTCGTTCACTGTGTTCGCTGCGAATAAGTATGGAAATGGTCCGATGTCGGTACCCTCGAATCCGATCACTGCGAGCTCACCCGGAGGAACGACGGGAAGCCCACCACCCCCACCACCCCCTGCTCCCACACCCCCGCCCGCGACGCCTCCGCCCTCAGGTGGTGGAGGAGGCGGTGGCGGCGCACCTCCGCCGACTTCCTATACGGTCACCTTCAACGCCAATGGCGGAAGCGGATCGATGACCTCGGAGACTTCCAGCACCGAGGTGGCGCTCACGACCAACACCTTCACCTACTCCGGATACACGTTTGACGATTGGAATACCGCCGCGAACGGCTTGGGCACGTCGTACGCGAACGAGGCGACCTATCCGTTTACCGCGTCGGTGACGCTGTACGCCCAGTGGACGGCGCTGCCTTCCTATACGGTCACCTTCAACGCCAATGGCGGAAGCGGATCGATGACCTCGGAGACTTCCAGCACCGAGGTGGCGCTCACGACCAACACCTTCACCTACTCCGGATACACGTTTGACGATTGGAATACCGCCGCGAACGGCTTGGGCACGTCGTACGCGAACGAGGCGACCTATCCGTTTACCGCGTCGGTGACGCTCTACGCCCAGTGGACTAGCGCTCCCTCTTTCACCGTCACGTTCGATGCCAACGGTGGCTCGGGAACGATGGCGTCGGAGACCTCCAGTTCGCCCGAGGCACTCTCCGCAAACACTTTTACGTTTGCGGGGTACTCCTTTACTAGTTGGAACACGATGGCCAACGGCATGGGCACGGCCTACGGCCCTGGAGCGACCTACCCATTCAACGCGTCGATGACGCTCTACGCCCAGTGGACGGCAATACCTGGCTTCACGGTGACCTTCAACGCCAATGGGGGCAGCGGATCAATGGCCGTGGAGACCTCGAGCACCGCGGAGGCGCTCACGACCAACTCCTTCACCTACTCCGGATACACGTTCGACGATTGGAATACCGACTCCGATGGCTTGGGCACTGCCTACGCGAATGACGCGACGTACCCCTTCACGTCGTCAGTGACGCTCTACGCCCAGTGGACGGCAATACCTGGCTTCACGGTGACCTTCATCGCCAATGGCGGCACGGGAACGATGGCTTCGGAGACTTCCAGCACCGCGGAGGCGCTCACTGCCAACACCTTCACCTACTCCGGAAACACGTTCGACGATTGGAATACCAGCGCCAACGGCTTGGGCACTTCGTACGCGAATGATGCGACCTACCCCTTCACGTCGTCGGTGACGCTCTACGCCCAGTGGACAGCGATCCCGGGCTTCACGGTGACCTTCAACGCCAATGGGGGTACCGGAACGATGGCGTCGGAGACTTCGACCGTGGCGGCGCCACTTACGGAGAACACGTTCACCAATGGCGGCGACACGTTCTTGGACTGGAATACGAAGGCCAATGGATCGGGCACCATGTACCTGAACGGCGCGACGTACCCCTTCACGTCGTCAGTGACGCTCTACGCCCAGTGGACAACAGCCGACGCGCCAACGATCGTTCTTGACCCGACCAATCAGACGGTCTTGGTGAACGGCACGGGCAACTTCGTGGCGGCCGCCGTGGGAGTGCCAACGCCGACCGTCCAGTGGGACGTGTCGACCAACGGAGGATCGTCGTGGTCACCCATCGCCGGGGCTACGTCCACGACGTACTCGCTTTCCACGGGAAGCAACAACGGGTGGGAGTTCGAGGCCGTGTTCACCAACTCGCACGGAAACGCGACGACGACGAGCGCCGAGTTCGTCGATCTGACGCTGTCGGGCAACTGGTCCGGCTACTACGAAACGAACTCCGATTACACCAATGTCAGCGGTCAATGGACCGTGCCGACCCTCACCTGTAACTCATCCAAGGATCTCCAAGCATCTGAGTGGGTGGGCATCGACGGCGCAATCGATAACACGGTCGAACAAGACGGTACCGAAACGGACTGTGAGGGTACGACGCCCGTCTACGGCGCCTGGTATGAGTTCTTCGGTGACGACAGCGTCAACGACGGTTACGAAGTGCCTCTTTCGTCGTCCAGCTATCCAGTGAAGCCGGGTGACGTCGTGACGGGAACCGTGAGCTTCGCCAGCGGCGCGTGGACGTTCAGCCTCCACGACTCGACTGAAGGCTGGACTTTCAGCACGTCGGTGGCTAACCCTTCACCCCCACCCTCCCAGGACTCAGCCGAGTGGATAGTGGAAAACCCCGAAGAGTGCACGACGTCATGTTCGATAGGACAACTCGCTGACTTCGGCTCGGTAACCTTCACCAACGCCTCGGCCACCAACGATGGCACGTCGGACACCATCCTCGTCGCCTCCAGCGACGCCGTGGAAACACTCGATAACTCAAACGTCGTCATGATGGCTCCCGGAGTGTTGAGCGATGACGGAACGTCCTTCACAGTCACGTGGCAGTCCAGTTCCTAAGCAGTGACCACGTTGATCGCCGCGAACACGTAAACGATTCGCTAGATGCTTCGTCCCGAAGACTCCCAGTACGGATCGCGCAGTAGTCGTTTGTACAGCTTTCCGGTGGGCTGACGAGGAAGGTGCTCTTCGAAGTCGATGGACTTCGGCGCCTTGTAGCCAGCCAAATTTTCACGAACGTACTCGATGAGCTCTGCGGCCAGTTCGGCAGAGCCCACCGCGCCCGGGGCCAGTTCCACGGCGGCCTTTACTTGTTCGCCCATCTCCTCATCCGGAATGCCGAAGACCGCGGCGTCGGCGACCGCGGGGTGCATCAAGAGGACATTTTCGATCTCGGCGGGGTAGATGTTGACGCCACCGCTGATGATCATGTCGATCTTGCGGTCGCTCATGAAGAGATAACCGCCGCCGTCGACGTAGCCAACGTCACCGGTAGTGCCCATCCCCGGGGTCAGGTGCGCCTCGTGAGTTTTCTCGTCAGCTTTGTGATACCTAAAGTCAGCGCCGCTTCTGTTCTTGAAATAGATCTGACCGACTTCGCCCGCGCCAACGTGTCGCTCCTCGTCGTCGACGATGAACAACTCACTCGAGGGCAACGGTTTGCCGAGGCTCCCGGGATGCTCCAACCATTCGAGGGCGTGAATGATGGTAAGAAAGCCACTCTCGGTCGCGCCGTAGTACTCAGTAACGATCGGTCCCCACCACGCGAGCATGGCCTGCTTCACGGGGATCGGACACGGTGCGGCGCCGTGAATAACGGAGACCAGCGAGGAGCCGTCGAATCGCTGTCGCCGCTCGTCGGGGAGTTGGAGCAGTCGAATGAACTGCGTGGGCACGAGATGAACGTTCGTCACCCGGTGCTGATCGACCAGCGTCAAGAAGGTTTCGGCGTCGAAGTGCTGTTGCATCACGCACGTGCTGCCCAGTCCGAGGACGGGATAGAGAGAAAGCGCCAGTTGTGCAGAGTGATAGGCCGGGCCGTCCAGCAACGTCACGCCGCCGCTCGGGATCCGCAGCGTCGCGCCAGCGCCGGCCGCAATCGTGCGAATGATCTGCACGTCGTGACCGGTCGTGTTGAGCGCTGTACGGACGCCCTTCGGAAAGCCCGTCGTGCCCGAGGTGTAGAACATCGGCCCACCACTGGCCTGGCCCTCTGGTTCCTCCATGCTGTGCGTCGCAATCAACTCTTCGTAGTTGTTAAAGCCCGCCACTCTCGTGTCGCCGATGATGATGCGGGTAGCGCAGCCCTCGGCCTGAGGATCCTCGCAAGCCTCACGCGCGACTTCAGCGAACTGGTCTTCGACGAAGAGAACCTTCGCGTCGGAGTCGGCGAGCACGTAGGCCAACTCCCGGCTCACCCAGTGCCAGTTGACGGGAACGAACACGAGCGATGAATGAATGGCGGCAGCGGCGACCTCGAAGAACTCGCGACGATTGCCGCACATCAGTGCCACGGTGTCGCCCGGTCCCAGGCCCAGATCGCGAAGCAGGTGAATGACGCGATTCACTCGCTCGTTGAACTCCGACCAGGAAGATTGACCGAGTTCGTCGATCAGCGCCACGTCCGATCTCTTTCGATCGACGAAGGTCTTAATCAGTTCGGCCACCGCACCCCTTCCAAGTCTGATTATTACAGGTACGCTCGCTCGCACTTTTCGAACGGTCGGCTCTGGACGACTTCGCCGGAAGGAGAACAGCAGGATCTCGTGGCACATTCGCGCCAATACTCAGACGCCATCGCCCACAGTCAGTGTCGAGCCCTCCTCACCGCCGCCTCACGCGACGTTTAAATGAGCGCTGTACGATGCCACTTGCCACCCCAAGGTGAGGTGACAATGTGGCGAAGGGCGAAACACTATGAGTAAGTTCGTCGTGGTATATCAGGGCGGTTCAATGGGCGACACGCCTGAAGCGCAAGAAGCATCGATGAAGAAGTGGATGGAGTGGTTCGGTTCGATGGGCACCGCCGTCACCGACTTCGGGAATCCCTTTGGCGCGTCTACGTCGTTGTCGTCGGACGGTTCACGGGGAAGCGCAAAGAGCGGACTTACCGGTTACTCGACCATCGAAGTCGAGGACTTGGACGCGGCCGCCGAGCTCGCGGCATCCTGCCCGAATCTGAGCGAGGGCGGAACCGTCGAGATCTACGAGGCAATACCGATGTAAGCATCGCTCTCGCGACGGCGGCCGCAAGTGGCTTACGAAGACCGTCGCGCGAGAGGGTCCAGTTCTCGCTGTGCCTCACTGAGCAGCATTTGCAAATCGTCCATAGAACTCGGGTTGTACAGCGGCCCCGCGCCATCGCCCAGCAGTGTGCTCGCCATGGCCACGCCACGCGCCGTGGTGAGCGGCATCAACAGTGCGTTCACCAGCGCGTGAATCTGCCACTCGACGTTGAGGACACGGCGATTGACGAGACGGACTCGAGGATCGAAGGGCGACAGTTTCTCTCGAGCTTGGATAAGTACGTCAAGCCAGGAGTCGGCAATCGTACGACGCTGTGGCCAAGAGGTCAGGCGCAACGCCCGTGCCGCGAGCAACGGGCTCGTCTCGGGTCCCTCTCCTTGGGCGAGTCTTGCGTCGAGCGACGGGGCAAGGACTCGAGCTGCGAGACGAACCCACAGTGGCGACGAGGCGATGAACGGCGCTGGCAGTTCCGGGGAAGCGAGCGAGGGCGCTCTAGACGTCCGGCCAAAGTGGTGGCGAGCGTGGCGACTTGTAGAAAAGGCTGACGGATTCTTCTTCGTCATGAGTTCACTCCTTATGGCAAACCCCACCACTTCAGTTTGCCGTGAAGTCGCTGAATTCGTTCTTAAAAATTCCTCACGACTCTTCTAAATCTCGTCATGGAAGCCGTCGTTGCCAAAAGGACCGTTGATCAGCACGGTTCGTCCCTGATCCCGTGCTCCGCGATTTAGATGCTTGCCAGCAGGCAACTAATGATATAATGGAGTCGTGAAAAACACGGCAACGACAACAAAGACGACCGCCGACGCAGCTGTCCGATTGCGCTCCGTCGTCGCAAAACTTGGCCGCTCACTCCGTCTCACCCACGTCGACGGCAACCTCTCACCGAGTCAACGAGATGTGCTCTTCACCATCTCTCGAGACGGTCCCATGAGGCTCTCGGAACTCGCCGCTGCCGAGGGGCTCAATCCGACCATGTTGTCGCGCATTGTCTCGCACCTCGAAGCCGCCAAGCTGGTAACGCGTTCGCCCGATAACGCTGACGCTCGCGTCATGCACCTGCAATCGACCGACGCGGGACGCGCGCTCTGGCAAGAGATTAAGAACGAGCGCGCCGACGCGCTGCGATTCGCGCTCGATCGTCTGCCAAAAGAGCAGCGACAGGAACTGATCGGTGCTCTCCCCGCACTCGAGGCGCTGGTGGAAGCCTTACGGAGTTCTGAGTAGTGAACATTCAGGCCTCTGCTCGAAGGACCTTCTCTTCGTTATCCAACGCCAACTACCGCAAGTTCTTCTTTGGCCAGACAACGTCGCTCATTGGCACGTGGATGCAGACCACGGCCCAGTCCTGGCTCGTCTACACCTTGACTCACTCGGCCACGGACATTGGCTTCGTCGTCGCGCTGCAAACGTTGCCGGTCTTGTTGCTTGGACCCTACGGCGGCGTGATCGCCGATCGCGTCAACAAGCGACGTTTGATGATCATCTTGCAGTCAATGATGGGTGTGCAAGCGGCCATACTCGCGGTGCTTTCCATCACTCACGTGGTGACCTACCTCGACGTGTGCGCACTCGCCATCGTCCTCGGTCTCAACAACAGTTTCGAAAACCCCTCACGTCAGGCCTTCGTCCTTGAGATGGTGGGACCGGACAATCTTCGCAACGCCGTCAGTCTCAACTCCACGATGAATAACGTGGCTCGAGCCGTCGGTCCCGCCGTGGCGGGCGTCATCATCGCGGCATTCGGCGAGGGCTGGTGCTTCCTTCTCAACGCCGCAAGTTTCATTGCGGTGGTTGCCTCGCTGGTCGCCATGGACCGAACGACATTGCACCCGAGCGTGCCCACGGTGCGCGCGAAGGGTCAACTTCGCGAGGGCTTTCGCTACGTGGCCCGTACCCCTGCGCTGGCGATTCCACTGGTCATGATGGCCCTCGTGGGAATGCTCGCCTACGAGTTTCAAGTCACCTTGCCGGTCGTCGCCGGAACGGTCTTTCACGGAAGCTCGGCGGCGTACGGCGTCTTGATGGCGGCCATGGGTGTCGGTGCAGTCATCGGTGGTCTGTGGACCGCGGCTCGCGGCAAGACAGGCGTGCGAGCCATGATTAGAGCATCGTTGGTCTTTGGCGTGGTGATGTGCTTCGCAGCTCTGGCACCGTTTCTCGCCATTGAACTTGTCGCGCTCGCTTTCGTGGGGTTTGCCAGTGTGTCGTTCCTCTCTATGGCGAACTCGACGCTACAACTCAGTACCGATCCCCAGATGCGCGGTCGCGTGATGGCGCTCTGGGCGGTGGCCTTTCTTGGGACTACGCCCATCGGGGGACCGGTCATTGGTTGGATCACCAATGTCGCGGGTGCCCGCGTCGGTCTGGGCGTCGGAGCGGCCTCGTGTCTCGCGGCAGCCGGCATCGGCTGGCTCACCATTCGCCACATCCGCGCCCGCGATGCGCTGCTGAAGGAGTCTCGCGGCGTCGAAACCTCGGAAAACTTCGCCGATTAGGGAGCGACGTGCAAGTATCACTCGAGGTCCTATGAGCAGCCCCCAGCATCGACGCACGAACCCGATCCAAGGCGGCACCAAGGTGCCGGAGATCACCGCGTACTTTTGGATACTCAAACTGCTCACCACCGCCATGGGTGAAGCCACGTCGGACTATCTCGTGAAGATCATCAATCCCTTCGTCGCCGTCCCCCTCGGCGGACTGTTCTTTGTGCTCGCACTCGCGTTGCAACTCTCCTCTGTCACGTACGTCGCGTGGCGGTACTGGCTGACCGTCGTGTCGGTAGCCATCTTTGGCACGATGTGCGCCGACGCTCTTCACATTCAGTTTCATGTTCCCTACGCCGTCACCACCCCGCTCTTCGCGGTGGTGCTCGCGTGCGTCTTTCTCGGTTGGGACAGAAGCGAGCACACGCTGTCCATCCACACCATCAACACGCGACGCCGAGAGCTCTTCTACTGGGCGACGGTGCTGTCGACCTTTGCTCTGGGAACCGCCGCAGGCGACCTGACGGCCACGACGCTCGGACTGGGATACCTCAGCGCCGGTCTCCTCTTCGCCGCGCTCATCGCCGTGATCGCGCTGGCGTACTGGAGATTTCGTTTCAATGTCATCGCCACTTTTTGGATCTCCTACGTGCTGACTCGTCCCGTGGGGGCGTCCTTCGCCGACTGGTCGGACAAGCCACACGCGGTCGGGGGCCTGGCCTTGGGCGACGGTCCGGTCGCCGTATGGCTCTCCCTGGTGATCGTCGCGTTAGTTCTCTATCTTCAGCTCTCGAAAAGAGACGTGCAACGCGAATAACTGTTGCGCCCGCGTCGGCCGATCGACGCAGACTTCGAATCTCCGTCAGTTGAGCGACGCGGGGTCCACGCCGAGACCGCCACGCACGCTGCTTTCGTAGGCCGCCAACGCGATGCGCAGCACCTCGAGCGCCTCGTCGCCGCTCCAGAACAGTTGACCTTCACCCGTGCGTAGCCACCGCAGCCAGTGTCGACCTGAGTCGCGAAAACTGCTCGCCCAGTCGTCGTCGAGCGCATGCTGTGCGCGCGTTTCGCCGTCGATGTATACCTCAAAGCTCGGCTGTTGAATGCCGCGAGCGGTGCATCGATTGACGCGTGCGAAGCCCCGCCGCCCCGTGACTTCCCAGCGCTCGTCGTTGGTGTAGTAGTCGGAACGAAGGTACATATCCACGGCGAGGGTGATGTCCCACACCCCGCGCACGCCGTTGCGGTGTTCCCAGATAATGGTGGTCGGTGCATCGATCTCTATCCCCGGCACGACTTCAGTCGAACCAATCCACGCGCGCACCTCCTTGACCGGTCCGAAGAGCCACAGCGCCGTCGAAAGTTTGTGCCAACCGTCATCAAAAAGCAACGGCCCACGTCCTCGACGGGCCTGTTCGAACTGCCACTCATAGGTATCGCCCGGTACCTCCCATCCGCCGCGCCCACTAGCCACCATCTTGAGGTGATACCCACTGATCTCTCCGAGTTCGCCGCTCCCGACCGTCTCTTTCAGCTTCATCAGCGGCTCGTAGAAGAGGTAGTTCTCCATGACACGTAGTTGGCGTCGGGAACGTCGCGCTGCCTCCAGCACGCGCTGTGCGCTCGCGAGGTCGTTAGCGAAGGGCTTTTGGAGATTCACATGCCAGCCGTTGTCCAGGCACTTCGTTGCGCACTCTTCGTGCAGAGCAATCGGCAAGAGCACTTCAACGGCGTCGACCTCGATACCGCTGTCGACGAGATCCTCGACGGATGAGAAGACCGCGGCCTTCGGCCAATCGTGCTGTCGCTGCGAACGACGTTCTTCGTTGGCGTCAACCAGTGCGACGACCTCTGCGTCAGGGTTGTCCACGTAGCCTCGAACGTTCAGGTCGTAGACGCGACCAAGGCCCACGAACGCCGCTCGCACCGGACTATCAAAGGGAACGAAGTCGTTCATCGACGAGCAACCCATTGCGCGTATCGACCGCGACCCTTCAATAGGTGCTGTCCCTCAGTCTCGTCGTGCACCTGGGCGACGAGCGGCGACGCCGACACCAACAGCGCGCCACCAATCATCACAAGCAGTGACAAGACCTCGAGAGTCACGTGCGCCGCTCCGCCGCGCAGCGACTCCCCAAAGAGCAGGTGGCCCACCGCGATCGAGACGAAGGGATTCACCAGGATGAGCGCGGACTGCGACACGGCAAAGGGCCCTACCTGAAAGGCGCTCTGCATAATCAAGAACGATCCAAGGCCCACCACGCAGAGCGCGTAGAGCTGCCACGACGTGAAGAGTCCGCCGAAGCCGGCCACGAGCACGTTGGTCATCGACTTAGTAATCGCAGCGAGTAGAGCAAAACCTATCGACGCGCCGGTGCCTAACATCAGCGCCCGCCGCCACTCCGGACCGCGCGAACCGAGCGCGACGAACACCGCGACGACCACCAACGTGGCCAGTCCCGCGCCGAGCCACATTCCGTTGCTCGGTATTCGCTTCCCGGCCGAAGGTGAAGCAACGAACAAGAACACCCCCAGGCCGATGGCGGTGGCGCAGGCCGCCAGAAGGTCTCGCGCTCGCAACGGGGTGAAGTACCAGAGCCAGAGAATCATCACCAGGATGACCATTTCGCTCACCATGAGGGGCTGGACCAGATTGAGCGTCCCCAAGTGCAGTGCGGTGGCCTGGGAGGCATACCCGAGCGACATGATTCCAAAGCCAATCAGCCAGATTCGCCGCTGCAGCATGTGTCGCACCAGTCCAATTGACGGTCCATTCTTTTGGGGCGCGTCCTCCACGCCGAGACGCTGGCAAATGCTGGCGATGGCGTTCGCCAGCGAGGCGAGCAGCGCCAAAAATATGACCATCGTTCGAGATTACGACGCCACCGGCGCGGATAGCGCGACGAACGCTCACTTCGCCGTTTACGCTCTCGTTCTTGGTCAGACCTAAGTTACTGGAAGCGAAACGAAAGGGAAGTCGTGTCCTTTGATCTGTCCAAACTGATGGAGAGCCGCCGCGGAGAGAACTTTCAACTCCACGCCACTTACCTCAACCCTCAGTTGACCAAGGTGGTGAAGACCCTTGGTTTCGATCGCTTCTACGAGCGCGGCGAAGGCTGTTATTTGTACGACGCTGACGGCAAGCGCTACCTCGATCTCTTGAGCGGCTTCGGTGTCTTTGCTCTCGGAAGAAGCCATCCAGTCATTAAGGACGCGTTGCGCCAAGCGATAGAGGCGGACCTGCCCAACATGGTGCAGATGGACTGTGCACTCCTGCCCGGCCTGCTCGCCGAGCAACTCGTACAGCGAAGCCCCGACAACATCGAACGCGTCGTCTTCGCGAACTCCGGCGCAGAGGCCGTGGAAGCCTCGATTAAGTTCGCTCGATCAGCTACCGGCCGTTCGCGTATCTGTTATCACGCGCACGCCTTCCACGGTCTTACCGTGGGCGCGCTCTCGCTCAATGGATCCAAGGAGTTCAAGAGCGGGTTTGGTCCACTCTTGCCTGGCGCCACCGAGATTCCCTTCGGCGACCTCGACGCCTTGAATAAGGAGCTGCGACAAGGTGACGTGGCGGCATTCATCGTCGAGCCAATTCAGGGCAAGGGCGTCTACGAGCTCAGCGGCGAGCGCTGGCGCGAAATGGAAGCGGCCGTGCACCAGGCGGGCGCGCTGTTCATCTGCGACGAAGTACAAACGGGCCTCGGACGAACCGGAAAGTTCTACGCCTTCGAGCACTACGGCCTCTCCCCCGACATCATCACCGTCTCCAAAGCCCTCTCGGGTGGCTTCGTGCCGGTCGGCGCAATGCTCACCAGTGACAAGATCGCCCGCAGCGTCTACTCCTCCATGGACCGCGCCATGGTGCACTCGACCACCTTCAAAGGGAATCAACTCGCCATGGTGGCGGGACTGGCCACCCTGTCGGTCTTCGACGATGAAGGAATCGTGGCCCACGCGGCGGCGATCGGCGATGTCTGGAAGCGGCGACTTCGTGATCTCGCGACTCGTCATGAGTTCATCCACGACGTACGAGGCGAGGGCCAGATGATCGGACTCGAGTTCGGACGACCGACGTCGCTCGGCGCGCGACGACGCTGGAGGCTGATCGAGTCCACGAGGAAGGCGATGTTCTCACAGACCCTCGTGGTTCCTCTCTTTCACCGTTACGGAATCCTTACCCAGGTCGCCGCCGACAACGTCAACATCATCAAGCTCCTGCCGCCACTGATCGCGGGTGAAGCAGAAATTGATTACTTCGCCAACTCACTCGACGAGCTCTTGAGCGACGCCGAGCGCAACAGCAGTTGGCTCGTGGAGTTTGGCCTCACCATGGCCAAAGGAGCGTTCAAGAAATCGCGCGCAGCGTCGAAAGTCGAGACCGAGACGACGTGACCTACGAACTCAAGCGCGGCGACCGCGTGGTCGTCACGGGTGCCGCCGGGTTCATCGGCTCGGCCGTCACGCGAGCCCTGCTCCGTCGAGAGGTAAAAGTGCTCGCGCTGGTGGAGCCCGGCGCACCGACGTCAAATCTCGACGGCCTCGATGTTGAGCAGCGCACGGCCGACATCACGGTGCCCGCACAACTGGAGGGCGCTTTCGACGGCGCCCGCTACTGCTTTCATCTCGCGGCGAAGTTCGGCTTCTGGCCCCAGGACCCGACGACGTTCTACGCGGTCAACGTGGGGGGTAGTCGCAACGTCGTGATCGCTGCGTCCGCGGCCGGCGTCGAACGCGTGGTCTACACCTCGACCGTGGCGACGCTGGGACTCTGGCAGACCAAGTCCGGTCGACCCTCCAACGAAGACGACGTCGCCGATCTCTCGCATCTCTACGGCAACTACAAGCAGACGAAGTACGTTGCCGAGCACGAGGTCCTTCGTCTCGCCGCCCAGGGCGCTCCGGTGGTGCTGGTTCTTCCCACGATGCCCCATGGTCCTTACGATCACCGCCCCACACCATCCGGAAAAGTCGTCCTCGACTACCTCAACGGACGAATCCCGGGTTTCGTGGACACGGCGATGAACGTAGCGCACGTGGACGACCTCGCCGAAGGTCACGTGCTCGCCCTGGAGAAGGGCCAACAGGGCCGCAGCTACATCTGCGGTGGTGACAACCTCACGATGGCCCAACTACTTCGCATCCTCGCCGACGTGACCGGCCTCCCACCGGCCGAGCGCCGCTTTCCCTCCGTCTTTCCGATGGTCGCTGGTCGTGCCTCACAGTTCATCGAAGGCACGCTCCTTCACCGAGAGCCGCGCGTCCCTCTGGAAGCGGCTCAGATGGCGTCGACCACGATGACCTTTGACGATGCGAGATCGCGCAGTGAACTCGGCTATCGCTCTCGGCCCGCCGCCGTCGCTCTCTATGAGTCGTCGCGTTGGTTCGTTGAGAACGGCTACGTAAGTCCCTCCCGGGTGGCGCAGCTTCGATGGGACGCGCCGAATGGATCGTGACGACCTTTGCTTAGAGGAGTCGAGCGTCGTCGTAGGTGGTCTCACCGAGCACAATGCGGCTCTGCACGTCACGAGTACCGAGTCGCTGCAAGGTATCGAGGACTGCCTGCAGTTCATCCGTGTTGCGACTGACGATACGCAACTGATAGTCCAACTCGCCCGTCGTGTGCACGGCGCTTCGTACTTGAGGAACACCGTGCAGGTCGCGCTCGAACTCGTGGCGGTCCGCGGACTCCTTGAGATTCACGTCGGTGAGCGAGTGCAGTGTGTAGCCGAGCATGGCCAGATCAAGCTCGGCGTGAAAGCCCGCGAGGACGCCGCTCTGACGAAGTCGACGCACTCGATCAGCCGTGCTGTTCGAACTCAGATGCACCAGAGTCGCCAACTGCTGATAACTCAGCCGGCCGTCCTCACTGAGCGCGACGAGCAACGAGCGGTCGATATCATCCATCGTGTTACTCCCGTCAGTTTGTGCCTCTGCTAGTGAGGTGATACTTCGATTTTACTTAGTTTAGTTAGGATCTAGTGACAGTTCTAGGGACTAATCCGAGTCAATTTAGGCCTCTATAAAGGTATTCTGGAGGCATGTTTTTCCTCCTACTTCGCGTTCTCCTGGCCCCTCTGGCGGTCTTGATCGGCACCGTCGCGCAACGTCGTTTCGGCCACGCCATCAGCGGTCTTATCGTCGGACTACCTCTGACGAGCCTGCCCCTACTCTGGCTCGTGGCGCTCCAGCACGGAACAGCTTTCGCCAGTTCCATGACCGGCGCCCTGCTGGTCGGTTCCATCGCCGAAGCCGTCGTTCTGTGGCTCTACGCCCGGCTGACCACGCACCTGTCCCCGACATTGGCGCTCGGAAGCACGTTGGTCGCTTTCGCTCTCGTTGCGGGCGCCGTGAACTTGCTCAAGCTCTCTATCATTCTCGCTGCCGTTATTACCGCGGCCGGCTTTGCGGTCGCGCTGCGACTGTGGCCGGCCAACGCCAACAACACTTCGGTCGAGTCGGGCCGTTCACGCCTCTGGCTGCGGTTGTCATTATCGGCCGTTTTTACGTTCGTCATCGTGGCCCTTGCGGGTCAGCTCGGTCCCGTCGTGTCGGGGCTCGTTGACGCACTGCCCGCCATGAGTCTCATGATGGCTTTCATGACACACCAAGACCACGGCGCCGACGCGTCCTCGACGTTCCTTCGTGGCGTCACCAGGGGCTCGTTCTCCTACGTGGTCGCCATGCTCGTGCTCGCCGAGACACTGAGGTCGGGCAACGTGGTGTTCGCTTTTGCCCTGGCGATGGGTGCTGCACTCGTGGTGCAAGGCGGCGTGCAAGCGCTCGATTCGTTACGGAAGTTGAAGCGTCTTCTCACGTTCTCTCCTCGCGGAGCGGCGAACGAGGCACGATCGGACTCAAGCGCGGCCGAGGCGCTCTGCTCCTAAGCACCTAACGTGGTCGCATGGCTGAAGAGGATCTCTCAACATTGCTTCGAACGCTGACGGTCAGTCAACGACCCGGACGTTACTGCTTCGTCGACCTAGCCGACGTTAAACCCGGCGTTACTCCGGCGGCGACGGTTCAAGAAGACGGTGAGACAACGGCTGTGGTACTTGTGCAGGAGGTCGTGGGCGAGGTGCCAGAGTTCATCGCGGCTTGGCTGACCTTGCGCGTGAACTCTGATCTCGCCGCGGTAGGACTGACGGCGGCAATCGCCTCATGTCTCGCCTTTGAGGGAATCGCGTGCAACGTCCTCGCCGGAAAGCTGCACGACCATGTCCTCGTTCCCGACATCGACGCGCGTCGAGCAATCGGCGCGATCGAAGAACTCGCGCGGTGATGAGCGCCCTTCGGTTAGCCCGGTGAATAAACCCGGAGCGCTACTCGCGTCCGGGCGTGACGCCGACATCTTCGAATACGGCGACGCCCTCGTGCTACGCCGTTCGCGGGAGCGTCGATCGATGGTGGAGGAGGCGCGCGTCATGACCTACGTACGCAAGCTCGGCTACCCCGTACCCGAGATCCACGAAGTGAGCGCCGACGGAATGGACATGGTGATGGAACGTATCGAGGGGCCGTCGATGCTCGAGCTGGTCAGTAAGGACCCGTCGACACTTCTCGAACAGGCGGTGTCCCTCCGAACCCTCCATCAGCTTCTCCACGGGCTTGAAGCTCCGCCCTGGTTGAGAGCGACACCGTTCGCCGCCGAAGGAAACAGCCTTCTTCATTTGGACCTTCACCCGATCAACGTGATGGTTAGTGACGACGGTCCAGTCGTCATCGATTGGGCCAGGCCGGCGCGGGGCAACGCGTACGCGGACGTCGCGCTGACCTGGCTACTGCTCAGTTCAGGAGAGGTCAGCGGCACGCAAGAAGAGGTCGAACTCATGAATCTTGGGCGTGCGCTCTTCGTGGAAACCTTCCTCGAAGGCTTTGACCGGGAAGAGCTAGCGGCACAACTCCCGGCCGTCGTTAAGTGGAAAGTAGCCGATCCCCATATGAGCCCGGTCGAGCGGGATGCCATGAGAAAGCTGTTGAGCGACAATCAGTAAGCCACCTACGGCTCGAGACTTTATGATCGCGATGAATCGTGAAGCCTCACCACTAACTGCGCGACGAGACCGCTTTCGACGTTGACCGGACTATGTGACAGGATGCGAGCATGGGATCATCCGGCGACAAACCAAGAAAGCCACGCCGTCGCCTCGCCAAGGTGCCGCGAGGCGCGGAGCCGAACAACATCCAACTGGCCGGGCTGTCAAATAGCAGCGGCGGGAGCTACGGCTCTCGCGTTGACCACGACAAGGCTCATGGACGCAGCGAGAATGTCGGAAAGTTCGGACGCTTCGTGCTCTGGTGCCTGGGAAAACGACGCACGCCACCGGAAGAACTGGAGAATCCGTAATCCGCTTCAGACGGGTCGCGCGACTCAGCCACTTCAGCGCGAGTCGAGCACCGCTAAAATCTTCATCTACAAGAGAAGCGAGAGCGAATTATGACTGAACAAAGTCTGACCCCTGGCATTTACGGTTGAGCAAAGTCCCGCAGAGGCGTTCGCGGCCATCACGAATGTACGTGGTTGGTGGTCGGGCAACATTGAGGGTGATACCAGCGAACTCGGCGACGAATTCACGTATCGCTACGAAGATCTTCATTATTCCAAGCAAACGATCACTGACCTCGTGCCTAGCGAGAAGGTCGTCTGGCACATTGACGACAGCTTCTTGAGTTTCGTCGAAGACAAAACCGAATGGAACGACACCGACATCATCTTTGAGGTCTCAAAGAAAGGCGACGAAACGGAAGTCCGCTTCACGCACCAGGGTCTCATCCCTTCTTACGAGTGCTTTAGCGAATGTTCGAATGCGTGGGGCTTCTACATCAACGGGAGCTTGCGAGATCTAATTACCACCGGCAAGGGTGATCCCAACAAGGAGGAGTGACTTCACGGGGTAGGCCGGGAACTCAATAATCCAAGTTGCCACTTGATTTACGAGGTCCCAGTTCCCAAACTGGGTGGGTGCGCAAGGGGCTCGCCATCATGTTTGCGGCATCTATCGCGACGTTCGCCTTCGCCACTCAGGCATCAGCCTCGAGCAATCTCGTCCTCAATGGAAATTTTAGTTCGCCCTACGTGGGGGTCGATAATTACTCGCTGTTCTCGACGGGTCAGACGTTCTCGCATTGGCGAGTCGTCGGAGCGACAGGCAACGTCGCGGTCACGAGCGGTGGGTTTAAGCAGAACGGCATCACCTTTCAAGCATATGGGACCCGACAGTTTCTCGATCTGACGGGCATAAGCAACACACCCACCGGTGTGGCCCAAACGGTGGCCACAACAATCGGCCTGCGCTACACCCTTCAGTTTGCTCTTGGCAACGTCTACGACCCAGGGGGTATTTTTGGCGTGAAGACTGCAGTTGCCGTCTCGGTGAACGGTATCCGTGTCCTCACGGCGAAGAATGCGAAGGGCAAGGGAACTCACCGAGTGAACTGGGAGACTTTCCGCTATTCATTCGTCGCGACGTCCAGCGCGACAACACTGGAATTTCTCAACCTTGATCCGTCCAATGACACGAGCAATCTCATCGACGCGGTATCGCTCTCCACTCCGAACTCGGTAGTGCCTTCAACGATTGCCACCACTATCCCGACGCCACGCGAGGCGCTTCTTCCCTTAAAGACGCTCGCCGTGAACGGCGGCATCGCGGCCGCCGTAGCGATGCTGCTCACGTTCCCCTCGCAACTCTTCAACACGACGTTGCAGCAGAACTACGGCGACATCACGCTGTGGTGGCGAAAGAAGTTGCGACCACTTCGACGGCTTCGAGGACGGTCGCTCGCGCCTGGTGACGGCGAGTCCGCTTTGGGCACGTTGGTCAGCAGTGCACCAGCGGGAAGAGCCTCGTTCCTTGAGAAGCGTTGGGTCTTTGCCGCGGTCTTTCTTTTGGGAGCGTTGGCGAACGCGTTCAACGACGGTCACTTTGGACTCACTCTCAGCTCCCTCGTGACCTTCATCGCGGTGACCTTGTCACTCGGCATCGGCGTCTCGGTGCCCGTCGTCATTGGAACCATCTACCACACGAAACGGCACGGCAGTGCGCCCCGAAAGCTCATCGCCATTCCGGCCGGTCTCGCGCTGGCTGCCGTCATGGTGGTCTTCAGCCGACTCATCAACTTTGAGCCGGGCTATCTGTACGGACTGGTCTGCGGCGTCGTCTTCACCCGCGAGTTGCCTTCCAACGAAAAAGGGCACGTCGCGGCCCTCGGCATCTTGACGACGCTCGTCCTGAGCGTCGTGTCGTGGGCGATCTGGGTCCCCGTCAACGCGGCCGCGTTACGCGCTAATCCATTTGTCGGGGTGGTGCTCGCCGACGACCTGTTGGGCGCCCTCTTCGTGAGCGGTCTCGTGGGATCGTTCTTCGGCATGATCCCGATCAAAGGACTTCCCGGTTGGACAATCAAACAGTGGAACGTGTGGGCCTGGGTGGCCGGCTTCGCCATCACCGTGCTCGGGTTATTCCAGATCTTGCTGCGACCGGGCATTGCGGGACACGGACATCGACCGCTGATTGTCTCGATCATCCTCTTTGTGGCATTCGGCGTGGGGTCGATAGCCATGCATGAGCATTTTGACCGGAAAGAGCGCCGAGCTCTCGGCGGCGACGCTCCTTCGATGAAGGAACGGTTCAAGGATCTACTGAGGATGTCAACGGCGAAGTCCGCCAACAACCGCGTGGCGGCGGCACCCGGTCCTACGCCAAAGGAGTAGGGAAGACCTCAGACGTATCGAAAAGTGCTACTCGAATCCCAGGCACGCTCGAAGCACCGACGCGTCGACGTGCCTCTCGATGGTGTCCGCGAGCAGCTCGAACGCCGTTTCTCGATCACCGCCCGGACGACCGGCGAAAGCCTCCAGCACGGAAGCGTTCTCAAAGAGACCGTGAAAGTAAACACCGAGCACGTTTTCGACTCCAAAGAAGAGACGCTGATCGCTCATCGAGAGAGAAGCGAGCGGCGTAGTCACTCCGTGGTGGATCTCGTAGCCCACGACGCGCTGATCATTCAGCCACGACCACGGCGGCGCCATCGTCGAGAATACAAGCGTCACGTCATTCGTCTGTTTTTCTCTCTCCAGCGTGGTCGCCACCGCTAGCAAGTCAAGGCCATCCGCACTCCCCTCCACACCGTCGACCGCGTCGACGCGACGTCCGAGCATCTGCAGGCCGCCGCAGATCCCCAGGATCGGCGTTCGCGCCGTCGCGCTCACGCGCAGCTTCTCCTCGAGACCCTCATCGCGGAGCCACTGAACATCGGCGGCTACGTGTTTCGAACCCGGCAGGATAACGAGGTCGAACGCCTCGAACTCGTCGGCCGATCGAACAAAGCGCACTTGCGCTGAGCGCTGCAGTCCCACGAACTCATCGAGGTTCGACGCGTACGGGCCACACACGATGCCGACACGTGGGCCACTCGTCGGACTCTCGACGAGCGTCGGCCCTTCTTCATCGGGAACGTCGTGAGCGATCCACGGGACGACGCCGATGGTCGCTACTCCACAGCGTGCTTCCAGATCTCTGGGCGCAGGATCCAACAGGGCGGGATCGCCGCGGAACTTGTTAAGAATGAAGCCCTTGATTCGTTGCTGGTGCTCTGGTGGCAGGAGCGCCCACGTGCCGTAGAGGTGCGCGAACGCGCCACCGCGGTCGATGTCGACGACCAGCAGGACCGGCGCGTCGGCCAGCTCGGCTACGGCCATGTTGACGATGTCGTCTTGCCAGAGATTGGTCTCCGCGGGGCTGCCGGCTCCTTCGATGACGATCACGTCATAGTCCCTGGCGAGTGACTCGTACGCCGCCACCACGTGCGGCCACAACTGGCGCGATCGTCCGCGCCAGGGCTGTTCCGTTAACGCCACGTCCACCTTGCCGTCGAGTACCACCTGGCTTCGCCGGTCACTCTCCGGCTTTAACAGAATTGGATTCATTCGCACGTCGGGTGTCACGCCCGCGGCCAGCGCCTGCAACCACTGCGCCGATCCAATCTCGCCGCCGTCAACGACGCGGGCGTTGTTCGACATGTTCTGCGCCTTGAAGGGGGCAACGCTGATCCCTTGACGCGAGAGCCACCGACAAAGCCCGGTCGCTATAAAACTCTTGCCCGCATCGCTCGAGACTCCTTGAACCATGAGGGCCGGCATTGGCGAATGGTACAGGCCGGTCGTCAGTAGTAATGCCTTCGACCACCAATCGCGTGGCCCAGCGCTCCGAGAATCCAGAAGAGCAGCCCGACGAGGACGAAGATCACGCCGAGCGACCAGAGAAATGCGATGCGCAAGACGAATCCGATGATGAGTAAGACAAGGCCAAAGGTAATCATGTTTCCTCCTTAGAGCTTTTCGCTCTTGGTAGACGGAACGGTGTAAACGTCCTGGCCAACCCGACCGAGCGAGTTAGCGTATCAACGACTAACGCTGTTCCTCGTGCACCATCGTTGTGCGTCCCGCCTGGTCGACCGTCTCGCGATCGAACGTACGCGGTGGCACCGATGGTGAACGACGAGACACCATGAATACTGCCATTGAGATGATGAATCCGACCGCACCGGCGATCATCAAAATGATGCCGATCGTTGACAGCCTGAATCCGTGATTTTGGGCGACGCTGGATGCGGTGATCGCCCAGTACACGATGGCTCCGACGACAACTGAAACTCCGCTGAGGGCCATTCCCTTCGTACCCATGATGCACCTTTCCTTCCTTTGGAGTTCCGAGGAACTCATGATTAGCGATGACTGGAATAAAGAGTCCACCGCTCTCTACATTTTAAAACTCATCGATCACGCGTCCAAAATGTATGAGCATGTACTCACGTGCCACGCGAAGACAAATCACAATTTTCTGTGCGGCCTACACGCCTTAGATACCAGCGCTCTTCGCGAATGAATCATCGGCATGTAATTCGCAGAGTGATTCAGCTCACTGAACTCTTTGGACCTTCTAAGAGTGACCCGATGAGGACGAGCAGTAATTCTTACTAATTCAATCTGAGTTGATACGTGGTCAAGTGCCAATAGATCCATTTCGACGGTAACTATTGAAGAATCGCCTCCTTGCGTACACTGTGTTGAAACCCGACAAGCGAGCCTCGGTGATGATAAAGAATCTGCTGATCGTTCCCATCGTCCTGGCGAATGCCTTGTTGTTCGCTGCCTGCGGATCGGCGGCGACATCATCAACACACCTCGGCACAAAGAATCTGATCGTCACTTCCTCCGTACGTAAGAGTCTTCTCGACGCCGATGCCGCGTATCACTCACTGCCGGCCTCGGACTACGTCGGCCTCGCTCGAGGGACGACGTACTACGCCTTCGACCCGCAGAACGATCGTTACTACGCCGCCGCGGGACTGGTGGCTAACTCGAAATCCCTCCAAGCGCAGGTCGGCACCCAAGACGACGGCGCCTACAACCTCTTCACCAAAAAGAGCGACTCCGCCAAGTGGACCGTCTACAACGACGGACTTGGCGGCGCGGAGGACTCCATCTGCCCGATTGTCATTCCAGCGCCGGTCCGCAAGGTGTGGAACTGGACCATGCACCCTTGTTACCCGAATGCGTAGGGGCGACACCTGTTCTCAACGTTCGCGTTCAGTTAGTGCGAAGGGTTCATCCTCTGGTGGGGGTTGCCCACCGCGGCTCGGTCTCGAGACCGCGCTCCTGGAGGAGGCGCTCAATCTGACGAGCACCCTCGAGGATTGTCCACTCGCTCTGAGCACGGCCCACAATGGCGAGACCCACGGGCAAACCACCGATGAGTCCCATGGGCATCGACAGAATGGGCCAGCCAGCGATGGCCGGCGCGGTGGTCGCCGGACTCGCTGGTCCAGGAGAACCTCCAACGATCAGATCGCTCTTCCAACTCGGACCAAACGCCGGCGCAATCAAAAGGTCGACGTCGGCGAGAGCCGGCGTCAGACAGGTGTCGATGGCCCAGAGAAGATTCCTCTTTCGAGCCTCCTGGTACAGCCCTCCCGCTCGTCCACGGCTGTTGATCGCGGTGATGAAGTTTTCGTGTCCGAAGTAGACCTGCTCGATATCTCGGTGCTCGTCCTCATACGCCACAACCTCGGCGAGGGAGTGCACACCGTCGCCGGGTCGTTCCGCCAAGTACTCAGTGAGATCGTCAAAGAGTTCAGCGAAGAGGACGGCGGCCTCGTCGTTGCCTTCTTGTTCGCCCGGCAGCGCCGCCTCGCGGTCGATGATGCTGAGACCGCCCGCGCGAAGTGTCGCGACGACTTCGTCGAATAGTTGATCCGTCTGGGGATGACCAGTTCGCCAGTTCGTCGCTACGGCGAAGGTCGGCGGCAGGATGGTCGCCGGCGGCCCGCTCTGGGATAGGACGCGGTAGAAGAGCGCGACGTCATGAACGCTTCGGCCCATCGGACCGGGACTGTCTTGACTCTTGCTGATGGGAATGACGTAGTTCGTGGACACGTTACCGACCGTCGGCTTCAGTCCGACCACACCGTTGAGCGACGCCGGACAGACAATTGACCCGTCGGTTTCGGTGCCCACGGCGAGGGGCGCGAGGCCGGCGGCGAGTGCGGCCCCCGATCCAGAGGACGAACCGCCTGCCGAGCGATCGAGTGACCATGGATTGGCCACCAGTCCCGCACTGGAGGAGTATCCGCTCGTGGAGCGCGGGGAGCGAATGTTCGCCCACTGACTGAGATTGGTGCTGCCAAAGACAATTGCTCCAGCGTCGCGGATGCGCGTCACCAGTGTGGCGTCGCGACTCGGACGACCAATCAAGGAAGTCGATCCCGCGATGCCGGGTAGGCCCAACGCTTCGATGTTGTCTTTGATCAGCACAGGCACGCCATGCAGCGAACCGCGCACGATGCCGCGTGCACGCTCGTCGTCGCGCTCTTTAGCGACGTGCAGAGCATCGGCGCTGAGCGCCGCCAGCGAGTTGAGAGCGACCTTCGAATCTTTTGCGTCAATGGCCGCGACTCGCGATAACAGGAGGTCAACCAAGGCCACGGAAGTGAGATCACCGGCGTCAAATCGCTGCTGGACCTCGAGGATCGAGAGAAATGCGACCTTGGAGCTTCGAGCGTGCGGATCGTTCACGGACCAACACTAGGAGAGCGGGCGCCGCGTTCGTCGACCGACCGACCGCTTTGTCGGTGAGAGACTTTCCTCCATGGAGAGTGGATCAACACCTTCGCTCAGTACCAAGCTCGGCATCAAAGACGCGTCGACGGTGATGCTGCTCCACGCGCCAACCAACTTCATGTTGAACGTCGCACGGAGCGTCAACGTCAAGAGCACGGCACGCGGCCGCGCGGACGTGATACTGGCATTTTTTACGAGCTCGACCACGTTGTCACGCCAGATCGAATCACTGAGCCGGGTCGTCTATCCCACCGGATCGCTGTGGTTCGCTTGGCCCAAGCGGACCTCAGCGCTGGGCACTGACCTCTCGGATCACGTTGTTCGCGGCCTCGCACTTCCCCTCGGACTGGTCGACAACAAGGTCTGCGCCGTCGATGACACGTGGACGGCCCTTCGATTCGTGTGGCGCATCGAGCGACGCACCACTTCGTCGTGAGTTAGCGCGTACCGCCTAACAACGCAGCCTCCATTGCGAATTAATTGAGCGTTAAGCCAGCCCAGAAAGGGAAACACGGTAGTAGCGTTGTGGCGGTATCTGTCTCATGAGCGCTCAATCGCGTCAGTGGAGAGTCGGCAGCCTTGAGCAAGCAATCGCGCTTGACTTCGCGTAGCGACAGGAGGTCGAAGTGAAGAAGTTCCTGATCGTAGCGGTTGCCGCCGCGTCGCTCGGGCTCTCCGCCTGCGGCGCCCAAGCAACGTTGGATCAGACGGTCTCCTCTCTCGGCTCGACAGCGGACCTCCAGGTGCATCTCACGATTAGCGCGGCCGGTGCCGGCACCGCGCAGGCGCAGAAGATTCTGAGCGCTCTTTCCGTTGACGTCGACTACTCGAATCCGACGGGTTCAGCGCTCTCTCAGTCCGACGGCAAGGCGAACGCCGAGGTGATCGTCAACGCGGGTGGCGCACCCGTGATTGACCTGCGCGACGTTGACGAAAGTCTCTACGTTGAGATCGATGTCTCGGCGCTCAACAACATCCCCTCGGTCAACCTCTCTTCGACGGAGCTGGCGGCGGCTCAGTTGCTCTTGGGTGGCCGATGGTTCGAGTTGCCGACCAGCCTGCTGACGTCGTCGTTCTCGGCGACGTCAAAGATCAAGGCTGAGGCTGCACAGGAACAGGTGGCTTCCAAGGAGATTGCCGACGCGATCGAAAAGGTCATTGATACCTCGCCTTACACGACGCTCCCGAGCGGGGGTTTCTCTGAAACCGGTTCGCTCCAGCCGATCGTGACGGCGGTTCTGCCCACGATTGAAAGTCTGACGAACAGCTCCGAACAACCCGGCACGGTGAAGGGTTCATACACCATCGTCCTTACCACCTCGGGATCGACCGCCACCGGCGCGTCCATCAAGATCACCGCACCCACCGGCACAAAGGGCAACGCTTCGGTGCAACTCACGGCGACGATCGCGCACGCGAACGACAGTATTGTGGCCCCGAGTGGCGCCACCGTTCTCACGCGGTCGATGCTGGAGGGTCTCCTCGCCCAAGCGAAGTAACGCGGCCTTGACGGCGCCTGCAGAAATGAATCAGCGAACTTCGGCCGCGGCGTCAGCGACGCATCGCAATCATTCACTAGCGTGAGCACCGCCAGCAACTCTGCTTTCCTTCACCGCGTGGCCCACGTCATCGCCGTCGCACTCGTCATTGGTTACGCGTGGTTCGCCACCGGCGTCACTCCCTTTCACACGCTCTCGTATGTGGTGGTCGCCATTCCTTCCCTTATCGTCGCGGGGCTGTACGTGTTCTACGGGGCCCTCGCCGGGGACGCGTCTGGCGCGTCGCGCTACTACCGACAAAGGTCACTCGGCGCGTCGCTTTCCAGCTCGATGCCGTGGCTCGTGGTGCTCGTTGGCGCGATCGCTCTCGAGGTCGTGGGGTTGGCGCTCGGGGGCCGCTCCAAGAGCGCGCCCACATTGAGCACGACGGTCGACCACCTTCTCGTCACCCACTGGCTGCGCTGCGTGCTCTTCTTGGCCTGGTTAGCGGTGGTCGCGCTGCCCCTTCGCCGTCTCCATCAACATCGCCTCGCGCGAGGGGGTTGAGATGATCGGAACCATCGCCTGGCTAGTCCTTCTGGGGGCATGCGTGATCATTGAGTTTCTCGCGAGACGTTATCCCACAAGAATCTCGGCGCTCTCGCGCTTTGGAGCAACTCTCGCCTCACGACGCGCCGCTCTGGTGCTACTCGTTTTCTTTTGGGTCTTTGTCGGCGTGCATCTCTTCGCGCGCTACACCATTCCACGTCACTGATATATCAGGGAGCAACGACTCCCCCGTTTCTCATTCGTTCTCGCGAAACCTTTCAAAGAGTTCGGTGAGAGTGTCCAGCGCGTCGGGTGACAGATCATCCGGCGTCACGACCCCGCTCGCGGCGATGGTGACGCGCAACTGCTCGAGGTAGGCACTGCAGGCGTCACAGTTGGCGAGGTGCTTTTCGAGACGACGGCGATCACGACGTGACAGGGCGCCATCGACGTAGTCGCTCATCAGCTCCACCGCCTGTTGACAGACGAGGCGGCTGGGCGTCACCCTCATGATCCACCAACTTGCATTTTCGCTTCGACCTCAGATCGTATTCGCGCTCGACTTCTATGGAGTATGACGCGCACGTTGGCCTCGCTAAGTCCCAACAAGTCAGCCACCTCTACCGTTGATAGTCCTTGCACGTCGCGAAGCGTTACAACGGCGCGCGACGACTCCGGCAGTCGGGAGATCGACTCGTGTACCAGTCGAACGATTGGTTCATTCACGATCCCATTCTCGATGGCCTCGGTGAAAGGAACGGGCGGCTCGATCCACGTTCCGCCCTGGTCGAATCGACTCGGGCTTACCGAACGCTCGGACGTTTGAGGATCGACGGGCACCACGCGATGCTCCTTCACCCCCGCCGTGCGAGCACGATTCACCAGCACGCGAAACAGCCACGTCTTAAAGGACGAACGGCCCTCAAAGCGATCGACGCCGCGCAGGACGGCAATCCACGTCTCTTGGGCCACGTCCTCGGCCGAGGACTCGTTGGCCACGTAGTAACGAGCCACACGAACGAGTGACTCGTGATAACGCGTCACGATCTCGACGAAAGCCTTTTCGTCACCCTCGAGGAGTCGCTGCAGCAACTCGGTGTCATCCACCCGGCCACGCTACCGGCAAAATTTCACCTCTCAAATTTCATGTAACGCCTTCACTCCGAGTCGGACTGTTTACTGGCAACCCCCGCCGATCTAAGGAGAACATCATGAAGCTACAGACCCCCATTCGAGTCGCGAGCGCGACCGTACTAGCGATTGGCGTTGGACTCGTCGCCCTCGCCGGCGGCGCCAGCGCAACGACGCCGCACTCGTTTTCACCTCGTCAGGCGCTCTTCGTCGAAACCGACGCCTCGACGGGCAACAGTGTGCTCGCCTATCAGCGAGCGAGTGACGGCACGATCTCGTTTGCCGGTAGTTACCTCACGGGTGGTGACGGCGCGGCGGCGGCGAACGCCACGGCTGACCCCCTCGCGAGCCAGGGCGGTCTCACTCTCGTCAACAACAACAGTGACCTCATTGCCATCAACGCGGGCAGCGACACCGTCACCGTGTTCGCGGTGAACGGGACCTCTCTGACGGCGATCCAGCAGATTTCGAGTGGTGGGCTCTTCCCTGACTCGGTTGCCGCGAGCGGTCGCTACGTCGCGGTCTTGAACGCCGGCGGCGCCGGTTCGGTGGCCGAGTTCACCTGGTTCAACGGCCTACTCGTTGCGCTGCCCGGTCAAGTACGTTCCCTCGGCCTGGTAAACACGACGCCACCTGACTTTCACCACGGTGTCGGACAAGTCGGCTACACGCCGAACGGCCAGCACCTCGTCATTACCGGCAAGCAATCAACCAACAGCTACCTTGTCTACTCCGTCGCACCTAACGGAGCACTCGGCGCTGCGCCCGTTACCACGCCTGCGGTGAACGCGCTGCCGTTCTCCTTTGTCTTTGATAGCGCCGGTAACCTCGTGGCCACCGAAGCATCCAACAGTTCGGTGAGTACCTACCGCGTCAACCCGGATGGAACACTGACGAACCTCGGCACAGTCAGTGACGGTGGGACAGCGCTCTGTTGGATCTCAGGAGCAAACGGCTACTTCTACGGCTCGAACGCGGGCAGCGGCACGATCAGCTCCTTTGACGAGAACAGAGCCGGTGCGCCCCAACTCGTGAAGGCCACGGCGGCGACCGCACACGCCGGCACCACCGACTCGGTGGTCTCACCCGACAGCGACTTCCTCTACGTCGAGAGCGGTGGCGCTGGCACGATCGACGCCTACGCTATTGGCGCCGGTGGATCACTCACGCAGATCGAGACGATCTTCAACATCCCGGTAGCCTCAGAAGGCATCGCGGCCAGCTAGTCCCCCTATCGCGTTGACGCCTCGAGGTCGCTCGAGGCGTCAACGCGATAGCCGGCTTCACGATGTTTCCTTCGGAGACATTAGATTCGCATCAGTGGCGATCACCCCCGACACCAAAGACTGGACGTGGGTCCTTGAACGCCCGTGTGACGAGTGCGGCTTTAACGCCAAGGACTATCCGCACGACTCCTATGGCTCCACGATTCGAGCGCACGCCCAGCAGTGGGTCGAGGTGCTCGGACGACCTGATGTTAGGGACCGACCGCGTGAGGACAAGTGGTCCGCGCTGGAGTACGGGTGTCACGTGCGCGACGTGCATCGAACAATGGACGGGCGACTGCGCAGAATGCTGGACGAAGATGACCCGGTCTTTCCCAACTGGGATCAAGACGAGACGGCGCTCGAGGAACGCTACGAGTTTCAAGAGCCCGAAGTGGTAGGTGGCGAGCTGCTCGAGGCGGCGACTAGGCACGCAGATCGCTTTGACAGCGTAGAGGATTCGCAGTGGACGCGGCCGGGTACGCGTTCTAACGGAAGTCGCTTCACAGTGGAGACCATCGGCGCCTACGGTCTGCACGACGTTGAGCACCACCTGTGGGATGTTGGTTCAGCGAACTGAATTGTGTTGAACCACAAGTAAGCGGCCATTCACTCGCTACGAGCCGTCCCAGGCTCGAAGTTCGTCTTCCAGGGGGTCGAGGCCCATCGGTCCGAGAGCCAGTGCGTATGCGTGGAATCTCTTCAACGAGAAGTTGTCGCCCAAGCGCGTCTTCGCATCCTCCCGCGCACGCATCCAGGTTCGCTCGCCCACCTTGTACGAGATCGCCTGGGCCGGCATACCGAGATAGCGATCGACTTCGGAGACCGACATCTCGTGGCTCTGCATGGCGAGCTCCTCGAGCACAGCCACCGCCATCTCCGCGTTCCACACTCGGCCCGAACAGTCACCAAGGTCACCGAGCGTGCCGAGGTCCTTGGGGGCCGGCAGCTCGAAGTGCATACCGATGTCCACCATCACGCGAGCCGCGCGAAGCGCCTGTCCCGAGAGGTAGCCCATCTCTTCACCTAGATCGCTGAAGTAGCCGAGCTCGTTCATGAGCCGCTCGGCGTAGAGCGCCCACCCTTCGCCATACCCGCTCGTCCAAGCTTCGAGTCGGTGAAAGCGACTCTGGCGATCGGCTTCAATGAGCGACGTCGCACACTGCAGGTGATGTCCCGGCACGCCCTCGTGGTACCAGGTGGAGGCGTGACTCCACCAGGGGAACGTCGTCGCACCCAACGTGGGAAACCACGTGGTGCCCGGGCGTGAAAGGTCTTCACTCGGTGGTATGTAATAAGGGGCCGCGGCCGAGCCTTCGGGGGCGAGACGGGCGTCGCAAAAGCGAATGCGCGGGTCAATGTCGAAGTGCACGCCGTCGAGCTCTTGAACGGCCCGTTCGGTGAAGGCGATGAGTCGTCGCAAGAGTTCATCCGTGCCGACGATGATCTGTTTCGGATCGTGGTCCAGAAACTCTGTCGCCTCGACCAGGCTCTTGGGCTCAGCGAGCAACTCGCGCGCGATCTCCCACATGCGGGTGTTGATTCGTTGCAGGTCGGCCCAGCCCCAGGCGTAGAGCTCCTCGAAGTCGAGCGTCGCCCCGGTCCAGTACCGTGCCCACGCTTGATAACGTTCGGCCCCGCAGGCGTCATGCTCGTTGGTCTTTCCCACCAGCGCGTCGGTCATCCACGCCGAGAGCTCGCCGCAAGCCACGTCCGCGTCGAGGGCGGCCAAGCGCAGTTCGCTGTCGGCTGCTGCGTCGGGCGCCACGCGCTCGACGAAGTCGACGTAAGCGCCAGCGGCGTAGGTGGAGGCTTGGTCGGCGACACCCACGACGTGGCGACGAGACGGCAACAGTCCCTTGGCGGCGAGTTCTTCTAAGGTCACGCGCCAGCTCGCGAGTGCGGGGCGCACCGCGCGAAGTCGCCGGGCGATGACGTCCAACTCCTCGCCGGAGTCAAAGGCCATCAACTCGAAGACCTGTCGGATCTCCGACAACGGTGACCGAATAACCGAGATGGTGCGTGCCGACTCTCCCGACTCGACGAGAGCGAGTCGCGAGTTCAAGCGCTCATCGAGCACCGCCAGTGCAATGCGATCAATGTCGTCGATGGGACGAAGAGCAGCGACGCCGTCGAGGTACCCGCGCACTAACGCGATCTCCTTTACCACGTGGTCGGGCGAAAAATCGGGCAGCTGGTCGTCGTAGCCGGGCACACCAGCGCCAGTGGCGAAGAGCGGATCAAACGCGGCGTCGCGGTCGACGACGTCATGAGCGAAGGCAAAAATCTCTGATCGATGAGTGGTTTCGGTCACGTCCATCTCCGTTGGCTAGAAAGTGTGGGACAACCTTTCACCGTACCAACGGCCACAACGCTCGCCGTCGCGTCGTCGGCGTTGCCCCTCGAGGCCGTTCCACGAGCATCGGGGAAACGCCAAGCCACCGGCACTTGTAGAAGTTGGTTATCACTCGGTAACGAAGAAGGGGCGAACGTCACTGGCGGTAGGGACCTTCTTCCCTAACGAACTCACCGCGCCGGGGCAGATACTGAGTTCATGGCTTTGGACATCGCCAGCAGAGGCATTGCCACTCAATGGAGACGGCGCCGCGAAGGGTCGTTTCAGCCAACAGAAAGAGATGTCTCATGAATGCACTCGTCTACCAAGGGCCCGGGACCAAATCCTGGAAGACGAACTTGCAAGCTTCAAGCGACGGAGGGTGACGTCCCATGGGCGTCAGCCAAGGCGCCAGCCCAGGCAGTAGCTCGATGTACATTGATCTGCTGACGAGTTCGCTCAACGAATGGGTGATGGATCCCGGCGAGGAAGAGCTGATCGATCACGTCCTCGCGTGTCGATTCGAAATGCTGATCTCGACTCCGCGCTACGAAGAGAACGTGTACTCGGCGCTGGCGTCCGAGATCGCCTACGACCGCTCTCTAATCAAGTTGAGCGAGGCGCACGGCATCAAGGCCTCCGCCAGATTGTTCGTCAGGCCCGCAGAGGAACGGCGCCGTCTCGAGCATGCGCTCGCCGACGCCGACGTCGACCTTACGGATCTGGCCCATCGACGTCGGCGATAGCCGTTCGCTCTACTTTTCGGGATCTTCTCGGGTGGCTTTTAGTTTGGTGGCAAAGACGGCGGCCTCGGTTCGGTTATTCATATTGAGCTTGCTGAGCAGCCCCGTCATGTAGTTCTTCACTGTCTTTTCCGAGAGGAACATCGTTTCGGCAATCTGTCGGTTGGTGAGGCCTTCGGCAATGAGATCCAAGAGTCGGCGTTCTTGGGGCGACAGCGAACTCAGAGCGTTCGCACTTTTCGGCGGATTGGCGATTCTCTCCACCACTCGAGCAATAGCGCGCGGGTCCATCAACGACGCCCCGCCGGCCACCTTCTTCACATCATCAATCAGATCGCGCCCACGTATCTGTTTGAGGACGTACCCGGCCGCTCCAGCCATCACGCTGGCGTAGAGGGCTTCGTCATCGGCGAAGCTCGTCAACATCAAACAGATGATGTTGGGGTGGGCGGAGCGAACGTCGCGACAGACTTCAATCCCGTCGCCGTCCTCGAGTCGCACGTCGAGAATTGCCACGTCTGGTTTGGCCAAGGGAATGCGGACGAAGGCTTCGGCGACGGTCGCGGCCTCGCCCACGACCTCGAGGTCGTCATCGCTTTCGAGCAGACTGCGTATCCCTTCGCGCACCATCTCGTGGTCGTCGAGAATGAACACGCGTATCGTCACTACTTCTAGTGTGCCAGGGTTCGCTCGGCGTTCTAAGAAGACCCGTTTCGTCCTTCGGGCAACGGACGACAGCGTCATGAGTACCATCGGAATCGTGCCGTACCGGAGGATCACGGACCCAGCGACCCTGCGACGGTTGCTCGACGCCGTGCTCATGATCGAGGCTGATGTCGGGCTTTCCGAACTGCTGCACCACTTCGTCGAAGAAGCCCGCTCACTGGTCGGCGCGCGCTACGGCGCTCTGGGTGTCCTCAACGCCTCGCGCACCGGCCTGGAGCAGTTCGTGACGGTAGGTCTCTCCGACGCCGAGGAAGCGCTCATTGGCGCGAGGCCGACGGGGCGCGGTGTGCTGGGGCTACTGATCACCGATCCCGAATCGCTTCGACTAAACGAGCTCGCGACGCACCCTGACAGTTACGGATTCCCGGCTCACCACCCGCCCATGAAGTCGTTCTTGGGCGTACCCGTGCACGCGCGAAACGAGGTCTACGGGAATCTGTACCTGACGGACAAGGTTGACGCGAGTGAGTTCAGTGAAGAGGACCAGTTTCTCGCTGAGGCTTTTGCGGTCGCCGCCGGGATCGCGATTGAGAACAATCGCCTGCACGATCGAGTGCGGGTCATCAGCGTCTTGGACGATCGCGATCGCATCGCTCGTGATCTTCACGATCGCGTGATCCAGCGGGTCTTCGCCGTCGGCATGACCCTCCAAGAGGCGACCCGTCTCAACGACGTCGAACTGATCAAGGAACGCGTCGAGCGCTCCGTTGACGATCTCGACGCCACGATCACCGAGATTCGAACGACCATCTACGAACTGGGCGGCAGCACGGTACCCGGAGGACTGCGCCACGCGGTTCTTGAACTTGTGAGTGAACTCGCCCCGATGCTCGGAGCTCGTCCGGAGGTCACTTTCTCGGGAACGATCGACAACGCTGTTACCCAGCGCATCGCCGACAACCTGCTCGCCGTACTGCGCGAAGCGCTGACCAACGCCGGAAAACACGCCCAAGCGACGCGCTTTCGGGTGACCCTCGCCGTCGATGACGTGGTTAATTTAGAAGTCGTCGACAACGGGGTTGGCCCGGGCGAAGGGCCTCTGGCGGGAAGTGGTCTCGGACTGGCCAATCTTCGCCATCGCGCCGAACGACTGGGCGGCCTTTTCGAGATTGGTGAAGCAGACGACGGGGGAACGCGCCTGATTTGGCGCGTGCCCGTTGCGGACCCTTCGTCCTGATAAGGCCTTCAGTAACCTTTTGCGAAGCGGACAAAGCGAGCCACCGTGGTACCGAGGTCGTACTTAGAGTTCATGATCACTTCCGCGGGCGCCGCGGGCGCCATGATCGGTCTCTTGTTCGTGGCTGTCTCGCTCCGCACGGAGGTCGTCTTTGGCAAAAACGCACCCCAAAAGGTACGAACCCTCGCGAGTTCCAGCTTCGTCGGACTGGTGAATGCGTTCTCCCTTTCGCTACTCGCCATCGTGCCAAAAACCAACATCGGCCAAGCGATGGTTGTCCTTGCCCTGGTCTGTCTTTACAGCACGCTCAATCTCCACCTTCGAACCTTCGGTGTCAGCACTCAGTGGCGGGTGCTCATTGTCAGCACGGCGAACTACACGGCCGAACTCGCCGGCGGCATCACGCTCATATTGCATCCCCACTTCGAGTGGATCGTGAACGGACTGTGCTACGTGATTTTCGCTTCGTTCGTCATTGCCCTCAATCGGGCCTGGGCACTCATTAGGAACGAAGCAACCATCGAAACTCCCACGACATCGTGACGGCAACCTAGAGAGAAGGCTCGACGATTCGTAACGCTGCGTCGCCGACACCAATGCTGATCACTGGATGAAGCGACGGGTTGAGCCAACGCATTACACGATCGAGATCTCCCTCGGGAATGGCCACGCATCCTTCGGTCGGCGCACCAAAGCTCACGTGAAGAAAGAACCCACTGCCCGCGCCCTTGACAACGGGATCGGTGTTGTAGTTGATGACCACGGCGTGGGCGTAGGCCACACCCGCGTAGTAGAGGTTCTCCGAGTTGCCTCCCGGCGAAACAGAGCTCACGACGAGTCGGTTGTACTGCGCTGATAAGGGATTTTCGTCCCACCAGTCTTCCGGTCGGACCAGGAGATATGGCAATTTTGTTCCATTGTTCGGCTCGTTCCCGAAAGCTTGGGTCAAGGTGAAGACTCCGACAGGGGTACGGCCGAGTCCTTCCCTCGTCGGGCGCACACCGTTCACCCCAACGAAGGCCACGAAAGGACCGACCACTTGCTTGTAGCGACCATCGCTTTGCAGGCGCCAAGTTCGAAGCACGGCCGTCTGTGAAAATGCTGTGAGCGCTTCGACGGTAATCACCTGGCCCGGCATCGATGCCGAATCCGATGGAAAAGTTGCCAGCGTCGACAGCACACTCGCGAGAAGGATGAGCGCGACGAGAGAGCGCATTTTCATCTAGACGACTCTCCTCGGGGGGTAGGGCTCCGCACTAATTTTCGCATACAAGTCGACGCCGCTCAAGAGGGAAACAACGCGACCTACTTATACGTCGCGTACGCCCCGCTTTGGTAACCGGCCAACACCGTGACACCGGCGCCGTTCTCAACGCGGACGCCCGTTATTTTGTGCAACGACACGGCACACGCCATCGTGGCAGTAACTGATCCGTTGTTCGTCGGGTGGTACGTGCCCGCCGTCCACCACGCACCGCTCTTCGTTTCCATCGACACCGAGTACACCTCGCCGCCCGGGAGGCCCCGCTCGCTCAACTGCAAGGAGGTTCCCCACGGTTTCTTCACGAGCAGCGCCGTGGCCGAAACCGACGGTGCGCCTTTAAGCGCGAGCACCCTCTCATTTGGCAACCTCGAGGAGCTGGATCCGGAGAAGACCACGACGAGTATGAACGCGGCGGCGATCGCTCCCACCAGGCCAGTAACCCCCACGCGAGTTCGTTGTCGACGTCGTTGCGCGACGCCGCCGCCGTGGAGGTCCCCGAGAACGCGCGCCGTCAAATCCGGTGGTACCGAGGCCGCGGACTCAATCGAGGTGCGGTCCACGTACTTCAACATGGCGACGGTCTCGGTTAACTCGCTTGCCACGGTCTGGCACTCAGCGCAGCCATCCAGGTGCGCCAGGAGTCCCGTCATCTCCTCGACCGACTGATCGCCGAGAAGATGCATCGCGAGCGCTTCTCGCCACTTTTCACATCCCACGTCGCTCACTGGTCCCACCCCGACTCTTCCATAAGCAGTCGCAGCATCCGCAGCGCATAGAAGGCTCGACTGCGCACCGTTCCTTCAGGCAAACCGAACAGTTCCGCGACCTCTCGACCGCTGCGACCGTTGAAGTACAGCTCGATCACGATCATCCGGTGCTCGGGATCGAGGCGCTGGAGCGCGGACTCCATCTGCCAGCCCAGCATCGCCCGTTCGACGTGGTCGTCACCGGCTGGCTCGTGCACCGCGTCCAGGGGAAACGTCTCATTCTTCGTTCGTTGGGCGCTGACGTCGAGTATCACCCGACGTTCGATCGTAAAGAGCCAGGTCCGAAGCGATCCCAGCGTGGGGTCAAAGCGCGAACGCGAACGCCAGGCACGAGAAAAGGTCTCTTGCACCGCGTCCTCGGCGCCCTCGGTGGAGTTGAGCGATCGCCGCGCGAAGCCGAAGAGCTCGCCTCCGTGGGCGAGGAACGCCCCACGCAACCCCACCTCATCGGCGGCTTCAGGGCTGGCCGCTTCGTTCACTCTCATCGAAGCCATTTGACCATGGTGTTCACGAGCGACGCCATTCACAGCGAAACTCGCCGACTCGCGTGGGACATCAAGCGCGCCGCCTCGGCGGGGTAACCGATCGTGCAGTTCGATATTCGAGTCTGTGGCATCGCACTTACGTATACCGAAGTCGGCTTCAGTTTGTTCACGCTCGTTCGAAAGATTTCCCCGAATCACGGTGAACAAATCTCTCCGCGTTCGGTATTCATAAGTAACACGTGTCCCGAGGCCCCTCGGGCACATTCACAACGAAGAGGTGTCTCACCATGAAACGATCACCACGAAAGTTCGCTCTATCCCTGATCGCTCCGCGCGACGCCATCATCTTCGCCGTCGTGCTCAGTGGTGCGGCACTGCTGGGCGCGACGGCACTGCCACTCTCCAGTGACGCCTCGTCGTCGCCGACGACGATCACCGTGTCCCAGAACAAGACGTGGGGGCCGACACTTACGTTGAAAGACGGTTTCACCGTGTACCGTCTCACCGCTGACCCGAAGAACAAGAGCGTGTGCACCGCCAAGTGCGCCACCGTATGGACTCCGGTGCTGCTCGCCGCCGGGCAGTCAACTCCCCTGGGCGTGGGCGTAAGCCACCTCGGCTCGTTCACCCGCACCGGCGGGGGCAAGCAGGTGACTTACGAAGGCATTCCTCTCTACCGTTACACCGGCGATAAGAAGGCCGGCGAAGTGACAGGGAACGTCAAGGACACCTGGGGGCAGTGGTGGTCCATCAACCCCAAGAGCCCCCTCACCCCGCCCAAGAAGAAGACTTCCACCGGGACCACCACGACCTCACCGATCGCGTACTAGGGCCATGACGGAGATCAGCTCGAACTACTCCTACGGAGGAACGGCCGCGTTTCGCTCAGTAACTGAAGCTGCTGGGCCACAGGGACTTCGACCGCGTCTGCGCGCCGTAGGACGTTTCATCATCTTCAAAGAGGCCGGTCCGACCAAGGCGTGGTACGGTGTGCTCTTCCTCGGCGCGGTAGCGACGTGGCTCGGCGTCGTCGGCTATCGAGCGCTCGCCAGCGCCGGCAACGTGGAGGCCGCCTTGTCGTCGGCGCGAGGACGCACGGTCGGTCCGGCCCTCATTGTGTTCATCGCGGTGATCCTCTTGGCCGAGCGATTCTGGCCGGCCGTGGCGCGGCCGTTTCTCTCCAGAGCGCACCTCGTTGACGCGGGATACCTCGCGATCTTTGCGGTGGTGGTGTTGCCATTGCTCACGTTGGTCGAGACCGGCTTCGCCCAAGAGATCGATCAACACGCGAGCTTCCTCGTGCTCGGTCGACTGCCCCTGCTCCCCCAGGTCGTGGTCTCCGGTTTGATCTTGATCGGCATCGACGCCATGAACTGGGGAGCGCACGTAGCGAATCACCGCTCGCTGACCTTGTGGCGCCTGCACGCCCTGCACCACTCCCAGGAGGACCTGAGCGTCTTGACCACATTCCGCACTCACCCACTGGTGCACGCGTCGTATCTGCCCTCGCTCTTTCCTGCGCTCATACTCGGCGCGAGCGGCACGGTGCCCGCCGTGGCGATTGTCACCTACAGCTGTCTGGTGACGTTGCCGCACGCCAACTTGCGGTGGACCTTCGGGCCACTGGGCAGAGTCTTCGTGAGCCCGGCGTACCACCGACTGCATCACGCCGCTTCACCGATTGACGAACGCGGCACCGTGAACTTCGGCTTCGTGCTGGTTGGATGGGACATGCTCATTCACCGCGCGGCCTATCCAACTGGCGCCACGCCCGTGGCGACCGGAATCTCGGGGCGACCCGTGCCGGTGGAACAGGCGGGATCGGCTTTGGCCACACCGAGAGTCGTGCTGGCCCAGTTGGCGCAACCCTTCCTGGTCCACTCGAAGACTGACGGCTGATGGTGCTCGCGACCTACGAAAGAGTTCGGGCGAGCGCCCACGCGCCGCCGGCGCGCGACGTCGCGCTGTTGGTGGCGCGAGTGTGTCTCGCGTGGATCTTCGTCTACCACGGTGCTGGCACGCTCTTCGGCGCCTTTGGCGGCGCCGGTGTTCACAATGAGGCGATCTACTTCTCAACCGTCGCGCACCTGCACCCCGGCACGTTCTTCGCCGTGCTGGGCGGCATCATCGAGTGCTTTGGAGGTGCCGCCGTCGGACTCGGCGTCTTCGGACGTCTCGCGGCGCTTGGGCTGGTCGGGGACATGATCATGGCCATGATCACCGTCACCTTCACGCAGGGCCTGGTCGGCAACGCCACGGGCATTGGCTATCAGCTCAACCTTGCTCTCGTCGGCCTCGCTTTTGTGGTCTGTGCGCTTGGCACTGGACGACTTTCGCTCGATTACGCGCTGAGGTCGCTCGTGAAGAGGTCTCGAGTTACCCCGGCTGTCTCGAGCGCGCAAGCGGTCTCGCCGAGTCGCTGATTTATTGCGGCAACGTGCTGGTGGTCGTGGTTACCGTTGCCGGCGGCCCGGGCCTACTTATCTGTCTGACCGGCGGTGCGACGTGCACGATGCGGTAGTTGCTCGGCGACTGATAGACCCAGAGACCAAGACCCGCGACCACCACCAGAACAGCGGGCGCGAACCAGCGAGGAAGTTGCATCAAGGCCCACGCGGCGAGCAGCGCAATGAGTCCGAGCGTGGGCATATAGAAGCGCACGACGTGGATGGCGATGATGTGCCCGCGCGTTTGACCGGCCGTCCAGGTATACGTGGCATAGAGAGCCCAGACGGCGAACCACGCCGCGGCCAGCGCGAGCGCGATCACACCATCGCGACGTGCGGCCGTCGCCGTGGAGTCGTGCGATGCTCGACTCGGTATCAGTCGAAGCGCGATCCACACGAGACTTGCGAGCGCCAGGATCACCATGGGTAGTCCCTCGACCAACAGCAGAGGTATTCGCTCAACGTTGGGCAGAATCGCACTCGCCTTGAAGGTGACCAGTCCGGAGCGGTAGCCCGTTTTAAAGACGCCACCGTACAAATAGCGATTGAGCGCCAAATCTCCGATGGCGAACAGCGCCACCACGACGAACCAACTGAAGACCATGAATCTCGTGAGAGCGCAGATTCGATACAGTGCGCCGACCGCGATGATCGCCACCACGAGCACCACGACGTCGGTGTAACGAATCAGCGTTGCGCCATCCAGCGCTAAGAAGGCCAGCACACCGAAGCCCAGGCGTCGAGCGGGCGGGTCCTTCGTGGCGAGCAGCACGCCGAGCAAGAGTCCCGCGGCTGCGGCGATGAGCGAGGCATCGGTGTACGTCGGCATCGTGGCGCGCCACGCGAAGATCAACGCGTCGCCGGCGCTGCAGTAGAGCACCACGGCGTAGGCGCCACCCCAGGGTCCGAGCCAACGACGAGCACCGTAAAAGAGTCCCGCGCAGGCGAGCGCACCGTAAAAGAGCGGAGCCCAGCGCAGGGCGTGCAGCCACTGAAAGACCACCGCGAAGAACGGGTAGCCGGGGTTCTTTTGGCTGATCCACTTGCCGTTCGCGAGTCGCACCCACTGGTAGATTCCCTCGACGCCGTGCGTGCTCAGTTGGGAGTTCAGTGCCATGAACTGCGCGTTGGTGAGCAACAAGTGACCGTGACTGAGCGCAATGATCGACGCGCGATAGGCGTAGTCGTCGGGTTCTAAGAGTTTCGGCGCCTTTAGCAAAACCGCGACGCACATCGCGGCGAAGGCAACGAGTGCGAGCGCGACTTCTCCGCGCCGAATGCGAACGTGCGGCTCGCCAGCGCCTACTTCGATGGTCGGACTCCTAAAATTGTTTCATGGAACCCCACAAGGTCATTCTCTACTACGGTTTCACGCGCTTAGAGGACCCCGAAGCGATCCGTCTCTGGCAGCGAGAACTCTGCGAAGCCTTGGGGTTAAAGGGTCGGATACTTCTCTCAACTCACGGCATCAACGGAACGCTCGGTGGCGCGATGACTGCTCTTACGAAGTACGTTCGTCGCACGAAGGAGTACCCCGGATTCAAGGACATCGACTTCAAATGGTCGGAGGGAACGGGTCAGGAATTTCCGCGACTTCGTATTCGTGTGCGCGAGGAGATCGTCACCTTCGGCGCGCCGGGTGAGCTGGAGGTTGATGATCGCGGCATCGTGGGTGGCGGCATTCGTCTCACGCCGAGTGGCGTGCACCAGCTGGTCGCCGAACGCGGCGACGACGTCGTCTTCTTTGATGCGCGCAACGCCTTCGAGGCACAGATCGGTCGATTCAAGAACGCCGTGGTGCCAAATGTGCGCGCGACGCGGGATTTCGTCAGCGAGCTCGACAGCGGGAAGTTCGATCACTTCAAGGATCGACCGATCGTGACGTACTGCACCGGTGGCGTGCGCTGTGAGGTCCTCTCTTCCGTCATGAAGAAGCGCGGCTTTCGCGAGGTCTACCAACTCGACGGGGGCGTCGTACGCTACGGGGAAATCTTCGCCGATGACGGACTGTGGGAGGGATCGCTCTACCTCTTTGACGCGAGAATGAAACGGGAGTTCAGCGACCGGAGCAAGACGCTCGGACGATGTGAGCGGTGCTCGGAACCCACCAGTCAGTACTACAACTGCGCCAACCTCGTCTGTCGCAAACTCATCTTGCTGTGCTCAGAGTGCGCCGACGAGAACGTCGGCACGAAATGCTCACCCGAACACCAAGCGTCATAAGGACAGCGCGCTAGTCCTCGCTCGACCCGGACTCCATGAGACGTATCAAAGCGCGCTCGGCGGCCTCGCGCACCCGCGGAATCTCGTCGTCACGTAAGGCGATGATCTCCTCGGTGGCCTCGTCCAGTTGGTGGCGCCCGACGACACGCGCGGCCATCTCACGAACTCGCCACGACTCATCGTGCACGCCGGCGACCACGACCGGTATCGCCGATACCCTCCACGCATAGAGCAGTCCTCGCATCGCCCAGACGCGGGGCCAGTAGCCCGCGAGTCCGCCCTCGCCACCCTCGATGACCGGTGTGGCGGCCGGACCGCCCAGAGCCAACAGCATCTCTTCGTCGACGTCGCCGCCCGAGAGAATCTCCACGCAACTCGCAACGACGTTCTTCGTGCCCCGCCGGCGACACTCGTCTTCGACGCTCTGCCGCGGCGTGACGCCCCATCGACTCGAAATCATGAGTACGGCCAGCCTCTCCTGTTACCCACCATTATCGCGCCCACGAGCCGCTCAGGACGTGACCGTACCCGTGGCGTAGTCGGCGTTGACCGCAATCTCCACTGCGCGTACGGCAATTGGCGACGTGGTCACGACGCCGAGCTCACGGTTGTAGGTCAGCGACGACGTCGAAAAGTTCTCGCTGCCAATGAAAACCATCCCCCCGCTCGAGGTGCAATCGGCGCAGATCACCTTCGCGTGTATGTAGAGCTGCGAGGGCCCGAGGGTGGAGACGTGCACGCCCGCGCGTTCAAGACCCTTAAGCGCGGACGACCACTCCGAGGAGTAGGTCATGACCACTTTCACGACGACCCCGCGGCGCGCGTCGGCGGACAGCGCTTGCTCCACGGCGGCGCTGTCCATCTCCTCGTTCTCCACGAGCAGTGTCGTGTGGGCAGAAGCAATCAGGCTCAGTAACGCACCCGTCGAACCGGGGCTCCAGACCAGACCGCCGGAAGGTCGTGGCGCTACGTCTTGATGCGCGAAGTCGGCGGCGAACGTCGACACGATAGCCGCCACGTCAGAAGACTTCACGTCCTCCAGCCAAAAGTCCCTCGTTGAGGCGTAGTCGCTCGAGACGAAGTTGCCCGTGCCGATATACGCGGCCTTATCGTCAATGACCACGTACTTGGCGTGAAAGATCGTGCCGCTGGGGGCCCACGCTACGTGCACCGAGCCCGCGCTCAAGAGCGACGCGGAAGCGTCGTTCTCGTAACGACCGTCGTAGGCACTGTTGAGCAGTACGCGCACCAACAGCCCCTGGCGGGCTTTGGCGATGAGATCGTGCTCCATGGTGGTGTCGGAGAGTTCGTACATCGACACATCGATGCTTCGATGCGCCCCTTCGATGGCCGCATCCAGGAATCCATAGCCCGCCTGCGGCTCGGTCCACACTCGCGCCACCGGGGACGTGCTGATCGAACTCGACGCGCCAGCCCCGAGGGAGATCAATGTCGTTGCCGCCACCACGGCGCCGACGACAAGGGTCAACGCCGCTCTTTTCACCCTGCAGAGCCTAGGACTGGCTCAAGAAGTCCTCTCGCCTAGGCCATTTCGACCCAGATGAGTTGCGCCGCCTCGAGTGACAAGGTAAGCGGCTCGCCGACAACGGTCAGAGCCACTTCCGTGGGTCCGACGTCCGATTCGATCACGGTCACGCTGCTGCCCTCATGAATGGAGTGTTCAGCCAACATTGACAACAACGCCGGCGCGTCGTGTTCCGCGACTTCAGAGATCCTTCGCACGGTCGCCGAGGTACCGGGCTCTAAGTCGGCGAGCGCTACGAGCACGCCGTAGGGAGCTTTCCGCCCGGGAATGACGTTGCCGTGGGGACAGGTCGTGGGCGAGCCCATCGACTCGTCGATCTGATCCACCACCGCGTCGGAGATCGCCGAGGAGATTCGATCGGCTTCGATATCGGCGGTGGCCCAGTCAAAGTTGAGCACGTCGGTCAGCCAACGCTCCAAGATCCGGTGGTGGCGCACGAGGCTCGCGGCGGTGTTCTCGCCACTCTCGGTCAAGGTCACACTACGGTCCGAACCGATGTCGATCCAACCGTCTCGCTTCATTCGAGCGAGCGCGTCGCTCACGGTAGGCGCACTTACCGAGAGCCAGTACGCCAACCGGCTCGGTCGAACCACTTCGCCCTCGGCGGCGATGTAGTAGATCGCCTCGAGGTACTTATCGACCGTCGTGGTATGGGTGCTCAAGTCAGTGGGTGCCGCGCAGCACGATGCCGTTGCCGTCCGGGTCGTCAAAGGTGACGTAGCGACCCCACGGCTCTTCTTGAATTTCGCCCTCAATGACGGCTCCGCCGGCCTTGAACCTCTCGATGTCCTCTTCGAGGCTGTCGGTCTCGAGGAGGAGACCCTTGAGTGACCCCGGCGCCATCGTCGGGAACCAGGTCACCAACGTCACGGTCGTCTCAGCACCCTTCGGCTTAATTTGCACCCAGCGCATGTCCTCGCCCATCGGCGTGTCGAAGAGGAGCTCAAATCCCAAGGCGCCCACGTAGAACTCGAGTGCCCGATCCTGGTCGGACACCGGCACGGAAACTATCTGAACCTTCGTAATGGTCATCACGACGTTTTAGCACCCGTGCACCCTCGAAGATCCGTGCGGCAACATGGCGTTCGTATCCAAGCGATCGACGCCATTTGCATTTTCTACGCCCACGGACATAATTGGGGCATGGATCAGCGACTCTCCCTCGTGACCCTGGGCGTGGGCGATGTCGAGCGCGCCCGCGCCTTCTACGAAGCGCTCGGCTGGATGGGCGAGTCGCCGGACGGCAGCATCGTGTGGTTCCAGGCTGGCGGCATGATCTTTTCGTTGTGGGACCGAACCTCGCTCGCCGAAGACTCGGCGGTCGTCGACGCTGGAGGTTGGGGCGGCGTCACGCTCGCTCACAATGTCGCCTCACCCGATGCAGTCGATCGGGTGATGGAAGAAGCTCGCTCGGCGGGTGCCACCATCGGCCGCGAGGCCGCGCCCACCGTCTGGGGCGGTTACTCCGGCGTTTTCATTGACCTCGACGGACACCCCTGGGAAGTAGCGCACAATCCCTCTTGGCCCATCGGTCCCGATGGATCGGTACACCTGCACTAAGAAGCTCTTCCGTTACGACGGTTGAAAGCAGCGCTCTGGAATGATATAGTTGCATGTAGTCAAGCAACTAAAACCCTCCTCGAAAGTGAGTGTTTGATGCCGCAGTTGAAAGTGCATCACGATCGTTACAAGTGGGTGGCTCTGACCAACACCACGCTGGGCGTCTTCATGGCCGTGATCAACTCCTCGATCATCTTGATCTCGCTGCCGGCGATCTTCCGCGGTATCGGCATTAATCCCTTGTCGCCGGGCAACGTCGGCTACCTGCTGTGGCTCTTGATGGGCTATCTCCTCGTGACCGCGGTGCTCGTCATCAGTCTCGGACGACTCGGCGACATCGTCGGGCGCGTGCGAATCTTCAATCTCGGCTTTGCGGTCTTCACCGTGGCCTCGATACTGCTGGCCGCCGATCCCTTTCACGCTGGCTCCGGAGCGATCTGGCTCGTCCTGTGGCGACTCGTCCAGGGCGTCGGTGGCGCCATGCTCTTCGCCAACTCGAGTGCCATCTTGGTGGACGCCTTTCCCTCGGACCAGCGCGGGCTGGCCATGGGTATCAACCAAGTGGCAGCCATCGGCGGATCCTTCGTCGGTCTCATCGTGGGCGGGTTGCTCTCGGTGATCGACTGGCGACTCGTCTTTTGGGTCTCGGTGCCCTTTGGCATCCTCGGGACAGTGTGGAGCTACATGAGTCTTCGCGACAACGGAATTCGTTCTCCCGCCAAAATCGACTGGTGGGGCAATCTCACCTTCGCCGTTGGCTTAACGGCGGTTCTGATCGGCATCGTCTACGGCATCGAACCCTACGGGGGCCACTCAATGGGCTGGACGTCGCCGCTCGTGCTCTCGGCCTTTCTCGTCGGGGTCGTCTTTCTCGCGGTGTTCTTCGTCATCGAAACCAAGGTGGAAGCGCCGATGTTCAACCTTCGGCTCTTTCGCATCCGCGCCTTCTTCATGGGTTCGGCCGCCGGCATCTTGGCGGCGATCGCCCGTGGCGGTCTGCAGTTCATGCTCATCATCTGGCTCCAGGGAATCTGGCTTCCGCTTCATGGGTACAACTACTCCGACACGCCACTGTGGGCCGGCATCTTCCTTCTCCCTCTCACGGTCGGCTTTCTCTTAGCCGGACCGATCTCCGGGTACCTCTCGGACCGCCACGGCGCGCGCATCCTATCCACCACCGGTCTCAGCGTCTTCGCACTGAGCTTCGTGGGACTGCTGTTCGTCCCGACGAACTTCTCCTACTGGGTCTTCGCGGTGCTCGTCTTTGCCAACGGTGTGGGTGGCGGCATGTTCTCGGCACCGAACTCCGCGGCCGTCATGAACTCGGTGCCCGCGGACCAGCGCGGCGGCGCCGCGGGCATTCAAGCGGCCTTCATGAACACGGGCATGGTGCTCTCCATTGGCGTCTTCTTTTCCCTCATGATCATTGGCCTGACGAACACGTTGCCCAAGTCGATGTTTAAAGGGCTCACCGCCCACGGTGTCGCCGCCACGCAAGCGCACACTGTCGCCAACTTGCCCGCGGTCGGCAGTCTCTTCTCCTCGTTTCTCGGTTTCAATCCGCTAAAGAACCTCTTGGTGTCCCAGTCGCTCTCTCACGTGACGCTCCCCGAGTGGACGACCCTGACCGACAAGCACTTCTTCCCCAGCCTCCTCGCGAGCCCCTTCCATCACGGTCTCATCATCGTGTTCTCGGTCGCGATTCTCATCTCGGTGCTCGGCGCCCTCTTTTCGGCGCTGCGTGGCAAGCGCTACATCCACGAGCCACTGTCGGTCCCCGAACTCGTCGGTGAACTCGCCGAAAGTTCGAGCGGCGTGCCCGGGGAGATCGCTCTCGACTCCGAAGTGGTCCGATGACCGCGCTCGACACGCCCGGCACCGCGACGGGCGTCAATGCCGCGCGCTTGCGCTTCGTCCTCATGCGACTCGCCCGCGCACTGCGTCGCGAAAGCCGTTCGAAGTTGACGGCGTCGCAGATCTCTGCGCTCGCCACCATCGAAGAGTTTGGCCCCATGCGCATCAGCACTTTGGCGACGCACGAATCGATGGACCCTTCGGTCGCCACTCGCTGCGTCGCCGGTCTCGAGGAACTGGGGCTCTTCGAGCGAAAAGACGACCCCGAGGACAAGCGCGCCCGTCTCGTTGACCTAAGCGACCTCGGACGGCGTGCACTCATAGATCTCTGGAACGAGAGAACCCTCGAACTCAATACGCGACTCGCGCAACTATCTCACGCCGAACGACTCACCATCGAAGCCGCGCTTCCGGCGCTGGAAAAGATAACGCGCGAGGACTAAGCGTCACTGCTTAGGCCAGGGCGGCATCCAAGGTAATCGTGGTGCCGGTTAGCGCCTTACTCACGGGGCATCCGACCTTGGCCGCCTGCGCCGCTTCTATAAAGCCCGCTTCGTCGAGACCCTCGACCTTGCCGCGCACGGTGATGGCTATATCGGGAATATGAAAGCCGCCCGCCGGGTCGGGACCGAGACGAACCACCACGTCAACCACCAGTGACTCTGGTGTGCCGCCGGCGGCGGTGATGGCGTTGGCTAGCCCCATCGAAAAGCACGCCGAGTGGGCGGCGGCGATCAACTCTTCGGGACTCGTGGTGCCGTCGGCCTCTTCAGCGGCGCGCTTGGGAAAGGAGACGTCGAAGGTCGCGAGACCACTGCTCACGAGCTCTACCTCTCCGGACCCGTCTTGAAGACCACCCGTCCACGTCGTACGCGCGGTGCGTGTTGGCATATGCACTCCTCTTCCCTAGTTCTCTCGTGGCATCTTATGGTCGCCGAGAGCATCGGTCGAGCGCCGGGCGGTAGCGTTCACGCGAACATCACGCGAACGCTCCATCGCTATTTTGAGGAGAGTTTTCTCTAGCGCGGGGCGGCGCCCTCTGACATGATGATGCCATGACTACCTTTACCAGCCACGAAAACGGAATGCCCTGTTGGGTCGACGTGATGGTCGAGACCCTCGAACAACACGATGCCAAGCGAGCGTTTCTCACTGCTCTCTTTGATTGGGCCTGGGACCTCGGCGGACCCGAAATGGGAAGTTACGCCATAGCGACTTTGAACGGCGCTCCCGTCTTCGGACTGGGCGTCACGGAGGGCGGGCAGGGCGACGCAACTACCTACTTCGCGACGGACGACATCGAGGGCGAAGTCAAGAAGGCACTTGACCTCGGCGCGAGCGTGGTCATGCCCGTGATGGCCGTCATGGACATCGGCACGATGGCGATCCTGCTGGACCCGGCCGGCGCGCCGTACGGTCTCTGGCAGGCCGGCACGTTTTCGGGCTTCGGCGTCATGCACGAGGTGAGTGCGCCGGGCTGGTTCGATCACGTCTCGCCGGACCCGCAACGAGACGGCGAGTTTTACTCGGCTCTGCAGGAGCACCAACTGACAGAGCTTGAAGGCAACATGAGGATTCTGCAGAACGGTGACGCCTGGTACGCCAGCATGTCGTACGCGCAAGATGGCGAGCGTCCTCAGTGGAAGCCCATCTACGTCGTGGACTCGCTAGAGCGAATACACGAGACCGTGCCCCGTCACGGCGGCGCCATTGTCATCGCGGAGATGCCGGTACCCGGCAGCGCCATCTGCGTCTTCAGCGAACCAGTGAACGGCACGTTGATAACGGTGATGCGAGGCGGCGAACAGCCGAACTAACCGCGTCGACCCGTTGTCGCTGGTCGACTACAGCAGGGCGTCGATCTGGGACATTGCGGCGGTCATGCCCTCTTCCATTCCCATCGAGAGATACCGTTCCATCGCCTCCAGAGACGGAAACGTCCCCTCAATGGCCATGCGAGTACCCCCGGAAGCAATTTCGTCTATCTCTACCTGAATGATCATGAAGGGCATGTTCGCCATCGGTTCGCCGGTGTCGTCCGCCAGTCCATTCTCGAAGGAGAGTCGATGCGGCGAGTCGACCTCGAGCACGTGCCACCAGCCGTGCGATTTCTCGCCCTCGGGTCCGGTCATGTAGTAGCGAACGCGACCACCGCTGGTGAGTGCGTGATCAACGACCGTGGCGGGATACGTCGGGGGACCCCACCACTGTTCAAGGAGACGCGGGTTCTCCCACAGGTCCCACACGCGTTGAATCGGCGCGTCGAACTCTGCCGTGATCGTCATCGTCAAGGCTTTAGGATCCTTGTCAACACTGGTAACCGTCATGATGTCGTTCCTTTCCTTATGGAGTCGCTCAGTACTTCGTCAAATCGATCCAGACGTTCACGCCACTCGTGCTCGAATCGTTCGAGGAGCTTCATGGCGTACTCAATCGCGGCGGTGTTTCCGCGCACGAGCTGCTCTCGTCCTCTACGTTGCTTGATCACGAGCTCGGCCCTCTCTAAGACAGCGACATGCTTCTGCACTGCGGCGAAGCTCATCGGGTAGCAGGACGCGAGGGTCGACACTGAGTTTTCACCGCGCATCGTGCGCGCGAGGATGTCACGACGAGTGGTGTCGGCGAGTGCGTGGAACACTCGATCGGCCTTGCGCTGACTTTTACTATCTACAACCATATGGTTGTAGATTAGCCACGCGGCGACGTGTTGTCAAGGCCACATGTATGGACGTCTACTCGTCGTGGTTTGCTAACTTGCGGCCATGACCAACATCACATTCACCGTCCCCGCACTGGACTGCCCAGATGCAATCGCCCTCGCGCAGTTCTACGCCGATCTAACTGGACTCGAGGTAGAGCCCCTCGGGGACGTTGCACCCGAGGACGTCGGGTGGATCGAGGTGCTCGACCACGGTCAGCGAAAGATCGCTTTCCAGAAGATTCCTTCCTACGTGGCGCCGACATGGCCCGAAGGCCCGGTGCCCCAACAACTCCATCTCGACTTCGACGTCAGTGACCTCGACGAGGGTGAAGCCCACGCGCTGAGTGTCGGCGCGACCAAGGCCGAGTACCAGCCCGCCTCGACGTTTTTTCGCGTCTTTCTCGATCCGGTGGGCCACCCGTTCTGCTTGTGTCTTCGCGGGAGCGAAGAAGGCTGATACGTCGCTCGTCTCCCGCGCTCGCTCGTCGCGGGAGGAACATCACCATTAAAAAGCACGCTTCCCCAACGGATAGACTGACATTTCGCGTCTCGGGGTTTCGGCCTTGAGAACACCGAGGACCTGTGGTGCAGCTCGGAGTGCACGCCGCCCTGTCAAGGCGGAGGTCGCGGGTTCAAATCCCGTCAGGTCCGCTCGACACCCCCTCGGGGTGACGAGGAGGTCGGGTAGCTCAGTTGGTAGAGCGCGCGCCTGAAAAGCGTGAGGTCACCGGATCGACGCCGGTCCCGACCACCATTTTCGAATTACGGCGACGTTCGCCGCCAGAGTTACGACGCGTTCGGTAGTGCGACGCGGGCTCGCACGTGGTGACGACTCGGCGTCGCACGCCAGGGTCCGACCACGCCCAGCGCGTCGGTTACGTTTTTCGATGAAGGCAGTAGCCCGAGCGCGTCGATGCGTGCGACCACGTTGGAGCCTTCCAAGCGCGCTACTAAGTACCAACTGGACTGTCGACGATGGCCCGACGACGTCACTTTGGAACGGTAGACGTAGGCGGCGGTCACGATTTCTCGACTGGGCTCCACGGCTTCAACCTAGAGAACCCCTGTAACGTGTAGAACGGCACGAGAGCCATGACCGCCGCCGACCTCCCCACTATCGAGCCCGCCATAGCGCCTCAGCCCTTGGGCGTGGAGTGGCCCACGAAGCGCTGGCCCCGGGCCACGCACCCCCGACAGTCCGAACTCGAGGCCGTCGTGGACGAGGCTTTTACGAATGACGAACTGGCGATCACCAACGCCGTGGTCGTCATCCAAGGTGGCCGTGTGCTCGTTGAGCGTTACGCCGGCGTGCGCGAGTTCTTCGACCGGCCTCCCGAAGCGATCGACGCGTCGAGCCCCCTGCTTTCGTGGTCAATGGCCAAGTCGATGCTGCACATGATTATTGGCACCTTGGTCGACGACGGGCTCCTCAATCCCTTCGCACCCGCACCCGTGCCGGAGTGGCGCGACGAGGGCGATCCGCGAGGCGCCATTCGACTTCGTGACCTTCTCGCGATGCGCGACGGCTTGGCCTTCGTGGAGGTCTACGAGATCGGTGAGACGAGCCACGTGATCGACATGCTCTTCGGCGAGGGCCAGGACGACATGGCTGGATACACCGCACGACTGCCCCTGGCGCACGAGCCGGGAGCGTTTTTTAACTACTCGAGCGGCACCACCAACGTGCTCAGCCGTATCGTCGCTGACATCGTTGGCTACGGCGACCAGTACCGCGACTACCTTGAAGCGCGTCTCTTTGGGCCGCTCGGCATGACCAGCGCCGAGGCGACGTTCGATGAGACCGGGGTCTTCGTAGCTTCGAGCTACGTGCACGCCAACGCATTGGACTTCGCCAAGTTCGGGCTGCTGTATCTGCGCGGCGGCGAATGGGGCGACGAACAGCTCGTCTCGCGCGCGTGGGTCGACACGGCGCAGATTCCCTTGAGTGTGGACGAAGAGACCGGATCGTTCTACTCGTGGCAGTGGTGGGTCACCGGCGACGACTACGGCACCTACTGGGCGAGCGGCTACGAGGGACAGATGATCTGCGTCGTCCCGGCGCTCGACGCGCTAGTGCTGCGTTTCGGTCACACACCCGAGGATCACTACCCCGCTCTCGCCGCGTGGCGAGAGCGCGTCTTACACGTACTCGACGAGGACTACGCGCCCTCGTAAGGAAAGCCGAGGTCCGGCGCGCTGAAGAGCGCCGAGAACGTAATGCCCTCCGCCGCGGTCATCGCTTCGGCCGTTCCGCCTCGGTCGACGATGGCAAGGATCATTACGATGTCGGCGCCCTCTTCTTGGGCGACGTGGGCCGCTTCTAGCAGGCTGGTGCCGCGCGTCACCGTGTCTTCGGTGATCACCACTTTGTCGCCCGCGTGCAGCACACCGGCAATGCGACCTCCGCCACCGTGATCCTTCACCTCTTTGCGAACGCTGAATGCATTGAGCGCTCGTCCTCTAGTGGCGGCCACACCGGCGGTAATAAAACTGACGCCGTCCGCACCCATGGTCAGACCGCCGATCGCGTTCGCGTTACTCGGAATCCGCTCTAAGACGAGAGTAGCTAGGTCCTCCATCACTTCGGGCGCGCAGATCGTCTGTTTGGAGTCAATGAACCAGGTCGAAGTCCGCCCGGACTTGAGGACAAAGTCTCCTCGCCGGACGGAGTGCTCCAAGAGGTGTTCCAAAACCCGTTGGCGCGCATCACTCACGTCAGCACCACCTGATTGGCGCCCGATCGCACGGTGCCGACGATGGACGCGTCAACGCCACTCGCCCGCGCCAAGGTGACCGCCGCTTCCGCGGCGCTGGCGTCTACGGCGATCAACATGCCGAGGCCACAGTTAAAGACCCGAACCATCTCCTCGGCCGACACCGGACCGCGTCGTTGGATCTCGAAGAAGATTTCCGGCGTGGCAAAGCTGTCCATCTCGATGACCGCGTCGAGGTCATCGGGCAGAAGACGAGCAACGTTACCGATAATGCCTCCACCGGTAATGTGCGCCACCGCGTGCACGCTCGCTCCGAGTTCGCGGCGAAGCGCGCCGACGGTGGGCGCGTAAATGACCGAGGGCAGCAGCAGTTCCTCGCCGAGTGTTCTGGTTGCGCCTACATAGGCGGGCTCGGTAAGTGAGGCCGCGTCACGCACGAGAATCTCGCGAGCAAGTGAATATCCATTCGAACGCAGTCCCGGCGAATGAAACCCCACCAACGAGTCACCCGCGCGAACGCTTTGCGCGGAGAGAACGTCGCGGCTCTCTACGACGCCGAGGGCGAAGCCCGCGACGTCAAGGTCGTCAGGTTTCATCACGCCCCCGTGCTCGGCCGTCTCGCCGCCGAGGAGTGCCACACCGGCTTGACGACAGCCTTCCGCGATACCGGCGACCAGTACTTCGAGTTGTGCGGGGTTGAGCGAACCGACGGCCACGTAGTCGAGCACAAAAAGCGGCTCCGCTCCGACGCAGACGAGATCATCCACCAGCATCGCCACGAGGTCAATTCCCACGGTGTCATATCGCCCGGCGAGTCGCGCGACCTCTAACTTGGTGCCGACGCCATCGGCGGAGGCGACCAGAACAGGCTCTTCGTAGTTGCGAGTATCGAGCGCGAACAGCCCGCCGAATCCGCCGATACCTCCGAGCACACCGGGTCGATAAGTGCTTTCCACGCTCGACTTGATGCGTTCGACGAACTCATTACCGGCCTCAATGGAAACCCCCGCGCCGGCGTAAGTTCTCGCGCCGGCGACGTCGAGCAGTCGACTCACCAGCGGCTGCGCGCCGAACCGATGCTCAGCGGAATTGGCGCCGGGTACGAACCGGTCAGGCAGGCGTCGCAGCACTCGCCGTCGAGTTGAATCGCTGCGCGCAGATTCGCCAACGTGATGTACTCGAGCGTGTCCGAGCCGACGAACTCGTTGATCTCCTCGACGGAGTGGCTCGCCGCCAAGAGTTCGTCGCGATCGGGTGTGTCGATTCCGTAGTAACAGGGCCACGTGAAGGGTGGCGAGGAGATACGTAGGTGCACTTCCTTCGCTCCGGCGTCACGCAGCATCCCCACCAGCGCCTTCGTCGTCGTGCCGCGAACGATGGAGTCATCGACGACGATGAGTCGCAGGCCATCGATGTTCTCGCGAAGAGGATTGAGCTTGCGTTTGACATTCGCGGTACGCTCGTTCTGATCGGGGGCGATGAACGTTCTTCCGATGTAGCGGTTCTTTACGAGTCCATAGCCGAAGGGAATGCCCGAGGCCTTGGCGTAGCCTTCGGCGGCCGGTACGCCCGAGTCCGGTACACCCATGACCAGGTCGGCCTCTACTTCTGATTGTCCGGCGAGCAGTTCACCCATTCTTCGGCGCGTGGTGTGCACCTGATGGCCCATCAAGTAGGCGTCGGGGCGAGCAAAGTAGACGAACTCGAAGATGCAGAGCTTCTGTGTGCCGGTGGCCGGTTCGAGGAGTTGCACCGAAGAGACGCCGTCCTTGGTGATGGTCACCAACTCACCGGGATTGATCTCGCGCACGAACGTGGCGCCCACCACGTCGAGGGCCGGTGACTCTGAGGCCACGATCCAGCCCTCGGGCGCGTCAGCGGTTCCAAGACGACCTAAGCACAGCGGGCGAAAGCCGTAGGGGTCGCGAACGGCGTGCACCTGATTGGCCTCTAAGACCACCATGGAGAAGGCACCTTCGACCCGAGAGAGCACGACGCCGAGCGCCTTATCGAGTGAGAGCCCGGCGTCGACTTCGCGAGCGAGCAACTCCGCCACGAGGTCGGAGTCCGAGAGCATCTTCGTGAACTCAATGCCCGCCACTCGCGCCAAGTCCGTCGTGTTGGTGAGATTGCCGTTGTGGCCGAGTGCGAAGCCGGAGAGTCCCGCGGAGCGATACACCGGCTGGGCCGCCGTCCAGTTGGCCGAGCCCGACGTCGAGTAGCGAGTATGTCCAATCACGAGCGAACCGCCGAGCGCTCGAAGGGTCGACTCGTCGAACACATGACTCACGAGCCCGTTGTCCTTGACGACCGTTATCTGCTCGTTCTGAAAGGTGGCCATGCCAGCCGACTCTTGACCACGGTGTTGTAGCGCATAAAGCGCGTCGTAACAGAGTGGGGCCACGGCCCGACCGGGCGCCACGATCCCGACGACGCCGCAGGCTTCTTTCATACGTCCTTCACACTACGGGCACTCGAGAGGGCGGACACCGCCCCAGTCTCGCACAGCCTCCTGGGGGCGGCAGGCACTTTTACTATCCTTCATCGATGATCGATCTGCACACTCACTCGACGTTCTCCGACGGTTCGGACACGCCCGAGGAGTTGGCGACGAAGGCCCATTTGCGCGACCTTCACGCCCTTGCCTTGACCGATCACGACACCACCTGGAGCCACGATCGCATGGCCAGAGCCTGCGCTCGTTATGCCATTGAACTCATTCCTGGCGTCGAAGTCTCGCTTCGCGACAACGAATTTCCCATGGAGCGAGATGGCCGGAAGGTCCCACGCAACGTCCACGTGCTGGCGTACTTTCTCCCGCTGTACGCCGAGCATCCTCTCCAGCGCCAGTTGGCGGAGTTGCGTCACGACCGCGACGTTCGAAACCTGGAACTGGTGGCGTTGCTCCAGGAGAAGGGCTTCGAGAAACTCACCCTGGAGTACCTGACGGACATCTCCGGCAGTGTGCACTCCATCGGCCGGCCGCACTTCGCCCGAGCAATGTTCGAACTGCACCCCGAGATCGTCGGCGAGCGCACCGACGAGCGTTGGAATCAGCTCTTCATCGAGTGGCTGGGTAGTTCCGGCTACGCCTACATCCCCAAGACCAGCATGCCGATCGAACAGTTCGTCGACGCCGCCAAAGGGTCAGGCACCGTGTTTTCCATCGCGCACCCCCTCGTCAACTACATTTCGGACGGATCGGCCGCGGCCATCGAATCGACGATGCCCCGGGTGATGGCCTCACTGCGCGAGCGTGGCTTCGCCGGGATCGAGGCGTACTACGGCGGCACGAACGCGGCGACCCGCGCACTGATGGTGAAGTTGACCCGCGACGCGGGGATGATCCCGACCGGAGGTTCCGACTACCACGGGCACTACAAGGAAGACGTCGGCCTCGGCGTCGGGCGCACCGGCGATTTGGCCGTACCCGACGAAATTGTGGCCGAGCTAAAGAGCGCTCGCTAGACGGCGGAGGCCAGCGCCTCTTCGAGAGCACCGCGGCGTCTCGAGGCGATCTCTCCAACTCTGAGATCGATCGATGAGCCAATCACCAGTCGATCACCGGTGGCGTAGCCGAGTTCCGCAAGAAGCGCCCCGGCGACATGAGCCCTCGCCGCAAAGGCCTCTACGTCATTCGTGGCAACCACAAATCGACCGGGGAACTCACTGAATAGTTCGCCGTGACTTTCGAGCTCTTTCACGCTGGCACCCACTCCCGCGACTGCCGCCATCTCCGCCAGGGCCGCGGCGAGTCCGCCACCACTCACGTCGTGCACGGCCGTGACGTCGCTGGCCTTTCCCGCGCAAATGGCCGCCACTTCGCTCGTGATGAAGTCGATGGTCGCAGGTAGGGCGACGTGGTCGATATCCGGAAGTTGACCGCTCCGACGGTCGCGTTGGGTCGCCCAGCGCGATCCCGCCAAGGGAAAGGGCCGATCTACCGAGGCGTGACGAGCACCAACGAGCACCAAAGTGTCGCCCTCGCGCCAGCTCCATCCCGGTGGTGCGGCGATCAAGTGATCGACGACCCCGAGGAGTCCAACCACGGGTGTGGGATCGATGTCGGCGCCACCGCTCTCGTTATAGAGCGAGACGTTGCCGCCAATCACCGGCAGGCCCAGTTCGAAACACGCCTCCGCCATGCCGTCGATTGCTTCCGAGAGTTGCCACATGACTTCAGGGTGCTCGGGATTGCCAAAGTTCAGACAGTTCACTACGGCCTTCGCGCTCGCCCCGACGCAGGCCAGGTTGTCGACACCCTCTATGACGGTCAGCGCGGCGCCGAGGCGCGGGTCGAGCGCGCACCAACGTGGGTTCGAGTCAGTCGAGATCGCAATGCCGCGCTTCGAGGTCGGTAACCCCGGGCCGGCGAGTCGAAGGAGAGCGGCATCTCGCCCCGGCCCCACGACGGTGTTCAAGAACAGCATTGAGTCGTACTGTCGATAGACCCACGCGGGGTCCATCAATAGCGACAGCAGATCGTCATTTGGTGAGCCCACTGGTTCGTCATCGCTCGGGTCATCCGCCCAGGCGGTGTCAAAGGACGCGGGTCGCTGACGTGGTCGGTCATAGAGCGGCGCCTCGTGGGCCAGAGCCTTCGCTGGCACTTGAGCCAACACCTCGCCGTCAATGCCATCACGAATGCGCAGCAGCCCGACGAGATCACCGTTCTCTTGTAACACCGGTTCGACGACTCGTCCGACGACGGTGGCGCGTACCTCCCACTTCGTACAGAGCGCGTGGACCTCTTCTAGGTTCTCCGGCGTGATAATAGCGAGCATGCGCTCTTGGCTCTCCGAGGTCATGATCTCGTAGGGCACCATGCCGGGCTCGCGCAACGGCACCGCCGTCACGTCGACGTCCATCCCCACTCCGCCGCGCGCCGCGGTCTCACTCGTCGCACAGACCAGTCCCGCGCCGCCGAGGTCCTGGATGCCGATCACCAGTCCGGCGTCGAGGAGTTCGAGGCACGCTTCGATGAGACGCTTCTCCTCGTAGGGGTCACCGACTTGCACGCTCGGACGCTTGGCGTCATCGTTCGACGAGGCGTCGTCTCCCGAGAAGCCCGCCGAGGCCAGCACCGAGACGCCGCCGATGCCGTCGCGGCCCGTGCGCGAACCGAGCAGCACCGCCAGGTTGCCCACACCCGAGGCCACACCGAGCACCAGTCGCTCCTTGGGCAACGCACCGACACAGAGCACGTTCACCAGTGGATTCGCGCGGTAGCAGTCGTCGAAGGTCAACTCGCCGCCGATGGTGGGCACGCCGACGGAGTTGCCGTATCCCGAGATGCCCGAGACAACACCTTCGACCAACCAGCGCTGGCGCGCGTCGGAGAGTTCACCAAAGAACAGCGGGTCCATGACCGCCAGCGGTCGCGCCCCCATGGTGAAAACGTCGCGAAGGATTCCTCCGACGCCGGTGGCGGCTCCCTGATAGGGCTCGATGGCCGAGGGGTGGTTGTGGCTCTCGATACGTATCGCAACGGCGATGCCGTCGCCCGCGTCGATCACGCCCGCGTTTTCGCCCGGCCCGACTAATACGTGCGCGCCGCTCGTAGGCAAGCGACGCAGGTGCAGTCGTGACGACTTGTACGAGCAGTGCTCGGACCACATCACGCCGAAGAGCGCCAACTCGAGGTGATTGGGCTCGCGCCCGAGGACATTGTTGATGCGCTCGAACTCGTCGTCGCTCAACCCGAGGGCTCGATGAAGGCTCTGGGGAGGGCTCGCCACCACTCCAAACTACTGGGCGAGAATGAGACGAACGGCGCCTTACGCCGCGACGTAGGACGTGACGAAGCTCTTGAACAGCACTCGTCCGTCCGCGCTGCCGAGCAGCGTCGACATAGCGCGCTCGGGGTGTGGCATGAGGCCGACGACGTTGCCGCGCTCGTTGGCCAACCCCGCGATGTCGCCACGCGATCCGTTGGGGTTGTCCAGGTAGCGCAGCACCACCTGGCCGTTCTCGTTGATACGAGCGAAGGTCTGGTCATCGCAGGTGTACGAGCCCGAGAAGTGGTTGATCGGGATCACGAGCTCTTGACCGATCGTCGCGCTCGAGGTCAGTACCGACGCGTTCGAAGAGACGACGAGCCTCGTCGGTTGACAGAGAAACTTGAGTCCCGCGTTCTTCTGCAACGCGCCCGGCAACAAACCAGCCTCGGTCAAGACCTGAAAGCCATTGCAGATACCGAGAAGCGCGCCTCCCGCCTCGGCGAAGCGGCTCACGGCCTCCATCACCGGGGAGAATCGCGCGAGCGCGCCGGGGCGAAGATAGTCCCCGTGCGCGAACCCACCGGGAAGAATGATCCCGTCGAAGCCCGAAAGATCTGTCCGCGAGTGCCAGACCAGCTCGGCGCCCGCGCCCATCGCCTCCACGCCGGCCACGGCGTCGTACTCACAGTTCGACCCGGGAAAGACAATGACCCCGACGCGAATCACTGCGCGTGCACCTCGCCAAGGCGGGCCCTCGCGTCTTCGATGACCGGGTTCGACAGCAGTCGTTCCGCGAGCGACGTGGCCTTTTCCAGCGCCGCCGCTTCAGTGTCGGCGTCGATGGTCATGCGAAAGGACTTGCCCGCCTTGACATCGTGCACGCCGCTAAAGCCCAGGGCAGGGAGCGCTCGTTCGATGGTCGAGCCCTCGGGATCGGCGATGCCTTCGCGAAGCGTGACGTCGACGATTACCAAGTAGCTCACTACTAAAAACCGTACCAGGACGATAACGATCGTCCGGTCACGCGCTCATAGGCCTCGACGTAGCGCGACGAGGTCAGCGCCACGATCTCTTCGGGCACGCGCGGCGGCGGCGGCGTGTGATCCCAACCTTGCGCGTTCAGCCAGTCGCGAAAAGGCTGCTTGTCAAAGGCCGGCGGTACTTCGCCTGAGCGCACCAGATGGGCCGGCCAGATCCGCGACGAGTCCGGCGTCAACACCTCATCGCAGATCACGAGTCGTCCGTCAACGTAGCCCAGTTCGAACTTCGTGTCGGCGAGCACCAAACCAACGTCGTTGAACTTCACGGCGGCGCGAGTAAAGAGATTCAGACAGATTGCCTGTGCCTCGGCGAGTGTTTCGATTCCCACGAGATTTGCCGCCTCGTCCAAATCAATGTTGAGGTCGTGTCCACTCTCCGCCTTCGTGGACGGCGTGAACATCGGCTCGCGAAAGGGATCGGTCAGGCGAAGGCCCGCCGGTGCGGCCATGCCGTGCACGGTGCCCTTCGCCACGTACTCGCCGTAAGCCTGGCCAGCGAGACGAGCGCGCACGATGCACTCGAGAGGCAACATCTCGGCCCGTCGCGCCAACATGGTGCGTCCGTGCAACGACGTATCGGCCAAGAAGCCGGGCACTTCGAGATCGATCGCCGCGGGATCGCAGGTCACCAAAGCACTGGGCACGTCGTTTTCGAACTCATGGGTCCAGAAGTACGTGAGCCCCGTCAAGACTCGGCCCTTCTGGGGAATCGTTTCGTTCATGACGACGTCGAAGGCGGAGAGGCGATCGGAGGCGACCATCAAGAGATGGGCCTCGTCGACCTCGTAGAGATCGCGGACCTTGCCCGAGTAGAGGTGACGAAGTTCGAGGCTCACGCGCGCCACGTTAGGGCGTCGAGCACGCGGCGTCGATGTCCTAACAGCCGATTCAGGTCAAAGGCCCGCGCGATGGCCTCTTCGCTCAAGGTAATCTCGTCGTCGCTTTCGACGACGACACGAAAGTTTCGCCTCTCGTCGATCGCCCGACGCGACGCTTGTTGCACCACACGGTACGCGTCGTCGCGGTTCACGCCGGCTTCAATGAGTGCCGACAGCACCGACTGAGAGAAGACCAATCCGAGCGAACCATTGGTCAGATTCTCGAGCGCACGATCCTCGTGCAGCACCAACCCGTCGGCCAACCACGTGGCTTTGCGGAGCATGTAGACGCATAGCTCCAGCGCGTCGGGCATGACGATTCGCTCGACACTCGAGTGCGAGATGTCGCGTTCGTGCCAGAGCGCCACGTCCTCCAAGCCGGCCTGGAGATAGCCGCGCAACACGCGCGCGAGTCCACTCAAGCGTTCGGCGAGTACCGGATTGCGCTTGTGGGGCATCGACGAGGAGCCCTTCTGTCCTTCGGCGAAGGGTTCTTCCACCTCGCCCACTTCACTGCGCGCGAGGTGGCGCACTTCGAGGGAGAACTGCTCAATCGACGTGCCGATGGCCGCGCAAGCGTAGAGGACTTCCGCGTGACGATCGCGCGCGATGACCTGCGTAGCCGGCACCGGGGTCAGACCCAGGCGCTCGCAGACATACTGCTCGACGGCGGGATCGATGATGGAAAACGTACCGACCGCGCCGCTCAGTTTTCCCACCGCGATGCCTTGACGGGCCCGCATCGCTCGTTCAAGGTCTCGATTGACCTGCAGCGCGAAGAGCGCAAACTTCGCTCCGTAGGTGGTCGGTTCGGCGTGCTGGCCGTGCGTGCGACCGACGATCGGCGTGTCGACGCTCGCTTCCGCGCGTCTCGTCAATGCGTCGCGCAGATTCCTTACTTCATCCACCACGATGTCCATTGCCGCGGTGAGCGAGTAGCAGAGCGCGGTGTCTACCACGTCAGAAGACGTCAGCCCGTAGTGCACCCACGCGCTCTCCGGCATGCCAATGCGTTCCTGCACCACGTCGACGAAGGCCGCCGTGTCGTGATTGGTAATTGCTTCGCGTTGATCCACCGCTTCAATGAACGCGGCGTCAACGACCGGTCGGCGTGCGCGCAGAGCCGCTACCGCGTCCTTTGGCACGACGCCCAGTTCGGCCAGTCCCTCGGCCGCTAGGAGTTCAACCTCCAGCATCGTGTCGAAACGATGTTCGTCGCTAAAGAGCGCGGCGACATCCTTTGGCGTATAGCGCGGGATCACGTGGCGCCCTCAGTGGCGGCGAGGGCGATGTCGTTTCGTCGCACGCTGCCCTTAAAAGAGATCAGCCCCGCGCCTTCGTAGGCGCGACGGCGAGCTTCGGCCACGTTCGAACCAAATCCAGTAACGGCGAGGATGCGTCCGCCACGAGTGATGAATCGATTCTCGGCGTTTCGAAGCGTCGCTGCGTGAAAGACAATGACGTCCTCGAGCGGCGTTTCGAGCTGTCCGTCGTCGCCGAGGCCGTTGATGACGTCGCCTCGACGCGGATGTTGCGGATACCCTTCCGCGGCGAGCACCACGGTCACGGCCGCGCCGCTCGCCGCGTGCTCGCTCTCCTCAAGACGTCCTTCGGCGCACTGCAATAAGAGGTCGAAGAAGTCATCGCCGTAGAGCGTCACGATCACCTGCGCTTCAGGGTCACCGAAGCGCACGTTGTACTCGAGCAACTTGGGGCCGTCGTCGGTCAACATCACCCCGGCGTAGAGCACCCCGCGATACTCGAGTCCGCGTCGACGTAGTTCTTCGAGCGTGGGCCGGATGATGAGACGCATCATCTCTTCGACCTGCTCGGTCGAGAGCGAAGGTATCGGCGCGTACGCGCCCATGCCGCCGGTGTTCGCCCCTTCGTCGTGGTCGCCCACGCGCTTGAAATCGTGCGCCGCCACGAGTGGCACGATGGCGTTCCCGTCGCAGAGCACGTGCAGCGAGCACTCCTCGCCGATCAGCCCCTCTTCAATCACGATCGTGCGACCGGCGTCGCCGAAAGTTTCGCCGCTCATCTTCTCGATGACGTCGCGGCGGGCTTCCTCGAGGTCGTTGGTGACCAGCACGCCCTTGCCGCCGGCGAGTCCGTCGGTCTTGATCACGTAGGGCGGGTGCATGGTCTCGAGGAACGCCAACGCCGAGCGCTCGTCACTGAAGTCGCCGTACGCGGCGGTCGGGATGCCGGCGTCGTCGAGAAACTCCTTCATGAAGGCCTTCGATCCTTCGAGCTGCGCGCCAGCGGCTCCAGGGCCAAGCACCGCCTTGCCCTGAGTGCGCAGTTGATCAGCGAGCCCGTCGACGAGCGGCTGCTCGGGCCCGATGACGAAGAGGTCCGCGTCGAGGTCGATCGCTAGCGTCGGGACACAGGTGATTCCCTGGGCGGCGATGCCGGCATTGCCGGGGGTGACGATGACCTCGGCGCTCTTCGCGAGAGCCCACGCCAATGCGTGTTCGCGCGCTCCGGTTCCCACGACGACGACACGTTTCACGACGTTCGAACGAACTGCTCGCGCTCCGGTCCTACGCCGACGACGGCGATGGGGACCCCGATCTTCTCCTCCAAGAACCTCACGTAGTCCAGCGCCGCGATCGGCATCTGGTCGACGTGGCTCACTGAGGTGAGTTCGCACTGCCAACCCGGGATGGTCTCGTAGATGGGCGTCACGTCGTGAAGGACTGACTGGTGAAAGGGCATGTAGTCATAACGAACACCCTCGTGAAGATAAGCGACACAGACCTTGATCTCATCGAACTTATCCAAAACGTCCAGTTTCGTAAGGGCGATCTCGCTGAGTGAGTTGAGCCGCACCGCCTGTCTCGCCATCACCACGTCGAACCAACCAACGCGACGCCGACGTCCCGTATTGGTGCCAAACTCGTGGCCTCGCGTGACGAGGTACTCCTCGGTCTCTCCGCTGAGTTCGGTCGGAAAGGGTCCGGCGCCCACTCGCGTGACGTAGGCCTTGGCGATACCCAACACCGACGTGATGTCTCGCGGCCCAAGGCCCGAGCCCACGCAGGCGCCGCCGGCCACGGGATTGGACGACGTGACGAAGGGATAGGTGCCGTGGTCGAGGTCGAGGAAGGTTGCCTGCGCACCTTCGAGCAAGATGCGTTCGCCTCTCGCCAGCGCGTCGTGTACGAAACCGACCGTGTCGCCGATCATCGGCGCGATTCGAGGAGCCAACTCTCCTAAATAAAGCTCAGCAATGTCCTTCGCGCTGATGGCCGGCCGGTTGTAGATCTTGGTCAGGATCAGGTTCTTTTCGTGCAAGACCACATCGAGCTTCTCGCGAAAGATCTTCGGATCGAGCAGGTCTTGCACTCGAAGGCCGACCCGTGACGACTTGTCCGCGTAGGCGGGGCCGATGCCGCGTTTGGTGGTACCCAGCGCGTTGCGGCCGAGGAAGCGCTCGGTCAAGCGGTCGAGCTCTTGGTGATAGGGCATGATCAAGTGCGCGTTGCCCGAGACCATGAGACGCGACACATCGACGCCACGATCGATCAACTTGTCAAGTTCGGCCAACAGCACGGCGGGGTCCACGACGACCCCATTGCCAATAACGGGCGTCACACCGGGATAGAGGATGCCCGAGGGCACGAGTTGCAGGGCGAACTCCTGGCCGTCGACGACGATGCGGTGACCGGCGTTATGACCGCCCTGGTAGCGAACGACGACGTCCATGTCGCGCGCCAGGAGATCGGTTAATTTTCCCTTGCCTTCGTCACCCCACTGGGTTCCGACTACGACGGTTGCGGGCACAGGACTCCCTCGAGACGGCCTCGTTGCACGAGAAGCCTACCGCAGCCATATAAACCGCCCGACTCTGTCGAACCGAGACAAAGCGCGCAACACTCTATTCGCAATCGGGTCCGTATGGCCCCGATGTCGTCAAGTCGCGACCGCGGAACGCTCGCCGTGCCAGCGGCGAAATCGATACGACACAAACTAGCGGGGTGTTGTTCATCGCCTGAGTGACCAAGGGACAGGAAGCTACAGCGTTATGTTCTTGTGCTTCGTTCCGCCCTTACTCGTCCACGTCAATTCACAGGTAAAGTGGTGACCTTTACTCGTCCGCCAGATTTTGACGCCCTTCGCATTCAATGGAATTTTAAACAGGCGCTGAGATCCCTTCGCCAAGGTGTAGCTGACCTTCCCGAGAAGCTCGTTCGGGCCGACAAGCTTTGTGAGCTCAATTATTCCCGAACAGTTGGTGTCGGCGCATTGCATGGTCAGGTCGACTTTGTTTCCGGCCCCGAGTGTCACCGTCGAAACGGTGACCAACGGCTTCGACGGGGGCGGGGGCGGGGGCGGGGGCGGCGGGGGGCTCGTAGAGATCGTGGTCGTTGGCGACCCGCCGCCGCCGCCCCCGCCACCGCCCCCGCCCGTGGTTGTCGTGGTCGTGGTCGTCGTCGTTGACACTTCGCCGATGTCCGGGTACGAGTATCCGTTGCCGCTGTCGTTGGTCCACGTGTTACTTGTCCCAGCACCAAACGCGTCGTAGTAGTCGTACTCGCCGACGCTGTAGCTAGCAACTGAGTAGGTTTCGGAGTCAGTATCCGATGCGACGTTGTTGCTGATCGTTCCGTCGGTTGCGTCCGCGGAAACGTAGATACCGTAGATCCTCGCGTCATTGAGCGTGTTGCCTGACACTGTGAAATCAGTCGGGCCCGCAACACACAGAGACGGATCATCGTTGACGTCATTCCCGATGATGCTGACGTCGTAGACAAACCCTGAGACCGTATTGTCAGTGACACTCTGGTCGCTACAACCGCTGCCGTAGGTGCCGTCCTCGTCCATGTCAATGATCTTGATCCCCGACTTTGGATCGTCCTGGGTGGTGGGTAATGAACTCGAGTCATTAAAAATCCCGCCACCGTTCAGGGTGTTATTCGAAACAGTCAGCCCTTGATTGAAACCGTCGAACCACAGCGCCGTCAACGCACTATCGTCCTGACCGGATCCGTTGTTAGTGGGATAAGTGACAGTGTTACCGGTAACGGCAGCGCCCGTCGTGTCGGACATTTGAACCATGTTGTTCTCGTACCCCACGTCGTACGTGAAGACGTTGTCCGAGATCACATCGCCGGTGTCAAGCGCGTTGACATTCGTATCAAGGCCGTCTTGACCGAGGCCGAAATGGACGACGCCGTTCTGCCCGCCTCCCCCAGTGTCGACAAAGAGGTTGTTACTGATCGTGACGCCGGACTCGCCCTGATCTCCTACGCCACTGACCAAACTCTGCACGTCGATGGAGTCGGCGCAAGCTAGCGTCTGGCAGTACGACTGAAGCGTCGTGTTAGGATTATCGAAAGAGTTGTCGTAGAATGTTAGTCCGCTGATGGCGACGTTCCCCGCCTGCACGAGAAAGCCCGAACCATTTTCGAATTCCGACTGCGTCGATGGGTCGACCGATGCGGTCGTGTCAGATGATGACGGCGCGACATCCCAGTTGTAGCCGTCAATAGTAAGAGGCTCGTTGATCACGACGTTCTCGTCAGTACCGTAGTTCGTCGTGTCCGAAAGGTCGTAGGCCCCGGCGCAGACGTAAATCGTGTTCCCGCTCGATGCTGCGGCCACCGCGCTAGCGAGGTTATTGTAAGCCGCCGTGGGTGCGGGACTAAATGTCGCCAAGCTCGCAGGGCAAAAACCGGCGTCAGTGAGCGTTCCGTTCGGCGAGACGACGTAGTTGATGGTCGGCGGAAGATCACCCGCCGCGCTCGCAGTTGTCTCGACGAGAGTGAGGCTGACAGCGAGCAAAAGAAAAGCACTCAAACCGACAGTCACCGCTCGCGAAGTACGGTGAATGGTTCGTGCCTTTGACCAGGTTCTTATCACGTTTGGTTTCCTATTCATGGCGTTCGCACACTGTACTTGGCGAGTCGCGCGACGTCCATTTGAGTCACGTTCTCAATCTCAGGTGCAATATTTCGCTCAAAGTTGACGTGCTGGGGCATTCGATCTCGTAAAACGAATGATCCCTGACAAGCCGAATGACTATCAGTCCGAGGCGTCGCCGGGATATGAATGGAAAAGACTGAGATTTCTAAAGAGATTCTCAGTGAAAGGTGAGGGCTCCGTCGTCGACGTCGACTTTGATGGTGTCGCCGTCTTTGTAGACACCCTCGAGCACGGCCAACGCGAGCGGATCCTCGAGCCGGCGCTGGATGACGCGCTTCAGTGGTCGCGCGCCATACGCCGGATCGTATCCCTCAGCGGCCAGAGCCATTGCGGCCGCGGGCGTGACGTCGAGGACCATCCTTCGCTCGGCCAATCGTTGGCGCAGGCGACCAAGCTGGATGCCGACAATGACCGCCAAGTCCGCCTCGTCGAGTGGTCGAAAGCGGATGATGTCGTCAATGCGGTTGATGAACTCCGGTCGGAAGAACTCATTCGGATCTCCGGGCAGGTTGCTCGTCATGATGAAGACCACGTTGGTGAAGTCGACCGTGCGGCCCTGGCCGTCAGTGAGCCGCCCGTCGTCGAGGACCTGCAATAGCAGGTTGAAGACGTCGGGATGGGCCTTTTCAATCTCGTCCAGTAGCACGACGGCGTAGGGACGGCGGCGAATCGCCTCGGTGAGCTGACCGCCCTCTTCGTAGCCCACGTAGCCCGGCGGGGCGCCGATGAGGCGACTGACCGCAAACTTCTCCATGTACTCACTCATGTCGATTCGGATCATGGCGTGCTCGTCGTCGAAGAGATACTCCGCCAGCGCGCGCGCCAGTTCCGTCTTGCCCACGCCGGTCGGTCCTAAGAAGAGAAACGAACCGATGGGTCGGTGAGGATCGGAGAGCCCCGCGCGCGAGCGACGAATCGCATTCGCCACGGCCGTGACCGCTTCGTCCTGGCCGACGACACGCGAATGCAACAGTTCCTCCATTCGTATTAACTTTTCGACTTCGCCCTCCAGCATCTTCGACACGGGCACGCCCGTCCAGCGGCTGACGACCTCGGCGATGTCCTCGGCGTCCACCTCTTCCTTTAAGAAGGCGCCGTTCGCTTGAAGTTCCTCGAGATCCTTGGTCGCTTGGTCGATCGTGCGCTCGAGTTCGGGCAGCGTGCCATAACGCAGCGCCGCGGCCCCCGCGAGGTCGCCTTGGCGCTCTAAGCGTTCGGCTTCCGCACGTCGGTCCTCGTACTCCTGCTTGGCGACTTGGATCTTCGAGATGGCCTGCTTCTCTGCCTGCCAACGGGCGGCCAACTCGTCGGACTGCTCTTTGAGTTGCGCGTACTCCGCCTCCAACTTTTGGCGGCGGTCTTTCGAGGCATCGTCGGTTTCGTTCTCTAGGGCCATGCGCTCGATGTCGAGCTGGCGCAGGCGCCGTATCACGACGTCTAACTCGGTAGGCATGGAGTCGATCTCGATCCGCAACCTCGAAGCCGCTTCGTCCATGAGGTCGATGGCCTTGTCGGGGAGAAAGCGATTCGCCACGTAACGCTGCGACAGAGTGGCCGCCGCGACCAACGCGGCGTCTTGGATGCGCACGCCGTGGTGCACTTCGTAGCGCTCTTTCAACCCGCGCAAAATGGCGATGGTGTCTTCGACAGAGGGTTCGCCGACGAAGACCTGCTGGAAGCGCCGCTCCAACGCGGCGTCTTTTTCGATGTACTGGCGGTACTCATCCAGCGTCGTTGCGCCAATCAGTCGCAGTTCCCCACGCGCGAGCAGCGGCTTGATCATGTTGCTCGCGTCCATCGCGCCTTCGCTGGCGCCGGCGCCCACGATGGTGTGCAGCTCGTCGATGAAGGTGATCACGTCGCCCTCGGCGTCCTCGATCTCCTTTAACACCGCCTTCAAGCGTTCTTCGAACTCGCCGCGATACTTGGCGCCGGCGATCATGGAGCCCATGTCGAGAGCGATCAACCTTCGATCGCGCAGCGATTCGGGCACGTCACCTTCCACGATGCGTAGCGCCAGTCCCTCGACGATGGCCGTTTTGCCCACGCCGGGTTCTCCAATCAAGACCGGGTTGTTCTTCGTGCGACGCGAAAGTACTTGAATAACGCGCCGTATCTCGTCGTCTCGGCCAATGACCGGGTCCAACTTGCCGTTGCGAGCAAGCGCCGTCAGGTCTCGGCCGTACTTGTCAAGCGACTGAAAGGTCTCTTCGGGGTTCTCAGAAGTAATACGCGCCGATCCGCGAATGCCGCGCAGTGCTTGCAGCAGTACGTCGCGAGTGGTGCCGAGTTCCTTGGCCCACGTGACGAGAATGTGGTCGACGGAGAGATACTCATCACCGAGTTCTTGACGAAGTTCATCGGCCTGCTCGAGGCCGTCGCGAGCCTCGGGTGAGAGTCCCGGTTGGGTGCCGCCGACGGCGCGTGGCTCGCGCGCCACCTTTTCATTGAGTGACGCGCTGATAGCGACGGGATCGAGACCGGCCGCGGTCAGCAGCGGTCGGGCGATGCCGTCGGACTGATTGAGCAGCGCCAACAACAGATGCGCCGGCGTGACGTAGGGGTTGCCAGCCGCGGCCGCTTGGGTGTTGGCGCCTTGAAAGGCTTCGCGCGTCTTGGTCGTCCAACGGGCGGGGTCCAGTACCATCAGCGGTCCTTTCGCGCTTGGCGCTTCTTCGCCGCGACCACGGCCAGAGAGTTCTGTACCGGCACGAGGTCACGTCGGTACTGACGATGAGCGGCCTCTATGTTGGCGCGAGCCTGGGTGGCTAGTTCACTCATGTCGCTTCGAAGGGCTTCAAGTTGGGCCTCCAGGGCCATGATGCGCTTCACGCCCTCTAAGTTCACGCCCTCCGTGGTGAGCTCTTGAATTCGTCGCAACGCCACCAGGTCCTCATCGGAGAAACGGCGCGATCCGCCACTCGTGCGCTCGGGACGAAGGAGTCCGCTTCGTTCGTAGTTGCGAAGCGTCTGGGGGTGCACGCCCGCGAGTTCGGCGAAGACCGAGATCACGTAGACCGCGTGCAGTGGCGAGCGCTCAGTCACTGGCCACCTCCTGAGCGACCGCGCCCTCCTCCTTGAGCGAGGCGGCGAGTTGTTCCACTATTCCGCGCTGTTGGCGCGTGAGCTTCTTGGGCACGTTGACACTGATCGTGACCAACAGATTGCCGGCGCCGTTCTTGCCGTACGCCGGTACGCCGCGACCCTTTACGCGCATCGTGGTGCCGGGCTGGGTACCGGCGGGGATCTTGAGGGTCACCGGATCGTCGAGCGTGGGTACCTCCACTGTGGTGCCGAGCATGGCCTGAGTGAGAGGCACCTTCACGGTTGTCGTGACGTCGCGACCGCGACGGTCAAAACGAGGATCAACCGCCACGTTCACGTCGACGTAGAGGTCGCCGGCCGGACCACCGTTGGTGCCGGGGTTGCCCTTGCCCTTAAGGCGAATGCGCTGGCCGTCGACGACGCCCGGAGGAATACGTACATTGACCCGACGAGACGAGGGCTCGCGACCGGTGCCGTGACAGGTCGGACAGGGCGTGGCGAAACGACCGCCGCGACCTTGACAGACGGGACAGACGCTCGACATGGCGAAGGGACCCTGGTCGTCGTTGATGACACCACGTCCGTGACATCGTTCACAGGTAAGGAACTCACTCCCCGGCGCACCACCGGTTCCCTTACAGGTGTGACAGGCGTCGTTGCTCGGCAGATTCACGGTGGTCGTGACGCCCAACACGGCATCACGAAAGCCGAGATGCAGCGCGGTCTCTAAGTCCGCCCCGCGTTGGGCCTGTTGACGACGCGACCGGCCGAAGAGGCCGCCAAAAAGGTCGCCCAAGTCGGTGAAGTCGCCCGTTTGAAAGTTGAAGCCACCGGCGCTCGCTCCACCGAGTCCACTCGCGGCGGGACCGAGGCGACGAACCTCGTCGTACTCCTTGCGCTTGGCCTCGTCACCGAGCACGTCGTAGGCGCCAGAGATCTCCTTGAATCGCTCCTCCGACCCCGGGTTCGAGTCGGGGTGATACTGCTTCGCTAGTTTGCGGTACGCGCGAGTGATCTCCTTATCGGTCGCACTCGAGGTGAGACCGAGGACCTGGTAGTAGTCCTTCTCGAACCACTCACGTTCGGCCATCGCTTACCTACTAGCCCCTGACTTTCACCATGGCCGGACGCAACACGACGCCCTTCCAGCGATAGCCCGCGCGCAGCACGTCTTCGACCTCGGGACCCTCAGAGTCCTCGTCGCCCTCGGCGTGCGCCACGGCGTCGTGCACCTGGGGGTTAAAGGGCACGTCGACCTCGTCGATGCGCTCTAGGCCCTCACGCTTCAGGGTGTCGAGCAGTATTCCGCGCGCCTGAGCCAGCGCTTCGGCTTCGGCGCTCTCGGCGTCGGCGAAGTGCGCTTGGGCGTAGTCGAAGGCGTCGATCACCGGCAGCAGTTTGGCGACGAGGTCGCCGGCCGCACGCTTGGCGGCGTCCTCAGAGGAACGCAGCATCCGCTTGCGGTAGTTTTCGAAATCGGCCTGCAGACGCTGCAGTGCGTCTAAGTACTCGTCCCGTTGACGCTCGGCCTCACTGCGATCGTCAAACGCTTCGGTGGCGTCGTCTTCTAACGACGCCTCCGACTCGTTCTCTACTTCGTCGCTCACGCTTCGTCCACGATCTCCGCGTCGACGATGTCGTCATCGTCGCCGGCCGGGGCCGCGGGCTCATTGGCGTTGGACTTGGCCGCCTCCTCGTAGAGACGCTGGCTGAAGCTCTGGCTCGCCGAGAGCAGCTTGTCGGTCGCCGACTTGATCGACTCGATGTCGCTACCCGCGAGGGCTTCCTTCAACGTGGTGAGTGCGCTCTCGACGTCGTCGCGCTCGCTGCCTTGGAACGACTCGGCCTGGTCCTTCAGCAACTTCTCGGTCTGATACACCAGCCCGTCGGCGTTGTTGCGAACCTCGGCCTCGTCACGACGCTTGCGGTCTTCCTCGGCGTGGGCCTCGGCGTCTTTCACCATGCGGTCGATCTCGTCCTTGGAGAGGGCCGAACCGCCGGTGATGGTCATCGACTGGGTCGCACCGGTCGCTTGGTCCTTCGCCGAGACGTGCACGATGCCGTTCGCGTCGATGTCGAAGGTGACTTCGATTTGAGGGATGCCACGCGGCGCTGGTGGGATGCCCACCAGTTGGAACTTGCCCAGCGTCTGGTTGTAGGACGCCATCTCCCGCTCACCTTGAAGCACGTGGACTTCCACCGAGGGCTGATTGTCGTCGGCCGTCGTGAAGGTCTGGGACTTCTTGGTCGGGATGGTGGTGTTTCGCTCGATGATCTTGGTCATCACGCCACCCTTGGTCTCGATGCCGAGTGACAACGGGGTCACGTCGAGCAGCAAGATGTCCTTCACGTCACCCTTCAAGACGCCCGCCTGCACGGCCGCGCCGATGGCGACAACTTCGTCTGGGTTCACGCTCTTGTTTGGTTCTTTGCCCGTCACCTTGATGACGAGGTCCTGGACCGCAGGCATACGCGTCGCACCACCGACCATGATGACGTGGTCGATCTTGTCGAGGGTCAGACCGGCGTCTTTGATCGCCTGGTCGAACGGCCCACGCAGGCGGTCCACGAGATCGGAGGTGAGCTCGTTGAACTTGGCCCGGGTCAGCTTCAGGTCGAGGTGCTTCGGACCATCGGCCGTCGCGGTAATAAAGGGCAGGTTGACCTGCGTCTCTTGCACGGCGGAGAGTTCGATCTTCGCCTTCTCGGCCGCTTCCTTCAGTCGTTGCACCGCCATCTTGTCGGTCGAAAGGTCGACACCCTCGGTGTCCTTGAAGGTCTTGACCAGCCACGCCATGACGGCGTCGTCCCAGTCGTCCCCACCCAAGTGAGTGTCACCATGAGTGGACTTGACCTCAAACACGCCTTCGGCGATCTCAAGCACCGAGACGTCGAAGGTCCCACCACCCAAGTCGAAGACGAGCACGGTCTGCTCGGCCGGACCCTTGTCGAGACCGTAGGCCAGGGCCGCGGCGGTCGGTTCGTTCACGATGCGCAACACTTCGAGGCCCGCGATCTGTCCGGCTTCTTTCGTGGCGGTGCGCTGGGCGTCGTTGAAGTAGGCCGGCACGGTGATGACGGCTTGAGCCACGGAGTCGCCTAGGTAGGCCTCCGCGTCGCGCTTGAGCTTCTGCAAGATGCGCGCCGAGATCTCCTGGGCCGTGTACTTGGTGCCGTCGATGTCGACGCTCCAGTTCTCGCCCATGTGTCGCTTCACCGATCGAATGGTGCGATCGGGGTTGGTGATCGCTTGGCGCTTCGCGACCTCTCCAACGAGTACTTCGCCGGTCTTGGAAAATCCCACCACCGACGGGGTGGTGCGGCTGCCTTCGGCGTTGGGGATGACGACGGGCTCGCCCGCCTCTAGAACGCTCACCACCGAGTTCGTAGTACCGAGGTCGATACCGACTGCCTTTGCCATGAAAACTCCTTACGTCTTTCTCTGAGCCGCCGGCCTCTCCGGACTGTCAGAATTCACTACATCCAGTTTATAGAGTTGAGCCTTTACTTGTCAAGAAAAATTACATCATAAGTAACAAGTAAGAGATTCGTTAGGCCTGATAAGGCGATCCGCTGCCTGCCGTTCAGCCAAATCGACGCCCGGAGTACGCTCAAGAGGTGCCCGACCTCATCCTCCTGCGCCACGGACGCTCGACTTGGAACGACCTCAACCTCTTCACCGGGTGGCAGGACGTCGACCTCTCCCCCGAAGGAGAGGCGGAAGCCCAGGTGGCCGGCGAGCTCTTAGCCGCGGAACAGGACCTCGATCTGCGTGTGCTGCACACCTCAGTTTTGACCCGGGCTATTCGCACCGCGGAGATCGCCCTGCACGTGACGGATCGCTCGTGGTTGAACGTACGGCGAACTTGGCGTCTCAACGAGCGCCACTACGGAGACTTGACCGGAAAGGACAAGAAGCAGACCGCCGAGGAGTTCGGCCTCGAGCAGGTGCAGCTCTGGCGCCGATCCTTCGACGTGGCGCCGCCGCTGATGCCTTTAGACGACCCCCGCAGCAGTGCCTTTGACCCGAGGTATCGCGACGTGGATCACAAACTCATTCCGCGCAGCGAGTGCTTGAAGGACGTGGTGGCCCGGGTGACGCCGTACTTTCGCGACGTGATCGCCGAAGATCTGAAGTACGAAGGTGTGCGCGGCGGCGCGGTCATTATTGTCGCGCACGGTAACTCACTACGCGCGATGCGCATGGTGTTAGAGAACATCAGTGAAGACGAGATCGCCGATCTCGAAATTCCCACCGGTATCCCCTACCGCTTGCGCCTCGACAGCGAGCTCAACGTCCTGGCGGCGGAGTACCTCGGTGACCCCGAGACCGCCACGAGGGCAGCCGAAGCCGTCCGCCGCCAGGCGGGCTAGTTAGAGGGCCTCGGGCCCTCGTTCATTGGTGCGGATGCGCACCACGTGCTCCACGTCGGTCACCCAGGCCATGCCGTCACCGACGGTGTCGGTTCGTGCGGCGGCGACGATGGCCTCGATGAGCTCCTCGACCAACTCGTCGGTGCAGATGATCTCGATCTGCAGCTTGTCGACGAAGTCGAAGAGGTACTCCTTACCCCGAAAGACTTCGAAGTGCCCTCCGGTGTGGCCAAAGCCCCTCACCTGACTGACCGTGAGTCCGGTGACACCGACGGTCTTCACGGCCTCTTTGACTTCGTCCAACTTGAAGGGTTTAACGACTGCGGTGACTAACTTCATGCCCTCTCCTTAGACGTTGTCTTTGTGCGTGTGGCTGGGCGAACCGACCGGCTCACCAAAGGTGGGCTCGGGGAAGGCCTCCTCTTCGTGAATGGCGACGTCTCCTTCACGCAACACGTCATCGGGCTCTCGTAGACCACCGAGGAGGAACCCCACGAACTTGAAGATGAGAAAGGTCAGCACGGCCGTCCAACAGATAACCCATACCGCCGCTAAGAACTGTTCCCACAGTTGGTGGAACGAGTGACCAAAGAACCATCCGGCGACGTGGATGTTACCGGGACCCTTGTAGTCGGGACCCTTCACGCCGTACTCCACCATGGCGGGGTCGGCCAGAAGGCCCACCAACAGACCACCGGTCAAGCCGGCGAAGCCGTGCGTGTAGACGACGCCCAGTGCGTCATCGACTTTGGAGAAGGGACGGCACTTCGAGAGATACGTCCAGGCGAACCAGACGACCGTGGTGGCAATAACGCCAACAAAGATGGCCCCTACCCCGTTCACCCAGCCGGCGCTCGGTGTAATGGCCACCAGTCCGCAGATCATGCCGTTGACGGCGCCTAAGAATGTCGGTTTCTTCGATTTGGAGAGGTACATGTCCCAGAACATCCAGGTAAGGAGACCGGCGGCCGTGGCGACGTTGGTATTCAACACGGCCGCCGCCATGTCGGCCCCCGCGTAGTACGGGTCGCCTCCGTTGAACCCGTTCCAGCCGAGCCAGAGAATTCCCGCTCCCACCGCCACCATCATCAAGTTGCTCGGAAAGGCGTTCTCACGATCCTGCCAGCGCCTTGGTCCGAGCACCCACGCGCCCACGAAGGCGGCGACCCCGGCCGAGAGGTGAATGACGTAGCCACCGGAGTAGTCAACCGCTCCCTTCTGGGCGAAAAAGCCACCACCCCAGAGCAGGCAGGCGTTCACGCAGTAGACCAACGTGATCCACAGCGGCACGATCATGAGCCAGGCCTTGAACTTGATTCGACTGACGAGTCCGCCCACGAACAACAGCGGCGTGATCGCGGCGAAGACGAACTGAAAGTAGGCGAGGCTGGCCGTCGGAAAGTGAAACGGCACGGCGGTATTGGCACCCGACACCGCTTGGCCCTGCTCGGAGCCGGCGGTCGCCAGAGGCGTGAAGTGCCCAATGAACCCGCTCCAGAACGACCCCGTCGGACCAAAGTGCGACAGCGGTCCAAAGGCCAAGTTGTAGCCCCAGAGCAGCCACACGATGAGAGTCAGCGAGAAGCCCGCGAAACACATAAACATCGTGTTCACGATCCACTTTTTTCGAGTGAGGCCACCGTAGAGAACGGCCAGTCCCGGCAAGCTCATCAATCCAACGAGCGTTGCGGCGGTGATCTGCCACGTATTGTCCGCCGGATTGAGCCACTTGGGGTAGGGAATATTGGTCACCGCGGTGAGTACGTCCACGCCCCTCTCTTTCCACTAGGAGATGGTCCCGCTGACCTCAAACGATGAGACCAGTGTCGCTGGTCAAAATTTCACAATCGTTAGCAACGTGTTTCTGAAGCATGAACCCGGCCAACGATGAGGAACCTCTCAGATCCGCAACGTCTCCGCTAGCTAGTGGGACGGGCGACGGCCTTCGCGGCGACGTGATGCGCGGGGCCCGATTCAGAATCCGGGCCCCGCGCATTGCTGAAGAAACGGATGACTCACTTTCACTTGAATCAGTCGAGTCATCCCTGTTGGGTTAGCCCGATGGTGGCGGCTGTGGCGGCGGTTCCGCTTCGTACGATGACGGGGGCATCAACGACCCCACACCGATGCCGACCGTAGCCAACCCTGCGTCCTTCCACATTTGGTCAAACTCCGGGGTCAGCGTTTCGTCGTGGATCGCTAGGTCGCCTTCGTTCAGTATGTCGTCCTTGTAGGCCGCACCATGTAGGAGCCACCCAATGAGTTTCATCAATATGAAGGTGATAAGGGCCGACCAGATGATGACGAAGATAGCGGCACGGAACTGCTCCCAGAGCTGATGGAAGGACCCCGTATACATAAGGCCCTGGACTGAGAACGGCGTGCAGGACTTGCTGGTCGCCAAATACTGTGCGTTCGACGTGTTGACGACCTGCCCGAACTTGTTCAACGTGCCACACCCGTACTCGACCATGTTCGGGTCCCCGAAGACACCTACGAAGAGTCCACCGAAGAAGCCCGCGATGCCGTGGGTGTAGATCACGCCCAAGGTGTCGTCGACCTTAGAGAACGGCCGCACCTTGGAAAGGTAGTTCCACGCGGTCCAGACGATGGCGGTACAGAAACCCCCGACCATGATCGCGCCCCAACCGTTCACCCAACCGGCACACGGCGTGATGCCCACCAGGCCACAGATCATGCCGTTGATGCCACCCAGGAAGGTTGGCTTCTTCGCCTTGGAGAAGAGACCATCGAGGGCCATCCACGTGAGCACGCCGACCGCGGTCGCAATGTTGGTGTTGACGACGGCGGACGCCATGTCGACACCCGCGTAGTACGGGTCACCACCGTTGAATCCGTTCCATCCGAGCCAGAGGATGCCGGCACCGACCGCGGCGATAAGGAGATTATTCGGTAAGAAACGTTCTCTATCTTTAGCGAGTCGAGGTCCAAGTACCCACGCGGCGACAAAGCCCGAGACACCGGCCGACATATGGATGACGAATCCTCCCGAAAAGTCAAGGGCGCCTTCCTGAGCAAGATATCCGCCGCCCCAGAGCATGAAGGCGTCAACGCTGTAGACCAAGGTCGACCACAGCGGGCAGAGAATGCACCAGGCCAAGAACTTGATGCGCCCGAGCACGCTGCCGATGAAGAGCAGGGGCGTGATGGCGGCGAACACGAACTGGAAGTACAGGAGGGAGTCAGTCGGAAAGTGAAAAGGGATAACCGTATTGGCCGCGGAGATTGCCTGACTCTGTTCGGCTGTCGCGTTCAGGGCGTTACCCGGTTTACCGACGAAGTTCTCGAAGAAGTGTTTAAAGAATCCGCCGGAACTAGCTTTCGCATTTTTACACGCACCCACCCACGTCTGGCATCCGTTATGGACGCCACCACCGAGCGAGGTGCCGCCGAAGCCCATCTTGTAGCCCCACAGCACCCACACGACGAGGACTAGCGAGAAGCCAGCGAACATCATCGCGAGCACATTCACCGCCCACTTCTTGGGAACGACCGCCGCATAGAGAGCGGCGAGTCCGGGAATACTCTGAAGGGCCACAAACGTCGCGGCAGCTACCTGCCACGTGTTGTCGCCGGTATTCAGCCAACTCGGATAGGGAACGGGAACCGTCCCTAGCGCTAATAGAAAGTGCATTGCTCGAACTCTCCCTTGTTCACGTCTCCCGGACCAACCCGGACGCCACTTCTCTTACGGGTACGACAAGGCCTGAAGTCCGCCCTCCGACAACAACAGAATTCACAAAGTTAATTTCGTGTGAGTTTCTCAACTGTTAAGAACGTGTGAACTGGCGGACTCCTGAGAAAACTCTTCCTAAGGAGAACAATGGATGCTTACGCGTGCCAGGAGTCCGACGTATCATGCGCGACCACGTAATGTCGCGAGTGACATGTCCGAACCTCTGACGACCTTGCGTGGCGCAACGGTCGACGTTGACGTTCGACGCGCCGCTCGAGTGATCGTCATCATCCTGTTGACGGCGCTGGCCGCAATCGTCGTCAGCCTCTTCGTCGCTGACGCGAACACGAACGCCGAGATCACATCTCTGCAACGCCACGGAGTACCGGTGGAAATCACTGTGACCGGATGTGACGCGCTCTTGGGAGGTAGCGGTAGCAACGCCGCCGGTTACAGGTGCCAGGGAAGCTACGAGTTAGACGGACACCGGTACCAAGAAACCGTGCCCAACAACTCCCTCTACGCCGTCGGCGCGAAGATTAAAGTGATCGCCGCCGAAAACGACCCCGGGCTTATCGCCACCGTTCACCAAGCGCGCAGCGAGCGTTCGTCGTGGAGCCTGTTTATTGTGCCGACCGTTCTACTCTTCGTACTGCTCGCTTCACTTATCGCGATCGTTCTCCGTCGAAAGAGTCGACAATCCCCAACATCGAGTGACGAGCGGGCGTGAATCGCTGGCGCGATGAGACTACGAAGGGGGCGTATAACGCCTGTTCGGAGGGGGCGGGGGGGGCGGACGCGGCGTCACGGCAGGCCCGGTGTCGGGATTCGATTCACGAAGATTGCGATTAAGTCGATAGGCCCGGACCAAGTACCAGGCGCCGACCATCACGAACGGCACGCCGAAACCCCAATAGTGCATATTGAAGATCGCTAAACCGTACAGCGCGGCCGCTATGCCCAGCGGAATTCTCTTGCGCCACATGGCCATGGCGGACATCCCGAACGAGAAGATGAGAAGAACTACGAAAAGTTCGTAGTAAATATTCGGATTCACGTACAACTTATTAACCGTCCCGTCGGACAGAAATTGCGCCGGATCGTGAGTCACCACCTCGTGGACTACCAAGAAGGCGATCAAAGTAGCGAGCGGCCCCGCCAGCAATCCGATCGCCCGCTCTTTGTCATTGAGCCGCTTCTGTTCAACCTCGAGTTCCCGCCCGGAAAGTTCGTACGCACCCTTAGGTGAATCCTCGGGATCGACCGGCCTCAACACCGAGTCGCGGAAGCGGTCTATGAGACGGGGCTTACGCTGCCCGCCAGCGGAGGTCATCGCGACAGACTAGCGCGACTCGGCCACAGGCAGAATTTAGTGAACGTCCACACCGACTATGCGAGCGCGCCCGACGAGGTCTTGATGACGTCAGGAGTAGAGCGCGTGCTCACTAACGTGCAGTTCGGACATGAGACTCTGGGCAGCCTCACCGGCTAGCGGACGCACGATGACTTTTCGTCGGAGCCCCGGGTATACACCCGATGAGGAACCTTTCTGAAGGGCCGCGACTACGAGGTGGGAAAGTCGACGGGGTTCGCGGGAGCGCGCAGCACATAGCGATGCCCCCAGTCGGCCCACGAGACAGTAATGCTGGCCTTGGCGTCTCGCTCGACAAAGGTGACGGGCAGCACTTTCCCACTCGCCGTCACGTACAACGTGCCGCCGAACTTCGGGGCACCGTCAAAGGCCGGCACGACGCCCGAGAGAGCGCGTACTCGGCGCCCGGCATAGGTGATGACGCCGCTCTCGGTCACCGCGCCAGCAAAGCGCACCTGACCGAAGTCCGAGACCAACGTCGTGGCGTAGGCAATCGAGGAGTAGTCCGCGTCGCTCGGCGTTAACAGCAACCATTCATTGGCGTAGGTGGCGGCGTCGGTGCTCGAAAGCGAATAGAGAGTGCTGAGGCCGGCGCTGTTGGCGCGCACATAGAGCATGTGGCGCTGGTCGAAGGCGATGAGCTCCGACGTCGCCCCGCCGAGCCCCGAGACGTACTGCTGTCCCTCCGTCGCTCCGATGTAGTCGAGTGAGTCCTGAACGACGACGCTCTTCCGTTTGACCTGGACTGTTTCGTGTACCCAGCCGGCGGACGTTGCGTGGTGCAGGGCCGTCTTGAGCAGTGCCCGGCCCGAAGAGCTCGCGCTCGCGACACCCGAGGAGAACACGAGAGTGACGAGGAGAACGGCGACCCCGATGGTCGCACGAACATCACGACGAGACGAAGAGACGTGCCTCATGGAACTCCCTTTAGCCAGCGATTGGCTAATTCAAGGGTAGTTCTGCCCGTCGCCGAAGGTGATCCCTAGCGAAGTGAACGTTCGACGACTTGGGAGATGTCCATCACCGACACGTCCTCGGCGCGACCGCTCGCTTTCACGGCGTCGTCCAGCATGATCATGCAGAAGGGACAGGCGGTCGAGATGATGTCGGCGCCAGTGCCGAGCGCCTCTTCGGTGCGGTCCATGTTTACGCGCTTGCCGATGTTCTCCTCCATCCACATTCGCGCGCCGCCGGCCCCGCAACAGAAACCTCGCTCTCGGCAGCGGCCCATCTCCACCTTGGTGAGTCCCGGAATCGCGTCGAGTACGTCGCGCGGTTCATCGAAGACCCGGTTGTGGCGACCGAGGTAGCAGGGGTCGTGGTAGGTCACCGTGCCCTGGTAGGACACGCCGGGCACCAGTCGACCTTCAGCCACGAGGTGGCTCAAGAGTTCGGCGTGATGGATCACCTCGTAGTTGCCGCCAAGGGCCGGGTACTCGTTTTTCATCGTGTTAAAGCAGTGCGGACAGCTCGCGACGATCTTCTTCGCCCCGACTTCGTCGAGCGTGGCGATATTGACCTTGGCCATCTCTTGAAAGAGGTACTCATTACCCATTCGTCGTGCCGGGTCACCGGTACAGGACTCGCGGGGTCCGAGGATGCCAAAGGTGACGCCCGCGCGATGCAACATGCGAGCGACGGACTCTATTTGCTTGCGCCCTCGTTCGTCGAGCGATCCGGCGCAGCCCACCCAGTAGAGGTACTCGATGTCGTCGGGAATCGCGCCGTCGAAGACTGGCACATCGAAGTCGAGCGCACCGAGCCACTCGGTGCGTTTGCTTGAGCCGAGTCCCCAGGGGTCGCCCTGATTCTCGAGGTTTCGCAGCAACAGACTCGCCTCCGAAGGAAACCTCGACTCCATCAGTACTTCGAACCGTCGCATGTCGATGATGGCGTCGACGTGCTCGATGTCGACGGGACACTGCTCGACGCACGCGCCGCACGTGGTGCAGGACCAGAGCACGTCAGGGTCGATCGTCGTCGGTACCAACGTCGCCACGTCGGCGTCGCTACCTCCAGTCAGCAGCCGGTCGGCTGAGGCGAACATGTTGTCGCGCAGCCCCATGATGAGGAGCTTCGGGCTGAGCGGCTTGCCGGTGGTCCAGGCCGGACAGACACTCTGGCATCGTCCACACTCGGTGCAGGTCGCCAAGTCCAGCATCTGCTTCCAGGTGAAGTCCTCGACGTGTCCAACGCCAAAGACGGTGTCCTCGGTCACTTGATCCATGTCCATGTTGGGCGTCTTGTCGAGACCCCCGAGTGCGCGTGGACGCCGCGACACGCCGACGTTGATGGGCGCTATGAAGATGTGCAAGTGCTTCGAGTACGAGACGAAGACAATGAAGCTCGAGATGACGGCAATGTTGAGAAGCAGGAACACCGCTTCAAGCACGTTGTTTACGCCCACGCCCAGTGGAGCGAGCCAACTCGCCACGAGCTTTGAGGCGAAGGCCCACGACGTTACGAAGTGGGCGTTGAACGCGGTGACGCTTTCTCCACTCGTCAAGATGTAGTACCCGTGAAAGCGCGTGTACGGGAAGTGGCCCGTGTTGATCTGCGCTCCGCGATAAAGCAGCAACGTGACGATCACGAGCGCAATCATCACCAGCACCATCCACGCCGCCTCGGTGTGGCTGCCGTAGAAGCGGCTGTTGCGTTCTTTCTTTGAGGGAGCGTTCTTTACACGAATGACGGCAAAGACGCAGAGTGACACCAACACCGCCGTGGCGAAGAAGTCTTCGACGAAGGCCAGCCAACTCATCTGGCCGATCCAAGGAATGTGGAAGTTTCGATCGAAGAGCGCACCGTAGGCCTCGAGGATCGTGGTGAGCAGTACTGTAAAGCCCCACATGGTGAAGAAGTGAGCGAGACCGGGCACCGTCCACTGGAGCAACTTTCGCTGACCCGCGACTTCGACGACCTCGGCGTCGGCGACCTTGCGAAATCCTTGCCAGCGTCGAGGCGCCGGCTGGCCGCTACGGATCAGTTTTGACAACCAATAAAAGCGACGGCCGGCGATGCCAAAGCCGACAATCGTAATGACCAGTCCGATGACGATGCGGGCTATCACTGTGTTCCTTTGAATGAATACGTCGTCACGACTACTTCTTGAAGTTCTCCGAGTAGCGACTCGGCGTCGGACCGCGCTGACCGCGATACTTCGAGCCGAGTCCCGATGACCCGTAGGGGCGATCGGCGGCGGTCGTCATTTCGAAGAAGCTGATCTGTCCGATCTTCATGCCCGGATAGAGGGTGATGGGCAAGTTGGCCACGTTGGAGAGCTCCAGGGTGATGTGCCCATCCCAGCCGGCGTCAATGAAACCAGCCGTCGAGTGGATCACCAGTCCCAGGCGACCGAGTGAACTCTTTCCATCCAAGCGCCCGACAATGTCATCAGGAATGGCGATGCGCTCGGTGGTGGAGCCCAACATGAACTCGCCGGGGTGAAGAATCATCGGCGTCTCGGTGCCCACGTCGATGAGTTCGGTCAAGTCCTCTTGAGCTTCTTTAACGTCAATGACGCGCTGGGAGTGGTTGCGAAACACCCGAAAGTACTGGTCCACGTGCACGTCGACCGACGAGGGCTGAATGCAGTCTTCGCCCAGGGGATCGATAATCAGTCGGCCCGTTTCGAGCGCCTCTTTTATGGACCGATCCGAGAGCACCATTAAGAGGTCACGATACTCGTTTCGACTAAATGGCCCTGACGAGTTGAAACCGAGTCTTTGGCGCCTACGACAACACTCGGCGGCGGAAGTTGCGGAGTCCCAACCAGAGAAACGCGGTGCAGAAGCCGAGCATGACGGGATAGATGACGTAGAGGTGCATGTGCGGCGCGTTGGTGAAGGCAGCACGCATACCTTCATTCACGTAGACCAGCGGATTGATCAACACCAACGTCTGCAACCAGTGAAAGCCCCCAATCTTGACCGGTGCCAGATGGGTCCAGGGATAGTACGTCCCGCCGAGAAAGGTGATCGGCAAAATGATGAAGCCGAACATGAGTCCGATGTTGCGCGGTTCGAACGACGTACCGAGTATCAGGCCGAGCCCCGCCATCGTCACGCAGGCGAGCGGCACGAGGGTCAAGATGATGAGCCAGTGCAGCGAGATGTCGGCCGTCACGCCCGCGGCGTGCACCACCGAGGCAATGGGGAAGACGATCGCCGCGGCGATGAGTCCTTGCACCGCCCCCGAGAGAATCTTCGAGATAGCCACCAACCAGATGGGACAGGGCGCCTGCACCCGGTCTTCAATCTCGCGCGTGAAGCCGAACTCTTGGGCCATGGTGAGGGCGATGGACTGCACGCCCTGGAACATGATCGAGATGCCCACCACGCCGGGCACCAGCACGGTCGCGAACGCAGAAGCGCTGTGCCCGCTCCCACTACCGACCGCTTGGCCGATCTTCGGAAAAACAAAGAGGAAGACGAAGCACAGCAGAAAGGGCTGGATCAACGTGCGCAGCACGAACTCACGAAAGGTCTTCCGGAGTACCACGAGGTCACGGAGAATCAGTGCTCCGAGGGCGGTACGACTCGCGACAAAGGCTGAACGGGTCGGGGCAATCTCAATGGTCGTCGTCATATTTCGCGCAACTCCTTACCCGTCAGATTGATGAATACCGTCTCAAGAGTCGGCTCGGCCACCGCCAGGTCGAGAATCGCGACGCCGGCCGCCTCGGCAACGCTGACGACCCGCGGCACGAGACGATCGGCCCCTTCGACCTGCATGGTCACGACATTGTCCACTACGCGAGTCCCAACGACGCCGCCGAGTTCTTGCGCAAGTGACGATGCGAGCAGCTCACCGTCTTTCGCTACTTTGACGGTCACGATCGTGTCGGCGCCCGTGCTCTTCTTCAGATTGGCTGGCGTGTCAAGCGCGAGGATCTTGCCGTGGTCCATGATCGCCACGCGGGCACAGAGTAGATCGGCCTCTTCCATGTAGTGAGTCGTCAACACGATGGTTTGGCCCGACTGATTGAGCTCTTGGAGCATGTCCCAGAGGGCTAAGCGACTCTGGGGGTCGAGTCCCGCCGTGGGCTCGTCTAAAAAGAGAACGGCGGGCCAGTGAAAGATCGCGCGCGCCACCATGAGACGCTGCGCCATCCCGCCCGAGAGCGCGTAGACCGAAGCCTTCGCCCACCTGGACAGCGAAAACTGCTCGAGAAGTTCGTTGGACCGTCGGCGTGACTCCTTCGCGTTGATGCCGAAGAGCCGGCCATGAAAGTACAGGTTCTCCCACACCGTCAGTTGACGATCGAGCGTGTTCTGCTGGGACACGATGCCCGACACCTGCTTAACGAGCGCAGGGTGCTTTCGAACGTCAATGCCCGCGACGAAGGCGCTGCCACCGGTCGGTACTACGCGGGTGGTCAAGATTCCGGCGGTCGTGGTCTTACCCGCGCCGTTGGGTCCAAGCAGCCCGAAAATTTCACCCTGATGCACTTCAAGGTTGAGGCGGTCAACAGCCGGGACGTCCATCCCCGGATAGAGCTTGGTCAAATCTTCCGTGCGAATGATCTCGGTAACGTGTGTCGTCATCAAACTTTCCGTGTCCCTAACGTTTTGAGTAACTCTACGCGTGGCCCCGCAACTCCTAGAAACGTAACGGGAGTCTCAACCCGTTCGTTCGCTTAAATCTGCTCGCATCGCATGATTGAGAATTCCCGCGAATACGGCATTCCAGGGTCGACATCGAGACATATATATAAGGTGTTCATCAATGGCGCGAGGTAATCCGCTCGAGATGAGGCACACCCTAAAGACCGAGTGGATACTCGGCATCTCCGGGGGTGTGCTGGCCGCCGCCGCGGTTGGCCTTGGGCGCAACTTCGGAAAGATCCAGCATTCGTCGCTGCATCAAAAGCTCTACGGATGGGCCGCGGCCGTGGCCCTCGTCATCACCGGAGCCTTCGCGATCATCCACCTGTCGAGAGCGATCGGCCGAACGGTCGCTCGACAGTCGAACATTGGCGCAGGAGCAAGTATTCGCCTGGTCACGACCGGTGTCGGCTACATCATCTTGATTTTTGCTCTTCTCTCGGTGCTTGGAGTATCGCTCGACCACCTTCTCATTGGCGCCGGTGTGGCCGGCATCATTCTCGGGGTTGCCGCACAACAGAGCCTCGGCAACGTCTTCGCGGCCGTTGTCATGCTCTTCGCACGGCCTTTCGTGGTCGGTGACCGTATTCGCATCCGTTCGGGTGTCACCGGCGTCATTGACGTGAGGGTGCTCGGCATTGGGCTGACCTATGTGACAGTTATGACCGACGACGGCATTCTCAAAGTTCCGAACTCCATCCTCCTCGGCGCTGGCATCGGTCAACTCACACCTGGCGTCGCCCCTCTCGTTGCGCCAAGCGCACCCACCGCGCCGCCACCCGCGAGTCCGTTAACCAAGTCGGGTCCGGCGAGTTCAACGGCTCCGACTTCGCCTGCTGCCAAGGAAGACTCCACGCCGTCGGCGACTGACTCGGGTCAACAACCCGGCGCTGATTCACAGAACGAGATCGCCTAAAATTCACGCGCGTTCCGAGCCAAGTACGATGGTCGCTGCGCGGGCGTAGTTCAGCGGCAGAACATCAGCTTCCCAAGCTGAGAACGCGAGTTCGATTCTCGTCGCCCGCTCCAAGTAGCCTGAACCCCGATAACTGGACCAGTCCTATGTGACAAAGCGACCTGGCTTGGTTGGGTTGAGTGCAGACTTTCGAATTCGTCCGGTGTCGGATACCTAGTGCCCGCCATTCAGCGTCGCATGAGATCACTCTTCGAGAGACGGCAATTCTCGAATTGAATCCTGGGGCCGCGTGGCCGGCCCCATGGATTTCAGCCCGAGTTAAATCTCTCAGGAGCGCGTCGCCTTGTGAATTGTCGAGCGAACTGCGTAGTCAGCCCTCTGACCTGGGCTTGTCGCGGGACCTCGTACCCACTTACTAACATGTGCGCAGCCAGAGGTTCGCCTCGAAATGGGGTAGCTCTCAACGTCGGACTGGCGACATTACAAGTCGAACATTGACCTCATCACAAGAGAGCGAGCAACAGGTTGAAAACCTCGAGAGGTAACTCTGAGTCCGACGGAGCAGCGAGGGTGCGGGGTCGCTGGCGGACGTGGTTGTTCTGCGTGTCCGCGCTGTTGGTCGTGGGAGCAATCGCGGTGCCGAGTGTGGCGTCCTCGGATGAGAGCACGCCCTATCCAATCGGTGTCGTATCAAGCTCAGAGCCCTCGGGCTACGCACCACCGAGCGCGGACGCGATGCCCGGCTACTCCCTGACATACGTGAACGACTTCACGGGCACCACAGTCCCAGCGGGATGGGGAGTGTTCACCGGAACCCCGTCTGGCGATCCGGGTTCGCAGTGGGAGAGCAGTCAGGTCGTCGTGAGCGGAGGGATGCTGCAACTTAATGCAGCGCAAGATCCCGCCCTCAACAATGAATGGATTACCGGTGGGCTCTGTCAATGCGGACAGTCTCAGACCTACGGCGCATACTTCGTCCGTTCGCGTGAGACTGGACCGGGCCCCACGATCGTCGAGCTCCTATGGCCCACGCAGGGATGGCCGCCCGAGATCGACTTCATCGAAACTGGAGGTGTCACCACGGATGCCACGGCAACGAACATCTGGGGCCTCGACTCGAGTGGCAACAAAGAACAACAGCAGGATGCGATCACTATTGATATGACCCAGTGGCACACCTGGGGCGTCGTCTGGACCCCCACATCCATCACCTACACCGTCGACGGCCAAGCGTGGGGAACATTTACAGATCCCTCAGAGATCCCGAGTCAGCCCATGTCACTCCATATCCAGCAGCAGACGTGGTGCAGTGCAGGATTTGCGTGCCCGACGTCGCCGGAGTCAACCGACGTCGATTGGGTGGCGGAATATTCTCCCAACTCATCCAGTCCACCAACAACTACGCCAGTTGTGAGTTCGCCCCCGCCGCCAGCTCCGCCGGTCGCGACTCCGCCAGCCGCTCCGACGACGACTACAACCACGACCTCGCCCGAATCTCATAGTCCGAGTTCCGACTTGATCAGGCTGAGTTCGTTTGCGAGCAATTCGTCGACGCTGTCAAATACGCTCAAGATCAAGATTGCTCACTTGGCAACGAAAATAGAGGACAATCTCGACGACGTGGTCACGTTGACCGGTTACAGTTCTGATTCGCTCGGCCGAACGGTGGCGCTCGCGCTCGCACGGGCTCGGGTCCAAAAAGTCGCGTCGTTCTTGCGAAGTCGACTAACTCAACTCGACGATCCGCGGGTGACGATTCTTACGCGAACGGCCATTAGTCCAGGCGCGACGCTCACGGCACAACTGATGAGCCGAAGCGTGGTGGCACTCGTCCGCTGAAACGGTGTGCGATAGGGCGTTAATTGGCCCTGATCGAGCACGAATTGATGGACCCAGTTAAGCGATTCTCCGCCGATAGTGCTGTTGTCGGCTCAGCGGTTTGGGTAAATCCCCCTAGTTGTCGCTGATGAATTGAGCCTTCGGAACCATGGGTCGGGGGTTCGAGTCCTTACGCCCGTACGAAGTGACCTGAACCCCGTTTTCCGGTCAACGCTTATTAGAACGTGGTCTGGGTTTGTCTTGAGTGTAGATCTTCGAATTCTTTCGGGGTCAAGTAATCTATGGAGCTGTGGCGGCGCTCTTCGTTGTAGAAGTGCACGATGTAGTCGGCCATGGCGATCGATAGCTCGATCTTGGTGCGCCACTTCTGGCGGTTGAGCAGCTCGATCTGCATCGAGCCCCAGAAGGACTCCATGGGCGCGTTGTCGCCCTCGCGGGTGGGGTGCTCGGTGATGTCGGTGAGCCATAAGACCTCGGGCCCGCTCGCCGTGAAGTTGCGCTGGACGAGGTCTTCTTCGGTCGCCACGTTCACCAGGTTCTTCTTCTGCTTCTTCGGTCCTGGTAGACCCTGAATGCCCAGTTCGCGCATGATCGACAGGATCAGCTTGCGGTTGACGATCATGTCGTGCTCGATCCGCAGAGCACCGCGAATGCGCAGCATGCCGTAGGTGCCGCGGCTGCGTTGGTGAATATCCGCGATGAGCGGGGTCAACAGGAGTCGACGGATCTCGCGGTCGCTCGGCACGTGGAACTTGTGCTCGTAGTAGGTGGTGTGGGCGAGCTCCAAGACTTGACAGGCCTTGCGCTCTGAGTAGCCCAGGTTGCTTAACGCCTCGGCAACCTGGCAGCGTCTTTTGGGCTGATCGGCTCCTCACCATTGAAGATCGCGCTGGCCGCCCGCACGATGGCCAGCTCCTCTTCGAGCTCTTCAATGGTGCGCTGAGCTCGAGCCAGCTCGTTGACATCGATGCTCTTCACCCCGGGGCGCAGGTCGTGATCGATCTCGCTCTGTCGTCGCCACAGATAGAGCGTCGCGGTAGACACCGACAGCTCTTCAGCGAGCAACTTCACAGATTCGCCGGCGAGCAACCGCTCGCAGACTTGACTGCGGAAATTCTTTGGGTAACGCTTGGGCATGACTACCTCCAGGTAGTTCACGACCAAATTCTCACAAACGTTGACCGCTCATTGGGGTCTAGGTCAAAGTTGGCTAGTTCCCGAAAACTGGACAAGGTTTTTAGGACACCGTGACCTGGAGCAGTCGATCGGACTTCGCAGCGGTACTTGCGTGTCGTCGCGCCAACTCGGCGTGCCGTCCTCGGACTTTTGAAGGCATCGGGCTCAGGAGAGAGGAGTTTCCGATGGCTCGGTAGATGTGAATGTTGAGGAGATACCCATAAAGCTCTCTGGTACGGATCGCCAGATCGAGACGGTGATCGAGCCATTGATCGGCGTACTTCTTGAAAGAGATTCTCCCAGCTTGGAGGCCTACCCACGCGCCGCGCCTCAAATCTGTTTCGGTCATCGAAAGGTGGGCGCGATCGTCCGTCTTGGTTTCGAACGAGCCCGCGGAGCCGGAATCGTCCTTCGTGCCAGTAGACGGCTTGCCTCCGACGGGACGCGCGCTTCCGAATACTTCCGGCACTTCGCTTCCCGGTCATGACTTGAAGCATCTATTAAGCCGCCCCACCGTGGCGAACTAAGTTCGCCACGAGCTATTCGAGCGCGAACCGTTAGAAAGCGGCGGCGTTTACGAAAGTTGTCACTCAGTCTGATAAGCGTGATCGGAAAACTCGGGACTGCCTTACTTTTAGTTGACTGTCTTACCGCGGAGTCTCTCGAGTCGCCGCTGCGTTACCCGAATTAATTCACACCATCGTTCGACATGGCAGAACATTTCTGCTCACGCACTGAAAGTCAAGAGTCTCGCCGCTCCAGATATGGTGAACCATGCGTCACTGGCAGACCGGTTTGGTTGTTGTGCTCGTCGCATTAGGTGCGATTGGCGCGGTAATTGAATTGTTCGACACTCCCTCGATCCCGCCTTCCGCCTTCTCCAATGTCCCGGTGACAACCATTCCACTCGGTCCCAACACCACGCCCCCCGCGCTCGGTGTCTACGCGGGCACCAACAACCAAGCCGGAGTGAGTAGCTTCGCCGCCACCACCGGCGCTCAGGTGACCATGGCCGAGACCTACCTGCCCTGGGGAGCGAATACCGGAACCTCGGCGGGGGCAGGGTGGAGTTACCTCACCACGCGCTCCACCTTGGCCAGCTGGCTCTCGAGTTGGGCCGGCACCAGCGACCAGATGGTGATCGGGGTGCCGATGGTGGCCATCAATAGTTCCGGTACTCCCGAGAACACCCTGGCCCAGGGTGCGGCGGGCGATGAGAACGCCAACTTCGTGGCCATTGCCCAGAACCTGGTGGCCCTCGGCTTCGGCAACGCCATCTTGCGTCCGGGCTGGGAGTTTGACGGCACCTGGTATCCCTGGAGCGTGCAGAGCGACACCGACGCCGCCAACTTCGCCACGTACTTCCAGAACGTCGTCACGGCCATGCGATCAGTGCCGGGGGCCAACTTCAAGTTCCTCTGGAGTCCGGCCGGATTCCAGTCGCTGTCGTGGAACATCAACGACGCCTACCCCGGCAACGCCTACGTGAACTACGTCTCCTTCGATATCTATGACTGGTCCTGGAACGCCACGATTTTCCCCAACGGGGACCCGAACAACTCGGCCACGGTCGCCCAGTCCAAGGCCGTCTTCAACGACTATCTCACGGACCCCGAGGGGCTCAACTGGCTCGCCGCCTTCGCCCAGGCGCACAACATGCCCATCGCCATGCCCGAGTGGGCGGTCTCGTTTCGCACCGACGGTCACGGCCTGGGGGACGACCCCACCTTTATCAACAACATGTACAACTGGTTCCTCACCAACCACGTGGCCTGGGTCATCTACTTCATCGACGACGTCGCCGACAACAACGCTCAGGGCATCAACTTCCTCCTCACCGACGGGGACTTCCCGAACTCATTGGCCGCCTTCGAAGCCGACTTCGGCTGATGTTGCAACCGTCCCTTTTTGTAAACCCCCGAGGAACAGGTTTTACAGAGAGATCCGGGTTTGGCCATTGTTGTTCATGCATGTCAGGATTAGTCGTGGCGAGTGTAAGGGTTTCCCTTTGATTCTGACGTGTCATCTAGCCCTGCAGAGTCGAAGGACGTCGGCTGTTGAGGCGTTGGCGAGTGCGTGAATACTCGTAGGGACAGCCACGTCCAGCACAAAAAACCTGGCTTCCGAAGCGCAGCCAGGAGGACGGTCCGGCACACGCATTTCCGCGTTCTCACTAGTTACGGATTTTCGCAAGGCGTCGCCCTTGCGACCAGTCTCGCCCGCATCCCTCTCGTCATTGCGGCCATTGGCTCCAATGGCTACGGCGTGGCGCTCGCCGTCACTTCTCTTCAGCCGTGGGCGTTGAGTGTTGTAAACAGTCTGACCAATCTCACGCGGGTATCAATGTCAGAGCGCCTGGGACGATCCGACTTCGCGGGCGCCCTCCAGGATCTTGCCAAGATGCGACACCGAGCGCGGCAAGTGATGCTGATACTTGCCGCGATCGGGGTGGTGCTAGCCGTATCAGTACCCTGGTCGGAACTGCTCCACGCTCAGAAGGTTGGCGGATCTTTAGAACTGAGAGTCGCAATCCTGGCCAATCTCTGGCTAATGGCGAGCGCGGCGCCCGGAGCTACGAACCTGGGCGTGTTGCACGCCGACGGGAAAGTGGCCCTGGCGCAGATCTTTCCCGCCATAGCGGCCGTGCTCTCGCTCGCCGCTACCGCCGTGGGCTGGGCGCTACACCTGGGCCTTATTGCATTCGTGGTGTCGCCCGCTATCGCGGCATGCACACCGTTTTGGCTTGCCCCGATTTGGGGGCATCGATCTGCGCGTGCGATCGCGTCGCGCCAGACCACACACCCCATAGACCCAGCACTTGCCAGCGCCGCCCGTACGCGCGAACTTCGTCCCCGGGACTTCGTCATTATGTCAGGCGCGGCAGCTCCCCCACTCTTTTCGACCGGATTGGATCCAATTGTCCTTAGCATCAGTCTGGGGCCCGCGGCGGTGGCGGCCTATGGACTCGCAAACCGCCTAGGCATTCTTATCCTGGCGGTGCAGACGGCGCTCTATCCACTGTATTGGGCAAAGTTCGCAAGGCTGAGGGTGGCTGGCGACGTGCAGCGCATCTGGAAGGAGTATCGCAAAGAACTTCTTCTCGTAGTCACTGGAACCACGTTACTTGCCGCGATATTCGTGGCGGCGGGCCCGTGGGCCGCGGGGCTACTTTCGGGAGGCAAAATCGCTCGACCGATGCTCCTCTACTGGTCAGTCGGCGCGCTCGGAATTCTGGCCGCCTTCCAAACGGTGACACTCCCCCTCCTTGGAGGGGTAAAGACCGCGGCGAAAGTAGCCCTTCTTGTTTTCGGACTGATCATCCCAAATGAAACACTTTCGTATGTGCTCTCCAAAGCGGTCGGCCCCGCCGGTCCGACACTGGCATCAATTGCGGCGGCGCTGGTCCTGCTCGGAGCTTGTTTTTATATGCTGCACCGTGACCCGGATTGTATAATCCAGGCACCCGTTGCAGCAATCGATTCGGAGCCCGTAATTGAGTGAGTCCTCTGCTTTGATCCGGCCGTTATCGAGGGAACTTGGTCATTCAGCGGAGAATATTGGGCAGACCGAATCAAGTGAGTTGTCCATCGAAGCCCGCCGCCGGTGGGGCAGAGCCACGTGGTTCGGAATCGCAACATACTTCGCCTGGTCTCCCTTCAAACCGGTCAATCATTTCCTGACAGCTGGTTCAACCACGAGAGGCATCGTGCTCACCATCATCCCTCTCCTCGGAGTAATTGCCGTCCTCCGACTGCCCGAAAAGAAACGAGGCAAACGCATCGACCTTTTGGTGGTGGTGCTCGTGGCGCTCGTTGGGTGGCAGGCCATATCGGTGGAAACCTCTGCAGGCAGTCAATATCTGTCGCACGTCGTACCGGGCGTGGCGCTGCTCGTACTCGCGGTCGTGGCCCGTGGTCCAGTAGAGGGCATGTCACTGTCGGACGTGCGACCCGCCCTCGCGGGCGTGCTACCGCCACTGTGTTGCTTTCTTGTGTTGGGCTGGATTGCCCAATTCGCTCATCTCGTGCCGTCCGCTGCAATGCAGTCAGCGGTTGGTTTCTCTGTTCATGGATATCGCCTTCAGGGGCTGACCACTCAACCCAACAACCTGGGATTCCTCGCCGCGTTGGTCACGATAGTTGCATTCGCATCTCACCCCGGAAAGATGGGCTGGCTCGCGCGAATCATTGGCGGCTTTACACTTCTCGGGACAGATTCCCGGACGAGCATCATCGCCTTGGGGGTCGGACTTTTCGTCCTATGGGTGCTGGGACCCGGCAAAGACCTGCTGCAGCGCGTATCCGCAGCGCTCTTCCTTGCAATCGTCGGAACTGGACTGTGGGGAGTCCTCGACGTACGCCGGCAAGCCAACACTGACGTCCTCTCTGACCGCAACGTGGTTTGGCACGACCTGATTCCATATCTGCATCATGTGCCGCTTTTTGGCTACGGACCGTACATCTTCGTGCAACTAGATCCCGTCATTTTCGGGCCGTATACGCCCCAAGGTCAGATCCTCGACGCACAAAACCAGTGGTTGAGCGACTCCATAGAGTTTGGCTTTGTTGCCGCCGCACTCTTGGCAATCTGTCTCATCGTGATCCCGCTCCGCGGGACATCCGCGTATCGATGGTTACTGCTTTTTCCACTTCTCGCCATGGTGTTCGTTGAAGGTATCGCTGAAGTACCGCTTTCCGTGTTCGCCAGCATCGATGGAGCCTTCCCTCTGTTCCTGCTCGTCATGTGGGCACCCCTCAGGGCGTTACCCCCGGATGACATTGATCCCGCGAACACGACTCGGAGTTGGACAGCGAACGGTGCTAGATCAAACCCCATGACGACGTGGAATCGAGCAACAAGTATCGTCGTCAGGGATGTGAACACGACGCGATGATTCTCGTCTATGTTCGCTGACGTCGTGGGCGCGAGCAGCGGGTGGATCTGGGCCTGACCGAACTTAGTCAGGTTGGAGAGGAAAACGGTGATCTCACACGAAGAAGATAGTTTCGCAACGGATCCGCGGCAGCGACCCAGTGTTTCGGTCGTCATCCCGACAATAGGCCGACCCGAACTACGAGGAGCGGTTGATTCAATTCTTCGACAGTCCGTCGTTCCTCATGAGATCGTTGTTGTCAACGATTCCCCCGAGCAGCACAGCGTTACCGGAGGCCTCGGTGTGGAGGTCGTTGAAGTCTTTACGGGGGGAAGGCTTGGTCCCAGTGTGGGCAGGAATCGTGGAGTAGAGCGCGCGCAAGGTGAGTTGATTGCGTATCTCGATGACGATGATTGGTGGTTTCCTCACCATATTGCTTCCGCTCTTCACACTTTGGAACTTCATCCAGAACTGGACCTCTACGCCGGCACAGCGTTTCAGGCCCATCCAGACCGACTCGAATTGGATTCGAAAGTTATTTATCGTGGACGAGAAGATGTCATCGATTTCTTTTATGGCCGAAGGTGTTGGGCGCAGCGGCGTAGATCTATCGCACCATCGACCTGGGTGTTTCGTCGCGAGACCTGCGACCTCCCCATGGATGAAACAGTCGGCCACCACGAGGACATGTGGTGGCTATTCAATCTCGATAAGCGAAAGAAGGTCATTCGACAGTACGCAACGCCCGGGGGTGTGAAGTTCGAGCACCTGCCGGGGGCGTCGGGTCGTCACGTCGTACGGCGCAAACCCGAGGAGCTCATCCACTGGGCGCAACTGATGGAGAGCCTCCGCGAAGGAGCGGGGCAACATTTCATCATCGGCGTGATTGGGCGGGACTATGTCCGCAGGGGCATGCGAGATGAGTGGGCCGAACTGATGGGAAGCATTCCTTCCGAGTGGAGGATCAGTGTGGACTATCGAGTAGTCCGCACCATAGAGAAACGTTCTCTGCGGCGACAAAGGAATTGAGAGGCAGAACCTCACTTCTGTCGACTCTCATATCTTCGATTCTTGGAGTGATTGACTTCGAGATGTTCCTCAAGACAGTTCAGCCAAATCGCGAAACTTGAAGTCTCACCAAGACTTTCGGGTCGTCCAATGGGACGGGCTACTCCACTGGGCGTTTCTTGAGTGTTGGCTTTTTGCCAAAAAATTCGACCAACGACTTGAGAGCACAGCCAGAGAACCTTTTGCGGATAAGAGATCTACTCTCGATCTCTCTCGGCACTCGCTATTTGCAGGTCCGGTAGCTGCCACTTTGAGCCGAGCCAAAGGTCAAAACTTTCGGGCTCGAACGTTTTGAAACCGGCCGAGGGATAGTTGGTCATCTCGCCAAACTTGACTCCTTTGTTTGTTTCGTACAAGTCGACGCGAACGAAATCTATGCCATCCGAAAGTGCACGAGCAATCGCCAGCATTTCATCAAAGCCTTTCGGTTTCTGCGAACCTTCGAGCGAGTTATCGTAGAAATAACGGATGGGTAATCGTTCCCAAGCTGGACTATACATATCACGCAGATGTCCGCTGAACCTCGTAAGGTCGAGCTGAATTAACTGGCATTCGCCGTCGAACATGAAGAATTTGTAATCGGAAGGAAGTTCAGCCTTGGCATCAAGGAGCAGTTCCTCGAGCATTACCCGTGGCCGTATATCCAGATACGCCCATTCGGGCAAGTGACCGGGCAGCCAAGAAAAATTTTGGCGGACCCACTTATCTGCAAGTTTTCTTAATTTGTCCCAGTCGAGAGCATCGGGATGGACAAGAAAACGCTGCCACGTGATCTTTCGAAGGTCAGACGGCAGTTGCTGGCGACCGGCTTTGTCCCACACGAAAACGGCCGCCCCGCTGCCGTGATTTGCCTTGACGACATAGTTGCTGGGAAGATCACCTGGCCTCGTGTCCGGAAGAACATCGTATACGTCGTACACCTCCGAGAGATATTTGTCTCCGATACGTTCCTGAACATATTTTCTCACTTCAATCTTGTCCGCGAGCGTTGTGAGAAGAGGCCGTCGATCGTACGCCATCTTGTAATACGTCTTTTGGGTGAACGATGTAGGATTGGATGCCTTTCTTCGGAGCGTTTTCTCAGCAGAAGGGTATGACCAGCGCCGCTGCAACCTGCCCCTCACGGGTGTCCAAAGTGGTGAAAACACTCTTCGTAGTGACGTCACTAGTGGCTTCCTCTTTGCTGAATCAGGCATTGCGTGGGAGACCTCGCCGATTAAATCCAAACTGGCTTAAACCGGCTACCTTAATGAGAATCGATGATTTATTCAACCAATCGAATCACCCTTGAACCGTTCGGACCGTGAAGTGTTTGCTCACAGATAACTGCATGAAGGCGAAACTGGAATGAGCCGCCCCGCGTGTCGCCCGATCAAACTGAGCGCAGCTTAAAGTTCGCTGCCGAAAGGCACCTGTAGCACAACGCCGAAGTCAACTGCGCGATCAGTCAACCGCCCAAAGGAAAGCCACCTAACGAATCGCAGGGCACTTCGGATCAACGCATACTTCACGCCATCACGTTCTGCAAAAGTATCGATAGCAAACCACTCTTGGATCGAGATCGCGTGATTGACAGAAATCTTTAAGCGCCTTCACTCCGAGCACTGGATCGTGATACGTCGGATACGGGCTAAACCCCGGCTTGCCCGCGTCGGGGTTTCCAAAGAGATACCGATAGATCCACACACGGGCACGGTAGGGGGTGTGGCGCGCAGCCCAACCGTAAACAGAATCGCGATTCTGCAGCATCATCACGATGAGCGCGGCCGGGGCGGCCCATGCCACGAAGTTCTCAAGTGCGTTCTGCGCGCCGCTCACGTGTTCCAGCACGTATGCGGAGTAAACAAGGTCGTACTGTCCCAAAGGAACGACATTGCGATCGCTCACGCTCCCCACCACTCCAATGTCGAGATCCGCCGAACGCCGATGCTCTAGTGCGTGCTCGTCCAAATCGACGCCGGTGAGGTGATAGTCACCGGGTTCGAGGTGGATCTCCCAACGTCGTCCGCAACCGGCCTCAAGAATCTTCATCGGACCGTCGATCTCGTCTAGGCGAGCCACGACGCGATCGGTAATTCTCTGCACCGCCGCCGAATACGTCAGAATCTCGGGTTCTGTCTCGTTACCAGCTCTCATCAAGTCTGGTCCTCACTCTCGTGTTCGGTCGTCAAAGGTCGGCTGTTCATGCCGTCGGCGGTTGCGCGCCAGATCTCGGATATTCGTTTGGTGTATTGGCCAATTTCCAAGTGACTTTCCCACGTTCCGCGCCCAGCACGCGCCAGGCTGTCGCGCAACTGATCATCCGCGCAGAGATCTCGAATGGCTCGCTCCAACTCGTCAACGTCTCCAGGCGACACGAGCAGACCACTTGCGCGATCTATCACGATCTCGGGAATGGCCCCGACGGATGAAGCAATTACCGCCACCTCAAATGCGAAGGCCTCAACGATCGCCATCGGTAGACCCTCCGCATGTGACGGCAGAATCAGAACATCACTCGATTTCAGTAGATCATGGACGCCGGGAGTATCTAACCATCCCGTGAAGGTGATGCGATCGAGAATGCCGAGATCTTGAGCTAGGGTCTTCGCCCTCTCGATGTCTCCGTCTCCGGCCATGGTTAGAGACCAGTCACGTGAGTCGGCCTCCATACGAGAGAGTGCAGACAACAGTTCAGGAACGCCCTTTCGCGGGCCCAGTTGGCCAACAAATAAAAGCCGAATACCATCTTGAACTGATCGAGATTGTCGGATACGAGTCTCTGCGGGACCGGGCGCAGCGTTATACAGAACAGTGACGTTCTGTCGCGGCACCCCTAATACCTCAACTACAAAGGACTCCCACACACGTCCGAGAACGACTACGTGGTCAGCCCTCAGGAAGGTAGCGCGGGCGGCGCGCTGAAGAGCCGAAGGTAGCCTGCCATAAAACTCCTCGTACTCGCAGGTATGAAGGTGCAATACCACGGGAATCCGAAGAATTCGACACGTCCAAGCGACAACGCTCTTTCGGATCGTGCTGCCTCTATACGACATATTTATGTGCACGACGTCCACTTTCCGTCGTGCCTTGACGGCGACGAGCGCCGCGCATGCCCGCAACAGCGGACCGAGACTGAGAATCGGATGCGATCTGCGGCCACGCGAGTCAATGTGATGCACTTCGATCTGCTCGGGATCCAACAGGGCGAGCACGTACGACATGAGCCTGCCAATTCCTCCGCTCGCATCCAAAGGTGGACTGACCAGGGCAACCTGTAATGGATGCGAACCTCGACGCGTCGATTTGGTCGGTTCCACGGTCATCTGCCCGGGCGGCACCGGTACGCATCAATTGGTGGTGCGATCATCGGCGGGCGCGCTTGAGACTTACTGAATTCAAGCGTCATTGTTCATTTCGATGTCGAATCACGGCCCTCAAAAAGCGGACATTACCGAAGAGATACCGCCGCCACAGTCTCCGCGGCTCGCTGATCAATCGGTGGAACCATTCCAGGCCGGCGCGTTGCATCCAGGTCGGCGCTTCTCTCTTCTTCCCCGCGACGAAATCAAACGCCGCTCCGACGGCGACAAAAACTAGAGGGACCTGGCGTGCGAGTCGGTGCGTCTCAAAGTCCTGTTTCGGTGTCCCGAGCCCCACCCACACGATCTGGGCGCGGGATTTAGATATTCGTTGGATCTGTTCCTCGCGCTCGCAGTCGGTTAGGTCGCGAAAGGGTGGACTTTCGCTGCCAACAATCAGTGCCCCAGGACAAAGTTCTTGAAGGTTATCCAACAACGATTCGAGAACATCGGGCGTGGAGCCAAGTAAGTAATGGCGAAGTTGCCTGTCGTTCCCCGCGCTAAGGACATTGAGGAACAGATCGGTGCCGCGTACTCTCTCCCGGGAAGCAATCTGACCTCGATGGATTATTCGGTTTGCCCACATGACGGACATTCCGTCCGCCAAATTCAACGCGCTTCCTCTCAGCATCTCGCGATACTCCGGACTCTTGTCCGCCAAAGACAGGGTGTATGCGTTGCAAAGATGCACGTCCATCGGGCTGACGGGGCCATTCACGCCGCGTTCGACCAACAGTGCACACGCCTCACTCGGCGTAAGTGAACTAATTGGTACGCCCGCGCAACTCAATGTTTCTTCAGGCGTCATCATGGCGTCGAGTAACGCAGAGGCCCACTTGAACTCAGACGAGATTTCGACAAGGCCGACAGCGTACCCGACGGGATCCTGTTCAGCCCAAGGGGTATCAGAGTGGCCCACCGCCGTGAGAAAGTTGCACATGAGTTATCGCGAATGAGTTTCTTCCGTTCTCACACGAATCGCGCATGGTTCTGGGATGATTGAAAGAGGTCAAAGCCCCTGGTGCTGATGACTTTACCGTTCTCAAACCGCCTGCCTGGTCGGTCACGCCTCCTTTGGGGCAGTTCCCGGAGACTCGCGGTTGACGGCACGACCCCTGTCGCTTACGCTACCGACCACCCCCTACCTTCTACGAAAGGGTGTGCAATGACAACGGTTCCAAAAGATGCCCGAATTTTCGTCGCCGGCCACAATGGGCTAGTCGGATCGGCACTCGTCCGGAAATTGCAAGCAGAGGGCTATACAAACATCCTTGTCGCGAGTCGCGAGCAACTTGATCTCCGTGATCAGGCGGCGGTGAACTACTGGTTTCGTGCAAACCGACCAGAGTTTGTATTCCTTGTCGCGGGAACCGTTGGCGGAATCTTGGTCAACTCGACGCGGCCGGCTGAGTTCCTCTACGACAACATGATGATTCATGCGACCGTCGTACATGCCGCGTACCTGTTTCAGACTTCAAAACTCCTATATCTAGGTAGTTCCTGCATCTATCCGAGGGAGTCGATTCAGCCGATCACGGAGGATCAGCTGCTGACAGGACCTCTTGAGCCCACCAACGAGTACTACGCCATTGCGAAGATCGCGGGGATGAAACTTTGCCAGAGTTACCGCACCCAGTACGGGTGCAACTTCATCTCCGCTATGCCGACCAACCTTTATGGCCAAAATGATAATTTTGACCTGACGAGCAGCCACGTATTGCCGGCCCTCATGCGGAAGTTTCACGAAGCCAAGATGAGTGGCGAACAGCGGGTTGAAATATGGGGCTCAGGAACGCCCATGCGCGAATTTCTGCACGTCGACGACCTCGCCGACGCCTGCCTCTTTCTAATGCGTAACTACTCAGAACCTGCGCATGTGAATATCGGGACGGGAGTTGACATCACCATTCGAGAACTAGGAGAAACGTTGCGTGATGTTATTCATCCACATGCCGATCTTGTCTTCGACAGTTCAAAACCTGATGGTATGCCTCGAAAGGTGCTGGACGTCTCCAAACTCAGCGCCCTCGGTTGGAAAGCTCAGATTGAGTTTCGAGAGGGAGTGCAGTCAACATACGATTGGTATTTGGAGCAAAGGCCTGGCGATATCAGGGGCGTCAAGGTGCCGGTCTTAACCGATTGAGCTTGAGTTCGCATCACATTTATATCTTTGTACTTGGCGTCAGCCAATTACTACAGCGAAGATAGTTCGAGTGAACACTGAAACTTTCGTTCGCGCGGTGGTTGTGGTAGGGACGCAGATGTCGAAAATGCGGTCCGAGACCATCATCTACACTCAATCGAGTAATTAAGTAACATTCCACAGCACGTCAGCCATCGGATCGGAGCGGCAATAGACCCTCATGGGAGCACTTACGTCGTCGGAAGCCAATTTGCGGACCTACCTCCAGGTACTACGCCGGCGCTTCCTCTGGGTCCTCGCATTGGTAGTTCTTGCCGTCGCGGTGTCGGCCGTTTTCAACGTAGTTCAGACCAAAAAGTATTCGGCGTCTTCGTTGTTGCTTGTCCAGCCCGTCGGATCTACCTCCTCACTGATCTCAGGCAACCAACAGACGATCACCCCCACCGACATCCTCACTGAGCTCCAACTTTTGGCTAGCGCTCCCGTGCAATCGGAGGCGGCAAAACAACTTGGATTTGTGCCTTCCATCGTTGGATCTGAGGTCGGCCAGACCAACGTGATTTCGGTCACGGCAACAGGCAAGACTGCATCGCTCGCTGCACGCGCCGCCAATACCTACGCGAATGACTTCGTCGTCCAGGAGCAAACGAGTGCTATCAACGCATTGATCTCGGGTGAAAAGCAGTATCAGTCCCAGATCGATACCCTCGACCTTCAGATTCAGAAGATCAGCGCTTCGACAACCGCGGCGTCGGCAGCGACGATTTCAGCGTTGACCAGCCAAGTGGCGATACTCAAGGGCGACGAAGCTCAGCTCGAGGTTGCCGCCGCGGAATCGCCCGGTGGCGTAGAACTGATTTCCCTGGCGAGTCCGCCCAAGTCGCCGAGCTCACCGCAACCCTTGGAAGATGGGGCAATCGCCGTCGTAATTGGACTTCTACTGGGCTTGATTCTGGTATTTCTCGCGGACTACTTCGACGACAAGGTCTATACGAAAGCAGCACTTGAGAAACTCACGGGCGGAGTTGCGGTTCTAGCCATCGTTCCCAAAATGAACAGCCGTATGAAGCGTAGGGACAAACTCATTACCGTTGAGGATCCAAGCTCACCAGTGACCGAGGCGTACCGCTCACTGCGAGCTGCCTTACTCCTCGCCGATCGCGACGCGACGCTTAAGACGATTCTCGTGACGAGTCCCTCCGGTAATGAGGGAAAGACCACCGTAGTCGCCAACCTTGCCGTGATCCTGGCAAATTCAGGCAAGCGAGTCGTTGTGGTTGACTGCGACCTCCGAAAGCCCCGCCTCGGAAGGCTTCTCGGGCTCGGCGAGTGGCCTGGATTCACTTCGATTTTCGAAGGCCAACACGACTCAACCGTCGAAGTCCAGACCTTGGCGAACATCCCCGGACTCGCGTTCATCGGCACCGGGCCCATCCCGCCAAACGCTGCCGAACTTCTCGGATCCTCCGCGACAGCGGATTTCTTTGGGTCACTTCCCCTCCAATTCGATGTCGTACTCATTGACAGCCCGTCTTTGCTCGTGTCAGACGCACTAGTTCTGTCGACATATGCGGATGCACTTTTACTCGTCACCGCCGCCGGCGAGACCAATCAAAAGCAGATGGAGCGGGCGCTCCAATCCCTCGACCAGACAAACGCTCTCGCTGCGGGCATCGTTCTTAACAAGGCTGCACGACCGCGGACCAGCTGGTACTAGCGCATTAGCGAGTCAAGTTCCTCGGGGCGTCCCGCCTAAGTGCGAACTCACCAATCAGAGGATCGACGCGCTCACGGCCTGCCGAGGCCGACGTAGAAAAAAGCTAGGCGACGCAGTGCTACGGGATCCAAAACGTTGCGGCCGTCAACGATGTTGGGTTGGGCGAGCTCCGAACGAACCTTGTCGAAGTCAGACGAACGAAACTCTTCCCATTCGGTGAGAACCACCAGGACTTCGGCATTTCGGCACGCCACGTAGCGATCCGAATGAATCGTTACGTTTTCAGACAGCTCAGGGCGCTGGGAATGCACGGAAGGATCGTAAGCTTGAACGAGAGCACCATCGACAGCAAGGCGACGGGTGATCTCCACCGCCGGCGAGTTGCGTAAGTCGTCGGTGCCGGCCTTGAAGGTAAGGCCCCACACGGCGACTACCCGGCCAGCAAGAGCGCCGCCCACCGCTCTGCGGATCTTCGTGCAAATAAGGTCCGTCTGTCGTTCGTTAACTTCAATGGCAGTGCGCACCAAGGCAAAGTCGTATCCGAATTTTCGGCCGATGTTCACGAGAGCGTGAGCGTCCTTTGAAAGACACGGTCCGCCCCAACCCGGACTGGGGCGCAGGTAGTCTGCACCAATTCGGCGGTCATACGACATCCCGTGAAGAACGCCCTCGCTGTCGGCCCCGACTAATTCACAAAGATTCGCCACCTCATTTACAAAACTCAACTTCGCGGCCAAAAACGCGTTTGAAGCATATTTGATGGTCTCAGCTGTTATGGGATCGGTGATCAACAAGGGCGCGCCGGTTGTGGACAATAACTTGCCGACTCGTTCAGCAACATCGGGGTCCCGAGCGCCCACGACGATTCGTTCGGGATGGAAAGTGTCATGAATAGCGTGACCCTCGCGAAGGAACTCGGGATTTGATGCCACTTCAACATCATCACGCCCCAGGATTTCTCGAATCTTTTGCGCCTGACCCATGGGAACCGTCGATTTGGTGACGACGACGGCGCCACTCTTGAGCCGCGGACCAATCCGGTGGACGGCAGCCTCGAGGATGCGGACATCCACCGATCCGTCTTCAAGTTGAGGGGTAGGAAGACAGAGGAAAACCATGTCCGCTGCCTCGACCGCTTCCGCGGCATCGACCACGAACCGCAATCGTCCGGAAGATATACCATCGTCGAGGAGTTCCTGAAGCCCCTCCTCACTTACCGGCGCCACGCCATTTGTCAGGCATTCGATTTTGCTGGTATCAACGTCGCAGCAAACAACAAAGTGACCTAAAGCTGCCAGGCATACCGCGGTTGGCAAACCTACGTACCCCGCGCCCAACACGGTTAGGTTTGCCGGTTCACGCACTCCAGCGATGTCAGACATGGCTGAAATCATAAGGGATTTGGAAGCGTAGGGCTAGTGACCAGCGAAAACGCAGAAAAATGTAGCCGACTGCTGACAATTGTCGGAACTATGAACCACCGTACGGGGTACGCCGATACTGGTGAGCGAACGAAAGTGCCTCAGCCGAAGTCGGCTTCGAAGGCGGCCAATGAGTTCGGGAAGTCCCCGTCGGTGAGGAGGAAGTTGATGCCCTGAGCGTTGTTGTCGGCGACGTCGTCGATGAAGTAGATGACCCAGGCCACGTGGTTGGTGAGGAACCAGTTGTACATGTTGTTGATAAAGGTGGGGTCGTCCCCCAGGCCGTGACCGTCGGTGCGAAACGAGACCGCCCACTCGGGCATGGCGATGGGCATGTTGTGCGCCTGGGCGAAGGCGGCGAGCCAGTTGAGCCCCTCGGGGTCCGTGAGATAGTCGTTGAAGACGGCCTTGGACTGGGCGACCGTGGCCGAGTTGTTCGGGTCCCCGTTGGGGAAAATCGTGGCGTTCCAGGACCAGTCATAGATATCGAAGGAGACGTAGTTCACGTAGGCGTTGCCGGGGTAGGCGTCGTTGATGTTCCACGACAGCGACTGGAATCCGGCCGGACTCCAGAGGAACTTGAAGTTGGCCCCCGGCACTGATCGCATGGCCGTGACGACGTTCTGGAAGTACGTGGCGAAGTTGGCGGCGTCGGTGTCGCTCTGCACGCTCCAGGGATACCAGGTGCCGTCAAACTCCCAGCCCGGACGCAAGATGGCGTTGCCGAAGCCGAGGGCCACCAGGTTCTGGGCAATGGCCACGAAGTTGGCGTTCTCATCGCCCGCCGCACCCTGGGCCAGGGTGTTCTCGGGAGTACCGGAACTATTGATGGCCACCATCGGCACCCCGATCACCATCTGGTCGCTGGTGCCGGCCCAACTCGAGAGCCAGCTGGCCAAGGTGGAGCGCGTGGTGAGGTAACTCCACCCTGCCCCCGCCGAGGTTCCGGTATTCGCTCCCCAGGGCAGGTAGGTCTCGGCCATGGTCACCTGAGCGCCGGTGGTGGCGGCGAAGCTACTCACTCCGGCTTGGTTGTTGGTGCCCGCGTAGACACCGAGCGCGGGGGGCGTGGAGGATGTCGATGGTGGAGTCGTCGTTGTCGTTGTCGTCGTTGTCGTCGTTGTCGTCGGAGGTGGCGCAGTGGTTGTCGTGGTCGTCGGTGGCGGCTCTGTTGTTGTCGGTGGCGTTGTGGTCGTCGGCACTGTAGTACCGCCTCCGCCTCCGCCGCCTCCTCCTCCGCCAGCGGTCGCCGTAGTGGTTGTCGTGACCGTCGTAGGAGATGTAGGAGCCGCGGTAGTGGAGACGGTCTCCCAACGCTTTACGAGGCCGGAGAACTGGCTATTGCTGGACTCGGACGCGAGACTCAATACAACATCCGTGCGAACCGCGATTGAGTCTCTGCCACCGAACCCTGAAGCCGAGGCGTCAATGTTTACCATCGCCAAGAGAACGCATGACGAGACGCCCAACGTCAGGATCTTGGGGATCCTACGTGCGGTCTTCGCGAAGAAGAAGTTCTTGAATGAGCCCTTGTTCACCTGTCAAAGTTCGCAGCCGCACAACAAGCCACCGCCTACGAGATCGCAATACTCGCTCAAATCCGACCGCCTGCCCGATGAGTAATTTCACATCGAACCACCCGAACGTTAAATTTTCTTGAATTTGACTCGTAATCGACGCGTCGGAGTTGAAAAAATTGTCCGGCGGGAATCGCTCTTGCCAAGTCGTCCCCGCTCATCGACATCAAGATTCTCAACCCTGGGGGCAAGTCACGGACGAATCTGAAATGCGGCGGGAAATAAGGAAACTACAACGTCGTAATGCTCATTTCAGCACCTCGGGTAAAGCGGACCGATTGGACTAAAACGTTCGTAATGCCACTAAAGAGCGATTCCGGCTAAGTTTTACGAAAATTGCAGTTACCGACTGCGTGATCAACGTGGGAACCAGGGCAGCCCGACGGGTATGGAGAAAGAGTGCCGGCTGAAGTGGCGAATCTTGAGCCAGAGGCAAACACTGTCTTCGGGACCAACCCCCCGTGGTTGTAAAGAACCGAGCCCGAGGGCGCGCCTTTCGCTGTCTTATCCTTTCAGACGGCGCAGGTTTGACGCTCGCTGCGCTCATCGGCCCGTTGTTGGCCTCTTCGGTGTCGGGCGGCTCCCATCCATTGGAGCATATTGGGGACGTCTACGTCTTCAACTTGGCGGTCATTCCGATGTACGTCGCAGTGCTCTACGCGTATGGCCTTTATGGGGAGGTCAATCGACGCATCTCAGTGAACGTTTTCTTCGATCTTCCAAACATATTTCATAGCTTGTTGGTCGGCAGCGCGCTCTACGCGATCGCAACTTATACTGCCGATCGGGACTTCAACTTTCGATTTGTAGGCGCCGCCGAAATCATCGCGATGAGTCTTCTCGCCCTGGTTTTCATACCGTTGGCACGCCTCGCCTCTCTCACCCTTTTCGGCCGTCAGAATTTGATAGGTCCCATGTCGATTCTTGTTTTGGGCACGGGAAAAGTGGCCCAGACTGTGGCAGGACACTTACGCGCGAACTCAAACGTCCAGTTCGTGGGTTTCGTCGACGACAAGCCATTGAATCAAAGCGATGTCGTCGGCAATCTTGAGGACCTCCCTGAACTCTGTCGTACACACCACGTCTCTCGAGTGGTGGTCTGCTTTTCAAAGACACATCCAGAGCACCTAACCGACACGCTGAAGAAGTTGTCCGGCCAGGTCGCCATTTCGGTTGTTCCTCGCTACTACGAATTGATAACGAGTCGTTCTGTCGTCGAAGATTTCTCTGGCATTACCATGCTCGACATTCCGCCAGCCTCTATGAGTGGCGGTGGGCAGATTATCAAGCGCTCGTTCGACTTCGTCGCTTCGAGTCTCATACTCCTACTGATCTCTCCCCTCTTCATAGGCATTGCCATCGCCATCAAATTAACGAGTTCGGGACCAGTGCTATTTCGCCAGCAGCGAGTGGGGCGCAATGAAGAGACTTTTTTGGTACTGAAATTCCGCACCATGAGTCGCGGCGCTGAAGAAACTCGTCACGATCTGGATCATCTCAACGAAGTCGATGGGCCCCTGTTCAAAATGCGCACCGACCCCCGAGTGACAAGATTGGGCCGCATCCTTCGTCGATCCAGCCTTGACGAGGTTCCTCAACTGATCAATGTATGGAGGGGAGACATGTCCCTCGTAGGACCGCGTCCATTCATCGTGTCCGAATCCTCACTGATCGATGGTTGGGCACGTAAGCGCTTCGAAGCCCGGCCCGGGATGACTGGATTATGGCAAGTCTCCGGCCGAAATGAGCTCTCGTACCTCGAGTTGGCCCGTCTCGACTATCTGTACGTGGCCTCGTGGTCGTTCTGGTGGGACATATACATCCTCTGGCAAACACCTATTGCCGTGCTCCGAGGACGGGGCGCCTCCTAATTCAACTCTCGCTGTGAAGTTGACAGCCCTATCCCCTCGACCCGGCCTTCGCGATGCTCCGAGTGACCCGGCGCGCGGCAAATCTCGCTCCGAACGCAAAGCGCTGTACCGGTCCAAAGCTGTTAGCGGCGGCGGGCCCCACGAAATAGAGGCCCCGTATTGAGCTCTCAAAACTGGAAGAGAGTACCGGTGTCCTTTCCACAGTTTCAATCCGCGTGCGCAGCGATTTGTCGAGGAAGTCGATCCGGTCAATGTCGACCTTATAACCGGTGGCTGCAATGACGTGATCGACTTTCAACTCCCGATCTCGGGCGCCGCCTCTCGCAGGTCCCAGTAAAAGGAGTCCCCCTTCGACATTGACCTCCTCGACCTCGGAGTTGTAAGAGACGGGAACGTTGCTCGTCACCTCTTCCTTGATGAACCATCCGCCTGCCGGACCCAAATGTGACTTTGTCTGTCGGAGCCGAAGCCGCTCTGGAAGATAGTGAAAAAGAAGCGGACAACGACAATAAAAGAAGGAGCGCCATCCCGGGCCCACCCCGGAGCTGGGTGCTCGCAGGCGACTTCCCAACCCACGAGGGAGTTTGGCGCGATCGTGAAAAACGATCGCTGCTCCACGCACTACTAGAACAGGTCGAGCTCCCGCCCGATGGAGGAGTGCCGCCAAATCGAGCGCAGACGCTCCCGAACCGACGATGGCGACGTCTCGATTTGCCAACCCGCTCAGGTCAGAGTGTCGTGAGCTGTGGGAAACGAAATCTTCCGACAGGGAGGCGAACACTGGCGGTGTGAAGGCGAAATGACCGACGCCGACGGCGAGAATCAACTTGTGGGTCGCGAACTCTTCTCCATCATCCAGTCTCACCGAGAAGCCGTCATCGTTTGCCATGACGGAGGTAACGAGCCGTTGCTCGACGTGAGGAACGAAACGCTGTTGAAAGGTAACGCCGTAGGAGATGAAGGACTCAAGCGATACGGGCAAACCGACGTCAGCATAGTGAAGACCGTTGTCAACGCAGAATTGAGCGAGACTGAACGAACCAGCGGGATCGTAAATTGACGATGCAAACCCCTCGGACTTTAATAACATGCCATCTGGCATCGCGGATCGCCAAAACTCCATGGGAATGCCAATGATTCGAAAACTGACGTTGCGGTCCGCCAAGTGCGCAGCGATCGATAGCCCGTACGGCCCCGCGCCAATGATCGTAACTTCGGAGTCCAAGAATTTTTCTTTCGATCTTGATCTGTCGAGACAAATTAGGCGAATTTAGGAGAACTATCCACTTCCTTGCGGTCGCGTCGCCACCTACCGCAAGAGAGTCGGCAACTTCCCGCGAAGAGCAGATTGTGGATACCGTTGAGCGGTGGTCACGATCATTCACACAAGTGTCTGTTAGTTCGATCCATTCCGGGCCCACCGTTGTATTCGTTGATGACGCCCAGTGGGAGTGCTTTTTCCAACTGGCATCGATACTTCGAAAAGAAGGAATTCGGACGGTTCGGGTTTCGGTGGGGCTAAAGGGTTGGCAGGGCAACCGCCTCCTCTTTAACCGTCACGTTTCCCTTCCTGTCCCTCCAACCCCTGAGCAATTGTCGGAAATTCTCTCCAATGAGTACGTGACGGACGTTCATCCAACCGAGAGTCTCGCAATAGTTACGTACGCGGCACTCGATCTTCTGCCCGCATCTCAGCGTTCAGATTCTTGGCTTGGCCGCCGGGCACTCCTTGACAAGTGGCGCATCGCCGGCGACTTGCGCGCTCTGGGACTTCGCACGCCCGACACCTTGCTAGTCGAACTCGTCACTCCGGCGGAAGCGGAAGAAATACTTTCGTTACCGATGGTCGTTAAACGACGAGTGAGCTCGGGTGGACTCGGAGTGGAAATCTTCGAACGCCTCGAATCGCTTGAAGAATTTGTCAGCAGGATTGAAGAGCCACGCGAGTGGATCTACCAGCGCTTCGTAGAAGGTCGGCCTTTCGTCTGCGCTGGATGCGTCGGCGACGACGGTTTTGAATTGATAGCAACATACGAGATTCTTAAACGCTCCTATACACGCGGACCCTCAATCGTGGTCGGAATCATGAGAGACTTGAGTATCGATGAGAGTGCAAGACTGCTATTCAACACGACGCAAATCCGCGGATTGGTTTGTTTTGACATCATTCGCGACGTAAATGACGTCGACTGGATTCACGACGTCAATCCCAGGACGTCCTCCGGCATATCGATGTGCCAATCGGTCGGCGTCGACTTTTACAGCTTCTACATCCAAGGACTGTTGCGCACTAGTCATGTCGAGTTGTGCAACGTCGACGAGATCGAGGCAAAGGCATATGTCTTCCCCTCGGGATGGAAGGAACTATTCAAATCCGGTCGCGCGAGCGGGGAAGGAATTCTCGGATTCCAGTGGGCACGGCGATACGCAAGACTCTTGGGCCCTCGGTACTTTCTAAACATGGCAACCAGGGGTAATTGGAGAATTCGGAGAAGAGCGCTTCGTTTCTGGCGAGACGTTGTGCCTCGCACGGCGCAACTGGATTGAACTGGCAGGGAAGCAGGCGCTTCGTGCTGTTCAGACTTCACCGAGGTCGAAGTTCTTCAAGGTCCGACGCGATCTTGTCAGTCGTAGCTTGATCAACTTCGGCCGTGGCAGCGAAGTCGCGCCAATGATCTAGCGCCTCGGCAACTTGGATAATCGTGCGCCCGATCCCAGGCACTTCGAAGCGATCCCCCATCGAACGAAAGTCGTCAAGAGTTACGTCGGTGAAGCTGCCGTCACGAGATCCGCCAACTGCACCACGCTGATGTCGGACGATGATGGGCCCGCCGGCGGCCAGAAGGTAAGCGACTTGACAATAATGTAGTGTTTTGCCTCCATTGATTGGCTGGCGCTTTAGTTCAAGGGGGCCAGTTCTGCGTCAATCCAGCGGTCAACCGCTGAAGCCATCGCCGGAAGAGCCACCGGACCGGTACGAAGGATGAGGTCGTGAAAGTCGCGAACGACAAAGCGCTCGCCGAGTCGCTTCGACGCGTCGCGACGACGTTCTTCAATTTCGATACGGCCCACCATGTACGAGAGCGCTTGACCCGGCATCACGATGTAGCGATCCACTTCCGACTCGATTTCGAGTTGACTCATCGGCACGTGAGCAACCATCCAGTCGATGGTCTCTTGGCGCGACCAGCCCATGGCATGTAATCCTGTGTCGACCACGAGTCGAGCCGCGCGCCACGCGTCGGTGCTCAGCATGCCGAGTCGCGCCACGTCGCCGCTGTAGAGACCCATCTCATCGGCCAGTCGCTCGGCATAGAGACCCCAGCCTTCGGCGCTCGCGGTATCGCCAAAGACGGCGAAGACTACATGGCCCCCCTCTTGGTCTTGGGCGATGGTCAACTGGAAGTGATGTCCGGGCACCGCCTCGTGAAAGGCCACCGCTTCTGCCATGTGACGAAAGCGCTCGTTGGGCTTGGTGGTGTTGATGAAGAACGTTCCGGGTCGAGAACCATCAAGGGCACCGGTGAAGTAGTACGCGGGCGCCGAACCATCGGCCAAGGCGTCGGGAACTGGTTCGACCGCGCAGGGAGTCGACGGGATAAGACCGAACCAATCGGGTGCCGCGAGTTCAGCTCGACTGACCGTCGCAATGGCGCTTGACAGAATCTCCTCGCTGTCGGCGTAGCGCAGTTCGGGGTCGGTTCGAAGTCTCGTGTGAATTTCGGACACATCGCTGATGCCCCAGAGTCGCGCTCCGATTGTTGAGAACTCCTCATTCACTTGCTCGATGATTGCGAGCCCGGTGGCGTGCAACTCTTCGGGTGTGCGAGACGTCGACGTCCACGCGCGCACCAGCGTCTCGTAGATCTCGTCACCCTTTGGTAGCCAGCGCAGACCGGGGTGTTCGTCAGGGCGACCAACGGGTAACGCTTTTTTCTCAAGGAAGTCGCGATAGAAGTGAAGGGCGGGTTTCACCGAGTCGTGAATGATCTGGTCTTGAGTCGAGGCAAAGCTTTGATCCTCTTCGTCGAGGCTCCGCCGAAGGCCACTGAGATTGGGATCGCCCAACACGGTGTCGATCTGGGCAATGGCCGCTCGCACCCCTCGAGCCGTCGGCGTACGGCCCGCCGCAATTCCTTCTCGGTGGCGCTCAGCAGCCTGCTCTAAGAATCGAGGCAGGGTCGAGAGTCGACGAAGATGCGCCGATCGACGATCATCAGTGTCGAGCGGCAACTGGTACAGCGTGGCGAACAACACCGACAGCGGCGCGATATGAAAGTCGCTGATCGAGTACTCGACCACTCGAGCCTTCAAGTACCGCGCGCGGCTGGCGGCACTGAGACCCACGTGGTCGAGGGTAACCAGATCAATCTCTTCGAGCGGAGTTCTTGAGGCGAGAAGTCGCTCACGTAAGGTCGCCGTGTCCTTGGCGATCGTCTCGTACTCAGCGAGCGCTTCACCCTCTGAGGCCGCTGAGAGATCGGCGAGACCCACGTCGCCCTCGGGCAAACCGAGCAGCGCCGCTTCGAGGGGCTCTTCCTTGAAACGTAGGGCCACTATTTCGTCGGCCAGTGCCGTTATGTCAGAATTCACGGCCCAACACTAAAGCAATTCGGTTTCGCGTGTTCGAAGACGCTTGGACGCGATACGAGCGCCGCGCCAGTACGCGACGGGCGTATCGAATTCGTCAATTTAGTGGTTTCTTAGTTTTTCTGTAGGGCGAACTCAGTTTCGACTCACATACTGTCAACGTTGCGCATTTTGATCAAAGGAGTACAACGTGGATCCTGCGGACGACATTGAAACGAGTGAGACGAACGAAGCAATCGTTCCCGAAGCGCATATCCCGGTGCAGTACAAGGCACGCCTGAGTTTCATGAACGCGCTTATGGCGTGTGCTCTGGTAATAGCCATCGGTGGGTTCGGCTTCTTCCTCGGCCACGACATCGTGAAACCCTCGAGCGGCCCTTCGACGGTGTCGCGAACGGGAAATCCCTTCTACGGAAATCTGCCGGGAGGACTCGGCAACGGCACTAGGTTCCCTTCGCTCTCGCCTTCCGGTAACTCGTCATCGAACTCTTCGGTCAATGACCCCGAGGCCGCGAAGATCGCCAAATCTGTCGACCCGGGTCTGGTTGACATCAACACGAATCTCACCTACCAGGACGGCACCGCGGCCGCAACCGGCATGGTGCTCACGTCCAACGGACTGGTACTTACCAACAATCACGTTATTGATGGCGCGACCTCAATCAGCGCGACCGATATTGCCACCGGCAAGGTCTACCAGGTCAAGGTGCTGGGCTACGACGAGACGCGCGATGTCGCCCTCGTCAAGCTCGAGGGTGCGTCCGGACTGACAACTGTGTCGACAGGTAACTCGAGCGACGTCGCGAAGGACGAGATCGTGGTGGGCATCGGCAACGCCGGCGGGGTCGGTGGCACGCCGAGCTACGCCGCAGGGAAAGTCCTAGCGCTCAATCAGACCATCACGGCCTCCGATGAGGAGAACCCCGCGGGCGCCGAGCAACTCACCGGCATGATCGAAACGAACGCCGACATACAACCGGGCGACTCCGGCGGCCCGTTGGTCAATAGCGCCGGCAAGGTAATCGGCATGGATACTGCCGGCTCCGAAAGCGAAGGGGGCTTCGGTTACATTTCGACTAGTCCCTCGACGACCCAGGCGTACTCCATCCCGATCAACACGGCGCTCGCCATCGTCAAGTCCATAAAGAACGGCACGACGTCGGCCAATGTGCACATCGGCAAGACCGCATTCCTTGGCGTTGAAGTAGGCGTACCGGCGTCGAACGCTCCGAGCGGTACGCCGAACGCGAGCGGCGTCCCTATCGACGCGACCATTCCCAACACGCCAGCAGGAAACTCCGCCCTGGTCGAAGGTGACCTCATTACGTCGCTCGATGGACAGAGTGTGACCACCACGAGCGACATCGCCAAAATCCTGCAGACGCTGCGACCCGGCGACACCGTGCAAGTTGGCTACCTCAATCTCAATGGGGTGGCGTCAACGCTCACTCTGACCCTCGCGTCCGGACCGGCGCAGTAAGCACAGCCGGCGTAAGTCTGTCGTTTCTATCTCAAAGCGCAACCTGACTCGACACTGAATGGCGTTGAGCCAGGTTGATTGCTGATAGCGGGGCGACAAAAAGAATCTTCGAGACCATAGTCTGAGCCAAATGATTCCCCTCTCGGTGCTCGACCTTGCCACCGTGGCGACCGGATCATCTCCCGCGCAAGCGTTGGCCGAGACCACGGAACTCTCGCGACACGTCGAGCGCCTGGGCTATCACCGACTGTGGGTGGCCGAACACCACGGCATGCTGGCGATTGCCAGTTCCGCGCCGGCCGTGATCATTGCGCACCTCGCCAACGCCACCACGACGCTACGACTCGGTTCGGGCGGCGTGATGCTGCCAAACCACGCTCCTCTAGTGATCGCCGAACAGTTCGCGACGTTAGAAGCGCTGCACCCTGGGCGCATCGATCTCGGTCTTGGTCGCGCCCCCGGCACCGATCCTCGCACCGCACGAGCGTTGCGTCGAAGTCCCGATCTTCGCGCGGTGTCCTTCCCCGATGATGTCGTGGAGTTGATCGGCTATCTCCTGCCTCGAGACGGCGTCCTCGCTCACCCATTTGCGACTCCCGGCAACGGATATCTTCCTGAAGTCTGGCTGCTCGGTTCTTCTACTTACAGCGCCGAATTGGCAGGAATGCTCGGGCTTCCCTTTTCTTTTGCGTACCACTTCGCTCCCGATCTGCTCGATCAGGCTCTCGCGCTCTATCGTTCGAGTTTTGAGCCGTCGCTGCTGCTCGATCGACCACGGGTGATGGTCGCCGTCTCGGTACTTTGCGCACCGACGTCGAGCGAGGCACACTTTCTCTCCGGCTCTTCGGCGCTCAGCATCTTGCAACGCCGAACCGGCAACATGGGACTGCTCCCTTCGCCCGACGAAGCAGCGGCCTACCCTTTCACCGAAGAGGAAGCGGCGATCGTCGACCAGGCTCTGGCCTCACACCTCATCGGAGATGCCGAAACGGTATGTGAAGGGCTGGAGCATCTTCGAGAGCGAACCGACGCGGATGAAATCATGCTCTCTACGCGCGCCCACGCCTACAAAGCGCGCGTACGTTCGCTCACTCTCGTCGCCGAAGCGTGGGGGCTCGTGCCGGTTGCGAACTAAGACGGCTTTTGCCGATACACCTCAGCCTCAACGTTTCTTAACTCCTCAGCCACGTTGAATACGACCTTTCACCACTTAACACGTTGCATTTCTTCGTTCGCACCAGGGACGTGATCCATCCCCGCAAGGGCATGTTGGGATGAACCACCTCAGCTGAGCACTGAGAACCAACTTCGAATAAATCGAAGGGCAGACACATCATTGATGAAGAAATCACCTTATTCGCCAAGTTGATTGATTTATGGTCGGCATTTTTCGACCGCGTGTGAATCGAATTACGTTCACCGGGGGAACTGAATGTTCGCGTCGTCGCCTTCGCTCAAACTGTCTCGCGATGCGTCACGGACCCGCGGCAGTCATTCTCGCTAAATGCTCTGAGCGAACTCTCGCCCTCGGTGCCCGATGAGAGATCGTGGCGTTGATTGCTACAAATTACGCCCATGGCATTCCTTCGATGAAAGCGCTCGACTTTGGGTCGACAACTGGTTCGAAGAATTCATCAGCAATTCACAGATAACTCCAGAATTGGGCTTCTCATTTGGTGAAAGATGTCCGGATACTTCGATCTGCTCGGAGTGGTTACTCAGTGCTCAGCTGAGATGGTTCATCCCAACAAGCCCTTGCGGGGATGGGCCACGTCTCCTACCACTTTCCTGCTCCCCCCGTGCCCATGCAAGACGCTTCTGCTCCAGACCTTTCCATTCATCCGAGTTTTCGAGTTCGTCGAAATTCTCCGATTTACTCCACCCGCGACGCCGGCGGGGTTAATCCAGTAAGCGACTCCGAGAAGCCAATCCGTCGATGGACGGGTCGGGGCAAGGTTGTTCGATAGAATGACGGCGTAGAGCGGCACCTTTGTTTCTCGGTTGTGACGGCGTAGAGCGTCGCCTCATTGGCGACCAACAACGCCAAGGTATGCCCTAGGACCGTCAACGTGCCCGAGGTCTTTGCCCGAGCGAAGCCGACGGGGATCGTCTCCGCCAGAAATCTCGCATCAAAGGCGTGCCACCCGAGGTCTCGTCGATCGTCCGCATCGAAGTACCAGGTTCGCCCCAAAGGGAAGACCTCGGGTCGGTGATGGATCGGGATCGGAAACAATCGACTCGGGCCTGGTTCTCCTGAGAGTCCCGTCGAGGGTTGAACACGTCGACTCGACAGTCACATAAAGGTGTCATCTCGTCTGGTGCTCAATCAGATCAGTGGAGTTTCCGAATGAGCCCACAGCCGCCGGTACTTGGGGTGCCGGTCGGGTGAGAGTCTCTTCGAGAATCCCCAAAGGGACTTCAGAGTCACCCAGGAGTGTCACCCCGGGATGACACCTGATCTGGGTTCGAAGAATCTTCTGGATAACCCGCCCGGCGAGAGGTGCACCCAGGAACCCAGGGGCGTCCTCTCGGGGTCGCTTCGAAAGTCTCTTCGGAGGTCTCGTCGATCGTCAACCTCGGAGCCTTCAGAGTGAACTAGAGGTTCTCACCCCGAGACGGCCCTCGATCGAGGTCGAAGAAGCTCCCGGGCGAGCCGCCCGGCCCCGGGAGCCCGCTCTCGAAGAGGGTCCCCTCAGGGCCCGCCCGGGGTCGCTTCGAAGGTCCCGCCGGGGTTCTCAGGAAGCCCGGGCCGGGGTCCCCCGGAGCGTCCAATCGGGGGTGTCGGAGAGATCTCCTCCAGAAGTGCCTCGGGGGTTCTTGGGAGGGTGCGTGGGGAGGCTCGCGAGGAGCTGCCCGGGGTCGCTTCGAGGGTCCAACCACGCCGGCGCCGACCCTTCGGAGAGGATTCTTCGATCCCGTCGAGGGGGTTTCGCCTGCCGCTGACTGGCTCCGGCGAACTCTCGCAGGGTCATTTTACGAAAAACCGGGGATTCATTGAAAATTTGAACGTCTCAAAACGAAAACCCTTGCCATTACTGCCCTCTCGGAGAGGACCGCGAAACGGGTCCCGCAAAGGGCATTCCGCGCGCTTGGCGGGCGGTCCAAAGAGGGATTCTCACCCCGAGACGGCCCTCGATCGAGGTCGAAGAAGCTCCCGGGCGAGCCGCCCGGCCCCGGGAGCCCGCTCTCGAAGAGGGTCCCCTCAGGGCCCGCCCGGGGTCGCTTCGAAGGTCCCGCCGGGGTTCTCAGGAAGCCCGGGCCGGGGTCCCCCGGAGCGTCCAATCGGGGGTGTCGGAGAGATCTCCTCCAGAAGTGCCTCGGGGGTTCTTGGGAGGGTGCGTGGGGAGGCTCGCGAGGAGCTGCCCGGGGTCGCTTCGAGGGTCCAACCACGCCGGCGCCGACCCTTCGGAGAGGATTCTTCGATCCCGTCGAGGGGGTTTCGCCTGCCGCTGACTGGCTCCGGCGAACTCTCGCAGGGTCATTTTACGAAAAACCGGGGATTCATTGAAAATTTGAACGTCTCAAAACGAAAACCCTTGCCATTACTGCCCTCTCGGAGAGGACCGCGAAACGGGTCCCGCAAAGGGCATTCCGCGCGCTTGGCGGGCGGTCCAAAGAGGGATTCTCACCCCGAGACGGCCCTCGATCGAGGTCGAAGAAGCTCCCGGGCGAGCCGCCCGGCCCCGGGAGCCCGCTCTCGAAGAGGGTCCCCTCAGGGCCCGCCCGGGGTCGCTTCGAAGGTCCCGCCGGGGTTCTCAGGAAGCCCGGGCCGGGGTCCCCCGGAGCGTCCAATCGGGGGTGTCGGAGAGATCTCCTCCAGAAGTGCCTCGGGGGTTCTTGGGAGGGTGCGTGGGGAGGCTCGCGAGGAGCTGCCCGGGGTCGCTTCGAGGGTCCAACCACGCCGGCGCCGACCCTTCGGAGAGGATTCTTCGATCCCGTCGAGGGGGTTTCGCCTGCCGCTGACTGGCTCCGGCGAACTCTCGCAGGGTCATTTTACGAAAAACCGGGGATTCATTGAAAATTTGAACGTCTCAAAACGAAAACCCTTGCCATTACTGCCCTCTCGGAGAGGACCGCGAAACGGGTCCCGCAAAGGGCATTCCGCGCGCTTGGCGGGCGGTCCAAAGAGGGATTCTCACCCCGAGACGGCCCTCGATCGAGGTCGAAGAAGCTCCCGGGCGAGCCGCCCGGCCCCGGGAGCCCGCTCTCGAAGAGGGTCCCCTCAGGGCCCGCCCGGGGTCGCTTCGAAGGTCCCGCCGGGGTTCTCAGGAAGCCCGGGCCGGGGTCCTGGGAAGCTCTCTTCGAGGACGGGCCGGGCGGGTTGCGACGTCGCCCCCAGACGGGGCTCCTCCGGAGGGTCCGCAGAGGGCCCGTTCATTCGAGGCCCCGCCGGGCCCGGCGCCTTCCCCTCGGAGGGGCATTTCGGGTGGGTCCGAGGAGGCTGGCCCGGAGCGCGGCGCCTCTTCGAGGGATCTGCGAGACCCTTTTTACGAAAAACCGGGGATTCATTGAAAATTTGAACGTCTCAAAACGAAAACCCTTGCCATTACTGCCCTCTCGGAGAGGACCGCGAAACGGGTCCCGCAAAGGGCATTCCGCGCGCTTGGCGGGCGGTCCAAAGAGGGATTCTCACCCCGAGACGGCCCTCGATCGAGGTCGAAGAAGCTCCCGGGCGAGCCGCCCGGCCCCGGGAGCCCGCTCTCGAAGAGGGTCCCCTCAGGGCCCGCCCGGGGTCGCTTCGAAGGTCCCGCCGGGGTTCTCAGGAAGCCCGGGCCGGGGTCCTGGGAAGCTCTCTTCGAGGACGGGCCGGGCGGGTTGCGACGTCGCCCCCAGACGGGGCTCCTCCGGAGGGTCCGCAGAGGGCCGATTGAGGCCCCGCCGGGCCCGGCGCCTTCCCCTCGGAGGGGCATTTCGGGTGGGTCCGAGGAGGCTGGCCCGGAGCGCGGCGCCTCTTCGAGGGATCTGCGAGACCCTTTTTACGAAAAACCGGGGATTCATTGAAAATTTGAACGTCTCAAAACGAAAACCCTTGCCATTACTGCCCTCTCGGAGAGGACCGCGAAACGGGTCCCGCAAAGGGCATTCCGCGCGCTTGGCGGGCGGTCCAAAGAGGGATTCTCACCCCGAGACGGCCCTCGATCGAGGTCGAAGAAGCTCCCGGGCGAGCCGCCCGGCCCCGGGAGCCCGCTCTCGAAGAGGGTCCCCTCAGGGCCCGCCCGGGGTCGCTTCGAAGGTCCCGCCGGGGTTCTCAGGAAGCCCGGGCCGGGGTCCTGGGAAGCTCTCTTCGAGGACGGGCCGGGCGGGTTGCGACGTCGCCCCCAGACGGGGCTCCTCCGGAGGGTCCGCAGAGGGCCGATTGAGGCCCCGCCGGGCCCGGCGCCTTCCCCTCGGAGGGGCATTTCGGGTGGGTCCGAGGAGGCTGGCCCGGAGCGCGGCGCCTCTTCGAGGGATCTGCGAGACCCTTTTTACGAAAAACCGGGGATTCATTGAAAATTTGAACGTCTCAAAACGAAAACCCTTGCCATTACTGCCCTCTCGGAGAGGACCGCGAAACGGGTCCCGCAAAGGGCATTCCGCGCGCTTGGCGGGCGGTCCAAAGAGGGATTCTCACCCCGAGACGGCCCTCGATCGAGGTCGAAGAAGCTCCCGGGCGAGCCGCCCGGCCCCGGGAGCCCGCTCTCGAAGAGGGTCCCCTCAGGGCCCGCCCGGGGTCGCTTCGAAGGTCCCGCCGGGGTTCTCAGGAAGCCCGGGCCGGGGTCCTGGGAAGCTCTCTTCGAGGACGGGCCGGGCGGGTTGCGACGTCGCCCCCAGACGGGGCTCCTCCGGAGGGTCCGCAGAGGGCCGATTGAGGCCCCGCCGGGCCCGGCGCCTTCCCCTCGGAGGGGCATTTCGGGTGGGTCCGAGGAGGCTGGCCCGGAGCGCGGCGCCTCTTCGAGGGATCTGCGAGACCCTTTTTACGAAAAACCGGGGATTCATTGAAAATTTGAACGTCTCAAAACGAAAACCCTTGCCATTACTGCCCTCTCGGAGAGGACCGCGAAACGGGTCCCGCAAAGGGCATTCCGCGCGCTTGGCGGGCGGTCCAAAGAGGGATTCTCACCCCGAGACGGCCCTCGATCGAGGTCGAAGAAGCTCCCGGGCGAGCCGCCCGGCCCCGGGAGCCCGATCTCCCGAAGAGAGTTCCTTACCATCGCGACGCTCTACGCCGTCACAACGATAAAACAACGGCGTCGCTCTACGCCGTCGTTTAGGATTTCACTTACCCGAACACTCCGTTCCAGATCGACTTGTGAGCGTGGCGCGGGTCCAAAAGGCTGTTCTCGCCCCGGTTGGGTTCTGGCTAGGGATCGGGGGATTTCCCGGGTGAGTCGCCTGTTTCGAGGCCTAGGTTCTCACGAAGGTCTGTCTGGGATCTTGGGGGATCTCATGTGGTCCAGCCAAGGGCCTGCTGACGCGACGCTCTACGCCGTCACAACGATAAAACAACTGCGTCGCTCTACGCCGTCGGCTTTAGGATTTCTTCGCCTCGAACGCTCTTCGTTGATGGGCCCATGAGCCCCCGCAAACGAGCCAAAGAGGGCCCACCGGGAATTAGCCCTCGAAGGGTGAGGGAACATACGGCGGTAAGAACACTGCCTCGGATGAGTGCGTGATCTCTACGCACGCGACGCTCTACGCCGTCACAACGAAAAAACTACGGCGACGCTCTACGCCGTCGTTCCTTTAATCCCCCTCGCCCGAACGCCCTTTTCATCAATCAACGCGTGAGCCAGGATGGGGTTCGAAAGGGGCTTCTCAACCCGGGAGAACCAGAATCGGGGAATGGGAATGTTCTGGGATCAGCCGCGACTCCCTAAGTTCCGCTCGGGGTTCCGAGAGAATCTTCTGACGCCCGCTTAGGGCTCCACGAATGCGACGCTCTACGCCGTCACAATGAAGAAACTACGGCGACGCTCTACGCCGTCGTTCCGTCGATCTCCCTCGTCGAACGTCCCGTCGGCGTTCAACCCGTGTTCCAGAGTCCGGTCTGCATAAGTTCCCTGTTGATGCGTCGCTCTACGCCGTCGCTCAATCGAAGACCTCACCACGATCGCTCCGTCGTCCGATGGGTTCGCGAACGCCGGGCGAGCCATCTCGAGGAGCTCGTGCTTGATCGAGGGCGAAGCAATTACGGTGGTCATCCACGAAGGCGAAGACCGACGCGCGAGCACCGCGGGGTTAGGACTCGCGAGTGATGCTCGCCCCGTCGCCGCCACTGTCGTCGGCTCACTACTGACACGACGCTCTACGCCGTCACTCGGAAAAGACAACGGCGTCGCTCCAGACCGTCGTGCCCCCGAAGCGTTCACCACGATCGCTCCGTCGTCCGATCGGTTCGCGAACGGCGGGCGAGCGATCTCGATCAGCTCGTGGTTGATCGAGAACGAAGCAGTCACTGCAGTGAACCACGAAGGCGAAGACCGACGCGAGAGCACCACAGCGTTACGACCCGAGAGCGACTGAGGCGCCGTCGCTATCGCGGTTGTCGGCTCACTACTGACACGACGCTCTACGCCGTCACTCGGAAAAGACAACGGCGTCGCTCTACGCCGTCGCTCAATCGAAGACCTCACCACGATCGCTCCGTCGTCCGATGGGTTCGCGAACGCCGGGCGAGCCATCTCGAGGAGCTCGTGCTTGATCGAGGGCGAAGCAATTACGGTGGTCATCCACGAAGGCGAAGACCGACGCGAGAGCACCGCGGGGTTACGACTCGCGAGTGATGCTCGCCCCGTCGCCACCGCTGTTGTCGGCTCACTACTGACACGACGCTCTACGCCGTCACTCGGAAAAGACAACGGCGTCGCTCCAGACCGTCGTGCCCCCGAAGCGTTCACCACGATCGCTCCGTCGTCCGATCGGTTCGCGAATGGCGGGCGAGCGGTCTCGATCAGCTCGTGGTTGATCGAGAACGAAGCAGTCACTGCAGTGAACCACGAAGGCGAAGACCGACGCGAGAGCACCACAGCGTTACGACCCGAGAGCGACTGAGGCGCCGTCGCTATCGCGGTTGTCGGCTCACTACTGACACGACGCTCTACGCCGTCACTCGGAAAAGACAACGGCGTCGCTCTACGCCGTCGCTCAATCGAAGACCTCACCACGATCGCTCCGTCGTCCGATGGGTTCGCGAACGCCGGGCGAGCCATCTCGAGGAGCTCGTGCTTGATCGAGGGCGAAGCAATTACGGTGGTCATCCACGAAGGCGAAGACCGACGCGCGAGCACCGCGGGGTTAGGACTCGCGAGTGATGCTCGCCCCGTCGCCGCCACTGTCGTCGGCTCACTACTGACACGACGCTCTACGCCGTCACTCGGAAAAGACAACGGCGTCGCTCCAGACCGTCGTGCCCCCGAAGCGTTCACCACGATCGCTAGGTCAGACTGGAAACCACCTTCATCAGACGCAGGGAGGAAAAAAGGAGAGATGTTCATAGCACAGAGAGGGTCGTGTTCCAGGAGGGAATTACGTCACGTACCGGGGTGTTCAGGACATCTTCTAGCAAGCCGCCAAAAACGTCGCGAAAGTCGGTGGTCACCAACAGGTTCCCGTTTTCGTCGAGAGTTTCAAGCGAGGGCTGCTCACCGTAGAGACCGCCTTTCACGGCGTTGCCAATAAGGAACACCGGGGCCGACGTTCCGTGGTCTGTGCCCAGACCAGCGTTCGACATGACGCGCCGGCCGAACTCCGAGAAGATCAACACCGTCACGTCACCGGACCGACTGCCCGCACTGACGCTGGTCATGAATGCGCCGACCGCCGCGTCCATCTCGGCGAGTAGGGCGTTTTGATCAGATTGCTCGCTCACGTGAGTGTCGAAGGAACTCAGACTCACTTCCCAAACGCGGGTGGGCACGTTCGCGTTGATCAGCGTGGAAACTAGGGAAAGCTGCTGGCTGATGAACGAGCCCGTCGGCGAGGTCGTGACGAGCGGGCTCAGCACTTTTGCGATGGAGTAAAGGTCGGTGATTGATGTGGCGGTGGCGGCCTCTAATGGGACGTCCGAAGACGACGGTCTACCCAGTCGCGGTAACAACGGCGCGGCCTCGCCCCACGGAAGTTGTATGCCGCCAAGATCCACCATGGAAGCAACACTCTTCTCCCCCACGAGCATTGGGGGCAGCGTCGAACCGATGCCAATGGCGTTGAAGGCACTGTGGGGTTGAAGGTCGAGCCATCGTCCGAGCCACCCGGTGGCTACCGCGGCCGAGAGCGAGGCGGACTGCCAGATGGCCATCGAAGAGAAGTGCGACAGGCTGGGGTTGGGGTAGCTCACCCCCTGGACAATCGCCACCTTATTCTCCGTGTAGAGCGTGTTGATATTGGGCATGGCCGAGTTCAAGGCGAGCGTGCTGTCGATTGGGAGCAACTGCGACTGCGAGAGCGCGATGTTCGCGCGGGCGCTTTGGTAGGTCGAGTCGGTGAAGGGGACGACCGTGTTCAAACCGTCGTTGCCACCGTAGAGCGTCACCACCACGAGAATCGGAGTGTTGAGTGCCAGTGGCGAGGACGTCGCCGCACTCGCCAGTGACTCGAGAGTGAGCTGCGCGGACATCGCCGCGAACAGTCCCGCTCCGGTCCACTGTAAGAAGCGCCGGCGATCGAACTCACAGTTGATCATGCGCTCACCGCGTACTCGGGGCTAAGCAGCGCCAACGTCACAAACTCTGAAGAACTCGCGCTCGCTGCTGCGAGCGTGCCCGCGGTGCGCCTCGACCACTCAGCCACACCGAGCCAGTCGGCACACGCTTGCACCATCTTGGACTTGGGCACGGAGAGAGGTGAGAGGTCAGCATTCGCGATCAAGAGCTCGACGACTTCAAATCGATATTGAAACGCAACGCCACTGAGCCATGCCTGCCCGTATGGCCAACCGCCGACGTTGGGTGGGTTAAATGGAATCTGTCCCATTTGAGAGAGTGCCCACTGAAGGTTTCCCGCATTCATCGACGATGGTCGCACTCTTAGTGCTCGGCATGCACCGACGAACCATTCAATCGGTGACTTGACGAGAGAGTTACTCGGGTCACTCCACGCAGGGGACTGAACCAACGCAGAGACGAGAGGAAAGATTTCGCGATGGGAGAAACTCGCCATCAACGTGGATGGCGGTTTCGTCGTGCCCGAGACAAAACGAAACCACACGCGGCCCGTGATGAATTTCTCATTTAAGTCCTTCGACACGATCAGCGACGCGAGTGTCCGCGCGTCAAGCTTCGTCCGCGTGCCCAGAACGGTGAGGGATTCGGAGTAGTGCTGCTGCGCATCGAAGGTGACGACACCGTTCGTTAGATTGGTTGAGTAGCCCGTCAATGCGCGAGCCGCTGCAGTGACGTCGTCTTGGGTGAAGTTGTTTACCCCGATGGTCATGAGCTCCATCAGCTCTCGCGCCAGATTTTCATTAGGTGACGAGAGATAGTTCTCTTCGTTGTCGAGCCAGTAGTTCAACGCGCCGTCGACTACCATGGCTCTCGCCATATCATTGAAATTGGCCAGTGCGAATTGACGCAGTGTGTTGTTCTGCTTCTGCATCGTTAATGGATAGACCACCTTGGAGATCGAGGTCGCCCAGTGTCCGTGCCAGAACCACGTCATTCGTTCGGTTAACGGGTACTCGGATAGGTACATACGATCAAGCCACCACGACACGAGTTCCGTTTGGCCCGAATAGATCGCGTTCCAGAATGTAGTGACCGATGGCGAGTTCGCCGCGGGAATCTGACCAAGGTTTGGTAGGTTGGGTGCCACGACCGAATCGAGACCCGGATCGGATAGATCGTGTTCCAGGACCGTCGTTTGGGTGGCCGTGACGCCGCGGCGCAACAAATCAGCGTACTGACCGGGCGTCGGACCAAAGTTGAATCGGTGAAGCAGCCGAGCAGTGGTCAGACGTTGGGCGTAGGTCGCTGTAGGGCTCACCACCGCAATGTACCGTTGCAATCTTTGAATTCCCTTTGGATTCTCGATGTTTGAAGGCACGGCACCGATAGTTTTCGGGAATTTGAGACGACGATGTGCGTACGTGGTTCGAGAAATGCGTGAGCCACTGCAGATGCTCGGAACGTCAGGTCGCGTTGATTCAGGTTGTGACGATTACCCGGCCCTGATTGGAATCGATCACGCCGAAGTGCGTCTGAAATTTCTGAATATCTTTACAAGAAGTGGATCGCTTCCGAGCCTTCTATGTTCCTGCAGCCGACTCGGAAATGGGGGCAGAAGTGGTATCAAATCAGTTTCTATTGGAACAAAATTGAGAAAGCCACTCTATCTCCGTCCGATGCATTTTGGATTGCCTTCACTGGTACCATCGTTTCGATGGAGTCGGCTACCCAAGGCGTCGAGTTCGCTCGCCATCGGCCCACCAATATTGCCGTTATCGGTGGGGGTTACGTGGGTTTACCAACCGCTGCCGTGCTAGCGAGATATGGATACGTCGTCACACTTGCGGAAAGCGATCCGCGCAAACTTCGAAGTTTGAGCGAAGAAAAGTCTCCTCAGTTCGAAGACGGCCTCGGGGCGCTGATGCACGAAGGCGTGTCGAGCGGAAATCTGAAATTCGTTTCGAATGATTTTGACGCCGTCTCTGACGCCAAGATTACTTTTGTGTGCGTGCCTACTCCGCAAGCCGATGATGGAACATGCGATATGTCGCACCTCATCAAGGCGGTCACGAGTTTCACATCTCTGTTCGGAAGCGATCGTGGTGATCAAGTCCACAGTTCCGGTAGGAACAGCGGAGCGCCTTACAAAGCTAATTGGTCGATCCGATATCTCAGTCGTATCGAATCCAGAATTTCTCAGCACTGGGAATGCGGTTGCGGAAAGTCTGCATCCTGAGCGAATCGTCGTTGGCGCCAAAGACAGGGCTATCGCTGCGCATGTCGCTTCGCTTTTCGAAGATTCAAATGCGCCCGTAGTCATTACCGACAACGCGACTGCCGAAACCATCAAGTATGCCGCCAACGCATTTCTCGCCGTCAGACTCAGCTTCAGCAACGAGTTATCTCGATTCTGCGAGCAAGTCAACGCTAACGTGATCGATCTGCTCCAAGGATTGGGACACGATCACCGAATTGGATTCAGTTACTTGCAACCCGGTCCCGGTTGGGGAGGCTCGTGCTTACCCAAGGACACGGCGTCATTAATCATGATGGGGAAAGCAAATGACTTTGATTTCCCGGTGCTCAACTCTGCAGTAGCGACCAACGAGGCACAACTTGAACACGTCGTCCAATCCATAGTTGCAAAAATTGACGTCAGCGTAAACCGATTAGTTGGATTATGGGGGTTGACGTTTAAATCTGGAACAGATGATCGAAGGAACTCTCCCTCTCTCAATGTGGCAAAACGACTTTTGGAGCTTGGCATCCACGTAAAGGCTTACGACCCGACCGTTGCTTCTGGTGACGCTGAAGATCTTGAAGGAATAGAGATTGTCACTGACGCCTACAGTGCCGCCAATGGTGCATCGGTTGTCGTCCTTCTCACCGAATGGCCCGAGTTCCGAGAACTTGACTGGAGCAAGGTAGCGGGCCTCATGGAAGGGTGCTTCATTTTCGATACTCGCAATTTGTTAAACCGGAGCGAACTTGAAGGATCTCAGTTGCAATACAGCAGTATCGGCACAACATAGAGTTTCAAAGTTCGAGGCATTTCCGTAGCCTCTGACAACTTTGCGAATAGTCAAAGCATTGACGCAGGTGCCCTCCGATGCCTCGTCCTTTTACAGGCTGAGTCAAGCCTCTTTAAACTCTGGTATTTTGCGAAGTTGAAGCAACGAAGTCACAATGAATTGACAAAAGCGCGCGAGAATGCCAAAGTTCTAGATGCAGGGGCGGATGACGGAGAGCACCGTGGGCGGTAACGCTTCTGTATTTCATTCGGAATATTCAGATTCGCCGGCGTCGCCGTTGGATTCGAAGATCGCGAAGAGTCAAGGACCAAACCGAGGAGTCGCAACGACTACGAAGGTCTGTTCTGTCGAGCTGATACGGGAAGCCTTTAGGGGCTTGCTCGTAGACTCGACGAATCACTTCAACTAACTACGGGCTTTCGCGAATTCAGGGCCAGTCCGCTTAGCGAATCAGCCCAGCGAATGACGACATTAAGAGTGATCGACGGCGTTCTCTCCACCCGATTCCCCTAGCTGAGTGAGGCGATCACGAAGTTGCTGTTGGCCTGGCTCCCGCCGGAACCGGGTGCCGCGGACCCGTTACCCGCGGAGGACACAGTCACTCCCTTAATACCGAGGACGTTGAGCCAATGCTTGAGGTACGTGTCAACGGCGCTGGCTCGGCGTTCGCTCAAGGCAAAATTGGCGGCCCAGATTGCTTCGTTGAGTTCATTCGCCTTTGTCAACTTGTCTCCATAACCAACGAGCGCGACCTTGGTATCATGATTCGCCTTTATTTCGTCGGCAAGATTGCTGATCTGCACCTCAAGGGCGGACGACAAGATCGACGTCTTCAGCGCGAAGGGACCAATAGTCGCGGTCGCGTTAGTGGCCGGTGGTACCGCCACGTGATGAACCTTCCATTGGGCGAACAGAGTGATCGAGGCAGTAAAGGGATAGATGGCGCCGTTGGCGTACCTTGCTCCGCTACCGTTGGCGGCCGTGTTCCAGTCGACAAAGGTGTAGCCGGCGCGGGTGAAGGAATCTGCACTCAGTGCCTGGGCGGTGGCGTGGCGCTCGGCGGCCATTGTTCCTTTACCCCCGTGAGCATTGAATGTCACCGTAAAGGTCGGTGCCTTCGGGGTCTTCTTCCATTGGGCAAAGAGAACCACAGACGATTTGAACGAATACGTGGCGCCGTTGGCGTACCTTGCTCCGCTACCGTTGGCGGCCGTGTTCCAGTCGACAAAGGTGTAGCCGGCGCGGGTGAAGGCGTTGACCGTCAGCCCGGTGGGCGTGTTTTCGTGCTCTGGCGCCATTGACCCACTGCCGGCGTTTGCGTTGAACATCACGGTATGGGTCACCGCCTTACCCATTTTCCACTGTGCGTACAGCGTGATCGAGGCGTTGAAAGGATACGAGGCACCATTCGCGTACTTCGTTCCAGAACCGTTGGCGGCGGTGTTCCAGTCAACGAAGGAGTATCCCGACCGCGCGAAGGTGTTCAGCGCCAGCGCTGTGGGAATACTGGCGTTCTCGGGCGCCATGGAACCAGCGCCACCGTTGGCGTCAAAGGTCACCGTTGTGACAACCGCGGTCACCGTAAGGGTGTACGTCCATGTGCCGACATCGCCGCGGGTGTCGGAGTCAGTACCAGAGGCGGTGTATTTTCCCGCTTTAAGCAGGCCCGTCGTTGTTATATTGCCCGCGCTGCTCACTGAAAGCGCGGAATTCGAAACGGTTGTCACAAAGGTAACGGGTCCGACGTTGTTTTCAACGGCGATAGGGCCGGAAACGAACGTCGCCGACGCCGCCGAGGTGGTGGTCCCGGTAGTTGCAGACGTCTGATTGATGCTGACAACGGTGCCACTGGGCTCGACGGTGAGGGCAAATGTCCACGTACCGGTGTCGCCGTACGCATCGGAGTCGCTGCCCGAGATCGTGTACGGAGTGCCACTGGACGCCAGGGCTCCCGTGCTTGCCAATTGATCGCCGCTATTAATGGTGAAGCCGGGCGTGGCGGTCGCAAAGGTAACTGTGCCGACAAATCCGGACGTGGCGTTGAGTGTGCTCGTAAAGGTCGCGCTGTTGTTCGCTGCTATAGAGTCCGAAGTCGGAGAACCCTGAACAATGGGGTCGGCGGTGACCGTCAAGGAGTAGCTCCAACTCCCACTGTCGCCGTCCGTGTCGGAGTCGTTACCCGAGATTGTGTACGGCGATCCGCTGACTGGAAGACTTCCCGTCGTCGTGATCTCCCCGGTGCTGTCGTCCATTCTGAGGCCGGGCGTACTCAGCGAAGAGGTCACGCTGAAGGTGACCGGACCCGTGGCTCCCGTCGTGGCGACCGTGGTGTTGTACCCCGTACTACCGCCGACGTCGATCGTGCCGGTGGTGGCGGATGACTGAGAAATGGGGTCGGCGGTGACCGTCAAGGAGTAGCTCCAGCTCCCACCGTCGCCGTCCGTGTCGGAGTCGTTACCCGAGATTGTGTACGGCGATCCGCTGACTGGAAGAGTTCCCGTCGTCGTGATCTCCCCGGTGCTGTCGTCCATTCTGAGGCCGGGCGTACTCAGCGAAGAGGTCACGCTGAAGGTGACCGGACCCGTGGCTCCCGTCGTGGCGACCGTGGTGTTGTACCCCGTACTACCGCCGACGTCGATCGTGCCGGTGGTGGCGGATGACTGAGAAATGGGGTCGGCGGTGACCGTCAAGGAGTAGCTCCAGCTCCCACCGTCGCCGTCCGTGTCGGAGTCGTTACCCGAGATTGTGTACGGCGATCCGCTGACTGGAAGAGTTCCCGTCGTCGTGATCTCCCCGGTGCTGTCGTCCATTCTGAGGCCGGGCGTACTCAGCGAAGAGGTCACGCTGAAGGTGACCGGACCCGTGGCTCCCGTCGTGGCGACCGTGGTGTTGTACCCCGTACTACCGCCGACGTCGATCGTGCCGGTGGTGGCGGATGACTGAAAAATGGGGTCGGCGGTGACGGTGAGTATAAAAGTCCAAGTACCGGTGTTAGTTCCGTCAGTGTCGGTTCCCGAGATTTCGTACGGGCTTCCGCTCACTGGAAGCGTTCCGGTCGTTCCGATATCTCCCTCACTGTCCACCGTGAGCCCGGGAACTGTACCGGTTCCTGAGAAGGTGACCGGGCCAGAGTTTCCGGTATAGCTGATCGCTGACGAGTAAGCCGCGCTACCGGCGACATCAATCGTGTCAGTCTGGGGTGAAGGAGTTTGAGTGATGGTGCCTTGGGCCGAGGCGTAGGGCGCTGCAACGGCCACGCCTGCGAACATGATGACAACGACGCCAAGCGACACCGCCGCCCTTCTCAATCTCCCTCCCACTGTCATGTGCGCAACCTAGTACCTATCAGCCTAAATCGTCACTGCACGAAGCACTTTAAAGCAGTAGCCACACATGCTTCTATGTGGACCAATGCTGCTACATAAGAGAGTGAAACGAATAATTAACGTGAAGTTGGCACAACTGAGAGACGTGACGTACTACTTCTTCCCGTTTTTGCCTTTTTTCTTTTTCTTCTTGTCTTTCGAGCTCTTCACGCGAAAATCTGCGAGCGGCGATTCGCGAACTTCATGAAATACGGGAACGATCGAAGCCTCAGGCGCCTTTAAATAGTCAGGTACCTCGAATACATCTGGGATTTTTGACGTTTCCGGGAATCTCGCGATTTCTGGCGCGGGGGAGGTCACCGGGGCGCGTGGCGTTTCTCGAATCACCGAAATACTTGTCACTTCGGTTGCCTCAAATATCTCAGTGTCGGCGGAAACCTCAGGTAGGCGAGGTGCCTCTGGAGCGTCGGTGGACTCCGCCGCGGCGGTCACCGCGGACGCCGGAGGGATCTTTGGAATCTTCGGAGTTTCGAGGACCTCGGGACTACTCGACTCCTCGGAGAGGACGTGACGAGTTGGCGCTTCGTAAATGTGTGATGAGCGCGTGACATCACCGACCTCGACCGACTCTCTCAACGCTCGTGCAGCAACGGGATCTTGCACATCGGTATGAGGAATCTGTCGGAGTTCTGGACCTTTTTCTTCAGCAAGCGTGCGCTCTAACGAGGGCCGCACCGCCGCGATGCAGGTCGCGCCATAGAGAACAAGGAAGAACTCCATGTCCACGCCGAGAAATTCCGCTAGGGCTGGAAAGACGTCAACCGACGGGCGTTGCGTGTCACGTTCGTAGGAACTGTACGTGGTGCGGCTCATACCAATTTTGTCGGCCGCCTGACCCTTTTCGAGGCCCAGTTCGAGACGCCGCTTCCCAAGGGCACTTCCGATGGTCGCATCGCTCATGGTCGTATCTCAGTCAACAATGGAGAACTTTCCCACAAATCCATTTTGTCGCCCGGTGTGGATTGTCGCTGGGCACGCTTCAATCCCAATCGAAAGACGGAGAGCCGAGGCTTTTGAGTTGCTTTCATTTCAGTGGTGATTCTAGGGCTATCGACCTCCCCATCGCTGCACTGGGGTCATAGGGACTCAAATGACAATATTTATAGAGGTGATTGTCAGGACCGGGGAGCGTTCGTTTATGCTGCGGAATTTTCGATAGTGCCGATCACACTGGAAAATGAATTCCACAAAAATGCGAGGAGGACCGACAGTGCCCGAAAGCACCAGAGTCACCGCAAATTGCGTGTCTCTCCGTTTCAACGAGTCGCCCGAGGTCCAGTGCGTCACCGGCTGGTCGCAGCGTGACAACGATGAACGGTATCGACATGCAATCGGTCGAAGAGGTTGCGATCTCCCTTGAGGAGTTCGGGAGAAGATACACCCAACGTCTCTTCACCGACCACGAGGTAGAAGACTGCGGCGAAGACCCCGCCACGTCAGCTGGAAGATTCGCCGCACGGTTCGCCGCCAAGGAAGCGGTACTGAAAATTCTCGACATGCGAGAAGCGGTTCCTTCCTGGAGGGCCATCGAAGTTCGCGACGTGATCGGCGGACGAGCCAGGATCGTTCTTTACGGAGAGGCAGCGGACCTCGCTGATCGACAAGGCATCGAGGAGATCTCAGCGAGCATCTCCCACGGTGGCGGGATGGCGATCGCGGCAGTGGTAGCCAAGTTTGCCGTTCCCACTAAACGAATCTCCTAATCTCCACGTTTGCCTGTGCGACGCTAAAAATGTCGCGAGGCACAGAGTGATCCACCGGACCGTAGATCAATCGAATCAGAGACAGACGTTCCGGGTCTGCGAGATAAGGTCGTTTAAGTCGAGAAGGGGCTCCGGTCGAGATGCGTATTCCCGATGGTTCTATCCCATCATTAAACTTAAAAACTGCCATATGAAGGACTCATTTGAGCCCGTCACGGTCCTCTTAGTTGACGTTCCCGACGTCGACGAGTGGCAGAGTTTCTCGTGGCACGATATATCCGAGTTTCCCAAGAAAGGGTATCGGCGCGCCCGCGTCTACCTTCGCTATAGGGAAACGCCCTTCGCTAAATTAACCATTGATCTCGACGATGACGGGTTCCCTCGTGAACCCATCCCAGAATCGCTGGCTGATGCGAGACTGGCTTTGGCCAACGAAGAGCCTTTAGCGGAGGGGTCTTCAATAACGCCTCTCGTCACTATCGTCGTCGCAACATCTGGAACGCGTCCTGACTTGCTGGAGCGCTGCATGACTTCGCTAGCTTCGCTGCGATACCCCTCGTTCGAGATTGTTCTCGTAGATAATCGCCCCGAAGGCGAAATCGGCGACAGTACAGAGGCTTGGACTGATACTTCTCATCCCGGATTCGAAACCAGGACGATAACGGTGGTACGAGAAAAGCGCCGGGGATTATCATTCGCGCGGAACGCCGGTGTCCTAGCGGCCGCCGGACAGATAATCGCTTTCACTGACGACGACGTGGAAGTGGACGCGAATTGGATTAACGGAATTGTCGATGCTTTCAACGAGTCGCCCGAGGTCCAGTGCGTCACCGGCCTCATTATTCCCGCAGAGTTGGAAACTGAAGCTCAAGAGCTCTTCGAAAACTTCTACGGGGGATTCGACCGGGGCTTGATTCGGCGTTCGTGGGTTATCCCAGGTCGCCGAAAGGGTAGTCGTGGATTTCTTAATCGATCGATGTTTCTCGTCAATGAAGACGGATCCGGTGAGCAATTGAATGCCAAGTCGCTGTACGTGATTGCCGGCACCTGTGGTGTAGGGGCAAACATGGCGGTGCGTCGTGAGTTCGCGCTTCGTTACCCCTTTGACGTTGGACTTGGGGCCGGCAGCCTCGTCAATAGTGGAGAGGACATTCGCTTCTACGCGGATGTACTTTGGGCTGGCCGCCGGGTTGCGTATGTTCCAAGTGCGATTGTGCGACACACTCACCGGCGGAACATGGATGACCTCAAATCGCAAATAAAGCGAATGGGAATGGGCCAGACGGCCATGCTTGTTTCGCTAATCACTCAGGACGTTCGCCATGTGGCTGGCATCACGATGACCGGAGCGCCCAGCGCCCTTTTGCGATGGGTTCGAAGCGCGTTTACGGGTCGCAGTGCGGCCGAAGGTCAAGATCAGGAGCACTCGTATCCGCCCTCGCTTCGCCGAACTGAACTTGTCGGTATGGCCCTCGGCCCGTGGCGCTATTTCTTGAGTCGTAAGCAGGTTCGTTCCCGGGCAGAGAGAGCCTGACGCTAGATCGCCGCGGATGCACTCACCGCCTCGCCTCAAATGCTTCTGCACTGGCTCGATAACGCTTAACCACGAGCGGAGTGAAGAAGAGTATTTGTAGCGCCGACTGAATGACACTTGCAATGCCCACTGCAATGATGCCGAAGTGACCTATGAAGGCAAAAATAAGGGAGAAGTACACAACTGCGCTGACGAAGTCACGCACTGCGAGTTTCCAAACGCGTCGATCAATCCAAGCGAATGAGGAATAAAAGGCCGTCACCGCGGTGCCGGGAAGGCTCAGCACCAGTAGCCGCATCAGGGTCGTTCCGTCCGCCGCGTAGCTATGGCCGAAAATCTCGAGGATCCAAGGAGCGAAGATGACTCCGATTAAAACGGTGGGAATAATGAATATCAGCGCAGCTCTTAAGGCGACGCGTGCGTGGCGGTAGAGCTCTGCCGGCTCAGCAGAGGCCTCAACGAGAAATGAACGGTCGATGCTCCATACGGCAACCGATGCACCGAGGGCGATTTGCGCGGCTAGGTAGTAGTGGGCATTGGCCACCGCACCCAGTCGATCGATCACAATCAGCGTAACGATTGAAGCCGAACTGACCGACACGAGGAGCTGAACATACTGCGCACCGGTCATTGAAAATAACTGTTTTATTGTTGGAAGCGACTCAGGCGATCGGACCCGAACCATGTGTTGGGGAATTCGTCGTCGAAAGAGATACCAATTTACAAGCGCTATGACGACGACGACCGGCGCCATCCACGCTAGAAAGACTCCTTGCGTCGCAGAGAAAACAAGAAAGACTGGAATGAGAACGAGTTTGGCCACACCATATGAGATGTTCTCTACCGGCACCCAATGAGTAGCTTGCAAGCCCGTGAGGGCCGCGTCCTGCAAGGCGAACACTGTCCAGGCCACTACTGATCCTATGAAAAGCACTTTCCATGGCCACGGTGCCGGAATGAAACGGTGGCCCAAGCCGAGCGTCACGTACAACACCGAGACGACAAATGCGATCGAGGTGCATAGAAGATAGGCGCGAAGGATGAATGCCTTGGTTCGATTCCCCGCAATCGGCAGGAATCGAACAAACGTTGAACCAAAACTCGCTTGGGCGAACGTGGCCAACAGAGTAATAGTGGCCACTTCTGCCGAGGTGCGACCGACAACTACTGCCGTCGTCTCGTGGGCCGCAACAGCCCAGAACACGATCCCGATGGCGCCCGAACCGCTTCCAGAGATCAGGAGTGCTAACGCGTTTCTTATCAACGGACCGAACGAGAGGCGCTTCATGAAGCGGCGAGGAGACGCACGTGTTGGCTCGAGCACAGCAACACGCTACTTTGAGCTTCTGTCGAGTTGTGCTCGAGAACCTTGGTCCCCGATGGAATCATTGGGCTCGAGAAGCACCGCCAATCGTGAACGTAGGTGCAGCAATCACCGTTGCGTATACTCAGCCACCCAATCAATCAGCATCGACTCTGGCGCCGTTGGGCATTGACGACCCTCTTCACACTGTTGTTGTTGCTGGAAGACGAGCCTCATCGGTATCGACGGCATGATGGAGGGATCCACGACTTCGCCCCAAATTCGTCCATCGACGGTGTAAATCATTCTCGTCGAGGTCCAGATCACACCCCACGTGTGCCAATTCGTCATATTGATGGTGAGGTGACGTCGGACGACGATGTTCGCTTTACCGTAGTGGAGCGATGACGAAGTCGTCGTCGCCGACCCTCCGGTTTCGTTGAAGTCGACTTCAGGCGGCCACACATTCGCGGCGGGCCACAACAGTTGAATCTCGCTCGGACCAGCTCCGGTAATACGAGATCGTACGAAGTATGCACCATACTTCTTGGGCAAACCGCATTGACAGAGCCCGCCCACGATCCAGCGATTGTCGTACGCCGGGTCTTGGTAAGTTTCGAGTTGCAGCAGTCCCCCACTGACGACCACATGCGACTTGGCGAATCTGCCACCGGGATCTCCGCCGGGGACTCCGGAGTACGCATCCCATCCAGGAGGGAGCGACGATCCGTTGAAGTCGTTCACATAGCTCAACGTGTATCCGGGTAGAGCTTGAGGACCGGGCGGCGCTTCGCCCGAAGGTTCGAGACTGTTTGGAACTCCTACCGGAAACGATCTACTCAACCGTGCGACTCCCGAGATAATCGTTGGAGACGTTGAGGTTGCCATGACGGGCCCCCCGATTACGAGAGAAAGAATCGTGGCAGCGACAAAGGAGGCGATCGCTCGTCGGCGCAGCCAATGGCGCGTTCGAGCAGAGGAGCTTCTGAGCCGAGTCTTTGAGTTCGCGGACGACATGCTGAACCTCAGGATAGTGAATCGAGAAAGTATCCTCGTTTCCTCCAGTCAGGACACCGTCATCCATCACTTACCGTCATCGAGGTAAAGACCTAAAGCACAGTCGGCTTTACGGGCGAATTGAAGATCGTGCGCTGTTTGGACGATACGCCCGTATGCCCGCTCCCGATAGCAACCGAGATTCGTCGAGCTTGTTTGATTTGTTTAGGGGCAAGGCGGTGACCAGTTCGAATCGATCAGGCAGCATGTTTTCGGGAATCACTGTGCCGGCGGCGCGTCTGAGGTCGAGGGCAGAGAACTGTGCATCAGTAGCGACGAAGGCGACGATTCCTAGTTCACCATCCCGGTCGAAGGTAAGGCAGGCAGCGGCGGTGACATGGTCAAGTTGGTTCAGCGAAGCGGTCAATTCGACGAGCGATATACGTACGCCACTACGTTTGATAACTCGGTCTGCGCGGTCCACGTAGAAGTAGTTTCCGAGTTCGTCGCGATAGACAAGATCTCCCGAACGATAGAGCACTTCGCCCGAAATGATATCGCTGCGCATTACTTCTTTCGTGAGATCCGCATCCGCCCAGTAGCCATTCATAAGTTGCGCGCCGCCGATGTACAACTCCCCGATCCGTCCCTCCGCATCGATTATCCGACCGTCATTATCCACAAGAACAAAGGAGACACCCGGATGAGGGCGACCAATCGTAACAACGCCGTCTTCGATAATGTCTTTTCCCAGTTCCACGTTCGTCACGGCGATCGCAGTCTCAGTCGGACCATAGCGATTGAACACGCGCATCTCGGGCACCTCTGACCACAGTGTTCTTAGGTCAACGATCGAACTGGCCTCGCCTCCGAGGGCGATGATCTCGAGCGTCGAGCCACGCAGTTTTGTTATCTCCGGGCTGGCAAGTAACAATCGCAGATAGCTGGGCGTGAAACCTGTATAGGTGATCCTTTCCATCAAGACGGCGTTAAAGAACGTCCGAGGAAACAGAAGCGCATCTCGAGGTCGAATAATTACCGCTCCACCCGAAACCAGAGTCGTGAACAGATTTGCGTACGAACCGTCAAAGTGGAACGGGGAGACGCACAGGGTCCTTGTGGCTCGATTAAGTCCGAGAGCGTTCGCCGTCGATTGGACGGCGGCGGCGAACGCTGTGTCACCGATCTGCACTCCCTTTGGTGTCCCTGTCGTGCCCGACGTGTAAATAATGTAAGCAACTCGAGATACGGCATCGATCGGAATTACCGGTACCGCTTCTATAGAACGAAGTGAGGAGATTGCCACCGATGACACGCCGCCGAGTGTGCCCACAGGAAAATCTGTATCAGCTTCATCAGAAGTGACGACCAGCGCTGGCGCGCAATCGACCAATATGGTCTCTAGTCGATCCTTAGGGTCAGAATTAGCCAACGGGACGAAGGTCGCCCCAATCCAGAGGCTTGCTAGTGCCGCCACAATAAAGTCGACGGAGTTGGGCAAAAGAAGAGCGACACGGTCGCCCTCGACCACCCCTCGCGCGCTAAGTCCCGCACCGAGTCGGGCAACCTCTTCGATCAATTGGGCGTAATTTAATTCGCGCTCCAGGTCTTTCGCGGCGGGAAGGTACGGACCTGTATGAGCCCTTTCGATGATTTCGTGCAGTACGTTTGAAGCGGTCAACGTCGTGACCTCACTCCGCGAAACCGAGCCGGTGCACGTACGGGGTGTATACGCGAATCGTCCCGTCACCTGACATGGTCATCTCCTTCTTGGATTCGACTGCCGGTGCTCTTGTTTCAAGGCGAAATCAGGATCCAAGACAGGCAATCGTACCCCGAGCACGTGTGCAGCCTGCACCGTGGTCCAACACCGTCACGAAGGCGTAACCTAGTTTTTACTGCGCGAGCAAGGAAGGGACCGCCCGAACCATGATGATGTGGCGTCAATTGGCGAGGGCACGTGTGGGGACTACGGATTCGAGGCTCTCCGGAGTAGGACGGATCGTGAGACGATGAACGAATTCGCCATCGTTGGTCTGGGCTCGTGGGGACTCTGCGTTCTTGAGCGCACGGTGAGTCGAGCGCGACATATCGATACTTCGCTGAGGGTTCACATCATCGAACCTGGTCAACTGGGCGGTGGGGTCTACTCAGCCGCGCAGCCCGACTATCTTATTTTGAACAACCCGTGTGGGCAGCTCTCGCTCTACGCCGCCCCCGACCACAATGAAGACCCTACCTATGCCATGGGATTGTACGAGTGGGCACTTGCTCAGGGATATCGGCGCGTTGGTTACGAATATAAGGTCGGTGAGAGTGGCGAAGCAATCGCGCCGACGGACTATCTCCCGCGGCGACTCATGGGCGAGTACTTGGCCTGGTTCTATCAAGAACTAGTCACCGAAGCGCCCGTAAATCTTGAGATCGTTCGTCACTACGCCGCTGTTACCGACATCACCGCGGATATCGGGGGCCGCGAGATGGTCTGGCTCGATAACGGTACGCAAATCAGCGTTGATCACGTGGTGTTGACCTCGGGGCACACGTTCAACGAGGAGCGCGTCGGAAATTCAGATGAGGTGCACTACTTGCGGCCGTATCCCGTTGAGTATTTCGAATCGGCCGTGGCACCGAACGAGCAGATCGCCATTGCCGGGATGGGCCTAGTGGGCTACGACCTCGTCACTGCTCTCACCATAGGACGCGGAGGAACATACGAGAGCGTCGGGAAAAGCCATCGCTACATAGCAAGTGGCCGCGAGCCTGACATCTTTCTTTTCTCTAGGTCAGGGGTTCCTTACTGCGCGAAATCCGCGCACGGAGTCGATCCAACTGGTGACTATGAACCAGTCGTGTGCACCCCGGCCGCCTTCCGGGAGATGACAAATCCGCGTGGCTCTCCGCTGCGTCGACGCGTGGACTTTCGAAACGATATTTTGCCCTTGCTCTATGCAGAAATGCACGTGAGATATTACTCTCACTCCGCGTTTTTGAGAGGTGGAGTACTCGCGGCTTCGCTGGTTAGAGAGCAACTTCAACAGAATTGGGCCACGGGGACTTTTACTCGAGCGGTGGATCGTTTGGAGTCAACGTACGGCCACTTTGACCCGGCGAGCATTGTGTTTGCCGATGAAGATGCCCACTTCGAGTCGAGTGACGCCTACCAGACCCACGTGTACGAAATGGTAGAGACCGATCTCCATCAAGCCCTCGCGGTGGGCGGCAGTCCGGTAAAGGCGGCCGAAGAGGTGACAAGAATTCTCCGGGACCAGATGCGCGCGGTACTCGAATACGGAGGACTCTCGATGGAGTCGTTTATCGATTTCCAATCGAATGTTCGAGGTCGAATTAACCGTCTCGAAGCCGGCCCGCCACCGATACGTTCGCAACAACTTCTGGCTCTCCTCGACGCAGGCGTGGTGAAAGTCCCCTTCGGACCACATCCCGACGTATCGGTCGTGGACAACGGTGCGATTCTCATACGTTCTACGACACTCGCTACGTCGACCGAAGCGTCCGTCAAACACGTCGTACGCGGTCACTTAGATCTTCCATCCTTGGCTCGATCAAGTTCGCCCTTACTAAATCGTCTCTACACGAAAGGCCGCCTGACGCAGTTCAGCTATGGCGGCACCACGGTAGGCAGCGTTGCGATCAGCGAAGACTTTCATCCCTACGACGCCGAAGGTCGAGTGCAGACCAGTCTCTCTCTACTCGGCGTACTAACCGAAGGGGTTCGCTACTTCACGCACTACCTGCCTTCACCGCGAAGCCGCCTTCGTGCCGTCTATGACGCCCAAGCAACTGTCGAAGGCATCATCGGCTGACGTTGGATATCATCCTTCGCGCCGCTCTCAAGGTAAAGGCCGGTGACATCAGGAAGGCTGTCGCGAAGGCGACCAGCATTGCCGCGTAGTCGTGGCGCTTTCGCGCCGCGTTGGCCCGGCCGACCGCCTTCGCTACACGGTCTGAAGGTATGAGGGACATTCCACGACGAATGGCCTTCACGCTGGCGGTCTCTCCACGAGCTTTCGCTGCGACGAGGTGTTGCTCAAAAATCATTCTGCACTCTTCGCTCCCCAGATTCGTACCAAGCCAGACGTTCGACCCGTGTCGGCGGTATTGGTACAAGGTCTCAGGGACGAAACGCACGGTACTTTCTCGCGCCAGTCGATAGATGAGATCGAGATCTTCGCCGAGGGTGAGCAGTGAGTTGAAACCGCCCACGGCATGAAAGAGATCCCGCCGGAACATGGCGGAACCGGGACACATCCCTCCGTCGCCACGCAGAAAATCGATGTACTGATACTCCCTGGCGTCACCCTCGCCGATGACCGCACCGTGTTCGTCTATGAAGCAGTACTGCGTATGAGACACTCCGATACTCTCGTCAGTCATGGCTTCAGTTTGGAGCCGTAGTCGTTCGGGTGACATCAGATCATCGTCATCGAGTAGAGCAATAAATGTCGACCGCGCGTGACTCACACCGACATTTCGCGCTATCGAGGCGCCCCGATTACGCTGTCGAATCACTCGCACTCGCTGATCGGTTGACTCGATATCGGATAGGTCATCCTCGCAACCATCAAGCACGATTATGAGCTCCCAGTCCGTCAGAGATTGAGCTTGCACGGAAGCCACCGCCTCGCGAAGTAGTGCGCCACCTCTAAAACTGGGGATCACGACAGTGACAGCCGTCATACTCCTCCATCTCAATGTCTCGGGCAACAGTGAGGCGCGGGCGTCACCTCACGCGAAATACTATTGCGATCCACGCGGTTGCTTGAAAGTCGCTACGCGAAAGTGCCCACCGGCACACCGCAGAGACGCACTGCGCATGGCATTTTTGATGAATCACCAACTTGCGACAGCACCGCCTACCCGGTTGCTTTGGTCAGTGCTTGGTCGATGTCGTCGATCAGGTCGTCAACGTGTTCGAGCCCAATAGAAAGCCGGATGGTCTCTGGTCGTATTCCCACGGCAATCAACTCGCTCTCGCTGAGCTGTCGGTGCGTGGTCGATGCCGGATGTATGACGAGTGACTTGGCGTCGCCTAAGTTGAGAAGACGTTTGAACAGTTGCACCGAATCGAAGAAAGCTAATCCAGCTTCGTAGCCGCCGGTAACGCCAAAAGTGATGATTGACGGGACTCGTCCCTTCAAATACTTCTGGACGAGAGGTTGGTAGGGGTTATCTGCGAAACCCGCAAAACTGACCCACTCGACGCGGGGATCATTGGCCAGATAAGCGGCGATGATGCGCGCGTTGGCCTCGTGTCGCTCGAGACGTAGGGCCAACGTCTCAAGCCCCTGAAGGATCTGGAAAGAATTGAACGGCGAAAGGGTGGCGCCGGTATTACGAAGTTGGATGGAACGGGCCCGAACGACAAAAGGCCTTTCGGGGAAATCCCGAGCGAAGACGACGTCGTGGAACGCTACCTCGGGTTGGTTGAACGTCGGGAAACGTTCGGCGTGGTCGGCCCACGGGAAGCTTCCGCCGTCGACGATGGCGCCACCCAGGGTCGTACCATGTCCGCCGATGAATTTCGTCAGCGAATGAACAACGACGTCTGCGCCGTGGTGCAGTGGTTTCAGCATGATTGGAGTGGCAACAGTGTTATCCACGATCAGAGGAACTCCGGCACGATGCGCCACGTCGGCGACGGCTTCAAGGTCCACGACGTTGCCCGCGGGATTGCCGATCGACTCGACAAACACGCAACAGGTTCGTTCATCGATCAGCGCTCCGATGGATTCGGCCTGATCGTTTGCGGCGAAGCGCGCTTCGATGCCTAGGGTCGAGAGCACGTGAGCGAAGTAGGTGTACGTCGCGCCGTACAACTGGGGCGCGACCACAAAGTTCGACCCGGCGGTTGCCACCGTGAGGATCGCATAACTCACGGCAGCCATGCCCGAGGCCACGACGAGGGTGGCCGTTCCATCCTCTAAGGCGGTTATTCGCTTTTCCAGTACATCGTTCGTGGGATTATTGATTCGGTTGTAATGGAAGCCCGGAATCGCTAAGTCCATAATGGAGTTCGCGTGCTCCGCATCAATGAAGTCGTTGGCGACAGTCATATAAATAGGAACAGCAACAGCCCGCGTGCCGTCGGCCTGGTAGCCGGCGTGGATGGCGATGGTTTCGTCGTGCATGCCGGCCCGCGTGCCATCGACCCGACCGGCGTGGATGGCGATGGTCTCGTCGGGCATGCCGACCTGCGTGTCGTCGGCCTGGCCGTCGTCGATGGCGATGGTCTCGTCGGGCATGGTCGGTCCTTCTCCTAAGACGTTATTCAACCAGTTGGCGTAGAAGCGCTGAGCCATCGAACGCCACGGCCACGGCGCACGGGCGCCGACATCGTCAAAGGGAAACTCGTCAATCCTGGCCGGATTCCGATCGCCCTGGATGATCTCGTGATGCATGCGTTCAAGTGGTTCCCAATCCTCGACCGATACGCAGTGATACGGCAGGTACGGAAGATCGTCGCGTTCGCGATTCGCGTATCTTCCGGCATCACGGCGGTACTCGCGGAGCAGACTCGACGGATCGTATTCGGGATGACCTTGTACGAGAACAATCTGGCGTCCGCCCTCCTCTCGGGTTGCGACGCTCCAACCCGTGGTCTCCGAGTGGATCACGACGTTGTAGCCAACGCGCTCAAGGGCCTCTCGCGGCACCGTATTCCAGCGGGAGTGAGGAAGCAGGATTTCTGACTCTAGGCCCGCAGTGAGTGGATGGCTGTCTTCAACTTGTTGTGAGAAAACGCCGGTGCACTTCGTCAGAAGGCGAATCCGAGTTACATCGTCAAAGACGGTGAGCGCGGCGTGAGCCGAGAGACACGACAGCAGCGTCGACGTAACGTGTCCCCGCGCCCACGAGAGGAGTTCGACGAGATCGTCCCAGTAGAGCTCATCTTGGATATGTGTCTCGATCGGGTTCGATCCCGTGACAATCAAGAGGTCGGGCGGGTCGAGGTAGATATCGGTTAGGGGGAAGTACACTTCGGCGATCCGTTTTGAGGTTTGCTCCCCCCTCGGCACGCCAGGCATGGTGTAGCGAAACACCTCGATGCCCTTGGGTCCAGAACCGTCCTCAAGCAGACCCAAGTACTGCCGTTCGGTCGCGTCGAACGCGCCATCGGGCATGTTGTTCACCAGCGCGCAAGTCAAGTGTCGCGACCTGTTATCGATATCCGCTGAGGCAGCGCCCCGAGCCGCGACCTTAGCTAAACGTACCGTCACCCGTCGTGGCTCACGTCGGCGTACGTAACCATTACCTCGTCATTGAGCAGTCGGCTCACGGCTTGAAGTTCGTCGTAATCTTGAGCAGACCCGACCACGGCCATGATGTGGTTGCGCGACCCGTCCTTCCAATCCAGGACGGCACCGGGACCTTGATGCACCGTGATGGCGTCCACTCCCGGAAGGTCGCTCAGCGCATCCACGCCATTGATCGCCGCCACCGTCGCCGACACTGACGGCGGTTGCAAGAAGAACCGGTATCCGATGCGCTCAGTGGCGACGGGTCCGCTGACGCGGACGGTCTCTTCCAGCGCTAGACGAAGGGTTATTTCGAGCAGTCCGAGTCCGGCTGCTCGATCGAGCATCTCGGGAATACCCCCTCCCACGCGCCCATTGACCTCGATAACTCGAGGTCCCTCGGGCGTGAACTTGATCTCAGTGTGAAGGCAGCCCGTCGTCACCCCGAGCGCCTTGATGGCGGAGGACGCCAAATCGAGCGCCGCCGTCTGGTCGTGCTCGGTCAGGGCCGCAGGAATGAAGAAGCCGGTCTCTCGGAAGTTCTCCGCGAGCGGAAAACGGCCCGTCAAAGCCAAATGGCTAATAGCCCCTTGCGAGACAATGCTTTCGACGGAAACATAGTTGGCGTAGGGCTCGCCCGCGCGCGAAAGGTCGTCGGCGAGATATGCCTCAAGAACCATGTCGGGACGCCCAGCTCCCAGCGCGCTGAGAAGTTCGAGCAGGCGGTGCTCATCTTGCACGAAGAAGGTGTAGCGGCTGCCCTGTGCCGAGCGTGGCTTCAAGACGGCGGGCCAGCCGACCTCGGATTCGACGGTGGATAGATCCGGCTCTGATTGGTTGGCAGGAATAATGAGACAAGCGGGAACGACGAGGCCGCCATTCTTTAGTACTCGGCGCTGATCAGCCTTGTCGGTCAGGGCCACTGACGTAGCCAGAGAGTGAAACGGAAGGCCCAGTGCCGCAGCCGTTTGCGCGAAAATAGCCATGTTGGCATCCAGGTAGGTCACCATCCCGTCGGGGCGATATGGCGGCGTCAGTTCCTCCAGAATCTGCTCAAACCCGAGTCCGCCAATATCCACAACCGGTCCGAAACGGTGCAAAAGTTCGGTCATTTCGCGCATCTCCGGCAAATTGCCATCGATCATCCACAAAAGCTCACAGACGCCGGCCGCCGCCTCAGTCAGTTGCATTACTGGGACGCAGCGGGGCCCGTAACCCACGGCCACCAGAGGCCTCTTGCTGGTCGATTTAACGCCCATTTCGCTAGCCACCAACCGGATGTTAGCGTTGAACTGAGCGTTCGATTTAAGACAGACACCAGTCGCAGGGGCACGGAGAGCTCGCATTTTGGCGATAGAGATGGAGGACGCGAAACGATGCCAGTCGAGATCATCGGTATGGTGGGCACCAGGGACGCCTCAGAGATCAAGGGGCCATTGGTTGACGGTCCTGTGGTCGACTGGATGGACGGCCCCGTCATCGATCCCGAGTATCTGACAGCAATCTCCAGGGCACACGACGACGGAGGGTTTGACCGCGTGTTGGTGGGTTACGGAGCTGTGGGGCCCGAAGGTTGGGCCGTAGCCAGTGCGGTTCTGAACTGTACAAAGAATTTGAAAGTGCTGGTGGCACAGCGTCCCGGATTCATTCAACCGGTGGTTCTTGCCCGCATGGCGGCGACCCTCGATCACCTAACTGGCGGTGGAAGAATCGCCATTCACTTCATCACCGGCGGTGATGAGGCTGATCAGCGACGAGAGGGTGACTTTATTCCACACGACTCGCGCTATCGGCGGACCCGCGAGACGATGGCGATCGCGCGTCAACTCTGGCGTGAGGACACTCCATTCGATTATGAGGGAGAGTTTTTCCATTACGAGAGCGCATTTAGCTCGGTGAAGCCGGTCACGCCCGGAGGCATTCCGTTTTACTTTGCCGGCGCTTCGCCCCCCGCCATTGATGTCGGTGCCGCCGAGGCTGACGTCTATGCGTTCTGGGGCGAGCCCCGAGACCAAGTGGCGGCCCGAATGGAGACCATTAGAAACGCCGCGGCGAAGGTCGGCCGCACTCTCCGCTACAGCCTCTCACTTCGACCAATCATCGCCGACAACGAGGACGAGGCCTGGGAAAAGGCCGAGTGGATCGCTGAAGAAACGGCGGCGCGGATCAAACTGGCGAAGGAACGAATGGAGGGCCACCAAGACACCTATCAGGGGCTCGGCGGCCAGCGCAATGCCACGTACTCGGTGGACCGCGATACCAGTGGAACAACGTCCGTAGGTCGGAAACGCCTTATAGAGATGTCGGCTGATCAGGATATTTACGATGAGCGGCTCTGGATGAAGGTGGCCAATCTCACCGGCGCGGCGGGGAACTCAACCGCACTTGTCGGTACGCCCGAGCAGGTCGTGGAGGCCATGCTGCGTTATTACGACCTAGGCATTACGACGCTGCTGCTCAAGGGCTTTGACCCGCTGGCCGACGCCATCGAATTTGGCGAGCGCTTAGTGCCTCTGCTTCGTGAGGGTGCAACGTTGCGTGACGCGGTTGGCGCACATTAGGAAACCATTGACAATAGTGACACCTGAAAAACAAGTTCACGAAGAGAGTCTCTGGTTCGGCGTCGTCGATCGGCCATTCTTCGGTCGGTTGTCGACGCCGGTCGACGAGAAAACTCTCGGTGGCATCCTGCTGTCGCCACCGATCGGCCGAGAGTCTCGGCTTGCTCGACGTGCACTTCGAAGTCTCGCATTCCTTTTGGCGGCCGACGGGTACGTTTCACTTCGTTTCGATCACTTCGGCACCGGCGACTCGAGTGGAATGTTGGACGACAAAGATTTCGCTAGTGCGTGGATCGAAGGAGTCACTGAAGGTATTGAGTATCTACGATCGCTCGGAGTTTCCTCGGTATCGGCGATTGGTATGCGAATGGGCGCGACGATCGTTGGGTCGGCCGCTTCTATTCGTGACCTGGGATTGTCGTCGTTCGTCATGTGGGACCCCTGTGAGTCAGGGCGCGCGTACATTCGAGAGTTAAGCGCTCTGGGAGCGTTGCGGCAAGATGGCGTTTCAACGGATTCGAGCGAGCCAACAACAATGCTGGAGTACCACTTCAGTGGCGAAGTAGCAACTCAAATAAGCCACTTCACTCTGAGTGACCCCACGTCGCGGCGACTGGCAGAGCGGGTTCTTGTGGTCGCCCGCGATGATCGGCCCGTATCGAGCAAATTTCGCTCGAAGTGGGAAGCCGAGGGCGTCGACTGGGCAACAACCTCTGAACAAGGGGCATTGTTGGAGACAGAGCTACCTTCTTCGCTGCAGCCCTGGTCGACCATTACGCAGATTCGGGGGTGGCTGACGGCCCTACCCACCGTGTCAGCTTGCTTGTCAATACCGCCTCCCGTGCGAAATGCCGTGTTGACTAGAGGATCAGATGCGCATCGCGTGCGCGAGAGTTTGGTGGAGTTAGGTCCTCGAAAACTGTTCGGCATAGTGAGCGAGCCCGAGGGCGGCCCGCAAGGACCCTTGATCGTCATGGTTAATGGCATTAATGAGGATCACGTTGGACCGTCGCGATTGTGGGTCGAACTTTCGCGCCAGTGGGCGAGCAAGGGCCTGCGCTGCATTCGATTCGACTTGAGCGAACTAGGAGAAAGTCCTTGGTCGCCAGATCAGCCCAATCGGCCCGTATTCGACAAACATCGCGACGTGGGTGACGCACTTCGCGAACTGAGTCCAGACGATCCGTCCGACTCAGTCTTGATTGGACTGTGTACTGGGGCAAAACTGGCCCTCGATGTAGCCCTGGAATATCAGGCCCACGGTGTGTGCTCGATTAACCCTTCGCTGGGAACGACTGTTCATCGAAACGCCGATCGCCTGAAGAACTCCGACCGAGCATCGATTCAATCCTTCGCGCGAAAGGTCGAGAACCAGGTGAAACGTCACCTTTGGGTTGGTAAATTGAATCGACAAATTTCGCGACTGGTTTCTGCGTCGGCTTACTCACCAAAAGTGAGGTCAACGCTAGTGAAAAACGGCTCGGAGATGCTCCTGTTGGTAAGTCCCGACGATCTCTCGCCATTCCCCTGGATTCCAATTCTCGGATCGCTTGACCATCGTCGGTTAGTTTCCTCCAATCATCTCCGCATTGAAATCGTTCCCGGGTTGGACCACGACTTTCTCAGTACCATCGGAAGAAGTCGTGCCGTCGAGATCCTCGATAGGTACATAGTGGAAACGTTCACTGACGTCACACCAGAAACTGAAATACGGCGTCCCGCAGTTGAGGGATCGTAGCAACGAAAGACGTTTCCATGAGTGAAAATAATGACAAACGCGAGAACGATTCCACGATTTCTCCACGAGTGAGCGTCGTCGTATGTGCGTATACCCTTGATCGCTGGGAGCTTCTCAAAGAGTCGTTATGCTCCGTGGCAAACCAAGAATTTCAACCCGTCGAAGTCATTTTGTGCATTGACCATAACGAAGAGTTATATGAGAAGTGCGTTTCGCAGATGTCATCAACCCTGGCGGGGGCATCCTGGAATCTTCGTGTCATTCAAAATAGGTTCGAAACTCGTTTAGGCGGCGCCCGCTCATCCGCCGCTGAAGTCGCCGTGGGCGACATATTGGCCTTCCTCGATGACGATGCCACTGCTTCCACCACGTGGCTGCGCCGATTGACGGAGGCGTATGAAGACTCCTCGGTCATTGCGGTGGGTGGAGCGCCGATCGCCAACTACGAAGTTGCACGACCCCGGTGGATTCCCTTTGAGTGCAATTGGATATTTGGTTGCGCCTACCGAGGCCTGCCGCTGCGACGAGGACCCATCGATCATTTGATCGGCGCCAACATGTCGATTCGACGCCAGGCACTGTTGTCATGGGGCGGTTTCCACTCTGACAACCATGACGATATGGATCTCAGTCATCGGACGGTCCACGAATACGGCAGCGCCGCGTTGTTGTATGAACCCGCCGCGATCGTCCATCACTTTGTCCCACGATCGCGACTCACCTGGAGCTACTTCTGGCGGCGGTGCTTCTATGTGAATAAGGGGAAGGTACGAGCGTTTCGCGACATGAACGACGCGGCAAATTTGCGAGCTGAAATTCGTTTCTCGTCGCGGTCCCTTTCACGCGCACTGGTGAGTGAAGGAAGAGAGCTGTTACGAGGGGACTTCTATGCGCCGGTGCGCTATATGGCCCTCATCTTCGCCATTGCGCTGGGCGGCGCGGGAGCCATTTCGGGGCGCCTTCAATGAACGTACTCATCATTGGTGCCGGTCCCGCAGCGGCCGGCGTCGCGATCGCACTCGCCTCGTCACCAGATGTGAAGGTGCGCATTCTCGACGTAGGGGGTCGACTAGAACAGAAAAACGAAAACGCGAGAGTGCGGATGTCCGAAAGTGATCCGACCCACTGGCAGAGTTCAGATCTTCGGACCGTTAGCCAAACGGCGGTCGCCACTGAGGAACACCGCATTCCCGAGAAGCGGGCGTTCGGTTCGGACTTTCCATTTCGAAATTTCGGGCAACTCGACGGAGTCGACACCGAAGGCGAGGTGAACTCCCGCGTCATCTCCGGAGCGTACGGAGGCTATAGCAACACGTGGGGTGCCCAGTCAATGGTGTTCAGTGCGGCAACCTTCGACGACTGGCCGTTCCCGCGAAGCGAAATGGAAGAGGACTACCGCTCCATTCTAAGTGCCATCCCTTATTCAGCGGAGGAAGACGATCTCGCTGAGTTCTTCCCGTTGTGGGGCGAAGCCGACGCTCTCCCGCCTCTCAGCGAGAGTTCACAACGGACCCTCGACGCCTACGTTCGCCACCGTGTGAAGGTCCGACGTCGCGGCGTTCTGCTGGGGAAAGCCCGACTCGCCCTCCGTGGAAGTCAGTGCGTCTCCTGCGGTCTGTGCATGACAGGGTGTCCGTATTCACTGGTGTACTCAGCGTCGCACACGTTTGATGACCTGGTGCGACTTGAACAGGTCGAGTACGTCGGCGGCTTCGTAGCGCTTCGCCTCGGCGAAGAGGATGGTCGCCCATTCGTAACGGCTCGGTCAACAGAAACAGGCCAGGTCGAGACATTTTATGCAGACAAAGTCTTCGTCGCTTGTGGCGCCTTAGCTACGACCAGGCTCATCGCTCACTCCTTGGGGCAGTGGTCGAGGCGAATACACCTGAGTGAGTCCGCGCAGTTTCTCGCCCCCTTTATCTCGCTTCGAGGCATCAATGAGTTGACACAAACGGGGTCGTTCACGCTCAATCAGTTCAACATCGTTCTCCCATTTGACGAAGTCGGTCATGATGTCGTGCAGATTCACGGTTATCCCTACAGCGAAGCTATGGACGACGCACTTCCACGAATCCTGCAGTGGCGACCGCTCCGGGGCGTTGGGGCGCAGCTGCTTGAAGCGAATTACCGTCGGACTCGGCTACCTGCCGTCGTGGTGGTCGCCGGGGTTTGACGTCATCATCTCACCTCCGGAGTCCGAAGAACGGTTAGCCAGTATGACGCTCCTGGCATCGGACTCGACGCATAAGTGCGCCGAATCGATGTTGCGGGCGGTCACCAAACGTCTCGTCGCTTCTGCTCCGTCGTTGGGGATGATGCCGGTACTGACACAAGTGACTTTGTCTGCTCCTGGAAAGAGTTACCACTTTGGGGGAAGTTTTCCCCACTCGTTGTCACCAAAGGAAGGACTCGAGTCAGATCTCTTGGGTCGCGTACACCCTTGGCAACACATCCATCTCGCTGACGCTTCAGTATTTCCCACCGTGCCCGCAACAACCTTCACGCTTTCGATAATGGCCAACGCGCACCGCATCGCTCGTTCTGTCACAGCGGACAGCCGTGAGTGAGGATCGCGGAGGCCTCGTTGGCGTCACGGGCGCCAACGGATTCCTCGGGCGCTCACTCGTCGCTGCGTTGCGAGCTGAGAACTTCGACGTCGTGGAGTACCGGCGATCTGCCACCGATGTGGCCGGAACTGGGATGGTGCGAGAGCTCGAACTTGGCCGGCCAATAGATAGCCGAACATTCGAGGGAGTCTCGTGCGTCATCCACACGGCGTGGGATCTGCGCGAGACGGATTCACGTCGAGCGTGGGCGCGCAACGTCGAAGGATCAAAGCGCCTGATTGACGTTGCTCTGAATAGCGATGTACAGCGTGTCATCTTCATCTCGTCGATGTCGGCGTACTTTGGGACCAGGCAAGACTACGGATTAATGAAACTGTCAGTAGAGCGCGCCGTCCTCGAAGCGGGTCAAATAGTGGTTCGTCCGGGCCTGGTGTATGGCGGAACGTCCGGCGGCATGGCACTGACGCTCTCGAAACTGGCGAAACTTCCCGTCATTCCGATTTTTCACGGTGCGCAACAATTCACCGTGCACCTCGATGACTTTCTCAACGCCACCGTGTTACTGGTGCAAGAGGATGAAGTGCCTTCCTCGGTCATTGGCCTCGCTCACGAGCATCCGACTTCATTCAGAGATATCATGCTCGCGCTAGCTCCACCAGGCGACGGAGTGGCTAGGACTTTCGTCGTGCCCTGGCACCTTGTCCTTGGGTCACTTCGTGTCGCGGAGTCGCTGAAGATTCCATTACCGGTGCGATCCGACTCCTTACTCGGATTGGTGAGACCCGCACCGTTCGTTCCGGGTCAAGATATTGCGGCCCGCATCGGCTTCTCCTTTCGCAGCTTCGACGAGGGCCGCACGGAGATTCAAGCCGAGTGACTATCCGATTGCCCGGCAAGAGCCGGCGCGGCCCCTTCGAAGAGATCGAGCACTACTTGAGCGAGTACTCCGCCACCCAGTCGACCTCCATCGTCGTCGGCGCGGTCGGACATTCTTGATGTTGCGTCGCACTGCTGAAGTTGCTGAATGTTGAGCGTCATCGGTACGTCGGGGATTTCTGAGGGAATCGTGATGGTCGCCCACGTCTGACCGTCTACGACGTATGTGAGGGACTTAGGTGTCCAAATGACTCCCCAGGTGTGCCACTGAAGCATATTGATGTCGACGTGTCGCTGATCAATTTGATTGATTGGTCCGAAGTGCACGGTGGAGGAACTTTCCACCGCGCTACCGCCGTTCTCGTTGAAATCAACCTCTGGTGGCCACTGGTTGGATTCGGGCCAAAGCAGCTCCACCTCATTGGGTCCCGCCCTGGTGATCCTTGAGCGAACGAAGTACGCGCCGTACGTTTTTGCTACACCACACTGGCATAAACCGCCGGTAACCCATCGATCTTGGTACCGTGGGTCCATCCAAGTGTTGAGCTGCAACATCCCGTCAGCGAAAACAACGTGATTCGTTGCGAACTGACCTCCCGGATCACCCCCGGGTTTGCCGTGGAAGATTTGCCACCCCTTGGCTGCCGACGTGCCGGTGAAATCTTGCACGTAGGAACGCGCGTAGCCGGGAAGCGCGTTTGGACCCGGGGGGGCGTAACCAGAAGGTTCGGCCGCGTCTGCAATTCCTACCGGGTACAGGCTATTGGCGGTAGGTGACTTTGCCTGAAAGGGAGTGTTATCGAGCGAGAACAACGCAAAGAAGACCGTCACGCATATGGCGACTCCTAGCGTCACGACGGTGATCATTCCGACGCGCCTGCTCCAGAGGTTGCCCTGTTCGACTGGCGGGATAATCAGAGTTTCCTCTGAAGTATTGGTCATGTCGTGTTCAATGTTAGTAACTTGCGGGCCGATATGATGTGGCGGCTTCAACTGTGCCGATCGAAACGGAACTTCAGGGAGTCTGCTTCCATTCGCTATTGATTACTCGTCGTCGCAAATTCCCAAGAATCTGTCCGCACGAGGTCGGTGTCGCGCCAGTGACCACGGACGACACCTGTACTCCTTTTTGTGATCGATCAAGAGATGTTCGCCACAACCCTCCGGTTGTCTGCGCGACCCGTAGCCGTTGAATTGGAACCCACGGGCTTGACGCTCCCTTCACCAGCCGCGGAGATTGCCACGCCTGTCACGTGAAGGTTGTGCAGGACCTGACGCAGATACTGGCTCACTCTTATCGCTCTCGCCCGGCTCACCGCGAGAGCCGCCGACGCGGACGCCGCACTATCGCTGTATCCCGTTAGCAGGACCTTTGAATCCTTAGAGGCCTTTATCTGTTGCGCCAAGCTGGCAATCTGACGTTTTAGTAGCGGCGAAAGTACTGCTGAATTAGCGGCAAACGGCCTCAACGTGATCGCCTTCGCCGTCGACGAGCTCACAGTGGCGGCGACGCTCGTTCCTGTCGGCTGGTATTCCGCGACCCAATCAACCAGTGTTGACTGGGGGGTGGTGGGACACGTGCTCGGGGTGAGGGGGTTCGCGGCTACATCGCACCACGTCTGCTGTTGAATATCGAGCGTCATGGGCTGATGAGGGACTTCGGATGCCACATCGACTTGTGCCCACACACGACCGTTGAGCGTGTACACCACCGACGTAGGCGTCCAGATAACGCCCCAGGTGTTCCACTGCGTCATGTCGGTGTAAATCGCATTGTGGGTCTGGCTATTGGCTGAACTCCAGTGCAGGGTGGCCATTGACATGTTGGTTGGGCCAAACGTTTCATCAAAGTCAACCTCAGGGGGCCAACCTGACGTCGGCCACAACAGTTCCACCTGCGTTGGCCCGGGACCCGTCAGTCTTGATCGAACGAAATAGGCGCCATAGGTGTGAACGACGCCGCACTGGCAGAGACCGCCGGCCACCCACTCACCCCCGTAATCCGGATCTTGCCACGTGTTCAGTTGCAAGAGACCACCGCTGACTACCACGTGGCTCAGCCCCCACTGCGCTCCCGGGTCGCCGCCTGGTTGTCCGGTGTAGACGTCCCAACCACTGGGTACGGTCGTGCCCGCAAAGTTCGTCACGTAGCTTTCGGCGTATCCGGGCATGGCGTTAGGGCCGGGCGGCGCTTCGCCGGATGGCTCTGAGCTGTCCGGCGTACCAACGGGCACCGTGATATTTGCACTCAAGTCGGGTACTAATGAATGAAGGGTCGCCGTCACCGAAATCGACAATGTCGAGGCGCTACTGACATTTTGGCCGACGGGCATCACGACGAGTGCCACACATGTCGATATCGCTAGCAAACTGGTCCAGATCGTCCACGATCGAAACGAGCCTCTCGATACATGACAAACATCCAGTGGTGACCGTCTCATGCCCGACTAGTCCGTTCCACTGACTGCCTTTCTACGTACGAGACATCAACATTGCGGAATCACCAGGCGACGGGACCACGATGAGTCTGACTCTCGACGACCATTCAGGGTTGTAGCGCGTTTGGCATCCCATGCTACCGAGCGAGGAGCCGCCAGCCAAGAAGAAGTGTACGCGATATATTGAAGAAATAGGGCTGTTCATCAGGAAGAACAGACTCACATTTTGACCCATCCCGAGAAATCACATACGTTTCACATTTTTGAATCAAATGGCCTCAGCGATGGTTGCCGTGCTATGGAATGAGCGTCACACACGAGGAAGAAGTCTGTTCAGCAACCTTGGTGATGATCCAAAATCCTGCCTCCACCGCGCGAACTCCGGTGCGTCAGCACTCTGAGCTTCCCCAGAAGAAGTAGACACGATGTAAGCGGCGTGTTGCCGTACTCGAGCCACCGGCTTTCGAGCAGCATCGTTGGTGACTATAGAAGTTGATGTAGTCGGCAAGGCAGGCTTCCGATCTCTGAACCCTCCGCTCAGTCCCCAACCAGACCGTGGACGAGCCGCGCCTTTACCTCCGAGACATCTCGCGTGCTCACTATTCCGATGATCTCGATTGGTATTGTTACCAGGTGACCTCGTCGACGTCCTTGGCCAGGCGCGAGTGGTTTACGAGGTGAACTCCCCTCTACCGCAAGTTACGGTGGTTGTGCCCTGCCATCGAGGGGGTCCGTTCCTGCGCGAGGCCGTTAATTCGGTGCGAGCGCAGACATTCAGCAATTGGGAACTCGTGGTCGTTTCCGACGGCTCTGTGGACGACCTCTTGGACATTGAAGGTTCCGACGGTCGGATACGAATATTCCGTCAGCCCAATCGGGGCGTTTCCATCGCAAGAAACGTTGGCGTTCGCTTAGCTAGGGCGGAACTCATCGCGCTGCTCGACGAAGACGACCGTATGCTCCCCGAACTTCTGAGCAAGCAATTGGCCGCGATGGCCGATGACGACGTCGGACTTTGCCACACTCAGTTCGAGTTCATCGACGAAGCGGGTCGTGTGACGAAGGTCGGCCACTCTAGTGATGCTCAGTACCGAGATTTTCTTCGAGGCGATGGTCGAATTCGACTGTCGTCGGCGATGTTGCGCAAGTCGGTGTTTTTTGATCTCGGCGGATTCAATCCCCTTCTACCCCTCGTTCAAGATCTCGACCTCTTCTATCGCGTAGCCCGTTTCCACCGCGTCGCATTCATCCCCGAAGTCCTTGCGCAATACCGCATTCATGAGTCAAACACACAGGCCAACGAGAGGCTGGGCGGTCTGGAGCTGCGCCACATTCTTCGGTCGCATTTGATTCCCGCCGCGGATCAAGGTGAGATTGAAAACATTCGCGCTATACGTCGCGGGCTCTCTATCATCCCAACAGATCGAGGGGCCAGGGCGATCGGCCGTGTGATCGAGGCTCGTTCTCATCATCGACGCTTGGAGCTGATTCGCGCTTACGTGGGGGCTCTGATCGTCGCGCCGCGAGTAACAGTTCTCCTTACCCTAAGAGAGTGGCGTACTCGCGGCGCGAGACCAAACGCCTAGGAGCTCAGAGTTGACTCAAGAACTGTCGCGGTGGTCCACGAAGCCACGATCTTATAGTGATTGTTCAAGAACGTCGCCTCCAGCGATTCTTCCCAGCCCGGCGGGTATCCAGCCACGTCTTGGCCGTACGCCTCCTCTGACTGCGAGAGAATGATGAAGTTCGGTCGGGCATTTAATAGCTGACGACCGATCTTCTTGTACTTGATGGCCGTCGGAAGGTAGTCAATCACTTCGCCCACGTCACGTTGACCGTATGGCAGGTAGTAGTTTGGTGCACCGACCATCTCGCCGGGTCGAACGTGGTCATACACATAGTTCACCGCCGACAACTCGCCTCGAGAGAATGATTCGTACGCGTCGTTGCCGCCTCGCACGATGGTCGTGGCGAGCGCGAAACCAAGAACCACAACGACGACCAGTAGGCCTAGCAACATTCGGCGAGTGCGTGCGGTGCGACCTAGTACGAACTTGGGAAGGAGACTGTGGATGTGACCCGCCTGGCGTGGAAATATCGCCGAAGCGGCCAGCAGACCGGTAAAAGGCAATCCGAAGAGCACTACCCGCATCAGCCCTTCGCCACCATAACTCTGAGCGGCTAGCAACAGAAAGGGCGCTCCTACGAGCGCCTCAAGGACACGCGAGTCGGTATTTCTCCTCAGGAACCCGACTCCTGCCAGCAGGAACACTCCCGCGGTGAGAAGGAGCCTGATATAGACGACCGAGAGGTGACTTGAAGCGCCCGACACCCTACTGGTCACGTTTTGATTGATGGTGCTACCAAGTTGGAAGAATCCCCCAAAGATTGCGTTTAAGTGACCGACCCAGTAGTTGCTCGCGCCAAGACTCAACCACCCGATCGCGAGTACGACGACCAGCAGCACCAGCTCCGGTCGCCCGAGGCGCCGAGCGACGAGGCAGGCGCCGAGCGACACGATCAACGCGTAAGGCGTCAATTGGTGACTCATCGAGGACGCTAAGCAAACAAGTCCGACGAGTCCCAGGACGCTGAGCGTCTCAGCGCTTCCCCACGTCGTCATTGAGTCGTGACCGAGGATTCGCACACGCGTGAGAACCGCTCGCGACTGAACATAACGTTCGTGCCAGGGTTCTCGTTTCGCAGCGTCTGTCTTGACGGGTTTGGGCCGCCAACAAGCGAGTACGGCAGCGATTACCACCAGGAAGAAAAAGAAGTTCAAGCCCTGCGGTGAGAAGTAGTCCTGCAAGATCCAGTTCGTCGCATAGTAGATCGCGATGCCGAGCCAACCCGCCCGCCGGCTAACGCCACTAAAGCGAGCAATGACCAAGAGCGGCGCGAGGTAAGACCACTCGATAACGAGCGGGAACCATCGAAGAAATCCGAGCGCATTCGTTTTCCCGGCGAAGGCCACAAGAATCGCCGCCATGGAAAATCCCCCGGGCCACGAGAAGCGCGCGTCGTAACCGTTGAGTGGATGTCCGTGCCCGATGATGTACTGAATGAATCCGGCGTGAACATACGCATCCGTGAGTTCAGCAACTGGTTCGATGGCGGAAGCACTGCCGAACAAAAAGAGTGCCAAGAGCATTATCAGGAAAATGAGCCGACTTGAACGCAGAGGAGTTCGTAGTACTTCGATCGCGAAGCCGACGACAACGAGTGTCAGTCCGGCAAAGTACGTCCAGCCCAACACCGATACCAGACCGTACCCACTCATTTTCAGAAAGACGGCGTCGTGAACGGCGATCAGCCAGAGGACCAGTCCTGCGACACCGAAGACGAGTCCTACATAGTCGCGAGCGATCTTCGCCAGGCCACTGTGGTCTCGTCGCAAGGAGTGATCGTCATACGAAATCACTCAACCAATGATCTTGAATCTAAGGACAACGAGAACGACGAAAAGGATGAACGACACTACGATCGATCCGCCGAGAATCTGTGACACTGAACGCGCTAGCGGCACACGCGCCACGGCGCTGACGGCGCGGACACCCAAGAGGATGACCACGGTGAGCAGCGCCACGAATACGACGGGCACCGCGCCTATAGCTCGAAGATTGGCCAGCAGCACGTAGCTCATTTCGAATGCTCGGGCCGTCGCCGCCGCCGTCTTGACTGTCTCAGCAACGATGGTAGGCACACCAGGCAGGTGAACTCCTCGAGGACGATGGGATGCCAAAGATGCACGGTGATAAGAATCTGCGCGGCCACCATGACCAACGCCAGGCTGGTGGCGATCGTGAGGCTGAGTTCGAGTGCGGCGTTTCTGAGCTTGATCAGGCCGACTATCGACCATCCGGGAATGACGATGCCGAGGATGAGTCCCAACACGTATCGCAGCGGTCCGTGGATATCCGTCACCGTCATCGCAAAAGTCACGACATCCACGAGCAGGAGAATCTGGGAAATAATCAATCGCGGGTCCGTGGTGCGAGATGTGTTATCGGGAGTACGGCGACCGTCGTGGGTGGGGACGTAGCGATGTTTCGATGTCAGGTCACTTCGCTCGATGACAGTCGGTGGAGCGAGGGTCTCAGCGTGTTCAGGAGTTGAGCGGGCCAGCGAATCCTTTGCTCCGAAGAAATGAGTGCGTTGATACGAGAGTGCGCGCTGACAAGCCGAGCGCACCATTTCAAGTTCGTCCGCCGCGACGACGGGAGGCTCGCAGTAGATTCCGGGAGCGATGTCGTGTCGACGGGCAAAGTCCCTGCTCACCGCCTTGCCTCCGAGCCGGAACATCTGCGTGCCGACGTCCTCGTTCTCGACCACAATCACTACATCGAAGAGTTGGAAGCGGCGGGCAAGAAGATCGAGAGCCGAATAGATGAAGGCTAAACCCGACTCCGAGCTCGACAGGTCGTCCAACTCCGCTTGGAGGGAGCCACTCGCAGCGCTCTGATCCACTCGTTCCGAAGGATTCCCGCGACCGTCGCTCTCTGAACTCATGGAATCGTCACTCCACGCCCCACAGCTGGCTCCTTTCGAATGGCACCGGCAATATGGGATCGAACGCTTGAACACTTCATTGGTAGCCGTGCACGTACGATTCTAGGTCGCGCATTTCGGCGTAGGGAAAATTCGGATCACGCCTCAGTCTTTAAGGAGAAAACGTGCGACGCTGCGCGCATAGGCGAAAGGGCCGTACATCATGCCGAGTGTGTGCCACACGTACGCCCGACGGGGATAGCTAGCGGACGAACTCGGCGAACGTTCGTTGCGAGGCTTCGTCAGAAGTCGGTATGCCCCGGGAATTCGACGCAACATCCGTGCGAGGTGGCGAGGGTCTTGAAGAATCAATGCGGTGTACATCGCGGTTAAACCAGTCCCGTAGCCAAAGACCTGCGAGAGAAACGTGCCTTGCGACTCACGGTGCTCATGACGTACTACGGCCCTTGGCTCGAACGCGAGCGACCCTCCGGTGAGAACCTGCTTCATGAGTAGCGCAAGATCCTCGCCCCCACGAGACGGAGTCCCGGTGCCCAAGGTAACGTTGAACGTTCCATTTTTCTCAAGAGCTGATCGGCGAATTGCCATGTTGCAACCGGCGCCAAATCGACCGGCGGCGTATGGGAATAACTCATCGGTCGTACCCACGAGTTCCTCGCTCCAAATTTCGAGCGAGTACGTTTTCTTGAATCCGCCGAAAAACTCTTCAAACCAGAGTTGCGACTGCGTTCTCAACTCCACTGGCAGCACCAGGCCACCGATCCCGTCGACTTCAGGGTTACAGACGAATCTCGTCCCCAGTTCACGAAGCCAATTGAGTTCTACCACGACGTCGTCGTCGGTGAAGGCGACAAACTCACCAATAGCATTGGTGATGCCACGATTTCGCGCCGCCGACACGCCGCGTTTCGGCTCTTGGAAGATCCGGACTTTAGAGCCCCCTGGAAGCGTCAAGTCGTCAACCCTCTGAGAATCTGGGCGATTGTCCACCACGATGATCTCGTAGTTAGGGTAATCAAGCGCGAGAAGGGATTCGATCGTGCGATTCAAGCGATACGAATCACGACAAATGGTCGGTACGACTATCGACGCCATTGGAAGCATATCGTCGGGAATTGCAACGTGTTCCGGCGGAGTTATGTCGGCAAAACTGCTCGTCAACGATTGAAGCTCCGACGCTGATAATCCTTCAGACTCGGTAACTGCAGCTTCAATGATGCCGACAATCTGACCGTTTTTAATAACCTCGACCCATACTCGCTGACCGACTGACGCGCCGTCAATGACGACGTCGGCCATCGCGTCAAGGTCAACTTGAACAATGGGAATCGGAGTCCAGCGTGCGAACTCTCGAGACGCACCTTTCGTGAAATCCATGAATGTCAGGCTAGGCCGTTCGAACGCCAACTAACTCGTCGGTCGCTGGTCGGCGACTAGCGGTGACCGAAGGTCACAATAAAGGGCACGATCAGTCGTTAGCGACGGGCTCAAGAATATTGGGAGAGGAGATCACTGTGACAGGACTCAGTCGCTCAGCGAGACTCTCCCACGCGTCCGGGCTTGGGAACTGCAACTCTTGAAGCCTGAGAGCGTGATTGAGGGCCACGTGCACTGACGAAGGATTGCGAATATTGGCAAGTAGCCCACCGACGTAACCTCGCCCAACCATCGGCATGGCTGGGTCAGTCACCACAACAGTGGCGATCCCGCTCTCGACCGCTGAAGAAAAGGCCCGTGAATCAAGTGCCGGTTCCGTGACGCTTAAAGCCGACGACGTCGTACAGAGCTCTTCGAGACTTCGAATCGAGATATCACCACCAATCAGTTCCACGTAGTGAGCGTGGAAGCTGTCGGCCACCATCGCCTTGATGACGTCGTCGTTGTAGCGCATGATGACGTGTAAACGGTAGTGGTCGACCCACGCCTCGGGAATCGCGTCGAACGCCGACAACAGTGTGGCCAAAGATTCGGCTCTGTTACTCGGGAGGAACGCCGTAATCTTGCGTTCGTCTGGACGACCGGTTCGCCCGCGCAGCGACAGCGCCCGACTCGTTTCAAGAGTTGGTCCGTTCGACCCGAACACTCGAGCTAACTCATGAGCGTCAGTCAAATCGCCCACGTACACTCGGTCGGCGCGGTACAAGATCTCGGCGATCGACAGGGCCGTCGCGGACTTCGTTGACGGCACGCTCTCGCAGAGGACCGCAGTAGGAATCCCTCTCGCGGTAGCTATCTCCAGAAACGGACGAATCCAATGGTTGTCAATGCCCGGCCACGCGTACGCCACCGCCAACTTCAAATTCGGCGTCAGTAGATCTCGATACGCCTGGTTTCGAAGTCGCGAGCTGCTCGGCGCGCGGTGGTGAACCATGTTGGTGTTTAAGAGATCATCGTGGGCCGTGGCGAGCGACGGCGCCCGGTGAATTCCGGACATAAAGTCTTTCGCAACGTCAACTTCAAGTCTGATGACGAACTCAGATTTCGAAAGCGCTCTCGCTACCTCTGAGACGATGATTCCCGGAATGGTGTGGGATGAACTGGGTCCCGCAATCACGACGCCGCTGCGACCGGCCCCGCCTATTTCGAGTGAGTCCTCAGGACGCCAAAACATGGTATCTCCTCAGCCTCTCTCGAATAATTGTTCGAAAAATTCGCAAGCCGTCACGTAAGGCATTCAAGTTACTGTTGCCGTGAATGCGGCTCGCTTCGTAACAGGGTACTTCGCTCATCTTCAGGCGGGCGCGGTGCGCACGTATCCCGATAAGAGTCTCGACTTCGAAGCCATCGGTATCGATCCCGAGTCGATCAAGGCTGTCTGCCCAGATCGCAAAATAGCCGTACGTCACGTCGGTATAGTGCGCTCCAAAAAGCAAGCGGATGAGGAGGCAGATGCCGCCGTCTCCGAAACGGCGAAATCTCGTGATGTCGCTAGATCCTCCGCCCTCGCAGAATCGGCTGCCTTTGGCATAGTCGGCGCCTTCGAGCAGTCGATCACGAAATACACCGATTATGGAACCGTCCATCGATCCGTCAGCGTCAAGAGCAATGAGGATGTCGCCCTTCGCCGCGTACAGCCCGGCCTTGAGCGCCGCGCCCTTTCCGGGCTTGGTTTCGTGGACAATAAGTACGTCTGGTCGGAGAACTTTGGCGATTCGCTGGGTATCGTCATCAGAGCGGCCGTCGACGACAATTACTTCATGCACCCAACTCGGAATGGTATTTAACACGTAGGGGAGGTTCCCCGCCTCGTTCAAGGTGGGAATCACTATGGATACAGTGGCTTCGCTAGAACGCGGGCCGAACGGAGGGCTACTCGGGTACGTCAACTCGGCCGTCGGATTGAGCGCCCACACGCTTGTGCTCCTCATCAGCCCTTGCCACATACACAATGACAGAGTTGGCCCCCGTTGTCAATTGCGGGTGACGCCATTGTCTCAGCATTGTCATATTCCCTAGACCTCCCCGCTCAGCAGGGGTAACCCGCCTCGAAGGCACCCGCGCTTCTTCTAGCCGGTCGCGACGGCCCGCACCGAAAAATGTCAAACATTTCTTAGACACGCTCCACGATGACATTCATTCGTGCTCCCGAATGGCGAAGCTCTCTTCGGCTCACCCAGAGGGAGTCAACCGAAAGAATTGTCCGGTGTAATCCGCGTCGCGCAGCTCCGGCGACGAACCTCGCTGGCCTTGCTCAATTCGACGTGTACTCAGCCACCCAGTTGATTTGCATCGACTCTGGAGCTGTAGGACATGCCCAACCAGAACTGCACCAAGTCTGCTGTTGAAGGTCCAACGTCATGGGCTGACTCGGGATCTCTGACGGATTCGTAAATGTTCCCCACACCTGACCGTCAACCGTCATCGTAATCGACGTCGGAGTCCAGATAACGCCCCAAGTGTGCCACTGGGTCATGTCGATAGTGAGATCATCCTGCTGTTGTTCTTTGCTGCCACTCGAGTTGAGGGCCCAGATGTTCGTTGCTGTGGTTTGCGTGGTGTCACCGCCCGTCTCATTGAAGTCAATTTCTGGCGGCCAGTTTTCGGTAGGCCAGAGCAACTCGACGTTTGTCGGTCCGACGCCGGTGACACGCGAGCGCACGAAGTATGCGCCGTACGTCTGAGACTGTCCGCATTGACAAAGACCACCGGTGACCCATTCGCCGCCGTAGGCCGGGTCCTGGAACGTGTTAAGGGAGAGCATTCCATTACCAACAACGACGTGATTGACTCCCCACTGCGCTCCCGGGTCGCCGCCCGGATTTCCAGCGTACGCGGACCATCCAGACGGAAGAGACGTGCCGGGGAAGTCAGTGACGTAACTCTGGGTGTAACCAGCAAGGGCGTTCGCGGCGGGGGGCGCGTATCCCGAAGGCTGAGAACTGTCGAGTGTCCCGACGGGATAGGCGGTTGGCGCGGGGTCCGTCGTGGTCGTGGTGGTCGCAGGTGGAACGGTCGTGGTCGTAGTCGTCGTGGGAGGAGGATCCGTCGTCGTCGCTGTTCCGCCACCACCGGAGCCACCGTTACCGCCACCAGATCCGCCGCCGCTTCCGCCGGAGCCGCCGCTTCCGCCGGAGCCGCCGCCACGTGCAGGTGCGGTCGCCGTAGTGGTCGTCGCAGTAGAAGTTGAAGTAGAGGTTGAGACAACCACCGGCTCCCAATGCTTCACCAGACCTGAGAATTGACTATTGCCGGAGTTCGACGAGAGCGTCAATACGACTTCTTCGCGGATCGCCGTTGAATCGCGACCGCCGTAGCCAGAAGCCGAGGAGGCGTCGATATTTACCATTGCTACTAAAACGCTCGCCGTGACGGCGAGCGTTGCCAGCTTGGGTATGCGGTGAGAAGTTTTACCTTTTACGAAATTTTGGAAGGAGCCCTTGTTCATGGCTCCTAAATTCACAGGCGCAGATCACGCCACCGCCTACTCAGCCTCAACAGTTACCCAAATTAACTTATTGTTGAAATGTCAGTGTTTTACTGGGTGATTTGTTGTCGGCGGCGGCGCTTCAAAGCCCAAAACTAACTACCTGAATCTCTGCAAAAGCGTGAGGAGTTCAGCTCGTCATCGACTGATACGCCGCCCATGCGTCGCTCACGATGACGTCCAGATCGGAGTGCTCTAACTCCCATCTCAACACCTCGCGCGCATGGCGATTGCTCGCGATGGCGGCGGCGGGGTCGCCTGGACGACGATCAGTGAATCGAACCTCGAAATCAACGCCGGTCACGCGTTTGACCGCCTCCACGATCTCTCGATTGGAGTAGCCGACGCCCGAACCGAGATTGAGCACGAGTGCAGGGTGATCGTCTAGCGCGTCGATAGCCAAGACGTGCGCTTCGGCGAGGTCACTTACGTGGATGTAGTCGCGGATACACGTTCCGTCCGGTGTCGGGTAGTCGCTGCCATAGATCTCGAGGTAGGGACGCTCCCCCGCAGCCACGTCGAGCGCGATGGGAACGAGGTGGATCTCGGGCCGATGACGTTCGGGATGAGCCAGGGTTCCCCCCGCCGCGTTGAAGTAACGCATGGTGGCGGCCCGCAGGCGACCACGAGACACCAGCCAGTCCAGGCCCTGTTCGACCATGCGCTTCGACTGGCCGTACGGGCTCTCGGGATTGATCGAGGCGTCCTCGCCAATCGGCATTTCGGTTTGGTCGCCGTAGACGGCGCACGAGGAAGAGAACACGAAACGCTCCACCCCTGAGTCGACCAAGCTACTGAGGAGTCGAAACGTGGAGGCGACGTTGTTCGAGAAGAACACCTCGGGGTACTTCATCGATTCACCGGGTTCAATCCGCGCGGCGAAGTGAACGCAGGCATCGAAACTCCCGAGTGATCGCACGAGATCGACGTCACCGCAGTCACCCTCGACAAAGGTGGCCTTTGCTGGCACATTCTCCGAAGCGCCTGAAATGAGACTGTCGAGCGCGACCACCTCATGTCCTTTGGTTAGGAGAAGTTCTGCCGTCGTCGAACCGATGAAACCGGCGGCACCGGTCACAAGAACTCTCACGGTGACCTCTTCGCCAGCACAATAAGCCGCGCGTTGGAGTGCGGGGCGGGCTCTGCGACCTTAAAAAGATTGATCACCCGAGGAATGTAACACGGCTCCGCTTTTCTTCGATTCCTACCGCGGATTCCCGTGGTCTCGTAAAGGAGCTGATTTGCGTACGGCATAAAGGCCTCTCGTTCCTCATCTCGCCCCCGACAACCACTCCTCAACTTTTTCTCGAATTGCGAGCCAACTGGTAGCGTCATCAGCGAGGAGTTCTGTTCAAGGGTGGTTCCCGACAGGCAGGTGAGAACCCCAAGGAAGCGGCACGATGAGTAAAGAACCGGCTGATTCGAGCGATCGCTCTGATCGACGCGATCTCGCCGGCGAACTCGCGCAGGCTCTCCCCCAGGGTCAGTTCTTCTTGGTGTATCAACCCACTATCGATCTACAGACCAACGCCTTCGCCGGCGTCGAAGCGCTCATTCGCTGGCGACACCCCGAGCGCGGTGTGCTGACCCCCGACGTATTCATCGATGAACTCGAGGCCGACGGCCAGATCTTGCCCGTCGGACGTTGGGCCCTGCACACGGCCTGCGCCCAAGGCGCTGTGTGGCACGACAAGGGGTACCGCTTCGCCGTCTCGGTGAACGTAGCGAAGCGACAGTTGGAGTCAGACGAGTTCCGCGACGACGTGGCCGACGCCCTTTATTCGAGTCGCTTCGACCCCGCGCTCTTGGTGCTGGAGTTCGCCCAGGGAACGTTGCTCAGCAACGAAGAAGGCGCGCTCTTTCGAGTGAAGCAACTCAAGGAACTCGGCGTGCGCCTCGCGGTCGACGACTTCGAGCCGGGAGAGTCCGCGCTCGATGAGCTGGAGAAGTTTGAGATTGACATTGTGAAGCTCAACCGAGACTTCATCGCGGAGATATCCACCTCCAGTGCGGCGGCCAGCCTGGTGCACGGCCTGGTGAAACTCAGCGACACTCGCCACGTGCAAGTCATCGCCGCCGGCATCGAAGACTCCGAACAACGCAAGCGCCTGCAGAACGAGAAGGTTCACGTCGGACAGGGCTTTCTCTTTTCCGTTCCGCACGAGGCCGCCGAGATAGACCGATATCTCGAAGACTTCGCCATTTTCTCTGGAAAGCCTCTCTAACATCGCAAGCGCGAAAGACTCCAAGCGAGTGAAGGAAGCGTCCGGAACAAAGAAGGCCAAGCGACGCGAAGAGGGCGCCGAGAAAGTGGTGGTGGTCTCTGAAGACCAGCGCGCACGCGAAGCGATTCGCAGTACGCAGCGTCTCGCCAGCCAACTTCACCAGCTGATCGCGGCTTCCATCACTGTCGCCAGCCTGCGCAACGAACGCGACATCGTCGAGAACCTCGCGGACAGCGCTCGACGAGTCTTCGACGCCGACGACGTCGTTTTGTCGTTGGAATCGGGTTCGGCCGCACCACTGCTCGGCGTGGCGCGTCGGGGTCAACTTCCACGGTGTCTTGCTCCGGCTGAGTACGACGGATACGACGAAGTGCCGCGCGCTCGTCGCGGCGCCACCACGCCCTGGAACGACGGCGCGTGGCTCGTCGCGCCCGTGCTCGAGCGTCGCGAACACGCACGTGGCGTGTTAGCGCTTCGACGCTCGCATGGCGAGTTCTTGGCCGAGGACAAAGAGGTGCTCACGTTGTTGGCTCAAATGGCGGCGACGGCACTCGGCGCCACAGAACTCAGTCGAGGCATCGAAGCGAGCGAAACGCGCTTGCGCATTCTCGTCGACACCGCGCCCGCGGGCATTGTCGAAGTTGATCTCGAAGGATCGGTGCGATGGTGGAATCGCGCGGCCAGCAAGATCTTCGCGTGGCCGGTGTTCGACGGGGCCAGCGACAGCGCGCCAAACTTCCCCGAGACCGCGCAAAGCGAGTTACAACACCTCTGGTCGGAGGTGATAAATGGGGCTTCCGCCAGCGAGCGCGATCTCATCGACGTCGAGATAAAAGGACGGCGCCGTGACCTCACGTCGGCGGCGGCTCTGCTGCCTTCGCCCGACGATCAAGCGCACAGCATCTTGATGCTGGTCGACGACGTGACCGATCACCGACAGCTAAAGGCCGAGGTGCATCACGCCCAACAGATGGAGATTCGCGGTCGCGTAGCGAGCAGTGTGGCGCACGACTTCAACAACCTGCTCACGCTCATCTCGGGTTACGCCGAGATTCTGGCGAAGGACCTGGCGAGCGACGTTCGATCGCTCGAAATGGTCAAGGACATACAGGCCACTTCCTCACGAGCATCGATGCTGACCGCGCAGTTGCAGACGATCGGTCGATCGCAACTGCTCCAACCCGTCGTGCTCGATCCCGTCGCCGTCCTGCAGTCGAACGCGGAGGTATTCGAGCGCATCGTCGGTGAAGACGTCGACCTTGTGTGGTCCTTCGATCGCGACGCGCTGGCGATACGAGTCGACGCGGGACAGTTCGAACAGATGATGCTCAATCTGGCGATCAACGCTCGAGACGCCATGCCCGACGGCGGGAAACTTGGCGTGGCCATAAAGTCCGTCAGTCTGAAACAGAAGCAGAGCGAGGAACTCAACGTCGCGCCCGGCAACTACGTAAAGATCAGCGTCTCCGACTCGGGCGTCGGCATGAGCGAAGAGACGCGACAGCACTGCTTTGACCCCTTTTTCACCACCAAGGGTCCTCTCAAGGGCACCGGCCTCGGGCTCGCCGCCGCGCGACGACTGGTGGATGGCAGCGGTGGTTCGATTACCTGTGTCAGCGAACTCGGTGTCGGCACGACGTTCGAGATCTTGCTCCCGTTGAACCAGCGCGCGGCCGCCCAGGAGAGCACGTCCACCGCGGACGAGCGACCGAGGGGCAGCGCCACGGTGCTAGTGGCCGAAGACGACACGGCGCTGCGCCAGCTCATGGTGCGCGTGCTCAGTCGCAACGGCTATCTCGTCTTGGTAGCCGACAGCGGCGAGAAAGCAGCCGAACTCGCCAAAAACGCCGGCTCCTCCCTCGATCTACTCGTGAGTGACGTCGTGTTGCCAGGGCTCTCGGGGCCCGAGCTTGCGAAGAGGTTGCAGCGTAAGCACGCCGCGCTACGGATTCTCATGACCTCGGGTACCGCTGACGCCAGCGTCCTCGAGGGACTGTCGCCCGGATCTAGCGCCTTTCTCGCCAAGCCCTTTCGGCCGAGCGCGCTGATCGACCAGGTGTTCGACTTGCTATCTCGACGCTGACGGGCCTAGCGGTGACTACTGAGGGTTAGTTGTTTAACTGCGGTTCGAAGCGATACCCGACGCCGCGCACGGTTTTGATCCACATCGGCTTGTCGGGGTCGATTTCGATCTTCGACCGTAGACGACGAATGTGCTCGGTGACCGTGGCCTCGTTTTGCCACTCACTCGAAGAGGCCCACACGTGCTCGAGGAGTTGGGCGCGAGAGTAGACCTGGCGAGGAGTCGCCGCCATGAAGTTGAGCAGCGCGAACTCCTTGGACGTGAGATCGAGCAGTTCGCCGGCCAGGCGCACTTCGTGGGTGTTCTCATTGATCTGAAGAGTTCCAAAGACAATGTTGGGTGCTTCGATGAGGTGCTGCGAAGCGTTCACGCCCGAGCGACGCAGGATCGACTCGATGCGTGCGGACATCTCGCCCAGCGAGAAGGGCTTCACCATGTAGTCATCGGCGCCTAACTTCAGGCCCGCGATGCGTTCGCTCTCGAGACCTCGACCCGTCAAGAAGATGGTCGGGACGTCACTGATGAGGCGAAGTTCTCGCAGTACTTCGCGACCGTCTTCATTGCCGAGCACGATGTCGAGAATGACCAGGTCCGGCTCGGCCGAGCTGGCGGCAGCGAGCGCCCCTGCTCCGTTGGCCGCCACCGCGACGTCGTAGCCCTCGTTCGAGAGGAACTTCTCCAGGAGTTTCGTGATCTCCGGATCGTCGTCGACGACAAGAATCCTGGTCATGGCGCGCTCATCCTCGAGGGAGTCACAGGAACCGCCTTGAAGGCTGGCGCGGCGCTGAGGGAGAAGGGGGCGCCTGCAATCGGGCTGCGACGAGGGAAAGCCTGCATGCGATCCATTCTACGAAGTCCTCATTCACTTGTCGTGGGTACTCGAAGAGTATTTCAGATCGTCCGACGCCGCCGGGATCCGCGCGGCGACGCCACCGGCGCCCAACTAGTGGCGTCGGACTTACTCGTGCTGGGACTTCGCGATATAGCGGTTCAACGCGTCGAGCGTGGCCATGGCGCTCGAGGTGACGTCGTCGACCGACTGGGCGATGCCGAAGAGGTCCGCGCCTTCAGAGAAGGGGCGAAGCGTCACAATGACCGGCCAGCCCCTAATGGTGGCCACGCTGATCACCGTCAAGAGGTAGAAGGGAACGCTGAAACCGAGGTCGCGCAGCGCCGCCAACGTCGCCTCCGCGCCACCGAAAAGTTGACCACTGCCGGCCCGGCCGATGCCCACCCGGCCCGAAAGAGAGAGCTCCACGTCACAGAACCCGTTGTCGGGAGAGAACTCCGCGCGCACCAACGAGACGCGCGCCGACTGGGACTCGCGCGGTGTCAACGCGCGGCTCGCGTCTTCCACGATGACGCTCGCTTCGGTGTAGTAGAGGTTGACAATCTGAGTCGCCATCACCCGTATCGCGGCGGTGTCTTGACCGTGCACAATGAGCGTCACCGCGTCCACGTCGCCGTTCTCACGGTGACGAATCTCGACGTTCAGGACGCCCGACAACGACCTGAGTTCGAGTTCAAAATCCTCTTCGGTTGGGGACATCATCGGTGGTTTAACCCCTTTTTCTCATACAGTCGGGCGTCGGCGATACGGAAGAGTTCGGCCGGGTCCGTTGAGTCGCGAGGGGACGAGGCCGTACCGATGGTGAAGTTTACGACCTCGCGCGCCGAGCCGAGGTGGCTTCGCAGCCGGTCGGTGAAGCCGGCGGACTCGTTGCCCTCAGCGTTGGAGAGGATGACCCCGAACTCGTCGCCCCCGATGCGCGCGGCCAGGTCCCCGGCTCGCACCGAGCGTCGCATGGCGAGGCCGAACTGGCGCAGCAGGTCGTCGCCGAAGGCGTGGCCCAGACTGTCGTTGATCGCCTTGAAGCCATTCAGGTCCGCCAACACCAAGGTGAAGGCCCACCCGTAGCGGGCGCTGCGCACGGCGGCGGCCTGCAGCGCGGCGTCGAAGGTGCGCCGATTGGCGATATTCGTCAGCGAGTCGTGCGCCGCGCTAAATCGAGCGAGATGCATGGAGAGCGCCAGCTGGCATGCGGTGCGCACGGCGTCGCGCTCTAACTGAGGCACCACGTCGGGCTCGCAGTACACGCCCGGCGTCGTGCCGAGATTGACGGCCTGATCCAAGCTCATCGACGCGCCGCCGGCGCGAAAGATTTGCGTACCGAAGGACTCGTGGGCTAGTACCACGACCGCGTCGCTCAGCGCGTAACGCTCCACGAGGAGGTCCAGCACGCTGTAGATAAAACCGATGCCGAGTTCGCTGACCGCGAGCTCGTCGAGCATCGTTTGAAAGAGCCAGGGCTCGTACTCCGCGCCCGAACTCTCCGCGTCACCGGACGCTCCTTCGATGGCCGGGGTCAAAATGTGGTACTCGCAAGTCCGAGGGTGAGCTTCGCGGGATGCAATAACGATAACGGCACCCGACCCGCGCTCAGCATCGGCTTGAGTACTTCGGGGCTCACCGGGCGTGAGATGAGATAGCCCTGGCCCCGGTGACATCCGAGCGTCAAGAGTTCATCGATGATGTCGCTTCGCTCAATGCCCTCAGCGGTGACGCCCAGATTGAGCACCTGGCCGAGTCGGATGATGGACTCGACGATGGCTCGGTCGTAGGCGTCGGTGGTGATGCCGGTGACGAAACTCATGTCTAATTTCAAGAGGTCGACGGGCAAGTGCTTGAGTTCGGTCATCGAGGCGAACCCGGTGCCGAAGTCGTCGATGGCGACCTCCACGCCGATGTCGCGGAAGCCGCGCAATATATTCGCCGTCTTCTCCGGCTCGTCAACCACGGCGTACTCCGTGATCTCTATGCAGAGCCGTTCGCCCGGAATGTCATTCACCAACAGGCAGTTCTCCACGAACTCCACGAGGTCCGTCGCGGCAAACTCCGCGGGTGACATGTTGACGCGAACGACCAGAGCCAGATCGGGGTACTCACGACGCCACGCGGCCAGTTGACGACAGGCCTCGGCGAAGACCCAGCGCCCAATCACCAGCACCAGGCCCGTCTCTTCGGCCACGGTGATGAAGTCGGCCGCGGCCAACAGACCCTTGGTCGGGTGTTGCCAGCGCACGAGCGCTTCCACCGAGATGAGACGACCCGTGCGCAGGTCCACTTCAGGCTGGAAGTGCAGACGCAACTCCCCTTGGTCGAGCGCGTCGCGCAACATCAACTCCATGCGCGAACGCTCATCGAGTGCGGCGCGCATCTCCTCATCCAACATCACCGCCTTGTTTCTTCCACGAGCCTTTGCCACGTACATCGCACCGTCCGCGCTCGCCAGCACGTCGGAGTCGGCCTGGTTCGAGCCGGCCTCGGCGACGGCGATGCCAATGCTCGCGGTGTGACTCACGAGCTGACCGCCCAGGTCGACCGGCGCGGCCACCAGCTCCAAGAGGCGATAGGCACTGGCCAGCACCTCCATCTCGCTACTCGCCTCATCGAGGAGGACCACGAACTCGTCTCCGCCGAGTCGAGCGCAGTAGTCGTTCACGCGAATGCTGGTGCGAATTCGATCGGCGATGGTAATAAGCAGTCGGTCGCCGTTGGCGTGGCCGAGAAAGTCGTTCATGACCTTGAAGCGGTCGAGGTCGATGATGAGAACCGCCGTGTCGCGGCGCGCCGCGCGGCGCGTCTTCAACTCACGAAGGAGCGCCCGACGATTGGGTAAGTCGGTCAAGTCGTCGTGCAGCGCAATGTAAGCCGTTCGCTCTTCTGCGTCGATGCGTGCTTGAAGTTGCACCAACATCGAGGCAACGGCCTGCAGCGCGTTAACTTCTGCCGGCTTCCAGGCGCGCAACTCGAAGTGAATGAAGCCGAGGACGCCCCAGGTGGTGTCGCCGAGCAATAGCGGTACGGCAGCGCCGGCGACCAGTGTTTCACCCGAACCTTTTTCCACGCGCTCCAAGAACTCCTCGGTCGCGTCGTCGAGACCCGGCAAGTACGGCTCGCGAAGATCCTTCGTCGCCATGAATATCGGATCAGCGTCGAAACGAACTTCTCCGAGCGGGTCGGGTCCCTCAAAGCCTTCGCGAGGCGGCCAGTTCGCTTCGAGGATGCTGAGGCCCCGCACGTGATCGTTACGTCGAAGGAACGCGACATCGGAGTCGAGGAACTCCGCCAGCACCCGCGTCGTCCACGTCAGTACTTCTTGGCGCGTCGCGGCGGTCGCCGACATGAGTCGCTCCGCCACTTGTGAGACCAACTCATCCAGGCGACGCTGGTGGAGCAGGATTCCCTCACGGGTCGTCTGTGAGGCCACCTTGCCGAACAAACCGCCAAATGCACGCACGATGGAGATCTCGCGTTGGGACCAGACCCGTCCGTGACGCGCAACGATCAACGCGCCCACAATTTTTCCGTCGAGCAGCTCGATGGGCTCGACGAGTATGCCCCACTCAGTTTTCGAAATGGTCCAGGTGAACGAGCCCAAAGGCTCCTTGCCACTGAGTTGGGTCTGCACGCGATCTCGAATGAGATCGAAAGCGTGGCTCGAATCGGCGCCAACAATGGGCTCTATGTTGAATCCAGGGATGGGGCGATCAGAGTTTGTGATGACGGCGACGATCTCAGCCCGAGGCGTGACGTGGTGAAGTGTCTCCACCACGAGTCGTGCCTCGTCGCCCACTTTCAAAGGATCTGAGTTCGTGAGATCTCCCACGGGCGAACCGCCTTCACCAATAAATAGGCCTGATTTATTAGGATAGCAGCACCTTTCGTGTTACGAAAGAGGTTACTTTTCGAGCAAATATTGATGGTATACGCAATGTTTACTCTAAAAACAAATCATTCTCACACCCGGGACACGTCGGCGGAGACCGTCACGCCCACGGCGTCACGATCATGAGTCAATACTTCAGAAAGTGGGCGGCGGATGCTGTGCACCGATGGGGGTGGCGCGTGAATAACCCGCATAACCATGGCCATGACCTCCCCCTCTTCCAGGTCCCACGCCTTGTTGAACTGTTGTGAAAGCTCGTACATCTCGTCCAGGTAGCGCTCTCCTCCGAGGCCTACCAGGTCGGCTTCGTTGGTGGCGTAGAGGAACAGCGGCGAGACCGGTTGGAGGGCCAGTCCGTGCAGCTCGGCGCCCAACCAGAACCGCTCGATAGCCGATCCGCCGCGTACGTACCACTCCCGATCGGTGCGAGGAAGGGTTATCACGGCGAGCGCCGAACTCGAGTTGACCATCGCCTGGGTGCGCAGTCCGAGGGCTTGACCACCCCGCCACTCGACGAGGTGCTCCATGACGTCGGGGCGCTTGAGCAACTCCAGGGTGGCAAGGCCGGCGGGATCGAGTTCGAGCGTGCGAACATCCATGCCCTCTTCTAAGTCGTCGCGTCCGGGCCAGCGAAGTTCGCCAAGCATCTCATCATGCACGTGGGGAATTAAGAAGCGCAGGCGGTCCGCTTCGGCGAGAAGTTTCGCAGTTCGCTCGATGTCGTCGTGTTCGGTGACGATGCGCAGACGCGCACCCTCTCGTTCCACTCCTCGGCTCAGCGTCAGAATTGTCGAGGTGTCGATCGGCGTCGGGCGACCCATGCGACGATTCACCGCTCTTGTTCGCACGCCGTTGTGCAGTCGCGCGATACCGGCGTCGAACTGGGAACCTAGGGTCATGGTGGCGACGTGATCAGAGTTCGCGCCTTCGGGAAATAACTTCACCTGACCGAGTCGCTTGAGTGACGCGGCGGCCACGCGTGCATTGAAAAGTGCCGCGCCAATAGCGACGTAGCTTCCACGCAGACGCACATCCATCGAGGACGTGCTGCGCTCGGGCACGACGTAGAAGCGGATTTCCTCGCCGTCAGTCTCAAAGCGCCACGGCTGGGCATTGCCGCCCGAGGGAGCGCGCCGCGCCGCGTCCACTATGAAATCGATGGGATCGCTGCTCTCAATCGCCGTATCCTCCGGAGGCGGCAGACGCAGTTGCCAATCCGCTTCGTTGGAAATGTCGAGTGGGGCAAGACTCGAGAGAATCTCTTCAACGTCGAAACGCACGCGACCCGAGGGCAGATAGCCAGCGAGACCGAAGCGACGAACCGCCGTGGCGACAGTGACCGCGCCGAGGGTCACTTCGCTCGCGAGCTGCGGCCAACCGGTCACGGTCTGGCCGAGTTCGAAGAGTGACGCCGCGCCGCGCGAGGAGACCTCGCTCGCGCCCAACATGCGCAACACGAAGGGACCCTTCTCGGCCAAGGAGAGGCCCGCCAACTTCGAAGAGTCCATGTCACCCAGGATTCCGTGGAAAATCGGTCGCAGGGGTTCGAGATCGTAGCGTTCCACGTCGAGCACGCCTCGATCACTCGTTTCCATTACGACAGGTATTCCTTTTTCTCGCGCAACCTCGCGCACGAGAAACTTCACGTCCAACGAGTCACACTCTTCGACGACGAGGTCGAGCCCCTCGAGGAAGTGGACGAGATTTTCGCGCTGAATGCCCGCAGTCTCGACGACCACGTGGAGATAAGGATCGATCTCAGCAATTCGGCGCGCCGCGACGACCGCCTTGTTGATCCCCAGTTCCAGAACGCCGGCGGGAATTCTGTTGAGATTCGAGAGTTCGACGGTGTCGAAGTCGGCCAGGCGCAACTCGCCGACCAGTCCTTCCATGGCGAGTACGTGGGCGATCGAATGGCCCGCGCTCACTCCGACGACGCCAACTTTGAGAGTGCGCAGTCTCGCCTGTTCTTCGCGCGTCACCTTGTTGTGATTGCGATCAAGTCGCAGGGCAGAAAAAGCACGCGGACCGAGCAGTCGCACGACGGCTCGACGCCAGGGGTAGTACACCCAGCGCTGCCCTTCGTCGAACAGCGCACGATCCGGCGTGGGCGTCAAGTGGGAAAGCTGCTCGCGCTGCTCGTCGAAGCGGTCCACGATCTGCAGCGAAGGGTCCTCGCGAAGGACGCGCAGCACTTCTCGCTGGGCCCGTTCGCCGACGTCCAGCACAAGCGGGCGCCAGGAGCGCATGGCGGCCGAGTCCTCTTCGACGACGCCCGCGCCGAGGGACTGCGGTCCACGCGCAAGTTGCTCACCTTCAAGACGAAGGGCCTGCTGATTTTCGGGCGTGCTGAGCTCGTAGCTCAGCGTGCGGCGGAATGTTTCGAGGATCGTGCGCTCCCCTTCTTCGGGCCACCCGGGCAATGCTTGACCGAACTGCTTCGCGCCCGTAAGGTCACCGATGGGCCGCAGGCGGTCCGAGACCGCGGCGAAGGCGAACTCCGCGCCCAACCAGTTCATGGCGTGAATGAAGCACCGCGACATAGCCATCGCCAGATGTTGTCCGGTGACAGCCTTTCCCTTAGACCACGCGCCTTTGCTCTCGAGTGCGCCGAGGCGAGCTTCGTGGTCGATGAGACTGGCGATCTCCTCGATGTCCGGCGACGCGGCCATTTCTTCAATTACGTGAGCCTGGTGGCTACCCTCGAGAGGCCCGTGGAAGCGAACACCGGCCACCACTTCGCCGCTCGGAGCGAATCCCAGGAAGAAGAGATGAACACCGTCACCGTTCTCGAAGTCCCATCGTCGAAACGCTCGCTCGAAGCCGTATTTGCGATAGACGACCTCGGCGCCGTCGAGGTATATCTGCCAGAGGTCGGGCCGCTCGAGTGGATGATGGCCCTCAAAGCGAACGCCCGACGCCTGGTCGACAAAGCTCGCGCCGTATCTATACCTGCGACCGACAACGTTTGCCACGGGCAACCCTCTGACCTTTTGAAGATGAAGTGTATATCGATCGGAGTTCTTCGATCCGGTCCAAAGTATAATTTGGCGACTTACGAAATTGGGGGAGCCTCGCGTTCGGAATTGACGACAGAGGTGGTGATGAACCAATTCGTTGCAGTGGTTTCACGATCACGTAACGTTTGCGGTGAGTTCGCGCGTGACGGCGCAACAGCTGCGCGAGCGCGATCGAAGCACCGAGAGGAGTGCCTCGATTTGTTAGCGCTCCTTATCGCCATCTGCGCATTCTTTGGACTCTGCGTCGGATCGTTCTTGAACGTGGTGATCTATCGCGTGCCTCTGCACGAGTCAATCGTGAAACCCCGCTCGCACTGTCCGACGTGCGGCAACTCTGATTAAAGAACGCGACAATATTCCGGTGCTCTCGTGGTTAGTGCTGCGCGGACGCTGTCGCAACTGCCGACGCACCGATCTCGCCTCGTTACATCTTGGTGGAACTCGCCGGCGGCGCCCTCTTCGCCGGAACGGCCGCGCGCCTCGGATACAACTGGGATTTGCCCGCGTTCTTGATCCTTCTTTCTGGGCTCTTGGCGCTTGCCGTTCATCGACTTCGAACACCTCATCTTGCCCAAGAGGATCGTCTACGTAACACTCGCCTTGACGGTTCTGTCTGTTCGTCCTTGACGCGGCCATAACGGGTGAGTGGAAGAAGCTACTGGTCGCGGCGATCTGCTCGGCCGCGTGGTTCGCGGTGTTTTTCCTCATGAATTTGGCCAGTCCGCGGATCCTCGGCTTCGGCGACGTGCGACTCGCACTGGTGCTGGGCTTCGGACTCGGCTGGCTCGGCTGGCGATACGTGGTGCTGGGCTTCTTCGCCGGGAATCTGATCGGACTCATCGTCGGCGTGTCGCTCATTCTCGCCAAGAAAATTCGCCGCGATCAACCAGTCCCCTACGGCGTTTTCCTGGCGATGGGCGCGGCGCTGGCCGTCTTTGCCGGACCGGAACTACTCCAACCGTTTCAAAATCTCCACTAGCAACACGTCCTAGTAGACGAGCTCCATGCGCAGCCCTTGGCTGTCCCACTCGGCGTCCGAGGGGATCCGTTTGGCCGATTTGGTAAAGACCCGTCGCGCCGACGCGAGCAGCGCGGCGGCGTCCAGGACGTTTTGACGGCGCACGCCCGGGAGCTCGGCGTTCAGCACGGTAGCGATGTTCGGAACCCGTTTAATCAGGATGGACTCGCGTTCGTCGCGTCCTTCATAGATTTTCTTGGAACTCTTGAGCGGCGTGTCGCCGTTGAGGAGATAGAAACTCAACTCGGGGTGACCTTCGTAGACCTGGCGCTGTCGATAAGGCGACATCTCCTTGGCGACCTCTGAGTAGGTCTGCAAGAGGTGCGCGGTGATGGCGTCCACGTGGTCCTCGGGCGTCGAGATACCGCGTAACACGGCTGGCAAAATCGGAGCGTTGTGAACGAATCGCCCTCGTGCGCCGAGGAGCTTGCGAGCCTGGACGTCACAGGTTCTCGGTCCCATGTCGACAGAGTCGCGAAAGCCAATTGGTGCGTTCACCACAATGGAAGAGAACGTGGGGCGTTCGTCGAGCACCTCCATGAAGGTGTCGTAGACCTTGGGCTGTTCGGGCGCGAACGTTGATCCCTGCACTTTGGCACTGGCCACGAGCCACTTCGACGCAGAGGGCATGACGCCCGCCACGACCGAGTACGGGAGATCGGGACCTCGTCGCGGACTCAACTAACCCCTTAGCCTTTCGCGCGGGTGATTTCCATCTGTTCGAGTGTACGGATCAATTCCTTGGGGTGCGCGCACACGCTCATGGCGTCCTCGTAGGTCACGACACCGTCCATGATGAGATCAGCGAGGCTGCTCTCCAAGGTCTGCATCATCTCCTTTGGTGTTAGTGAACATGACGTTGGCCAATTGGTTGGAGCGACCCTCGCGGATGAGGTTTCGCACCGGGTTGGTCGCGATCAGTACCTCGTAGGCCGCCACCATGCCGCCGCCGATCTTGGGGATCAGGCGCTGGGCGATGATCGCGCTGAGTGACGACGCGAGTTGCACCCTGGTCTGCTCTTGGCGCCAAGCAGGAAAGACGTCAATGATTCGGTCAATCGCCTGGGGAGCGTCGTTGGTGTGCAGGGTGGCGAAGACGAGGTGACCGGTCTCGGCCATGGTGAGGGCGATCTGAATCGAGTCGATGTCGCGCATCTCACCGATCAGCAGGACGTCGGGGTCCTCGCGCAGGGCCGATCGAAGCGCTCGGTCAAAGGAAGGACTGTCGAACCCCACTTCTCGCTGGGAGACCGCGGACGTCTTGTGATTGTGGACGTACTCGACCGGGTCCTCGATGGTAAGTATGTGCGCGGCCCGGGTTTCGTTGATCTTGTTGATGATCGCGGCCAGCGTCGTGGACTTGCCCGAACCGGTGGGACCGGTCACCAAGACGAAGCCACGAGGTTGCTCCGAGACCCACGTGGCCGCCTGGGGCAGGCCCAAGTCCTCAAAGTTGGGGATACGCGCGGGGATGACGCGCAGGGCCAACGCGGTCTGGCCGCGTTGGGTGTAGATGCTGCCTCGAATTCGGGCGCGATCGCGCCACGAGAAAGCGAAGTCTACGTCCAGCATCTCCTTAAATATCTCAATTTGGCCGGGTGTCAACAGTGGGTAGGCGACATCGTTGATCTGATCGCCGGAAAGAATGGGCGCTCCCTCGAGTGGCCGCAGTTTGCCGTCGACCCTTATTCGAGGCGCCGAACCACCGGAGAGCAGTAAGGTCGGTGCCACCTTGGTCCCAAAGCTGTTCAAGCCACGGGTCGATCGCCGCTACTTGGTCCATACTCATTGCTTCTCATCTCGTCCCAAGGGCCAGGGTACCAAACGAAATCGCATAATTAGTGCCTCAATTCTTGATTAGTTAAAATGATTGGATTTACGTGACATCGGTGCACGCAACGTCGGTGGCGTAGTTATACCAGGGCGACGAGGGCCCACCAACCGCGATCCGTGCCCGTCGCCGTCAGAGTTGCCATCCGCAGCGGTCGGGGTAAAAACGCCCGCCGACTCAGTTACTCCGGTCGAAACCTGAAGAATGCCAGCCGACGTGAGTTGGAAGGCGTAGTGCGGCAAGTTCGACGGCCAGGACTGGATGTACGGTCCACCGATAACGCCAAGGGGAGTCCCACCCGTGGCAGCTCGGCAAAAGATCTGCCTGGGTGTACGTTCGTGGTACCCGCGAAGCTCGGGTTCTGAGTGTTAAACGCCGACAGGGCTGACGCCACGGTCGCCCCATCAGCTTGGCAAGAAGCGAGGGCCGTCTTACCGGTGATACCGCCCAAGTGCGAAAATCACCACCGCGGCGAGAATGCCGAGCACGACGATCACGATGAGGATCTCGATCAAGGTGAAACCGTCGATCTCCCCAGCTTTCCTACGTCGCTTCAGCCTTTGGTATGTACCCGTCAATCTCGCTCCTTCGTCCATTAAGTACGTACACTCGAGTAATGAATTTTCTCGAAGGTTCGATCTGCCGCAGTTCTGGTCTCGCGTAATTCGACTGTGAATCGTCGGCCGCCACTCACCCACTCTCTGGAGATACAACTTGTCAAAGTGCCCGGCACGAATGCCGGGCACTTTGACTCATCGCAAGCAGTTAATCAAGTGACGCGGTGCAAGCAAGCAGCACCTGCGAATGGCTCCAATCGGAGCCAGCGTTCGGCCCGCAGCGTCGGTACCGGTCGCGGTCAAGTTGCCGTCAGCGCAGTCGTGGCGTACACACCAGCCGTGTCAGTCACACCGGTCTGGCAACCATGCCCAGAACGCCACCCGCCGTCAGTTGCGAAGGCGTAGTGGGGCAAGTTGCGCGGGCCAGGACTGATGTACGGGCCACCATAACGCAGCGGCCGCACCCGGAAGCATGCTGCAGATCTGCGGCGGAGACGCCGGTGCAGCCAATCCGCTCGGGTTCTGAGCGTTAAACGCTGCCAAGGCCGTAGCTACCGTCGCGCCGTCAGCTTGGCATGCCGCAAGCGGCGCTCTTGCCCGTAATACCGCCTAGGGCGAAGATCACGACTGCGGCGAGGATGCCGAGAACGACGATAACGATGAGGAGTTCGATCAAGGTGAAACCGTCGATCTCCCCAGCGTCCCTACGCCGCTTCAGCCTTTGGTACGTACTAATCATTGTGTTTCCCTTTCGTTCATGGAGCGCCGACACTCGGAACTGCCGTGATCTGGTAACTCGACAAATTATACGAGGTAAGAATTAGGTAAATGACTATGGTGTAACTACAAATACGCTATTTTTGCCCAACTGTTGCGAGGATGTCAGTCATCGATAACTCTTGCTCGATCAGGATAGTTAGATGAAAAGCCAAATGACAGAACCAAAATCGAAGGCTCGCGTTGTCAAAAGCCGAACCGTGGATCATGAAGTCCTTGATCGCGCTCACATAAGACGGGCATAAGACGAAGGCCTTGGTCACGCTCGAGCGGTTTTATCCGAGTCGTGAGATCGATCACTGCCAACAATTGTGGCCAAATGCGGCTCCGTCGGCATATCTGGCTTCAACGTCGGCGTGTGCCATCCTTTTGGGACCACCCGCCGACCGCCGATTTCGCTGCCGTTGGCGTCAAGGAGGACTGGGCCAATACCAGTTGACGGCACCCTTTACGAAGAGAAGGCAGTGACAACGACGACTGTTCGGGGTAATCAAATGGACCGACTTCGCCGCTGAAAGTGCAGCGATTCTGGGTTAGGGCCGGAGATGGTGTGACTCGGAATACCAATCTGAACGTTAGTTTTCGCCTACCGAAAGAAGTTACAACGCTGAGAGTCTTAGAAGTTCGCCTTTGGAGAGCCGATTTCGGTAACCGTCAAGGTCTCACAGGCAGTGTTGCTGGCGGTGCTTGTCGCGGCGGCACTCGGCGTCCACACGAGTGTGGTGGTTGTGCTGGTGGGGTTCAGCGCCGTTATCGTGCCGCTAATCAGGGTTCCAAGGGTTACCGTGACGACAGAGTCCCCGCTGACGGTGGACATGACCATCGTGGCGTTGAAGAACGCTGTGCTGCCGGCAGTGATGTAGTAGTGGTTGCTGGCGCCGTCGCCCATGTTAACGCTACCTAGATTCACGCCGGTACTGCAGTTCGACGTGACACAGACCTGCCAGCTCGTGGGCTGTCCGTTGGCTCTGGTGAGCTCGACGTAGACAGTGGTTGAGGACCCGGTAAAGGTGCTCATCAGGGAGTTAGCGTTCATGGTCTGGTTGTAGGTGTACTGCATCGAGTCGCCGTTGTTGGGATATCCGTTCTGGGGAGTCGCCACGCCTTGGATATTGGTGCCAGCGGGAGCGTAGATGGCGACGTTGAATGTCTGTTGAACTTGGGGCGCGGCCTGGTAATCAGTGTCGCCCGGATCGTTGAAGTTCAGGGTGCAACTGCCATATCCGGGGAACGAAACGACGGCCCCCGAGACGGTGCAAACGGTCGGGGTGGCCGACGTAACCGTTACCACGTCACCCGAGGTGGCAGTGGAGAAGGTAGTGTATGTGGCGCCGTTTTCCCCTGGACTGTTGGGCGTTGAGTTGACGGTAATGGTGTTCACGAGCGGCCCCACGCTCATGGTCTGGGTCGTTTGGTTGACGGGGGCCGCCTGGTAGTTGTCGTTGCCCGGGTCGTTGAAGTAGATCGTGCAGGTACCGTCGGCAATGAATGAGACCACGGCACCCGAGACGGTACAGATGCTGGTCGTCGCTGACGTAACGACCACGGTATCGCCAGAAGTGGCGCCAGACACGGTGGTGTATGTGTTGCCGACAAGGGGAATGGCGGGCGGGGTCGAGGTGACCGAAATCGAGTTGGCGATGGGACTGGAGAGGCCCGCGGTTGACGACCAGTCCCAGCTTTCCAGGGTGGCTCCCTCGCCGCAGTAATTGGTGCAGGCAGCGGTGAGTGGCGGGCTACTGGCAGACGGGTAGTCGTTAAAGACAACAATGGCCTGGAGCAGGGGGGTCGCCACGCACGTGGCGGACGCCACGGTGCTGAGGCACGCGGAAACGGTAACGACACGGGTATTTTTACTGCCGAGGTTCATCAGGGTGCTGCACCACGTGTCTATGTCGTAGCCGTCTGTGGTAAGCGACGACGTACCAGTCGTTCCCCAACAGTCGTAAACCTCGCCCAGCGTCTGCCCCGTGCCCACAAGAGGCGTATAGCGGATGCTGTTAATCGCTGCTTCCACGGCGCTCGAGGCGGCGTAGTCGGTATTGCGAACCTGTGAAAATTTGGTCGTGTCGTTTAGGTCGCCCGAAGTCCAGGTGGCGAGGGCGCCCACCACCACACTCACCACGATGATGTAAGCGAGGGCCAGGATAAGGATCGCGCCGCGTTCGTCCGTCTGGCGGCGCACGCCGAGACCGTCATCGCCGTAGCGCTGCGCGCGCCCTACCTCTTTAGGGTGGACCTTGCTGTTCTTCATCGAAACACGTCGCCTTTTCATCACTGGGTCGTCGGTCCGTAAGGAGACGAGGTAGCGGCGAGGTAGCCGGTCGACGCGACGGCGGTGACCGTCACGTAGTAGGTGGCGTTGTGAGTAGCACCAGTGATCTCGCCGCCGCCTGAAGCGATCGCCTGAGACGTGGTGCAGCCGGTGTTCATGGCGGTGGTAGCACAAGCAATCGCCGTGTAGGTCTGACCTCCGGGCACGGGCGACGGCGGTGTGAAGGTGACCGTCAAGTAGTAGTTCCCGCCGTTGCCCCCACCTACGACTGCGGTTACAACCGGCGCGTTGAGTTGGATCGGAGCGTTTTCCGGTCCGGCAACTGCTGACGCCACCGAGGCGAGGTACCCGGTGTACGCGGTGGCGGTAACCGTCACGTAGTAGTGAGTTCCCGCGGTGAGTCCAGTGAGCTGGCCTCCATTGGTAATGGCGACGGCAGCGTTACATCCACTCAGGACGCCGCCGGTGTAGGTCGTACAGGCAATTGCGGTGTAACTCTGACCTCCGGTCGGCGCGGTAAAGGAGACGGCAATGTCACCTGCGGCTGTGCCGTTGGCCAGTGTCACGCCGGTCGGTGCACTCAGTTGCGTGGTGGCGAGCGCCGAGGTGTTGTCAACCGCAGTCGCGGACACATAGCCCGTGGGTGGGACGGCGGTGACTTCTACGTAGTAACTGGTGCCGGGGGTAAGGCCCGTAATCTGGCCAGCTGGAACGATCGCCACGGCTGCATTGCAGTTACTCAGCACGCCGGCAGTGTCGGTCTTGCAGGCGGTTGCGGTGTACGAACTCGGTGCGATTCCTCCCGAATCGGTGAAGTTCACAGTGATTGCGCCAGCGGTCGAAGTGGACGACGTCATCGAAAGGCCCGTCGGAGCGTCCACTTGACTTGTCGCGGCGTGCGGTCCTGCAATGGCCGACGTGGATGCTAGGTAGTAGCTGGACGCGACGGCCGTTACCGTCACGTAGTACGAGGTGCCAGCACTGCCTTGAGTGGCACTGAGGCCAGTCAGTTGGCCGCCGGAGGTGATGGCCTGGGCAGCGTTGCAACCACTCAGTACGCCGGCGGTGTCGGTCGTGCAGGCGGTTGCGGTGTAGGTCTGACCCGTTGGAGCATTGGCCGGAGCGCTAAAGGTCACCGACAACGAACCGGACGTTGTTCCATAGGCGAGGGTGGGAAGACCTGGAGCGTCCAATTGAACGGCGGCCATGGCGGGACCGCCCGTTAGCGACGCGGCGAGATAGCCCGCGGGAGGGTTCGCGGTGATCTGGACGTAGTAACTGGTGCCCGCCGTAAGGCCGCTGGTTATTGGCGTACCCGATGTGTAGCCCGGAATTGTGGAAACACAGTTGCTCAACACGCCACCGCTGTAATTTTCACAGACTTCTGCAGTGTACGAGGACGGTGGAGTTCCTATCGAAGCGGGGAAGGTCGCGACGATCGTGGCGGCAGTAGTTGTCGAGGAAGTCACAGTTACGCTGGCGGGCGCATTCACTTGGCTCATGGCGGGCTGTGGGCCGGCAATCGCCGAGGTAGAACCCAGGTAGCCGCTGTAGCCGACGGCTGAAACCGTGACGTAGTACGGCATGCCAGCACTTCCTTGGGTGGCATTCAGGCCCGTAATTTGACCACCGGACGTGATCGCCACGGCCGCCTTACAGCCACTCAACACACCGCCGGTGTCCGTCGTGCAGGCGGTCGCCGTGTAGGTTTCGCCGCCGGTTGGCGCGGTAAAGGTGACGCCAATCGAGCCCAAAGTGGTGCCGTAGCTGAGTGTGACGCCGGTCGGCGGGGCGAGTTGCGTGGCCGCGGCCTGTGGCCCGGCGATGGCCGAGGTTGATCCGAGGTACCCGCTGTAGGCGACGGCCGATACCGTCACGTAGTACGGCGTACCGGCGGTAAGACCAGTGATCTGGCCGCCGGAGGTGATGGCCACGGCCGCGTTGCAGCCACTCAGGACACCGCCGGTGTCCGTCGTGCAGGCGGTCGCCGTGTAGGTCTCGCCGCCGGTCGGCGCGGTAAAGGTGACGCCGATCGAGCCGCCAGTCGTGCCGTAACTGAGCGTGACGTTGGTCGGCGCACCGAGTTGCGTGGTCGCAGGAACAGGTCCGGCCTGGGCGGAGGTGGCCGAGAGGTACCCCACAGGCGGAACGGCGGTGATCGTTACTGTGTACTCTGTTCCCGGTGTAAGGCCCGTAATTTGGGTATTTGATACGTAGTTTGAGTGGGTCGAACATACGTTGCCGGGGCTCGTACATACCGTTGCCGTGTATGAACTCGGCGCAGTTCCCAACGAGGCGACGAAGGTCACGTTGATGGCACCCGCAGTCGTGGTAGATGACGTCAGCGTCACGCTGGTGGGCGGATCCACCTGGCTCATGGCGGGTTGTGGCCCGGCGATGGCGGAGGTGGAAGCGAGGTAGCCGGTCGAGGCGACGGCGGTGACCGTCACGTAGTACGGGGTGCCCGGACTGCCTTGAGTGGCACTGAGGCCCGTCAGTTGGCCACCGGAGGTGATGGTCTGGGCAGCGTTGCAGCCACTCAGTACACCGGCGGTGTCGGTGGTGCACGCGGTTGCGGTGTAGGTCTGACCCGAAGAGGGTGCGTTGGACGGCGCGCTAAAGGTAATACCAATTGAGCCGGATGTGGCTCCGTAGCTGAGCGCGACAGCGGTGGGGGGAGCGAGTTGGACGGTCGGAGCAGTCGGTCCAGCTATTGCAGAAGTGGCCGAGAGGTACCCCGTCGGCGGATTGGCGGTGACCGTCACATAGTACGGCGTGCCGGCCGTTAGTCCAGTTAGTTGGCCGCCCGAGACAATGGCTACCGCCGCATTGCAGCCGCTCAGGACACCGCCGGTGTCCGTCGTGCAAGCAGTAGCCGAATATGAACTCGGCGCAGTTCCCAACGAGGCGACGAAGGTCACGTTGATGGCACCCGCAGTCGTGGTAGATGACGTCAGCGTCACGCTGGTGGGCGGATCCACCTGGCTCATGGCGGGTTGTGGCCCGGCGATGGCGGAGGTGGAAGCAAGGTAGCCGGTCGAGGCGACGGCGGTGACCGTCACGTAGTACGGGGTGCCCGGACTGCCTTGAGTGGCACTGAGGCCCGTCAGTTGGCCACCGGAGGTGATGGTCTGGGCAGCGTTGCAGCCACTCAGTACACCGGCGGTGTCGGTGGTGCACGCGGTTGCGGTGTAGGTCTGACCCGAAGAGGGTGCGTTGGACGGCGCGCTAAAGGTAATACCAATTGAGCCGGATGTGGCTCCGTAGCTGAGCGCGACGCTCGTGGGTGGTGTCAACTGTGTGGCGAAGGAGACTTGGGGTTGTTCGGAGATGGCAACGCCGTCGGTCGAGTCGGTGGCCGAGAACGTGACGATCTCTCGGTTGGTGTCCGTGGCGGTGAACGTTGCGACGCCACTGGCGTTCGTGGTGGCCGAGACCGCGGTGACGACAGAGCCTGTCGCCCCTTGGGTGATGGCGATGGTCTTACCTGGGATGGCGTTGGTGTAGGCGTCCTCTAACGTCGCTGTCAAACTCGCGGAGGTCGTGCCGTTGTCGACCACGATGGCGGGGCTGGCGGTAAACGTCGACACAGACGCCGACGCGGGTCCTGGGCCCGAGGGTGTGAAGTCGGTACTTATCACTGACGAAAGGCCTGGAGACGTTGCCGTGAGGGTGTATGGCATGGTATCCAAGCCGCCAAAGGCACAGATGGAGAACTCCGCCACACCTTCAACGGCCGAAATCGCCGGACAGGAGAGGAGCGAGCCACCGGAACTGGCAAGGGTGACGATGGCGTCCGACGTCGTGACGTTCCCGGCGGAGTCTTCTACGGAGATGGTCGGCTGTGTCGCGAAGGCTGAGCCCGCCAGCCCCGCCACCGGCTCGGTGGTAAAGACGAGCTGGGTCGGTGTGCCAGCCGCCGAAGGAGTGAAAACGCCGCTAGTCGCGCTCAGTGAACCCTGGGTTGCGGTCAAGTAGTACGAAGTTCCCACGATGCCCGCAAAGTTGCAGGTCGCGACGCTCACCACCCCTTCGTATGGGGTGAGATTTGTACAGAGTTGGAGTGATCCGCCCGAAGCGGTCAGCGTGATGGCCGTTGACGAAGCCGTGACGGTGTTTCCGCCAGCGTCCTCCACCGTAATTACCGGTTGGGTCGTAAAGGGTGCGCCCGAGACACCGGCGATCGGCTGTTCGGTGAAAATCAGTTGCGTGGGAAGACCGGTGATATTGAAACTGGCGCTCGTGGTCGACGACAGGCCCGAAGAAGACGCCGTCAACGTCAGTCCGTTGCCGTAGGCGTTGCCGGCACAACCGCTAAATGACGCGGAACCGTCGGATGCGGCGAGGGGATTCGCAGTGCAGGTCAGGCTGCCACTGCTAATGGCCAGTGTGACCGGCGCGCTGGAGGCATTCACGATGTTGCCGAAAGAGTCTTCTACGGTGACTACGGGTTGCGTGGGGAACGGCGTTGTATCGGGGCCCGCGGCACCGGATGGCTGGGTTGAAAATACCAGCGAATTGGCGGTACCGGGGCCAGTAACGCCGAACGCGCTACTCGTGACGGGACTGGTCGCGACGGAGTTCGTTGCCGACGCCGTCAACGTGTAAGGAGTTGCCAGATAAACCTCGGAGATGGGGTTGTAGTAGTACCCTCCGGCGAACTTGCAACTGGTAAATGTGGCAGTCCCGCTCATCGTGCCCGTTACCGCAATGGCCGAGCAGTTGGTGAGACTGCCACCTGAAGATGTCAAGCTGATGGTGCCGGTCCAGTGCGTATTAAGGGCGCCATTCGTCCAAGCCTCCACGACCGGCTGGGTCGTCATCGCCGCTCCAGACGCGCCTGGCACCGGTTCCGTTGTAAAGACCAGATAGTCCGCCGACGCGCTGACCGTGAAGTCGTCACTGGTCCACGTTCCGGTTAAATTTCCGTCCGTTGCGGTGATCGTATAGGGGTCAGAAGAAGTGTCAGAAGTGTTGACGGTGCAACCAGCAAATGTAACGACGCCTTCAGTCTCGGTGCCGGCGCAACCGGAAAGGGCCGCGGTAGGGCTCGTTGTAACTCCAGGCCCGCTGAGTGTCAGGAGCACCGGGGAGAGGTCGTCGGATACGGTGTTGCCGTTCACGTCCTCCACCGTGACGACCGGCTGGGTCTGCAACTCTTGTCCAGTAGATCCCCCAACCGGTTGAGTCGTGAAGACCAACTGGGTGGCAGCGCCGTAGGTGCCACCGCTCCCGCTTCCCGTCGCCATGTCATCGAGTGGCGAGTCAACCACGAAACTGTTCGAAAAGGTCAGGTGGTCGTAGTTGTCCGTGATGGTGATCGTTATCTGCTGCGCCTCTCCCGCCTCGCAGGTTGTCCCAAAGCTATTGGTCGAGGTGTTCCAGTACTCCACGGGATTAGAAGAGGCGAAACTGACGGTGTAGTTGGAGGGCGCAGTAAAAGTGACGTCGTTGATGTAGTTCTGGAACACCTGGGGACAGTCGAAGAGCGCTGGATTAGCTTGGATTTCGGAGATGACCTCTTGGGACACGCTGTCGAGAACGACGCTGGAAGCCGCCAACTGACGGTGGTCCGCCGACCCCGAAATCGACGCGCCGAAGGCGATCATGAGAGCGACCGACGCCATGCCGAGCACGATGACGGCGAGCAACACCTCGATGAGAGTGTCACCGTCCTCAGAGCGCCGAAGTCTTTTTGGCGTGGTGGTTCGCGCCGTCGGCTCAATCACTTGACGACGAGACCGTCTCATCCCGTCCTACTTCGGGTACGACCGGTGCACGTCACACGAGTCGCGCTGGACAGAGTCTGCCGACCTGTCACAACAACAAAGGCGTGAGCGACGATTGTCATTAGAACAACAGTCCGAGGGAGATGCCTTGGAGGCCAGTGCCAACGAGGACAATCGTCATGGTGGTGGGCTGCGCCGCCTCAACCATTAGCGTGCCGGTCTTGGTGCCGTTGGAGTAACCCGAGCACTCGATCGTTGTACTGCCATTACCGGGTGTGAGCACGCTCTGGGGGGTGACACCGGTGGCGGTGTTGCAGGCGTTGCCGATCGGGTCGGCTGGCGTGTCGACCGATTGGTTGTTGGGAATGACGTAGAGGGGGTTGTTCGCCGTCCAGGTAATGGATTCGCCGCTGTCGGTCGATTCAGCATCTGCACTGACGAGCTCCCAACCTGTCGCCGGGTTGCCGTCGGGCGCTACCACGTCGATGTCGCTGATCGTGATGGTGGTGACACCACCCCACGTGTTGGTCACCGTCGCGCCATTGACAACGCACGTTGAGGCGTCACCCTCGCACGACTGGTACAGAGCGGGATCCCCCGGCACGTCGGAGTAAAAGGGAACGCCATTGATGCTGTTGCCGAGAAAACCGTCGGTCCACGTCGGCAATTTGTAAGGGGCCACGGGGGCACCGGTAATGCCAATGCAGAAGTACATCGTCGAACCGCCGGGCAAGGGGACAGACAGTTCGACGCAACCCTGGCGGGCGGCGACCATGTTGTTGCCCGAGAGCGCCGAAAAGTCCACGAGGCAGAGCGAGGACGCGTAGGTACCCGTCCCCGGAGCCGCGTAGCCACAGCCCGCATTGGTCGTCGAGGTGATTGGCCCGCCGTTGTCGATGCTCGACGCGCTGGTGGGCGGGCTCGCCACCAGGGTGTACTGGTATTCGACGTGCTGCCCTCTGGGGCTCAGTGATGGGGAACGTCACGCTCGTCACGCCGGTAGACTGAGACCCAGGCTGGTGGCTACCGCCGGGTTTGTGGGCGTGATCGTGGGGGCGACTGGATTACCCTGCACGATCTGGCGACGTGTTGGACGAAATCGTCGTCGTGATCTTCACGGGTTCAATGGGCGAAGTGCTGGACTCCACATTGGTGCACTCCTGGCGAACCAAGCGAATACGTGGTGGTCGTTCCATTCGTCACCGGGACGCTGACGTAGGAAACCACTGTTTGGTAGAGGTGGGTCGTGGGGTTGAAGTTCCACTCGAGGCCCAGCACTTGATAACCGGTCCCGCATTCAGGCGTGATGACATCGGTTACCGGTGTCGGAAGCCGTGGTGATCTGCTGCGCAGCCTGTATGTCGTTGCGGTAACTCGCTTCAACCATTTGCGAGTCAGCCGAGTTGGATAACCGACTCGACACACCCTGCTGTAAAGACAACACCGCCATAAGCCCCGCCGCGAGAGCGCCGATAATGATGGGCGTGACCACGCAGACGATGAGGAGTTCGAGGAGCGTAAAACCCTCATCGGCGCGACCTTTTGGACGTCGCGGACTCTTGTCGCTACGTCCAGAGGATCCGTTGCTCAGGAACCTCCGGGCACGCCGAGGCTGTATTTCGCTCCTCATCCGACCTTTACCTGGTTGTAAATGCCGTACATCGCCGAGATAAGTGCCACGGCCACAAAGCCGACGATGACGCCCATAAAGATGATGATGGCCGGCTCAAAGAGCGCCGTAGCGCGCTCAAGCTTCGTCTCCAACTCGCGGTTGTAGTACTCGCCGGCCACGTCGAGCTGTTGGTCGAGGGTTCCCGTCTCTTCGCCGACTCGAAACATCTGACGCGCCGCACCCGGAAAGAGGCCGCTTCGGGCGATGGGACCCGCAAGCCCCTGTCCTTCCATCATCGCCTCACGTATCTCTGTCAAGGCCTTGTAATACACGGCGTTGTTCGCCGAGTCGGCCGTGACGGCCATCGATCGGGGAAGGTCGACGCCCGCCTTGAGCATTGAGGAGAGAATTCGACAAGTCCGCTCGAGAATCGCCGTCTGCGTCAAGTCGCCGATCACCGGGAACTTCAGCATTATCGCGTCAAGTCGCGCTCGGCCCTTTACCGATCGACGCATCGCGATAAATCCCCCGACCAGAATGATAGCGACGGTCGCCTTCGACGTACCACCAGTGAAGAATGAACGACGAGGCGTCCATCATCATGATGGTGATGAGTGGCAGTTTCGCGTGCAAGAGACTTGAAGAAGACCGTAAATCGAGGGAGCACGAAGATGGTGAGGATGAGGACCGTGACGACCGACATGCAGGCCACGACGGCGGGATAGATCAAAGCCGCAGTAATCTTGCTGCGGGCCTTGGTATCGCGCTCGATGTAGTCGGCCAACTGGTTCAAGACCTGGTCCAAATTTCCGGTCAGTTCGGCCGATTCCAGAATGCCAACGTAGAAGTTAGGAAACGCTTCAGGGTGGGCAGCCGCAGCCGTCGCGAAGGTGTCACCGGCTCGAAGGCTGTCGATGACGTCTCGAAGAATGTTCCGTAACAACTTGTTCTGCGTCTCTTCGACGATGACCTCAAGCGCCTCCATGATGGGGATTCCGGCCTTCATGAAGACGGCCAATTGGCGAGTGAAGTTCATGACGTCCGGACGAGGAACCTTCTTTTTCGTGATTTCGAGTTTGAGAACGCTCTTCCTCGTCGTGACCTCGAGGGGCTGGAGTCCTCGTTCGAGGAGCGCCATGTGCACGGCCCCGCTGGACAGGGCGGTTTCGACCCCCGAGACCTTCTTTCCGTCTGCGTCAAGCGCGCTGTATCGAAAGGCGAGATTGGAGTCTTTGCGGCTCATAGTGCGTACACGCTTCGGATAACTTCAGCCACAGTCGTGATGTCCTGTGTCACGAGGCTGATGGCTTCTTGTCGCAGGGTGCGCATTCCTTGTTTCATTGCCATGTTGTGCAGCTCCTCTTGGGTAGCCCATCCGACGATGAGACGCTTGATTTCAGGGGTCATGATGAGAAGTTCGTAGACGCCGATTCGGTCCTTGTACCCGGTGTCACTACAGAAGTTGCAGCCAGATCCGTAGTAAAAGGTGGCCTTTTCCGGTCCGCCGCTCTCTTCGTAGAACTCGCGCTCATCGTCGTTCAACTCATAGGTTGTCTTGCACGAAGGGCAGATTCGTCGCAAAAGACGCTGTCCGACGATGGCGAGCACCGAGGAGGCAACGAGAAACGACTCGATCCCCATGTCCAGGAAGCGGTGCAGGGCCGACACCGAGTCGGTGGCGTGCATCGAAGAGATGACGAAGTGGCCCGTCAGTGCCGACTGCACGGCGACTCTGGTGGTCTCGACGTCACGGATCTCGCCCACGAGTATGACGTCAGGGTCTTGGCGCAGGATCGACTTCAGTCCCGTCGCGAAGTTGAGACCCGCCTGCTCGTTGGTCTGGATCTGGTTGATGGACGGAAAGACGTACTCAACCGGGTCCTCAATGGTCATGACGTTGAGGGTCGGGTTGGATACCTCACTCAAGGTGGCGTACAAAGTGGTCGTCTTGCCGCTACCGGTCGGTCCGGCGCAGAGCACCATCCCGAAGGGCGAGCGGACCACCTTGGAGTACGTCGAGTGGGTGTCGTGGGGCATGCCGAGTTCGCCCAGCTTGAAGACCGAGCGGGTCTTGTCAAGGATTCGCATCACGCAGTTCTCGCCCATGATGGTGGAGACGGTGGCAACACGTACGTCGACCTCTTTCCCGTCGACGGTGATGGTGAGCTGGCCGTCTTGAGGACGTCGTCGCTCGACGATGTTCATGTTGGCCATGATCTTGATGCGACTCACCAACCCGGGGCCGATCGTCGAAGGCAGTTGCAGGATCTCCTTCAGCGCGCCGTCGATTCGAAATCGCACTCGCACGTACTCCTCGGAGGGTTCGATGTGCACGTCCGATGCGCGGTCTCGCATCGCCTGAGTGAGGATGCGGTCGACGACTTGGACCACCGGTGCGTCGTCGGTAGTGACGTCGACGTCTTGTGTGGTCGCCGTCTTGCGTCGAGCACCCTCGACCGCCTCGAAGGCTTGCACCAATTTGTCGACACTGCCGATCGCTCGATAGTTAGTATCGAGCGCCCAGATGATGTCACTCATCGGAGCGATCATCAGGTGGACTTGTCGACCGACCGTCTTGGTGAGAAGTGCGCGCAATTCGTCGCTCGGTTCAGCGACGGCGACGTAGAGTCCGTCGTCTTCCAAGCGCACCGGAATCGCCATGTTGCGCGCGCGCCATCTCCTCAGATACCAGAGGAATGACGCTGGGGTCGACGTTGTCACGTCGAAGGTTGACGACAACGAGACCGAATAACGCCGCGAGTGTCTCGGCGAGAACGTGCGCGTCGAGCAGGTTCATCGTCACGAGTAGCTCGCCGAGCTTGCCTCCGTTCTCTTTCTGCTCCGCGAGGGCCAGGTCGAGCTGCTCTTGGGTGATGAGACCCTTTTCGATGAGAAGGTCGCCGAGTCGTCCTTTGTACGGACCACTCACCTTTTCGAAGACGTTGCGCCGTTGCTCGACGCCTTAGAACCATCTCCGTCGCCGGAAAGCGTTGGGGCGCGTTCCTCTGACATCAGGTTGTGAACCTCACTCACCAGCACTGAGCCAGAGGACGTGCTTTCCACGTCACTCTCGTCTCCTTGACCGGGGTGAGGAGAGTTTTCAGTCTTCCTCTTGAACGCCACAGTCACCTCACCGATTTCCGACAAAAATTAGACGTTTTGAATATAGTTCTGACGTCCATAAGAAAATGGTCTTTATTTTCCCACTTCGCTGACAACGCATCGCATCTCCTAACAAAATGATGGTGAATATTTTGAGTGACTCCACCGACATCCGACACTCGTCCAAACCGCCGCTCCGCACGTTTGCATGGACCAACAAACGCACATCCCCAATTGAAAGAGTAGTTTGACGATCCTTCGACACTTGTCATTTAACGCAACGAATTTGATAACAAGTCAGAAGAAAAAAATGCAGTCGCATCATGGCTGCAACCCTTTTGTCATAAAGGTTTTCGTGCATCACCGATCGAAAATCATTTCGAAATGTGAGTCGAAATCTTTTCTGGTTCTTTGCGTCGGATTGGCTTTCAAATGAAGCGACGGCCTACGCCGCCAGCGGCCGTGCAGGCAGATTCCGTCTGATAACGGCGAGGTTGTCGCGCTCGGCCATGACGGCGTACGCGTTCATATCAAATCACAACAGACGACCGACTGCTTTAAGCTCGTCTTAATCTCGTCGTGAATCACACTCTGCACGCGTGGTCGCAGCGCATCGTGTCCAGTGAAGCGATCCAGGTCGACCAAAGAGATAACCCTGACCCAGCATCCCACCCTCACCGAGCGGCACGCCGAGGTCGCGCAGCATGCTCGCTTCAGCCTCTGTTTCGATGCCTTCGGCGATGAGAGTGGTGCCACTCTGTGCGGCGAAGTGACACATGCCCGCGACCATTGCTTGGCGCGCCGTGTTGGTATCGACGTCACGTACGAGTGAGATGTCGAGTTTCACGAAGTCGGGTGCGAGCTCCAAAATGTGACTAAGACTCGTGTACCCCGCGCCGGCGTCATCAACGGCAAGTTTGCACGTTTCGATCTCTTTGACGGCCTTTCGAATCGCTGCGTAATTTTTAATCTGGGCGTGCTCGGTCACTTCGATGACCAGTGTCCGTTGTACGCCGCGGACGACGTCCGCGGCGTGCCCGTCGATGAGTGTTGCGGGAGAGAAGTTGATACTCAGCCAAATGTCGTTCGCCATTGCTTGTGACGTGTCGAGCGCCACGCGGGCACAGAGGGATTCCAACTCGCTGCCGAGGCCCACCGAGTGCGCCTGCATGAAGCGCTGCTCGGGGTCCGAACCATCGTCGAAGCGCGTTAACGCTTCGTAGCCAACGACGCGTCCCGATTCGAGCTCGACGAAGGGTTGGAAGACCGAATGAAATCGTCGCTCGTTCATGATCGAGAGAATGTCCTGTCGCAGTGTCTGTCGCTTCGAGAAGACCTCCGCTTCGGCTCCGAACAGTGCTCCCGCGTACGAGCCAAGCTCTTCGAAGACCGGCAGCCGAGAACTCATCCACGATGGACCGTCAGGTGCCTTTGAAGCGAGCCCGAGAATGCCGACCAACTGACCCTCCCAGCGGATGGGTACGTTGCCGATCGCGGTAATCCCGCTGGCGGCCATGCGCACCGTGAGTTCGTCGTATCCCGCGACCTCGGGCGAGGTCAAATCCAACCACCACGCGCCCGCCTTGGTACGTTCGATGAGGAGGTCGGGTCGAGGAAACGCGAAGGTCACGCCGCTCCGAGCGCCACCGAAGCCCTCTCCTCCGGTGCCGATTGTGAGCAGCGTTCCGTCGCTTTGGAGGAGCACCATGAGCGCCGAGTCAATGGAAGTCAGTGTGGTTGCCGCCCGACAGAAGGCCTCGGCGGTCGAGTGCAGTGATTCTCCACGGCGAACTTCTTTAATGATGTCCAAGACGTCAAGTCGGTCCCGCTGTTCCTGAGTCCTAATGGTCTCAAGACGCCGCTCCACGGTGAGGTCGCGTTTTACCGCGACATAGGCCATCAGGTTCCCCTCGGCGTCGTGAATGGGCGAGATAGTGGAGTCTTCCTCGTAGAGTTCCCCAGATTTGCGCCGATTCATCAGGATTCCGTGCCAGGCCTCGCCCCCGGTCAAGTGCGCCCACATCATCGAATAGAACGTGGCATCGTGCAGATCACTACGAAAAACCCGTGGATTCTGGCCCAAAACCTCTTCGAGCATGTAACCGCTCGTTCTCAGCACCGATGGATTCGCATAGAGAATGGCGGCGGAAGGGTCGGTCACGATGATCGACTCGCTGGCCTGGTCGATCGCCTTGCTGAGAAGCGTCTGATCCTTGAGCGATTGCAACAGTAATTCTCGCTCGCGTAGGCGCTTTAGGCCATAACCCAATTCGTTGGCGAGGTCTTGCAACACGTCCGCAACGTTCTCATCAAAGGCGTTCGGCTCCGCGGCGTAGAGCTGCCAGCAACCGTCCATAACCCCGTCCACGCGTACTGGCAATGTGATACAGGAACGAAAACCGTGTTCGGCCCAGGCTTTTCGCCATTTCGCGAAGTGGTCACCATTAATAAGGTCGTCGTAGACCATTGCCTCGCCGCTACGCATGGCCGTGCCGATGGGCCCCATCCCGGTCGGGCCGGTTCCCCAACTGATATCGAGTGTGTCGACATACTCTCGATGGCCCGTGCTCGAAGCGACCTTCTCGATGCTATGACGATCGTCTTCCAGGCGCTTCGCGTACCAGGCCAGCAGATAGCCGCCTTCGCATACCGCCGCTTCGCACATCTCGAATAAGAGGTCTTCTTCGTGCTCCGAGCGCACGAGAACCTGACTTCCCGCCGAGAGCGTGTTCGCGGCCCGCTGGGCTATCACCTCGCGTTGACAGTCGCGTCCCCCAATGATGCCGCCCGTCACCGCGCCTGATGAATCGAGTGCGGGCTGAGCCCGAAGGGCCATCCAGCGCATCTCGCCCCTCGCCGTCTTCACACGAAGCTGCTCAGGACCGACACTCTCCCCTTGATGGATAAGTTCGCGCCACGCCTCGACCTTTTCCCAGTCGCTCGTCGCCACTAACGCGTTCGTCTTGGTCCCGAGCAGCAAACTCGGCAACCAGCCCAGCACCTCTCGAGCCGAAGGCGACGCCCATCGAATTCTTCCATCAATGTCCGTCTCCAGGACGACATCCAGGGAGTTCTCGGCGAGGAGGCGATAGTGCGACTCAGAGGCCGTGAGCGAATCGCGCGTAGCGACTTCGTCGTCAATACTCCGCAGACCAATCACCAGAGTCTTAACGTTCCCCGCGTCGTCGAAGATCGGCCTGGTCGACTTTGACATCCAGTGGTACTCACCATCTGCGGATCGATAGCGCACCTCGACCGGTTCGGCGTAGGCGCCTCGCAGTGTCGAGTCGCGGTTCACGAGAACGAGGGGAAGGTCGTCTCCGCAGATGAGGTCGAATGAGGAGGTGCCCAGTAACTCATCCAGTTGCCACTGCAGTGGTCCACTGGCCGACGGTGATAACCACAGAAAGACGCCGAAGGGGTCAGTCTCGTAGACGACGTCGGAGGCGTTCTCCGCGAGCAGTCGATAACGCTCGATCAACTCTGCTCGCTCGGTCACATCGCGCCACGTGTAGCTCAGACCATCGCCGACCTTGAGCGCGCGCACGTCGCAGTGACGCACCGACCCCCAGACTTCGTTGAAGTAAGGGGAGTCGTCAAGCACCATCGGCTCGCCAGTTTCTAAAGCGTGCACGTAGGTGGCGAACACGCCGGACTTCGCGTGCCCCGGGAGAATATCGAGAAGCCGACCACCAATCATCTTCTCGCGGGTGGAGTGGTTGTATGCGATAGCGGCATCATTCGCGTCGACGAAAATAAAGTCAACGACCGTGCCTGAGGCGTCACGAACAGCCTCGAAAATGACGTGAGGGTCCATCAGCGAATCCATGATGGTGCTCAAGCGCGCCCGCTCGAGTTTCAGTTGGTCGAGCAGATCTTCCGGAGATTCGGCGGCGGGCCAGTGCTTTTCATCGCCCCTGGAGAGAGAGTCAGGGCCTAAACCTTTAAGTGTTTGATGACGCTTTACGATGCAACCCCCTCAGAAAGCCAACAACGCCTCACTCAGAGCTGCCCTTGTCCACAACCTACGCACAGGGCTGGAGACCACAGTGCCCAGTGATGCCTTGCGTTTGAAGTATGGACCTCTTGGACCCTATTTCTTCGCAAGGCTGTCACAAATCACAGAAAAGCGTCCTAATCAGGTAGCACGTCAACTAATGGCTCTTTTACTATGTATAACGTCGAGAGCCATGAAATGGACACCCACTCTTAAGTGACGAGGATTATATTTCCTCGTCGACAGCCAAAAAAGTGCTTAAAGCGGCTCCCGAATTTGGCTCACGTGCTCGCAACCGTTGGGTATATCTCCCGAAGGCACTATCTATGAACCTTCGGGGCTTATCGAATTCAAGTTCGATGTCGCGGGCTCCAACTCTCCGGCCGGGCCTTGTCCAAAGAGCCAAAGGATGTTGTTCGTGATCTTCGACAGCGTCGGTGCTTCGCAGTACTGCGCCACATCGCAGCACGTACGAAGATCTCCGATCCACACGTTGTTGCCGGTATCGATCACGCCGGCGTTGCTCGTGGGGTTCGTGAAGTAGACCATGTCCGAGTAGCTCACGCCATCCCAGATGTCGCCACTTACCGTGCCGTCTTCGGAGGGGATGGGCGAGTGCGCGAGTATCTCAATATTCGACGGCGTGGCCGAGGAGGGGATGACGTGGTCGAAGTCCGACGCGATCACCCCCGGCAATGACGTGCCGTCGTGAAGAGCTCGTACCCTTGAAGACCCACGAGGACGCGTTACTGATCACCATGGGCGCCGTCACCCCGGGCGAGAGGTAACCGCTGTACTCCTCACCGATCTGTGCGACGGGTGACCAGTCAGCGGGGGGTGACTCCCACGTGTTGCCCGTGACTTGCATCGGGTTGCCAACACCATTGAGCGGATCTTCGTAGGCGTCGCGGTAGTCGACCTCTTCTCGATCCGGTCCCAACGGCGAGGCCTGTAAGCGAACGTGGCGAACCATCGCCGCCGCACCGAAGTAGACAATGTTGATTCCGTGATTCACGGCGCTCTCGACGGCCAGGCGTTCTTCGTATGACCACGACTCGTCGTGATCGAGCGAGAGCAGTACCTTGTGATGCAACAAGAGATTCGGGTGCTCGTCCAAAGTGACGTCGGTGATGTAGGTGACGTCGAGCCCCTCTCGCTCGCAGAGCCGCACCAAGGGATACTCATTCGTTAAGAAGTCCGACGCTCCGTCGCCCGTGTCGTAGGGACGATCGAAGGAGACGACACGCGCGCGATTGCACGGAGGATACGACGCGCTGTCCAAGATGCACGGTCCTAGGCCGGCGTAGAACGAATAGCCGCCGTACGTGTTCCAACCCTGCTCAACGAACGAGCGATTCATGATCACGTAGGTTGCCGTACTTTGGGGATCCCAAATGGTGAGTGGGACGTAGCTGGCGCCTTTCGGTCCGACCAGAAGTTTTATTAAATAGTCGCCGGGCGTAAAGGCCGACGTGATGGGCATGACGAATGAGACGCTCCAGTTGGCGCAACTGACCATGTTGGTGGTGGGCGCCACGCTGCACGCGGGTTGACTGACGCCGCTCTCAACGGGCGACGCCCACACCTGCCGCGCGCCGAGACCCTGATACCAACCCATGCGAAAGGCCACCGCTCGGAAGGAAGGAGCCTGCGTGGTGACGTAGAACTTCACGTCCTGACCCTGCGCGGCGGCGGTGAAATTGGCGAAGCCTTGCACCGCTGTCGAGGACACATTGGCCCCGATTCGCCACGCCGACGTCCCGGTCAGTCGATTCTCGGCGACGATGGCCGACGAGACCACGCCATCGGGACCTAAGTAAGTCTTCGGCTTCGGCGTTGTCGTGGTCGTAGTTGACGACGATGGCGTCGTCGTCGTGGTGGTGGTCGCGGTCGTCGTGGTGGTGGTAGTACCGGCCGATGCGAAGACCGGAGAGAGGGCGAGCATCACCGCCGCGCCGACGATGAGCACCGAAAATCTTCGAGGCCACGACCGCAGGAGCTGTCTCGTACTCGTCACGCGGCCCTCACGATGTCCAAAGGAGAAATTGCAAACGTTGTGAGTGAGTGTACTGAGTACTCACCCTCCAGATAGAGCGGCCTCTCCATCTCCCTCGATGAAAATGGCAACGAATTCATCTCGTCGCGGTTGCGGCCCTTGACGTCGTTGTCGTCGACACGTACAGTGCGCAGTGAGTGAGCATCCGACGAGCGTGCGAACTTCCCCGACACGTCGAAGAGTTCCTAGCCACCCACGCGTCGAGCCTCCATCGCACTCGCTTCTTGCCTGCCAGTAGCATCGGGGCCCAGCAGCGAGCGCGAAGGGAGTTATCCATCTTCAACACTCCAACGGCGGTCGCCGCGTGACGAATATGGCGCCGTCAAGCGCTGGGATCGCGCTCACTGACCTCACAAAATCCTATGGCGACGTTCGAGCCGTCAGGGGCGTCAACATCGCCATCGAGCGAGGTGAGACCCTCGCGCTGCTCGGCCCGAACGGCGCAGGCAAGTCGACCACGCTCGACATGATGCTCGGACTCACGCGACCGGATGCCGGCACGATCTCTCTTTTCGGCTCGTCGCCGAGCGATGCCGTACACGCTGGTTTCGTGGGCGGCATGCTGCAGACGGGTTCGCTCATTCAATACTTGAGCGTGCGAGAGCTGATCACCATGGTTGGCTCCTTGTACCCGCGCCCGCTCAACGTCGATGACGTGCTGCGACTTACCGGCACCGAGGAGTTCGCGGACCGCATGACGACGAAGCTTTCCGGTGGCCAGACCCAGCGCGTGCGTATGGCCATCGCCCTCGTCGCCGACCCCGATCTGCTGGTCCTCGACGAGCCCACCGCGGCGCTCGACGTCGAGGGTCGCCGCGACTTCTGGGTGGCGATGCGTGGCGTCGCGGCCCGCGGCAAAACCATCATCTTCGCCACGCACTACCTCGAAGAGGCTGACACCTACGCCGACCGCATCATCCTCCTGGCTCGAGGTCGCGTCGTGGCCGACGGGCCTCCCACCGAGATCAAAGCGAGAGTCGGTGGCCGCACCATCCGCGTGACCCTTAGTACCGCCACAAGCACTGACCTCAACGCCATCGATGGAGTCACCAGCGCGGAACAGCACGGCGACGCCTGGACGCTGCGCTGTCCCGATTCGGACTCGGTGCTTCGAGCACTGCTCAGTCGCTATCCGGACGCGCGCGACATCGAGGTGCGTGGAGCGGGGCTTGAGGAAGCATTCTTAGACCTCACCGGTGACGACGATGAGTCCGTTGACGGAGCGAGCTCGTGAAGCGCCTGACGTATATCCGCTACGAAGTACTGCGGACGCTCCGTAACCGACGGTTCTTGATCTTCTCTTTAATCTTTCCTTTGGTTTTGTTCTTGGCCATCGCCGGGGAGCATCGCCACGCCGTGATCGAAGGCATTGGGTTCCCGCTGTACTTCATGACCGGCATGGCTGCCTGGGGATCGATGACCGCCGTCGTCTCCATCGGAGGGCGCATCGCTCAAGAACGCTCCGTCGGTTGGACTCGTCAGATGCGCATCACGCCGCTAAAAACGAGCACGTATTTCACGGCGAAGATTCTCACGTCCTACATGACCGCTCTGTTCAGCATCGTGGTGCTCGCGCTCGCCGGCACGTTGCTCGGCGTGCGACTTGACGCGGTGCAGTGGCTGACCATGCTTGGTCTATTACTCATTGGTCTCATTCCTTTCGTGGTGCTTGGCATCATGCTCGGTCACCTCATATCGGTGGACTCACTCGGTCCCGCACTCGGTGGCATTACGTCGCTAATGGCGTTGCTGGGCGGTGCATTCGGGCCGCTGTTCACTTCGGGAGTCCTGCTAAAGATCGTGAAAATTCTGCCCTCGTACTGGCTCGTCCAAGCGGGAAAGTCGGCGCTCTTGGGTGTTCACGTGTGGTCGAGCGAAGCTTGGATTGTGCTCGCCGCCTGGACCCTCGTCTTGACCCGCATCACCGTAAGGGTCTATCGACGCGACACCTCGCGGGTCTAGCTAGTTCAGAAAGCCGACTGCCACAATCTCCGAGTGGCTGATCCAATGTTGGGAACCATGAGAGGGCATTGGCAGATCGTCGTCGCTTCTCGTTGCAAGGTTGAGACGCCAGCTAGTCCTTCTCGTCGGCACGACCGAAGAGCCGGAAGTTACGGAATTTTGCTGGGAAGCACTGGGCAGCGATGAAGGGTGTTGGCTGGAAGGATTACTGCACGCCGTAAATCGAAAGATTGCTGATTCTGAATTTCAATTACACGATTAATTCGAGGGTTGCCGAATATGGTCTTGCCTATGGCGCACTATTCCAGCTCCGAAGTAGATCAAATCGGAGACCACGCGTTGATCCTGACGAAAACAACAAGGGTGCTCAGCGTTTTATCGTGGGTACTCTGTTGCGCGCTGCTTGCGACGTTCTTATATTTTTACGGTCTGCACTCACACTGGGGTAACGCCGACCTCGTTCGAGGCATACTCCAAGGCAGGGATATGGCAAAGGGCAATGTCCTGCTTAGGAATTGGTATTCGAGCCCGGACAGTTTTCTCACGATCGATCTTGTATTCTTCACGGTCGGAGTTTTGCTCTTTGGCGCGAAGGTTGCCGTTCTGCACTACGTGTCGGCGGTGGTGTGGGCAGGATTGATCCTGGTGGCTGTTTATATTGCCACGAGTGGTCTCACCGGCTGGGCCAAACTTCTCGCCGTCATTTCGGTGGTAGCCCTGTTGGGACTACCGTGTCCTCTTCTCGCACAACAGCTGTCGCAGTCCATGATTCACGTGGGCACGACCTTGTACGTCTTGCTTGCCTTCGTGGCATTGCGTCACGGCCGTTTCAGTCGAGGTTGGATCGTTGGCGTTGTCTTGCTGACGCTCGGAACCTTCGGCGATCCTCTTACGATTGCGCTCGCACTGATACCGGCGGTAATTGTCGGAGTTCTCGAGAGCATCCGAAAGCGAAATTGGCGGTCAGGATTACCCATCTCATTGGCACCCCTCGTGGCGTTGCTGGCCGCCAAAGTACTCCGAGTGGCTACCCTCCGACTCGGATCGTTCAAGGTTTCAGCATCGCCGGCAGTGCAGTCGCGTCCGGAAATTACTTGGAACGTCCATACGATCCTTCCCGCCGTGGTTTCACTGTTTGGCTTAGGTAACAGTCTTCACAACAGTGGAGTTCCCTGGGAGTTAGAGATATTCCGGACCATCGGACTCCTGGTGGCGCTCCTTGGCTTTCTGGTCGCCGTCGGCTGTCTGGTAATAGGCCTAAGAAGTCGTCAGCCGCGAACCTTAATACAGGGCATGACGGGACGATCCGAGGCGAGTTTTCGCTTAAGCGATCTGCTTCTCCTGGCGGCACTGGGCGACGGCGCCTCTTATCTCCTGCTAGGCGGTCCAGGTGATCTTCGTTACCTCACGCCGGGAATCGTTTTTGTCGGCATCCTTGGCGCGATGTGCATTGGCCAATTCGCTCAACAGTTGTCACGTCCGCACGCACGGCAATGGGTGTCGATGGTCGCCTTCGCGAGTTTTGGGTGTTGTGCAGTGTCGGCCGCCGTCGTTCTCGCTGATCCCGTACCCGCGTCGCCGTACAGCGGGCTCGTTAGTTCTCTTCTGAGTCATCACTTGTATCGCGGCGTGGGGGACTATTGGACAAGTGCTCCCGTCACGGTGTATTCGGATGGACGCGTCACCGTCCGTCCGGTTACCGAGACTGACAGCGGCAGCGGCCTTGAACCGCTGCTGGATCTCATCGACATCACATGGTACGAAGACAAATTTCAATTTCTCGTCTACAACTTTGATGAATCGGCGTACGGCTCAAATCCGGAGTACGGGGTAGCGATTCACTCGGCCGCGAAGTTTCCCTTTTTTCCCGTCGCGTACACCTATCGCTACCACTCATTTCGCGTCGTGGTCTGGCAGACGCCGGAAAAGATAATGATTAGGAAGAATCAGGCTGACGCTTCGTGAAGATCCCCATCCGCGAGGTCATTCGTTGAATGACACGAAACTAAAGGCGGGAATGACACGTCACCGTGGATTACTTCGAGGAGTTGCGCACGGGCTCTCTCCTTGAGATTGTTGAGTGACTCGTCCCAGATTCCGATGCATCTGATCACTACCATTCGGGGAGTGGATGACCTAAACCGAACCAAGCATTGGCCAGGTTTAGACGGGATGAGAGCGTTTGCGGTATTGGCCGTGGTGGGAGACCACCTGGTGATCGTTCATTTTGATCAAGGGGGATACCTCGGTGTCGATGTTTTTTTCGTCCTCTCCGGGTTCCTGATTACATCTCTTTTATTAGGAGAAAAGTCGTCGACGGGAAGAGTAAGCATGCGCGACTTTTACGTGCGCCGCGCTCTGCGCCTTCTCCCAGCACTGTTCGCTGTCATCCTTCTCGCGGTGATCGCAGTGCTCACCATCAGTAATTTGTCGTACGCACGCCCCGACACGCTTGGCGATATTCCCGCAGTTTTGCTCTTCGTTGGCAACTGGCTAATCGTGCTTTCTGGCCAGGCCGGCCAGACCGGTCACCTTGGAATACTGGCGCAGACTTGGTCTTTGTCCGTTGAAGAGCAGTTCTACTTAATATGGCCTTTGACCTTGATGATTGCCATGAGGCGTCTCTCCGTGACGCGCGTTGCCGGTTGGCTCCTTTTCCTCATGGGATTCGAATGGATTGTCCGGCTGCTGCTCGTGATTTCTGGGGTCAACTATTCGCGGACGTATTACTCAACGCTGCTTCACTCCGACGGATTACTTATTGGGGCCGCTTTGGCGCTTCTGGCTTCAGAGCGAAGAATTCCGGCGAAGTTAGCGAATTCTCGTCGAATACCTTTCGTGGCTATAGCGATCATCGTCGCGATGATGCTGGTTGGTAACGGAGTTGAAGGAATCGAGTGGGCGATAATGACACCGATCACGGTGGTTGCTACCGCCATCGTCATAATGGCCGTCACTTCAGGAACCGCGACCCCTTTAACTCGGATGCTCTCAGTTAAGCCTTTGTTGTGGATCGGAAAGCGCTCCTACGGAATCTACCTTTGGAGCGCCACCATTCTCTGGGTCCTTCAATCTACGAACTGGTATGTTGCTCATGTTTATGACGGCGATGCAGTCGCCGTGATTATCACTTTCGCGGCGGCCGCCGCATCGTATTCGCTCATCGAACATCCAGCGCTCAAGTTGAAGGAGCGCCGCTATTCGAGAACAGAAGCCTTACCGCAAGCGTTGGAAGATGGTCGGACCTACGGCCTTACTCCGGAACTTTGATGGCGACTCCCTGATGAAGCGGGCAACCGCGAATCTACGGGTTCCTTGATGAGGTTGTAATACGTACTGGTATCAAACCTGTGGCCTCAGAGACCCGAGAGTCGCCGTATCGGTCGCGCTAACGCTGAGTTGTCGTCATCCCCATGACCTTGCGCGATGAGTCCATCTTCAAAGACGGCCGCCAGCGCCGTGACCGGGAGAGCGGCGCCGACGCTCTTCGCCAACTCCAGGCCGATACCCAGGTCCTTTCGATGCAACGAGATCTTGAATCCGAGGGGGTACTCATCCTCGATCATTCGCGAGCTTCGATTCTCGAGAATCCACGAACCCGCCGCACCACCCTTGAGAGCACCGAGCACCCGCTCGACGTCGAGACCAGCCTTGAGCCCGAGGGTGACGCCCTCGGCCACGCCGAGGTAGACGCCACACAAGATCACTTGATTGATGGCCTTCGCCCATTGGCCCGAACCGACTGGACCGAGATGCGAGACGCTTTTCCCCATCGCATAGAGCACGCCCTGCGCGCGTTCCACACTGTCGTCGTTTCCTCCCACCATGATCGAGAGCGTCGCATTCTTCGCCCCTTCGGAGCCGCCCGACACCGGCGCATCGAGCAGTGAGACTCGTTTAGGCGCGAGTCGCTTCGGCGAACTCTTGCGCCTTAAGCGGACTTAGCGTCGAGCAGTCAATGAAAAGCGAACCACCGGTGAAGCCCTCGGCGAGTCCGTCGGGTCCAAATAGTACGGCCTCCACTTGCGGCGAGTCGGTGAGACAAGCGATGACAATATCGCTGGCGCGCGCGACGTCGGCGGGTGTGGCGGCTTTCGTCGCGCCGAGTTCGACGAGTGAGTCGGCCCGCTCATCTGTGCGGTTCCACACGGTCAATGCATATCCGGCGCGCACCAGATTGGCGGCCATGAACTGACCCATAGTCCCCAGGCCAACGAAGCCAACCCGTTCCCTCAACAGTTCGTTCTCTTCTTTGGAAACACTCATGGAGATTCCTTTTTCCATTCGCTACAAAGGTTCGCCGGATGCAGCCGTCCTGGCGGCGCCGCGCAACAGTGCCGAGTCCGAAGCAACCGAAATGAAGGTGAAGCCACGCTCATACAGCGCGTCCACGCGCCCGGGGTCCGCGGTCAATATCCCCGCCGCGACATTCGCCTTTCGCGCCGCGTCGACGATCTTGTCGAGCGCCGCAGTGAACTCCGGAGCATCGAACTGGCCCGCGATGCCCATCGACGTCGAAAGATCGGAAGGACCAACGAACAGCACGTCCACCCCAGGAATTGCGGCGATACTCGACACGTTCTCGAGCGCCGGGAGCGTCTCGATCTGCACGAGACCGAGCAGTGAGGCATTCACCGTGGCACTTTCACGACCGTCGCCACCGAACAGTCGCGCGCGGTTGTAGCCGGCTACGCCGCGGTCGCCCTGCGGCGGATACCACAGGTGCGAGAGCGCCTCGCGAACTTCCCTGGGGGTATTGAGTCGCGGAAACATCACGCCGTCGGCCCCAAGATCGAGCACGTGGCCGACGCGAATGCGCTGGGCTGATTCGACGCGCACGAGCATCGGAATCTGGTGGGCGGCACCGGCGAGCAACTGACTAATCAGCGCCTCTTCGCTTCGCACGCCGTGCTCGAGATCGACCAGCAGCCATTCGAAGCCACTGAGTGCCAGCACCTCAGCCACCAACGGCGAGCCGAGATTGAGAAATGTTCCCTTCACGAGTGCGCCGTCGCGCACTCGTTCTTTCAACGTCGCCACGACGTCACCTCGCACGCTCTTCGTCCAGCGGACGTGACGGCGCCCTGAGGGAAAAAATGATCATGCGTTAGTCTTCCACCACGGGTACGGAGTCGCAACTTCGCGACCCGCCGCACGACGACAGCGAAGCTTGAGACGATGAACGCCACGCGAATTACGAACGCCACCATCACGCCCGTCGCCTTTCGTGATCCGCCACTACTCAACGCGGTCGGCGTGCATCAACCCTTTGCCGTCAGGTCCATTATTGAAGTCGAGACCAGCGACGGTGTCACGGGATTGGGCGAATCCTACGGCGACGCCTCTCACCTCGAGCGACTGCACCTCGCCGCTGAGGCGCTGCGTGGTTGCGACGTCTTCGCCACCAACGAGATGCTCGAGGTCACCGCGAGAACGCTTCGTGGTGTCGTCGCCTCAGACCGTCACGGCCTCACCGGTCAGATCAGCGCCGCGGGCACCGTGCTTCGCACCTTCGCCGCGTTCGAAGTGGCCGCCTTAGATATTCAAGGCAAGCTGCTCCAACGTCCCGTCGCCGATCTCCTCGGAGGCAGCGTTCGAACTTCGGTGCCATTCTCGGCGTATCTCTTTTACAAGTGGGCGTCGCACCCCGGAGAGAAGCCCGATCGATTCGGTGCAGCGCTCGATCCCTCGAGCATCGTTGAACAGGCGAGATGGATGCTCGGCTCCTACGGGTTTCGCGCAATCAAGTTAAAGGGCGGCGTTCTCGCTCCCGAAGAGGAGATCGAGACGATCATCGCCCTACGCGAAGCCTTTCCCGGGGTGCCGCTACGGCTTGATCCCAACACCGCTTGGAGCGTCGCCACCTCGATCAAGGTTGGGCGTGAGCTCGACGGGGTGCTCGAATACCTCGAGGATCCCACACCCGGGATCGACGGGATGTCCGACGTGGCGCGCGAGGTCTCGATGCCCCTTGCCACCAATATGTGCGTGGTCGGCTTCGAGGACATCGCCCCCGCAGTGGACAAGCGGGCGGTCGGTGTGATCCTCTCGGATCACCACTACTGGGGCGGACTTCAAAAAGTCCAGGGTCTCGCTGCGATCTGTGACACGTTCGACCTCGGAGTCTCGATGCACTCCAACTCTCACCTGGGCATCAGCCTCGCTGCGATGACCCACGTCGCCTCGGCGATACCGAATCTGACCTACGCCTTGGACACGCACTGGCCATGGAAAGACGAAGACGTCATTGTCGAAGGCGCCCTTTCTTTCATCGACGGTGCCGTCGCCGTGCCGAGCACGCCCGGACTGGGTGTTGAACTCGATCGCGACCAACTGGCCCGACTGCATGAGCAGTTTCTCGCTTGTGGCATCAGCGAACGCAGCGACACGGCATACATGCGAACCTTCGATCCGTCCTTTGACGCCACTCTTCCGCGCTGGTGAAAGCGACCGGCTACGCCTTTCCCTGGGATTACTTGGAGGACCCGGAGGCGGCGACGCGCGCGATCGAGGTCGGTGTCGACGCGGTCGCACTCGCCGCGACGTATCACGCGGCGCGAGTGCCCTCGCCACTTCATCCGACGCGACGGATCACCGACATTCCGAGCTCCGCGTTCTATCTACCGACACGTGCCGGGGCGTGGTGGGGACATCGCCTTATCCCGAGCACTCCGCACTGGCTGGAAGGAAACGACGCGTTTAATGTAGCGCAACGCGAATTGGTCGACGTCGGTCTCGACGTGTATGCCTGGATCGTGCTCTCGCACCATGACGAGCTGGGCTATGCGAACCCCGAGCTCGTCGTGTGCAACGCCTTCGATGAGCGCTATCCCTACGCCCTCTGCCCAAGCCACGACGATGTGCGGGAGTACTGTTCCACGCTGGTCGAAGAGACCCTCACATCGAGCGAGTGTCGAGGCGTTGTTCTCGAAGCGTGCGGGCCAATGGGTCTGGATCACGCGGGCGTTCACGACAAGCTGGACTTCGCCAACTTCTCCGCGATCGACGAGGAGCTGCTCTCGCTGTGCTTCTGTGAAACGTGCCGCACCGGATTCGGTGACTTCGACGTTGACGCCGAGGATCTCGCTCGCAGCGTGCGCGAACACGTCGGTACGAACGCTCCCTCGATCGAAGAAGTCCTGGGCGAGGAACTCGCAAACCGCGTGGCCGCCTACCGCGCAACGCTGAGCAGCAATCTTCGCCGCGAGCTCGTAGAGCGAACCCGAGGACTACAACCGAACGCCGTCATCACGCTGCACACCTCCGCGCGACGCTGGGCGACCGGGTCGTTTCCTGCACTCGGCGACGCCAACGAGCTGGCCGGTCTTACGAGCGTGGTCGCCAACTGCTGGAACCCCTCGACGGCCGACGCAGAGCTTCGATCACTGAGCGAGCTCGTCTCAACTCGTCTCGGCGTCGGTGCGTACCTGCGACTCGATCGGGGTTGGTCGAACGAGGCGCTCGTCGCGGCCACGCTTCGTCGCTACGTCGACTACGGCATGGACGAGTTGCACCTCTATCATTTGGGGCTCCTCACGAGCGCCGGCCTGTCCGCGGCGCGCAGCGTCATCGATCAGTGTCGTGAGCTGACGACGTGAGCAAGACGCTCGAGTACAGCGCGACCAGAGGAGTGTGATGACAGAGCGCCGGGACTTCCTCATCACCGGCGCCAACGGACTCATCGGTTCGCACCTTCGACAGTCTCTCCGCCAGCCCGGTCGCCACCTTCGATTGCTCGACGTCGCGGCGCAGCCCGGTCTCGCGCTGGACGAAGACGCCACATTGATCGAGGGATCCTTCCTCGACCCGGAGACGATGGCACTGGCGTGCGAGGGTGTCGACGCCGTGGTGCACCTCGGCGGACTTTCGACGGGGGGTTACGACTGGCGCGAGTACCTTGAGACAAACATCAATGGAACACGCGAGGTGTTAGAAGCGGCTCGTCGCGCCCACGTGCCTCGGGTGATCTACGCGAGCAGCCATCACGTCGTGGGCTTTCATCCGAGCACCGCCGAAGAAACCGTGCCGGACTATCTCTATCCCCGACCCGACAGTCTTTACGGCGTCTCGAAGGCCGCGAGTGAAAGTCTCTGCAGCCTCTATCACGATCGCTACGGCCTCAACGTCGTCTGCCTGCGAATTGGTTCGTTTCGCGATCGGCCCAGCGATCGGCGAATGCTGTGGAGTTGGCTCTCGCCGGGTGACTGCACCCGACTCTTCGAGGCGGCGCTCGGCGCGCCGAGTCCCGGCTTTCGCGTGGTGTGGGGCGTCTCGGCGAACACCCGGGGAATCGTGTCGCTAAAGGAAGCAAACAAACTCGGCTACTACCCCCTGGACGACGCCGAGGCGTATGGCGCCGCGATTCTGGCGTCAGATGTCGACAGTGTTCCCGCCGTCAGCGATGTGATGGGTGGACCCTTCGCCGCGCCGTCCTTTGAATAGTTGACGAGCATTACCACAGCGCGATGTACACATCACAGAGATTCCAGCCCGTATGACCGCCGTCGATCAACTGTCCTAATGATTTAAGCGCCGGGTAGGTGTCATTGGCGCGCGCCACCTCGGCCCAAATGACGCCCTCGACGAGAAGTCGGTCCATCGTCGAACTGTCCACCCACGCGCCCCCGACACCGCTGACGTAGTCGCGTCCGTCCGAGGCGCGGGCCACGAACGCGCTGTCGCGCTCCATGTCACCGAGGACCTGCGCCATGAGCCACGCAAACTCCTGGCAACGCCCGCCCGTGCCGTTCCCTTCCACCTTGACGGTTACTTCGCCGACCCCTACGAACGCCGTCGGACCTCTTTCATTACTTTCGCGGCGCAGTACGTTCTTCCAGTGCGCCACGACGCTCGCGACATCGCCGTGCACGCGACTGCCCATGTTCACCACCCGATAACCACGCCGTCGTGCCTCGACGAGGGTGTGGTCGAGCATCATCGACGGCTCGGCCAGCACGACGTTCTCGTGGTGACTCGTGGGAGGGACTGCAATCAGTCGCGCCCGTCGCTCGTATCCTTTGAGCAGTCGCTCACCGAGCGCCGTACCAATGAGAGCGACGTGATCGAAAAGAAGTGCGACCTCCTCGGGCGCGGGCTCGTAGTCGTAGGTCAGTCCCGAGGCAACCCACTCGGCTCCCGAGATCACGTTGTCCACGAGAATGAGACTGCACGACTCCGGAGTGCCTACGTGTCGAAGAACGCCACCCCCCGCCAGCGCCGAGGTTGACGCTCGGATCTTGTTCAGCGTGGTGATGTCGACGCCCGTCGCGAGCGCCGAGTCCCACACTCCTCGCAGATCTTCGAGTGACACGGGTGCAACGGGGAGCACACAGAGACTCGACGCTCCCCCCGAGAGCAAAAATAAGGTGCAGTGCGCTGTCGTCGACTCTTCGAGAAACGAGATCAGTGCCTCGCCCGCGCGCAGACTTCCTTCTCCCGGCACGGGGTGCTCGCCAATCAGCACGTTCGCGGCAACATGGGCCCCGCTCACTTCATCAGCGACGACGTAACGGCGCCGTACGCGAGAGCCCAACGCGGCCTCGACCGCGTCGTACATTTCGCGCGAGGCTTTGCCAATCGCCACCACGTCCACGTCCGTGTTGAGCAGGCCCGCCGTCTCTAGCCGAGCTCTGGTGAGACGAACGAGGTCCATCTCCTCGAGCCATTGCTCGCTTATGGCGAGAGCGTCGTCAACGCGCGTTGAACTCACGCCCACGACCGACGTCGCCGAACGGCGTTTTCTGCTCTCACACTTGGCATCGTTCCATTGTGACCGCTCCTTGCGCATCACGCGCTTACATACGACATCATCATTGAGACGTAGACGACGTTTGCGAGAGCGTGGTTTCTTGTCGTCACGGACATCGACGTCCGTTTGAGGTTGTTTCGCCACGGAGTTAGTCTGAGAATGTAGACCGGAGTAACGATGACCTCAGGATCCGAGCCCGTTCACCTCAACAATCACCATCGCGCCACATTGGCGAAGATCTTCCAGCACCCCGTGAGTCACAATCTCGAGTGGAAGGACGTTCTCTCACTGATGAACGCCGTGGCCATGGTGGTGGAAAAACACGACGGCAAGTATGAGGTGACCCTGGGCGCCACCACCGAATCGTTGGAGCGTCCTAAGCACAAAGATCTCGGCGCGCAGGAGGTTCTCGATCTTCGACGAATGCTGGGAGACTTTGGTTTCGGACCACCAAAATAGGCGAAACAGCATTGCGGCGTCGTCCTCGTAAGGTTGGGACTAGTGCAGATGACCAGGAGGTTCCACTTCATGCCGCCATACAGATTCGGACCCCCGGGGTACGGAGGGGGTCATCCCCTCTTCGGGCTGCTCGTGCTCATCGTTGTCCTCGCGGTCGTGGTGTGGGTGGTCCTAACGATCACGCGACACTCCGGTCACCGGCACCACCCCCACCCCCATCACATTGAGGGCGCTGCTCCAGGCGAGAGAGAGAACTCCGAAACGGCAGGGGCGTTAAAGATCCTCAACGAGCGATTCGCCCGCGGCGAGATCGACGCCGAAGAGTTCGCACAACGCCGCGACCTCCTTCTCAAATCTCCTTAGAAGTACAAGTCCGGGGAATACTGAGCGGGCAATGCCACCCCGGGGTTGTCGCTAGTTAGTCCACACTGCGCTATCGAGATACCCGGGCGCCATAGAGAAGTCGACGGTTGCCACGCTGACGGCCGTGGGGAGTTGAAACACCACGCAGCCACTCACGGTGTCCGTACCCGCGAGTTGGAAGATTCCGTAGGAGAAGTTCATGCACTCGGCGACCGAGCCAAAGTCCGCGGTGTACGTTTGGCCGTCGGTGCCGATCACGCTTGTCGAATAGTTGGCGTCCCCCGTAATGGAGCCTCCGGTAACGTCCGAAAGATTTAAGACCACCGCCACGAAGCGATAGCCCGCATTAGCTAAGCCCGAGCCGGCGCCCGCTGTCGCCGGGTCGATGATCTGGGACGCCGTCACGGAGAGCTCGTCGCCGGCGAAGTCGTGCAGCACGACGGGTGATCCGACGGCGGTCGGCGTGGGCGTTGTCGTAATCGGGCTAATGATGACTTGGCTGAGGCCCAAGTCGGTGCGAACCTGCGCGTCAGCCTCGAGCTCCTTGTTATCCGCACCATCCAAGGCGTCAGCTACCGCGCCGGCCGTCGGGGCGCTGGCCCCGTAGGCGTCAATGGTGTCGACGGAGACCGTATTCACGTCGGCAATCAGGCTCGCGACGCCGGCGCGCGCTTTCGCGGGCCACTCGTCGTAGGCGAGCGTTGTCCGAAATGATGTGTACGTCGCGGTGAGTTTCGAGAGAACCTTGTTGAGTTGAGCGGCGGAGGCGTTGGAGTTGATGAGGTTGTTGATGGCCACCTGATCAGTGGCCACCGAATCATTGAATGCGGCGACCGCGGCCAGGTAGTTGTTGCCAGCTCCCGGGATCCTCACTCGATTCGACGGTGGCGAACTTACGCTCGCGCCTCCCGCGCCGCGCGCAATAACGCTGAACGTGTAGGACACGTCCGGCGTCAAGTGGGTCACGATGCACGTCGAGGTCTTTGACACACACACGCGATTAAGGGGACGCGATTTCACCATATAACTTGTGATGGCAGCGCCACCGTTAGAGAGGGGGCGAGACCACGAGACGAGGGCTTCACCCGCGCTATTGCTCGCGTGCACACCGACGGGTGCACTGGGTGGCGACGCCGCGCCCGCCAGCGACACGGGTACGAGGACGACGGCCGCGAACGCGACTAGGACCGCTCCCAAAACAATCGGCAAACGAACGCTGCGCTTCATTAATCCGACCCTTCGTTCACCATCAAGGGTACCGACTTCGCCGAGCACTCCGGACCTTTCTTGAAGGGGCAGGGCCCTCGCTCACTAGGCTTTGAACGAGGAGGGATTATGGAGAGCGAGCACTGGCAGAATGAACCCGACGAGCACGATTTTCCCGCCGCGACCACGTATCTTGGTCTGATCTGCGAGCCCGATCTTGCCGACAAGATCGTGAAACTCTTAAAGAACGCGCCCACGGCCATCTACGACGCCAAGGACCTCTTGCGAGCGAGCCGTTTGCCGCTGCTCGATAAGGACAACAAGCACGTGGCGAGCGATCTGGCCAAGGTGGCGGCCGGCGACAAGCTCTCGCCGATCCTGCTCGTTCGGGGACGATTTACGAAGGACCGCGACCTCGTCGTCGCCGACGGCTATCACCGCATCTGCGCGAGCTACTGGATCGACGAGAACGAGCAGATCCCCTGCCGACTCGTGGACGTACCTACCTAGACGCGACAAAGAACACACCAACGTGCATAAGTACTCTCGTGTCGGGTGCTTACACTGAGCAAGGTGCGTCGCCTCATACCTCTCTCCACCTTGGCTGTTCTTACCGTCTTGGCTCTCGTGACCATCGGCATCTCCTACCACCAGTCGCACTCACAGCCGAGCGGCATTGGCATCACACTGAGCTGTTCCAGCAAGGTCGGAGAACACCCCACGGGTTATGTCCTCTTCTGCGCCGACGCCAACGCGGAATTTACCCACCTTGCATGGCAGGACTGGGGTGACGCGACGGCCTACGGCAGCGGCGTGGTTCGTTGGAACGACTGCACGCCGAGCTGCGCCGGCGGCACGTGGAAGAGCCTGCCCGTCACGGTGTGGGCGTGGCGTATTCGCGACCACCTCTATACGAGGCTCTCAAGCAGTGATCCAAGACTCATGGCGACCATCACGCCTAAGAGTTACCCGGGATAAGAATCTCCTAAAGCGCGCGCATTACGAACCCGCTCGCTCTTTGGCCCCTACTTATACTGAGTACCGGACCGCGAGGCGTCGAAGGCATGTCGTCGTCGAGTGAGTGTCAACGAGTTGGCACTTTGACGCTCTTACAACTGGAGTACGACCGATGAAGTTTGCACGCACCACCATCGTGGTGGCAACGTTGGTCACCCTCGCAGCGGCGTTGCCGGCCTCGGCCACGCTCCCCGCGTGGCAAAACGCGAAGTCGGTGACGCTGCCGAGCGGCGCGAAGGGTATTCCCGACGGCTTCTTACCCTCGCTCACGTGCGTGTCGGTCGGCTACTGCGAAGCGGCCGGGTCCTACACCGACGCCCATAACGACGTCGAAGGCCTCATTCTCTCCGAAAGCGGCGGAGCATGGACCGCGCCGTTGACTTTGAAGGCGCCTGCCGGTGCGGCAGCGAATCCCGGGGTGACGATCTACGCGCTTTCCTGCGGCGCACTCGGCAGCTGCACTGCGGCCGGTAGTTATCAAAGCCGTGCCGGTGACGTCTTGTCGTTTTACGCGAATGAAGCGAAGGGCGTATGGTCGAGCGCGCGAGAACTGCCCCTGCCCGCGAACGCAATGGTCAATGGGCAAAACGCCACGGTGCGATCCGTCGCCTGTCCGAGCGCCGGCAACTGCAGCGCCGTGGGCAACTATCTCGACAATGACGCGGTCACCGCCCAGGACGAGGGCTTCGTGGCGCTCGAGGTGAATGGACTCTGGCACCGCGCGACCGCCATCTCCTTCACCTCTAAGCCCAACTTCAACCCGTTCGTCACGATGAGCCAGATCGCCTGCGCCTCCGACGGGCGCTGCGTCGCGGTCGGCTCCTTCATTGACTCGAATGACGTGACCCAGGGGCTCTTGGTCGACGAGAACGGCAACGCCGTCAGCCGCGGCGAGACCCTCGCGCTACCCGCCAACGCCAGCGCCTACGCGGGGGCGACGTTGAGCGAAGTGACCTGCGTCAAGGACTCCACCTGCGCGGTCTTTGGTTCGTACTACTCCCACAGTGGGGCCATCGAGGCCCTGAGCGCGAGTCAGACACGCAACGTCTGGTCAAGGGCCGTGGAACTCGCGATGCCGACGGATGCGGACACGAATCCCCACGTGTTTCTCTACGGGTTCAACGGCATCGCCTGTTTCTCGAGTGGGAACTGCAGTGTGGGGGGCCAGTACGAAGCGACGAACGGTGACTACGAGGGCTTTCTCGCCAACGAGACCAACGGCACGTGGTCGAGCGCGCAAGAGCTCTCACTTCCGAGCGGCGCGCAGTTCGCCGGCAAAAATGGTGGCGTCGTGGCACTCGCCTGTCCCGCGAACGGGAACTGTCGGGCAAGCGGCGCCTACGTCGACGCGGCGGGCCTGTACCAGGCGGTCGTGGTGACCGAAGTTGACGGCGTCTGGCAACAAGGGGTCAAGGTCGTGCTGCCGGGCAACGCCAGTTCGGTCGGCGTGGACGGGGGCATCTACGCACTGGTGTGCGCTTCGACGTCGCTCTGTACCGGGAGCGGCAGCTATCAGTTGAACGCTTCGACCTACGAAGGGTTCACCCTCACCAGTTGAACGCAACGTCAAACCAGGTGAACCACAAGTTTTGGCCACGATTTCAAGGTTTCATCTATTGACCATCTACGGGTCCCCCTCCTTTCACCTTGCGGTAACCCTGAGTTCTTACGTTGTCCATGTGGCACGTAAACGAACTCAATGCCCCCTTGAAGATGCCGTTCGTGCCGCACCTCGCCCCCCGACGAATCGAGTGAGTTTCTCGTGACCGCCATGGTTGACCTTCAGGGTCGCAACACCATTCTCATCGTGGAAGATGAAGAGAGTTACCAGGACGCTCTAAACGTCGGACTCAGCGTGGAGGGCTTCGTCGTTGTTGGCGCCACCAACATCGCCGAAGCTCGCGCGCTGCTGATCTCCTCCAAACCCGACCTGGTGCTGCTCGACGTGATGCTTCCCGATGGATCGGGCATCGACTACTGCCGCGAACTGCACGACACGACCCACATTCCCGTCATCATGGTGACCGCGCGCACCAGTGAAGTCGACGTGGTGCTGGGTCTGGAGATCGGCGCGGCGGACTACGTCACTAAGCCGTACCGACTGCGCGAACTGGTTGCCAGAATTCGCGCCGTGCTCCGACGACCGGTCACTACGGCCGACGACGAAGTCATCACGTTCGGTGACTTACGCATCGACTTCACTCGTCGCACGGTGACGCGCAAGAACCAAGAAGTGGAGCTCAGTCGCAAGGAGTTCGATCTGCTCGCACTGTTCGCGACGCGTCTCGGCCAAGTGGTGACCCGCGAAGTCTGTCTCGACACGCTCTGGTGGGGACTGGAACTCTCCGACACGCGCACACTCGACACGCACGTCAAACGACTTCGACAGAAAATCGAAGACGACCCGGCTAACCCTCGCCACCTGATAACGATTCGCGGCGTGGGCTTTCGATTGGACGCCTAGCCTGTTTTTTGTGCGAAAAAACGATCGGGCTTTTGATTTCACCCTCGTTGACCAAGACGGCAACGATCGCACACTCTCAAAAATGCTCATCAATGGTCCCGTGGTGCTCTTCTTTTACCCGGCTGCGTTGAGCCCCGGGTGCACCAAGGAGTCCTGCCACTTTCGCGACCTCAAGAGTGAGTTCGTCGAACTCGGCGCCCAGCCGGTCGGGATCTCAATGGACACCTTTGAACTCCAGGCGCAGTTTGCGAAGAAGAACGACATCGACTATCCGCTCCTCGCCGACGTCGACGGTAACGTCGCACGTCACTACGGAGTGAAGCGTTCGCTCAATCTCTTAAAGGTGAAGCGCGCGACGTTCGTTATCGGTCAAGACCTGACGGTTCGTGAGGTCATCAACAGTGAGATCAGCATGAACGCTCACGCGGACCACGCCCTGGCAGCCCTACGCGCTAGCTAACCGGCGATAATTGCCGCAGCGGGGTCTTCGAGGAACCGGGCCACGTGGCCCAGGACGCGCGAGGCGAGCGCCCCGTCAACTTGGCGATGGTCGAACGACAGCGCAATCTCTAGGACTTGACGCACGACGACCTCGTCATCCACGACCCACGGCGCCTTGGCGATCTGGCCTACCGCCAGAATCGCGCCGGTGCCCGGCGGGAGAATCGGCATCGCCGCGTCCACTCCGAAGGGGCCGACGTTGGTGATGGAGAGCGTGGTGCCGATCATCTCATTGGGCGTCGTGGTGCCGTTGCGAGCCTTCTCCACCAATACGTTGAGGGCCTGAGCCATGTCCACGAGGCCGAGCTCGTCGGCGCCCTTGATGTTGGGCACGATGAGACCGCGGGGCGTGTCGGCCGCGATGCCCAAGTTGATGCTTCGCCGAACGACCACTTCATTCGTCGCCGTGTCAAAACTCGAGTTGAGACCCGGGTAGTGTCTCGCCGCGTCACACAGCGCAAGGGCCACGATTGTGAGCGGTGACAGGCGCAGTTCCTCGAGACTGGGCTGCTTTTTGAGCGACGCCAAGAGTTCCACTGTCTTGGTGGCGTCGAGGCGAACCCAGACTGCGGCGTGCGGTGCGCTGAAGGCACTTTGCACCATGGCCTCGGCCATAGAACGAAGGACGCCCTTGACCGGAATGCGCTCCTCTTTTGGTCCCGTCGCCCACGACTCAATCTCTCGACCAACGAATCGAGAGGTCGTGGTGGGTCCGGTGATCGGACCACTGGCGCGATAGGTGCGGCTGGCCACACCGACCGGTGCACCGTTCAACGCCCTTTCGACGTCGCCGCGAGTGATGAGTCCGTCGCGTCCGGTACCAGCGACGGCGGCAATATCGATGCCGTGCTGCTTGGCATAAAGACGAACCGGCGGCGTTGATCGCGGAGCCAGCGTGGACGCAGCGCTCGCCGACGCGACAGGAGCCAGCGGCGCCACTGGAGGTGGTGGTGGCGTGGGTGGTGCGGGCGTGCTGGGAGGAGAACCTTGACGACGATGTTTCCGCGTCGCCACGCCGTCCTCGTTCGCCACGCCGTAGCCGACCAGTACTGCTTCACGTCCCTCGCCGTGTGACGCGGCGGTTTCTTCAACCGGAGCGCTGGCCGCGCTCTCAGCGCTGGCGCCCGGTGCGGAGCCATCGGTCTCAAAGGTGATGAGCGGCTTATGCACCTCCATCACGTCGCCGACGTTGCCGTGAAGCTTGACCACCGTTCCTTCGTAGGGACTCGGGAGCTCGACTGTGGCCTTAGCAGTTTCGATGTCGACGAGGGGCTGATTCAACGTGACGACGTCGCCCACCTTGACTTTCCACTGAACGATCTCCGCTTCGACGAGGCCTTCCCCGACATCCGGCAGTAAGAAGACCTCTTCGCTCACGAGTCGTATCCCATTACTTTGTCGACCGCGTCCAAGATACGGTCCACCGTCGGTCGATAGTCCTCTTCGATACGCGTGGGAGGGTACGGCACGTGGTAACCGCTCACGCGAACGCCGGGTGCGCGTAAAGAGTAGAAGCAGCGCTCGCTCAACTCGGCCACCAGCTCCGAGCCGATCGAGGCCATGTGCGGCGCTTCTTGCACGACGACCAGGCGGCCGGTCTTCTCCACCGACTTGGCCATGGTGTCGAGATCGAGTGGCGCGAGCGATCGTGCGTCAACGACCTCGAGCGATGTGCCTTCGACGGCGGCGGTGTCGGCCGCGCGCATGATGGTCTTGAGCGATGCGCCGTAACCAATCACCGTCACGTCGCTGCCCTCGCGACGCACAGCCGCGTCGAAAAGCCCCACCGGCGGTCCCTCCAGATCGACCTCGCCCTTTTCCCAGTAACGGCTCTTCGGCTCGCAGAAAATAATGGGGTCGTCGTGTTCGATCGACTGTTGAATCATCCAGTAGGCGTCATTGGGCGTCGAGCACGACACGACCCGCAGGCCCGCGGTGGCGGCGAAGTACGCCTCCGGGCTTTCGGAGTGGTGCTCGATGGCTCCGATTCCGCCTTGAAAGGGGATCCGAATCACGAGCGCCATCTTGTAGACGCCGTCGGAGCGCTTGTGAAGCTTCGCAACTTGGGAGACGATCTGGTCGAAGGCCGGGTAGACGAAGCCGTCGAACTGGATCTCGCACACGGTGCGGTACCCGCGAATAGCGAGGCCCACGGCGGTGCCCACGATGGCCGACTCGGCTAGGGGCGAATCGATGACGCGGTCTTCACCGAAGTCCTTCTGCAGGCCGTCGGTGATTCGAAAGACGCCGCCGAGCTTGCCGACGTCCTCACCCATGATGAGGACCTTCTTGTTCTTCTCCATGGCACGGCGGAGTCCCTCGTTGAGGGCCTTGGCCATGGTCATGGACGTCGTGGTCATCAGTGGGTTCCCGCGCTGACGCCGAGGTCGATCATCTCGCGACGCCCCTCTTCAATCAAGGGGTGCGGCGCGGCGTAGGCGTGGTCAAACATGGTGATTGGATCGGGTCGATCCATGGCCAGCACGTCCTCACGCAGCTGGAGCGCCATCGCTTCAGCCTCTTCGGTGACGTCGTCGAACTTGTTGGCCTTCACGTGGTACTCGCGCACTAACAGGGACTTCACGCGCTCGATCGGGTCGCGATGCTTCCAGACTTCAACTTCGGCGTCGATGCGATAGCGCGTCGGGTCGTCCGAGGTCGTGTGCGCCCCGAGTCGGTACGTGTAGGCCTCGATAAGCGTCGGCCCTTCGCCCACACGCGCGTGCTCGAGGGCGCGCTTGGAGACTTCGTAGACGGCCAGCACGTCGTTGCCGTCCACGCGAATCCCGGGAAAACCGAAGCCGTGGGCGCGGTGATAGAGAGGAATCTTCGATTGAATCGACATGGGAGTCGAGATACCCCACTGGTTGTTCTGACAGAAGAACACGACAGGGGTGTTGAACGATGACGCCCAGACGAAGGCCTCGAGCACGTCGCCCTGACTGGATGCCCCGTCGCCAAAAAACGTCATGACGGCCTCTTCGGCGCCGTCGCGCTGCACGCCCATGGCGTAGCCGACGGCGTTCAACACCTGGTTGCCGAGCACGATGGTCGGTACCGAGTGGCGGTACTTCTGGGGGTCCCATCCGCCGTTCGAGGTCGCGCGAAAGAGGCGCAACATGTCCTTCGCCGGCACCCCGCGACACCAGGCAATCCCGTGCTCGCGGTAGGTCGGGAAGGTGAAGTCCATGGGCTCGAGCGCTCGACCGGCACCGATCTGGGCCGCCTCTTGTCCCTGGATTGGCGCCCACAGGGCGAGCTGGCCCTGGCGCTGCAGTGACGTGGATTCGCTGCAGAGTCGTCGGATGATCACCATGTCGCGGTAGAGGCCGAAGATCTCCTCGCCGCTGAGGGTCGACTCGTAGTCGGGGTTGGAGACCCGTTCGCCCTCTGGTGTCAGCAGCTGTACTAGCTCTTCGCCGATCATCGACACTCCTCTAGTTACTACCCCCCAGAGGTCTACCTTACCCTCGTACCATTATGAGGTGCCCCGGCTCCTCGTCGACGTGACCCCGCTGCGCACCAGTAGAAATTTCCGTTTACTCTTTCTCGGTCAATTCGTCTCGATACTTGGCAGTAACCTCACCCTCGTCGCCGTCGCCTATCAGGTGTACGAGCGCACCAACTCGAGTCTGTGGGTCGGACTCGTCAGTTTCATCCAACTACCACTGCTCATCATTGGCTCACTCTGGGGCGGCGCGCTTGGCGATCGATTCGATAGACGGACGCTGCTCATCGCCGTGTCGTTCGTGCTCGGAGTTCTCAGTTGCGCGCTCGGCGCAAACGCGCTACTGCATCACGCCAACTTCTTCGTGCTGGTGAGCGTGCCCGCCCTCGCGGCGGGCTTCGCGGGTCTCGCCGGACCGCTCCGTACGGCCGCCATTCCCACCATGGTGGCGCCTGAGGAACTAGTCGCCGCGTACTCGCTCAATCAGGTCATCATGAACACCGGGACCTTGGTCGGTCCCGCGAGCGCTGGGGTGCTGTTGGCGACCGTCGGCCTCTCCTGGTGCTACTTCGTAGACGGGGCAACGTTCTTTGCCCTGGTCGTTGCCACCTTCTTGATGTCCTCGATGAAGCCGGTCGGCGAACACCACGGCGAGAAGCTCTTTAAGGCCATTGGTCAGGGATTTCACTATGTTCGCTCGCACGCCATCGTCCAAGCCATCTACTTGGTCGATCTCAACGCCATGGTCTTCGGTCTTCCCCGTGCGCTCTTTCCCGCGGTCACCAAGCACATCTACCACGCGGGACCTGAGGTCCTGGGCCTGCTCTACGCGGCGCCGGGTGCCGGGGCCTTCGTCATGGCGGTCTTCACGGGATGGATGGACCGCGTTCGACGACGCGGCCGACTCGTCATCTTGGTCGTCATGACCTGGGGCGTCGTCATGGCTCTCTTCGGCCTGGTGCCGGTGATGTGGGTCGGGCTTATCTGTCTCGCGGTCGCGGGTGCCATGGACGTGATCTCGACGGTGCTGCGCAACACGATTCTTCAGACCTCCATCACCGACGACTATCGCAGTCGCCTATCGGCGATTCAAATGGCCGTCGTCACGGGCGGACCACGCATCGGGGACCTCGAATCAGGCACGGTAGCCAACTTCACTTCGACGGAGTTCTCGATCGTCTCGGGAGGCGTGATGTGCGTGCTGGGCGTGCTCGCGCTGATTCGTTGGCGACCGACGTTCTGGCGAGAGCGTTCGATTTAAGCGCTGCGAACGGGAATCGACCGCCGCTTGGCGTTGGTGACCGTGGCCAACTGGCCACAAGCCGCCGCGATCGATCGTCCCCTCGTGTTGCGCACCGTCGCGTTCACGCCGAGACGAAGCAAGCCATCGCGAAACTCACTCACCCGACGCGCGCTCGATCCGAGCACGAGGTAGCCCGGCGTGGGGTTGAGCGGAATCAAGTTGACGTGAGCGTTCAACGAGTTCGCGTACCGCGCCAACTCCTCGATGGCTTGATCGGTGTCGTTCACGCCGTCGATCAGCGCCCACTCGAAACTGAGACGCCGTCCCGTGGTGTCGAGCCAGTGCTGGCACGCCTCGTGAAGACGCTCCAGCGGGTAGCGACGATTGAGCGGGACCAGCTCGTCGCGCGTCTCATTATTCGCGGCGTGCAGTGACACCGCCAACGTGAGGGGCAGGCCTTCTTTGGCGAGACGTTCAATCGCCGGTGCCACACCGACGGTCGAGACCGTCAAATGTCGCGCTGAAAGCCCCCGGTAGTCGTGGAGACGACGAATGACCTCGACCGTGACGCGATAGTTCGCGAGCGGTTCGCCCATGCCCATGAAGACCACGTTTGACAGTCGCGTCGGTGCGGCCGCGCGAGAGGCGAACATCACCTGTTCGAGCACCTGGCCCACACTGAGTTGCCCACTGAATCCCGCTTGGCCGGTCGCACAGAACGTGCAGCCCATCGCGCAGCCGGCCTGAGAAGAGACACAGACCGTCACGCGGTCCTCGTAGCGCATCAAGACTGTTTCAATGGTCGACGCATCGTTCAGTCGAAAGACCCACTTACGCGTCGCGCCCCGGTCGCTCGCCACGTCGTCGGCCACCTCGAGCGACGAGGGAAACTGCTCGCGCAGTCGAGCGCGCAGCGTCGTGGGAATTGTCGTGATGGCGCCGACCTCAAGACCCTCAACCCAGAGACCGTGCCAGAGTTGATCGAGCCGATAGCGAGGCTCCCCTTCTAGCAGCGACGCCAACTCATCCTTCGAGTATTCGTAGATCGACGTCACCCTTGCACGCTAGAGGACGCCCCAACAGTGCCGCGACGTGATGATCTCGAAGTTGACGCCGTGAATGACAAGTAGTAACCACTGTGCGAACTTTCTCTCGACGCCACTGACGTAGGTTGACAAAGAAGCAGTATGCAGTGCCGCGACAAGCACCCAGTGTGATTTCGAGGTACGAGCAGCGGTTTCGCAGAAAATTTTGCTAAACAACACCGAAGTAAGTTAAAATAAATGCTCCGTAACTTTGAGTGCGGACATTGACCAAGAGCGAAGTCGGAATCGTATACATGGTAAGCAAGGGCACTCCCAATCACCAGCTGGAAACTCACGTGCGCGTGACGACCAGCGACGACGCCACGAACGACGTCGATCGTCTAGCCAACGACTTCTCCGTGATTCAAGAGTGGCTGACTGAGTACGTCTCTCAACCCAACGCCGAACTCGGCCGAAAGGGACCGGTCTGCCCCTTCATGCCTCCCGCCATGAGGGCCAACGCCGTTGAGTACGTCTTTCGTTACGACCTCGAGGGAAACAGTGAAGAAGACCTCTTCAGTCAACTCCTTGGCGAGTTCGAGGACTTTGACCGGACGGCCGAGCCCATAAGTCCCTCGCGGACCTCGCTCGCCTCACACCTCGTCGTCATGCCCAACGCCGACGCCACGACGTGGCTCGCTATCGACCACATCTACGAGTCGTTAAAGGACGCCGCGGTCGCGCGCGGACTCATGGTCGCGCAGTTTCATCCCAACTGCGACGTTCGTGCCGTGCGCAACGAAGCCTTCCGCGTCGCCAAGTCGCCGATTGCCGCGGTCGCCATTCGACGAATGGCGCCTCACGACATTCTCTTTCTGAACATGAGTGCGCCGCGTTTTCACGAGTACGAGCGTCGCTTCGATCATCACTACGCACATGGGCGCATTCACGATCCGCTGCTGATCAAGATGTACGCCGACACTCACGCGTTATACGCAACGTCAACGAACTGAGTACTTCGCTTCTCTAACTCAACGACGTTAAGGATCGACTCTCCGAAGCGTGGTCGCGCCACGCGTTTCGAATACACCCGATTCACCAACCTTGTCGCAGCGTTCACGAGCGCATCACGTTTCACTCACGACGACGCGTGACACATCTAAAAAAACTCACAGCCAGTTCTTACGTACTTCTTCACTGCGCCTTGGCGCGGCTTATGAGATCGAGACCAAGATGAGTCTCGTTGAAAGGGCTAGCGAAATGTTGACTGTGGGTATCTCCGTCGCTTTGGTCTGTCTTGGTGTTACCGCCGCCGTGAGCCTCCCCCTCCTCGGGCGACACCTTGACGAGCGCCAACAACGTGAGCGAGAACAGGAGGCCGAACTCCTCCGCCAGCGTGAGGTCATCGCCGACTATGAAGCGACGATTCACGCGTATCGCGCGTTTGTGCAAAGCGACCCGGAACTCTCACTCACGTCTCGTTAGCTTCCCCACGGTGGCGGGGCCGGGTGACCGGCCCCGCCCCACCCCCACCGATCTCTGCTTGAATTCCTTCTGTTCATTCAACCGTTGAAGGAACGAACAGGAGCAGCATGGAACTCACCAACACTTCGGCCGTCGTCACGGGTGGCGCGTCCGGCCTCGGCGAAGCGACCGCTCGCTTACTCGCCTCGCGGGGCGTCAAAGTAGTGCTAGCCGACCTCAACGATGACGCCGGCAAGAAGATAGCCGAGGACATCGGCGGCGCCTACTCGCACTGCGACGTCACCAACACCGACGAAGTCATCGCCGCGATTGAAGCCGCGAAGGCCATGGCCCCGCTGTGGAGTGCCGTGAACTGCGCTGGCATCGGTTGGGCCACCCGCACGATCGGTAAAGACGGCGAGTACGCCTCCGCCCACGACCTCGACGTCTACCGCAAAGTCATTGAGATCAACTTGATCGGCACCTACAACGTCTGTCGACTCGCCGCCACCGCCATGAGCCACAACACGCCCGACGTCGACAACTCGCGCGGCGCCATACTCAATACCGCCTCGGTCGCCGCCGAGGATGGCCAGATCGGCCAAGCCGCGTACTCTTCTTCAAAGGGCGGCATCGTCGGACTAACGCTGCCGCTCGCCCGAGACGTCGCGCCTATTGGCGTGCGGGTCAACTGCATCCTGCCGGGGCTCATTGACACGCCCATCTACGGCACCGGTCCGGCTTCCGATGAGTTCAAGGCCCGACTCGGGGCCGGCGTGCTGTTCCCCAAGCGACTGGGCTACGCCAGCGAATTCGCGTCCCTCGCCGTTGAACTTCTGTCCAATAGCTATATGAACGCCGAGTCCGTGCGTCTTGACGCGGGAATCCGGATGCAACCCAAATAGGGAAGAAGTAGTCAAGAGGTTTACGCCTTTGACACGAAGGCGAAGCCTACCCTTGAATAAATGAGTTGGGTCGACCTCGTCATCGTGGTGATCGTGGCCCTTTCCGCGTTTCGCGGCTTCGCTGAAGGCGCCATACGGCAGATCGTGAGCCTCGCCGGACTCGTCGCGGGCTTCTTGGTCGGCACGGCGATCGCTCCGTCACTCTCTACCCACGTCACCCACGCCCACTGGCGACCCCTCCTGGCGATCGGCATCATCATCGCCATGACGATTATCGGCAGTACGTTAGGGGGATTCTTAGGCTCCCTCGTCTCAAAATTCGCCCACGCCTTCATGCTCGGCTTCGTCGACCGCATCGCGGGCATCGTCGTGGGAGCGGTCGTTGCTCTCGTCCTCTGTTGGTTGGTTGCCGGAGTCCTCGCCTCGGTCACGTGGGGATCGCTCGCCTCGCAGATTCAAGACTCCAGCATTCTCTCCGCGATGGACCACGTGATGCCGCCGGTGCCCACGATCGACGCCAAGGTGGCCGCGCTGTTTCCCAACGCCGAATTCCCGAACCTCTTCGACAAACTCGTCGAACCGACGCTGCACCCTTTCGAGAAGGCCAGCGACCTACCCCCTCTCGTCGCCTCGCTCAACGAACCGACCAGTGTCGTCAAGGTGTTGGCGATGGGACGCTGCACCAGCGAGACCGAAAGCGAGGGCACCGCGTTCTACGTCACACCCAATGAGGTTCTCACCAACGCCCACGTGGTGGCGGGGCACTCGAAATTCACGGTGAATGGTCAGAGCGCCCAAGTCGCGCTGTACGATCCCGAGAACGACCTCGCGTTACTGCGGGTGTCCTCCCATAGCCAAACGCCGCTCCAGTTCGCCTCAAGTTTGCCGGCGTCGAACACGAAAATCCAGGTGATCGGATTCCCTCTGAATGGGAGTCGCACACGAGCAATTGGTTACGTCGAAGGCGAGCTACAAGGTCAGGGTCGTGACATCTACAACCAAAAAATCGTAGCCAAGACCGTGCTCGCCCTTGAGGTGAACATCAATCCTGGCAACTCGGGCAGTCCGGTTCTTGACAACGGCCGCGTCGTCGGCATCGTTGAGTCCAAGTCACTCAGCGTGGCCAGCACTGCTTACGCCATTCCCGACAGCACGATCCAAGTTGATCTGGCAAAAGTACCGTCCAAGGGCACGGTGTCAACGCAAGGCTGTCTCCCGTAGATCCAGAATGCAATTGCATCGAAGGGCTCGCTAGATATCGCGAGCGTCGGCCACGTTGTCGAATCGCGCGAACTCGCCGCGCCAGGTGAGATGCGCAGTGCGCGTCGGACCGTTGCGGTTCTTGCCGACGATGATCTCGGCGTCGGCCTTCATGTCGTTGGACACGTCACCGTAAATTTCCGGGCGGTACAAGAACAAGACGACGTCGGCGTCTTGCTCCAACGAGCCTGACTCGCGCAGGTCCGACATCATCGGACGCTTGTCGGCGCGCTCTTCGAGCTTTCGTGACAACTGAGACAGGGCCACGACGGGGCACTCCAGCTCGCGCGCCAAGATCTTGAGAGAGCGACTCATCTCCGAGACCTCTACTTGGCGGTTCTCCGCCCGTCCACGACTGCTCATGAGCTGCAGGTAGTCGATGATCACCACGCCGAGATCGCCGTTTTGTTGCTTGATGCGTCGCGCCCGGGCACGCACGTCCATGATCGTCAGGCTTGGATTGTCGTCGATGAACACCTTGGCAGACTGAAGATAACTGAAGGCTTCGTGGGCGCGGTTCCAGTCAGCCTCGCTTAAGTCACCGGTTCGCAACTTCGATGAGTCAATACGCGCGGTCGAGGCGAGGATGCGTTCGGCCAACTCTTGGCGACTCATCTCCAAGGAGAAGAAGAGCGCGGGTCGATTCACTACCGCGCCGACGTGAATCAAGATGCCCAGCGCGAAAGCCGTTTTCCCGGTCGCCGGTCGAGCGCCCACGATAGTCATCGAACTCTTCTGAAGTCCCTGAAGAATTACGTCGAGCGATCGGTATCCGGTTTCGAGTCCGTTGAGCTGACCACGCGTCTCTCCACGCTGTTCGAGGATGTCGGCTTCGCTAAGCAGCAGTCGCTGTAGCGGTGAGACCGAATCTGCTCGACGGTCGTCACCGATCGCGTTGATCTTTCGCTCGGCTTCGTCGATGAGACCGATGACGTCGTCGGTCGCGACGTAGGCATCGTCAACGATTTCGCCGGCGACGGCGATGAGACGGCGCTGTTGGGCCTTCTCTCGCACGAGTTCGGCGTAGTGTTGCGCGTTTGCGGCCGACGGCGTGTTGAGTTGCAGGGAGGACAGCACGGCGAGTTCCACCGCGACGGCGCCTCGCTCTTGCAACTTCGCTTGCACCGTGACGTAGTCAACGGGTTCGCCCGCGTGTGCGAGCGCAATGATCGAGCTGAAGATCTGACCGTGCAGAGGTCGATAGAAGTCCTCGGCCTGCACGTTCTCAAAGGCGATGCTGACCGCTTCACTCGACAGCAACATCGCGCCGATCAATGACTCTTCTGCTTCAATGACACTTGGCGGCACTCGACCGCCCAGCGCCGATCGAGGGCGCTCTGTTTCAATCTGTGTCATAAGACCTCAACGGTTGTCGAGATGGGCTGTGTGCCACAAGAACAACAACGTGGGGATATACCTGTGCGTAACTGTTCACGCTGAAAAGTTTCTCAAGTGGGTCTGACATCAACATCGCCGGGGCTCTTTGCCCCGGCGATGTTCCACGATGAAACACGTGTCGTGATGAGGCGTTACTTCGCTACCACCTCTAGGTTGACGTTCGCAGTCACGCCGTCAAATAGCGTTGCCGTTGCGGTGGCGTTGCCAACCTCTTTGAGGTGCTCGGCAAGAAATATCGCGTGACGGTCCAAAGAAATTCCCGTCGCTGTGCGAATGGCGTTCACGATGTCACTCTCGCCGATGGAACCGAAGAGTCGACCGTTCGCGCTCGCGCGAGCTTCAATGGTCAGCGTCGACTGCTCGATGAGGGCCTTTTGAGCCTCCGCGGCTTCGCGACTCTTGGCGTCGAGGATGTCGCGGGACTTGCGCATCAGCACGGCCTGCTTCTCGGTCTCGGAACTCGCCACCAAGGCCGCGCCTGAAGGGAGAAGGAAGTTACGGGCGTAACCGGACTTCACGACGACGATGTCGCCGCGTCGGCCGAGTCCGCGCACGTCGCTACGAAGGAGAACTTTCATTCGCTGACCTCCTCGGCCAGTGTGCTCTCAAGAACGTCCGCCGCTTCGCTGGCGTCCTCTAACAAGTCGCCTTCAACCTGAGGATTGTCCACGGGCGTCTCGACGGCGTCGCGGCTCGGACGGGGTGCGCGGGGTCCTCGGTCGTCACGACCTTCTCGACCGCGTCCGCCCCGACGTTCGGTCACGGTGCGCTGCGTGTAGGGCAGTAGCGCCAACTCGCGCGCCGTTTTAATAGCGTCGCTCACGTCGCGCTGGTGTTGCTGGCAGTTGCCCGAGACCTTGCGACCGCGAATCTTGCCGCGATCCGAGATGTACTTGCGCAACTGGGCCAGGTCCTTGTAGTCGACTCGGTCGACGCCGTGTTGGCAGAACGAGCAGGGCTTTTTCTTCACCCCACGACGCACGTCAATCTTGGGCGCGCGCTTGGGCGGTTTGGGATTATTAATACGTGGCATTAGAAGGGCTCCTCGTCGAAGGCGTAGCTACTAGGTTCGTTGGATTTCGGAGCCGGTCGATCACTCGATTGGAAGTTCGACCCCTCGGCTCGGGGCGTCCTGGTCACGACGGCGGTCGCGAAACGCAGCGACGGCGCGATCTCATCGGCGTTGATCTCAACGATGGAACGCTTGTCGCCGTTCTCGGTCTCCCAGCTGCGCTGTTCGAGACGACCGGAGACGATAACGCGAGTGCCCTTCGTGAGTGAGTTCGCGGCGTTTTCGGCCATCGAACCGTATCCGGTGACCTCGAAGTACGAGACGCGCTCCTCCCACTCCTGGGTCTGGCGATTCTGCCAGCGGCGATTGACCGCCACTGAGAGACGAACGGCGGCCTGACCGCTGTTCAAGAACTTGAGTTCGGGGTCGCGGGTGATGTTCCCGACGATGGTGATGGCGTTATCTGGCATGGTCTCTCCTTAGCTTCGTCCGGAACTTACGCTTGGGCCGTGACACGGCCCGAGGGTGTGGTTCGTGCGTGGCGACGAAGGATCTTGAAGCGCAGCACTTCGTCCGACAGCGTCAAGATGCGATCCAGCTCGTCGACGGTGGTCGACTCGCCGCTGAACTCGACGAGGACGTAGTAGCCCTCCTTACGCTTTTTGATTTCGTACGCCAAAGGACGCTTACCCCAACGGTCGATGTTGCCGGGCGTTCCGTCATTACTTCGAATGGTCTCGAGCGCGCGGTCCAGCGCAATCTGAATGGCCTGCGCGTCGACGGTCGTGTCGAACACGATCATGGTTTCATAGGGCCTCATGGCCGATTTCCTTTCCCTCTGGTCCGGACCTGCCGGGCTCTGCGGAAAACAGAGCAGGGTCTGCTGGGTACTTCCCCACGCTTGTGGGAAGAAAAGTCTACCGTCTGGGCCGAAGGAGGTCTACTTGGAGAGCTCTTCGGGGTTGGCGTAGGTCTCGTTCGGCCCGGGAAACTCCCCGTTTCGCACGTCGCTGGCAAAGTGGGTGAGCGCCTCGGTAATTACCGGGCCGAGATTGGCGTACTGACGCACGAACTTGGCGGGCTTGCCCTTGGTCAGCCCCAAGAGGTCGTGAAAGACCAGAACCTGGCCGTCGGTGTCCGGGCCGGCGCCGATGCCGATTGTCGGGATGTCCAGCGCCTCGGTCACTCGCGAGCCGACGATGCTCGGCACCCCTTCGATTACGACGGCGAAGATGCCCTCGTCCTGGAGCACCTTCGCGTCGAGTTCGAGTTGGTGTGCGGCCTCGGGAGTCTTCGCTTGCACGCGAAAGCCTCCGAAGGCGAGGACGCTCTGCGGTGTGAGTCCGAGATGTCCCATCACCGGGATCTCGGCGTCGAGGATCGCGCGCACGACGTCGCGGCGCACCCGACCGCCTTCGAGCTTCACGCTGTCGGCCCCGCTTCGAATGAGTGACGCGGCGTTGCGCACGCTGTCGGCAACACTGAGGTGATAACTGAGCCACGGCATGTCGGCGACGATGTGCGCGTCAGGCTTCGCTGCGGCCACGGCGCGAACGTGATGACACATCTCGTCAACGGTCACGTGCAACGTGTCCTCGTGACCGAGCACCACGTTGGCCAGTGAGTCGCCCACCAGGATCAAATCAACCCCGGCGGCGCTGGCGTAGCGCGCACCCGGTTCGTCGTACGCAGTCACCATGACCAGGGGCGTTGCGCCACCTCGTCGTTTGCGAGAACGAATGACTGGTGCCGAGAGCTTCACTCCCCAGCCTCTTTGACGAAGGACGCGCTGACGCGACGACCGCGACTCCCTCCGGCGATCCATTTGCGCACCAGGTGGTGAAACGAACACGCGATACAGACTTCGACTGCGTAGCACTGCACGGGCTCTTCTCGTCGCTCGAGCTTCAACAGTTCCGCGCGCGATGAAGGACACGTTCCTCCCGAGGGAAGTCGCGCGCCAAAGACGTAGGTGACTTCAACTAGTTCCGCGTCGGCACAGACCGGACAGGTCTCACCGGTCTTTCGTCCGATGTTGCGCGCCGCGCGCAAGAGCTCCGGGTGAGCGTCACAGACATCCTCGTAGCGAAGTTGTCCGGCGGCGAGCTTCGCGAGGAGCGCGTGGCGAACGAGACCGAACTCAACCACCGCTCCGTCTGCGGTGCTCGTACGAAATCGCTTATCCATTACGGGTGACTCTACAGCCCTTAATTTCACTGAAGTAGCAGGGACCGTCTCGTTCGATATATCGATGTGATATGCTTGTTCGCGTGTTGGACATCGCCATTCTGGGCCTGCTCATGGACCGAGATCACCACGGCTATGAGATTCGGACCCGGCTACGTGATCGTCTCGGCGTGTGGGCCAACGTGTCCTTTGGATCGATCTACCCCGCACTCGCACGTCTCGAACGCTACGGTTTCGTCGAAGCCGTGGCCCCAGTCTCGCCTCGATCGAGCGCGCTGTCGACTGGATCGCTCTCCGGCGAACGAGCGTCGCTGCGCTCTCTGCGCGCAACCTCCGGTCTCGGACGTCGCGGCCGCAAGGTCTATCGGATCACCGAACGCGGGCGCCAGGAGTTCGTCGCGCTGCTCGGTGACCCCGCCACCCTAGATGACAGCAAAAACTTCTCACTGCGCATGGCCCTCGCCAAGTACCTCACGCCGAACCTTCGCGTGCGGCTCTTAGAGCGCCGCCGCAGCGACTTAGAAGAGCGACTAGCCGAAGTTCGGGCCGGCTCGCGCAACGAAGAGCTCGACGACTACGCCCGCGGCGTGATGGAACATGCGGCCCGGGGCGTCGAATTGGATCTCGTGTGGATCGACGACCTGTTGTCCACCGAACGTAGCAATCAGCAAGCCTTCGCGAATGAAGCGAAGTAGGAAAGGAAATTCGTGAAGAAGATTCGCGTAGCCATAGCGGGCGTCGGAAACTGCGCCAGCTCACTCATTCAGGGCGTCACGTATTACCGTGACGCCAAAGACGGCGATCACGTACCCGGCCTCATGCACGTCATGCTCGGCGACTATCACGTCAGCGACCTCGAGTTCGTCGCGGCCTTCGACGTCGACGCCTCCAAGGTCGGCAACGACCTCGCCAAAGCCATTGAAGGCGGGCAGAACAACACCCTCAAATTCGCCGACGTACCCTCCCTCGGCGTGGCCGTGATGCGTGGACCCACCCTCGACGGTTTGAACAAGTACTACCGCGAGGCCATCGAAGAGTCACCGCTCGAGCCGATCGACGTGGCCCAGGCGTTGCGAGCGGCCGAGGCCGATGTGCTCGTCTCGTACCTGCCCGTCGGCTCCGAAGACGCCCAGCGCTACTACGCGCAGGCCGCACTCGACGCCGGCGTCGCCTTCGTAAACGCCATTCCCGTCTTTATCGCTTCAGACCCGGTGTGGGCCAAGAAGTTCGCCGACGCCGGCGTGCCCATTATCGGTGACGACATCAAGAGCCAGGTTGGCGCCACAATCGTGCACCGTGTGCTCACGCGGCTCTTCGAGGACCGCGGACTCACCCTGGATCACACCTATCAGCTCAACGTGGGCGGCAACATGGACTTTAAGAACATGCTGGATCGCGAGCGTCTCGAGTCAAAGAAGGTCTCCAAGACCCAGGCGGTCACGTCGCAGTTGGAGCTGAATGACATGGATCCCGACGACGTCCACATCGGCCCGAGCGATCACGTGCCGTGGCTGAAAGACCGTAAGTGGGCGTACATTCGCATGGAAGGCCGTAACTTCGGTGACGCGCCGCTCAACATCGAGCTCAAACTGGAAGTCTGGGACTCGCCCAACTCCGCCGGGGTCATCATCGACGCGGTGCGCTGCGCCAAGATCGCTCTTGACCGCGGTATCGGCGGTCCGTTGCTCGGACCCTCGGCCTACTTCATGAAGTCCCCGCCGGTCCAGTACCACGACGACGAAGCGCACGACCTCATTGAGGCCTTCGCTGCGGGCGGCGACAACCCCGTCTGGCCCTAGGACACTGCAAGTAGCTTCACGTTTCGCCATCGTGCGCAGGTTGAGCGTGCAGGCGTTCACGCACTAATGGCCGCGCTGCCCATGTCGTCCTATTCGCTTCGGACAATCGGGCGACCGTGCGCGACGGCTGTTCGACCGGTCGGTAGAAGAGGACCCTTCGCGCTTCAGAGGTGCGTCGCCGCTGACGACCTTAGGTAACCCTCTCAAATACAGATCGCATCTCATTGACTACCGCGGCGAGTTGTCTACGGACAGCTCGGCCGCTGGCCATTTCATTCAGCCCTTCGACGGCCCGAAAGACCAGATCGGGACCCGCAGGATTCACACTCTTTGAGCACTCAGCGACCCGCAGAACCAACTCGAAATCCCAGGGCCGATCTGCCTTGAGAAGCATGATCAACATGTCCTCCGCATCCTTCTGGCCCGGTTGGGTGTCTCTTCGGTCGAGACGAGCGGCTGCCTTGGCAACCAGTAGAGCCTCCTTATTGAGGGTCGGGTATCCGTCGATTTCTTGGCGATGCTCCACGAGATGTTCGACAGGCAGTTTCAGGATTTGTCCGAGGCGGGACTGATAGCAGACGTAAACATCGAGGTGGATGCTGTCGTACGTGCCACGCCATTCCGGCGATCCGAGGTGGTGCGACTCGGTCAGCTCTAGCGTCTCGCGCATCGCACTCAGGTCTTGAGGACTGACGATGACGTCGATGTCATGGCTTTTGGCGGCTTTGTTGTGTAGCCACGACCCCCAACCGCCGATGACGATGGCATCTGGATAGACCTCGTGGATCTCCACGTAGATGTCCCACGACCGCTCGGTGTCCTCAGCGGCGTAGTGCTCAGACTGCCGCTGCGACATCAAGACGCTCAGTCATCCGGTGCAAGAACCGCTGGGCCTGCCACCCGGCCGTGACGAAGAGATCAACGTAGGTCTGTGGAATGCAGGCGATTTCTCCATAGCGTCGCAGAAATGGGTCGGGCTCCAAGATAACCAGGTCGGGTTCTCCGGCTCTGTTCGGCACTGATCTCAGTAGGGCCTGGGGATTCGGGAGGTAGCAATATACGGTCGTGTAATCGGCGACATCGTTGCGATAACGGCGCGCGTACGCCGCTGTGCCGGTCACGATCGCGTCGGGCGGCAGGCGATGCTGAATCTCGAGGACGGAGAGACCAGTGTGGACCTCGATCGGGTGATCGCGGGTCATGTTCCGGGTTCCCGCCCAATGGAGCAAGAGTCGCATCGGGTCGAGAGTGACCAGTCCGCTGCTCAGGGATCCAACCGCTCCAATCGAACGCGGAGTCGCGAGGGCGTGATGTATCGTCGATGGTCCCAGGCCGAGGACCTTCGAGAGCTCCGTGATTGAACTTCTTCGGTTCTCGTGTTCGATGGCTTCCACGAGCAAGTGGCGCCATACGATCTCCGTCTTTGTCAACATTGGACAATCCTCCTACTTCTGCGCTTCTATCAGGACTTTTCACTAAATACTGAAAACTCCTGATCATAGGCCACACAAAAGTGGCGATCGAGATGTCAACGAACGGACTCGAAATCAGTGATCACACTCCGAGCCCGTTCTGCCAAGGCAACGCCCCGATAGCGCTTCTCTTTTGGTTTCGCTTAGTGCGCCTGTTGAACCCACCAGACGCGCAGTCGCGCGGCAGCATCCTCGGGACTGATCTCGCCCTCGTCGAGTCGAATCTCCATCAGAAAGTCCAGCGCCTGACCGACGGCTCGCCCCGGCTTGATCCCGAGGATCTCCATGACAGCCACGCCGTCGAGCGCCGGGCGCAGGCGACTGAGGTCCTCTTGCTCGCGCAGTATTGCGATGCGCTCCTCGAGTTCATCCATACGCTCCGCCAGGTCGGCGGCTTTTCTGGCGTTGCGCGTCGTGCAGTCCGAGCGCGTGAGCTCATTGAGTTCGTCTAAGAGCGAGCCGGCGTCACGCACGTAGCGCCGCACCGCCCTGTCACTCCAGCCCAGTTTGTACGTGTGAAATCGCAGATGGAGTTCGACGAGCGCGGAGACTTCGTCGATGATCTCCTGAGAGTACTTCAGCGCCGTCATACGTTTGCGGGTCATCTTGGCGCCCACGACGTCGTGGAAACGAAAGGTCACTCCTTCGTCGCTGATGTCACGCGTGGCTGGTTTGCCCACGTCGTGAAAGAGCGCCGCCAGTCGAAGTACCAAAGAAGGAGAGGTCTTGTCGACCACGGCGAAAGTGTGCTTGAGCACGTCCTTGTGCTGATGGACGGGATCTTGTTCGAGCTGCAGCTTGGGCAGTTCTGGCAGAAAGTACTCAGCCAGCCCCGTTCGCACGATGAAGTCGAGACCGATCGAGGGTTGCTCGGTCATAAGCAGGAGATCAAGCTCGCCGCGAATTCGCTCCGGCGACACCTTGGTCAGCTTCTCTGCCAGCTTCGTCGCGGCCACTTCGATCGCCGGGTCGATGCTCATGTGGTAGCGGGAGGCGAACCTCGCGGCGCGCAGCATGCGCAGCGGATCGTCGCTAAAGAGAATCTCGGGGTCGATCGGTGTTCGCAGAACCCGGTCGTGAAGGTCGCCGAATCCGTTGTAAAAGTCAAAGAGCGTCTGCACGTCGGGCGTCTCGGCGTTGAGCGCGATCACATCGAGGGCCAAGGCGTTGATCGTAAAGTCGCGCCGCGAGAGATCCGCCTCCAGCGAGTCGCCCCACTCCACCGACGGCTTTCGCGAGTGATCGACGTAGGTTTCCGAGCGATACGTGGTGACTTCGACCTTGATGCCGCTTTCTCGAAGCGTGCCGCCGATGGTGCCAAAGGCCCGGCCCTGTTGCCAGGTGGCGCTACAGAGTGGTTTTAACAGGGCTTCAATGTCGTCGGGGCGAGCGTCGGTGGTGAAGTCAATTTCGAAGTCGTCGCGGCGTTGATCGCCGAGCAGCGCGTCGCGAACCGAGCCGCCCACGGCGTAGAGCGAGAAGCCCGCGTGCGCGAACGCGTCGGTAAGCGGGCGCGACAGCGAAGCGAGTTCGTTGAGTCGATCGTGGGCGTCGGTAAAGGAAGTCACTGCGAATGAAGGGTACTGGGATACTGAGATACGGCCTCACGAAGGTAGCCTGTTACTGCATGTCCCACCGATTTACGACCTGGTGGCGGGCGCTCAGCGTCGTACTCCTCAGCCTCGCAACGGTGACGTGGCCTTTGGCCGCGCGGGCTGACACGACCGTCCCCTTCGAGGTCGTTCATCAACAAGCCGTGGCCACTCTGTCAGCGCAAGGGACGACTCGTTTCTCGACCACCGTAGAACTCGGTGCCAGCGTCAGGCACGCTCTCGCGAGCGTGACGATCTATCCCGCACTGATCACCCAGGGGGCCCTCGAATCAGTCGTCGCCGGCGCGGGGGCCGCCACGAAAGCGATGTCGACGACCGGCCCCTTCGCGCTCAACTGCGTCAAATCGGGTCAAGCAAGTTTTAGCGTCACGGTCCACACGCGGAGACTGAAGTCATCTCCTCGGACCTGTGACGGCGTGACCGCGAGTGTTCGTCTCATCTGTACGACCTCCTGCGCCGGGGTCTACCCTCTTCGCTACCGCGTGAACTTGGGCGGTGTCACCACCACAAAATGGTCGTTACTGGCCATTCAAACCACGAGCGTTCTTCACCCACTTCAGGTCGCGCTCGTCGAGACGCTGACGCCAAAGGCCCTTCACCATGCCAAACGATCGCTCGCTGTGCTCGGCACGATTGCGCGTTTCACGTCGTCGCCGCTCACGCTCGGTGCGGACTATGAGACGTTGGGTGACATTGAGCTCGATCGGGCCATCGAACCCGCGTGGGTGAGCGAACTCGACAAAGCACTGGCCAGTCCCTTGCATCGAGCGATCGACGCTCCACCCAGTTCAATTGACTTCGCGGGTCTCGCCGCGCATCACCTCACCACGCAGATCGGCGAGCAGCTGACCCTCTCGCAGCAACTCTTGACCGCGCTGACGGGACGTTACGTCGACGATCCCGTCCTCTTGAGTGGATCGCAGTCCCCGGCCGGACTGTTTGCGCTCGCTCGCCTCGGCATAGGGGACGTGGTCGTTCCCGAAAGCGACCTCACCGTGGCCCCTTCCGACACCCTCACCTGGGGAGCACCATTTCACGTGGTGGGTGCGGGTTCTCTGATCGCGCTCAACGTGGACAACCCACTCTCGTCGCTCGTCAATGACACGTCGATTGAGCCGGGTCGACGGGCCGCCCTGATGATCGGTTCGCTCGCCTTCTTACACTTCGAGGCACCAAACGCGCCCTCGACGCGCGAGGTAGTCATCGAAGCATCAGTCAACTCGTCGTCGAGCACTTTTCTCGCCGACCTGTTTACTGGTCTCTCGGGCGATCCCTTCAGCAACCTCGCTCCTCTGACGCCGCTCTTTAACTCGTCACTGATTGGATCCAATGGTTCACCGGTCGACCGCTCACTCGAAGCCACGACGACGACGTCGCGGTGGTCATCGCGCAACGTGTCAACGCTTCTTAGTTTGATCAGCGCCGTCACGTCGTATGACCAAGGAGTCAAATCGAGCGTCATCGGGACTGAACTACGCGTCGACGTCGCGCGAGCCGAATTCGTGGGCGACGCGACGCAGCGACAGAACGCCATCGACGACACCCAAGATCTGCTCAACGCTCAGCTCAAGAAGTTTTCGATTAACGCCGGCGCCATCACCTTGGCCGGAACCGGCACCTCATTGCCCATCACGATCATTTCGCACGCGCCCTACACCGTTGACTCGGTGTTGCACCTCGTGACCAACGGCATATCCTTTCCCAAAGGCAGTGCCGTCGCGGTCACGATGAGTTCTCCCACGACGTCGATCCGCGTTCCTACGGCGAACCCTCACGGCAGCTCGCTGACGTTGCAGGTCATTTTGACGACACCGAACGACCAGGTCGTGCTGGCTCGCACAGCCATTCAGGTGCGCATCGCGGGCACCTCCGTGGTCGGCTACCTCTTAACGTTCGCTTCACTGTTCGTACTCGCGCTCTGGTGGTGGCGTACCAGTCGACGCCGCTCGAAGGGCCGCCACGCCCGATGAGTATCGCGTCGAGTCACTCCTCGCGGGTCGTCTCCATGGCGAGTGGCACGCTCGTCTCGCGCGTCACCGGACTCTTTCGCGTGCTCGTTCTCGCCTGGGTGCTCGGCTTCACGCCGATCGCCGACGCCTTCAACCTGGCGAACACCATTCCCAACATGCTCTTCGATCTGGTTTTAGGTGGCATCGCGACGGCCACCTTCATTCCGGTCTTCGTCGAACGACTGGCGCTGGATGGCGAGCGGCGCGCGTGGAAGTCCATTTCGAACATCGTTACGGGTGCCGTGATCGTTCTGGCGGCGGCGTCGGTCGCCTCGTGGTTCCTCGCGCCCTACATCATCGACGGCTTCACCTTCTTACAGCGCACCTCCTCGACGCACTCTGTCGCCGCGATCGCGCAACAACGCCTCGTCGTGGTGCAACAGCGTCTGGTGGCGACCGACCTGCTGCGCTTCTTCGTGCCGCAGATCTTCTTCTACGGCATCATCGGCATTGCCACCGCGCTGCTCAATATTCGCCGACGATTTGGCATCGCCACCTGGGTGCCGGTCGCCAACAACGTGGTGTGCGTCGCCGTGTTGGTGTGGTTTCACCTCGTCGACCCCAACCCCGTGCTCGGAGCACTGAATGGCTCGCGCGACTTGCTCTGGTTGGGGCTCGGCACCACGGCCGGCGTGGCGGTGCAGTTCCTCTGCTTGGTGCCGTCGCTGCTGCGAAGTGAGCTCTGGCGACTTAGCTTTCGATTCGACATTCGAGACCCCGCCGTCAAGACCGTCGGACGTCTGGGCAGTTGGACCTTGGGCGTCGTGCTCGCCAATCAACTCTCTCTGTACGTCGTGCTCGCCTACGCCTTCGGCCTCGGTGGCAACGGACCGGTCAGCGCGTACACCTACGGCTGGTCGTTCATGCAGATGCCCTACGCGGTCGTGGTCGTCTCGGTGCTCGGGGCACTGACGCCCCAGCTCGCCGGACTCGCCACCGACGAAGACTTTGAAGGACTCAGCGAACGGTTGCGCTTCGGACTACGCCAGTCACTCGTCGTCATCATCCCCTGCACGCTGGTGTTGATTGTCCTCGCCCAGCCAATCGTGGCGATCTTGTTGCATCACTTAAACGGCTCGCACAAGCTCGCCGTCGGAACGGTGCTCGCGGTCTTGGCGGCCGGACTGCCGGGTTTCACTATCTTTCAGCTCGCCGTGCGCGGACTCCAAGCGATGCAGCGCGCGCGAGAAGTCTTTCTTCTCTACGTCTTGGACAACGCGCTCACCATCGCGCTCTGCATCGTGCTCGGGCGCCACTCCATTGCGGGTCTCACCGCGAGCGTCTCTATTGGCTACACCGTCGCCGCGGTCGCCGCGCTGCTTGTGCTGGCGCGCCATCGTGTCAACATCATCACCGGCGTGTGGAGTGTGCACGTTCGTCGTAGTCTCTCGGCTTCGCTCGTTGCGACGATCGTCATGGCTGCGGTCTACGCCGGCCCATCGTGGACGCGTGGTCCTGGACTCGTATCGCGCTTCGCTGGCGCGTTCGTGGTCGGGGTGTTGGTCTATGGCGTGGTGGTCGTGCTGCTGCGTCGCCACGTGCGACGGTCCTTTTCGAAATCTGCAAGGCTTGATCAGTTCTAGGGGGAGCCATGGCCCGAATTCGAATAGTCACCGACAGCGCGAGCGATCTCCCTGAGGAGTTCGCTCGACGTCTGAACATTGACGTTGTCTCTCTCACCATTCGATTCGGCGACGAGGAGTTCACCGACCGCGTCGATCTCACCCCGGACGCCTTCTGGGCCAAGTGCAAGATCTCCAAGACCTTGCCCGAGACGGCGGCGCCCTCGGCCGGCGCCTTCCAAGCGGCGTACGAGCGCGCGAAGAGCGACGGTTACGACGGCGTGCTCGTGCTCACTCTCTCGTCGATGCTCTCGGCCAGTAACCAAGCGGCCGCGCTCGCCGCCGAAGCAGTAAAAGACTTCATCGAAGTGCGCGTGGTCGACACGTTGAGTGTCTCCATGGGTCAGGGTCTCATCGTGATCGACGTGGCCGAACTCGCCGCCACCGGCGCCAACCTCGATGAGCTCGAGTCGCGCGCGACAGCTTTAATGGCAAAGTCGGGCGTGGTCGCCGCCCTCGACACGCTCGAGCACCTCATCAAGGGAGGTCGCGTCGGCGGAGCGAAGGCCCTTATTGGCCAGGTGCTCTCCATAAAGCCCCTCGTAGAACTTAAGGATGGAGTCGTCGCCGAGGCAGGTCGCCAGCGCACACGTGCCAAGGCACTCGCCGCCGTGGCGAAGGTCGCCTCGTCACACGCCCCACTACGGCGATTAGCCCTGATTCATGGGGCGTGCAGTGACGCCGACGTGGCGACACTCCAGTCGCTCGTAAAAGACGTTCCGGTTGAGTTCCCAATCATCGTTACCGACATCGGCCCGGTCGTGGGCACGCACGGCGGCCCGGGCATTATCGGTCTTACCTGGATCGAAGCCTGAGGGGCACTCTCCACTAAGTTGCTACTGTGACTGACGCCAGCGAACCGCGCGAGCCTGACCTCGTCGACAAGCTGTTGGCCTTCGTCGACCACCTGCTCGACATCGTGCACGACCGCGTGCTGCGTCCCATTATTCTGGCTGCCCGAGTGGCGGCGTACGGATTGATAATCGTCCTGGTCGCGGTGGTCTTTGTGGTGGTACTGGTGATTGGCTTCATTCGGTTGTTGGACGTGTACGCGTTCAACGGCCACGTGTGGCTCAGTTATCTCGTGGTGGGCGCAGCGTCGTTCATCGCCGGTCTCATCATTTGGCGTCGCCGCCGCCCCCTTAATTTAAGGAAGTAATGACCGAGCACACTCGAGTCCTCATAATTGGCTCGGGTCCGGCCGGGCTCACCGCGGCGATCTACGCTGCGCGCGCCCAGTTGAGCCCCATTGTCATCGAAGGTGAGCCCTCCTCTACGTCCGACCAGCCCGGCGGTCAGCTCATGCTCACCACCGACGTTGAGAACTATCCGGGCTTTCCCGAAGCCATCAGCGGACCGGACCTCATGATGAAGATGCGCGAACAGGCCATGCGCTTCGGCGCGGACCTTCGCATCGAGAAGGTGCGGAAGCTCGATACGACAGAGCGACCTTTTCATGCGTGGCTGAGCGGCGACGTAGAGCCGAGCATCACGGCCGACGCGGTCATCTTGGCTACCGGCGCGAGTTCTCTCATGCTCAACGTGCCGGGCGAAGAGAAGTACTTAAGCCACGGCCTCTCTACCTGCGCTACGTGCGACGGCTTCTTCTTCCGCGGACAGGACATTGCCGTGATCGGCGGCGGCGACTCCGCGCTCGAAGAGGCGTTGTTTCTTACGCGCTTCGCCAAAACCGTCACGGTGATTCATCGACGCGACTCACTACGAGCGTCAAAGATCATGCAAGGGCGCGCCTTTGCGCACGAGAAGATTCGTTTCGAGTGGAACACCCAAGTGACCGAGGTCTTCGGCGACGACAAAGTGATGGGCCTCAAGGTTCGCGACACCATCACCGGGGAAGAGCGCGTGCAACTGGTGACCGGTGTCTTTGTCGCCATCGGACATGTTCCCAACACCACGCTGGTGACGGGACAGGTCGACCTGCACGATCAGGGCTACGTGCGAACGGGTCCCGGTTCGTACACCAACATTGATGGCCTCTTCGCCGCCGGCGACGTCCAAGACGATGTGTATCGTCAAGCCGTGACCTCCGCAGGTTCGGGTTGCATTGCCGCGATCGACGCCGAGCGATGGCTTGAAGCGCAGGGAATGTAGAGCCCAGTCGCTAAGGTGTTTGAGCGCCGTTGGGCGTCCTAGGAGGTAGTTATGAGCGAGAACATCACCAAGCTGACCGACGCAACCTTTGACGAAGTCATCGGTGGGTCAGAAAAGCCTATTCTCGTTGATTTTTGGGCCGAATGGTGCGGTCCGTGCAAGATGATCGCGCCCATCCTCGAAGAGTTCGCGCTCGAACAGTCGGACAAGTTCGCCATTGGCAAGTTGGATGTCGACGAGAACATCGCCACCGCTACCAAATTCTCGGTCATGAGCATTCCCACGCTGTTGCTCTTTAAGGACGGCGAAGTAATCGCCCGCCTCGTGGGCGCGAAGCCCAAGGGTGCGCTCTTGCAAGAGATCACCTCGAACCTGTAGTTCGCCTGAGATTCGAACCCCTGCGCCTAGGCGACACGGGCCCACGTGTACGCGAACTGAACGAACGTTTAGCGGCGCTCGCCGTAAGCCCCTCGAGTGAACACGATGACGTGTTCGACAGCGAAACACTCGCTTACGTCCAGGCCTTTCAACGCTCGCGCGGACTCCCCCTCACCGGGATCGTCGACGCTACGACGTGGGAGCGTCTGGCCGAAGCCCGCTGGCTCCTAGGCCAGCGTCTGCTCTATCACACTCGTCCCAACCTGCGCGGCGACGATGTCGCCGAACTACAGGTTCGTCTGGCCCAACTGGGCTTCAACCCCGGACGGATCGATGGCATCTTCGGCTCGTTGACCGCCGCCGCACTCAGTGAGTTCCAGCGTAACTGCGCACTCGAGGCAAGCGGCACGATGAACAAGGAGACGTTGCAGGCCATTCAACGGGTGCGGGCAACGAACGGTACGCGCAGCCTCGTCACCGACGCCCGCGACCTCGCAGGATTCGATCCCGTGACGGGAGGGTCCGTGTTGCTTTGCGGCGACGGTCTACTCGTTCGCGGTCTGACCAGGTATTTTGAAAATTCCAGTCTCGTGCACACATTGACCGACACCACCCAAGAGGTGGCGGCGCACGCCGCCAACACCCATGACGTCGCCCTCGTCCTCTCATTTCAAACCCTCGAGCACGTCGAGGGCATTCACTTGCACTACTGGGCGAGTTATCGCTCCCATTCGCACCGTGGTGAACTCTTGGCGAGTTCACTTGCGTCGTACTTGGCCCGTCTACCCGACGTTCCCCGCGTTGAAGTCACCGGCATGGCGCTACCAATACTGCGTGAAACCAAGATGACGACCATCCACATTGAGCACGGCAATATCTCTGAACAGGTACTTCACCAAGCAATCACTGCTTTTGAAGGTATTGTGGAGCAGGTTATCCACAGATCCGAGTAAAAATAGCCTCCCAAGATTGGTTATTTGGAAGGTAAATACCAGTAATTTAAGCCAAAATCGAAGTAACCCACAACTTCATCCACAACTTGGGGAAAACTTCAACGAGAGGGTTAAGTTTAAGGTTGAAGGTCACTTCGGCTTTGCGATAGCGCTGTAGAGCCTTTCGAGGTCATCTAAGTCGGCAAAGTCAATGATTATACGGCCATTGCGCCCCTTGAGGTCGACGTGCACCCGGGTGTTCAGGTAACTCTCGAGGAGTTCTTCCAGTTCCGCCACGCTGGCATCGGGGACCGGACGGAGTCGAGGTGCAGTGTCGGGCGCTTTCGCTGCCGCTTCCGGCGGATGAATGGGCTTGGGCTCAAGATGGAGCTTGACGGCCTCCTCCGTCGCGCGTACGGAGAACTCATTCTTGATGACTCGAGCTACTAGCGTGGCTTGAGCGTTAGGGTCGCTGACGGCCAGGAGCGCTCTCCCGTGACCGGCTGTAATCTGGCCCGACGCCAACGCACTCTGGGCCGCATCGCCCAACTGGAGCAGTCGTAACGTATTCGTAACATAAGCCCGACTCTTGCCCACACGCTGTGCAACTTGATCGTGAGTCAGGTCAAACTCGTCAACTAACTGCTGGTACGCGGCCGCCTCTTCTAAAGCGTGGAGGTCAACTCGATGGAGATTCTCCACCACCGCCTGTTCCAACGAAAGGCGATCATTCACGTCGTCTTGCAGGAGAACCGGTACAACTTCGAGACCGGCGATACCGGCCGCTCGCCAGCGTCGTTCGCCGGCAATCAACTCGTATTTGTCAGGCTCCCCCTCGACGGGCCTCACGATAATGGGCTGGAGGACTCCAAGTTCCTGGAGTGACGCGGCCAGAGTCTTCAAGCTGTCGGCATTGAAGGTTTTTCTGGGTTGAAACTGATTGGGGCGAATGGCGTCCACCGGAACCATCCGAAGGGGACTTGAAGGTGGAGTCTCGACGGGACTCTCGGTCGATGTTGATGTGTTCTCAGGGATTAGGGCCCCGAGCCCTTTACCTAAACCTGGTTTTCTAGCCATTGATGATCTCCTCTGCTAGCGCTCGGTACGCTATGGCGCCCTTGGACGTTGGATCGAACACGGTGATGGGCTGGCCAAACGAAGGGGCTTCGGCCAGCCGAACGGTGCGCGGAATGACGGTCTCGCAGAGCTCTTCTTCGAAGTGCTTCTTCACTTCCTTTGCGACGTCGACGGAGAGCGTGTTTCTCGAGTCATACATCGTGAGCACGACCTTGGTGATTTTGAGCGTGGGATTCAGGTTTTTCTGGACCAGGTCGACAATCCGTTGAAGCTGGGTGAGGCCCTCCAATGCATAAAACTCAGTCTGGACGGGCACCATGATCTCTGTACCGGCGGCAAAAGCGTTGATCGTGATGAGACCAAGCGACGGGGGACAGTCGATGAAAATGTAGTCAAACTCCCCTTCTACCGAAGTCAAGGCCCTTTTGAGGCGTAATTCGCGCGAGATTACCGAGGTCAATTCCTGTTCGACGCCCGCCAAATCTAGGGTCGCCGGAGCCACAAAAAGGTTGTTAAACCCCGTTGGCTCGACGATATCCACCATCGGGACATCGTTTAGAAGCACGTCATAAACCGACCGCTCGAACTGCCTTCCATCAACTCCCAAGCCCGTGGTGGCGTTACCTTGGGGATCTAAATCTACGACGAGGACCCGTTTTCCTCGCTCAGCCAGCGCTGCGCCCAGGGAAATCGTCGTCGTGGTCTTGCCAACGCCCCCTTTTTGATTAGCTACAGCAAAAGTCCTCGTTGCGCTGGCGTCCGCCATGAGCCTCTTTCCGACCGTAGATATTTGCCGACACTCCGTCGAACCACTGGCTGCCATTCAACTCGCTTTTCGGCGTTTCGTCAAGTACCAATGTTTCACGTGAAACATTACCTGAGGATCGAGAGACGATGTTTCACGTGAAACTTCTGCTCCACAAAAGGTTGGAATAAACGGCGTTTGATGTGATTCGGCCGGTTGTGAACGGTTGAGAGAAGTCCCTATGTTTCACGTGAAACATTCCCCGTGGTTTACGTCACCCGCCCTGGAGCGTTCGGCCCTAAGTCCTCGATTGTTTCACGTGAAACATCAAAAGAGGGGCTTCTTCTTTGGCGTTCCGACTGATCTGGGATACTCCCTGCCCGTGGATCGTTCCTTGACGAGAACCTCATAACCGGCGCCGTAACGCGACCGACCTTGCGCCCTAAGGCCCAGAAGATCGAGTCCTTTTATGCTCCAGCGCTCTTCTGTGCGCTCACTGGGCGGTTCTGAGACGACCAGGACTCCCCCAACTTTCATGAATCGCACCGCGCACTCGGCTGTAACTGAGGGGGGACCGAATGATCGGGCGGTGACGAGATCGAATACGCCGTCAAATTCAGGCCATCGGGCGGCTTCTTCAGCCCTGGCTGTTACCACCTCCGCCGACGGTGGCGCATCCGGCCATAAAAGAGCTTCACGCAGGAAATTACTCCTCTTCACCATGGAATCGAGGAAGACGGCGTGGCACTGCCATCGTTCTAGGAGAACCAGTCCGGGAAGTCCCCCGCCGCTGCCCAAATCGAGCAACTCCGCCGGGGGAGCGTTTCGAAGAGCCTCCCAGCACTGTGCGAATCCCTCTGCGTGAACGATTTGGGGCTCTATAGGTTGTGGGCCCAAAAACCCCCGCGCCCTCGATTCCTCGAGGGCGCGGGTCAACCATTCACTGTGCACGGTGTAATTATGCCGGAGAAACCACCACGAAACGTCGAGGGTCCTCGCCTTCGGAACGCGTAGCAACACCCGGTTGCTCCGACAGCGCGTCGTGCACCGCCTTGCGGTCTGCTGCGGACATTGGCTCCAGTGCTCGCTCTTCGCCGGTCTCAACCACTTCTTCTGCCACCTGGCGCGCGAAACGACCCAGGGCCGCCACTCTTCGCTCCCGGTATTGCGCCACGTCCACCAGAATCCGATCGGTTCGACTCGGGCTCTTGGACTGCACCACCGTTCGCGTGACTTCCTGAAGAGCCTGCAGCGTGGTGCCCCGTGGCCCAACCAATACCCCGAGTTCGGTAGGCGGATCGGCGTTCACTGAAAGCTCGACCGTCTCCTCATCCAACTCCTTGACTGAGATTTCGGCCTTGATGTCCATCGACGCCAAGAGTCCCACCAGGAACTCCTTCGCGATAGCCCCTTGTTCGGCGAGCGATATTCCCTCCGCCATACTGTCCTCCTTCATTGGACCCTTCTTCGATTTCTCGACTTTTGGCGCCGCGCTGCGGGGCGTCCCCTTATCCTTTTCGCGGCGACCTTCGGTTTCGGGCTTTCGCTCAGTTCGTGGCCGTTCGCTACGAGCCCCGTTGGTCCGCGGTCGATCGTTTCGCTCGCCTGAACGCCGTGAACGCTTGGGACGCGGACCGCTCGGTCGCACTCGCGCCCTCACGCGAGCTTCGCCTCGAACCCGGCCGAAGAGACCCGCCTTGGGTTCTTCGAGCACCTCAACCTCCGCGTCGTCTCGATGTACGCCCAGGTGCGCCAACGCGCGGTCCATGGCTTCGTCGACGGTCTTACCAGTAGTTTCTACCCATTCCATGGGTTAACGTGCCTTTCTCTTACGCTTGGATTTCGACCGAGCCTGGCTTTGCGGTCTCGGTGTCGGCTTGGGTTGATTCTTCGATCGGTTGTTCGTGCTCGGCTTTGGTGGCGACTTGGGCGGGGACTTCGGTGCGGGTTTGGGCGTATCGGGTTTGTCGCTCGGCCGTTCAACGACCTCGCTGACGCCTTCTATTTCGGTCACGGCCGGCAGAGCCGTCGCGCCCTTATTCGGATTCGATACGCCCGTACGGAACATGATGTCCTGAGTAATTATACGAATCCCTGTCGAAATAATCATGTACAAAACCACGGCGGCCGGGATGATCATGTAAAAGTATGCGAAAATAATCGGCAGGACCCGCTGCATCATGAGCTGCTGGCTCTGGAGCGGTTGGCCGCGCTTGCGAGTCAGGTTGTTCATCTGCGCCATCTGGAGGTACTGCAAGCCCACCGCCACCGCCGCAAAACCGAAGAAGGGAAGTGAGCCGACCCACCCGCCGTGGATGCTGATCGGGAAGGGTCGAAGGCTCAAGTCCATGCCCCACACGTTGATGTGACCCAGAGAGTGGACCAGATTGATGTACATCTTTGAGGAGTGCGGGATGTAGCGCGGATGAGAGGTGACGACGCCTGCTTTATTCGTCGTCGTAAAGGCTAAACCCTTGATTGTGCTGTAGAGGATGAAGAGGAACGGCATCTGGATCAGCATGGGAAGACATCCGCCAATTGGATTGACGCCCTCCTCTTTGTAGAGCTTCATCATCTCTTCGTTCAGGGCTTGACGGTTCTCTGGGCCCTTGTACTTCAACTGCAACTTCTTAATTTCAGGTTGAAGCTTCTGCATCGCGATCATCGAACGCGTGCTCTTCACGGTGAAGGGCGTGAGGATGCCCATGATGATGATCGTGAGCAGTGTGATGGCGATCGCGTAGTTCGGAATTAGACCGTAGAGAAAGGCCAGCATCCAACCAATGAGGTGAAAGATAGGCTGGAAAACCCCGCCAACGAAGTGGCTTATTGAGTGCATGACTGGGAGCTCCTAGCTTTCTTTGACTCCGGGACGAGATCGATGCCGTGTGGCCCGAAGGGGCGACAGCGCAGGAGTCGACGAAGGGCCAGCCACGAGCCGCGAATCGCCCCGTGCACTTCGAGCGCTTCGAGCGCGTAGTTCGAACACGACGGATAGAAGCGACACGGCGAGAGGCGCCCCACGAAGAATCGCTGGTAGCCGCCGACCAAGGCGCGAAGAGCCCGGGTGGGCCGCGAGCTAGTGGTTGGCTCGATCAAGAGCTTTTCGGAGATGCTGGTGAAGTTCGTCATATGAGAGGTTTCCTGTCTCAAAACCACACCTGATCAGGTACGTACCAGGTTTTGGTTGAGGGTTGAGGTCGTCCAGTAGTGCCCTAAGTCGCCGACGAATCCGATTACGGATGACCGCGTTACCGACTTTTCGGCTGATCGCAAAGGCCACGTCCACGGAGCTCTTGTCCAGTGAGTCCTCCACGAAGCTGATTCGTAGCGGCCCACTTTGACCTCGTCCCGTGGGTGTCGCGAAAAGCGCGAACTGCCGGCGGGTGCGGACCCGACCGGGCACCCTAACTAGACCGTCAATTGGTGACGGCCCTTGTTGCGACGGGCTTTAAGGACGGCTCGACCAGCACGGGTGCGCATGCGCGCGCGAAAACCGTGCGTTTTAGCCCTCTTTCTCTGGTTCGGCTGGTAAGTACGCTTCACGAAAACCTCTTCTCAAAATATGCTCTGCGCTTCGCGTTACCCCCTGGGGGTCGCTGGCGCGCCACAGCGTGCAATCTTACCCCAGGAACCCCACGGCTCCGGCGGGAGCGAGAAATTAGGTGTAACGTGTCTCCTCCTGCCAGAGAATCAAGGGTTTTGTCGGATTACCGCTTGTGGATAATGTCAGAAGTGATCTGTGGAGGAAGACAGTGCAGAGCGGTGAAGAAATATGGACGGCCCTACGAGACTCCTTACGCGGCAACGCTTCTGAAGCAGTGTGGGCTGCCGGACTTAGCACACTGCGCCTTGTGGATTACCACGACAACGAACTCATCATCTCCGCACCAAATCAAATTCAACTGCTACGCGTGCAGCAACGCTACTTACCCTTCATCACCGAACAGGCGCAGAAGTTGGTGGGCAGCCCCGTACAGGTTTCGCTCACCGTGACCGACGCGGCGAACGCCCCACTCAACGAATCGGTGACGGAGACACCCGACGCGACGGCGCCGACCGTCACGTTCGCGTCAAGCGTCGATCAACCGGCCCGACTCGACCCCCGGATGACCTTTGACTCCTTCGTCCCCGGCCCCTCGAATCGCCTGGCCTTCGCCGCCGCCCAGTCGGTCGCCGAAACGCCCGGGCGGGCCTATAACCCCCTGATGATCTACGGGAATTCGGGTCTCGGTAAGACCCACCTGCTGCACGCGATCGGAAACTACGTACAAGAGAACTACCGCGGTCGAAAGGTGCTCTACGTCTCGACCGAGACCTTTCTGAACGACTTCATTCGCGCCATCCAAACTCGCACGCAACTCTCTTTGCACGAACGCTACCGAGAGAACGACGTGCTCCTCATTGACGACATTCAGTTCATGGAGACACGCGGCGAAACGTTTCACGAAGAGATCTTTCACACCTACAACGCGCTGCACGGCGAAGGTAAGCAAATCGTGTTGACCTCGGACCGTTCCCCGCGCGACCTCGCGGGACTACAGGAGCGCTTTCGTTCTCGCCTGTTGCAGGGGCTCGTCACCGAGATCGATCAGCCAGACCTCGAGACACGTATCGCGATACTTCGCTCAAAGTCCGAGCGCGAAGGCATCGCGCTACCCGACGACGTGGCCGAGTGGATCGCTCAACGCGTGCGTGACAACATCCGCGAGCTCGAGGGCTCCATCACGATGCTGCGAGCGTTCGCCAACCTGCGCCAAGAGCCCATCACTCTCGAGCTCGCCAAGGCGCACCTGACCAACCTCGGTCAAGAGCAGGTCATCTTGAAGCCCGAAACCATTCTCTCCGTAGTGGCCGACTTTTACGGTCTCTCGGTAGAAGAAGTCCGCGGATCGAAGCGGTTGCGACCGCTCGTGCACGCGCGGCACGTAGCGATGTACCTGATCCGCGACCTCCTGAACAACTACTCCTACCCGATGATCGCCCGGATTTTCGACGGAAGAAACCACACCACCGTTATTAGCGGGGTGGAGAAGATTAAAGAGCAGCTCACCTCGAACCCCGAAATGCTCTCGCAGATTAATCAGTTGAAACGACGTCTTCAGGGAGAAAGTTGAGTGGCTTTTGTGCGCAACGTTGGGGTGAGCCTGTTGATTAGAGGTTGAAAACCACTCGTTCGTGCACATGATCTACGGGTTGAACCCTGAGGGTTGAGGGAGTTACTCACAGCACTGTGCTTAGCGAGCAACCCTCAAAACCTCGATTCACCAGGGTGGTTTTACCGAGTTCCAGTTACACACACCACTACTACTACTAAGACATCTTTATATTGAAATCCACACCGTATCCTCAGTAGCAAGGAAAGGTAGTTCTCATGAGGTTCAAATCAGAGCGCGACATTCTCGTCGAAGCGTTGACCGCCGCGAGCCGCGTCGCGGCGACACGATTAATCGGTGCCTCTTCCGGCGTCCTTTTGACGCTGACGGACAACCAGTTGGTCGTGACGGGCACCGACCTCGATATAACCGCGCGCACGACGGTAGACGTCATCGGCCTGGAAGATGGCTCAACGGTCGTACCAGCACGACTCATCGTGGACGCCGTACGCTCCCTGGAAGCCGGGGCGGTGACGGTATCGAGTGGTGAGGACAACGTCGAGATCTCGCTCGGTCGAGCCAAGTTCTCACTGCGGACTTTCCCGGTAGCCGACTATCCCAAACTTCCCCCGGTTAGTGGTCCACTCACCTCGATCGCGGCTTACGACTTAATCCAAGGCCTCAATCAGGTCGTTCGGGCTGCTGCGAACGACGACGCCCGGCCGCTGCTGACGGGCGTCCTGTTCACCACAGAGAACGGCACCCTTCGCCTCTTTGCGACCGACTCCTATCGCCTCGCGGTTCGTGACGTGCCGGGCGTCAAGGGAATCAGCGAGAGCGAAGACCTCCTGGTTCCCGCCCGAGCTCTCCAAGAGCTCCAGCGTGCTGCGGCGACACTGCCCGCTGACGCCGAGATTGGCGTGACGCTTAGTGACGCTGAGATCTGTTTCATGGTCGGCAGTACGAGCATCGCCTCACGCCTGATCGACGGAAACTACCCCTCGGTACTACAGCTCATCCCGGCGAGTTTTCCTAATCAGTTGCGTATCGCCAAAGACACGTTGTTGACCTCTCTCAAGCGCGCGAAGCTGCTCGCGAAGGACTCGACGTCATCGGTGCGTCTTACCATGAAAGAACGCAACCTTGAGATTCGCACCCAGAGTCACGACGCCGGCGACGTGGAAGACAATGTCGACGCTGACTACAACGGCGATGAGATGACGATCGCCTTCAACCCGGGTTTTCTCATCGATGGCATCGAAGCGGTGATCGGCGACGAAGTCGTTCTGGAAATGTCGGACTCCGTACGCGCCGCTATGGTCCACGGCGTCGAGGACGAGCGGTTTCGCTACCTCCTCATGCCCGTTCGAGTCCAGTAGCGGTCGGGTTTCTCGTGGGTCTCCACGAACTCACGCTCCGGAACTTTCGACTCTTTAGCGAGTTTTCCTTCGAACCCGATCCCGATGCGGTCACGGTGTTCATTTCTCCTAATGGAACCGGGAAAACGTCGGTACTCGAGGCCGTGTATGCGCTGGCCACCGCACAGTCGTTTCGAACGAGTGCGGCGAGCGACATGATTCGTAATGGCGAGGCAACCGCTGAAGTTCACGGCGTGATGTTTCAGCGCGAGAGAAGGGTTCAAGTGGACCTGACCTTGACGAAAGGAGTTCGAAACACCACCAAGCGCATGCTGGTAAACGGCCAGCGCCCGCGCTCGCGCGCGGAGCTCTCTGAGGCGCTGCCGCTCACTGTCTTCACGCCCGAAGGAGTCGACGTGGTGCGAGGAAGCCCGGAACACCGACGAAACTTTCTCACCAACCTCCTGACCGATGTCGAACCTCTCACCGGAGAAATCGTCGAACGATTTCATCGTGTGCTGAGTCAACGAAACGCACTGCTCCGATCGCTTGAAGGCAACCGACCCGGGCCGACCCAACAGGGCGAACTCGATCTCTGGACCAGTGAGTTTTGCGAGGCCAGCGAGGTGCTACTCGAGCACCGGCTGTCACTCGTCGACGCCCTCGAACCCGTGGTGGCGCGTTTCTATCAAGAACTCGCCGATAACAAGAGCGAGGTGGGACTCAAGTACGAAACATCCTGGCAGGGTCCTTTAAAGGAGGCGCTGGAACTCGCGAGCAGCGACGATCGCTTCCGGGGCTACACCACAATTGGCCCGCATCGTGACGACATTGAACTCTCACTCGAAGGTCGAGACGCCCGCCGCCAAGCTTCCCAGGGTGAGCAGCGCTCTCTGGCCCTGGCCTTGCGCTTAGCGGGACACGAGCTGGTCCAGAAACAACGAGCCGTTGACCCACTGCTGCTCCTTGACGACGTGTTTAGTGAACTCGATCCCCTTCGCAGCAATCGCCTCCTCGGCCTGTTGCCGGCGGGTCAGACGCTGGTCACCACCGCGTCGCCGGTACCCGAAGCCTTGACGCCAGCCGCCGTGATCGACCTCTCTCGAGTGTTGTCGTGAGTCGCCGCGACGACGAACCGGTAGAACTCGCTGAACTATTGGATACTCTCGCGGGGCGACTTCGCCGAGTAGATCTACGTCTCATCGATGAGGCACGAACCCTGTGGCCGACCGTGGTGACCGGGCCGCTCGGCGAGCACTGTCGGGTCGAACTTATTAAGGACGGCGTACTCATCGTGAGTGTTCCATCAGGGGCTTTCGCGCAAGAAATCGTGTCGCGGAGCCCGATGATTTTGCGGGGTTTTTCGACGCTTGGTAAGGGCGCGCCAACGAGTGTGCGAACCGTCCTGAAGTAGTTCAAAAAACATCGTCGAATCAGGCGTTAAGAGCGCTGTTTTCGGTTAAAAGTTACATCCCAGCGGGTAGGATGGAAGAGTCATTTTGATGACGTTGCGGGCGTAAAAAATGCCCCCTAAATCTCGCAATGAAAGGACTCCTTTAGTGGCCGATAAGACCAAAGGATCGGCTGATTACGGTGCGAAGGACATCACGGTTCTTCAGGGACTCGAGCCAGTGCGGGTTCGTCCCGGAATGTACATCGGTTCCACCGGTCCGGCGGGCCTACACCACCTCATTACCGAGGTCGTGGACAACTCCGTCGATGAAGCGATGGCGGGTTACGCCACTCGCATCGACGTCACGTTGTTGAAGAACGGCAGCTGTCGCGTCGCCGACGACGGTCGGGGTATTCCCGTCGAGGAGCACCCGCAGTACAAGGGCAAGTCCGCGGCAGAGGTCGCGCTCACCATGCTGCACGCCGGAGGAAAGTTCGGCGGCAACGGCTACAAGGTCTCGGGCGGTCTGCACGGCGTGGGCATCTCCGTCGTGAACGCCCTTTCGACAGAGTTGGTACTCGACGTCGATTGGGGCGGAAACCACTACCAGCAGGTCTATCGAGACGGGGGCAAGCCCCAAGGCAAACTCAAGATCACTGGTCCCGCGCCGCGCGACCGTACCGGGACCACGGTGACCTTCACGCCGGACCCCACGATCTTTGAAGACGTGGAGTTTCGAGCGCAAACGGTCGTCGAGCGTCTCCAAATCATGGCCTTCTTAAACCGGGGGCTTGAGATTCGATTCGTCGACGAGCGGCCCGGGCGCGAGGCCAAGGAGACCTTCAAGTACAACGGCGGCATCGTGGACTACGTGCGCCACCTCAACGCCACCAAAGAGTCGCTCTTTCGAAAGGTCGGGTTCTACGAGCAGGCAGAGGAGAACCAGGAGGTCGAAGTCGCCTTCCAGTGGAACACGGGGTACTACGAGAGCATCTACTCGTTCGCGAACGGCATCTCCACCATTGAAGGGGGCATGCACGAAGAGGGTTTTCGCAAGGCGATCACCAACGTGATCAACCGATACGCGAGGAAGCGGAACCTGCTCAAGGAGAAAGAAGAGAACCTCAAAGGGGAGGACATTCGCGAAGGACTGACCGCCATTGTTTCGGTCCGTCTGCGCGATCCTCAGTTCGAGGGCCAGACCAAAGGAAAGCTGGGCAACGTCTCTATCCGCTCACTCGTCGAGCGCGCCACGAACGAGAAGCTCGCCGACTGGCTGGAAGAGAATCCACGCGAGGGCAGTCAGATCGTCGCCAAGTCCATCTCGGCCTCCCGGGCTCGCATGGCAGCCCAAGGGGCTCGGGACCTCACTCGTCGAAAGAGCGCGCTGGATGGCGCGGGGCTTCCCGGCAAGCTGGTGGACTGTTCGTCGAACGAGCCGCGGGAGTGCGAGCTGTTCATCGTGGAAGGCAACTCCGCCGGCGGTTCGGCCAAAGACGCGAGGAATCCCCGAAACCAGGCCATCTTGCCGATCAGAGGAAAGATCCTCAACGTCGAAAAGGCGCGATCGGACAAAATCCTGCGCAACACCGAGATCCAGGCGTTGGTGTCGGCCATCGGCGCGGGCGTGGAGGGCGACTTCGATCTCTCCAAGATTCGCTACGACAAGATCATTCTGCTCGCGGACGCGGACGTGGACGGTAGCCACATTCGAACGCTGTTGTTGACCTTCTTCTTTCGCCAGATGACCGAACTGGTGAACAACGGACACGTCTACGTCGCCCAGCCCCCGCTCTACTCGACGCTGGTGGGCAAGGAAAAGGTCTACCTACGTGACGACATGGCCAAGGCGATCTTCTTAGAGGAGCACCCCGAACACAAGAACGACTTTCAGCGCCTCAAGGGACTCGGCGAAATGGACTTCGACGAGTTGCGCGACACGACCATGGACGCGACCAAGCGGGCACTGCTTCAGATCACGGTGGAGCAGGCGGCGCTGGCCGACGAAGTCTGTTCGATTCTGATGGGCGACGACGTCCCCCAACGCCGACACTTCATCCAAACGAACGCGAAAGACGTTCGCTTCCTAGATATTTAGGAGCAGCAGTATGCCACGGACATCCAGCGGTTCAGACGGCGCGACACCACCGCCGAGCGACGACGTGGTCGGTTACGTCGAACCGATAGAGATCAACCTTGAGATGGAGCGTTCGTTCCTCGAGTACTCCATGTCGGTCATCGTCTCGCGCGCCTTGCCGGACGTGCGAGACGGCCTCAAGCCTGTGCATCGACGAATTCTCTACTCGATGTTCGATCAAGGACTACGACCGGATCGACCCTTCGCCAAGTGCGCCAAGGTCGTGGGCGACGTGATGGGCACCTATCACCCGCACGGTGACAGCGCGATCTACGACGCGATGGTACGCATGGTGGTCGACTTCTCCATGCGCCACCCACTCATCAGTGGCCACGGCAACTTCGGCGGGTCCGGGGCCGACGAGGGTGCCGCCGCGATGCGCTACACCGAGTGTCGTCTTGCCCCGCTGGCTCTCGAGATGCTCGACTCGATCGACGAAGAGACGGTGGACTTCGAGGCGAACTACGACAACTCCACTCAACAACCGGTGGTCCTGCCGTCGCGCTTTCCCAACCTGTTGGTGAACGGCTCGCAGGGCATCGCGGTCGGCATGGCCACGAAGATCCCTCCGCACAACTTGGGCGAGGTGATCGACGCCACGCTGTATCTCCTCGCGAACGCCGACGCCACGCCCGACGATCTCATGAAGTTCATCAAGGGACCCGACTTTCCCACGCGGGCCCAGATCCTCGGGCGCCAAGGCATCTTGGACGCCTACCGCACGGGACGAGGCTCGATCAAGCTTCGAGCAGTCGCCGAAATAGAAGAGACGAGCCGAGACACCCGCATCGTGGTGACGGAGTTCCCCTACGAGGTGTCCGTCGAGTCGATCGAGGAGAAGATCTACGACCTTGTAAAGAACGGCGAGCTTGACGGCATCGCCGCGGTGCAAAACGACTCGGCCGGTCGTCAGGCTCGTCTTGTGATTCGCTTGAAGCGCGACGCCAACGCCAACGTGGTGTTGAACAAGCTCTACAAGAACACCGCGTTGCAGACTTCTTTTGCCGTCAACATGCTGGCCCTCGTCGACGGCGTGCCGCGCACTTTGACGTTGACCCAGGTACTCACGCACTACATCTCGCACCAAGTCGACGTCGTCACCCGACGCACCGCGTTTCGCCTGCGTAAGGCCGAGGCGAGAGCGCATATCGTGGAAGGCCTCCTCAAGGCCATCGACATGTTGGATCAGGTCATCGCCACGATTCGCGGCTCCGACGACCGGCCAGCGGCGCGCACGGCCTTGATGGCCTCCCCCTTCGACTTCTCCGAGGAGCAGGCCAATCACATCTTGGACATGACGCTCGGGCGTCTCACGCGCCTCGGTCGTAGCGAGCTCGAAGAAGAGATGGCCAAGCTGCGAGAGACGATCGCCGAACTGCAGTCGATTCTCGCCAACGACTCCAAACTTCGCACCGTTATCGCCCAAGAACTGAGCGCTCTGCGCGACAAGTACGCCGACGAACGCGTCACCCAGATCGTGAACGACCCGGGTGAGCTTGGCGTGGAGGACCTTATCCAAGACGAGGAGATCGTTCTCACGATGACCCAGGCCGGCTACGTCAAGTCGGTCGCCGCCGACGCCTTTCGCACCCAGGGCCGAGGTGGCCGTGGGGTGCAGGGCGCGAAACTTCGCAACGAAGACTTTGTCGATCAGATCATCCACACAACCACGTTGGCGCACCTCTTGTTGTTCTCGAACCGCGGGCGAGTGTTTCGACTTCGTGGTCACGAGATTCCCATGAAGGATCGCACCGCGAAAGGTACCGCGGTCGTCAACCTCTTGAACCTGGCGCCGAATGAGTCAATTCAAGCCATCGTCTCGACCGACGACTTTCCCGAAGACAAGTTTCTCGTCTTCGCGACCAAGAACGGCACGGTGAAGAAGACCGCCTTCAGCGAGTACGACAAATCGCGTCGTGAAGGATGGATCGCGATCAACTTGCGCGACGGCGACGAAGTAGTGCGTGTCGTAGCCACCAGCGGCAACGACGACCTCATGATGGTGACGTATCGCGGCATGGCGATTCGATTCAAAGAGGACGAGGTGCGCGAAATGGGCCGCGACGCGACGGGCGTGCGAGGCATCAAACTGAAGGCCGACGACCGCGCGATCTCGCTGGACGTGGTGCGCGAAGGCGCCGACCTCTTCGTCGTGACCGACACCGGCTTCGGCAAGCGCGTGAAGACCGAGCGGTTCAATCGCCAGGGCCGCGGAGGTCAGGGTGTGCGAGCGATCAAGTTGACGGCCGCGCGAGGTTTTGTTGTCGCCGCGTTCATGGTTCACCTCGACGATGAGGTGCTGCTCGCCTCGAGCGGTGGGGTGCTCATTCGCACCCCGGTGCGCGAAGTCTCCTCACAGGGCCGCGACGCGACGGGCGTACGCGTCATGAACCTCGACGAGGGTCACGCGGTAGCCGCGGTCGCGGTGGTGCCGGCCGAACAAGAGGACGACTAGACGCCCTGGCGTTCCCACGCGCGGGCGAGCACGTTCTCAATTTTTGCGACACCCTGCGCGCCGAGCACCATGAACTTGCGATCCATCAGCATGGCCGGCACGCCCGTGATGCCGAGTTCGAGAGCCTCCTCTTCGTCGCTGCGTACGACACTCACGTAGGCGTCGCTCGTCCACAGTGCAGGGGCGCCGACGACTCCCACTTGAGCGGCGAGTTCGTTCAACACGTCGTGGTCGTTGATGAGAAGACCATCGGAGAAGTACGCCGCGAAGAGACGTTGGCTCATAGTTTCGCCGAAATCCTGAGTTGAGGCCAACGCGATGAGGCGATGGGCGTCGAAGGAGTTCGCGCGCTTCGCCGTGGCAAAGGACCACGTCATGTCGTAGGACCGAGCCTGCTCCTCGAGTCGATGATGGAGTTCACGGGAACGCTCAACAGGGATGCCGTATTTCTTAGCGACGAGTTCGTCGAGGGGCATGGTGGATGAGGCCGGCGTCGAGGGGTCGAGCTCGAAGGCGCGCTGGCGCACGATGACCTCGTCGCGGTGCTCGAAACGCTTGAGTGCCTCGGTCAATTGACGCGAGCCAAGGTAGCAAAAGGGACAGACGACATCGCTCCAAACGTCAATGGAGAGAACCTCGGGCATGACCTATCGTTTCACAGTTTTTTCTGTACGGCAGAATGGTTGAATGCATTCGCGAACACTGAGGGCGACCACGCCCAAACGCTTGGCGCCCCGCGGCGACGCGCGGGCGGGTCACTTCGCGAGCGACGCGTTCTTCGAGTTGTCGGAGCGCTAAATGTTGATCGTCAAGGATTTGGGGATCGAGATCGGTCCACGCCGTCTGCTGGATCCGGTGTCCTTCACCGTTGGCAACGGCGAGAAGGTCGGGCTCGTTGGACGAAACGGGGCGGGCAAGTCAACGCTGTTGTCGGTGCTGCTCGGCTATCACCCCGTGCATCTGCGCATCAGCGGGTCGGTGGCCACGCAAGGCACATTGGCCCACTTGCCACAAGAGCCCGTCTACGGGGGACTGGGTGTCGAACCCATCGGGCTCTCGCACGTGCTATCGGCGCGAGGCATCGACAGCCTCGACGCGGACATGCAGCACGCTCGCCACGCCCTTGCGGCCGATCCGACCGAGGAGACGATTGCGCGCTTTACCTCGCTCGAAGAGGAGTTCCGCGAACGCGGCGGCTATGAAGCAGAGTCCGAGGTCGCGCGACTGGCCGAAGGCCTCGGGCTGAAGGAGGATCTCCTGCTCGAAGATCTGGACTCACTCTCCGGGGGACAGCGCCGACGGGTTGACCTCATGCGCGTGCTCTACGAACAGCCCCAGACCATGGTGCTCGACGAGCCGACGAATCACTTGGACAAAGCGGCCAAGCGATGGCTATTCGACGAGCTCGAAGCGTTCCGGGGCACGGTGCTCGTGATCAGCCACGACCTACCACTGCTTGATCGTTCGATCGATCGAGTGCTGGCATTACGCGACGGACAATTACGCGAGTACCGAGGTAACTACACGAAGTTCTTGATGCTCGAAGAAGAGCGTCGACTCTCCGAGGAGAAGATCGCCGCGCATCAAGACGCCAAGATCGACCAGTTCTCCAAACTCGCTGACTCTATGCGCGGACAGACCGAGAAGCGCGCCCGTCTGGCCAAGGTACTCGACCGACGAGTCGAGAAGTTAAAGGACAGTCGCATTGAAGTGACCAAGAAGGAAAAGAAGGTCGTCTTCAAGTTGCCCGTCCCGCCGAGAAGCGGCGACGTGCCCATGACCGTCGAGCACGTGGCCGTTCGCTACGGCTCGCTCGAGGTGCTACGCGACGTCAACTTCATCACGCGTCGCGGAGATCGCATCGTGATCGTGGGACGCAATGGTGCGGGCAAGTCCTCGCTGCTGCGTTGTCTGGCCGGGACCCAGGACGCGCAGGGCGGGATCGTGAAGTTCGGCGCGAATGTCACTGTCGGCTACTTCGCGCAGGAAAACGAGCAACTGGACTTCACCAAGTCCGTGCTCGGCAACCTCGATAACTCGACGGTCGAATCTGACGTGCAGCGCCGGTCGATGCTCGGCGCCTTCGGCCTCAAAGGCTCAGCGGCGCACCAGATGCCGGCGACGCTGTCGGGTGGGGAGCGCGCCAAGCTCGCGCTGGCGATCCTGGCGTCGTCGAGGGCCAATCTCTTGTTGCTGGACGAACCGACCAACAACCTCGACCCCGCGAGCGTCGAGGCGCTCGGGGAGATGATGCGCCAGTGGAAGGGCACGATGGTGGCGGTGAGTCACGAACGAGGTTTCGTTGAAGCCCTCGAGCCGACTCACGCGGTACTGCTGCCGGAAGAGTACTTCGACATCTGGGATGAGGAGTACATGGATCTCATCGAGCAGCGCTAGCTCAGTTGAGGTGGCGCTCCGAGGCCCAGTGGGTGAGCTGGTGTCGGTTGGAGAGTTGCAGTTTTCGAAGCACCGACGAGACGTGGCTCTCCACCGTTTTGGAGGAGATCTCTAGTTCACTCGCAATGTCGCGATAGGAGTAGCCCCGAGCGATCAGTCGCAAGACTTGACGCTCGCGTGGAGTGAGTAGATCGAGGTCGGGGTCGATGTCGCCGGCTTCGAGGCTCCTGCCCTCAAGGGAGAACGCGTCGAGCACGAACCCGGCGAGTCGCGGCGAGAAGACCGCGTCGCCCGCTGCGACGCGGTAGATCGAGTCGAGGAGGTCCGGTCCGGAGATGTTCTTCGTCACGTAGCCGCGCGCCCCGGCTCGGATGATGCCGATCACGTCCTCCGCGGCGTCGGAGACCGAGAGGGCGAGAAAGCGAACCGACGGACACGACCCGTTCAGGGCGCGCAACACGGCGAGTCCACCGCCGTTGGGCATGTGGACATCGAGAAGCACGACGTCGGGGGTGCGCTCGCGAATCATTTCAATGGCTGCTTCAACTTCGTCCGCCTCACCAACGATGTCGACGGATCCGGCCAACTCGCTGCGGATCCCGGAACGTATCAGCTCGTGATCGTCAACGAGAAAGACGCGGGGTTGACTCATCGATCGCTGGAACGCGGCAGTGTTAGCTCTACTTCGGTGCCCGCTCCGACGATGCTCTTAATCGACGCGCTACCACCCTGGTGTTCCATCCTCTGTCGAATCGAGAGCGCGATACCGCGACGGTCGGACGGCACCGCCTCGACGTCAAAACCGCGACCCAGGTCGCGCACGAAGAGGGTGAGCGAGTCGGCTTCGACCTCGCCATAAATAGAAACCGTCGCAGCGTTCGACCACTGGGCGGCGTTGATGGCCGCCTCCCGAGCGGCCGCTACCAGCGCGACGACCTTGTCGTCAGCGTCACAGTCGCCCACCGTGACGAGCTCGATCGTGACGCCGTAGTCGTTTTCGATCTCTCCCTGAAGAGCGCGCAACAACGACGCGTACGTGGTGGGCGCGTCAGAGTCGGTGTTCTCGGGGTCGAAGAGCCACGATCGCAGCTCCCGTTCTTGATTTCGAGCGAGGCGAACGACGACGGCTTCGTCTCCGGCGGAGCGTTCGATGAGGGTGAGGGTCTGAAGGACCGAGTCGTGCAGGTGCGCGGCGACGTTGGCTCGTTCTTCGACACGCATGCGGGCTCGGCGTTCACCGGAGAGATCACCGAGGGTTGTGAGCCACCACGGGGCAAGCAAGATCAACACGCCAATGAGCAGTACGAGCGTGCCGAAGAGCGCCGGCGCGGCGAAGCCCCACGCTCCGCCGAAGTGGCGAAGGATACGAAGCCCGAAGTACACCAAGATGGCGCCCAGAGCGACGCGAAGCCAGAAACTTCGCTTGTCCCGAGAAGCAGCCTTACCAATCAGCGGTGCGGACCGGAGGAGTTCTTCGAGGTGATGGCGCTCGTCGGCCGACGCTCCCTTGAAGACGCCGAAGACGGCTAGGAGACTGAGCCAGAGGGGCCAAGTGAATACGCCGAGATTCGGCACGCCAAGAGAGCTGACGAACCACGCCACGGCGGCGATAACGATCAGGCCGAGCAGGATGTGGCGAAGTTTGCGGCGCCGTCCCACGAGACGATTGGCGATCGACTGCTCTTCGCCAGCGCGTGGCAGGGTCAACCAGATGAGCATATAGAGCAAGAGTCCGGCACCCGAGACGAGGGCTGAGAGCGAGAAGAGGACGCGCACGGTGCGTTCCTTCACGCCAAGTCGAATGGCGAGCCCCCCGCACACGCCGCCCAGAATCGCGTTGTCGACTCCCCGGCGATAGGGCCGAAGCGGTGTACCGATGATGGCGCGAGGTGGTGTGGTGGTCGTCACGTCGCTCTCCTCAAAACTTGACAGTTTCATCTTCCGAGTCTTCCACCGGTTTAGTGGCCTTGACCTCAGGGCAAACCCTGAGTTGGCGTGGCGTTTTGGAGCGAATCTTGGGGTTCGCCCTGATGGGCTTCGCAAAGTTCACCCCGTACGTTTATAACCATGAGCGACGTCCCCAACGAAAACGAAAATCCCGCCGAGACGGAATCCGAGACTGGGTCGAAGCCTGGCACTACGACGCTCCACCGCAGCCGCACTACGAAGGTGTTCGGCGGAGTGGCCGGTGGGATTGGTGAGCGGTTCGACGTTGACGCCAACATCGTGCGTGTTGTCTTCGTCGTCCTTGCTCTGGTCTATGGACTCGGGATAGCGATCTATCTCGCCCTCTGGGCGCTGGTCCCGCGCGCGCCCTCAGACGGCGGCGAAGAGAACCGCGAGAATGAGGTCGCTTCCCAGCACCGCTCTCGCTGGCTGCGCTACGCCGTGCTGATTGGGGTGGTCGCACTCTTCATAATTTTTCTAGCGAATTTGCCAGGTCACCACGTCACTTTTCTGACGAGCGCGCATGGCAACCACGTGTTTGGTCCGAGGTTCGGCGAGGGCGTGGCCATACTGTGGCTCGTCTTCTTGGCCATCCTCGCGGTGATCGCCGTTCGAACCTCGAAGGGGTTCACCCTTGGTCGCTTCTTGGCGCTGGGCTTATTTAGTGCCATCACGTTTCTTATTCTCACGGTCGGCGCTTTTTTCATCCTGCTGCAGGTACTCGGCGTTCCTATAGAGGGTGGCAGTGGCACGAAGTCGTGGAATCCCACCTCGGTCGCGCAAGTCCAGCGCAACTATCACGGCGCGTACGGGTCAACAACCATTGACTTGTCGGGCGTGCCATTCACGAGCGGCACGTGGTCGATCACGGCGACTCAGGGAGTGGGTGTGCTCACGGTCGACGTTCCCATGGACGCCGTGGTCGCCCTGAGGACGCACGTCGGTGTCGGGAACGTGAATACGGGGGGACTCAACGAACCGCCGAGGGTACCGTCGAAGAACGCACCCCACCTCGAATTGAACGTGCAAGTCGGCATCGGCGAGCTGGTCGTGCAGCGCACGCCCAGTTAAAACCTGGCCACCGCTACGGCGCGATGTCGTTCGCGGCAGAGTTGTTCACGTGTACGTACGAAGGATCGATGGCGAGCTCGTTCCAGATACTCGTTGACGAACCGCTCTTTATCAGAGCAAGGCCCTGGTAGTGGTACTCCGGCAGCAACCACCACGTGCCATCGGTCAGTTCGTAGGTCTGCAGCGAGAGCGTGTCTGAGTTGAGTGTGACGTCGACGATCGGTGGTCTGGATCGCTTGCTCGTCTTCGAGGACGTTGACGAGTATTTGCTCTTCTGTTCGGCGTTAAGGACCACGACGCCCGCGAGAGGGCTCTGCAAGGGATAGGCGTAGGACGAGCCGGCATTGAAGGCTGGACCTGAGGCGTAGGCGACGACATTGTGGGCGCCGACGGAGAAGTTCACGCTCTGATCCGTCGCGACGCCTCCGACCACCACGGTGTACGCGACGTCTTCGGTGCTCGTGGTCACGCGGCCGGTGCCGTTGGCGGCCGTCGTTGACGTCGTCGACGTACTGAAGGTGGGGGAGCCCACTTCATAGTTGAAGCCGAGCTCACCCAGATAGCGCTGCGCGTCGGCCTCGACGGTCGACTGGCTAGGGAGATTCCCCACCGGAGTGGAAGATTCGGTAGCCGGTGCAATCGCCGGCGTCGTCGAGGAGTAGTACCACTGGGGCACGTCCGAGTTTTCGTAGTCCAGCCCGCTTCCCGAGGGACTCGTCACCGTCCAGTCAGTCCCGTTGCCGTGCGTGTTTTTAGCTGAGCCCGTGACGCCAAAGACTGACGCGACGTGCACGGCTTCGAGGGCGCCGTCGCGCGGAATTTGAAGTTTGTAGGACTTGACGCTAGGTACGCTCGTCGACAGGCTGCTCGCGGGGGTGAAGTCGAACTGCGCGTAGAGCTGTATCGCGGTGGCGCCCTTGGGACTCGCCGTGGCGAAATTGCCGCTCGCGTTCTGCAGAGCCAACGCCGGAAGACTGGGTGCGCCCTGGAGAATCGCGAGGGTTCCGGCAACGACGAGCGATCCGGCGATGAGCGTGCCCGCGATCTTCAGTTCGATGTTGCGCCACAGTCGTCGAGACGCCCGGCGCGGTTGGGCGGTCACTCGCGAGATGAGCGCGTCGAGGTTTCGGTGCTCGTACGAATGTCCCGCCGCGGGATCTAGAGCGGCCAGACGATCTTCAAAGTCACTCACGGCGCTCCTTTCCCATACTCCGTTACTGTCATGAGCCGGTCCATACTTTCAGTGGACTTCCGCGCGGCCCAGGAGTTCGCGAAAACGGCTCTGTGCGCGAGAAAGCCGCACCGCGGCAGCGTTGGTGCTGACCGAGAAGTACACGCTGAGCGCGTGCGTGTCGAGACCGTCCCAGGCGTTGAGAAGGAGAATCTCCCGGTCGTCATCATCTAAGGCGATGAGGGCGTCACGAACGCTCGTGTCGGCAATCACGGACTCCTCGGCGGAAGCGTCGGTTTTTGGCGGGTGCAGCGTCGCCTCAAAAGTCATTCGGCGGTTCTTCGAACGGCGAGCGTTTCGTAACACGTTGCGCGCTACCCCGAGCATCCACGGCAGTTCGGCATCCTCGGGCACACTGTCGAGCCGGCGCCAGACCACGATCATCGTCTCTTCGACGAGGTCATCCAGGTCCGAGGTCGACAACGGATAGAGGCGACGGCGTAGGTAGTTCCCGACGGCGGGGGTGTGTTCGCGAACGAGGCGCGCGAATCGATCCTCGTCTCTAGAGCCCATAATCCTCTTCTGTCCGCTGAACTTTGATTCTTACCGACGAGGCTCGTGGCGAAGGGTTCGCTGGATGATTAGTCAGTTGCCGTCCACGGGCCAAGACCACGAACTCTGTGGGGCGTGACGCGAATGATGAACCCCTCGGGAGGGTTGGGTATCGGTGGAAAGTTGGTCCCCGGACCGACGTATCGCTGCGCAAGTTCTCGCAGGAGTTCCGGCGCACCGCCTTCGACGACCCGCGCGGTGCCCTCGATGATGAGATGGTGCTGCATATCCCACTGACTGCCGTCAGCTTCGATGGAAATCGAGACCCGAGGGTCGCGACGAATGTTCGCTACCTTCTGGTCGGACGTAAGTTTTCCGATGACGACATCGTCACCGTCAAGACCAACCCACACCACCGTCGTGTGCGGTCGTCCGTCTTTGGCGATCGTGGTGAAGTGGGCGAGTCGACCCGATTCGATCGCCGCGCGCACTTCGGGGCTCAGTGTGAGCGGATCGCTTGTCATGATCGCCCTCCAGTTCGTTTTCTTGGCGCGGTCGTCGTGTTACGGAAGAGGCGAGTGGTCATCACTTCTCGAGAAGCGCCGCCTCGGCCTCGCTGGTGAGCCACTGCTCGGGCCACGCTCGATCACCCCACCACTCAACGACGTCGTCGACGCTGTCCTCGAGGGGCCGTAGGTCAAGGCCCTTTGAGAGCGCGAGCGAACTGTCGAGCGCCATGACGTTCTCGCTCGATCGACCCCACAGCGGAAAACTGTGCTCGAGAACTCTCGCGCGCACGAGCGTGTCGTCCACGTCTTGTAGGGTCGTGCCCGCCGGAGCCACGCGCGCGGCGACTTCTTCAATCATGTCGATGTAGTGATAGGGCGGTGGGGGACCGGCGACGTGAAAGGCGCCGCGGAGACGCTCTTCGGCGACGCGAACGACGAAGTTCGCCAGATCACGCGCGTCCACGTACTGCATCGCGTGGTCATTGGGCGCAGGTACCGCCACGATGCCACCTCGACGGAGTCGCTCGACCCAGTACGGAAAGCGAAGGGTTGCGTCAAAAGAACCAATCACGTACGTCGGACGAATCACCGTGGCGCTTTCTCCGAAGAGCTCAGTCCCCGCGCGTTCGCTCGCCGCCTTGAGCGGTCCGTACGTGGCGCCCGTTAAGGGGCTCTCGGGATCAACGGCACCCTCGGGCCATAACGATGTCGTTTCTTCGGTTGCTCCTTCGTGTCCCGGGTCGTCGTAGGCCGAGATCGAGGAGATCTGGAGGTAGTGCCCGCCGCGTTCGTTGAGGGCATCGAAAAGCCCCTGCACGTCGCTCGGGCGATAGGCGTTCACGTCAATGGTGGCGTCAAAGGTGCGCCCTTCGAGGGAGGAGAGGTCGCCCTGTCGATCGCCTACGAGTCGCTCGATCGTATCGGGCAGGTCGTTAGGTGTGATACCGCGATTGAGCACCGTGACGCTGTGGCCGTGGTGCCACGCGGACCACGAAATCGCCCGGCCAACAAACGACGTACCTCCCATGACCAAAACTTTCACGGTTCCTCCCTGGTTTGGACCCCAGGTTAGGGCCGAGCGCCACGTTGGCGGCGTGTCGACGCCCGAGTAGAAAGCTGCGACAATACCGCTCTGTCAAAAAGGATGATTCTGTGAAACGATGTCGCAGCGTTCTATCTAGGGGGGTCCCTATGTTTGACGGGTCAAGGGCGGTGGCGACAAGTCGACGCCGTCTCGTGGTCGTAGCGCTCGCGGTGGGCGCGGCCGTGCTCGCTCTCTGCGTCGCCGGCGCTTCGAAGCCAGCCGTCGCCAGTGCCACCTCCAAGACGCCGTCGGGCTGTGGGACGACCACGCCCGGCTCGACCGTGCTCACACTCAGCGTGAACGGTTTTAGTCGCACCGTCTACGTGCACATCCCCCTCAAGTCGGGAGACTCCTCGCCCCTGCCGCTCGTCTTGAATCTGCACGGCAGCGGAGCGACCGCGATCGACCAGGCGGAGTTCTCGGGCATGAACTTCGCGAGCGACGCCGAGAAGTTCATCGTGGCCTACCCCCAAGGACTCATTCCCGATGGCACCGGCTTCGATTGGAACGTGCCGAACGTACCCTTGACCGGCGATCGGTCGGTGCCCAAGGGTGCGGCGAACGACGTGAGTTTCTTGACCAAGTTGGTGGGCATCCTCGAAGGGAAGTACTGCGTGAACCCCAAGATGGTCTACGCCACCGGATTTTCTGGCGGCGCTCGAATGGTGAGCCAGCTGGCCTGTGACGACTCGACGATCTTCGCCGCCGTCGCGCCGGTGAGCGGGCTGCGCCGACCGACACCGTGTCCGACGACGCGAGCGGTACCCATCATCGCCTTTCACGGATCCGCGGACCCGGTCGACCCTTTTGCCGGTAACGGTGAGGCGTACTGGACGTACTCTGTGAAAACCGCGGCGAAGGACTGGGCGAAACAGAACAAGTGCAGTTCGAAGGTCGCGACGTCGCCGCCCGCCTCGAGCGTCACGCTCTTTAGTTATTCAGGTTGTAAGAACGGGGCGGTGGTGGAGCTCTACGAGGTCATGGGTGAAGGACACGAGTGGCCCGGAGGTCCGACCATGCCGGCTGCGTTGGTGAGCGAACTCGGTCCTCAGTCCAACGCCATCAACGCCGACGCTTTGATGTGGTCGTTCTTTGTGGCCCACCCGTTGCCCTGAGCAAGCATTGTTTTAGAGAAAGCCGAAGCGAGAGAGCGGCCAGATTCGTATAAATGCCTTGCCGATGATGGCGGAGTGCGGAATGGTGCCCCAAAATCGGCTGTCGCATGAGTCGGCCTCGTTGTCACCCATCATGAAGTAGTGGTTCTTCGGGACAACCACGTTGCCGATGGCCTTACCGAGTGGTTCGGAGTGGGACCACGGTTGTTTCAGGGCCGTCCCGTTTACGTAGATGGTGTTGCCCCTGGAGGTGAGGTGATCGCCGGGCAAGCCGATCACTCGTTTCACGAGGTCGGCCACGTCGTCGCCGCATTCGGTGCGAACCTTCGGGGGTGCGCGAAACACCAAGATGTCGCCGATGTGGATGGTGCCGAACTCGACGCTTAACTTCGAGACCACGATGCGGTCGCCAATCTGCAGCGTGGGTTCCATAGAGCCCGAGGGAATGGAGAATGTCTGAAAGACGTACGTGCGAATAAGAAGTGAGACGACCACGGCGACTATGACGACCGCTAGCCACTCGAGTATCGATCGCGTTCTGTGGCTTAGGGGAGGTGGAGGCGGGGCGACTTCTTCGGCGCTGGGGGGAGACTGGTCCAAAGACACTCACTCAACAGTAGTAGGCGAGTGACTCATCAAAATATTCGGCGTAGCACCTCGAAAAAATAGTGAAGACCAGACGCGTCTTCGCTGGCGTGCTCCGATGTCGACTTCTCGTATCATCGCTGCGTGAATCATATCGAACACTGCGACGCGTTGGAGATCGAGGTGGCACGCTTCGCCGCCGTGCTCGAACGGGCGGATGTCAAGGCGCGCGTACCGTCATGTCCGGAGTGGACCGTTCACGATCTCGCCGAACACCTCGGCGCGATACATCGTTGGGCGGAGCACCTGGTGCGCCTACGGGCGCCAAAGCGGATTCCCTCATCCGAGATGGGACTTGAACTTGGACCAGTGGACGCCACGTGGTTGCGCCGTGGCGGAGCAGTGTTGCTCGCAACGTTGCGACAGGGGAATCCCGAGGCGCCGATGTGGGCGTGGGGCGCCGATCAGCACCTTCGATTCTGGTCGCGACGACAACTTCACGAGACCATGGTGCATCGAATCGATCTCGAACTGGCCGTGGGCGCCGCGCCGTTCGTTGAGCCACCGATCGCGACTGACGCGATCGACGAGTTTTTGGTGAACCTCAAAGGCGCAAGCTACTTTTCCCCGAAAGTGAATGAGATCCACGGAGACCACCAGATGCTGCGCTTCACGACAACCGATACCGCCGGGAACTGGACTATTGAACTGCGTGAAGACGGTTTTGTTCTCACACGAGACGCTGGTGGGGCCGACGTTGAACTCTCCGGTGCGGCGGCCAATCTGTCGATGGTGCTCTACCGGCGTCGCGACCTCGATGCGAGCGAGGTCGATGTCCAAGGCGATCGAGATCTCCTTGACTTTTGGTTGACGAACTCGGCGCTCGAATAGAGACTCGGCGCCACTCTTCTACGGCACAAGGATTCGCTGGAAGCGCCGCGCGGCAAGGGTGAGACCAATAGCGGCGAGTGCGAGCAAGTACCCAACTCGAAGGAGCATGATCCAATCGAACTGCCCGAGGGAGATCCCGCGCAGCAGTGCGGCGGACTGGTACAGCGGGGAGAAGGCCACAATGGCTCCGAGCCAGTGGGGATAGAGCGAGATCGGGAAAAACGTGGCGGAAAACAAGAACAGCGGCAACTGCACCAGAGCAACGACGTCGAAGTCCTGCCACGAGCGGATGTACGTGCAGGCCGCCAGCCCCACGCAGCTAAACGTCAGGCTGGTGAGTATGGCCGCCGGCCAGCACAAGACCACCCAGGCGCTGCCCGCGTCGCCGAGTAACACCATGCAGACAATGAAAGACGCCCCGTAGGCAGCGGCACGCCCTAGCGCCCACCACACCTCGCCCAACGCCACGTCGGTCACCTCGAGCGGCGTCGAGAGAACGGCGTCATAGGCGTGAGAGATTTTGAGTCGAAACCACGTGTTGAAGATCGAGTCAATCACTGCACCGTTCATCGCGGAGGTCGCCAACATTCCCGGCGCGACAAACGTGGCGTAGCTGATAAGGCGGCCGTTCACGTGGAGGGGGCCGACGAGGTGATTGAGACCGATCCCGATGCTGAGGAGGTAAAAGAGCGGCTCGAAGAAGCCCGAGACGAGCATCAGCCACTGCGAGCGGTACGCCATGAAGTTGCGCTCGAATATGTGCAGCGAACGGCGAGAACCAAAGTGAGGGAGCGTGCGCGTCAACATCAGTCCACCAGCCGTCGTCGCAACGTACGGCGTCCCCACATGACACCGACCATCGCCATCACGATGAGATAGGCGAGGTGGCACGCGACGGCGACCCACGAAGCGTGTCCAAAGGCGGCCGCGCGCGCGAGGGCGACACCGTGATAGAGCGGGACCAGTTGCACGAGTGGCCGCAAGTACCCGGGGTAGGCCGAGACCGGGTAAAATGTCGCGGAGAAGAGGAACATCGGTACGAAGGCGAATCGGTAGATCGCGGTGAAGGTACCGTCGGACTGCGCGGTCGCGGCGAACGCCACCAGCGGGGCCGAGAACGCGAGCGTGATTAGCGCTCCGATGAGGGGCAGCGTCAAACTCCACCAGGACTGCAATGCGCCGAAGCAGGCAATGACGATCGTGTACACGACGCCGGTAAAGAGTGATCGGGTGACGAGCCACGACAACTTGCCGACCAGTATGTCTTGGGGTTCGAGGGGCGTGGCCGCTGCGGCGTGATACGTGCGGAACCATTTCACTGCGGCCAGGACGGGCCACATAGATTCGCCCTCGGCCAGTTGCATCGTGGTCGTCGCGAGCAGACTCGGAGCGATGAAGTGCAGGTACGTCTGGCCCTGGACTAGGCCCGTGTGGCGGCTGACGAGATGACCCACGCCAATCCCGAGGGCCGTCAGGAAGAAGATGGGAAACAAAATGGTGCTGGCTACGGATCCGCGCCAGGTCTGTGCGTAAAAGGTCGCGTGGTACCACCAACTTCGGCGCCATCGCGGCCAGCCCAGTCGAGAGTCGAGCGTGTTCGACACGATCAGTCCACCAAGGTCCGTCCGGTGAGACGCAAGAACACGTCCTCGAGCGAACTGCGTCGCACGAGCGCGCTCGTTGGTACGATACCTGCCGCGTGAAGTTCTCGCAACGTGTTGTCGCCTTCGTCGACGTAGAGCAGCACGCGGTCTGGGAGAATTTCGATGCGCTCCGCGAACGGTGCTAGCTGATAGTGGAGATTTTCGTGCGAATCGGTATCGAAGCGCAGCTCGACCACTTCACGGGTGGAGTGGCGCGCGATGAGTTCTCGTGGGGGACCTTCCGCCACGATGGCGCCGTGATCCATTACGACGAGGCGATCGCACAACTGTTCCGCCTCATCCATGTAGTGCGTGGTGATGATCTGAGTGACACCTTCACGCTTGAGGCGGTAGAGGCGCTCCCAGAGGAGGTGTCGTGCTTGTGGATCGAGACCGGTCGTCGGTTCGTCGAGGATTAAGAGCTCCGGTCGATTCATTAGTGCTCGCGCGATGGTCAGACGGCGCTTCATGCCACCCGAAAGATCATCGACCTTGTCATTGGCTCGCTCCAAGAGTTGGGTGAACTCCAGGAGCTCCGTCGCGCGCTCACGAAGGACTGCTCGTGGGAGGTCGAAGTAACGCCCAAACATTTCAAGGTTGTGACGAACAGAGAGTTCGAGCTCGAGCGTGTCCTCCTGAGGCACGACGCCCAGACGCCCGCGAATCTCGGGGCCGTGGGTGCGCGGATCGAGACCGAGAATCGTGAGGGATCCCGAAGTCGGCTGGGAGACGGCCGAAATCATTCGCATGGTACTGGTCTTCCCCGCACCGTTCGGGCCGAGGAATCCGAAACTCTCGCCTCGTTCTATGGTAAAACTGACGCCCTTGACCGCGGTCAGGTCACCAAATCTTTTGACGAGCTCACGGGCTTCGAGGACGGGGCCGGTACTCACGCGGCAACCTTCAGGTTCGCGCTCGTGCGAGAAAAGGCGGATGACGTTAACTTGCGCATTGATCGAGCCCTCCCCTCGTCGTCGTGATTTCTCTAAACACGGTGGCACCGATACGCGTTGCAGCCTGATGCCTTAGCCGACCCGTACGCTGCGCTTCACTGCAAGCGCTCTTGATGCGATTTACTCGCCAACGCCGTCTTGAAACTTTAGGCGACCCCCGTGACATTGGGGATTGCATCCGTGTTACAAATTGAGGTCCGGCGTGTTTTGCGTCGTGCTTCGCCTGTTGCGCTTAGATGCTCGGGCCGAACCTCAGCGAGCTCTTACCCTTATCGGCGGCCCGCCAAGCGGCGACCCGTACCCGTGGTGGGCGAGGGGGGACTTGAACCCCCACATCCTTTCGAATACAGGCACCTGAAGCCTGCGCGTCTGCCAATTTCGCCACTCGCCCGGAGACCTTGCAACATTAGTCGACTCGATTCTTGCGCCCTCCCGCACCTCCGACGACGCAGTGCCTACCGGTACAGTAATTAGTGCCATGGTCCTGAAAAATGTTGAAAACCGCCTGGAGCGACTCTTCGAGCGCACGTTTTCACGACCCTTTAAGAACGCGCTGCAGCCCATAGAGATCGGCACTCGCATCGTTCGAGAAGTCGATCTCACGCGGCGACTTTCCAGCCAAGGTCCCATTTCGCCCAACGTCATTCGGGTGTGGCTGGGGCCGGCCGACGCACAACGATTCGAGGGCTTCCAAAAGGCCCTGGTAAGTGAGTTAGAAGAGACCGTGCGCCAACACGCGTTGAGCGAGGGTTACGCCTTTGTAGGGCCAGTCAAGGTCGAGATTTTCATCGACGATGACCTTAAATCAGGCAAAGTTGAGGTCAAAACCGAATTTGCCGGGGGTGAGAGCCAACCGAGACTGATCGTGAGCGACGGTCGCACCTTCACGGTTGGCGATCAACCGCTCGTCATCGGTCGAAGCCCGGACGTGGAGGTCGTCATTAGCGACTCCAACGTCTCTCGTCAGCACGCCGAGGTCTGGCGTACGAGTGAGGGCGTCGCCATTCGCGACCTACAGTCCACGAACGGTACGTTCGTGAACGGACATCGAGTCTCGGCGGTGTCGCTCTCGCCGCGTGACGACGTGACGATCGGCGCGTTCCACTTTCGGATTGAGCTCGCTTGAATTTCGTCGCCGCGTCGACGAACTACGCGGCGGTCATTCGCCCGCTCCAGGTATTGGTGATGGCGGTCGCGATCTTGTTCTTCCTACGAGTGCTGCGCGTACTGTCCGTGCAAGCCCGTCCCGCCGACTACGAAAAGAAAGCCCGCCGTCGGCGAGGTGCGCTCGCCCTCGAGTTCATCGAGCCACTGAATCGAAGCGGTGAGCGCGTCGACGTCGAATCCGGCGTAACTATCGGCCGCAGCGCCGACTGTGACCTGAGCCTTCAAGACACATATCTATCATCGCGTCACGCGCGTCTCGCGAATGACGAGGGCGATCTTTCGATCGAAGACTTGGGGTCGACGAACGGCACGTACGTCAACCAAGAGCTGGTCAAGGGCCGAGTGCGCCTTGAGCGCGGCGACGTCGTGCAGGTCGGCGGCGTGCTCTTCGAGGTTGTTCGTTGACGCGTTGGCGTTTCGCTGCGGCGACCGATACCGGGGTGGTACGACAGACGAATCAAGACGTCGTCTACGTTGATGACACCCTGGCGATTATCGCGGACGGCATGGGGGGACAGGCGGCGGGTGAAGTCGCCGCCGCGATCGCGATCGACACCGTTCTTCAGGGCTATCGGGAGAACCCCACGGTGGAGGGGCTCGTCGAGTCGATCCAGTACGCAAACCTCGCGGTCGTTGCCGACGCCAAAGAGAATCCCGATCACTTTGGGATGGGTACCACGGTCATAGCGGTAGGACTCACCTCCGACGTCGAGGGGCGAGTGTCACCGACGCTGGTGCACGTGGGCGACTCTCGGGCGTATCAGTTGCGTGACGGCGCGCTGCGCCAACTCAGTGACGACCACAGCGTCGCCGAGGAGTGGGTGCGCATGGGCCGACTGACCCCCGAGGAGGCGGCGGTGCACCCTCGGCGACATCAGCTCACGCGTGGTGTAGGTGTGGAGGACACCATCGCCATCGACGTCTCGTCGATCATCGCCGTTGCCGGTGACCGACTGATGCTCTGCAGTGACGGCCTCTCGAATGAGCTCGACGCCGATACGTTGGCGCGCCTCGCGAGCGCGCCGAACGGACTCGAGTTGGCGGTCGAGCAACTGGTTGCCGCCGCTAAGGCGGCGGGGGGCCGCGACAACATCTCGGTCATACTTCTGGAGTTCGACGAAGTGACGGTGGCGGCGTCGCCCGTTCGACGAACGATGAGTACCGCGCCTCCTCCGGTGGAGAGACCGACACGCACACCGAGCGCCCGACGGCGACGATTACCGAGCTGGCGCGCGTGGGCTTTTGTGGTCTTGTTTCTCGCCGTGGTGGCGGGCGGAGTCGGAATTGTCCGTTGGTACGCCTACTCGACGTACTACCTCGGAAACAATAATGGCGCCGTTGCGGTCTATCAGGGCCAACCCCAGGGGGTGCTCTGGTTCAAACCGAAGATCGTGCGGACCACGAAATTCCTGGTCAAAGACCTCCAGCCGGGTGACCAACAAGACCTGGCGGCCACGATCAGCGAGGCCTCAGTGAGCGAGGCGATGACGGAAGCAAAGTACTTACACCGGCTGTGGAAAATGGGTCAGACGCCGACCACCACCACGACGAAGCCGACCGCCACTTCGACCACGTCACCCCCACCGACCACCACGACGACCAAGCCAGTGAAAAAGAAGGCCATATCGACGACCACGTCGACTTCCACGACCACCACAACCACGACCACGACCACCACAACCACCGCGCCGTCTGCTACCACCACCTCGGTCACCACCACGACGACTTAGTAGCGTCGGAGCCACAGCCCGGCGAGAAAGACGGCGAGAACCTCTCTGGTGACGCGACGTTTCACCTCGGCTGTTGCTATCTTGCGATAACTCGTTCGATGGCCAAAGCGTAGGCTTGTCGCAGTATGGAACCCGTAGACGACCCCCGGTTGTACTCGAATCGCTACCAGGTAACTCATTTAATCGCTCGCGGGGGCATGGCGATGGTCTACCGGGCCCAAGATACGCTGCTCAACCGAGCTGTGGCGCTCAAGATTCTCTACCCCGAACTCAGCGCCGACCCCGCCTTTGTCGAGCGGTTTCGTCGCGAAGCCCAGGCGGCGGCGAACCTTTCGCACCCCAACATCGTGCCGGTCTTTGACTGGGGCGAAGACAACGGCACCTACTTCATCGTGATGGAACTCGTCGACGGAACTTCACTCGCCGAGATGTTGCGCGGGGGGACCACCATCACGCCGTCACGTTCAGCCCAAATCGTCGCGCAGGTGGCCGCGGCGCTCGGTTATGCGCACCGCAGCGGCGTCGTGCACCGTGACGTGAAGCCCGGCAACATCTTGATCACCAAAGACGGTCAGGTCAAAGTGACCGACTTCGGCATCGCGCAGGCCGTCTCCAGCGAAGACCATCTTGCCGAAGCCGGTTCGGTCATGGGCACCGCCACGTACTTCTCACCCGAACAGGCGGGCGGGGTCGCGGTGGACGGGCGAAGCGACGTCTACGCACTCGGCGTCGTGCTCTACGAGATGCTCGTCGGCCGACCGCCCTTCGTTGGTGATACGCCGGTGGACGTCTCGAGCCAGCACGTCAACGCGGCCGTGCCGGCGATGTCGAAGTTCTCGGACAACGTGCCGAAGGACCTCGAAGCCATTGTGATGGAGTCGCTTCGTAAATCGCCTGATCAGCGCTATCAGACGGCCGATGAGTTGCGCGCCGATCTGATTCGTTTCAGTGAAGGCCAGCCGGTACAAGCGGCCGGGCGTGACACCGCGTTCTTTGGAGCGGACGCTACCCGCGCGGTGGCGGCGGTCCCTGGAGACAGGACTCGCGCGGTGCCGATCATGTCGGGCCCGCGCACCGACATTCGACGTCGGCGTCGTAACTGGGCCGGTCCAGTGATCGCAGTACTTGTCGTCCTGCTCATCGCGGGCGGAGTGGGCGCCTATGAATACGTGCAGCACAACAAACCAGCGGTGTCCAGCATGCCCGACGTCGTGGGTAAGACGGTGACCTCGGCGACGAAACTACTGAAGGCCGACAAGTTCACGGTCATCACGTCGTATGTGGCGTCGAAGGATCCGAAAAATAATGTCGTCGCGACTCAACCCGCTGCGGGAAAGAAGGTCGTCTCCGGTCAGACCGTCACCCTCGAGTTGAGTAAAGGCATCACGTCGTCGCCGGTAACGGTCACGCAGTACGTGGGCATGTCGCTCGCCAACGCGGTGAGTCAGCTACAGACCCAAAAGTTGGCGTATCGCACGCTCTATACCGACACCGCGCCACCGGGTCAAACGACCATCCCCGGCATCGTTCTGGAGCAGACACCATCGCCCGGCACGAAGGATCAAACGGGTGATCTCGTGACGTTGACGGTGTTGGCGGCCAACGCGAAGTACGCACTCACCGACGTTGATGGTGACTCGACGTTGCGGGCCGATTCGCTTCTCACCTCGCAAGGTATGGCGGTCGACCCAACGAGCGGCTCGACGTGTTCGAATACCATCGCTTCGGGCATTGTCGTTTCCACTGATCCCGTGGCTGGTTCGATGGTGACGGCGGGTTCACCAGTGAGGCTCATTGTCTCGAGCGGCGTCTGTCAGGTAGTGGTGCCGAGCGTGTTGAACGATACGGAGGCCGCGGCGTCAACCGCACTCGCACCGCCGGTGGGTCTGCAGCCGTCGTACTCAGTAAATCCGGCCGACATCTGTACGGGCACTCAGCCGATCGTCGTGGCGCAGAGTGACGCGCCCGGTTCTTATGCCCCGTACGGATCGACCATCGACCTTTCGCTGTGCATGTCGCCCGCGCCGTCAGGACCATAGGTAATAGCATCGACACCTATGGCAAAACCCACTTCCAAGCCGAACGCGAAGAAGTCGACCGGACGTTACGTGCACCCCGAAACGCGCGGTCGGATCACCCGGCGCCGTCCCGTGAACGCCGATCGCAGCCCGCACTGGTACGGCTGGCTGCTGGTGGACCTGTTGCTCTTTGGCATGATGGTCATCGTCTTGAACTACTTACAAGTGCTGCCGGGATCGGCGTCGCCGTGGTACCTGGCGCTCGGCTTGGTGACGATGTTTTCCGGCTTCTATCTGGCGACGCGCTACAAATAGTCGTTCGCGAAGAAGGGACTAACCCAGTCGTTCGATGATCATGGCGTTCGCGAGTCCGCCGCCCTCACACATCGTGAGAAGACCGTAGCGACCACCCGTGCGCTCGAGTTCATTGAGCAACGTGGCGCAGAGCTTCGCGCCCGACGCACCGAGTGGATGGCCGAGCGCGATGGCTCCGCCGTTCACGTTCACCTTGGCCAGGTCGACCTTGTGTTCTTTCTGCCAAGCCAGAATCACTGAAGCGAAGGCTTCGTTGATTTCGATCAGATCGATGTCGTCGAGTGTTAACCCGGCGCGCTCGAGCACCTTGGTCGTGGCCGGAATCGGTCCCGTCAGCATCGTCACCGGATCGACGCCCGCGAGGGCGAAAGCGACGAAGCGCGCTCGCGGCTTGTAGCCAAGCTCATCGGCTTTCTCTTCACTCATGATGAGTACGGCCGACGCTCCGTCGGTGATCTGCGAGGAGTTGCCGGCCGTGACCTTGCCGTCTTCCTTAAAGGCTGGCTTCAACTTCGCGAGGGCTTCGATGTTCGAGTCCGGTCGAATGCCTTCGTCGCTCGTGACGAGCTCCTCGGTCACGTTGCCATCATCGTCACGAACAAAGACGGGAACGATTTCGTTCTCAAAACGTCCTTCGACCGTCGCCCGAGCGGCGCGGCGATGACTTTCGACGGAAAACTCATCGAGTTCCTCGCGCGATATGCCCCACATATCAGCAATCATTTCGGCGCCGATACCCTGGTTCTTTAGTCCGCCGACAGGTTCGTAGCGAGTTGTAACGCGAGTTCCGAAGGGCCAACCAGAGTCCTTGCCGATGGATGACCCCATTGCCACGCGGGTCATTGACTCCACGCCGGCCGCGACGACGACATCGTAGGCACCGGACATGACCCCCTGGGCGGCGAAGTGCAGTGCCTGTTGCGACGAGCCGCACTGTCGATCGATCGTGGTGGCGGGCACCGACTCGGGCCACCCGGCCGCCAGTACTGCGTTTCGCCCGACGTTGAAGGCCTGCTCGCCAACCTGCGAGACGCAGCCCATGATGACGTCGTCCACGACGCTGGGGTCCAGGTTGTTGCGAGCAGTAAGAGCCCGTAGCGCCTCGGACGCGAGGTCCACGGCGTGCCAGTTCTTCAGCTTTCCGTTGCGCTTGCCACCGGGGGTGCGAACGGCATCGACAATGACCGCATTTGGCATTGCTCTCCTTTAGACGGGGCGAGTTAAACCCACCGCGCGAAGCCTAGAGGCACGTTCGCACTAGCGTCACGGACGTGGAGGGCGCTCGTAAGGACATGGATCGCTGGCTGGGTGACGGAGGGATGGCGCTCATTGGCTCGGTCGGGGGGTCCTTTGAGAGTTACGGCGTGGACGGCGAGGATCTCGGCTGGGTGAGCGGCGCGTTCGTGCCGAGCGAGTTGGCCTGCAATCCCCACGGAACGGTTCAAGCGGGTGTGCACTCACTGTTACTGGACGCCGCGATGAACTTCGCCATCAACGCGGCGCTTGTGGGGCGCGATCGGACGCAAGGGACCATTGAGATGTCGACCGAACTGCTGCGACCCGCGCTTCTCGGGGAGCACTACACGCTTCGCGGCGACGTCGTTCGTCTCACGCGCCAGATTGGTTTCGGCGAAGCCAGCGTGACGAACCTCGAAGGCAAGCTCGTGAGTCGTTCGACGGGAACGTTTCTGCTGCAACGTGAGGAGCGAAACGAAGGCAGGCGCTGAGGCGCCCTAGCGACCAAACTCTTCGCGCCGGCGCTCTTCTTCAATGAGGAGTTCCCGGGCGCCGTCATCTTCGGGGTCGGCGGCGGCGCGTAGCTCTTTGGTGGCAATCGTTTCGTCCTCCGGCGCCGACTGGCCGAAAACTCCGGATCCCGCTGGCTGCACTGCACCGAGTGCACCCGGCCCGATGAGCGTTGAGCCAGAGATTTCGTGGGCTTCAACTGCTTCCTGGGCGGGGTAGGCCACGTCGTCTTTTGCGTTTCGTTTGATCCGGCGAAAGAGTCCCATGAGGCGAAACCTATCGCATCTCCGCCCTCGCCGCGTTTTGGAAATTTCCGACATGCTGGGGTTTCAACCAATTGCGATGTAAACGTTAATCAGGATATTCAACTTCATTGCGACTTTATCTGAGCTTTCTTGCACAGAGCTCCTCACTGGCGCTATGATAATAGAAATCATATCAAGATCGCCAGGAGGTGGAGAATGACGACAGCGCAATTGGTGCGAGGAGCTCGACGAGGCGGGGGACTTACCCAGCGCGCCCTAGCGGCAAGGGCCGGGATCGCACAACCCGCACTCGCGGCAATCGAGCGGTCCGCACATGACACCCGGGTCGAGTCACTTCACCGACTAGCTGGCGCAGCGGGCTATGGGCTATTCCTTCTACCGACGGTGAGGTCCTCTGCCGCGACGTGGGCTGACTTCATCTACGAGGAACTTCGCTCTGCGCGCCACAGTGAAGGGGTTGCCTTCCGCGCGCTCATCGGTCTTAGTGACGACCTCGAAGCCGTCCCGGGGCCGTTACGAGTCGCCCTGTGTGTCGCTGCACCACCGCTGTGCGGGGACGCGCGTTTTGACGCTGCCGTCGCCGCGATAGTGGAATATCACCTGACGAAAGACGCACTCCCACTTCCCGAGTGGGTCGGTGAGTCATCTCGAGTTCTGTCGGAATCGTGGGCGGTTTCCCCGTACACCGACCTCGCCGAGGTACCGGCAGCCTTTCAGCGACACGGTGTCCTGTTGGCTGAATCTGAACTTGCGAGCGCGTGACATGCTGTTCGCAACAAGTTCGTCGACGAGGGCGGCAAGTCCTTCTTCGACTTGTGCCTTCGTGAAGGATGTGGGCAAGCCACTACGACGCCGACGACGACTGGGAGATTTGGTTCAGCCGCAGCGACGTCTCGGTCCGAGTCGCTCAGCCGCGTCTCTTGTTGGCCATGAAGCTCCTGGCCGGGCGCGGACAGCGTGACACGATGGATATTGACCTGCTACTGGGGGAATTCGAGATTGAATCCTTCGATGATGCCTGGCAGTCTTCGACCAGTATTACCCGACTGAGGCAATTGCGCCGAAGGCGCTGCGCCATCTTCACGAGCGTTTAGACCACAACGAACGCTCGTAAGAGGAGAAGCGTCTCCTAGAGATAGCCGCCGCCGTGGTGGGGCTAGTAAGAATCGAACTTACGACCTCGTCATTATCAGTGACGCGCTCTAACCGACTGAGCTATAGCCCCGCAGGGGTACCAATCTAGCCCACGGTGTTCTAGGTGCTCGGCGGGTCCCAGAGTCTTGACGACATGGACTGGCTCGCCGTGCCGAGCAAGGTGCCGGCGCGACTCCATAGATAACCAATTCCTTGTGCGAAGCCACCGGCGAGAGCGTGCATGTGTATTTCGACCAGAACCCACTCCGTTGGTTCGAGTGACGCGACGCGAATGGTGTTATCGAGACTCTGGCCGAAAGTATTGCGACCAAGGGGTTGGCTGACGCCCCCAGCGACGAGATCGCCGAAAATAGCGAGCGTGGCCGCAGAGGGATCGAGGTGGCTCGGAACGCGCGCCCACAGCGCCGAAATGGGCGAGCCCGGTGTCGCGTCGAGTTGATCGAAGGGTCGACCAATGGCGATTCTGGTCTCGACGTGATCGAAGATGGAGCGATCAAAGTTCCGAGGCATGACGCGCTCAGGACAGTCCTCGGGCGGCGGCACGTCGGGCATGATGAGCCACGGCGTGGGCGCGTCGAGTTCGCTTCTTCCAAGCGCCGCGTTGACGGTGAGAACTTCCCGCTCGTTCGCGTACGCGGTGGCGCGAGCCTGGGTGACCCGCTTACCGACGACCGCGAGGTCCACTACTACCTCAACCACGCTGCCCAGGGGCGCGAAGGAGAGATAGTGAGCAGCGGCATAGACGGTGGGACGCTCGCTCGATTCTTCGAGCGCAACGATGCCCGACGCGAGCCCGCATCCGCCAAAGAGAAACTTGCCTGGCGTGATGAGACGATCGTCGACGTGAAAGCGCCACATCGTCTCACTTACCCGCTGTATTCCTAGAAACTCCTTGACTTCCACGCAGTGTGAGGCTACTGGAAGCCCGGGCATCATCTTTCTCTTCGAGCGTTCCTAAGTAGGCGCGTGTTTTCGTTGGACGGCGCGCCCTAAGAGAATTACCGTTTGGGCGTGGTCAGGCTTTTGCCCTTTCACCTTCACCCGGTGTTGTTGTTGTTCATCGTGGCTGCCGGCCTGGCCCACCACGTCTACGTCCCCGACTTGCACCAACGTCGGCTCGCTCGCTACGGACTGCTCGCCTTGCTGGTAGTGACGATGTGGCCCATCGGCGATCTCGCGGCATCGGTCTCGGTCAGCGTGGCGACGGTGCAGAGGCTCGTCATCATGTTGTTAGTGGCGCCCTTGCTCTTGCTCAGCGTGCCGACCGATCTCCTGGGACGCCTCACGCGCCCGAGGCCGGTTGACTTCTTGATGCGCAAACTCGCCGAGCCGGGCTTGGCCCTCGCGGTCGTGACCGTGGTGGGCACGCTGACCTTGGTGTCGCCAATCGTCGACTGGGGAGCTCGCTCGAGCGTGGGCCGCGGGTTGATCATTCTCACCGTGCTCCTCGTGGGTTTTTTATTGTGGATCCCCGCTCTCGCGGTCTTGCCCGGAACGCATCGACTCTCACCGGCCGCGCGCGCGGGTTACCTCTTCGCTTCGGCGCTCGTGGTCACAAGTCTCTCCTTTGTGTGGATCTTCTCTCAGCATCCGCTGTACCCGGCGTTGCACCACCAAGAAGCCCTATTGCACCTCACGCCACTCTTCGATCAACAGTTAGCCGGGTTCATAGCGAAACTCGGCTGCTACATCCCCATGTGGTGGATCGCGTTCAATATCTTCTTTCACGCTGAAGATAAGGGCACGCCCGTAGAAGAGACGCCACTGCACTGGGCTGACGTCGAGCGCGAGCTTTTGCGCATAGACCGCCAGCGTGCGCGGACCTTGCGCAACCACCGGCCGACCTAGCGGGCTGTTTGGTAGAATTGTCCCCCACGGGGACGTAGCTCAGTTGGTAGAGCGCGGGCTTTGCAAGCCTGAGGTCGTGGGTTCGATCCCCATCGTCTCCACTGCTTGCAATATCCGGCCACTGTAGTAATTCGGCTGTTCTGTCTCACTTTGGCCTCGGTAGTCGTGTCTCGCTACTCGGCCCGGCCTCGGTAGTTCTGTCCCAGTGGCCCCGCCACATATGTCCCACTCGGTGGCCTCGGGTGTTTTGTCCCACCCGTTCCACTCGACCCATTGACCCGAACTTGATTCTCGCGTTGTCTGGATCTCAGTCCAGAGCGTGGGGAGGCAGCAATGTTGGTGGAGTTATCGATGGTTGAGCAGCGCTATCAAGCCGTTCGCGAGGTCCTCGACTCGGGAGCCACGATCACCGAGGTCGCCCAGCACTACGGCGTTGATCGTCGGACCCTGCACCGCTGGCTGACTCGTTACGCCACCGGAGGCCTCGAAGCACTGGTGAGCCAGTCGACTCGTCCCGACACGTGTCCTCACCAGATGGACCCGCTGATCGAAGCGCGCCTGGTTGAACGCCGACGCCGCCATCCGACGTGGGGACCGCGCACCTTGGCCACGAAGTTGCGCGCCGAGTTCGGTGAGCGCGCACCCTCGCGCGCCGCCATCTACCGCGCCCTCGTGCGTCACCAGCTGATCGTCCCGGTGCCGCGCAGGCGCACCAAGGACAGTTACCAACGCTTCGAGCGAACGAAGTCCATGGAGCTCTGGCAGATGGACGTGGTGAGTCGCATCTATCTGAGCGACGGCACCCAGTTGCACTGCATCACCGGCATCGACGACCACAGTCGCTTCTGCGTGAGCGCGCAGCTCGTTCTTCGCGCCACCGCCAAGCCGGTGTGTGACGCGCTGCTCCTGGCCCTGGAGCGCCACGGGGTGCCCGAGGAGATCTTGACCGACAACGGCAAGGTCTTCACCGGAAAACTCCAGAACCGGCCCACCAACGTGCTGTTCGATCGGATCTGTCTCAACAACGGCATCAAACACCGACTCACCCGTCCCTACTCACCGACGACCACCGGCAAGGTCGAGCGACTGCACCGCACCATGCGAAGAGAGTTCTTCGAGCTACACACCTTTGACACCTTGGAAGCGACCCAGATCGCTCTCGACAGCTGGGTGCGCGACTACAACACCCAGCGGCCTCACCAGTCGCTCGGGGATGTCCCCCCGACGACGCGCTTCGAACTACGACGACGCGACTCCCTTCAAGTCATTGACGGCGAGGTCACGACCAACGAGAACGAGGTCGCAGCGGCGAAGAGTCTGCATCGCGTGGTTGATGAGAAGGGGAGGGTCTCGGTGCTGCGCTTTCGCTACCACGTGGGCAAAGCCTTCGTCGGCGAGACCGTCGAGGTGACGAGCGACGGAGGTCTGCTGAACGTGCACCACAACGGCGTCCTCATCGCCACCCACGCCAAGCGTCATCTGCCCGAAGCCGACGAGAAGTTCACCGACCGGCCTCCGGCCGCCCGGCCCACCAAAGGAAACGAGGTACTGCGCACCGTCGATCGTCAAGGGGCGGTCAGCTTCGCCAATATCTCCTATCGAGCCGGCAACCCCTACCGAGGCATGACCGCCGGTGTGCGCATCGTGGGCGATACAGTCCAGATCACCATCGACGGCAAACTCATTCGAACCCATAAAGCCCGCCACGATCGCGCCAAGGAGTTCGGAGCGTTGGCGATGCCCAACGGCAAACCAAGGAGGAAAGGTGTCGCATAACTACCGAGGCCACGATGGGACACGGGTGGTGAGTCTTTACAGCAATATCCGGCCACAGCAATATCCGGCCACCGAAGATCACTCGATGGTTGTTACGAGCACGAGACAAAAGTCTGGCTAGAGGATTAACTTTCAGAAGCATCCTTCGGTTCCACGAGCGACCTCAAGTACGCCGCCAGTTTGTTGAAGGTGTCTTCGAAGCCATCGGTGGTCGTCATGTGGTCGCGGCCCGCCTGGTCACGGAAGGCCAGCGTATTTGTCATCATTGTTACACCATCAGATTCCTGCAGCTCTACCGTCTCAATAGCCTCGACTCCGGGCCAGCCCTCGAATCGCCACGTATCAACGATCCGATTCGGCGGCTCAATCTCTAAGTAGGCTCCACGAAACGAGCATTCGGTTCCGTCTTCGGTCACGAAGACCTGGTGGTAACTCCCTCCGACACGAAGGTCTATCTCGCACACTGTCATCGTGTCCTCAAATGGAGCGAACCACTTAAAGATGTGCTCCGGCTTCGTCAATACGTCAAAGACAAGTTCGATCGGAGCGTTGAACTCTCGAGTGGCGACAATCTCGAGGTCGTTCGGGAAGTCGATCCATGCCGCCGATCCGTGCCGATTAGGTGTCATCGCTGCTCTCCTTCTTGTTGTAGCTCTTTGAGGTAGTCGTCCAACCGATCCAGTCGGTCATTCAAGACCTGCTCGTACTTTTCCAACCAGTCGTGGAGCGGACGCAAATGCTCGCGGTCCAGTCGATAGAGACGGCGCCGTCCCTCCGCCCGACACTTGACGAGCCCGGCGTTACTCAGCACCCGGAGGTGCTTGGACACCTGTGGCTGAGCGAGGTGGAGCACGTCGACGAGCTCTCCGACCGGCCGTTCTCCCGTCACCAAGGCGTCCAGGATCTCTCGTCGGTGGACTCCGGCGATCGCGCTGAAGACATCACTGGCGGAAGCGGTCTGTGCCATATGGTCATTATATTCCAGTATGGGCATATATCAAGTCGTCGACAATAAAGGGATTTACCAGGGGATCGAGGGGCTGCCGAAGTGCAGAACGACGCCTCCCCGCAGTGTCACGAAAAGAGAGCAGCTTCGGGTGAGAGCAAAAACGTTGCCGCGTCGCTGACCGAGGCCACTGTCACGTCGGGCGGTGACGTCGTGGAGGGCCACGCTCGCCTGCGGCTCAACCAAATGGTGTGCAGGCCACAACGCGCCGCGCCGTCGATATCGGCACTCGGCGAGTCGCCGACCATCCAGCCCTCTAGTTCGCTGTCGCAGCGTCGAGCCGCTTCACGAAATATTCCAGCCTCGGGCTTACTGACTCCGAGCGCTTCAGATACGCAGACGGCGTCGACCACGTTGTCCAGACCCGTCTGACGCAGCTTTGCTAGCTGCTGTTCGGTAGGACCGTTCGTGACTACGGCCACTTTCCAGCCGGCGTCTTTCAATCTGAGTACCGCGTTGATGGACTGCGTTTCACGTTCGAAACACGGTATGTAGCTCTCCGCGTACCACTCGACTAGTTCATCGACCGTGACGTTCAAATCGAACTCTTCGATGGCGCCGCGTAGGAGAACGCATCGCGGCGTGATGCCATCACCGTCGATGCCGAGCAACCACGGAATCGCTTCTCGCCCGAGGGCGAAGCGCGCGACGAAGATCTCTGTCCACTTGTCAAAAGCGGTGGCCCGGTCGGCGAGCGTGTTGTCGAGATCGAAAAGGGCGAGGGGCACGCTCACCATTGTGGCGCCGATCGATCTCTCGGCGAGCCATCGAGTTTCTTTAGGGGTGCAGGCCTTCTTCGTGACCTTCGTGGGTGGCCGGTTCGAGTTGGAACGTGGCGTGGGGTATGGCGAAGTGCGCCTCGAGGCAGGACTGGAGCGCGTCAAGAATTCGCGGTGCGTCGCCACTGTTAAAACTGTCGTCGTCCACGACGACGTGTGCCGACAACGTAGGTAGGTCGGAGGAGACCGTCCAGGCGTGCAGGTCGTGCACGTCCAGGACGTGTGCAACTTTGGAGAGGTGCACACGCACGTCGTCCAGGTCGAGATTGTCGGGGGCGGCCTGGAGCAACACCGTGCCGGCGTCACGCAGTAGCGACCAGGCGGAACGAATCATGAGTGCGACGACGAAAAGCGAGGCGATCGAGTCCGCGCGTTGCCAACCGGTGAGGACGATGACCAGTCCCGCAACGGCCGTGCCGAGAAAGGCGTAGAGGTCGGTGAGCACGTGCAGGTACGCGCCACGGATGTTGAGATTGCGGCGATCGGCTTTGGCTAACACAAAGGTCGCCAGGATGTTCACGGCCGCTCCCGCCAGGGCAATGGTGAGCACGAGCCCGCCCTCAACCCGATGGGGTGTCACCAGTCGTTCGATGGCTTCGACCGCGATGATCAGCGCGATGGCCACGAGGGTGACGCCGTTGGCGGCGGCACTCAAAATCTCAGCCCGCCGCAGACCAAAGGTCCAGCGACCTCGTGCGGGTCGCTTCGCGAGCCGCAGCGCCCACGCGCTTACGGCGAGAGCGACGACGTCAGTCATGAGGTGCCCCGCGTCGGCGAGCAGTGCGAGCGAAGAACCGACAAAGGCAGCGACTACTTCGACGATCAAGAAGAGTGCAATCAACACCAGTGCACTGAGCACGTAGCGAACATCGCTTTCGGACGACGCGGCGTGTACGTGCGTGTGAGTCGCTGGCCTTTTGTCGTCGCTCACGAGGACAGAAGTTCGTTGAACATCGTGGTCACCTTCTCATTGTCCCATGGCGTTGAGCCGGGACGAGGAGGCGACGTCACGCGACTTCGGGCGTGAGCTCACTTGTCGTTGTGGGTTCGACGCTTTTGGCGGTACCCGGTACGCGGTCGTGGGCACTTTGGCGAAGGTTGAACTGCGTCACGCCGATGGTGAGGGCGACCGCGCCGGCGGCGTGAATCTCGACGAGCCATGGTGGCACATGCGTGAGGTACTGCGTCACGCCGATGGCGGCCTGGATGAGCGAGACGTACACCAGTCGGCGTACTCCCGACTTCAGGGCGCTCGGCGCGTTCGTGCGCCAGATCGCGACGAGGAGTCCGGTGATCAGTCCAATGAAGAGCACCGCGGCGAGCGAGTGTACCAATGCTGCCGAAGAGAACGCAAAGGGCAGACGGCGAGCGACAAGTTGACCCTGGGATGCACCGGCGTGCGGTCCCGATCCGGAGGTCGCAGTACCGGTGAGGACCAAGACGAAGAAAGGAAGCCACAGCCATCGAGCGATCGTACGAAAGTGCGGGTCGCGCACGTCCTCGCGCGCACCGGGTCCGTACACGTATTTCGAGTGATGGTAGAGCGTGGCGCCGAGCGCCACCATTGCGAGGCTTAACAGGAGGTGAATCGACACCAAATACGGATTGAGCTTGGAGTAGACCACGAAGGCGCCGAGGACGGCGTCGGCGACCACACCGAGAATCAGTCCGCCCGACAGCCAAAGGAGATCACGTCGACGCTGTTCGCGTAAGAGGGCGGCGACGAACGTGACCCCGACGATCACGACGAGCAATATTGTCACGAGACGGTTCCCGAACTCTATTTTCGAGTGGATGCTTGAGGACGCCACGATTTGATACTTGAAACACGTAGGCCAGTCGGGGCAACCGAGGCCCGATCCGGTCAAGCGAACGGCCTCGCCGGTGAGCACGATGAGGATCATCGAAAGGAAGGAAGCGAAGGCGAACCAGCGAAACACGGGTCCAGTTACGCGACGTGGCGTCGAAGCGGGCACCTGCTTAGCCTAGGGAATCTGAGGACTCGTAGAATATCCACCGTGACTGCATCCGCCACCGCGACGTTTTCGCTGAGCGACGTCCTTCGCGGATATGTGGCCTTAACGAAGCCGCGCATCATTGAGTTGTTGTTGGTGACGACGGTGCCAACGATGATTGTGGCGGCCAACGGTTTTCCTCGTCTCTGGCTGATCGTGGCCACGCTGTGCGGCGGCACCCTCGCCGCGGGCGGCGCGAACGCGTTCAACATGGTGATTGACCGCGACATCGACGCCTTGATGGAGCGCACCAAGCGACGTCCTCTTGTGACGGGTGTCATGTCGGCGCGGTCGGCGGCGCTCTTTGCCGTCGCCCTCGAAATCGTCGCCTTCGCGGTGCTCATTATCTGGGTCAACCCACTGTCGGCCTGGTTGGCGTTGTCGGCGACGGCGTTCTACGTCGTCGTGTACACCTTGATCCTGAAGCGACGGAGCAAGCAGAACATCGTTATCGGTGGGGCGGCGGGCGCGGTGCCGGTGTTGGTTGGCTGGGCCGCCGTAACGAACTCGCTCGGCTGGACCCCGGTGTTGTTGTTTCTGGTGATCTTCATCTGGACGCCACCGCACTTTTGGGCACTGGCCGTTCGTTACCGAGACGACTACGAAGCGGCCAACGTGCCGATGATGCCGGTGGTCGCGTCACTGCGGCGCACCACCCTGGAGATGTTGGTCTACACCGTGATTCTGTGGGCACTGACGTTGTTGATTGGTCCGAGTGCCCATCTCGGCTGGGTCTATGCGATCTCGGCGACGGTGCTCGGGGCGCTCTTCACGTTCTACGCGCTACGCCTCTATCGCCACGCGCGCGTTGACAAAGCCGACGTCGCCGAGGCGATGCGCATGTTCCACTTTTCGATCACGTATCTCTCGGCGCTCTTCATCCTCATGGCGGTAGACGTTCTTGTCCGACACCACTGAGGTTTCTCGGCGACGCCCGTCTCGCAAAGTTCTCATCGCGATCGGTTCGGTGCTCGCGATCGCTCTGGTCGCCGTCGTGTCGGTGCTGACGGGTGGCCACGTGAAGACCGAGAACGGTCAAGCAGTCTCGCCACTCGTCGGCAAGACCATCAAGGTCTTTTCGGCGCGGGGCGTGACCAGCGCCAGCGTCGAGTCTCCCTGGGCTCACGGTCGCCCTACGGTGATCGTGTTCTTCGGAAGCTGGTGCACCATCTGCCACAGCGAGATGCCGAAGATCGCTGCCTATCTTCGCGCCCACGATGTCGCGCCCGTGGCGGTGCTCGGCGACGATAACAACGAACCGCTGAGTGACGCGCGCGCCTTCGTAAAGAAACTCAACGTGAACTTCCCGGTCGCCTCCGATCCAAACAACAACATCTCCGTGGGAGTCTTCGGATTCTCTTTCGGTGATCCCGAAACGGTGTTCTTGAACAAGCGCGGCGTCGTAAAAGAAGTACATCTGGGCGCCATCTCTATTAAGCAGCTCAAGCAGGGCATTGCTGCCCTCGCGTCCGCCTAGTCGTAACGAAACGTGCGCGCCGCGAGCAGCGGGGCGGCGAGTGCCCAGATCGTTAGTGAGAGCCAGTCGGCCTTGGTCGGCGTGACGCCGCGGCCCAGCACTCGGTGCAGCGCTTCGGCCATCGCGCCCGATGGCAACGCAATGACTAATCGACGAATCGCTGTGGGCAGTGAAGTGAGCGGCACCACAATGCCCGACAACAACAGTAGTACGAGGTAGAGACCGTTGCTCGCCGCGAGGTTTACTTCCGCTCGGAGCCACCCGGCGAACGCGAGTCCAATGCCGGCGCAGCCAGCCGATCCCAAAACCAACGCGAGGACCACTTCGAAGGCGCCCGCCGCGCCACCGTGAGGACGCCAGGTCAAGAGCAGGGCGACGACCACGACGACCACGATCTGTATGGCCTCGGTCACGAGCACCGCGGAGATCTTCGAGCCGATCAGTCGCCGCTGGCCGAGCGGCGTCACGCGTAAGCGTCGAAGCACTCCCGAGGATCGCTCGAATCCCGTGGCGATGGAGAGAGCCACCAATGACGTCGACAGGACGCACAACGCGAGGATGCCCGGCGCGATGAAGTTAACGCGGTGCGTCGCTGGCGTGGCGATGACGTGAGTGAGCGAAAAAAAGACGAGCAAGAGCACCGGGATGCCGATCGTCAGGAGGAGCGTTTCGCCGCGACGTATCGTCATCACCACTTCGGCGCGACTCTCCGCCCACCACGCCTTCACGGTTGGGCGCTTCGCTCTTCAGCGACCAGTTCGAGATATCGCTCTTCGAGCGAGGCGCGGGTTCGAAGTGAGACCATTGAGAGTCCGACGCTCGCCAGATAGTTCGTCACGATGGCGATGCGCTCAGGAGTCGACGACACGGCGCAGCGAAGTTGCAGTGGTCCATCGAGCGTGACCTCACATTGCAACAAGCGGGCCAGCGAAGAGGGATCAACGAGCCCCGTCGATTGAATGATCATCTCCGGCGTCCCGGAGAGCTCTTCGAGGGTGCCCTGGGCCAGCACGCGGCCTTGGTGCAAGATGACGAGCCGATCCGAAAGGCGTTCGGCCTCGTTCAGTTCATGCGTCGTGAGAAACAACGCGCACCCACGCGAACTCTCCGAGGCGATGATCTCGCGGATAACTTGGCGACCTTCAGGATCGACTCCCGCCGTCGGTTCATCGAGAATCAGCGCGCGCGGTCGTCCGAGCAGGGCGAGGGCCAGCAACGTGCGTTGTTGTTCACCCCCGCTCAGTCGGCGCCAGGGCGTCTTGGCGCACGTGGTGAGATGGAGCAGCGACAGCAACTCGGCCGTATCGCGCGGTGCGTCGTAGTACGAAGCGGTGAGTTTCAACACGTCTCGTGGCGACATCGGCGCCCATACGCCGCCTTGTTGGAGGAGCGCCCCCGTGCGCACGACGACCTCTTGGTGGTCGCGTCTCGGGTCGAGACCGTGGAGGCGCACCGTGCCCCCGTTTGGCGTCCGAAAGCCGAGCAGCGTTTCTACCAGTGTGGTTTTGCCCGCGCCATTAGGACCCAACAACGCCACCACCTCGCCGTAGTTGACGTGCAGCGTTACGTCGTCGACCGCGCGCAGTTCTCCAAAGGTGACTTCGAGTTGATTGACCTCGACGGCGTAGCTCATGCCTTACGAAACTAGACGGTTCTAGGAATCCACCAACAGCGCCTCGGTAGGCTTGACGCATGATTGACCTCGTCCAACTGCGCCGTGAACCCGATGTCGTAAAGGCCGCCCTCGCGCGCCGCGGCGTCTCGTTGACGACGATCGACGAGATCGTGGCACTCGACATCGAACATCGTCGACTGCTCCAAGGGGCGGAGGCGCTGCGCGCTCAGGTCAAGGAGCTCTCTCGTCAAGTGGGCGACGCCCGGCGCGGCGGCGACGCGACGAGCGCCGAGGCGCTCACCACCAAGAGCCGCGTGATCGGCGACGAGGAGCGCGTCGCGAGCGAAGCGACCAATGCCGTGGCAGCGAAGCTGCAGGCGATGTTGCTGATGGTGCCCAACGTGCCCGACGCAAGGGTTCCCGACGGTCTCGACGAAAACGACAACGTGGAGATTCGGCGCTGGTGGCCCGGCATGGACGCCGGGTCACCCTCTCCGACCTACGCCGAGCATCAGCGCGTGCCGCACTGGGAGATCGGGATGGAGTTGGGGATATTAGACATGGAGTCGGGCGCGAAGATCGCCGGCTCGATGTTCCCGCTCTTTCGAGGCGCCGGATCGAGGCTGATACGCGCGCTCAGTTCACTGGCGCTCGATAGCCACGCGGACGCCTACGAAGAGATTCGTCCACCGACGTTGGCACTCACCGAGACCATGATGTCGACCGGCCACCTGCCTAAGTCGGTGGACGACATGTACGCCATCGAGCGTGACGGTCTCTGGGCGATTCCGACGGCGGAAGTGCCTCTGACGTCGCTGCGTCGGGGCGAGATCCTCGACGAAGCAAGTTTGCCGATTCGACTCTCCGCGCTGACGGCCTGTTTTCGTCGTGAAGCGGGAGCCGCGGGCAAGGACACGAGGGGACTGCTGCGCGTGCACGAGTTTGACAAGGTCGAACTCTTCGCCTACTGCGCGCCGGAACAAGCCGACGACGCGCAGATGGACATCCTTCATCGAGCCGAGGGATTGTTGCAAGCGCTCGGACTTTCCTATCAGCTGCTCGAACTGTGCACCGGAGACTTGGGAACCGCTTCGGCCTACACCATCGACGTCAACGTCTATAGCCCCGGTGTCGGCCGCTGGCTTGAAGTTTCCTCGGTGAGCTGGTTCCGAGACTTTCAGGCTCGCCGGGCCAACGTGCGCTACCGCACGAGTGACGGATCGACGGCCCTCGTGCACACCGTCAACGGTTCGGCCCTCGCGTGGCCGCGCATCTGGGCCGCGCTCGTTGAGACGTATCGTCAGGGCGACGGTTCGGTGAAACTACCCGACGCGCTGGCCCCCTATCTCGGCGGCGAGACGATCATACGGGCTAGGGCTTCGTGACCTCGTAGCGATAGCCGACGCCACGCACCGTCGTGATGTGCGTGGGGTTCTTCGGATCTCCCTCGATCAGCGTGCGCAGTCGCTTGATGTGCACGTCGAGCGTCTTGGTATCGCCGACGTAGTCGCTGCCCCACACTCGAGCGATCAGAACCTCTCGCGTGAGTACTCGACCGGGATTCTCGAGAAGAAGACGCAGCAGCGAGAACTCCTTCTTGCGAAGTTTGATCTCCTCGCCGTCCACGTAGCAGCGTCGAGCGTCGATGTCCATGCGAATGTTGCCCAGCGAGATCAACTCGTCATCTTCGAGCTGGTCGTGCACCCCGCGTCGACGCAATACCGCGCGGATGCGAGCGACGAGCTCGCGCAGCCGGTAGGGCTTGGTGACGTAGTCGTCGGCGCCGATCTCGAGCATTAGTACCATGTCCACCTCTTCACCCTTGGCGCTGACGACGATGATTGGCACGTTGCTCATCGCGCGAATCGATCGACAGACGTCGAGGCCCGACATTTTGGGCAGCATCAGATCCAAAAGGACGACGTCGAAGTGTCCCTTCGAAAACGACGCCAGCGCCAACTGACCGTCGCGGGCGATCGTGACGTCGAAACCTTCGCGGTCGAGCCCGATCGTGAGCGCGTCGATGAAGGACTCCTCGTCTTCCACGACGAGCACGCTGGCGCGCTGATCGCTCGGCTGCTTCTTCGTCATTGTTGATTCAGGGGTAGCTCGAGGGTGAAGGTTGAGCCTTCGCCTTCGCGCGAGTCCACCAGCACCGTGCCGCCGTGATTTTGCGCCACGTGGCGAACGATGCTGAGACCGAGTCCCGTACCGCCGGTCTCGCGTGCTCGACCGGGATCGACGCGGTAGAAGCGTTCGAAGATTCGCTCTAAGTCCTTGGCGGGAATGCCGACGCCGTGGTCCTGGATCCTGATGTGCACGCACGGGCCGACGGTCTCGCCGTCGTGGTTGATCATCGCGTCCATCCGTTTGATTTGAATCTCGACGGTGCCGTCTTGGGGGGAGTACACCACGGCGTTTTCCAGTAACGCGTGAAGGGCCGAGGTCAACTGGCGACGATCGCCGAAGATGACCTGATTGGTCTCGGGCTCGTCGAAAGTGATCTTGACTTCGTGCTGTTCGGCGGCGGTGCGGATGCGTTCAATGGCATCGGCCACGATGAGCGACACGGCAATGGGTTCACGACTGGGCGAGCCTTCTCCCTCGATACGCGAGAGATCGAGCAGGTCTTCGATGATTCGATTGACACGAAAGGCTTCGGAGTTGATGCGCTCAGCCAGTCGCTGAGCCACCGCGGGGTCGCGTTCGAACTGCAGCGTCTCCGCGAGGAGGCCGAGCGCTCCCATGGGCGTCTTTAGTTCGTGGCTGACGTTCGCGATGAAGTCACGGCGGATGTCTTCGAGACGGCGTCGCTCGGAGACGTCCTCGATGACGGCGAGCACACCGAGCGATCGCCGTCCGTCATCGATGACCGTCGCTCGAATCGTGAGGGTCCGCCGCGGGGGTCCGTAGATGTCGATCGTGCGTTCGGCAACGCCGCTCGACCAGCCTTCAGCGAGCACGTCGGTGACGGCCTGGGCGGCGATGGCGTCGCCGTAACGACTCGCCATGAGACTCTCGGCTTGGGTGTTGCGGAAAATAACGCCGCCCGCTTCGTCACACAGCACCAGACCGAGCGGAAGGGAGTCGAGCGAGCGACGGAGGCGCATGGTCTCGGCGCTGGACTCACTCACCGCGTTGTGGGCGTCACCAGTGACCTCTTCGAGATAGCTCAGCGCCGCTTCGACCTTGCCGCTGTCGTGACGGGGTTCGACCACGAGGCGAGAGGCGAGCGCGGCGAGACGTTGAGCGATAGCCCGGTGACCACGTTGGCGATAGATCAGGATGCCGACGGAAAGTCCCAGCAGCAGGACGCCGGCGGCGGCACCATAAACAGCTGCGGGCGGCCACAGGGAAATAACGTTCTTCGTCAAAGCGAGCAGCACGGGTCCAGTCTTCCAGACACGGTGGCGCTTCGGGCGATAGCGACCGTTGGGCACCCCAAAGTCGAAAGCGAGCCCCCGATGATATTCGCCAATGTGACGCTCACGCCCTCTACGTCTGATCTACCGGGAAGCGCTGCGTTACAGCAGATCGCCGACGGTATCGCTTCGTGGGCACTGATCGGTGCCCTCATCGCCCTTTTACTGGGCGCGGCCCTCTGGGCGGTGGGCAGTCACACGCAGAATATGCATCACTCGGCCCAGGGCCGCCGAGCGGTGCTGACCTCGCTCGTCGCGGCCATTGTCATTGGCGCGGCGCCGACACTGATCAACTTCTTCTTCAACGCGGGCCTCAGCGTTCACTAGTGAGTCACTTCCTCTGCGTCTTTTCGCCGAGTTCCTGTGCGACGTCACTGGCGAAGTCGACGTTCAACGATCTCTTTAACGCGCTGACGAGTTGGATCCTCTCCAGTGTCGAGTGGCTTCTCAGTGCCGCGGGCCATGTGCTGACCTCGGCCAGTGATCCCTCGACCGTTCTGGTCGGCTCGAAGAACGAGTTTCAAAACCTGTTGGTGCTCGCGCCACCCCTAATGCTTATCGGTCTTCTCGTCTCTACCTTGCAAGCGCTTCGCCACGGCGAAGCGTCGGCGCTGTGGCGCGTTTACTTGGGTGTGGCGCCGGCCTGCGTGGCGGGTATCGCCCTCGCGAGACCGGTTGCTTCCTTGGTACTCGAGGCAGTAAATCAAATGTCCTCGAGTGCGGCCGTCCACGTGGCTGAGCACGAAGCGACACTCGCCCAGGCGCTCAATCATCTGACGCCTACGACGCCGGGATTCGGGGTCTTTCTGCTCGCGGCGCTCGTGGTCGTGGCGACCGTACTGCTGTGGTGCGAGCTCATCGTGCGCACCGTGGTGTTGACACTGTTGTTGGTCCTCGTGCCCGTGGTGGTGCCGATGTCAACTTTTCCGGCCGCCCGCCGACTCGGTTGGCGCCTCGCCGAGACGTTTCTCTGCGTCGCGGCCAGCAAGTTCGTCATCGTCGTGACCTTGGTGCTCGGACTTGGAGAGCTGCAAGGGTCATCGGCGACAGAGGTCGTCACGGGAGCTGTGACGCTCCTGCTCGCTACGTGCACGCCTTTTATCTTGTTGCGCCTGGTTCCTTTCGTCGAACAGTCCGCACTTCACAATCTTGAAGGGTTACGCCAACGCGCGACGAGATCGATCGTCAACGCGCCCTCGTCGCCCGCCGGCCTGGTTGTTCGTTCGATGGCGCCGGACGTCCCGTTACCGACGCCGCCCGCGCGCCCCGACGATCTCGGTCTCGGGACGTGGCCAGGAGAACCGGATTCGCCGATGCCCCCGACTGACGGCGACCGGCCCGCGCCCCCCATTGGCGAACCACGGCTTCGTGGGGGACACGTGGTCTATCGCCACGATGACGTCGGCCCGATCGTCGGGTGGCATTTTGACGAGTGAGCAGGTCGGACTCGGAGAGTCCGATGCCGACGCCCGCTGGATCAGCATTCGCCGCCACCAAGCGCTGCTCTTGGCGACCGCGGTTGGCTTGCTCGGCGAGGGAGTGCTGAGTTCTCGGGCCCGCGTCGCGGCCATAAGTGCGGCCCTCGCCCTTGCCGCGTGCGCCGTGCCCGCCAACGACGGACGCACGGTGGGCGAGCAGTGCGCGGTCGCGGCCCGCTATCTCGCGCGAGCGCATTGGCGCGCCTATAACGTTCGCGAACTCGGCGATGTTGTCGTTCTCTGGTTCGAGGGCGAGGTCGCCTTTCGCGTCTACGAGCTCTCGCATCGCGGTCGCCTCGATCTTTCTGAACGTGACGTGGTCATCGCCGAATCGCTGGCCGAGCTCGCCGACGCCGCGAGCGCTTCGCGAAGCGGTCAACACCTATCCCAGCACGTCATTCATGACGGTGGTGACGCCGTAACCGTTCTCGCGCTGCCGCCCGAGGTGATGGCGCCGGAAGGATGGTCGCTCCAGAATCATCGAGCGTTCGACATTGTGGGCGGGTCGCTGCGGGCCAATACCTTGCAACTTTTTGAACGGTTCTCTTACGTTCGAACAGAGGAGCAGCTCGTTCGGATTTATCGTGTCCGAGACTTCTCCTCCGTGGCGATCCGTCGTGGTCTCCTCGAACAAGTACTTCGATCATCCTCGTCTGTCGACCTGGCCTTGCATATAGACGTCGTGGGCGGCGCGTCGGGACAGCGTCTCGCCTCGCGGGCTGTGCACCGGGTGGGAAGTGACGACGAGACTTCGAGGTCGGCCGGCTTTCGACGTACTGCACGCTCCTCGAGGAACCTTGAACGACTGGCTCAGCGCGAGACGCTCGTGGCGAGCGGCCGCGCTCTATTGCGCGTGGCGGTCTTCATTGTGGTGCGCGGTGAGACCCTCGAGGACATTCAGCGCCGCAGCGCCGTGCTCTGGCGTCACGCGCACGACGCGGGACTGCGACTAGATAGGGGTCGAGGACTGCAGTCGGCCTGGTACCTCGCCCACTTACCGGGAGGTCCTGGCCGGTGAGACGAGCCTGGACGCACTGGGCAACGTCCGCCGATCTGGTGAGCCTGCGCCTGCCGGCGCACGATGCGGGAACCGGGCTCGTCGGATCGAGCCTCGGCGAGTCGCAATACGGTTCGGCGTTCGTCCTCGACCCCTTTGACGCGTACGCAAACGGCCTGGTCTCAAACCCCAACATCATCGTGGCCGGTTCCATCGGTGCCGGAAAAAGCACGGTGGTCAAGATGCAGCTCGAGCGCTCGCTCCAACGCGGTCGCCGCGCCGTCGTCATTGATCCCAAGGGCGAGTACCAGGAGCTAGCTGCGCTGCACGGGTCGTGTCCCATCGCCCTAGGTCGAGACGGATGGTGCGATCCGTTCTCCGCCAATGACCGCGAGGGCCGAGCACTGCTTCGCGCGCTGCTCGCGAGCGCACAAGGATCAGCGCTCAGCGCCGATCAGCACTTCGCCCTCGACGAGGTATGGCAACGTCTGGGCACGCCGCGACCCACGCGAGTCCTCTGGTCGTTGCTCGAACTCCTGAAACCTCATCTTGACACCGACGGCATCGACCCTCGCCGCTCGCTGGCCCTGCTTCTCTATCGATTCATCTTCGGAGACCTCGCGGGGCTCTTCGACGGTGCGGGCGAGCCGCTTCGATTTAGCGGCGAGCTTGTGGTGCTGGACCTTTCCTCGCAGTGGTCGTCGAACTCGCTACCGGTGGCGGTGCTGAGTGCCGTGGCCGCCGCGCAACAGGTGGTGGGTCGCGCCGGCGAACTCGGACATCTTGTCATCGACGAGGCGTGGGCGCTGCTCGGCGACGCCGAGGCGCTTCGCTGGTTGCAGGGCTCTTGGAAGCTCGCTCGCGCTAAAGGGCTTTCCCACGTGTTGGTTTTGCATCGCTGGAGCGATGTCGCCTCGGCCGGTGACCTCGGCAGCGCCCAACGCGAACGCGCCCAGGGTCTTCTCCGAGAGTGCGAGACGGCGTGGCTCTTTCGCGAACCCCCGGACGAAGCGCGCGAAATGGCGCGAGCGCTGGGCCTGTCGGCGCGTGAAGAGCGTTACCTCACTGCGTTGCCGAAGGGCGTCGCGCTGGTTCGCTACGGCGCTCATCGATCGATTGTCCGCGTTCGACCCGAGGAGAGCGATCAACGCTTTATCGACACGGACGCGGCGATGCGAGAAGGGTGATGAACGATCGACCCGTCCTCGGCCGCCGCTCGTGGAACGGGGTTGTCTATGGGCCGTTGGTGAGTGTCGCGCGCGGCCACTCGCTCCTCGTGGTGGGTCCCACACAAGCCGGTAAGACCTCGTCACTCGTGGTACCGGCGTTGCTGCGGTGGCGCGACGCGCTGGTGGTGACCAGTGTGAAGAACGACGTTGTTAAGACGACGCTCAGGTGGCGTGAATCGTTGGGCGACGTCCAAGTCCTCGAACCGGGCCGCGAGGGCGGTCTGACGTGGGATCCCCTCGAAGGTGTGACGTCGCTTCGACACGCGAACCGCGTCGCGCGCGATCTCACGATCGGCGCGGGCGAGCGAGTCGACACCGAATTCTGGAACTCACTGGCGAGCAAGTTGGTGGCGGGAATCCTTCAACTCGCGAAGGAACGTCACGGGACCATATTCGACGTGGCCGACGTACTGGAGCGTGGCGAAGTGCGCTCGTGGTTAGAAGGGCCGCTCTCGCCCGCGGGAGAGGTGGTGCGAAGTTTTCTTGAGCATGACGCCAAGACGCTCGACAGCGTCTTCACCACGGCCGAGACGATGATGATGCCGTGGCGCTTTCCTCAGCCCCTGGCTCAGGTGCGGCGCGTCGTGGCGGCCGCCAACACGCTGTACCTCTGCAGCCCCCGCGGCGAACAGCGTCACTACGAGCCGCTCTTTCGCGGCGCGCTGCGCATGGTGTTGGAAGAACAGCAGCGTCTTGTCGACGAGGGTACGGCGCGGAACGTTCTCATGGTCTTGGACGAGGCGGCCACGGTGGCGTCACTCGATGAACTCGACCAGCTGGCCGCGACGGTTAGTGGGCTCAATGTGACACTCGTCACGGTGGTGCAGGACTTTGCGCAACTGGCTGCGCGCTGGGGCCCTCGAGCGGCGACGATCGTCAATAATCACGCGACTCGAGTGGTACTTGCGGGACTGGCGGACTCGACGGTCGGGCGATATTTGCCGGAACTGGTCGAGAGCAAGACCGAGACGAAGAGCGTTCCGTTACGTCTTCGCCCTCGGGGCACGGCGAGCGTGGTGGCGGGGGGCCAGCGCGTTTTTGAGGTGCGCCTTCGTCCGTGGTGGAAGGATCGTCGCCTACGAAACCGAGGAGTTCGTGAGCGGTAACTACGATTTACAAGTGGCCTACCAGTCGTTACTGCTCCAAGAGCAGATTTTCGCTATCGACATCGGTGCGACCAACATAAAGTTCTCCCACGTTAACGACCTCGGCGTGCTCGTTCGAGGTGTGCGCCGACGCCCGACGCCCTACCCCTGTTCGCCTGCTCGGTTAGTCGAGTTCCTAGAAGAGCGCATCGTTCGCAGCGGCTGTCGGCGCGTGGGTATCGGATTCCCCGGTGAGTTTCGAGACGGCCACGTCATTCGTCCGGGAAACCTTTCGCGCCCCGGCGGCAGCGCGACGGAAAAGGATCCCGAGTTAGACGCTTTGTGGCGAGGGTACCCACTCCAAGATGACCTGCGCGAAAAGAGCGGTCGTGACGTGCGCGTCGTGAACGACGCGACGATGGCGGCGCTCGGCTGCATCGAGGGCACGGGCACGGAACTCGTATTGACCCTCGGCACCGGACTCGGCCTGGCTCTCGCTATCGACGGCAAGCTGCAGAAGGTCCGTGACGTCGGCGCCGAGATTTTTCGCGACGATAAGAGCTACGACCAGACGGTCGGTGAGCGCGCCCGATCGCTCGACGACGAACACTGGAGCCCGACGCTGGTCGAGGTCGTCGAAGGTTTTGCTCAGGAGTTCCACGCCACGACCGTGCACCTGGCAGGGGGCAACGCTCGACGCGTGGTGCCGACCGAGTTCGAGAACCTGCCCTACCGCGTGGTCATCAACGGCAACGACGCGCCCATGCGTGGTGCGGCGCGACTCTTCGCCCCTGTGTAGTTGAAGGAGTCATGGCGTCTACACGCTTCTCGCTGGATCGACGGCGCTCGCCGCGAGCACGCCGGCCATGACGCGACAGGCGCGATCGTCGATGGCAAAAAAGATGTCGGCTAGGATCTTGGGCCAGCAAGAACGCGGCTGTAGCTCAGCGGATTAGAGCATCGGTCTACGGAACCGAGGGTCGGGGGTTCGAATCCCTCCAGCCGCACCATTCTGACCTAGACCCCAAAGAGCGGTCAACGTTTGTGAGAATTTGGTCGTGAACTACCTGGAGGTAGTCATGCCCAAGCGTTACCCAAAGAATTTTCGCAGTCAAGTCTGCGAGCGGTTGCTCGCCGGCGAATCTGTGAAGTTGCTCGCTGAAGAGCTGTCGGTGTCTACCGCGACGCTCTATCTGTGGCGACGACAGAGCGAGATCGATCACGACCTGCGCCCCGGGGTGAAGAGCATCGATGTCAACGAGCTGGCTCGAGCTCAGCGCACCATTGAAGAGCTCGAAGAGGAGCTGGCCATCGTGCGGGCGGCCAGCGCGATCTTCAATGGTGAGGAGCCGATCAGCCCAAAAGACGCTGCCAGGTTGCCGAGGCGTTAAGCAACCTGGGCTACTCAGAGCGCAAGGCCTGTCAAGTCTTGGAGCTCGCCCACACCACCTACTACGAGCACAAGTTCCACGTGCCGAGCGACCGCGAGATCCGTCGACTCCTGTTGACCCCGCTCATCGCGGATATTCACCAACGCAGCCGCGGCACCTACGGCATGCTGCGCATTCGCGGTGCTCTGCGGATCGAGCACGACATGATCGTCAACCGCAAGCTGATCCTGTCGATCATGCGCGAACTGGGCATTCAGGGTCTACCAGGACCGAAGAAGCAGAAGAAGAACCTGGTGAACGTGGCGACCGAAGAAGACCTCGTCCAGCGCAACTTCACGGCGAGCGGGCCCGAGGTCTTATGGCTCACCGACATCACCGAGCACCCCACCCGCGAGGGCGACAACGCGCCCATGGAGTCCTTCTGGGGCTCGATGCAGATCGAGCTGCTCAACCGCCAGAAGTGGCGCACCAAGATCGAGCTATCGATCGCCATGGCCGACTACATCGTGCACTTCTACAACGAAGAGCGCCGCCACAGCTCCATCGATTACTTGACCCCGAAAGAATTCGAAGATCTACACTCAAGACAAACCCAGACCACGTTCTAATAAGCGTTGACCGGAAAACGGGGTTCAGGTCAATTCAGATCATCAACTAGGGCCCTGATGATGGAGGCTCCTATTGAGCGCGACATCGCCGAAGTTGGCTCGCCGCTGTACTTATCGCTGTACTTATTCGTCGCACCATTGTCGTGGCGCCACGCTCGGAGATATACGAAAGACGACTTCAGGGGGGTTGATTTACGCTCCGGGATTTGAGCTTCCACCCGGAATCTTGCTCCGGAGTGGACTCGTGATCAACGAGTTGTGTTCCCATGTCGAGTGAACATCGTTCGGATTTCATTCCTCGACGAATCGCTGCGCAACCGTATCCAAAACGTCCAGAAGATGCCAATACTTAATGCCCATATTGAGTCGAAGGTGCCAGGTCTCTATTTCGTGGGACCGGCCGCCGCCAATGCTTTTGGTCCAGTGCAGCGGTTTGCTGTTGGTGCGCACTTCGCTGCGCGTCGCGTGGCTCGGAATCTTGCCCGCGCGAGTCCCTAGAGTTGGTCCCAGTTTGTTCGAAGGTTACGCCCGAGCTCCCGTTGCAACAATGCTCTGGTCGAACCCCTACTTGAGCTAGGCCGTCTGCATCTTTGGGGACGATTATCGGACTTGCGGTGCCATAGAGTTGGCGCGATGAGAGTTCTCGTATTTTTTCCCGAATACTGTCGTCCAGCGGCCACCGCGAAAGTTGAAGAGAAACCTAGTGCCTGAACTTCCTCGAATCGCCGTATTCGGAAATCAGACCATGTTTCCGATATTTGACTTGGTCGAGGCGGCGAGCGGGTTGTGTCGGATCGTATGGGTGGTTGGGTGGAACGACGATACGCCGTCTCGCATTCTCAGTCGATTGGGCGAAGTGGCCGACGTGACAGGGTTGGACGATGGCGCCGTAATAGAGAAGCTACGCGGCTTTCAACTCAATGGAATCGTGGTATTTAACGATGCAGCAATAATGCTCGCCTCGGTCGTTGCCGAAGGTCTGGGACTACGGTTCCACTCTCAACGAACCGCGACGATACTCAGTGACAAGTTTTTGCAACGACAAGCGCTGGCCGATGCAAATATCCCAGGGCCGGCCTTCGTGGGCGTTAACCTAAACAACTTTCCTTCCGCGAAGATTCCTTATCCTGCTGTCCTGAAGCCGCGATCAGGAACCGGCGGCCGCGACACCTTTCTCGTACGCAGTATCGAGGATGTTTCCGACGCTCTTGACAGATGCGCGCCGTCTGAGGAGTTCATTCTTGAGGAGTGGCTTCCAGACAGGAGTAATGCGCACCAACTCTTTTCCGATGTCGTTTCCGTGGAGACGATCGCCCGCGATGGGAAGTACAGCCATGTGATGGTCTCAGGGCGATTGCCATACGCTCCACCATTTCGTGATACGGGAGGGTTTGTTCCCAGCGCTCTAAGTCCCAGCGATTGGGAAAGCGCCTGCGAGCTAGCAGGCGCTGCTGCTCGTGCAGTCGGCATCCGCGACGGGGGTATTCATACCGAAATGAAAATGACGCCCGATGGTCCTCGCGTCGTGGAAATCAACGGCAGAACTGCCGGGGTTATACCCGGGCTCATTGAACGAATTGGTGGTCCTTCACTCGTCGCATGGGCCATGAGACTGGCACTGGGCGAAGAGGTGGGAGATTGGCCGCACAATGCAGACACTCGCGTCTCGTATTTTCACTTTGTTGTTGCCCCCGAAAGAGCCACGGGTGTCGAGTCGGTGACCGGAGTGTCGGAGCTGAGTGCGTTAAAAGATGAACTTGGCATCGAGCGAATGGAGTTCAATTTGCGGCCCGGCGATGCTCTCAGCCTCCAGCAGTCGAGTTTCAGCACTCACCTCTTGCGCGTAGACGGTATCGCAGCTTCTCACGAAGATCTGGCCCAAACCATCGCCAAAATCGATGAGATTCTAAAGGTGACCTGGAGTTACAACTGATTGATCAAGCCCGCGACTCTCAATAGTAATTCCACGCATCGTTTCGAGACACCGTGATGGCCATCTCGCTGCTTTCTCGGAGAAAGGATCGCCTAGGAATCTTCAGCGCCTAACGACACAAGCGCCGAACGGATAGCAGCTATTGATTCAAAGGTCGCTTTGCGTAATAGGACGTCCGGAAACTCAACGCCGAACTCGTCCTCAAGGGCCAGCATGATATTGACGCTGGCGTGGGACGTCAGACCGTGTTCGTACAGATCGTCATCATCGCGTAACGAACCAACCTCAATTGGGAGCCGTCCGTGCTCCTTCAGGACTTCGCGAATCCTGTTATCAATGGCGCTCATGGCGATACCCCCTCGGACTGAGGCCGATGCGAGGCTACGACTGTGGCGACGGCGACGGCGTCACAGCGGGCAGAGCTAACTAAGACGTCGCGTATTCCCTGTAGACGCGCGAGTTCGATTGGCTGAATATCTACGCCCACCAGAAGATTCATGGACTGACTTCTGCCCGCTGGATCATGCCAAGGCGAGAGTATGGGGATATCACCAGAGCAATGTTAACGAGAACTGCGAGATCGCCCTGACGAGTGAACATTGGATCGTTGCGCAGACGCACTCATGCGGGTCCGGCCGAAAACGGAAGCTCCTAGTGACTCGAAACGCACTGAATGGGAGCGGTCCGTTTAGTTGTCGGGTGATGGGGACGGTTGAAGCGTCCGAATTGACGGAGCCGGCTCTCTTCTCAGCACTTCGCAAAGGCGTGTGAATTCATGTCGGGGGCTTGACGCCATAGTTTCGCTACGTTCTGGCTTACCGCGCTCCTCGGAGAAGACAAACATGACGAGATCAAACCACACAAGTACTCGGAGCCGGCGAAGGCGGTGGTCGAGTACGTTGGCGGCACGCTCAAAGGCATGAAGTGGCGTCAGGCGTCCGAGATCAGGAGATTGTGTTCATGCGCAAATTGAAAAGACCGCCGCTCAAGTCGGTTATTAACAACAGCAGAGTGTTGCATCTTGTGGATCGAATGACTTCGGTCTGCCTTCGCATGGGGTCGCCTCCATACCGCCTCTTCACGAGTTTTGGGCCCGCGAGACTACCTTTGTCCACAAAAACGTTACGTGAAATTGGGCTGTTCCCAATTCGTGATCACTACTATCAACCTCTCTTTAACGATGCTCACTTGACGAAATCAATGTCGGACATACGCGTGCTCCCTGGTATTGACTTGAAGTTCGAGGACCAGCGGTCGCTACTTTCGAAGCTCGCATACGCGGATGAACTGGTCTCCCTACATTTGGACTATCCAGCCGAGAGTAACTTGGACTTCTCCATCAATAACGGCTGGTTTGAGTCAGGTGATGCTGAGTTCCTCTACTCAATGATTCGCTATCTAAAACCAAAAAGGGTACTTGAGATTGGTAGTGGAAACTCAACCAAGATTGCAGAGTTGGCGCTCCGCAGAAATGCCCTGGAGACGGAACCCGAGTTTGAACACGTATGTATCGAGCCTTACGAGGTGCCATGGCTCGAAGAATTGGGCGTGACTGTGATACGCGAGCGAGTAGAGCGAGTTGGATTGGCGCTGTTTGAAGACCTGACAACAAATGACTTGTTGTTCATTGACTCGTCCCACATGATCAGACCTCAGGGAGACGTACTCTTTGAGTATCTAGAATTACTCCCGAGCCTTTCGAGTGGCGTATACGTTCATGTTCATGACATCTTTACCCCCCGCGACTACCTCGAAGAGTGGGTGCGGACGAATGTTCTAATGTGGAATGAGCAATATCTGTTGGAAGCCGTGCTCAGCAATAGTGAACGATACGAGGTCATCGCTGCGCTGAACTACTTACATCACGCAGAATTTGATCATCTACAAGCTATCTGTCCCTACTTGAAGAGAGACAGGGAGCCCGCTTCGTTTTACATCAAGATTAGATAGGCATACTGAACGGCAGTGCGTGACATTACTTAAGGGCCCAGCTATCACTTCATTCCCATGACCGGACCGGTAATTCACAACGGAATCACTCCCAGTTGACAACGGAGCGTCAACGGAACTAGACCTCATGCTGCAGGGGCGGATGGGGGGCTGTGACGAGTACTTCCCGCATTTCAACGTGCCGGCTCCCCGTCGGTACTGCAGACGCGAGGGTCTCGCGTATGCCCAGGTGCAATGCACAAGTCACTGCTAGGCACGCCGAGCGACCCTCGCGACTGGTCCGAGCGTCATGACTTTCATCATTAACCACCACACCTACATCATCACTGCGGGAATGCTCCGCCTATGGTTTCTGCTCGGCTTTATTGAGTTACTGTGCTGGGCGGCCATTGCAAGGCACTGGTACTTGAGAAAGCACCCGAAGTTCGTCAAAGACCCGCCGTGGCCGGAGTCCCCGCTTACGGTAGGGATGCGCAACTACTTGGATGAGCACGATAGACAGTCATAGACAATGGCGGCCGATGGCCGAAGCCACCAGCCGCCATGGTCGTCAGTCTTTGACGAAGTCCAGTCGAGACTCCCCTATCAACCGGTGTAGCCGCCCGATGCGAGACCGATAATGCTCGCGTCGTACCCGGCGTACGCCAGGGCAATGTTGGCATCAAGTATTCGGTGATTCTGATTGACGAAGACATTCGTGTCTCCGGGGAAGTCCTGTGGCGTCTGGGCGATCACGGCGCTTTCCACGGTCGCAATTTTGGTTGACCAGTTAGATATGCGCGCAACATAGTTGTTGTAGTGATTGAACGCATTCTGGTATCCCGGCAGGCCCACGAGCGAGGCCACCTCTGTTTGCAGTGTCGTCTCGTTACCCTGCATCGTCGTAACCTGATCGGCCACCACGGACGCTTCGATCATCTCGAACACTTGTGGCGACATCACCGCATAGACGCGGTTGTCCTTGTACATCGCTGCGCGGTCTGCGTTGAGCTCTTTGTAGGTGGTATCCGTGGGAACCTTTGCCACGAGAGCGTTGATGCTGGCTTCCTCAGTTGAAAGACGGGCCTGGAGCGTCAACGACACGCTCGTGGATAGCGAGGTCGCCGCCGTCACATCAGCGGCGAGGTGCTGCAGTCGCGTGACCCGGGCTGCGAGCTGGGCTTCAAGCGCCTGCTGCGCCGCAATGAAGTTTGCACTCGGAGCGGTCGTCGTCGTGGAGCCGGCGTACGCCACGGCCGGAATGCTGATGCCCAGAGTGGTGACTAGCGCCAACGCGGTAATGGATCGGATAGTTAGGTGTTTCATTTCTCTCTCCCTTGGTGAGTTCAACGTTCACAGTACGAAGCTGAAATGTGAGAGCCATGTGAAAGGGCTGTTGGAAGGTTGAGAGATTATTTTTATTTTGGTTAGAAGCACCATGGTGCCTCGTCGTTCGACGAACGCCGTGAGAGCAGTACCCCTCGCCACTACGCATCTGTGAAAGTAATGTGAGTCGCCTTAGCGAAGGATGTGAAGATCCTCAACGCTCGATGTGAATCACTGACTCCATTGTTTTTTGTCTCCGTGACACCGACGGTGACACGGTCACGACTCGTCCGACGGCGCCCCCGGCACTCTCGAAATGTAGGGCTCTAGCACGACGACCAATTCTTCAGGGCGCAACGAGCGAATTAGAACGACAAAGGAACCATCCCGCCAGCCAACCGCGAGGATGGACTCCGACGGCGAGACGAACTTCGCCGCCAGGGCGTCGGCGGCGAGGGCGGCGACGATATCGCGTGGCGGTACGGCGAAGACCTCGTCGCGAGAGACAATCTCCAAGAAGCGAATCTGCTCATACGGGATCTCGTACCCATCGCCGTCGTGAATGTACAGCGCATCTTGATCGAAGGAGATCAGGATGACCCTGCCATCGAGCTCGTTGAGTCCTGAAGAGACCAGAACCTGACCGTAGAGAACGCGACGATCCGAGTAGCGCACGGCGTCTTCGAAGTTGAGGTTGAAGCGGGCGTAGAACTTCTTGACCGAGTTCCAGTCTGCTGGAACTCCGATGAGCCGACCCGGTTTCGCTCGTCGTATCTTCGTCCAGTTTCCGCAGGTCGAGCATTGAATATCGTCAGGCCCCATCGAGGCGGCTGCGTCGCGTTCGTCTACTCGTTCATGTTCGGCGAAGAATGTCGCCCGACAGCGACATCGGAAGAACCGAGTGATGTGATCGCACACCCGGCACGCGAAGTAGTGGGTATCTCCGTCCAACACGTTCGGGGCACCACACGCGGGACACGGAAAGACCACACGGACTGTGCTCCTCTCGGACTCGCTGGCCACTCGACTGAGGCTACTCATGGTCCGAGCTAGGACTCAGACGGGGTGTTCGCGAGAGCTTGGGCAATGTCGGCGATAAGATCTTCCTTCGCTTCGATGCCCACTGAAAGCCGGATGAGCGCGTCGTCCACGACGTCCGAGACCGAATCGGGTCGCCGTGCGATCCACATGGCAGCGGGACGCGTGGCGAGTGAGTGCACCGAGCCGAGGCTCGCCGCGCGCGTCGTCAGACGCAAGGCGTCGAGCAACTGGTCGGCACGCTGAGAACCGCCGCGCGCGACGAAGGAGACGAGACCACCAAACCCCGTCATTTGCGTGGCGGCCAGTTCGTGTTGGGGGTGAGACGCGAGACCGGGGTAGTACACCGCGACGATGTCGGGGTGGCCCTCAAGAAAGTGGGCGACGGCGTTGCCGTTCTCGTTGTGGCGGGTCATTCGCACGTCGAGTGTGCGCAACCCGCGCAGGAGGAGCCACGCGTCGAAGGGCCCCAGTACGGAACCGAGAGTGAGGTGCGTTCGCCACACTCGTTCTACGAGCTCTTCCGGTCCAGCCACGGCGCCGGCAGAGACGTCGGAGTGTCCGCTGAGATATTTCGTGGCGCTGTGCCACACCAAGTCGGCGCCGAGGGTGAGTGGACGTTGGTTGAGTGGCGTGGCCACCGTGTTGTCCGCCACCAAGAGCGCTCCAGCGCCGTGTGCGAGTTCGGCGAAACGACGAAGGTCGGTGACGCCTAGGTGCGGATTGCTGGGAGTTTCTACGAACACGAGGCGCGTCGATGGTCGAAGCAGTGACGCCAGCTCCTCGGGAGTGCCCTGATCGACCAGGTCGACGCTCACCCCAAAGCGCGCCAGCAGTTCACCCGTCAGCGTGGTCGTTCCGGGATAGACGGAACGCTGCACCACGACGTGATCGCCGGCTTCTAACAGCGCCAGTGCGAGTGTTGACAGCGCGCCCATACCGCTGGCGGTGACCAGGGCGCGATCGGCGCCCTCCAGCGTGGCAATAATTTCCGCGACCTGAGTGTGATTCGGATTGCCGTAACGGATGTAGAACTCGTCAGCGAAACTTCTGGTGGCGAGGTCCAGGAACTCCTCGTTCGACGAGGCCGCAAACGTCGTGGCCTGCACGATCGGGGGAACAAGGGCGCCTCGGCGAGCGTGGGCGTCGCCGTGCAGCAGAGACGTCGCGGGGAGGTCGTGAAGTTCGTCCGTCATGAACTGCCTCCCCTTTCTCTAAATGTTCTCCAGGTCCATTCCGATGATCGCCATGACCTTACCTATCACGATCCGCCCTCCAATCGTGGCTAACGAATCCCGCGTCGCGCTCGGGACTGAAGAAATGTCGAGTCCTCATGAATAGTTACATTCGAAGTGAGTACAGTCGGCCCATGGAAGGTTTCAAGAAGGTGACGGCCCAAAACGACGTGGAGCAAGACGTGCACTACTTAGCGGAAGGCTCGTCCGACAAGACGTTGTGCGGCCTGAAGAGCGCAGGATCCTCGTCAAGAGAGTTGACGTGTTACCGATGCCACCAGTTCGCGGTCGGCGACGTTTAGTCTCATCGCGCCAATTGGTGCCCTACGCTCGCACTGTGCTCTGATGTGAGTACATGCGGCTGTAGCTCAGCGGAATAGAGCATCGGTCTTCGGAACCGAGTGTCGGGGGTTCGAATCCCTCCAGCCGCACCACAGAGGCATGCCTCGTCTCTGAATCAGTTCAAATAGTGTGAGTGGTAACAGTGAGTAATCGCGGAGGAGCCATGGCCACTTTTACCAGTGCTCAGACGAAGTACCTCAAGAGTCAACGGCTGGGCCGACTGGCTACTTTGCGGCCCGACGGGACGCTCCAGAACAATCCAGTCGGGTTCACCTTCGATGAAGAGTCTGGCACGTTCGAAATTGGCGGCTTCAATATGGGCGAATCTCAAAAATACAAGAACGTCGTCGCGAATGGTCAGGTGGCATTTGTTGTCGATGACCTTGAGACCATCGACCCTTGGAGGCCACGAATGGTAGAGGTTCGCGGGACGGCTAAACCTCTTCCAAACGACGACCCGCGAAGGTCGAAGATACGCATTCATCCGATTCGAGTCATAAGTTTCGGAATTGAAGAGTGAAGGAATCACGGTCACTTCTTCTTATGGTCCACACTTAAAGGCCTCTGCAGCTGCCGAGGAGGTCAAAATCCAGGGAAGACTCGGCGAAGTTCCACCAGATGCTCGGTACCCGTGACAGCGGAAGGTGTGTGATCGGGATCGAGTCGTCCACAGACGAGGCGGATGAACGCTTCGGCGGGAAGTTCAACGTCGACTTACTGGTCGCTATCGCCTTCGACGGTGGTTACCGAGTCTGGTGTGAGGCTGACGGTGTACGTCTTGACGGGATCAAACGTTTGCAAGACGTAGGTTCGCTCCGTGCCCATGGGTTTGGCGGCGAACGAGGCGATCATGCCGAGGTTGCCGAGGAGTGCGTCGACAGCGTTGCCCGGCAGGACGGCGTTGGAGTTCAGTACGACGTCGATGTCCCAGGTGTGCAATACGTGTTCGTTGAGACGTAACCCCAGATACTGGTTGAAGTCGAGAGCGAACGGCCCCATAGAGATTTTGATGCGATCTCTGTTGTGCGTGCTGAGCTCGTCGATGCGGGTCACGAGGGCGCGGTCCGCGAGGAGCAGATCCCTCGCCTGGTCATCGGGAGATTTGGCGTCCCACTCGTTCCACACCGAGCGCGCGAAGTCAGAAGGCGTGGGCGTGGTGCTGAGTGCATCATCGACCTGGCGCATGAAGATGATCGAGCCCGATCCGAGGTGCGAGAGCACGTCGGCGATGGTCCACTCCGTCGGGTAGGCTGACGCACGTAACTGTTCGGCGTCTAGCGACTCGACGATCTCGCGAAGATACTGCGTCGACGACCTGAGCGCTTCCGTGGGGTTGGGCATAGGGCTCCCTTCGTTGCGCCGAGGAACGTGTCGGCGCCTCGATCATGTTAGAGATCCGCGAAGAGGCCCTTGCTCGTGGTCGTCCGTCTTAGTCGCTAACGAAGAGTTTGACGCCCAGCGCCAACATGACGATGCAGATGACGATCGGAGTGATTACCGGGCCAATCCAGGTGACGGGAATGAGAAAGAACACGTCGCGAGTGAAGAGACTCTTCGGCCAGTCGTCGATTATGCGCAAGAAGAGGTAGTAGGCGAGGTCCCAGCAGGCGAAACTTACGAGGAACGCGCCGACCCGTTGCTTGGTTCGTTTCGCCGCGAGAAACGAGACGCACACGAGCATGACGATGGTCGAAGTCTCCCGCGCCACTTCGACGTCGCTGACTCGGTGGTTGAGCAGCAGAGAGTGCGCCGGCGAGACGAAAGTCAGAAAGCCGAGATTCAACAACACCTTGTAGTGCGGGATCGAATAGTTTTCGCGAAAGTGAATGAGGTTCCGCAGGTAGAAGACCACCGCGGCCTCGACGAAGCCAAAGGCTACGCCAAAGAGGATCAGGAAAAGTAAATCGCGGCGCCGGGAGCTGTTCGCTCGGGTGAAGCCACGCACGCGTTCAGTGTAGTGAGTGACGCTCTAACGACTTTGGCCAGAGGCCTAGTCGTTCGTAAACTTCGCTCCACAGCCCATGCAGTAGTTCTGACCCGGCAGGCGCAGTTTTCCGCACGAGGGACACGCGGAGGACGAGGACGTGGCGCTGGCCTCGGTGATGGTTGCCATCGAGTCGCTGCGATCTGGTGCATACGGGTTATTCGACAGCTTGCTCGGCAGGCACAACAACACCACCAGCACCGGCCAGATGAGTCCAAAAAGGATCCACCAGGCCGATCGTCCGGTGTCGTGGAGGCGTCGCACTCCGACCGCGAGGCCGGGGACTAGAAGCGCGAGGATCCATATGAGATTGAGAAACGGCACACGAATGGCCAGCAGGATGACGTCGCCGATGAAGACGAAGAGGAACCACCACCAGTACTCCGGACGCGTCGCTACGCCCGAAAATGTTGCGTACTTTTTGAAACACGTTCGCACGGCGGTGGGAAAACTCAAAGACTTCTCCGCATCTCTGGAGACCGCATTTCGCGGTCGAATTTTTCTCACCCTACACCGCTCAAATCGAAACTCCTTGGACCATGCGATTGTTTTCATCGCGTAGTCATCAGTTTGACGTTGCCTGAAAACCCTGCTGAGCCCTGGCGCGGTGACCAAATGCGGACGTCTCGGAGGCGTGAGGGTGATCGAATCGTTGGTAGAGTTGAGAGACGCGTAGCCCTTAAATTTTGGGCTTCTCTGCTCGGGAGCAGCCGTCTCAACGTTGAGGTAGTAGGAGTTTTTATGAAGGTATTAGTTCTCGGTGGCGACGGTTTTTGTGGATGGCCCACGTCGCTACATCTTTCGGATCTCGGTCACGACGTCACGATCGTCGACAACCTGAGTCGACGAGAGATCGACCTCGAACTTGAGGTCGAGTCCCTGACTCCGATTCGACCCATTGGTGAGCGTCTTCGCGTCTGGAAGCAACTGACCGGCAACGAGATCGACTTTGTGCACCTCGACTTGGCGGAAGAGTATGACCGCTTTGAAGCTTTGCTGCTCGAGCGCCGACCGGACGCCATCGTGCACTTCGGCGAGCAGCGTGCGGCGCCGTACTCCATGCGTAACTCCGTGGCCAAGCGCTACACGGTTGACAACAACGTGCGCGCGACGCACAACGTCTTGGTCGCCATCGCCACCAGCGGCCTCGACATCGCCTTGGTGCACCTCGGCACAATGGGCGTGTATGGCTACGGCTGGTCCGGTTCGGCGCCGATTCCCGAGGGCTACCTGACCGTGAAGGTGCCTACGCCTGACGGCGACATCGAGCGCGAAATCCTGCACCCGGCCAACGCCGGTTCGGTGTACCACATGACCAAGACGCTCGACCAGTTGCTCTTCGTCTTTTACGCCGCGAACGACCAGCTGCGCATTACCGACTTGCACCAGGGAATTGTCTGGGGAACCCAGACGCCTCAAACCGTGCTCGACGAGCGGCTCATCAACCGCTTCGACTACGACGGCGACTACGGCACTGTACTGAATCGCTTCTTGATGCAGGCCGCGATCGGCCACCCGCTCACGGTGCACGGCACGGGCGGCCAGACACGTGCGTTCATTCACATCCGCGACACCGTGCGCTGTATACAGATCGCCTTGGAGAATCCGCCGCAGCGCGGTGATAGGCCGTTCGTCTTCAATCAAGTCACCGAGACGTATCGTCTTCGCGATTTGGCCAACTTGATCTCTCAACTTTCTGGAGTCGAGGTGGCGTACTTGCCGAACCCGCGTCGAGAGGCCCCGGAAAACGAACTCAACGTGAGCCGCGAGAAGTTCCTGGCGCTCGGTCTCAATCCGACCACGCTCTCCGAAGGACTCCTCGACGAGGTCCGTGATATCGCTACGCGCTACAAGGACCGCGTTGACACCACCAAGGTCATCGCGCGTTCGACGTGGCGAGAGGGCATGGACACTTCGCCGGATCTGGTGAAGGGCTAAAGAGACTCGGTAATTCCTACGTCACGGGTTCTTTGCGTGTGAGAATCCGAACATGTCCAAAATTTACGAGTACATCCGTCACCCCCGCGCCAACGAGCTCGCCCGCCTCGGTCGTCCCATGAAGGTCAATGACCTTCGACAAACGAAGTCCAATAACGTCTTCATCCGGTTCAATTCGAGGTTCGGGCTGCGCATCACGCTGGTCGTGGGCACCATGTGGTGCGCCTACATCTTCACGGTCATTGCCCTCTTCGCACTGCCATCGGCCATCAAGCAGGGGACCTACTTCATCGTGGTGTGGCTCTCCAGCAGCTTCCTGCAGTTGGTTTTGCTGCCCATCATCATCGTCGGTCAGAACATCCAGGCCGCCGCTTCTGACAAGAGGGCCGAGGAGACCTACAAAGACGCCGAGGCCGTACTAAAGGAGTCCGAAGAGATTCAAAAGCACCTGCTGGCCCAAGACGAGGTCATCTCTTCGATCATGGCGCGCTTAGAAGCCATGGCCGGCGGTGCGCCAACAACGCCGAGCGACTAGAAACCTCGGGTCTCCACCAGCTCGAGTATCTGCTGGCACATCTCGCGCCACGCCGGTACGCAGTCTTTTAGGACGGCGCGGCGAAAGGGCTCTGCGAACTGGTTAAAGTCGTTGGTCTGCATCGAACTCGTCACCGTGGAGAGAAACGTGACGCCGATCGTCACGAACACGATGGAGCGAATCAAGTAGCGCAAGTGATCCTTCTCGTCGTCACTGATGTTGACGAGCAGGGGAATGACGGCCTCGAGTTCACTGATCTGGCCCAGAATTGCGACGCCGAGCTTTTCGCTGTGCACGGCGGCGAGTGCCGTTTCCAGGGTGAAGCTCTGGCGCACCGCGTTGGCTTCGCTGGCTGAAGCGTTGAGCAACTGGGTGAGCGACCCTTCTTCCAGGACGTCGATGAAGTTGGACGCGTTCATCCAACGCGCTCGCATGAGGTCGTGGAAAGCGGCGATGACCAGGTCTTCCTTCGAAGGGTACAACTTGTAGATGGCACCCGGTGAGCAGTTCGCTCGTCGCGCGATGCGCGAGATTGTGGCGCGGGTGTATCCGCTCTTGCCCACGACGCCGAACGTGGCGAAGGCCAGTTGGGTTCGAAGGTCATCCCCGGGCGCCAGGATGATGCGCTCGTCGTTATCGTGCAACTCCACCTCGTTCACGTCACGTGGATCGGTCTCGAGGGTTTCGAGCAACAGTTTCTCCAGCACGTCTTGATAGTCGCGGTCCCAGCCGTAGGTCGCGTCGGCGAAGATCTGCACGATCATCATGGAAAACAACGTCAATCCGCGGGCGAAGGTGGCGCTCCTGGTGTGCGAGGGTCCCGACTCACGTTCGAGGTAGTCGTGTATGAAGGGCTCGACCTCTTCGTGCAGGGTGGGGATTCGTCGGGCCGTCAAGAGCACCTGGACACACGCGACGTCGGCGGGCGTGGTGTCGCGAATGAAGTCAAAGAGCGCCCCGACGGTTCGGGTGCTGGGCAGTTCGGCCGCGCTCATGCACAACTCGAACATGGTGATCGCCCGTTGGCGCAGCACCGAATTCCATAGATCGACGAGCAGTTCGTCGACGTCCTCGTAGCGAGCGTAGGTCGCCCCGTGAGTGAGTCCGGCCTGGTGGCCCACGTCGCGCAGTGAGACGTGATCCACGCCGACGCGCAATACTTCACTCACGGCGGCCTCTCGAATCGCCGTGTCGTTAAAAACGGCACGCGCACTCCTGGTGCGCTGGCTTCTCGGCATAAGCCACCCTAACTTAAATTATTCGCAGTTATCAAATAAGCAGTCCGGGGCGGAGTCGAATTCGGAGTTCTTTTGACGTGCGAGATTAGACAGGTGGACTTCCTCGCATGAATGGCCTGCTCAACGCCGCGTCGGCCACTATTGCTGCGGCAGACGTGCACCGGGGAGCCGTGCTGCCCGAGGGCCGCATCATCGTGATCGTTGTTCCGCTGGCGGCTCTGATCTACTACTACTTCGTCGTGCGACGACACCGCGACCGCTAAAGATGACGTCGTCTTCGTTCCCGTACGTGCCCCTGGACGCTCGGGGATGGCGTCTGGCGATGGGGATGCGGCCCCTCGGGGCGTCGGCGTGGCTCGAAGTGGACGAACGCGTGGGAAGTGAACTCGCCGAAAAGGCGTCGCTGCTCAAGACGAACTACGAGGTCGTGGTGGCGACGAACCCCGAAGGCGATGAGGGGAGTCGCGAGCTACTCGGTGAGATCCAGCGCTTCCTCGCTGAGCATCATCCGGAGCTTCTTCGACCGCCCACGCCCGGTGAGCATCCAATTGTCCAGGCCAGTCGCCTGGTGCAAGAGGACCTCTGCGTTTTAGTGAAAGACGACGCTTGGCGCCTTCGTGCAGCCTGCGTCTGTTTCCCCTCGCGCTGGAGCCTCGCCAGCAAAATCGGTACGACGCTCGATGACATTCACTCGCCGGTGCCCGGTTACGACGCCGAGCTGGCTCGTCCGACTAGCAGCTTCTTTGACCGACTGACGCCCGAGCGCTCGTTCTGGCGACTCAACTGGACGTTGCTGGACAGCCCCGTACTGTTTCAGCCGATTAACGTGCGCGTGGCGCCCAGTGGCAGTCTCGCCAATTGGTTCTTTCGTGTGGAACGCCAGACGCTGCGCCAACTCCCCGAGAGTCGCGCCATCGTCTTTACCATTCGCACCTACGTCACGTCGGCCAAAGAGTTGAGTGAAGGCGATGAACAGTTCGTGCCTACCTTGCTGCACGCCCTCGATACCGCGCCTCCCTCGACGCAGCACTACAAGGGGTGGACGGGCGTGGCTCAACGTCTACGTGACGCGTTAAGCGCGCAGTAAGTCCTTCGCGATCGCGACGACCTGCATCTCATCGGTGCCGGCGTAGATGCGTAGTACTCGCGCGTCGCGACTGAGCTGCTCCACGCGGTACTCGGCGATGTAGCCGTTTCCGCCGAGGACTTGAATGGCGTCGTCGGCGACTTGGCAGGCGGCCTGCGCGGCGTAAAGCTTCATGGCCGAGGCTTCGGCGAAGGTGGTCGTGGCGCCGGCTTTGGAACGCTCCACGAAAGAAAACACCAGATTGCGCACGTTGACCCGGGCCACTTCCATCTGGGCCAGCTTGAGTTGGATGAGTTGAAAGTCGCCGATGGGTTGTTCCCAAAGAGTGCGCTCTCGCGCGTAGTTCACGGCCACCTGCAGGCACTCTTCTATGATGCCGAGCGCCATCGCGGCGGTACCGGCTCGTTCGGCGACGAAGTTGTCCCGCGCGCTCTGGCGCCCCCCACCCTGTACCCCTTCCGTCTCACCCAGCAGACGATCACGCCCGACGCGCACGGCGCTCAAAAAGACGTCGCCGGTGGGCGAGGCGTGTTGGCCCATCTTTCGCATGGGCGCGGACTGCACGAGTCCGTCCATTCCCTTGTCCAGCACGAAGGTGAGAACCGGGCGATCACGCACGGGCGTGTTGGTGCCATCGTCGAGCTTGGCGTACAGCACGATCGTGTCGGCGTAGGGCCCGTTGGTGATCCACGTCTTTTGCCCGTTCAAGACGTACTCCTCGCCGTCGCGCGTCGCACTGGTGCGCATACCGCCGAAGGCGTCCGAACCCGAGTCAGGTTCGGTGATGGCCCACGCACCGATCTTCTCTAACGTCATGAGTTCGAGCGCCCAGCGCTTCATCTGTTCGGGCGTACCGAGTTTGTTGATGGTCCCCGCCGCGAGGCCGGTCGACACCCCGAGTGAGGTGACCAGTCCTGGGCTCACCCGACAGAGCTCGATGGTCGGAATGAGCGTCAGGGCGACGTCGCTCGCTCGACGCTCTGGCGCTCCCTCGGCTCCCGACATCTTTCGATCGAGTTGGCGCTGAAAGTTCTCACGGGCCAGCGCCGGAAGACCGAAGACGTCGTACATCTTTCGAAGGATCTCGTAGGGGGGCACGCCGTAGTGTTCGAGGTCATCGACGTGTGGACGGATCTCTTCGTCGACGAAGCGTCGAACGACGTCAATGATCGCCTGGTGCTCTTCGGACCATTCGTACATCGCTACACCCCCACGGCGCCGCCGCTCGGCGAAGTCGGCCTCATCCTACGTAGCGTCATCGGGTGGCGCGGCGGAAGGACCGTTCAGTTGGTCGATGAGCGCGCCGAACCAGGACGTCTCTACGTAGGCGACGATGACCGGACCGAAGCAGAGCCAGAGGTCGTCATGAGAAGAAAGAGCGAAGATCACGAGGAGTGCGACCTCGGAGAGGATGCGCCACATCTTGGTGCGTCCGAGGCGACGCGTGGCCAAGGCGCTCGCCACAAAGAGATTGACGCCTGGCAGGAATGCCACCGGCGACCATCGGCCCTCGAGCTCTCTCACCCCGAAGGCACAGACCACCGAGCCCACGGCGAGCAGGGCGACCGCCACATTGCTAGCGGCGAGTGCGAACCAGAGCGGTGCGGGATGCGCGGTGCCCGGCCAGTGCGCGAGGACGCTCACCAAGAGGCCGAGCCCTCCGAGCACGCCCACGACGCCCGCGCCAAAGACGCGCCGCATGGCGTGGGCCAGATGAATGTTTCCAACCAGACGCGAGGGTTCGACCCGCTCGCCGTAAGGTCGAGTCACATCGGACCAGGCGGTCCCGGTCCACACGCGCCACTGACGATCGCCCGCGGGGTCGGGATACCAACCGGCGGGAGTCGCGCTTGGTGTCGACAAGCTCATGGAACTAGTCTCCCATGACTCCGAGGAAGGAAGGGATCGATGACCGTTTCCATGTGGAGCGATCGCGTAGTCGAGCCCTCGAGGATAAAACTGATCGGCTTGTTGAGCGCGGCGCTATGAGGTTGACGGGACGCTGAGCAACGTGGTGACGCCAATCGCGGCGCAGACCTCCGACCCGCAGCCCACACCGAGCAGCGGCGTCGGCACATAACGCAGTCGCACTGTCTTCACCACGTCGCCGTGCACGCTGGCGAGCCAGCCCGTCGCGGTTGAACTTTGTCCGACCACGACACACGTGGACAACGTGGTGCAGGCGAGCGCGTTCGCTCGCTCGCTCAGCAACACGCTTGACCAGGTTCTCGTGAAGGTGATGGAACGAACGAGCGCGGACGAACCACCCTCATTGGCGAGCCCCACGCAGTGTCTCGCCTCGCACGTCAACGAGGTAAGAGAACTCCAGGTGCTCGGCGTGGGACTCGCGCTCCAGGTTGTGCCGCCGTTGAGCGTGACGTGCAGAGAGAACAGGTGAGTCGATGAGAGTGTTCCCACCGCGCAGTTAAAGACGGTGCCGCACGAGAGGGTGGTGACGACGTCGCCCTTAGCCCACGACATGGGAAGCGGCAGCGTCCAGTTCTGTCCACCGTTGATGCTCAAGCTAAGACGAGGCAGGTCGCCCATTGCGCCGGTGTCCACCAGCGCGCAGTTGGTTCCGTTGCACGACAGCGCATCGACGCCGATGCCCTCGGGCGGGGCGACCGCGTCGTTCAGCGTTTCTTCCTTAGCGTTGAACACCCACAACAGATCGCTGCCGGGTTCGGAGCCACCTAGGAGACAGGTGGTGCCCGAACAGGCCGCTGCGTCGATATTCGGTGAGAGGGACGTCGGGAGCGTCAGGCTTTGCCAGCGACCATTCGGCGTGGCGTACTCGCCCACGGCGACTGGGCCCACGCTCTCACTCGACGTGCCCACCGCGACGCAGACGTCGTTACTGGCGCATCCGACATTGGAGAGCGCCACCGAGATACTGAGGGCCGGGGTGCCGTGCACCCCCTCGTGGCTCGTGGTGGCGACGCCACAGCTCGCCAGCACCAGTGCGCCGACGCCAACGACCGCTACGAAGCGCCACGTAGCGCGCACTCGAGTGACGCCTGGGCTCATGAACTCCTTGTCGGGTGACCGAACGATCGTGGTCTACCTATTGGACGGAACGTACGGCGGCGCCGAGAACGTTGAGTCCGTCAGCGAGTTGCTCGTCACTGATGATGAGCGGCGGCAGAAGGCGAATGACGTTGCCGTACGTTCCGGCCGTCAGCGCAATGACGCCGTGCTGCTGGCAGTAACTCACGATGGCCTTAGTGGCCGTGACGTTTGGCGTCTTGGTGCCGGGCTCTACGAGTTCAAAGGCGACCATGGCGCCTCGCCCTCGAACGTCACCGATGATGGCGACGTCTTGTTGCAGGGAGCGCAGGTTCGAGAGCAGCGTCTCACCGATCTCGCGTGCCCGCGCCGCCAAGTTTCCTTCGCGAAGTGTCTTAATGGTCGCCAGCGCCGCCACCGCGGCGACGGGATTGCCCCCGTAAGTGCCGCCGAGCCCGCCCTCGTGCACGGCGTTCATTAGTTCGGCGCGTCCGGTCACGGCCGCGAGGGGCATGCCGCCGGCCAGTCCCTTGGCGGTGGCGACTATATCGGGCACCACCCCTTCGTGCTCGACGGCGAACCAGTCGCCGGTGCGACAGAAGCCGCTTTGAATCTCATCGGCAATGAAGACGACGCCGTTGTCGGTGGTCCACTTCGACAGCGCCGGAAGGAATCCCTCCGCCGGTACGACGAAGCCGCCCTCGCCTTGAATCGGCTCGATGAGCAGTGCCGCGACATTCTTCGCGCCCACGTCGGTTTCGATGATCTTGATCGCTCGGGCCGCGGCGTCGGCGCCGCTCAATCCGTCACGGAAGGGGTAGCTCATAGGGACGCGGTACACCTCGGGTGCGAAGGGGCCAAAGCGGTCTTTGTAGGGCATGTTCTTCGCCGTCAAGGCCATGGTTAAGTTCGTACGCCCGTGGTAGGCGTGCTCAAAGACCACGATGGCGCTGCGTCCGGTTGCCAGACGCGCCACCTTGACCGCATTCTCGATGGCTTCGGCGCCGGAGTTGAACAGCGCCGATGTCTTCGCGTGCGTGCCCGGGGTCAGTGCGGCGAGTTCTTCGCAGACCTCGACATAGCTCTCGTAGGGCGTCACCATAAAGCAGGTGTGGGTAAATTTCGCGACCTGCTCGCTGACGGCATCCACGAGGGCCGGTACGGCGTGGCCGATGGTGGTGACCGCGATGCCCGAGCCTAGGTCTAGGAGGTGATTGCCGTCGACGTCGACGACGATGGCGCCCTCGGCGCGCTCGATGTAGATGGGAAAGCCGACCGTGAGTCCCGCACTGACGACCGCCTGACGGCGCTCGTGTAGGGCCCTCGACTTAGGTCCGGGAAGCTCGGTGACGAGTTTTCGCTCGGTACCGACGGATGAATCAATTGACGAAACCATGTTGTTCTCCTGGAACTTCGACCTTGTGAGACTCTCCCAGCGTACTGTCGCTGTCTTCGAGCGCCTTAAGAGAGACGAAACGGGTGACCGAAGCCACCCGTTTCGCGCTGGCGGAGGAGGTGGTGTGCAACTGACAAACACCGATCACACTCGGTTCGTCATTTTCTGTTTTAGTCGTTCGTAGGGTGTCTGTCCACCAAGTCCGCCGTGGGGACGATGGAAATTATAGAAGTCCTCCCACTCGCGGAGCTTGTCGTTGAAGAGTCCCGCGTCGTCGATCACGACGCCCTGGAGCTGTCGATAGAACTCTTCGTTGTCGATCCGATGACTGCGCTCGACCTTGCCGTTGAGCCGTGGCGTGGCCGGCTTGATGTAGACGTGGCCGATGCCCTTGTCCAGGACGTGGTAGTGAAACGAGCCTTGAAACTCCGCCCCGTTGTCAGTTTGAATGACCTCGACCTTGAAGGGCAGACGCTCTAAGAGGTAGTCGAGGAACTGAATGGCGCTCTTCTGGTCGTTCTTCGGGTAGATCCGCAGCACCCGCACCCTGGTGCAGTCGTCGATGGCCGTGTATTGGTAGTGACGCTTCTTCAGTCCGGCGATGGGTTCGATGAACTTGACGTCGACCTGGACGCGGTGACCGGGCAGGGGCTTCTCGTAGCGCTTCCAGCGCTTGGCGTGGCGCTGGTAGCGCTGGGAAGTGGGCAGACGGTTCATGTCGAGCTTCTTCAAGATCCGCCAGACCCCCGAGGCGCTGATGTCGACGTCGTGGTAGCGCTTTAAGTACATGGAGATCTTCTGAGGGCCCTGGTGGTAGTGCGAGCGCAGATAGATGATCTTGCCCACCACCTCGGCGTGGGTCGCCCGAGGTGACGTCAGCGGCCGGCGCGAGCGCTCGCGCAGACCCTCCTCGCCCTCTTCCTCGTAGCGCTTGAGCCAGGTGTAGAAGCACTGACGGCTGATGCCGAAGTAGAGACAGGTGGCCGCGACATTGCCGGTCACTTCGTCCGCGTGCTGAAGAATTGCCAGACGCCGCTTGATGACCCTTTGCTGTTCCTTTTCGGTCATGGATTCCTCCTTTTTGAGGAACCAAGACTGTCACCGATGTCTGTCAGTTTTAGACTTCAAAATTGACCCGAAAAAGAGCTACCAAAGGCCAGTCGGAGACGCTATGTCTACTATGTTCTGACACAGCGTCTCCGATGTCTTGACACAGGACACTGGCGGAGGAGGTGGGATTTGAACCCACGGTGCCCGTAGACACAGCAGTTTTCGAGACTGCCCGATTCGGCCGCTCTCGCACCCCTCCGTGAAGAAGTCTACAACTCGACCAACCGGCACCTTTAGCGACGTTGCGTCTGCCCTACGCTTCCTCGTCATGGAGAGCGACGACGAGCGGTTCATGATGGAAGCTCTCGAGCTGGCGCGACGGTGCTTCACCCACGATGACGTGCCCGTCGGCTGCGTGCTCGTGGCGGAGGGCGAGGTCGTGGCCGTCGGTGAGAACCGTCGAGAGGCCGATCACGACCCGACGGCCCACGCCGAGATTGTGGCGCTGCGCGCGGCGGCGACTCAGCGTGGGCGGTGGCGCCTGGAGGACGTAACGGCTTACGTCACACTCGAACCATGCGTGATGTGCGCGGGAGCGTTCTTGAACGCCCGTGTGGCGCGCGTGGTGATTGGCGCTCTGGATGAGAAGGCCGGTGCCGTGGGGTCTCGCTACAACGTCTTGAGTGACCCGCGTCTGTTGCACGAAGCGTCACTGACCTACGGGGTGTTGAGTGATGAGTCGGCGACGTTGCTACGCGAGTTCTTCCTCGAGCGACGCGGCGAATAGCCAAGCCCGGTCTCAACGCCGACACCAACTAGTCACGCGGACGCAACGTGGCGGTCCTAGGTTGGGTGACGGTGTTCGACGAACTCGATCAGACCCTGGTGGGCCAACGCACGGTGGTCGTTGGCGCGGGCATCCTCGGCACGACGCACGCGCTGTTCGCTCTCGCGCGAGGCGCGCAGGTACTGCACCTTGAGCGCGACGCGGAGCCCTACAGCGCGACCGTGCGAAACTTCGGACTTATCTGGGTAAGCGGTCGTGCGTCAGGAGCGGAGCTGGCCTTGGCGCTTCGAGCGCGTTCCCTATGGGAAGAGATCGCTATCGTCGTGCCCGACGTGGGCTTTCGAGCGAACGGTTCGCTGACATTACTTAACAGCGAGGACGAGTTGCAGGTCGCCAAACGGGCGCTCGCCCGTGAGGACGCTGCCGCGCGCGAGTTCGAATTGCTCAGTCACGACGACGCGATACGTCGCAATCCGGCGCTGCAGGGTTCCTTTGATGTCGGCCTCTTCTGCGGGCGCGACGCCGCCGTCGAGTCAAGGGTGGCGCTTGGCGCGCTGCGTCACTGGATGAGTGCGACGGGGCGTTATGAGTATGTGGCGGGTCGAGAGCTCATCGGTATCGGCGATCACGAAGTGATTGACCATCGAGGCGAGCGCCACCGCGCCGATCAGGTGTGGCTCTGTGTGGGAGCAACCTTGAGCGGGTTCTGCGCGGAGCTCTTCGAGGACCAACCGCTCCGGCGCATTCGACTCAACATGGCCGAGACCGAGCCCTTCGGTTCCGTGCTCACCACGTCGATCGCCAATGGCGACTCCTTTCGCTACTACCCGAACTTTCGAAACGACGCGGCAGAGCTGCTACAAGACCAAGAATCCGTGGCCGAGCGCTACGCGATTCAACTTCTCTGTCAACAGCGTTTACATGGGGGCCTCACGATCGGCGACACGCACGAGGCCGACCAACCGGGACTCTTTGAGACCGTTGACCAACCGATGGATTTCATCGTGAAGGCCGCGCGCGAGCTCATCGGCGATCACCTGCCGCCGATCGAACGGCGCTGGAGTGGCGTGTACCACCAAGTGGAGCCAACGAGTAACGAGATCTACTACCGAAAGGACGTCGCGAAGGGCGTGACGGCCATCACGGGTGCCGGTGGACGAGGCATGACGCTGGCGCCCGCCATCGCGGAGGAGAGTTTTCTATGACCATCGAACTGATCTGTTTCGACATGGCCGGCACAACGGTCAACGACCACGGACTGGTGTTAGAGGCCTTTCGTCGCACGATCGAGGAGCTCGACGTCGTTGGTGGCGAAGCGGCCGAGGCGGAGGCCTACGTCATTGAAACCATGGGTCAATCCAAGATCGAAGTCTTCGGTGTGCTCTTCGATGATCGCGCGGAAATAGCCAATGAGGCCTTCGAGCGCCACTTCGTGAAAGCAGCCCACGAAGTGGGGGTCAGCGAAGTCCCCGGCGCGCGCGACGCCGTCGAGAACCTCAAAGGTCGAGGGATCGCCGTGGCCTTGACGACGGGATTTTCACCTTCGACGCGTGAAGCGCTGATTGAGCTACTCGGCTGGTCCCAGCTCTTCAACCTTCGCTTGTCCCCCGCGGACGCGGGCCGCGGCCGTCCCGCACCGGACATGGTTTTGCTCTGCGCATTGAAGTCCCGGGTCAGCGCGGTGCAGACGATCATGGTGGTCGGCGACACGGCCTCCGACATGCAGGCCGGACGCCGTGCGGGCGTGGGTCAGTGCGTGGGCGTGCTCAGTGGAACCGACGATCACGCTCGTCTTATGGCTAGTGGCGCGGACCTCGTCGTCAACAGCGTGGCCGATCTCACCAGGCTCGACATCCTCTCTACCGAGTAGCCAACGTTCGCAAAGAATCCCGCCGCCCGACACCAAATGTGCCGCGCGATGTCACATTGCGCTTACTCGCCACTCTTACTGTCAGGGCGAGTCACCAATGAGGTGCGCTCACTTTTAGGAGGCATTAAGCGTGATTTCAAACAAACTAAGGATCGCCTTCGCGGCCGGTCTGATGGGGGCGACTTTGACGACGCTCACTGTCGCTGGCGGAGCGAACGCGTCAACGATGAAAGTCAATTGGTCGACGGAGAAGTCGGCGGTGGCCGGGGGTGGCATGAGTGCGCTGATCAAGGCCGCAAAGAAAGAGGGTCACGTCAACGTGATCACCATTCCTCTTTCGGGTTGGGCCAACTACGGCGCCATCATGAAGGACTTCACCAAAAAGTACGGCATCAAGATCAACGACCAGAACCCCAACGGTTCCAGCGCTGAAGAGATCACGGCCATTAACACTCAAAAGGGCCGCGCCGACGAGCCCGACGTCGTGGACGTCGGAACGAGTTACGCCACGAGCAACGAAAGCCTGTGGGCTCCCTACAAGGTGGCGGCGTGGAGTGACATCCCGGCCGCGGCCAAGGACCCGAGTGGACGTTGGTACGACGACTACGGCGGCTACGTGGCCATTGGCTGTGACACCAAGATTGTGACCACGTGTCCGACGTCGTTCGCGGACCTGACGAACCCGGAGTACAAGGGCGAGGTCGCTATTAACAACGACCCGACCTCCGCGTCGGCGGCGTTCTACGCCGTATGGGCGGCGGCCATCGCTAACGGCGGTTCGTTCAGCAACATCCAGCCGGGCATTAACTTCTTCGCGACCCTCAACAAGGACGGCAACTTCGTTCCCGGCGGAACCGCGGCGACGGCTGCCTCGGGTGCGACACCGATTCTCGTCTGGTGGGACTACCTCCAAAACGGCGTCGCGGCCAGCGTTCCCGGTTGGAAGTCGGTCATCCCGAGCGACGGCACGATTGCGGCCTACTACACCCAGGCGATCGTGAAGAACGCCCCGGATCCGGCGGCGGCTCGCCTATGGGAGGAGTACCTGTACTCAGCCACGGGACAGAACCTGTTCCTCCAGGGCTACGCACGGCCCATCGAGTTGGCGGCCATGACGGCGAACGGCACCGTCAACAAGACCTGGCTCGCGGCGTTGCCGGCAGCTCCCGCGGGCGGGCTCACGTTGCCCACGATGGCCGAAGTAACGGCAGCGGGCGCGACGGTGGACGCCAACTGGGCTTCAGCGGTCAGCGGCAGCTAGCAATAAGTTTCACAGCGTGACGGTTCTCTCTAACTCCGATACTCCGACGCCCGTAGAGGATGTCGTGAGTCCAAAGAGTCGGAGAGGATCGGGCGGCCTGGGAGCGCTGGTTCGAAGTTTGCGAACCAGCGCTCCCGTGTTCCCCTTTTTGGCGTACGTCATCTTGGTCCTGGGCGTGCCGACGGCCATCATCGTGATTTACGCATTTCGCTCCAACGCCGGCCACTTCACTTTCTCGAACATTCATACGATCTTGGCCGCGCAGACAAAGGCGAATCCGACGGGCGGACAGTATCGGGCTGGCTTCATCAACAGCCTCAAACTGGCCCTGGTGACGGCGATCGGGGCGGCGGCGCTCGGCACCTTTATTGCCTACGCTCTCTCGATCTCCGAGCACGCGCCCTTCAAGAGAATCACCTCGGCGACGGCGGGAGTCCTCGCGCAGTTCGGTGGCGTCAACTTGGCTTTCATGTTCATAGCGTCCTTTGCCTTGACCAACGGCATCGTCACCCTGTGGTTGAAGGCCATCGGGCTGGACCCGTGGAACTTCGGATGGAGCCTCTACAAGTTTTGGGGCGTGGCGTTCGTCTACATGTACTTTCAGATTCCCCTCATGGTCCTCATCATCACCCCCGCCTTCGCGGGTCTGAAGCCCGCCTGGCGCGAAGCGGCGGAGAACCTTGGCGCGTCGCGGTGGCGTTTCTGGCGCTCCGTCGGCGTGCCCGTGCTGACGCCCGCCATCCTGGGCAGTACGTTTCTGCTGTTCGGGAGTGGGTTCTCGGCCTACGCCACCGCCGAGGCGTTGACCGGCGGCACTATCGCCATCACGCCGATTCAGATTGGAGCCATCTTGCAGGGCAACGTGATCGCGAATCAGCAGAACATCGCCTACGCCCTCGCCTTCGCCATGATCGTGATACTGCTCATCACCGTTATCTTCTACGTGCTCTTACGAGCGAGGACCTCGCGATGGCTTCGCTAGAGATCGGCACGCTCGTTGCCGATCCCTCAACGATCGACCAACCGTTTCAAGAAGACACCCCGGTTAATCGACGGCGCATACGTTTTCGTTGGGGCCGCGGCACCATCCTCGTATTGGCCGCGGCGTACTTCATCATCCCGTTCTACGCTGCGATGGCTTTCTCCTTGCAAAAACCGACGGGCGGCTTCTCGCTGCAGCCCCTGACGCAGATCGCTTCCGCACCCGGGTTTCTCTCCGCGCTGTGGCTCTCGACGCAGCTGGCGATCATCACCATGATCGTGGTGATGTTGTTGATGGTGCCCACCGTCATCTACGTACACCTGCGAATGCCGCGATTTCGACGGGTGATGGAAGTGATTACCATCTTGCCGATCATCATTCCCCCCATTGCCTATTCGGTGGGCGTGCTGGAGGCGGCGCCTTCCTGGTTGCGCGCGTCGCAGTATCTCCTCGCCATCGTGTACGTCATATTGGCTATGCCCTACGTGTACCGCTCGCTCGACTCCGGTCTGGGCGCGCTCGATCTCAAAACGCTGGTTGAAGCGTCGAGGTCGCTGGGCTCGGGCTGGGTCTCCACCATTTGGCGCGTCCTCGTGCCCAACCTGCGATCGGCCCTCATGTCCGCCTCCGTATTGACGATCGCCCTGGTATTCGGTGAGTTCACCATCGCCAACGTCGACAACTGGACGACGATCCCCGTGTGGATTTACCTCGCTCCGACCGACAATCCCCGGGTAAACACCTTGGTGGCGATGATCGCCTTGCTCGCCACCTGCGTAGTGCTTACGCTCATTGTGTCGCTGGATCGTTCGCAGTCTCGAAACTCCAGGAGGAGCTAATGGCTTTGGCAACCGACCCACTGACCACTGTCGCCGCATCGAGCCGGTCCTCAGGCGGCGCCCCCGTGGTCTTCGAGAACGTTACGCGCCGCTTTGGCGCAAACACGGCGCTCGATCAACTCTCGCTCAACATTGCTCCTGGTGAACTGGTGGCGTTGCTCGGTCCTTCGGGCTGTGGCAAGACCACCGCGCTTCGTGTGCTCGCGGGCTTTGAACGTCCTGATAGGGGCCGCGTGCTGGTCGACGGGAAGGACGTCTCGCACATTCCGGCCCAGCGTCGCGATATGGGCATGGTCTTTCAGAGCTACTCGCTCTTTCCGAACATGAGTGCCCGCGACAACGTGGCCTTCGGTCTGCAGATTCGTCATCAGCGCTCGGCGCAGCGACGTACTCGAGCAGTCGAGTTATTGGACCTCGTCGGTTTGGCCGAACACGTGACCAAGTACCCGCACCAACTCTCGGGCGGACAGCAACAGCGCGTGGCGCTCGCTCGCGCCCTCGCCATTGAGCCTCGCGTGCTACTCCTCGACGAACCGCTCTCCGCACTGGACGCCAAGGTTCGTGCCGAACTGCGCGATCAGATTCGAGCGCTGCAACAGCGCCTCGCCATCACCACCGTCTTCGTGACCCACGACCAAGAAGAGGCCATGTCCATGGCGGACCGGGTGTGCGTGATGACCCGCGGCCGCATTGAGCAGGTGGACACGCCATCGGTGCTCTACTCACAGCCCGCCACGCCCTTCGTTGGACAGTTCGTCGGCGTCTCGAGCCGCATCGCCGTGACGCGCCACGGCGATCACGTCGAAGTGCTGGGACACGACGTACCCATCCGCGGGGATCTCAACGCGGTGCCCGCGGGCGAGTTGGAGGCCCTCCTTCGCCCCGAAGACCTTGACGTCGCGGTCAACACCAATGGACTCGGTGTCGTCACGGGTCGGAGTTTTCTGGGCGCCACCACCCGCGTGGACGTTGGCATCGCGGGAGCAAACCTACGCGTCGACGTTCGCAGTACTCAAGCGGATGACCTCGAACTGGGTACGCGTGTTGATGTGAGCGTTAACGCTCGTGACGTCCTCGTGACCACGCCGCGGCCAGCGAATTGACGATGCCGACGTAGTCGTCGAGCGCTCCCACGTCGAGCCCCAGCACTTTTCCTTCGTCATCCCACGTGCGTAGCGACAGGGCGTCGACGAAGCCCGGGTGTTCTTCGAAGCGCAGACACTCGTCCTCGCTTAAGAGGCCGCCCTGGGCTTTCAGCGAGAGTTTCGAGGCCTCCGACAGTCGGTCGTAGTACGCGGGTTCGCGCGTACAGCGCCAGCGCTTCGCGGTGACGTGCAGCGAGACGGGCTGGGCAACCGCGGGACCGAAGAGGGGCGACAGGGTGCGAGCGCCGATGGCCTCGTGATCGTCGTCGACCTCATCGATGTTCACGTCATTTTGGACGTCGACGATGAGGTGTCCCACGTCGTGAAAGAGCGCGGCGACGATCATGGCGTCCGGAGCGTGCTCCTTTTGCGCGAGGGCTGCGCACTGCAACGCGTGTTCGATCTGGCTCAGCGATTCACCGTAGGGTTCGTGGCCCTTTGACTCGTAGAGCCGAAAGAGATCATTGGTGGTGACGGGCGTGCGCACGGTTCTCCTCTCGTCGTTGCGATGCTACGGCGAGCGTGTAAGGCGGAGATGAGAGCGAAGCAAAGATCTGGTGAACAGATCCGGGAAACGCCGTGACGCCTCGAGTTTTAGGTCGGAGTGAGGTTCGTGAGTCCCAATTGCGCCGCCACGAACTTTGACAGCGCCACGCCACCCGCGACGTCACTGGCCGAAGTACGCGCGTGGTACGCGTTGTAGTTGCTAATCGTGACGGGTCCGCAACCGCCAGGATCTGCTACCACGACGGCGTAGGGCTTGGCGGAACTCCCGCGATAGAAACTCATCGTGAGCGAGGCGCCTACGTCCACGGGACAGTTCGTGGGCAGCGGGCTCGGCACGGGCAGAGCATTGATATGAGCGATGACTGAGGCGATCAAGGACTTATCGTCGCTGGTGACGGATGACTTTCGGTCGGTCTTCTTGACATTGAGGCCGCGGTTCAGCTTCACGATGAGCTTCGTGGATCCCGACGGCACGATGGCGAGGGCCGGCTTCTGTGATCGCCACCACACCATCGCGGTCACGCTGAACTCGAGGGTCCCGTTCGGCCTGGTGGACGCGATGTAGACGACTTCTGGCTGCTCGAGCACCGCGGTGCCGCTCAGCAGATAGAGCTGTGTGTGGGTGGTGCCACTCGCTCCCACACCGCTGGGCGCATGCCCGGAGAGTGGCTGACTCCTGAGCCACGTCAGCGAAGAGTTCGCGGACGGTGCCACGAAGAACTTCGTCGCCCCGACTTCGTTACCGCCGTACACGCTGGACTTATCCCCTGAGAATGGCTTTGTCTCTTCCGCGACGGCGGCCGTGATCTGTCGACTGCCAGCCGGCAGAGGGGCTGCCGAAAACAGAGAGGCCAGCTCGTGTTGAGCAAGGGCGAGACGTTGAGCGTCGCTGGGTCCGGGCGACGACGACGCGTAGGCCGGCAACGCAGTCGCGAAAACAACGGCGGCTGTACTGAGTGCGATCAGGGCGCATAGCATGCCTCGCGAGGCGCGGGGGATAGAAGTAATCGTGTACTTACCTTACGCGGGTGCGCTTGCGCGCACTACGTAGCCTCACGTCGTATGACGAGTTCGTGACGAATGCCTCGTCGCGACACGTGAGCGCGATGAGAGTTTCTGGTTAGTCGCACTACTTCGTTACTTAGATAACTTCGAGCGTCTTGATGTGGAATTTCTTGGCAACGAACGACCCGAGTGCGGCACCACCAGATACGTACGTCGAGTGCATGAGTGCGTCCATCGCGTCGTAGTCACGAATCATCACGGACCCACATCCGCCAGGATCAGCCACGACCACGGCGTAGGGAGTGGTCGCGCCCGCACGGAAAAAGCGCAGCGTGAGTGACGCCCCGAAATCGGCGGGGCAGAAGTACACGCCGGTGCGTGCTGGCGGCAGGTCGTTCACCTTGGAGCGAAGCTCGCTAATGGTCGTGGTGTTGGTCGTGACGAACGTCGAAATACGATCGTGCTTCGCGTTGAGTCCTCGATTGACGACGATCACGACCTTGACGGCACCGCTCGCGATAATTGAGTAAGGAGATTTACGGGCGCTGGCTCTCGCCGTGGCGTCGCGAAGTGCGTTTGAGGGACCACGTGATGTGGCGAATGCGGGGACCGATGTCGCGAGGCCGACGGCAGCGACGACGAGGACCGCGTTGGCGGCTCTCGCGATACGTCGATTGGCGGTGCGCCGAACCTGTGGCTGAGGGCTGTTCATACTTACTACGTGTCCAGGAGTGAGGGTTCCTTACCGGAATTATGACTGGTACAGAAAATCTCGCCGAGTGACAGTTTCGCCGCGGCATTGGCTTATGGCGCGGCCGTGTTTGTCTTGTCGCTCTGGGTATGAGTTGAACGTTGGTGCTCCGATCTGGCGCCACGCTTTGATTAGCGAGGCCAGCCTTCGTGCGGGACGAGGATTCGATACTCGAGGTCGTACCACTGTTCGAGCTCCGTCATCGCCTTGACGGTCGTCGGGTGGAGCCATACCCCATTGATGAAGCTTGCGTCGAGTCGATTGCGAGGAATGGTGTTGACGATCGCAGGGTCCACGCGTGTTTGTGCCAAGCGTCCCATTTTCGGACGTCGCAGTATTCGCCAGGGGGAAGAATGTGCCATGTTTCAACGCTATAGGCGTGAGATAAGAATCGAGTGATCGCGGCGCGCCGGGGCCGTATCGATCATGTAAATCTTTCGGCAAAGAATCTTGAAAGTGATATCGACGTCCGAAATCGGAAGGCGTCAGTGAGATTTCGTCCGTAGATTACGACGTATGAGTGAACTTGATGAGTCGAGATGGCGCGCGGTAGCTAATCGAGATGAAGCGCTCGTTGGATGTTTTGTCTACGGCGTCACGTCAACGAAGATTTACTGTCGACCGGGCTGTGGTGCACGTCGACCATTACGAAAGAACGTTGAGTTCTTTGCGACGTCGAACGACGCGAGTTCAGCCGGCTATCGAGCCTGCCGACGTTGTCGCCCCGACGAGACTACGATGAGCGACCCTTCACTGGCGGCAGTGATTGCGACCTGTCGAGAACTTGAGCGACTCGACAACAACGAGAGTGCCTCGTCGATCGCGGCAAAGCTCGGTTACAGCGAGCGACACCTCCGTCGTCGATTCTTGGAAACCATCGGCGTCACGATGAGCGCTTACGAGCGTGCGCAAAAGGCCGAGCGCGCTCGTTCAAATCTGCGCCGGGGCACCACAGTGCTTGACGCGGTATTCGACGCGGGTTACGGATCGACGCGGGCGTTCTACGAGCACGGAGCTACTCGACTGGGAATGTCGCCCGGACGCTATCGCGACGGTGCGCGCGGCGAAGTGATTCGTTACACGTCGATCGCGACCACCCTCGGTACTGTCGCGGTAGCGACCACCGAGCAGGGTATCTGCGCGGTGCAACTGGGACCCGATGAATCCACTCTTCTTAAGGGGTTGACATCGGAGTTCCCCCTGGCGACGATGACTCGTGACGACGAGGGGATGACCGAGATCACTTCGGTACTGGCTCGCGCCGTAAAAGGTGAATGCAACGCGTCGCAACTGCCACTCGATCTCGCGGGCACGGCCTTTCAGATCCGGGTGTGGGAAGCGTTGCGACGAATCCCACTCGGCGAAACGCGAACCTACTCAGACGTGGCGGAGGAGATCGGTGAGCCGCGCGCCGTACGGGCGGTCGCCTCCGCGTGCGCCGCCAACGAGGCGGCACTGGCCATTCCCTGTCATCGCGTCGTGCGTCGAGACGGTTCGCTGGGCGGTTATCGATGGGGACTCACGAGAAAAGAGGCATTACTCGCTGCCGAGGGCGTACGCGCGCAGGTGCGAGGGGCCTAGTTCGTCGAACTTGGGAGCGTTCCCACACCGCTGACGACATCAACAGGGCCGTAACTGAGGGCGGCGCCGGGTGAGTACGTCGCGTTCGTCGTGCCGTTTGGGTTGGTGTTGCCGAGCAATGTACTCGACAGGAGGGATCCGGTCGCCGGGTCAAGGACAACCTGGAACTCCTCACCCCTGTTGGCCGATCCGCCGTCCGGCACAGTCAGAGTGGTTCCGGTGTTGCCGAAACTATCGGTGGTATTCGCAGCGGCCGTGGCGCCAGGCATCTGCTCGAGCACTTGGTAGAGGACTGAGCCGAGCTTGGCCGACGCCTCCGGCCAACGCAGCAGTTGTTCAATCAACGTGAGCTGTTGGTTGGTGTTGCACCCCGGAGCCGCTCCCGCGGCGGCGTCCATGGGACAGACCTGTGGAGTGGTCGAGACTGAACCGTCCGGGTTGATCTCACCGTTGGCCAACATCGTCTGGATTTCGCTGGCGTTGTTGGGCAGAGCGAGAAGGCTGTTGGCACTCACCGGCGAGCCACTCCCTAAGGAGCCGGGCGTGGGAGCCGGCGTATTTTGCGCGGGCAGCATGAAACCAAAACCGTTGAAGGACTCGATTGATTCAGGTTCAGCCGGTATGGGACTGAGCGACGGACTGGCCCCGGTGATTGTGCTGTTCGGAAGCGTCGGCGGTCCCTGGAATGAGCACGGAATAAATGGTTTTCCCTCGGCGACCCAGTTGGCTTCATCGCTCGGAGTCGCGAAATGACTGCCGCCCTGACCAATAGCCGTCGGGGTGATAGAGATCTGTCCGGGAAGGTTCGGGGCGGTCCAACTTTGCATGGTGGCGTTGGCGTCGTACGTGACCCACGGGCCCCAGCCGGAGGACGTCATGCCAGCGAATGAACACGTCAGCGTGATCTGGGTCTCTTGGTAGTAGTACTGGCCGGCTCCCAAGGTGGGCAGGGCCATCGCCGAGGCGTCATCGAGAGCCGCACGATGCAGGGTCGCGGCCGTCGCGTTTAGGGGTGAGCCGCTGGGAAGCAGGCCGACGACGAGAGCCGTGGCGGCGCCCACGGTGGCTATCGAGCCCAGAGCGATCAGACGGCGCCGGGTTCTCCTCTTGCTCGGCGACACCTGGGCGAGAACGCGAGCCCACACGCTGTCTTGGTGCCGCGCGTTCTCGCGGTGTACATCTTCGCTGAGTGGATCGAGGGATCGCAGCAGTTCTTCAAGGTCGGTGTCGGGTGTCATGGTTTCTCCTTGGGTGAGGGGTTGGTGGTCTGGCCGGTGTTAGAAAGTCGACTTACGGCGCCAGCTAGACGTTCAATGGCTCGGTGATAGCGGACGTTCACCGCGTTGACTGAGGTGCTCAGTACCTCAGCGATCTCACTTCGACTGAGGTTTTCCCAGTAGACGAGTCGTAGTAGTTCGGCGTCGCTCTCGGAGAGCTCGCTAAAGGCCCTCGATACGTCGAAGACCTCTTCGAGAGGGGAGGAGTCGATGAGGTGCAGATCGTTTATCTCTCCGACGTGAGGTTGACGACCGATTCGTCGGTGCTCGTGTGCCACTTCGTAGCTGGCGACGCGATAGAGCCAGGTGAGTGAAGGGTCACTCACCTCGGCGAACTTCCGCCAGGCGATGACGAAGGTTGCCGCCACGACTTCGTCGTGCGAGCTTGCCGGTACTCGACGTGCCACGTAGCGAGAAATCGCGTCGTAGTGCTCGCGATAGAACGACTCAAACTCCGTCGCCGGGACTATGTTTCGGTCTTGATGGGTTCGTCGAGCGTTCATAGTTGCTACCCCGTTTACTCCCGCAGGGCATCATTTTCTTACAAACTCGCAGTCTGCCTCGTGGGTTTGCGGTGGCGGAGGAGGTGGGATTTGAACCCACGGAAGGTTTCCCTTCACACGATTTCCAATCGTGCCGATTCGGCCGCTCTCGCACTCCTCCACGGAGATTCACGTTGAAATGAATACCGGCTTGCAAGGCTACCTGAGTTCGGCCTTCGCTCAGGTAGAAGCGGTGCTCAAGTATCGACGAATGGCAATCCCCGACCAGATGAACTCCACGACACCGAAGGGCCACGCGCCGGCGAGGAAACCGTAAGCGCTCGAGAGCAGGCACCCCAGTGAAAACGCCAGAATGAATCCTCGGTGACGCTGCTCCAATGCGTACATCGCCATCATGAATGACACGGCGCACACGCCGTAGATTGTGACCCCTATTGTCGCCATGCTTTCAGTCAAGCAGTGTTTGAATACCGGATGAAATAGCGCGGTGACTGAGTGGTTGCACCGCTCCCTGGCTTGTCGACTGGATTCTCCGGTAGCCTTGAAACGCCGAGGTTGAAAGCGGTGGTCGGGTCCCGTGCGACGGCCTTTCGTGAACCGAGTCAGGGGTGGAAGCCAGCAGCTCTCAGCGAACTGTGCCGGGTGCCACGGATCGCCTGACCACTGCTTTCGACCTCGGCACCGTACGGCCCACCGTTAGCATCGGTGAATGGCCAACGCGAAAGCAACCCCTACGTCCGTGGACGGCGTGACCTCGCTGTATCGCCGCTTTCGACCGGCTCGATTCGCGGAACTGCGGGGCCAAGACCACGTGGTGCGAGCCCTGCAGGGCGCGGTGAAAAACGATCGAATATCGCACGCCTATCTCTTTTCGGGGCCCCGGGGCACTGGTAAAACCACCACCGCCAGAATCCTGGCTAAGGCGCTCAACTGCGAGCAACCCGTCGACGGTGACGCCTGCGCCGTCTGCGCCAGCTGTCTCGCCATCGCCAAAGGCACCTCGCTTGACGTCGTTGAACTCGACGCGGCGTCGAACAACGGTGTCGACGACATTCGAGACATCATCGCGGGAGCCTGGCAAGTCACGCCGGGTCGTTGGAAGGCGTACATCTTCGACGAGGTGCACCAACTCTCTAAGGCGGCCTCCGCGGCGCTGCTCAAGACCCTCGAAGAGCCCCCGCCGCACGTGGTGTTCGTCTTGGCGACGACCGATCCGCACAAAGTGCTTCCGACGATTCGCTCGCGAACCCAGCACCTCGAGTTTCGCCTCCTCGGCGCAGAGACCCTCGCGACGCTGCTGCACGACGTCAAAAGCGCCGCCGGCCTCAGCGTGGACGACGCGACCATTGACGCCGCCGTGCGCCTCGGTCGCGGGTCGGCCCGCGACGCACTCAGCGCCCTCGACCAGCTGCTCGCGACCGGATCGATCAGCGAGACCCAACCGGAGTTCGACGCTCTCTTCGAAGCGCTCGCCAGCGACGACGCCGTGGGGGCGCTTCGTTCGTTAGCGGTGCTGTCACGAGAAGGCTGGGACCCAGAACAACTGGCGGAGAACTTTGCCGGTGAGGTTCGCCAAGTGTTTCTACTCCAAGTCGCCCCCGAAGTTGCCGACGCGGTTGACGATGATCGAGAACGCCTCCTTAAGTGGGGACAGGATCTTGGACTGGCGAAGAGTGTGCGGATACTCGAGACCGTTGGGCGAGCGATCCGAGAGATGAAGAGCGCCCCCGAGAAAATCGTCATGCTCGAAGTGGCCCTGGTGCGACTGACTAGGCCAGACCTCGATCACTCCTATGAAGCACTGGACGAGCGGCTCACACGTCTCGAACGCGGCTCGACGCGTAATCCCTCGCCAGGTCCACCGCCCGCGCCCGCGCTTCGACCGATCGGCTCGAGCGTGAGCGCTCCGGCGCCAAGCACCGTAGCGAAGTTGTCCTCGGCACCAGCCCCCGCGCCGAACGCACCGCGCGAGGAAGATGTCGAGAATAAAAAGACGGAGGCCGCTGACATGACGTCTAGCCCGGAGACGCTCTCCCTTGACGACCTGCGCGTGAGGTTCGTCGAGCGCGTTATTCCTCGCGCCTCGCGTTCAGCCCAACTGTTGTTGCGTTCGGCGAAGATCGAGTCGTTGGACGGTCTCCTCATCACGATTGCCGTGGCGAGCGAGGAGATGCGTCAGAACACTGAACTGATCTCCCAGGGCTTAAAGGGTGCGCTCGAGCACGAGTTCCATCTGCCTCTCACCATCTTTTGGACGGTCGACAGCTCGCTTGCGAACTCGACCGTGCCCGAACGACGCTCGGTGTCGAAGTCGGCCCCCATGGAGGAGGAGTTTGGCAGCGGTGATGATACGGTGCTCGTCGTTGATTCAGCGGCCGATCATCTGATTACCGAGATGTTCCCCGGCGCCGAGGAGATCTCGTGAACTACCCACCCGCGTTACAGGCGGTCGTCGACGAACTAGGACGTTTTCCCGGAGTCGGACCCAAGTCGGCCCAACGAATTGCCTTTTGGCTTATGCGTCAGCCCAGCGAAGACGTCGATCGATTGGCCGCCTCACTCGCCGAGATGAAGACCAAGCTCTCGTTCTGTGAACGTTGCTGCAACATCGCCGAATCGGGAGGACTGTGCGAGATCTGCGCGGACACTCGCCGCGATCAAACCACGATCTGCGTCGTGGAGAGTCCACCCGATGTGGTCGCGGTCGAGCGCTCGGGCGCCTTTCACGGTACCTACCACGTACTGCACGGCGTCTTGAATCCCCTCGAGGGCATCACGCCCGATCGACTCAAGATTCAAGAGTTGATCCTTCGCCTGCACGGTCCGGTCAAAGAGGTCATTCTCTGTTTTAACTCCAACGTGGAGGGCGACCACACTGCGATGTATCTGAGCCGTCTCTTGCAGGTGCCCGGACTCGTCGTGTCCCAACCCGCGAGCGGGCTGCCCGTCGGGGGTGATTTGGAGTTCGCTGATGATCTCACGCTGGGTCGGGCCATTGATGGTCGGCGCGTTCTCAGCGACTAGTACGGCCTAGGAATTTTCGAACCGCTCTTTTGACGAGTGGTGATTAGTCGCCGTTGAGGACTTGAGAGAATGTCTTCGCGAAGGTGTGTACGTCGCCCGGCCATCTCGCTGAGACGTACGTACCGTCACGCACCACCCATGCCGGTCGCTCGTTTTGAAAGGTGTCGCGAACGAGGCCGCGCTTTCGTAGCTCATCCACGAAAGAGCCGCCCGGCGCGTCACGAAAATCCTCCGGTCGAGCCAACGCTCTAGTGACCTCGGCCTGCACCGACATATAGCCGGCCGGCTGACTCGCGTCTTCTACGTACGTGCGGTAGTAGTTCGGATCCCAGAAGCGCGTGCGTCGGGTCAGCTCCCACGCCGACTGTTCGAGCGTCCAGGTGAGCGCCGTCGTTCGCCGGCCGTGCAGCACTGAGGCCTTCGTCGAGGGGTCGACGCTGCGCGCGGCGAGGAGCACCCCATGGCAGATCGCACCTACGGGTTTCTCGGCACGAAAGAAGTTGACGATCAAGCGCTGGAGAACGTCGCTTTCAAGATACGGACGCATGCCGCGCGCACGATGGCCACCCGCCACCACGATGCCGTCAAATCGTTTTGCGCTGGCTTTGTCCCAGGTAAGGGGACTGTTGAAACTCGCGTTGCGTATTAACTGCGCGTAGGCACTTCGTCCGGCGGCGTTGGCGCGTAGCGCCAGTCCCACGACGGCAACGTCGCGAGCGAAGGGGAGAACTTCCCACGGATCAAGCCCGCGTCCGCTCAGCATGACGCCATCTCCCGCTCCCGCGCGACCGTTCGGCGTCGCGAAGGAGACCTCGTGGCCGAGCAGGGTTAAGACCTGCCAGGTAATCGCCACTTCGCTGGGGTCGAAGTCCAATTGGGGAATCGGAAGTAGTACTTTCGCCACGGGCGGATCGCCTTTCGGGGCCGCAGCACTCGTGCGCCAGAAACCTAAGTGTAGAACGGGCCGTCGAGGCTAACCAGCGGAGCTACGCGAAACGCACGATGCAGAGTGCTCCGGCGATCAAGCAGTAGATCGCGAAGGGCGTAAGCGTCTTGGTCTTGAACCAGCGCGTGAGAAAGCGCACCGCGACGTAGGCGCTCACCATCGCGAAAAGCGCGCCGACGAGCGTCTGCAGTCGTACCCCGTCGCCGAGTGAGCCAAAGAGTTGGGGCAACTTGTAGAGCCCAGCCATCAAGATGACTGGCGTCGCGAGCAGGAAGGAAAAGTTCGCCGCTTGCTCGTGGTCGAGCCCGTTCAGTAAACCGGCGACCATCGTCACCCCACTGCGAGAGATGCCCGCGAGCAAAGCGAAGATCTGTGCGCTGCCGACGCCGAGCGCGCTGGTCGGTGACATCTGGTCGAGCTTCTTAGAGGAAGAGTGACGTCCGCGCCCGCGACGCAGGGCTTCGCCGACCAACAAGATCACTCCGTTGATCGTCAAGAAAATCGCGGCGTCAAGCGGCTTCGCGAAGAGTTCACGGAGCTTGCTCTCGAGCACCACGCCGACAATGCCGACCGGGATCGACCCCAGGGCCAAGAGCACGAGCAGTCGATAACGCTGATCGATGCCGCCGTCGTTGAGGCGCCATAGCGAAGCGACGCCCTCCTCCCGGGTGCGTCCGACTTGGCGAAAGAGTCCACCAAAGAGGTCGCGCCAGGTGGCGCGGTAATAGATGATCAGACCGATGGCCGTACCGACGTGCAGACCGACCAAGAACACGAGGAAGAAGGACTGCTTCACGCTCTGACTGCTCACGAGGTTGTGCCAGCCGAAAAGGGCCGGCACCAGGACCCCGTGGCCGAGGCTGGAGACGGGGAAGAGTTCGGTGATGCCCTGAATGAGACCCATCACGATGGCTTGGAAGTAGCTGAGCGACGCGTGCACCGCACCACGTTAAACGAGAACGAGATGCTCGCTGAGCCAATGCGTGCTAGAGACTACGCGTGCGCTATCTGACCATCGTCCGCCACGCCAAGGCCGAGCGCGGCTCGAGCGAACACGGCGACTTTGATCGCAAACTCAACGACCGAGGGCGCCGCCAGTGCGAAGCGCTGCGAAAGTGGGCGAGCAACAAAAAGGAGGGAGGCCAATTTGGCCCTACGACGGCGTTGGTAAGTGCCGCCACCCGCACCCGTGAAACGTTTCAGCGAGCCTTTGACGGCACGCCCTTCGTCGTGGAGCGGGTCTTTAGCGAGTTGATTTACAACGGACTGCGCGATGTCTCGGCGGAGGATCTGCTCATCGACTTGGCCGCGGTGGATCCGGTGACGACGTCGCTGCTCGTGGTGGGTCATAACCCGACGGTGCTCGAACTGATCTGGACGTTGGTCGATGAGCTGCCCGCCTCGTTGCGAGAGGGCTACCCACTCGCCGGCGCCTACGTGCTCGCGATACCCGACAACGAACAGATCGGCCTCGGGTCGTACCCGCTCATCGCCCGATACGTACCCGACTAGAGCGAACGAAGAATCGCCGCGTCGCCCTGTCCGCCGCCACCGCAGAGCGCAACGGCTGCGACGCCGCCACCACGGCGACGAAGTTCTAGGAGTGCGGTAAGGGCTAGTCGAGTTCCCGACATGCCGATGGGGTGACCGAGCGCGATGGCTCCGCCGTTCACATTGATCTTTGCTTCGCTCACGCCGAGGTCATCGGCCGAGGCTAAGCCGACGGCGGCGAAAGCTTCGTTGATCTCAAAGAGGTCGAGGCCCTTCACGTCGAGGTCGGCCTTCTTCGCCGCCTGAAGGATTGCCCGCGACGGCTGCGTGAGAAGCGAAGTGTCGGGCCCGGCGACCTGTCCGTAGCTGACGAGTTCGCCAATTGGCGTCAGACCCAGTTGCTGGGCGCGCTCTTCGGACATGACGAGTACCGCCGCTGCGCCGTCGGAGATCTGCGAGGCGTTGCCCGCGGTGATGGTGCCATCCTTTTCGAAGGCGGCGCGCAGCTGCGCTAACGACTCGGCGGTGGTATCGCCACGAACGCCTTCGTCGGTCGCGACAACTATCGGATCGCCCTTACGCTGAGGCACCGCCACGCCGACGATCTCCTCGGCGAACTTGCCCGACGCGATGGCCGCGGCGGCGAGTTGGTGGCTGCGCGCGGAGAACTCGTCCTGGCGTGCGCGAGTGATGTGGCCGTGGTTGTAACGCTCGGTGGCGAGTCCCATGGCGCAGTGGTCAAAACTGCAGGTCAGACCGTCCAACATCATGGAGTCCACGACACTCTGATCGCCGATGCGATAGCCCGCCCGTGCTCCGGGCAAGAGGTACGGCGCGTTGGTCATGGACTCCATGCCGCCGGCGACGATGACATCGGCTTCGCCGGAGCGAATCATGAGGTCCGCCAAGTAAATGGTCTGAAGACCCGAGAGACAGACCTTATTAATGGTGGTCGCGTGCACGGTCATGGGAATACCGGCGTTGACCGCGGCCTGACGCGCGGTGATCTGTCCTTGGCCGGCTTGAATGACTTGGCCCATCAGTACCGCGTCGACACTCGCGGGATCAACGCCCGTCGTCTCTAAGACGTGCTTGATGGCCGCGCCGCCCAAGTCCTGGGCGCTCAGCGTGGCAAACACTCCCGAAAATTTTCCGATAGCGGTACGACTGCCGGCGATGATGACACTGCGAGACATGGCGACTCCTCAAAAACGAGTCCCGTGTGGGACATGAGAAACGTTAGACGCTTCCTCGAAGACGTGGGCCAGTCGAGCGTGGCTACGGTGCACGATGGTGGCCTCGCCGTGACCAACTAATCTCACCCAATGAGTGAACTTCTAGACGCCGCCGTGTCGGGCGCGCCGCCAGAAGTCTTGGCCGAGATTCCCATGCCCGCGACGACGCGAGCAGTGTTCGTGCGCCGCGACGAACAAGAGATGTTCGAGGGCTTGGAGAGTAAGGACAAAGATCCCCGGCGAAGCCTCCACATAGACGACGTATCGGTGCCCGAACTGGCGCCCGACGAGGTCTACGTCGCCGTCATGGCGTCGTCGATCAACTTCAATACGGTCTGGACGAGCATCTTCGAGCCACTGCCCACCTTCGGATTTCTCGACCGTCTCGGTAAGGAGTCGGTCTGGGGAGCGCGTCACGCGCTCGACTATCACGTAGTGGGCTCTGACGCGGCCGGCATCGTGTTGCGCGTGGGATCGCTGGTGAGAAATTGGAAGGTCGGCGACGAAGTCACCGTGCACTGCAACTACGTTGACGACCAAGACCCGAGTAGTCACGACGATTCGATGCTCGCCAGCAACCAGCGCATCTGGGGGTTCGAAACGAACTTCGGTGGTCTAGCCGATATCGCCGTCGTGAAGGCCAATCAACTGATGCCCAAACCGACTCACCTCACGTGGGAAGAGGCAGCGGTGAACGCCCTGTGCAACTCGACGGCCTATCGCATGCTCGTCTCGCACAACGGAGCGCCCGTCAGTGAAGGTGACAAGGTTCTCATCTGGGGCGCGTCCGGAGGACTTGGATCCTTCGCGGTGCAACACGTCTTGAACGCCGGCGGCGTACCGGTCGGCGTTGTCTCGAGCGCGTCGAAGGCTCAGACCCTGCACGAGCTCGGCTGCGCGCACGTCATTAACCGCGAGGAGAAGAACTACCGGTTCTGGCAAGACGAACACACCCAAGACGAGAGCGAGTGGCGCCGACTCGGCAAAGATATCCGCTCATTGGTCGGCAGCGACCCCGACATCGTCTTTGAACATCCTGGAAGAGCGACTATGGGAGCGAGCGTGTTCGTGGCCAAGCGCGGCGGGACCATTGTCACCTGCGCGGCGACCAGCGGTTACATGATCGAGTACGACAATCGGCACCTGTGGATGAAGCTCAAGACCATCAAGGGCTCGCACTTCTCGAACTACCGCGAAGCGTGGTCGGCCAATCAGGCCCTCATCGACGGACGGGTCGTTCCTCCGCTGTCGGCCGTCTTCTCGCTGGAGGAAACGGGCGAAGCCGCCTTCGAAGTGCACCACAATCGTCACGAGGGAAAGATCGGCGTCCTGTGCTTGGCTCCGCGCGAGGGACTCGGCGCGAGCGACGCCGCGATGCGTGAGAGCGTCGGCGAAGACCGGCTGCGTATCTTTCGCCGTGGCGACAAGGAGTAGCTGTGGACTCGCTGTTAATCGAGATCGATCACGTTGCCATCGCGGTGCGCGATCTCGAAGCGGCCATCACCTGGTACGCGGACGTGTTCGGGGCAACCGTCGAACACCGAGAGATCGTGGAGTCCGACGGCGTTGAAGAGGCGCTGGTGCGTGTGGCCGACTCGTACGTGCAGTTACTCACGCCGACGCGCGAGGACTCGCCGGTCGCCAAGTATCTCGAGAAGAAGGGCGAGGGTCTTCATCACGTCGCCTATCGCGTGGCTGACTGCGCGCAGGCACTCGAGATGGTGAAGGCGTCGGGCAATCAAGTCATCGACGAAGTCCCGCGTCCTGGCTCACGCGGAACGACCGTTGCCTTCATTCATCCAAAGGCTTCTTTTGGTACGTTGATCGAACTCGTGCAAGTCGCCACGTAAGCGTTGCAACGTCTTCGTGGTTACTCCAGAGTTAGAAATTCTCTACTTACGGGTAACGTCAAATTCCTACTTCGCGGTAACGCATGCGGCGACGTGAGGATGCGCGAATCGACGACGTTTGAGCACGATCGGACTAAGAAATATCGGCGCGTCCTGGCTAGCCTGACCATATGGAACACTCAATGGCAGAACGTCTCAAAGAGCTCGAAGCCTTAAAGGCCGAAGCGCTCGTGGCGGGTGGTGAGAAGGCGATTGAGCGCCATCGCGCGAAGGGTCGCATGACCGCGCGCGAACGTCTCGAGTACCTCCTCGACGAAGACTCCTTCCAAGAGCTCGACATGTTGAATCGACACATCGCCTCAGGCATGGGGCTCGAGGACTCGCGACCCTACAGCGACGGCGTGATCACCGGCTACGGCAAGATCGACGGGCGGAAGGTGTGCGTGTACTCCCAGGACTTCACGGTCTTTGGCGGCGCGCTCGGCGAGACCCACGGCGAGAAGATCCAAAAGATTATGGACTTGGCCACAACCATGGGACTGCCCATCATCGGACTCAACGACGGGGCCGGCGCTCGGATTCAAGAGGGCGTTGCGGGTCTCAACGCCTACGGCGGGATCTTTCGGCGCAACGCTCGTGCGTCGGGCGTGGTGCCGCAGATCTCGGTCATCCTCGGACCGTGCGCCGGGGGTGCGGTCTACTCTCCGGCCTTGACGGACTTCATTTTCATGGTGAAGGACTCGAGCCACATGTTTATTACCGGGCCCGACGTAGTGAAGTCGGTGACGGGCGAAGACGTCACGCTGGAAGAGCTCGGTGGCGCACAGACGCACGCGACCAGGTCGGGTGTCGCAGCCTTCGTGCTGCCCGACGAGAAGAGTGTGTTAGACGAGGTTCGCTACCTGCTCTCCTACCTGCCGTCGAACAACATGGAAGAGCCGCCGCGCATCATGACCGGCGACGACCCGAACCGGCTCTGCGAGGACCTGCGCGAACTGCTCCCCGACTCGCCGAACCAGCCCTACGACATGAAAAAAGTCATCACCTCGGTCGTGGACGGCGGCGACTACATGGAGGTTCACGCCACCTACGCCCAACAGGTCACCTGCGGCTTCGCGCGACTGGACGGCCACACCATCGGCATCGTGTCGAACCAGCCACAGATCTTGGCCGGCGTCCTGGATATTGAGTCGAGCGAAAAAGCGGCGCGCTTCGTTCGCACCTGTGACGCCTTTAACGTGCCGATCGTCACCTTCGTGGACGTACCGGGCTTCATGCCCGGTGTCCAACAGGAGTACGGCGGCATCATTCGCCACGGCGCAAAGTTGCTCTACGCCTTCTGCGAGGCAACGGTGCCGCGGATCTCGGTCATCACGCGCAAGGCCTACGGCGGCGCGTACGTCGTCATGAACTCGAAGTCCATCGGCGCCGACCTCGCCTACGCCTGGCCGACGGCCGAACTCGCGGTCATGGGCGCTTCGGGCGCGGTCGGTATTGTCTATCGGCGCGACCTCGCCGAAGCCGAAGACCCCGAGACTCTGCGCGCGCAGCTGATCGACGACTACGAGGAGCGCTATGCCACCCCGTACATCGCCGCTGAACGGGGCTTCATCGATGACGTCATTGACCCCGCCGAGACCCGCCAGATCCTCGCTCGTTCGCTCGATCTGCTACGCGGTAAACGCGAAGAGTTGCCCAAGCGCAAGCACGGGAATGTGCCGCTATGAGTTACGGCTTGGCCCCGCGTCCCACGCTGCCGCCCGAAGAGATGGCGGCACTCATCGCCGCCGCCGAGGTATTGCTCAAAGATGAGCGTCGTCGAATGAAGGACAAGCCACCGTCGTGGCGATTCTCGGGACGGTGGTTTAACTCCGGTCCCTACGCGAATCGCCGTCCGCAGCGCGTCAGTTAGACGACTCGACCAACGTCAACAGGTCGTCCATGATGGCGGCGAGCGAGTAGTCCTTGGGCGTGTAAATTGCCGCGACACCGAGCGCTCGTAGTTCATTCGCGTCGATCTCGGGCACGATGCCCCCGACGACCACCTTCGCTTCGACATCGGCGGCCTTCAGGCCCTCGATGACGCGTGGCACGAGAGCCAAGTGCGACCCGGAGAGGATGGAGATCCCCACGACGTCGACGTCTTCGTCGCGCGCCGCCGCCACGATCTCTTCGGGCGAGAGTCGTATCCCCTCGTAGACGACCTCGAAGCCGGCGTCGCGAGCGGCGACGGCGATCTGTTCCGCGCCGTTGGAGTGACCGTCGAGTCCGGGCTTCGCGACGAGCAGTCTCGGCGGCGTGCCCCGGCGTTCGTAGATGGCGCGAGAGCGGGCCACGAGCGGGGCGAACTCTGAGCCGCGGCCCCCGAGACCCCCTTGCACGCCGGTGGGCGCGCGATACTCGCCAAAGACATCGCGCAGGGCGTTGGCCCATTCGCCTGTGGTGCCCCCGGCCCTCGCCAAGGCGATCGTGGGTACCATGACGTTGTCGCCGACGTTGGGGCTCTGTACGACGCGGCGCAGTTCCTCGAGTGCATCCTCGACCGCCTGCTCGTCGCGACCCGCTCGCCAGGCCCGAAGGTCCTCGATGAGCTCTTCCTCCACGGCGGGATCGACCGTCAGAATCGATTCGAGCGAGGCGTCGCCGGTGAGCGGCGATGGCGCGGTCTCTTCAAATCGATTGACGCCCACGACTGTCTGTTCGCCGGACTCGATTCGTTCGACGCGCGCCGACTGGCTCGCGACGAGACGGCTCTTTAACTCATCGATGGCGTTAAAGGCCCCACCGAGGGCGAGCACCTCATCCAGTTCACTCTGAGCGGCCACCGTGAGCTCGTGGACGATTGCCTCCATGACGCGCGAGCCGGCGAAGATGTCGGGGTACTCCAACAGATCACTCTCGTAGGCGAGGACCTGTTGAATGCGAAGGCTCCACTGTTGGTCCCACGGTCGGGGAAGTCCGAGCGCTTCGTTCCATGCCGGTAGTTGAATGGCGCGCGCTCTCGCGTCGGCGCTCAGGGTCACGCCCAGTATCTCCAGGACAATGCGCTGGACGTTGTTCTCTGGCTGTTGCTCGGTCAGGCCGAGTGAGTTCACCTGCACGCCGTAGCGAAAGCGTCGAAGCGACGGGTCTTCCACGCCGTAGCGCGTGCGACAGATCTCGTCCCACATAGCGGTGAACGTGCGCATCTTGGCGACCTCTTCGATGAAGCGAACGCCGGCGTTCACGAAGAAGGAGATGCGCCCGACGACCTCGGGCATGAGACGGGCTTCGACCTTGCCCGAGTCGCGCACGGCGTCTAACACGTCGATCGCCGTCGCTAAGGCGTAGGCGATCTCTTGGGCGGGCGTGGCGCCGGCCTCTTGAAGGTGGTAGCTGCACACGTTGATCGGATTCCACTTGGCGGCGTGGTGTATGCCGAAGGCGATCATGTCCGCAATGAGACGCTTGGAAGGTTCCGGCGCGAAGATGTACGTGCCGCGACTCAAGTACTCCTTCACGATGTCGTTTTGGGTGGTGCCCTGGAGTTCGTTGTAGTTGACACCCTCTTCGTCGGCGAGGGCCAGGTAGAGACCCCAGAGCCACGCGGCCGTGGCGTTGATGGTCATCGACGTGTTCATCTCGTTGAGGGGCAGGTCCTTGAAGAGCTGGCGCATGTGGCCCAAGTGCGCGACGGGTACGCCCACCTTGCCGACTTCGCCGGCGGCGGCGGGATCGTCGGGGTCGTAACCCGTTTGTGTTGGTAGGTCGAAGGCGATGGAGAGACCGGTCTGACCCTTCGCCAGGTTGTTGCGGTACAACTCGTTCGAGGCTGTCGCGCTCGAGTGGCCCGAGTAGGTTCTCATGACCCACGCCTTGGACCGCTCGTTCGCCATCATTGTTGCGACTCGCTACTGACCATATTGGTAGAAGCCGACGCCGGTCTTTCGCCCCAACTGTCCCGCACTCACCATGCTTCGAAGTAGTGGCGCGGGTGCGTAGTTCGCGTCGGCGTACGCGCCGTGGAGCGTTTCGAGGATGGCGATCGAAGTGTCGAGGCCGACGAGGTCGAGCAGGGCGAAGGGGCCCATCGGGAAGCCGCAGCCACCCTTCATGGCCGCGTCGATGCCTTCCTTGGTGGCGACGCCCTGCTCCAGGAGACGCACCGCGTTGTTGAGGTAGGGAAAGAGCAACGCGTTCACGATGAAGCCGGCTTGGTCCTTAACCTCGATGGGCTCCTTGTTGCACGCCAACACGAACTCCGTCACGGCCGAAATCGTCTCGTCACTCGCGGTCACGGGCCGCACGACCTCGACTAGGGACATGGCGTGCACGGGATTGAAGAAGTGCACGCCACAGACTCGCTCGGGTTGGGAGACCTCCATCGCGAGGTCGATGATGGGCAGCGTCGACGTGCAGGTGGCAATAATGGCTTTTGGATCAACCACGACGTCGAGAGCTCGAAAGAGCTCCATTTTGACGGCGAGGTCTTCGACCACCGTCTCAATCACGAACTCGCAGTCAGACAAGTCGGCGAGGTCGGTCGTGACGCGCACGCGCTGGCGAAGAGCCGCGGCCGATTCGACGTCGCGCTTGCCCTTTTCCACCTGTTTGGCGAGCGACTCGTCGATCGTGATGAGTACGGCGTCGGCGCTGGCCTGCGAACGCGAGCGAACCATGACAAGCGCGCCGGTTCCGGCCGCCGCTTCGGCCACGCCGCTTCCCATGATCCCGGACCCCACCACGCCGATTTTTGCGAAGCTCATGAAGGAACACTACTGGTACCGCCCAGCAGTCACGGGTGCGATACTCGATTCGTGCGCGAGACGATTGCCGTGGGTTCATTCGACGGCCTTCGCGACATGCTCTCCTTCGATGAGCCGCTGCACGTGACGAGCGACAGCGACGTCGTGGTGATGCCGACGGCGGCCGCGTTCACCGGCGCTACGCAAGCGGCGATCGAACTCTCGACACTGTTCGACGAGTCCAAAGCGAAAGTCGAAGCGCTGATGAACATCGATCGCGCCTCAAGTCACGAGCCTTACTTCGCGGAGCGAATTCGCGCCGCCGACCTCGTCGTGCTGAGCGACGGATCGGCGTTGCACGCGAAAAGCGTGTGGCACGCTTCGCTCGTTGGTGAAGCAATACGCGACGCTCGTTGTATCGTGGCGGTTGGTTCGGTCGCCTCGGTGCTCGGTGACGTGATGATCGATCCTCGCGGCGGAGCGCCGACCGTCGGACTCGGCTATCGAGAGGGGCTTGTCATCGCGCTAAGCGCGAGCGAGGAGCAGCTGCATCGCACGAGGACATTGCTCGGCGCCGAGGCAACGTTGGCGGTGCTGGGCCGACGCGGCGCCGTGTACTTCGATGGCGAGAGTTGGAGGACGCTCAACGACGACGTGGTCGTCACTCGCGAATTCACCGTGGTCGAACTCTAAGCCTCCGTGATGGTGACCGACTCGATTACGACGTCTTCGCGCGGCTTACCCGATGACGTGCCGATGTCGTTAATTGTCGAGACCACGTCGAGACCCTTCACGACCTTGCCGAAGAGCGCGTAGAGCGGCGGTAGCCGCATGCCGTCGGGACCGGAGATGATAAAGAACTGTGAGCCGTTGGTGTTGGGTCCGGCGTTGGCCATTGCCAACGACCCCAGTTCGTAGCGTCCGGGCTTTGGGAGTTCGTCGTTGAAGCGATAACCGGGTCCCCCGGCACCACTGCCAGTGGGGTCGCCGCCCTGCAACACGAAGCCGGGGATGACGCGGTGAAAGACGATGCCGTCGTAGTAGTGCCAGCGCGCGAGAAAGACGAAACTGTTCACGGTGACGGGCGCGGCGAGGGGATCGAGGAGGATCTCCATCGTCCCCTTGGAAGTGACCATGGTTGCCGTGTACGTCTTGGCGGGATCGATGATCATCTCGGGCGCCGCGGCGAACTTCTGACGCTGAGGGCTCGAGCCGTCGGGGTTGGGCAGGTTATCGCTCATGAGTTACAACGCCTTTATCGTGATGTTCAAAATTCGATAGGTAATCGCAGGGGGTACACCGGAGGAGCTGGCGCTACCGGCGTCTTGAATCGTGTTGACCGCCTTGAAGCCGCTGACGACTTTTCCAAACAGCGAGTACTCCGCGGGCAACGTCTCACCATCGGTGCCGGTGACGATGAAGAACTGGCTGCCGCCGGTATGCGGTGAGCCGGTGTTCGCCATCGCGATGGAGTACAGGGGGTAGGTGGGATTGCCAGTCTTCGGGTACTCGTCGGCGATGGTGTAGCCGGGTCCGCCCTCGCCGGTACCGGTCGGGTCACCGCCTTGGATCATGAAGCCCGATATCACGCGGTGAAAGATCACGCACTTGTAGAAGTTGTGCTCGGCCAAGAAGACGAAGTTATTGGTGGTAATGGGCGCCGTGGTGGCGTCAAGTTCGACGATGAACGAGCCAGCGGTGGTGTCAAAGGTGGCGTAGTAGGTATCCGCTTTGTTCAGTGTCATGGGAGGAGCGGTCTTCCAGGACAGTGTGTTCACGCGAGTGGCGGTCGACTTGGGACAGCCGTAGGCGACTGCTTTGGCGTTGGACTGCGCCTGGGTGATTGAGTACTTGGCGGGCAGCGTCGTGGTCGTGGTGGTGGCAGCGCTGGCGAGAGTCGTCGTGGTGGTGGTCTTCGACTTGCCGGAAAAGAGGAAGGCGCCGGTGCCGACCACGAGAGCCGCGACGATGGCGACGATGATGCCTCGGCGGATGTTTCGACGCCGACGGTTGTAGCGCTCCTGACGTTCGAGTTTTTCGCGGCGGGCCGCTTTCTGCCGTTCACGTTTGGAAGTTGCCATGGATGCGACTTTAGTAGGCCCGTCAAAGGCCCTTATTTGCTCAACTATCCTTAGCGTGCATGGCGCTCATCGTGCAAAAGTTCGGCGGCACTTCCGTCGGCGACGCTGAACGCATCCGAACGGTCGCTCAACACGTGGCGCGCACGCGGACCGAGGGCCATGAAGTCGTCGTTGTCGTCTCGGCGATGGGCAAGTTCACGGACGACCTCATTCTCCTGGCGGACGAAGTCTCGCCCACGCGTCCCGCGCGGGAAATGGACATGCTGTTGACCGCGGGGGAGCGCATTTCGATGGCGCTCATGAGCATGGCGCTGAGCACCTTCGGTGTCGAGTCGGCGTCGTTCACGGGCAGTCAAGCGGGCATCATCACCGACACCAGTCATACTCGCGCCAAGATCCTCGAGATTCGCCCCGATCGCATTCGCGAAGCACTCGACGACGGCCTGGTGCCGGTGGTCGCAGGTTTTCAGGGTGTCTCGACAGAGCGCGACATCACCACGCTCGGACGTGGGGGGTCCGACGTGACGGCGGTCGCGTTGGCGGCGGCGTTGAAGGCCGACGTGTGTGAGATCTATACCGATGTCACGGGCGTCTTCTCGGCCGACCCGCGTGTCGCCTCCAAAGCTCGCCGCCTCGATCGCGTCTCCTTCGATGAGATGTTGGAGATCTCGGCGACCGGAGGGCGAGTGATGATGCTCCGTTCAGTGGAGTTCGCTCGCCGTCACAACGTGCCGGTACATGTTCGTTCAAGTTTCACCTGGGAACCTGGAACCTGGATCGTGGAGGAGGACCCCACCATGGAAGAGGCCATCGTTTCGGCCGTCACTGATGACACGTCGGAGGCGAAGATCACCGTCAGCGGCGTGCCCGACCGTCCCGGGGTGGCCGCGAAACTCTTTCGCGAACTCGCCAACGACGGCATCAACGTCGACATGATCGTGCAGAACACCAGTGCCCACAACGTGACCGACATCTCCTTCACCGTGGCCAAGACCGATCTGGAGGCGGCGACGGTGGCGTGTAACAAAGTGCAAGACGAGATTGGCGCCGAGACGATCACGAGTGACGACGACATTGGACGCGTCACCATCGTCGGTGCCGGCATGAAGTCGAGCCCCGGCGTCACGGCATTGATGTTCGAAACGCTCTACAACAACGGCATCAACATTGAGATGATTTCGACGAGTTCTATTCGCATCTCGTGCGTGATTCGAGCCGATCTAGTCGCCGAAGCCGTGCGCCATCTACACACCGCGTTCGGCCTCGACGCCGAGTGATCTAAACTCTCGCTATGCGCGTTGCCATTGTGGGAGCCACCGGCCAAGTAGGTACCGTTATGCGTGCCGTCCTGCTCGAGCGCGAGTTTCCGATCGACGAGATACGATTCTTCGCGTCCTCGAGATCGGCTGGAACGACGATTCAGTGGAACGGTCAGGCCGTCGAAGTGGAAGACGCCGCCACTGCCGACTTTTCGGGTATCGACATTGCCCTGATGTCCTCGGGCGCCACGTCCTCCCGGGTGCTCGCGCCAAAGATTGCGGCTGCCGGCGCGACGGTGATCGATAACTCATCGGCCTGGCGAATGGACCCCGAAGTACCTCTCGTCGTGCCTGAGGTGAACGCGCACGCGCTTATTACCATCCCGAAGGGAATCGTGGCCAACCCCAACTGCACGACCATGGTCGCGATGCCCGTGCTGAAGCCGTTGCACCTGGCGGGCGGCCTCACGACCATGATCGCCTCTACGTACCAGGCCGTCAGCGGTGCCGGTCGAGACGGGGTGGACGAACTCGCCGACGAGCTCGAGAAGACCCGCGATCACGACGTGCGTGTGCTGGCCTTTGATGGCCGAGCGTTTCCGATAGACGAAGGCGTAAAGTTTCCGGCCACGATCGCGCACAACGTGATTCCAGTGGCTGGATCGTTTGTCGACGACGGATCGCTCGAGACCAACGAGGAACAGAAGCTGCGCGATGAGAGTCGCAAGATTCTAGAGATCGCGAACCTACACGTCAGCGCGACGTGCGTGCGCGTTCCCGTCTTTACGGGACACTCGTTAGCGTTGACGTTGAGCTTCGAACGTCCTTTGACGCCCGAGCACGCGACCAAGGTTCTGGCCAAAGCCCACGGCGTGGTGGTCAGTGACTTACTAACACCTCGACTCGTGACCGGGACCGATCCTTGCTACGTCGGTCGTATTCGTCGAGCGGAGACGTTGGAGAACGGTCTGTCGCTGTTTGTCAGTGGTGACAACTTACGTAAGGGCGCGGCTCTTAACGCTGTCCAGATCGCCGAAGCGCTGCTCGAACTTCGCTAGTCGGCGCCGTCGCGACCAACCTGGCGACGTGCGAGATTGACGCAGTGATCACCGAAGCGCTCATAGAAGCGAGCCATGAGGGCAACTTCCACGGCCACGGGCACGCTCATTGATCCCGACGTCAACTCTGCGGTGAGAGAAACATGCAGGTCGTCGAGTTCGTCGTCAATATCCTCAATCGCACCCCACGCCCCCGTTCTTCCGTCGATGATGACGTCGGTGGCTTCACGCCAAATGGTCGACGCGACTTCGCCCATGCGTTCGATGAGACCTCTCGAGCGCGGCGACATCTCACTACCGAGCCCCCTTGCCGCACGCCGTGCGACGTGCTCGGCCAAATCGCCGTTGCGTTCGACCTCCGGAAGTATGCGCAGGAGAATCAGGAGTTCTCGGCGGCCCTCGACGTCCAGCGCGGCGCTCTCGAGTAGTCGTGTCTCCGCCGTCGAGACCAGATCATTCACCAGATCATCGATCAAGATATCCTGCTCCACCACGCGCTTGGCGAGTTCGCGATCGTTCGCGAGCAACGCGTGGGTCGCACCGGCGATGGCCTCGCCCACGAGCGCAAAGATGCGCACCGTCTGGGGTCGCAGATCTTGGCTGACGCGCACGAGCGGCGCGCTGTTCTCTTCGGCGGGCGAAGAAGATCGAAAGAGCCGGCTCACGTAGAAAAGGATAGTGGTGGGTAACAGGCGATCTCTAGGGTGGAGGTAGTGGTTCGAAAGGGTTGACATGATCGTGGCACTCTCAGGCGTTCTCGGGCTGGTCGTAGGCGGGCTACTCGCCTGGTCACTCGCGCTGCATCGTTCGCAGTCCCAGCGTGATGCGCTGATCCAGACGAAGGCGGAACTTGCCGTTAGATCATCTGAACTGGCGAGCGCGAACAGTGAAGTGGCTCGAGTACGCGACGAACACGAAGCAGCACTGAAAAATATGGAAAGCATTTTTGAAAACACCTCGAATCGCGTGTTGCAAGAGACCGTCGTTCAGTTCAATAGGTCCCAAGATCAGGCCATGAAGGAACGCGAAACCACCCTCGATCGAACGCTGAAGCCTTTGGCCGACTTGCTCGATGAGTACAAGCGCAATCTGGCTGACTTCGACAAGCAACACGTAGGCGCCCTCGGTGAAGTGAAGAGTCGGGCTGAGGAGTTGCTCAATGAGCAACGAAAGAGTCAAGAAGAGACTCGTCGCCTCAACCAACTCCTGGGACGAAGTGATCACCGGGGACGTTGGGGAGAGGTGCAGTTGGCCAACGTGCTCGAAGCTTCCGGACTTCATCAGAACATTGACTACGAACTACAGGTCTCCTCGGCGAGCGACGCCGGCCGTTCACGGCGACCGGACTGTGTCGTGAAGATGCCCAACGGGTCGCGCGTGGCCATTGACGCGAAGTTTCCCTTCGACGCCTTCGAGTCGGCGATGACCAGTGAGGACGCCGAGGAGCGCAAGAAGCTGGAGATGAAGCACGCGAGGGATCTTCGCGCACACGTCAAGACACTGCGCGACAAGGCGTACTGGGAATCGATCTCACCCGCGCCGGAGTTCGTGGCGTGCTTCGTGCCGAGTGACGTGGCGGTGAGCGTGGCTTTCGACGCCGACCCGGATATGTTGAGGTACGCGGCCGGCGAACGGGTCCTCATCGTCGGTCCGACGAATCTCTTGTCCTTGCTCTGGTCCGTCGCGATGATGGTTCGACAGCAACAGCTCACCATCAACGCGGGGGAGATTTACGAGATCGCCGAAAAGATCTTCGAGCGCATTCGCTTGGTCGCCGAGCCGGTGGCCCGCATGGGGAGGGCCCTTGACACGCAGGTGATGGAGTACAACAAGATGATCGCTTCTTTCGAAACGCGGCTCATCGTGAGTGCGAAGAGCCTGCAGAACCTCGGCGGTGCCGCGCGTGCGATGGAACTGCCGGAGCTGTCGAACGTCGATCGACTCACCGCTCGCCTCGACGCGGTGAAGTGGGGTGTAGATGACGCGCGTCCTTTGCCCGAAGGAGCGATGGACATCCTCGACCTGGAGGGGTTTGAGGAACAGGAGTAAAATTAAGGCCGAGTAAGTTCTTTCAGCGTGGCCCGTACTCGCGCGCAACGTCGTCGGCGCACGTTGCTCATCACGCTCGCCCTCGTCGTCACGCTCATCGTGCTGGTGTTCGCGCGCGACGTTTCGCGCTCCGCCCACGGCGCGATCACGGCGCGACGCAGCGAGAATCGAAGCTTCGGAGCCCTCGCCAACGCGCTGATCGAGCAGGAAAACGCCTTCGATGGGCGGCTGCACGCTCTCTTAACTCAGGGGGGCTCGCTGCGGCGCGACGTGTTCGCCGCGCGCCTTGATCAGCTCGACGAACAGTTGCCCAGCTGGCTCAACGCGGCCGACCAGCTTCGCCGGCCGGTGCTCTCGCACGACGTCAATGACGAGCTCGATCTCATCACGCAAGAGCGCGTCGCGGCGTACGAGACGCTGCTCGGCGACATCGCTCACGCCTTGGCGCTTCCCTGGGGCACCAGTTACACGCCATCGCTCGTCAATCCAGCCACGTCGCTGATCGCGACGAGCGAAAGCTGGAACGTGGATCGCTTCGCGCTGGTAAAAGAGCCCGGTACCGTGCGTTTAGACGCCACGAGTGCGACGAGCGCGAACTACTACGACAAGCACGGTCTATTCGTCCTCCTGTCGTCACCATCACTCAAGCTGGTTCGTGCCATCGACATTGCCGCAGTGCGAGTGTCACCATCGCCGCTGCCGGCCAAACCGGGAATGTTGCTGTTGCCGCCGGTGACCTCGGTGCAACTCGGCGTGACGGTGGTCAACGACAGCTACGACATCCAACCGGTGACCCTCATCGTGCAAGTGACGCCACTGAATCGCCGAGGTGGCGCCCTCCACGAACGAATGTCCATCGCGCTCAGCCCACTGGGCGCTTACGCCTTCGTTCCAAGGAGTCTGAGAACCGCGGCGAGCGAACATGCCCGGATCCTTCTCCGCGTCGTCGGGGCTCGCGCCGCCCTGGGCAAGTTCACCTTGGAGGTCTTCACTCTGGAGATGTCGCCCTCCGGAAACTCATAGCGCGGTTGAGTTACTGGCCAGTTCGCCTACGATAGGCACGCCCCTAGATTCGAACCGAGGAACTGTGACCGAGTCCATTACCGTGACCGACAACCGCACCGGCGAGTCGCGAGAGATTCCCATCGTGGACGGGGGAGTGGCCGCCACCGAGTGGTCAAAGTTGCTCCCGGGGATCTGGTTTTATGACCCCGGATTCATGACGACGGCGATGGCCGAATCTTCCATCACCTACATCGACGGTGACGCGGGGATTCTTCGTTATCGCGGCTACCCAATCGAACAGCTGGCCGAGAAGTCGACGTACGTCGAGGTGGCCTACCTTCTCTTGCACGGTGAACTGCCCAACGCCGAGCAGGCGGCGGCGTGGGAGAAGGAGATTACGTACCACACGTACATTCACGAGAACGTACGCAAGCGCTTCCTAGAGGGTTTCAACTACGACGCGCACCCGATGGGCATGCTGGTTTCGGCAATCGCCGCACTCTCGACGTACTACAAAGAAGCCAAGATCCTCGATGACCCGGAGATTCTCGGCAAGCAGATTGTGCGCCTGATCGCCAAGATGCCCACGCTGGCGGCCGCGGCGCATCGCTTCAGCGTGGGCATGCCCTTCGTCTACCCCGACAACTCCATGGGTTACGCGCAGAACTTTCTGTCGATGATGTGGAAGGTCGCCGAACCGCGCTACGAGCCCGACCCCATTCTCGCGCACGCTCTCGATGTGCTGTTCATCCTGCACGCCGATCACGAGCAGAACTGTGGCACGACGGCCATGCGCGTCGCCGGTTCTTCGCACGCCGATCCGTACTCCGCGACCGCAGCGGCCACGGCGGCGCTCTATGGGCCACGACACGGTGGCGCCAACGAAGCGGTACTGCGAATGCTGGTAAACATCGGGAGCGTTGAGAACGTACCGGCGTTCGTCGAGACCGTGAAACAGGGCAAGACGCTGCTCGAGGGCTTCGGTCATCGCGTGTACAAGAACTTCGATCCGCGAGCGACGATCATTAAAAAGGTCGCCGATGACGTCTTTAGCGTTACCGGCAGGAATCCGCTGCTGGACATCGCCCTCAAACTCGAAGAGGTCGCCCTCGCCGACGACTACTTCATATCGCGCAAGCTCTACCCCAACGTCGACTTCTACTCAGGTCTCATCTACCAAGCGATGGGCTTTCCGGCGGAGATGTTCACTGTGCTCTTCGCGATTCCGCGCACCTCGGGTTGGCTGGCCCACTACCAAGAGCTGCTCAGCCAGGACTCTAAGATCGCCCGCCCGCGTCAGCTCTACATCGGACCTGAAGCCCGTGACTTCGTGCCGATGCACCAGCGAGACTAAGAAGAGCCGTTACTTCTTAAAGTCGGGTGTCGTTCGACGCGTCAGTCCCTCTTGGACCATCGACACTCTGAGTTGACCGTCGCGCGAGAAGAGAAAACCCCTGGCCAGGCCGCGCCCGCCCGAGGCGATGGGCGACTCGGTGTCGTAGAGGAGCCACTCATCGGCCCGGACGTCTCGGTGAAACCACATGCAGTGATCGAGGCTAGCGACCATGAAGGTGCCGTCGTCCCACTTGATCGAGTGGGGCTTGAGCACGGCGTCAATGAGACTCATGTCACTGGCGTAGGTCACGACACAGGCGTGCAACAGCGCATCGTCGGGCAACGTACCGTCCGCTTTAATCCAGATGCGCTGGTAGGGGTCCTTTGAGCGAGTGGGGCTCCAGGGCAGTTCACCGACAAAGCGCTGATCGATCGGATGCTGACGTTTGAACCACTCGTCAACTTCGCCAATCTCCGACTGAATTCGATCTAATACCGAGGGAATCGTCTCGGGGGCCGGGACATCGGGCATGGCGATTTGATGTTCGATACCGAGTTCGTCGTTGTGAAAACTCGCCTGCATGTTGTAGATGGCGCGACCGTGTTGGACAGCGACCACCCGTCGCGTCGTAAAACTCTTGCCGTCGCGAATGCGATCGACCTCATAGAGGATGGGTGCCGACGTATCGCCGGGGCGCAGAAAATACGAGTGCAACGAGTGCACGCGTCCGCTGTCAACGGTGCGACCGGCCGCCATCAGGGCTTGGGCCGCGACCTGGCCGCCGAAAGTCCGTTGGCGCTCCTCGAGGGGATGTATTCCCCGGTAGACGTTCACTTCGATTGTTTCGAGATCGAGGAGACGCAGAAGAAAGTCGAGGGCTTCGGACATCCGTCCATTGTTGCACCTAGCGTTCTGAGCCCCCGGGGGCTGTCGGTAGACTCAACAGAGTGATTCAGCGCATCCGCTCTCTTGTTGCGTGGTCGCGCACCCACCACGGTAAGAAGATGACGCGCTACGTCCTGGGCTCTGTTGTCACCACTGCCGTCTCGTTCACTTCCATTGCGATTCTCTATGGATTTCGAATTATTCCTGGCGTCATCTGGGCGACCCTTGCCGGCAACTTAATTGCCACACTGCCCGCGTACCACCTGAATCGCACGTGGACGTGGGGAAAGCGTGGCCGAAGTCACTTTCGCCGCGAGATCGTTCCGTTTTGGTGTATGTCGTTTCTCAGCATTGCGTTCTCTCAGATAGGCGCCTTCTGGGCTCGTCACGAGGTGCACTCGCACACCTGGAGTCATCTCACCAACACCGCGCTCGTCACAGGAACGAACCTGCTCTGCTTCGCGATCTTCTTCGTCTTAAAACTGATCGTCTTCAACCGAATCTTCCACGTCAACAAGCTCGAGCGCCTCGAGGAGCACTTGAATTTGGAGGAGAAGGGTGCGATCGAACCGTCGTACCCATTTCAAAGCACTGATTAGTGCCGCGGGCGTCGCGTCGCCGTGACCGTGGCCGTTTCTCTACCCTCGCCAGCGATGCTGGCCGGGTAGGTTGGCCCCGATGAAGTACTCACCCTCGGCGCTGCTCGCGTGGTCTCGCACGCACGAAGGCAAGAAGCTCCTTCGTTACACGACTTCCTCGGCGATCACGACGGCCGTCTCGCTCGGCGCCGTGTCGGCCTTCTACGGCTTTCGATGGATCCCGAGCGTCATCTGGGCCACTCTCGCCGGCAACATCGTGGGCATGGTGCCGGCTTACCAGCTCAATCGCCGATGGACCTGGGGCAAGCGCGGACGCAGCACCTTTCGCAGCGAGGTCGCACCATTTTTGATGATGTCGGTGCTCGGTATCTCGTTCTCCCAGCTCGGGGCCTGGTGGGCAAAGCACGAAGTGAACACGCATCACTGGAGCCACCTCACCAACACCGGTCTGGTCGCGGGTGCGAACTTGCTCTGCTTCGCGATCTTTTGGGTGTTGAAGCTGATTGTCTTCAACCGAATCTTCAAGGTTGATCCGCTGTCGCTGATGGACGAGCACCTTCGCGTCGAAGAGGCGGGCACCGCCTAACTAGCAGCCGCGTTCGCGGCGAAGGTACGCCCTATTCGCGAAAGTTTGTGAACTGCAGCGGCACGGCGAGGTCGGCCTCTTTGAAGACAGTGATGGCGCGCTGGAGATCATCGCGTTGCTTACCCGTTACTCGAACGTGGTCGCCCTGTATCGAGGAGCTGAGACTCTTTATTCCCATGTCCTTCACGAGTTTGTTGATCTGCTTGCCAACCTCTTGGCTAATTCCCGCCTTCAGCGCCACTTTCTGTCGGGCGCTGTTGTGGCTGGCCTCTTCGATCTTTCCCGGGTCGAGGGACTTGAGTGAAACCGATCGCTTGACCATCTTTTCTTCGAGGAGTTGGTAAAGGGCGCGGAGGCGATCCTCCGTGGAGGCGCTAAGGGTCAACTCCTTCTCCGAGTACTCAATCAGCGCATTGGTCCCCTTGAAATCAAAGCGAGTCGTAGCTTCGCGGTTGGCTTGATCGACGGCGTTGCGAACCTCTTGGAGGTCGACTTCAGAGACCACGTCAAAAGTTGGCACGATGAAATGCTAGATCGCCGAGCGCGTTTGGTACTTGGGTAGTGGCGGACAGTAGAATTCTCGACGGGTCAGTGCCCGAGTGGCCAATGGGATCTGGCTGTAAACCAGACGGCTTAGCCTACGGGGGTTCAAATCCCTCCTGGCCCACCACCGGTCAATCCTCTCGCCGCGGATTGACCACGCCCAATGGCGAACCCTTAGAGGGCGAAGTACCGTGTCACTTGCGTGGCGAGAGGAGTTTCGTGAATCGAGTGAACGCGTGGTCGAAGGCCCTTCGGCGGGCCTACGAGCAGGTGGCTACTCGTTTCGAGTCGGGCGTCCAGATGCTCGAACACCGCTACACCCCGCTCGGACGATTCACGCCCGGACCGTTCGAGGGATGGGGGTTCCTCTGGCAGCCGGCGCTGCTCGGATTCGCCGCGCTGACATCCATTGTCGCGGGCGCCTCGTTCACCAACTCGCCGTTCAAACTCGATATGGCCAATACCTGGTTCTTTGGCGAACCGACGTCCGGCTCGGGTGGACCGAGCGTGACGAAGTACATCTTCTCCGTGGTGCTGGTCTATGGCGGACTGTTGTTGTTGATGCGCGTGTGGCTTCGTCTCGCCGAGGTGATGAAACTGCACATCGGAGTGCCGCTCAAGAAACTCTGGTGGATCTTCGCGCTGTGGTCCGTGCCGATGATCGTGGCGCCCCCACTCTTTTCACGTGACGTCTATAGCTACGCGGCTCAGGGGGAGATGACCGCCCGCAACATCAGCCCGTATCTCTACGGGCCCTGGACACTGGGTCAGGCCAGTAACGCCTATACCAACCCGGTCGATCCGCTCTGGAGCAACACGCCTGCGCCGTACGGTCCCGGGTTTCTCTCCATCGACGGCTTCATTGATCGGATCAGCTTTCACCACGAGCTCTGGACGGTGGTGGGATTACGAATCCTCGAAGTGCTCGCGGTCATTCTCATTGGCTACGGCGTGACGATGCTCGCGAAAGGTCTTCATCGAGACCCGGGTGAGGCGTTCGTGTTGGCCGCGATGAATCCGCTCGTGCTCCTTACCTTGATTGGTGGAGCGCACAACGACGCGCTGATGACTGGCTTTCTCGTCGTGGGCCTCGCTCTCGCCGTGCAACGACATCCGGTGTGGGCGCTCTTCTTCGTCGCATTAGCCACGTCGATAAAAGCCCCGGCCGCGATCGGTCTCGCCTTCGTCGCCTGGAACTGGTACGGACCAGAGGCCAACATGAAACAGCGCATTCGGCCCTTTGTGATTGGTGGAGTGGTGACGGCGGCGGTGCTCGGCGTGACCACGCTGATGGCGGGCTTCGGGTTCGGTTGGGTCGACAATCTCTTGAGCAACGGCACCGTGCGATCCTGGGCCGCGCCCGCGACCGGCGCGGGGATGGCGGCCACCAATATCCTTCACGCGTTCGGCGTCAACTCGATCACCCTCGCGTCGGTGCTCTCGGTAACGAGGTTCATAGGTCTCATGGCAGCGGTCGTCTTCACACTGTGGCTGCTGTGGCACTCGGGCAAGCGTGGTTGGGTTCGCCTACTCGGCACCGCGCTGTTGTTGTTCGTGATCCTGGGACCGGTGGTGCAGCCCTGGTACCTGGCCTGGGGACTGGTGGTGCTCGCCGCCAGCTACGAGGGCCGTCAGCACTTCTGGCTGTTGCTCCTCACCATCACGGGACCATTCATCGGGCTGCCCGGAGGTCGTCAGCTCCTCGCCGGACTCGTGCACTCCAATCCGCTCTTGATCGCCATGGCCGTCGCCATCCTGGGGGGAGTGCTCCTCGTTCCGATGGGCCGCTGGACGCAGTGGTCCTGGCCCGAGCACGAGCTCGAAGTGAGTGACGTTACGGTCTAGGCGTCGAGGGCACGACGTACTGATACTCAACAACGTCGTGCCAGCGTCCGTGCTTGCGTCCGACCTCGACTTCGGTGCCGACGAGCGTGAACCCGCACTTCTCGTGCAGGCGGATGGAGCCGGCGTTTTCACCCACGATGCGGGCGATAAGTGAGTGATAGCCCGACTTCTCCGCCGCCGCGATGAGTTCGCTCAGTAGCCTTTCGCCGACCCCTCGGCTTCTCGCGTCGCGATGCACGTAGACCGAGTTTTCGACCGTGGTGGCGTAGGCCGGTTTGTCGCGAAAGGACGAAATGGACGCGAAACCAAGGATCTTTTCGCCCCGTGCACCCACTTCGCCGATCTCGTCCTCCTCGTTGATCGCGACCAGACAGAGGTAGGAGGTCTGGTGTTCGCGGATCCACGATCGCTGTTCGTCGAGGGATTTGGGTACGAGATCGAAGGAAACGGTCAACTCGACGATCTCGGGATTCCAGATATTCATGAGGGCTTGGGCGTCGTCCAACTCGACCAGACGCGTTCTCATACGCGTTTAGAGTAGTCCTCACGGGGTTGGAATACGGGCGTTGGCAAGGAGTAGAATTCCTCCTCGCGACATTTTTATCGCGATCGCCCTCTTAGCTCAGTGGTAGAGCACTTCCATGGTAAGGAAGGGGTCGTCGGTTCAATCCCGACAGAGGGCTCGCCAGGCGGCGTAGCTCAGGTGGTCAGAGCACACGGCTCATAATCGTGTTGTCGCGGGTTCGAGTCCCGCCGCCGCTACCAGGCACCAGAAGGGCCCAGGCTGTACCAAGGAGAGAAGAATGGCAAAGAACGAAAAGCGCATCCAGGTGACCTTGGCGTGCGAAGACTGCAAGCGACGCAACTACATCACGACCAAGAACAAGATCAACGACCGTGAGCGGATTGAAATGAAGAAATACTGCCAGTGGGAGCGAAAGCACACGGTGCACAAGGAGACCCGCTAGGCGGGTCCTTCGGCAGGAATGGTAAGATTGACGTCCCTGGGGACACGCCCACTTTCTTGGCGTGGCCGCGAAGGGCAGTGGCTCAATTGGTAGAGCACCGGTCTCCAAAACCGGTGGTTGGGGGTTCGAGTCCCTCCTGCCCTGCTCGAAGAAGTTGTTCGACTGAAGAAGTAGTGAAAACGAGAGACGTGAGATGAACCGCGAACAAAAGCGACTAATGCAGCGACAGGGACAGGTGGGCGCCGACGGCGCGCCCGCGGCGCGTCGCACCTCGGTTCAAGACGTCCAGCGCCGCCGCCGCGATCGCGCCACGCCGCGTGAGTTCCTTCGCCAAATTCGCGAAGAGATGCGCCAGGTCTCCTGGCCCACGCGCCCCGAGGTCATTAACTACACCTCCATCGTGTTCTGCGTGCTGGTCTTTATGACCTCACTGATCTTTGGACTCGGCTATGGATTCTCCAAGTTCGTTTCCTTTCTCTTTATCAAGTAGGCCCTCATGAGTGATCTAGAAACCCCCTTAGAAAAAAGCGATGTCGTGGACGAGGAGATTCTCGACATCACGATCATCGAAGAAGACGACGAGCCCGTCGTCGAAAGCGCCTACGACCGTCCCGGTCGCTGGTACATCGTGCACACCTTCGCCGGACATGAACAGAAAGTCATCGGCGCTCTCAATAACATCATCAAGTCACGCGAACTGAGCGACTCGATCTACGAGATCTACCTGCCCGAAGAGGACGTCACCGAGTTCAAATCCGGTAAGAAGGTGACGGTCTCCAAGCGCATGTTCCCGAGTTACCTCTTGATTCGCTGCGAGCCGGACCCCGAGATCTTCTACGTCATTGGCTCGACGCCCGGCGTCACCGGTTTCGTCGGCGCGGAGAAGACCAAGCCCACGGCGTTAACGCGTCGCGAAGTCGACAACATCATTCATCCCCACGTCGAGGGCGTCGAACAGCCGACGGCGAAACGCCGTATGCCCACGCACGAGTTCGAAGTCAACGACACCGTGCAGATCAAGACCGGACCCTTCGCGACCTTCTCGGGTCACGTGGCCGAGATCAACGAGGACCAACTCAAGGTGAAGGTCTTGGTTGACATCTTCGGACGCGAGACCCCCGTGGAGCTCGACTTTACCCAGGTCACGAAACTCTAAAGAACGAATTAAGGAGAACGGCCATGGCCAAGAACATCGTCGCAGTAGTGAAGATCCAACTCGAGGCGGGCGGCGCCACGCCCGCGCCGCCGGTCGGTACCGCGCTCGGGCCCCACGGCGTGCAGACGATGGAGTTCTGCAAGCAGTACAACGCCGCCACCGAGTCGATGCGCGGCACGGTCATACCCGTGGAGATCTCGATCTACGAGGACCGCACCTTTACCTTCATCCTGAAGACGCCGCCCACTCCGGTGCTGCTGCGCCAAGCGGCGGGTATCGCCAAAGGCGCTCGCCTCGCCGGTCGTGAAGTCGTCGCCACGGTGACGATGGACCAGGTCGAAGAGATCGCTAAGACCAAACTGAAGGACCTCAACACCGATGACGTCGAGATGGCCAAGCTGCAGGTAGCGGGCACGGCGCGCTCCATGGGCATAACGGTCGCGGGCTAGGAGAGAGATGAAGCACGGAAAGAACTACAAGAACGCGCTCGCGCAGGTCGACCGCGAAGAGCTGCTCACCATCCCCCAGGCGCTCGACAAGGTGAAGAGTCTTTCCACGGCCAAGTTCGATGAGACCGTTGAGTTGGCGGTACGCCTCGGCGTCGATCCTCGCAAGGCCGAGCAGATCGTGCGCGGCACGATCTCACTGCCCTCGGGCACCGGCAAGACGAATCGCGTCGCGGTCTTCGCTTCGGGCGAGGCGGCGCAGGCCGCTCGTGACGCCGGGGCCGACGTCGTAGGCGACGACGATCTCGTCGCCAAAGTGGCCGGAGGATTCCTCGACTTCGACGTGGCCATCGCGACGCCTGACTTGATGGGAAAAGTCGGAGGCCTCGGCCGTGTGCTCGGACCGCGCGGACTCATGCCGAACCCTAAGACGGGAACCGTGACGACAGACGTCGCCAAAGCCGTCACCGAGTTCAAGGGTGGACGTGTCGAGTACCGCACCGACAAGATTGGCAACGTGCAACTGCGCGTCGGCAAAGTGAGCTTTTCGCGCGACGATCTGGTGCGCAACGTCGCGGTCGTGCTCGATGAGCTCGTGCGCGTCAAGCCCGCGAGCGCGAAAGGCCGCTATCTGATCAGCGTCACGGTGTCCTCGACGATGGGCCCGGGCGTCAAGATCGACCCGACGCGCATCCACGACGAAGACGAGGCACTCGCTTCGGCTTGAAAGTTGTAATGGGAAGGGTGTCACACCCCACTTGCAGCGTGAAAAGCACGGTGTGAACCGTCGGTGCTCCGGTAGGGGGTGGCGAGAAACTGGTCTTCGGACCTGCCGAAAAGTTCGCAGAGGGTCGAATTGACCCACTACACTGTAGAGCCGCACGAAGTTAGTGCGACAGATTGAAAGAACGCCGAAGACATCCGGTGCACGCAAGTGCGTAATGGACGAAAGTCCGCCTGACGAGGAGTTCGAGTCGCTTGACTCGTTCGCTGGGATGTCCGAGGCCCGTTACCGGGCGGCATCCGGGGAGGAGTCAGGATGAACAAAGTACGCACCGCCAAGGTCGCGACTGTCGACGAACTGAAGGCCAAGGTCGACGGCACCTCGACGGCCGTCGTTACCGAGTACCGCGGCATGACGGTCGCGCAGATCTCGACGCTGCGTCGTGAGCTTCGCGCCCTCGACGCCGACTACAAGGTCTTTAAGAACACGCTCGTTCGCCGCGCCATTGCCGGCACGGCCGTCGCCTCGCTCGATGAGTTCTTGGAGGGTCCGACGGCCATCGCCTTTGTCAACGGCGACGTCTCGGCCGTCGCGAAGGCGCTGCGTGATTTCGCCAAGGCCACCCCCACGTTGGTCGTCAAGGGTGGCGTGCTTGACGGCAAGACGCTGACGTTGAACGACCTCAGCGCTCTCGCCGATCTGCCCCCGCGCGACGTCTTGCTCGCGCGCCTCGCCGGTCTTCTGGCCTCGCCACTTTCGACGATGGCTGGTCTCCTGAAGGCCATCCCGCAAAACTTCGCCTACGGCCTTTCGGCCTTGATCGACGCCCGGGGCGGCGCTGTCGCCCCGGCTGTCGTCGAGGACGAGGTGGCCGCCGAGACTCCGGCCGGGGTCGAGGAAGCTGGCTCGCCAGCGAGCGACGACACCGCGACCGAGGTCGCCGATGTCGCGGACGAGACCCCTGAGGTTTCCTCCGAACCCGAGACCCCCGAGGCGTCGAGCGACGCCGAGACACCGGCCGAATAACCCGACTAGTACAGAAGAAGAAAGGAATCACCATGGCTGCAACCCTGACCAAGACGCAGATTCTCGACGGCATCGCGGAACTGTCCGTGATCGAACTGAGCGAACTTCTAAAGGAGTTCGAAGAGAAGTTCGGCGTCACGGCCGCCGCACCAGTGGCCGTCGCCGCAGCTCCGGCCGCCGGTGGCACCGCTGACGCGGAAGACGTTGAGGAGAAGAGCGACTTTGACGTCATTTTGACGAGCGGTGGCGACAAGAAGATTCAGGTCATTAAGGAAGTACGTTCACTGACCAGCTTGGGTCTCAAAGAGGCGAAGGACCTTGTCGACAGTGCGCCTAAGCCCGTGCTCGAGAAGGTCTCCAAGGCCGACGCGGAGAAGGCCAAGGCCGCTCTCGAGGCCGCCGGCGCGACCGTAGAAGTCAAGTAATTTCAAGGTTTTTTGAAGGGCCCCGGCCGCGCGAGCGGCCGGGGCCACTTTCTAAGACTTTAAAACTTGACCTGGGCGGCGAACCTGCCTAGGGTAAGCGCAACCGTTTCGAGCGGCCGCGTGTCTCTTCGGAGAGCGCCAGTTGCGCATTCTCAGGAATAACCACTAGAGTGGTTAGACCGTGTTCGTGCCTCTAACTTCGTCATCTCTTGACGCCGTTTTTCGCTTAGACCCGGCGCGTACCTGTAGCCACCCACTCACACGGAGGATGACCGTTGACGTCTCGGTCCACTAGCCCGGAGCGCTTTAACTTCTCGGCACTGGGTGAAGCACACCCCCTGCCAAACCTGCTGGAAATTCAGCGCGACAGCTTCGATCTCTTTATGAAGCAGGGCCTGCGTGAAGCCTTTGAGGCGATCTCACCCATTAGCGACTTCACCGGACGTCTCTCGCTCGAACTCGAGTTCGACCCCGACGACGCGGACTTAAAGAGTCCGCCCAAGTTCACCGTGGAAGAGTGCCGTCAGCGCGCCACCACCTACTCCCAGCCCATCTTCGTGCGAGCCCGCTTTTTGAACTCCGAGACCGGTGAGATCAAAGAACAGACCGTCTTCATGGGTGACTTCCCGATCATGACCGAGCAGGGCACCTTCATCATCAACGGCACCGAGCGCGTCGTCGTCAGCCAACTCGTGCGTTCACCCGGTGTGCTCTTTCAGCCCGGCAAGGACGAGAAGGTCGCTTTCGAAGGAACGATTCACCCGAGCCGCGGTGAGTGGCTCCAAGTCGATCTGGAAGAGAAGAAGAACAAGTCCGCCAACGCCGGTGCGCGCATCGCACGAAAGCGCCGCATCTCCATCTTCACGCTGCTGCGCGCGCTCGACACCTCGATGGACGAGAAGTTCTTCGAGAAGTTCGTCGCGCACTTCGACTTCTTGGAGGACCAGTTCCACCTCGACTGGAAGAAGGCTCACCTCGAGATCTCCAAGCACATGGAGAAGTTCAACATCGATGACACGCCCGAGAACTTCCTGCGCGCCAGCCAAGAGACCGCCTGGCTCGAGATCTATCGTCGCGCACGTCCCGGCGAAGTCCAGACCGTCGAAGCGGCTCGTCAGTACTTCGAGGGCGCCTTCTTCTCCGAGAAGCGTTACGACCTCAGCCGCGTGGGCCGCTACAAGCTCGACCGCAAGCTCGGCAGCGAAGTCGCGAAGAACGTCGAGCTCTTCGGCGACCTGTTGGAGCGTCCGAACGCCGACCTGCACGTGCTCTCCAAGGCCGAGGTGCTGGCGACTGCCACGTACCTGCTCAACTTGGCGCGCGACCGCACCGCCAAAGAGACGACCTATCACATCGATGACCAGGACCACTTCGCGAACCGACGTATTCGTAGCGTGGGCGAACTGATCCAAAACGCGTTGCGCACGGGTCTCTCTCGCATGGAGCGCGTCGTTCGTGAGCGCATGAACACCCAAGACGTCGAAGCCATCGCGCCTCAGACGTTGATCAACATTCGCCCCGTGATGTCGGCGATCAAGGAGTTCTTCGCGACCAGCCAGTTGAGCCAGTTCATGGACCAGAACAACCCGCTGTCGGGTCTCACCCACAAGCGTCGTCTCTCGGCGCTCGGACCAGGCGGGCTTTCACGTGAGCGCGCCGGACTCGAAGTTCGTGACGTGCACTCCTCGCACTACGGACGCATGTGTCCTATCGAGACGCCGGAAGGCCCCAACGTCGGTCTCATTGGCTATCTCGCCACGTACGCGCGCATCAACGAGTACGGCTTCATCGAGACGCCCTACCGAGTTGTGGCGAACGGCAAGGTCACCGGCGAGATTCGCTACTTCACGGCCGACGAAGAAGAGCGTTACGTCATCGCCCAGGCCAACACCGAAGTCGACGAGTACGGCACCATCAAGGCCGACCGTGTGCTCGTTCGTCGCGGCCCGGTCGGCACGGGTCTGCGCGTGGGCTCTTCCAACAAGTCCTCTTCCACCACGAGTGAGATCGACTTCGTCAAGCCCGACGAGGTCGAGTTGATGGACGTCTCCACCAAGCAGATCATCTCGGTCGCGACCTCGCTCATTCCCTTCGTCGAGCACGACGACGCCCAGCGCGCCCTGATGGGTGCGAACATGCAGAAGCAGGCCGTGCCGCTCGTCATGCCCGAAGCACCCTTTGTGGGCACCGGTATGGAAGCGCGCGCCGCGCTCGACTCGGGTGACGTCTTGATCGCCGAAGGTACCGGCGTCGTCAAGTCCGTCTCGGGCGACCGCATTGTCGTCGAGTACGAAAAAGACGCCACTGACCGATACGGCAAGGCATTCGGTCGCAAGACCTACAACCTGAACAAGTTCCGTCGTTCGAACCAGGACACCTCCATTAACCAGAAGCCCCTCGTCTTCGGCGGCGAGGAAGTCAAAGAGGGCGACCTCTTGGCCGACGGCACGAGCACCAGCAACGGTGAGCTGGCCTTGGGTAAGAACCTGCTCGTCGCCTACATGCCCTGGGAGGGCTACAACTACGAAGACGCGATCATCTTGAACGAGCGACTGGTGCGCGACGACGTCTTGACCTCGATCCACGTGAAGGAGTACGAGATCGACGCGCGCGACACCAAACTGGGTGCCGAAGAGATCACCCGCGACATTCCGAACCTGCCCGACGACATCCTGGCTGACCTTGACGACCTGGGCATCGTGCGCATCGGCGCCGAAGTCGAGCCCGGCGACATCCTCGTTGGCAAGGTCACCCCGAAGGGTGAGACCGAGCAGAGCCCCGAGGAGCGACTCCTCCGTGCCATCTTTGGTGAGAAGGCCCGCGAGGTTCGTGACACGTCTCTGAAGGTGCCCCACGGCGAGTCCGGCAAGGTCATCGACGTCAAGGTCTACAGCCGTGACGAAGACCACGAGATGCAGCCCGGAGTGAATCAGTTGGTGAAGGTCTACGTCGCTCAGAAGCGCAAGATCTCCGAAGGCGACAAGCTCGCCGGACGTCACGGTAACAAGGGCGTCATCTCGAAGATCCTGCCCGAAGAGGACATGCCGTTCCTCTCTGACGGCACGCCCATCGACATCATCTTGAGCCCCCTAGGCGTGCCCAGTCGAATGAACGTCGGCCAAGTGCTGGAAAGTCACTTGGGCTACGCCGCTCGTCACGGGTGGGCCGGCCTCGAGGTCAACCCCTCCGTCGGCACCTCTGGTCACGATGACCAGCAGGATCCCGCGACGCGTCCCTTCCGCAAGACCCGTCCTCGCACCGAGCCGGCGGTCTACGTGGCGACGCCGTCCTTTGACGGTGCGCACTGGGACGAGACGGATCGCGCCAAGGACAAGCCGACCATCCAACAGACCTTCGAAACGTTGAACGTGGACGGTAAAAACGGCAAGCGTCTGCTGGCTGGGGACAACGACGGCAAAGTCACGCTCTACAACGGTCGCACCGGCGAGGCCTACGACAGTCCCATCTCGGTGGGCTACGCCTACATCTTGAAGCTCGCCCACATGGTGGACGACAAGATTCACGCCCGCTCGACCGGCCCCTACTCGATGATCACCGCGCAGCCCCTTGGTGGCAAGGCGCAGTTCGGTGGCCAGCGCTTCGGTGAGATGGAAGTGTGGGCCCTCGAGGCCTACGGCGCGGCCTACGCGCTGCAGGAACTTTTGACCGTCAAGTCCGACGACATGAAGGGTCGCGAGCGCGCCTACGAGGCCATCGTGAAGGGCCAAAACCTGCCCGAGCCGGGAATCCCCGAGTCGTTCAAGGTGCTCATTAAGGAAATGCAGTCGCTCTGTTTGAACGTGGAGGTGCGCGACAAGGTCGGCGCCCGCGTTGATCTGGCGGACACCGAAGAGGACTTCTTCTCGGTCACGCGCGAGCTCGGGATCGACATCTCTCGACCCGAACGAGGCAGTGACGAAGAGGACGCCCGCCGGGCCGCCGAAAGGAAGTTGTCATGAGTCCACTCGACGTCAACCAGTTCGACGAGATCTCTATTGGTCTCGCCACCGCGCAGAACATCCGCAGTTGGTCTTCGGGCGAAGTGAAGAAGCCGGAGACGATCAACTACCGCACGCTTCGTCCCGAGAAGGACGGTCTGTTCTGCGAGAAGATCTTCGGGCCCCAAAAGGCGTGGGAGTGTGCCTGTGGCAAGTACAAGCGCGTGCGCTTTAAGGGCATCGTCTGTGAGCGCTGCGGCGTTGAAGTAACGAGTGACAAGGTGCGCCGCGAGCGCATGGGTCACATCGCGCTCTCCGCGCCAGTCGTGCACATCTGGTACCTGCGCGGTACTCGTTCGTGGCTGGCCTATCTCTTGATGGGTACCGCGCCCAAAGAAGAGCTGAAGGCCAAGCAGTTAGAGAAGGTCATCTACTTCGCCGCGCACATGGTGACCTACGTTGACGAGGACCGCCGTCACGGCGACTTGGCCGAGCTGCGCATTGGACTGAACGACGAAATCTTGGAGATCGCCGAACGCGAAGTGAAGGCGCTCGATAACAAGCTGAAGGAGATCGAGGCCCGCGCCGCGAAGCTTGAAGCCGACGGCGCCAAGGAGTCCGAACTTCGGGCCCTGCAGCGTGGCACCGAGAAGGAGCTCGACAGCGTGCGCTCGCGCTTCGCCGAAGAGCGCGAACTCGCCAAGCAGGCCTTTGACACCTTCGAGGGGCTGCACTCACGACAGATCATCGAAGACGAAGTGCTCTATCGCGAGATGGACTTTCGCTACGGCGACTACTTCGAGGGCGGCATGGGCGCCGACGCCATTCTCCAGCTCATTGATCGCATGAACTTGGACGACGAAGAGAAGGTCATGCGCGAGATGATCGACGCCAAGGACGGCCGCAAGCCGCTCAGCGCGCAGCGTCACGCGAAGTTCTTAAAGCGCCTGGCCATCGTGCAGTCCTTCAATCGCCGTGACGAGCACGGGCACCGGTTGAACGACCCGCGCGCGATGATCTTGGAAGCCGTGCCCGTCATTCCGCCGGACCTGCGCCCGATGGTGCAGCTCGACGGTGGACGATTTGCGACCTCGGACTTGAACGACCTCTACCGTCGCGTCATCAACCGCAACAATCGATTGAAGCGTCTGCTGGACCTCGGGGCGCCGGACATCATCGTCAACAACGAAAAGCGCATGCTCCAAGAGGCCGTGGACGCGCTCTTTGACAACGGCCGTCGTGGACGTCCGGTGGCCGGCCAGAGCGGGCGCCCGCTCAAGAGCCTCTCGGACATGTTGAAGGGTAAGCAGGGACGTTTTCGTCAGAACCTGCTCGGCAAGCGCGTCGACTACTCCGGTCGTTCGGTCATCGTCGTGGGTCCGCAGCTGAAGTTGCACCAGTGCGGTCTGCCCAAGATGATGGCGCTGGAGCTCTTCAAGCCCTTCGTCATGAAGCGCTTGATCGAGACCCAGATGGCCCAGAACATCAAGAGCGCCAAGCGCATGGTGGAACGTCGCAAGACGGTCGTCTGGGACGTGCTCGAAGAGGTCATTCGCGAACACCCGGTGCTGCTCAACCGCGCGCCGACCTTGCACCGACTCGGTATCCAGGCTTTCGAGCCGATCCTGGTCGACGGCAAGGCCATTCAGATCCACCCGCTTGTCTGCAAGGCGTTCAACGCTGACTTCGACGGTGACCAGATGGCGGTGCACGTGCCACTCTCGGCCGAGTCACAGGCCGAAGCGCGCATCTTGATGCTCTCGACCAACAACATCTTCACCCCGGCGACCGGACGTCCGATCACCGAGCCGGCCCAGGACATGGTCTTTGGCGCGTACTATCTGACGCTACCCGGCGACAAGAAGGTCGAGCACCCGAAGGTCTACCGTCACGTCTACGAGATCGAGAACGCCGTCGCTGATGGACTCATCGGTCTGCGCGCGCCTATCCAGATTCGCCCCCTCGAGGGGTCGTCTCTCGACGCGCGCCTAGAGGCCGCTGGCGTTGAAGTGGAGGGTGCGGGACGTGCACTCGTCACGACGCCCGGACGGGTGCTCTTCAACGAGGCGCTGCCCTTTGGCTTTCGCTACGTGAATGAGTTGATTGGCAAGAACGCGGTACCGATCGGCACGATCGTGGAGGAGATCTCCGCGAGCTACTCGCGCCAAGAGGTCGCCGAGTCGCTCGACGCCATCAAGTCGCTGGGCTTTCGCTTCGCCACGAAGTCGGGTCTCACGATCTCCATCGACGACATCGTCACGACCCCCGAAAAGGCCGCGATCTTGAACAAGTACGAGGAGCAGGCTGCCAAGGTCGAGACCAACTACCGCCGCGGCGTCATCGTCGACGACGAACGCCGTCAGCAAGAGATCGAGATCTGGACCAACGCCAACAAGGAGGTCGGTGACGCCACCGACCGTGCCATGAACGCGATCCCCGACAACCCAATTCGCCAGATGGTCGACTCGGGTGCTCGCGGTAACTCCCAGCAGATCCGTCAGATCGCCGCCATGAAGGGCCTCGTGTCCAACCCGCGCGGTGAGATGATTCCCCGTCCGATCAAGTCGTCGTTCCGCGAGGGCCTCTCGGTCTTGGAGTACTTCATCTCGACCCACGGCACCCGCAAGGGACTCGGTGACACGGCGCTTCGCACCGCGGACTCGGGTTACCTGACGCGTCGACTGGTCGACGTCGCACAAGAGTTGATCGTCAAGGAGTTCGACTGCCAGACCGCACGAGGAATGTGGATCGAGCACGTCGCCCCCGACACCCGGGCTCAGCGCGCGCACCTTGAGACCAAGCTCTGGGGCCGTGTCGTCGCCGAGAACGTCACGCTCAGTGACGGCTCGGTGCTCGACGCCGGCACCATGCTGTTGATGGACGACGTCGAGCGACTGCGCGACGACCCTACCGTCAATCGCGTGCGCGTTCGTACAACACTTACTTGCGACGCCATCCAAGGCGTGTGTGCCGCCTGTTACGGGCTCTCGCTCGCCACGCACCAACTGGTCGAACTCGGCGAGGCGGTCGGGGTCATTGCGGCCCAGTCCATCGGTGAGCCGGGAACCCAGTTGACCATGCGTACCTTCCACTCGGGTGGTGTGACCGAGAGCGACATCACCCACGGTCTGCCGCGCGTGGTGGAGCTCTTCGAGGCGCGTACCCCGAAGGGTGCGGCGGCCGTGGCCGAGTTCTCTGGCGCGGTGAGAGTCGAGCTCATTGGTCGCGAGCGCAAGGTCACCATCGTCGGCGACGAGGGTCAGGTGCAAGAGGAGTCGATCTCTATCGCTCGTCACCTCCTCGTCGAGGACGGTCAAGAGGTCGAAGTCGGCACACCGTTGCACGACGGACCGCTCGACCCCAAGTTGATGATGAAGTTCCGCGGCACGCGTGAGACCCAGCAGTATCTCGTCGAAGAGGTGCAGAACGTCTACCGCGACCAGGGTGTGTCGATTCACGACAAGCACATCGAGTTGATCGTGCGTCAGATGACCCGCCGCGTGCAGATTGTCGACGCCGGCAACTCCAACTGGCTACCCGGAGCGCTCATCGACGTGAAACTGTTCAACGACACCAACGACGAGCTCGAGGCCACTGGCGCAGAAGCCGCCGACGGCCGGGCGCAGTTGATGGGCATCACGAAGGCGTCGCTCGCGACGGACTCGTGGCTTTCGGCCGCCTCGTTCCAAGAGACGACCCGTGTGTTGACCGAGGCCGCCATCGAGGGCAAGCGCGACAACCTGGTGGGCTTGAAGGAGAACATCATCATCGGCAAGCTGATCCCCGCCGGTTCGGGGCTGGAGTACTACAACGAGCGCGAACTGCGTCTCGACATGCCCGACGCCGAACTGTTGCCCGCTTGGGCGCAGGTCAGCGACGACGACCTCGACTTGGCGAGTCTGCTCGGCGAGTTGAGCAGCGACGACTCCTTTAGCGAAGACTTGACTGCCTTCCAGAACATCGGCACGGCCACCTACGACGAGTCGGCGCTGCCGGAGAACGACGCCATCAACCCCGAAGATCAACTCGGAGGTCAGGCGCTCTAACGCGTAAGTTCACCGCCGCTCTCGCCGGGCGGCGGTGGGCTTGCCGTACCAACGAAGTTTGTCGTAGGATTGACAGTCCGCGCTCCGGCTTTTTGTCGTAGCGCCACAAGAGTTACCAACAAGAGAGGTTCCGCGTGCCCACAATCGCACAGTTGGTCCGAAAGGGCCGACAGGACAAAGTTTCAAAGACGAAGACGCCGGCCCTGAAGGGGGCCCCGCAGCGTCGCGGCGTGTGCACCCGCGTGCACACCGTCACGCCCAAGAAGCCGAACTCCGCGCTGCGCAAGGTCGCTCGTGTGCGTCTCACCTCGGGCGTCGAGGTAACGGCCTACATCCCGGGCGTCGGCCACAACCTCCAAGAGCACTCCATTGTTTTGGTGCGTGGAGGCCGCGTGAAGGACCTTCCGGGTGTTCGCTACAAGATCATTCGCGGCGCGCTCGACACCTCTGGTGTGCGCGACCGCAAGCAGGCCCGTAGCCGCTACGGCGCCAAGAGGGAGAAGTAATGCCTCGCAAGGGCCCCGCCGTACGTCGTGACATCCCCGTCGACCCGATCTACAAGTCGGTGCTCGTCACCCAGGTCACCAACAAGATCCTCGAGCGCGGCAAGCGCACCATCGCCGAACGTATTGTCTACTCCGCCTTAGAGCAGGTCGAACAGAAGACCGGCACCGACCCCGTCGCTACCTTGAAGCGCGCCTTGGAGAACGTCCGCCCGGAGCTGGAAGTACGTTCGAGGCGCGTCGGCGGCACCACTTACCAGGTTCCGGTCGAGGTTCGCCCGCGTCGTTCGACGACGCTCGCGATAAGATGGTTGACCGACTTCGCGAAAAAGCGCCGTGAGAAGACCATGGCCGATCGCCTCGCGAATGAGATCATTGACGCCAGCAACGGCGTGGGCGCGGCCGTCAAACGGCGCGAGGACATGGCCAAGATGGCCGAGTCCAACAAAGCCTTTGCCCACTACCGCTGGTAAGTAAAGAGAGTTTGTAAGTAAATGACTGCACGCGAATATCCCCTGGACAAGGTTCGCAATATTGGCATCATGGCCCACATCGACGCGGGCAAAACCACGACCACTGAGCGCATTTTGTTCTACACGGGTAAGAACTACAAGATCGGCGAGGTCCACGAAGGCGCCGCCACCATGGACTGGATGGTCCAAGAGCAAGAGCGCGGCATCACCATCACCTCGGCCGCCACCACCTGTTACTGGAATGGGAATCGCATCAACATCATCGACACGCCCGGCCACGTCGACTTCACCGTCGAAGTCGAGCGCTCGCTGCGCGTGCTCGACGGCGCGGTCGCGGTCTTTGACGCTGTCGCCGGCGTCGAACCGCAGACCGAGACGGTCTGGCGCCAGGCGAATAAGTACCACGTGCCGCGCATCTGCTTCGTCAACAAGATGGACCGCATCGGCGCGGACTTCTTTCGCTGCGTCGACATGATCGAAGATCGACTCAACTGCGTGCCGGCCGTCATCCAACTGCCGGTGGGCGTGGAGTCCAACTACCAGGGCGTCGTCGATCTCACTTCGATGAAGGCGATCCTCTACCACGAAGACCGGGGCGAGACCTTCGACGTCGTCGAGATCCCCGAGAACCAGCGTGCCCTAGCCGACGAGTGGCACGCCAAGTTGCTCGACGTGCTCACCACCTTCGACGACAACCTCATGGAGAAGGTCCTGGGCGACGAGGACGTGTCGGTCGACGACATTCGTCGCGCGCTGCGCCGGGGCACCTTGGAGAACCACTGCGTGCCGATTCTGAACGGCTCGGCCTTTAAGAACAAGGGCGTCCAGCCGATGCTCGACGCGGTGGTCGACTATCTGCCATCGCCCGTCGACCTGCCGCCGACCCAGGGCACCAAGCCCGGTAAAGAGGAAGTCTTAGAGCGAAAGCCCGACGACGCCGAGCCCTTCTCCGCCTTGGCCTTCAAGATCATGACTGACCCCTACGTGGGCAAGCTCACGTACCTGCGCGTCTACTCGGGCACCCTCGATAAGGGTGACACCGTCATTAACACCACCAAGGGCATGAAGCGAGAGCGACTCGGGCGGCTGCTACTCATGCACGCGAACAACCGCGAAGACTTAGACACGATTCGAACGGGCGACATCGTCGCGGCCGTCGGCCTGAAGCAGGTCACGACCGGTGACACGCTGTCGGACCCGAGCCAGCCGATCCAACTTGAGACGCTCACCTTCCCCGAGCCGGTCATCCACGTGGCCGTGGAGCCCAAGACCAAGGCCGACCAAGAGAAGTTGGGCAAGGCGCTCTTCGCGCTCTCCGAAGAGGACCCCACCTTTCGCGTGCGCACCGACCAAGAGACCGGCCAAACCGTCATCTCCGGGATGGGCGAGTTGCACCTCGAGGTGTTGGTGGACCGCATGCTGCGGGAGTTCTCCGTCGACGCCAACGTCGGCAAGCCCCAGGTGGCCTATCGCGAGACGATTCGCAAGAAGGTCGAAAAGGTCGAAGAGAAGTACGTTCGCCAGACCGGCGGTAGGGGCCAGTACGGTCACGTCGTCATTACGGTCGAGCCCACGGGTCCCGGCGGGGGCTATGAGTTCCTCGACGAGATCAGTGGTGGAGTTATCCCCAAGGAGTACATCCAGCCGGTCAATCAGGGCATTGTCGAGGCACTGACTTCGGGGGTTTTGGCCGGCTACCCCATGGTGGACCTGCGCGTGCGACTCACCTTCGGTAGTTACCACGACGTCGACTCCTCGGAGATGGCCTTCAAGATCGCCGGTTCCATCGCGGTGAAAAAGGCCACGCGCTTGGCCAACCCGGTGTTGTTGGAGCCGATCATGAGCGTCGAAGTCGTCACGGCCGAGGACTACATGGGTGACGTGATTGGTGACCTCTCCTCTCGACGCGGTCGCATCGAGGGCATGGAGGCCGTCGGCAATAACCAGGTGATTAGGGCCCTTGTGCCGTTGGCCGACATGTTCGGCTACGCTACTGACCTGCGTTCTCGCACTCAAGGGCGAGCAACGTACACGATGCAGTTTCATTCGTACGCAGAAGTGCCCGACGCGATCGCTAAGGAGATCGTGGCCAAGGCCACCGGCGCGTAAGGAGCTGGGAAACCAGCGAATCAGGTCCAAACCGTCGTCGGGGAGGGCCGAAAAACCAGAGCGTTTCACCGAGAAACGCTCACGAGAGAGAAAGTTAGTCCCCGACAATGGCAAAGCAGAAGTTCGAGCGCACTAAGCCGCACGTCAACATTGGCACCATGGGTCACATCGACCATGGCAAGACCACGCTGACCGCCGCAATTACCAAGGTCCTGTCCGAGCGCGTCGGCGGGAGTTCCTTCACGCCCTTCGACCAGATTGACAAGGCCCCCGAAGAGCGTCAGCGCGGCATCACCATCTCTATTGCCCACGTGGAGTACGAGACGAAGGCTCGTCACTACGCCCACGTGGACATGCCCGGCCACGCCGACTACGTGAAGAACATGATCACCGGCGCCGCGCAGGTCGATGGTGCAATTCTCGTCGTCTCGGCGACCGATGGTCCCATGCCCCAGACTCGCGAGCACGTGTTACTCGCCCGCCAGGTCGGCGTGCCCTACATCGTGGTGGCCCTCAACAAGTCCGACATGGTCGACGACGAGGAGCTCTTGGAGCTCGTCGAGCTCGAAGTTCGCGAACTGTTGACGAGCTACGACTTCCCCGGCGACGAGACGCCGATCGTTCGCGTCTCAGCGTTGAAGGCCCTCGAAGGTGACACCGAGGCCGGCGACCAGATCATGGCGCTCATGGACGCCGTGGATACCTGGATCCCCGAGCCCGTGCGCGCCACCGAGAAGCCCTTCCTCATGTCGATCGAAGACGTCATGTCCATCACCGGACGTGGCACCGTGGTCACCGGCAAGGTTGAGCAGGGTGTCGTCAAGGTCGGCGACGAAGTCGAGATCGTGGGACTTCGTCCCACGCAGAAGACCGTCGTCACCGGCATCGAGATGTTCCGCAAGCTCCTCGACGAGGGACGCGCGGGCGACAACCTAGGTGCGCTACTTCGTGGCACCAAGAAGGAAGAGGTTGAGCGTGGCCAGGTGCTCTGCAAGCCCGGCACCATCACCCCGCACACCAACTTCGAGGCCGCGGTGTATGTCTTGACCAAGGAAGAGGGTGGCCGTCACAAGCCGTTCTTCGCGAACTACCGTCCGCAGTTCTACTTCCGCACGACCGACGTCACCGGCACCATCGAGCTGCCTTCGGGCACCGAAATGGTGATGCCCGGCGACAACACTGACATGACCGTCACCCTCGGTAAGCCCATCGCCATGGAAGAGGGTCTCACCTTCTCCATCCGCGAAGGTGGCCGAACCGTAGGTTCCGGTCGCGTCACGAAGATCCTGAAGTAGGACTGGTCATGGCCGACAAGCAGATGATCCGAATCCGATTGAAGGCCTTCGATCACGGCGTCTTGGACCAGTCCACCGCGAAGATCGTCCAGACGGTCGAGCGAACGAACGCCCGCGTGCAGGGTCCCGTGCCGTTGCCGACCGAGAAGCACCGTTATACGGTGGTTCGCGGACCGCACAAGCACAAGGACTCCCGCGAGCACTTCGAAATGCGAGTGCACAAGCGCCTTTTGGACATCGTTGATCACACCGCCAAGACCGTCGACTCGCTCCAGCGACTCGACCTTCCGGCCGGTGTAGACATCGAGATCAAGATCCGCCAGAACTAATCGGATTCCCCTCGGCGCTTTGCGCCGGCGGGGCCCGATGATGTAGGGTTAATAGCCCCGTTCTTTGAGAACGGGACCAAAAACGAAGTGTTCAGTTGCCATTCGTGGAACGCTGAACCGACAAGTCGAGCGCTCCGTTCGGGTTTTATGGCCCGGCGGAGCGTCTGTATGTCGGCCCTAGTTGACGTAGAGAACGAAAGAGGAAGAGGACAACGTGGCGGCCAAAGCGATCGTCGGCGAGAAGGTGGGCATGACCCAAGTCTGGGACGACCAGAACCGGGCGATTCCGGTCACGGTGGTTCGCGTCAGCCCGGCCCGCGTCGTCCAGGTCAAGACACCCGAAAAAGAGGGGTACTCCGCCGTCCAGGTGACCTGGGGTACCCGACGCACCTCGACCCTCAGCAAGCCCGAACTCGGCCACTTCGACAAGGCCGGTGTCACCCCGGGCAAGAAACTCGTGGAGCTGCGCCTCGATGACGTGACCGGCTACAGCGTCGGCCAAGAGATTCTCTGTGACTCCTTCGAAAAGGGCGAGATGATCGACGCCACCGCCGTCTCGAAGGGCAAGGGCTTTGCCGGAGGGATGAAGCGCCACAACTTCTCCGGCCAAGGTGCCGCGCACGGTAACCACAAGCATCACCGGGCTCCCGGATCGATCGGCGCCTGCGCTACGCCGGGACGTGTCTTTAAAGGCACCAAGATGGCCGGTCGCATGGGCGGCGCCCAGGTGACGACCACCAACTTAGAAGTCATCTCCGTTGACGCCGAGCGCCAGTTGGTGTTGGTAAAAGGTGCGGTGCCCGGACCGCGCGGCGGCGTGGTGGTGCTGCGCACCTCGGTCAAGAATCCGATGAAGGCCGGAGGTCGACGATGAGCGACGTCTTTACCCTTCGCGGACCGGTCAAGAAGGAACGCCCGACACTCGTCGAGCGCTCTATTGAGCGCAAGTCTCTAAGCGGCGCGACGCTGGGCATCGTCAAACTCGAGCCGACGTTCTTCGGCGTAACCCCCAATATGGCCGTGCTGCATCAAGTGATCAAAGCCCAACTCGCCGCCAAGCGCTCGGGCACCCAGTCCACCAAGACGCGCAAGGAAGTGCGCGGTGGTGGCAGGAAGCCCTTCAACCAAAAGGGCACGGGTGGAGCGCGACAGGGCACCATCCGCGCGCCGCAGTATCCGGGCGGTGGCATTGCGCTCGGGCCTAAGCCACGCAGCTACGAGCAAAAGACGCCAAAGAAGATGATCCGCCTAGCGCTCTACTCGGCCCTCTCGGACCGTGCGGAGATGGAGCGCGTTGCCCTCATCGACAGTTTCGACTCCTGGAGCACGCCCAAGACCAAAGGGGCCATCAACGCATTGAGCGCTCTGGGCCTCGAAGGCAAGATCCTGATCGTGCTGGGCCGCGACGACGAGACGGCCTTTCGCTCGTTTCGCAACCTCATGAACGTGAAGACCATCGACGCTGGTGAGCTCAACGCCTACGACGTCCTCGACTGCGACTGGCTGCTCTTCACCGACGAGACGCTGCCCACCGCCAAGGAGAACGACTAATGCGCGACGCCATGAGCATCCTGATTCGACCCGTGGTATCGGAGAAGACCTACGCGCTGATGGACGCGGGCACCTACGTGTTCGTCGTCGACCCTCACGCCACCAAGATCGACGTGCGCCACGCCGTCGAGCAGGCCTTCAACGTCACGGTCACCAACGTGAACACCTTGAATCGCAAAGGTAAGAACACCCGCAACCGTCGCACCGGCGTTCGGGGCACCAAGCCCGGCACCAAGCGAGCCATCGTCACCCTGAAACAGGGCGACACTATCAACCTCTTCGAGAACTAAGGACCGCCATGGCACTTCGTCACCGCAAACCGACCAGTCCCGGTCGTCGTTTCCAGACGGTCTCGGACTTCGCCGACGTCACGACGTCGGCACCGGAGAAGTCCCTGCTCTCGCCCAAGCCCAAGACCGGAGGCCGCAACAGCTACGGCCGCAAAACGTCGCGCCACCGCGGTGGCGGTCACAAGCAGCAGTACCGTGTGGTGGATTTCAAGCGAAACAAGGACCACATCCCGGCGAAGGTCGCGACCATTGAGTACGACCCCAACCGTTCGTGTCGCATCGCCCTCCTGCACTACGTGGACGGCGAGAAGCGTTACATCCTGGCGCCCCTCGGACTCGCGGTCGGTGACTTCGTGGAGTCCGGACCGAAGGCCGACATCCGAACGGGCAACGCCCTGCCCATGCGCTTCATCCCGACCGGCTCGACCGTGCACAACGTCGAACTACGCCCCGGCGGCGGCGGCAAGATGGCGCGAAGTGCTGGCATGAGCGTGCAGCTGGTCGCCAAAGACGGCGGCTTCGCCACGCTGCGTCTCCCGTCCACCGAAATGCGCCGCGTGCCGATTGACTGTCGTGCCACGCTCGGTACGGTGGGTAACTCCGAGCACGAGTTGATCAAGATCGGTAAGGCCGGACGCAATCGCTGGAAGGGCGTTCGCCCTCAGACTCGCGGTGTAGCGATGAACCCGGTCGACCACCCACTCGGTGGTGGCGAGGGCAAGACCTCGGGTGGTCGTCACCCGGTCTCACCCTGGGGCCAGCCCGAAGGTCGTACGCGTCTGCCAAAGACATCGGACGCGCTCATTATTCGACGTCGCCGTGGACGCGGCGCGCGGAGGTAGGTAGACAATGTCACGCAGCCTGAAAAAAGGACCCTTCATCGACGCGCATCTTCTAAAGAAGGTGGACGCGATGAACGCGGCGAACGAGAAAAAGGTCATCAAGACGTGGAGCCGTCGCTCGACGGTCATTCCTGACATGGTCGGGCACACCTTCGCGGTGCACGACGGGCGACGTCACGTGCCGGTCTTCGTGAATGAGTCGATGGTGGGCCACAAGCTCGGCGAGTTCGCCCCTACGCGCACCTTCAAGTTCCACGCCGGTCAAGAGAAGACGGGTAGGCGCTAATGACCGCCGCCAAGACCAACGAACGTCCCGGTACCCGCGCCACGTTGCGGGGCTTTCCGATGTCGGCCAGCAAGGCTCGCGTCGTGCTCAACAACATTCGCGGTGAAGACGTCAACACGGCGCGTGAGATTTTGGCTGGCACGACTCGCGAAGCTGCGGACGTGATCGGCAAGGTCCTCGCCTCTGCAGTCGCCAACGCCGTCAATAACGACGGCATGGTCGTCGAAGAGCTCTACATCTCGGCCGCTTTCGCCGACGAGGGTGTCACCATGAAGCGCTTCTCACCGCGCGCGCGTGGACGCGCCGGCAAGATCTTCAAGCGCTCCACGCATATCACGGTGATTGTTTCACGCATGGACGAGGAGCGCCTCGAACTGATGCGTAGCGCCCGCAGCGCCCAGGCCGCCGCGAGCCGCTCGCGTCGCGTCGCCTCGTCGCGCCGTCGCGCCGACCAGACCGCCAGTTTGAACAAGCGCGAAGCCGCCCACGAGGCGCAGGCCGAACTCGACGCCGCCGCCGAGAACGAAGCGAACGCCGCCGCCGACGCGCTCGAGACCGACGTCGCGGCATCCGAGGCCAACGAAGCTGACGCGTTGGACGACGGCACGATCAGTGACTACGACGACGAGACGCCGGCGCCCGAAGCAGAGGCGTTCGACGAGAACGAGGAGACGGTGTCTGAGGACATCACGGAGGAGACCAACTAATGGGTCAGAAGGTAAACCCGTACGGTTTCCGTCTCGGTATTACGACGGACTGGAAGTCACGCTGGTTCAAGGAGCGCGGCTACAAGGACCTCGTCATCGAGGACTGGAAGATTCGCGACTATCTGACCAAGCAGCTCGAGAGCGCGGCCGTGAGTCGCATCGAGATTGAGCGCAACTCCGACCGCGTGCGCGTCGACATCCACACCGCCCGTCCAGGCATCGTGATTGGCCGCCGCGGTGCCGAAGCGGAGCGTCTGAAGAAGGACCTGGAAAAGATCACCGGTCAGAAGAACAAGATCTCCCTCAACATCCAAGAGATCAAGCAACCCGAACTCGACGCCGCGCTGATCGCTCAAGGCATCTGTGACCAGTTGCTGCGTCGCGTGGCCTTCCGTCGCGCGATGAAGCGCGGGATCCAAACGGTACAGAAGGCAGGCGCCCTCGGCGTGCGCATCCAGGCCTCGGGTCGTCTCGGGGGCGCGGAGATGTCGCGCCGTGAGTCCTACCGCGAGGGCCGCGTGCCGTTGCACACGTTGCGCGCCGACATCGACTACGGCTTTCGCGAAGCGCGAACTTCTACCGGACGTATTGGCGTCAAGGTGTGGATCTACAAGGGCGACATCCTGCCCTACCAGTTGACCAATGACGAAAAGATCGTCCGCGAAGCCGCCATGGCGGCCGGTGACGCGATGCCGGTCGGCTCGAGCCCGAGCGCGCCCAAGGGCGTCGTGCGCGCGGGTGGCGGACGGCGTCGCGTGGAGGTGCAACCCGACGAAGAGTTCACCGACACCGAAATTCAAGGGATGGTGGGAAGTGTCTCCGACAAGGCCGCAGAAGACGCGCGTACCCCTGAGAGCCAGCTCCTCGAAGAGGCCAATGATGAGGCCGCAGCCGACGAGGCTGACGCTACCGACACACCGGTCGCGGATCTGTTGGCCTCCACCCCCGAGGTCGAAGCGCAGCTGAGCGTCGAAGAAGAGATCGAACGTCGCACCTCGAGCGATCACACCGACACCCCGCACTTTCGAAAGGACGCGGAGTAATCATGTTGATGCCTCGCAAAGTCAAGCACCGTAAGCAGATGCGCGGACGCCGCGCCGGCATGGCCAAGGGCGGCGTAGATCTGAACTTCGGCGACTTCGGCATCCAGGCCCTCGAATCGGGTTGGGTCACCGCTCGTCAAATTGAAGCGGCCCGTATCGCCATGACCCGTCACGTCAAGCGTGGTGGCAAGGTGTGGATTCGCGTCTTCCCCGACAAGCCCGTCACTCAAAAGCCCGCCGAGACTCGCATGGGTTCGGGCAAGGGCAACCCCGAGTTCTGGGTGGCCGTGGTAAAGCCCGGCCGCATCCTCTTCGAGCTCGGTGGCGTGGATGAGACCCTCGCGCGCGCCGCGATGGAACGCGCCATCCAAAAGCTGCCGATCAAGGCGAGGTTCATCGTTCGTCCCGGAACCCACGGGACTCCGGAGGTGACGATCTAATGGCCAAGACCAAAGACCACGTGGCCGAGCTTCGACGCTTGGGTGACGGCGAACTGCTCGGACGCTTGGGCGAAGCCCGACGCGAGCTCTTCAACCTGCGCTTCCAGTTGGCCACCGGTCAGCTCGACAACTCGGCGCGACTCGGCGCCGTGAAGAAAGACATCGCGCGCCTCTCCACGTTCCTACGCGAGCGCGAGATCGCGGCCGCCGAACTACTAGAAGAAGGCGGGCAGTCATGAGTGACGCGACCAATGAAACCAGTGAAGCGACCAGCGAAACCAGTGACGCGACGAGCGAGACCAGCGACGTGACCAGTGCAACCCGCGCCAATCCCCGCAAGGTCCGTGAGGGCATCGTGGTGTCCGACAGGATGAACTCGACGCTCGTCGTCGCCGTGAACGAGCGCGTCTCGCACGCCCGCTACGGCAAGACCGTGCAGCGCACGAAGAAGCTCTACGCGCACGACGAGAATAACGAGGCGAAGGTTGGCGACAAGGTTCGCGTCCAAGAGACCCGTCCGCTGTCGAAGCTCAAGCGCTGGCGCCTGATCGAAGTCCTGGAGCGTGCTCGATGATCCAGCAAGAGAGCCGCCTGAAGGTGGCCGACAACTCCGGAGCGAAGGAAGTCCTCTGCATCCGCGTGCTCGGCGGTTCGCGCCGTCGCTACGCCTCGATCGGAGACGTGTTCATCGCCACCGTGAAGGACGCCATCCCTGGCGCCGCGGTGAAGAAGGGTGACGTGGTTCGCTGCGTCGTCGTTCGCACCGCCAAGGAGAAGCGTCGTCCCGACGGTTCCTATATCAAGTTTGACGAGAACGCGGCGGTGTTGATCAACGATCAACTCCAGCCCCGAGGGACGCGCATCTTTGGTCCCGTTGGTCGCGAACTGCGCGACAAGAAGTTCATGCGCATCATTTCACTGGCGCCGGAGGTGCTGTAATGAAAATTCATAAGGGCGACGATGTGCTCGTGCTGTCGGGCAAGTTCCGCGGTGAGCGCGCCTACGTCGAAGAGGCCATTCCCGACTCGAACAAAGTGATCCTGGACGGGATCAACATCGCCAAGCGCGCCACCAAGCAGCGGGGCTCGACGATGCAGGCCGGCATCATCGACAAGTTGATGCCGCTGCACGCCTCGAACGTGGCGCTGTGGTGTCCCAAGCACAAAGGTCCGGCGAAGGTCGGGTTCGAGGTCGTGGACGGTAAAAAGGTCCGCGTCTGTCGCAAGTGCGGAGAAGTCCTATGACAACCGCTACTCGACCCCGTCTCAAGGTTCGCTTTGACGAAGAGATCCGTCCGGCTCTCAAAGAAGAGCTCGGTCTCGACAACATCATGCAGGTGCCGCGTCTGGAGAAGATCGTGCTCAACTCCGGGGTGGGCCGGGCGACTCAGCAGGCCTCACTGCTCGAAGGCGCCCAGCGCGACCTCGAGATGATCACCGGTCAAAAGCCGGTCGTGACCCGTGCGAAGAAGTCGATCGCCAGTTTCAAGTTGCGCGAAGAACAGCCCATCGGCGTCAAGGTCACCCTGCGGGGCGATCGCGCCTGGGAGTTCTTTGACCGTTTGTTGAGCCTCGCGATTCCTCGCATTCGCGACTTCCGTGGGCTCTCGCCCAAGTCCTTCGACGGACACGGCAACTACACCTTCGGTGTGAACGACCAGCTGATCTTCCCCGAGATCGACTACGACAAGATCGACGCGCCGCGTGGCTTTGACATCACCATTGTCACGACGGCCAAGACCGATGAGCAAGGGCGCGCATTCTTGCGCGCGTACGGCTTCCCCTTCAAGCAGGAGAATCGATAGGTATGGCGAAGAAAGCTCTAGTAATCAAGCAGAAGAAGACCCCGAAGTTCTCCACGCGTGCCTACACGCGTTGTGAGCGTTGCGGACGGCCACGTTCGGTGTACCGCAAGTTCGGGCTGTGTCGGATCTGTCTGCGCATGATGGTTCACGCCGGCGAGATTCCCGGCGTCACGAAAGCAAGTTGGTAGGAGCAGCGATGACGATGACTGACCCCATTGCCGACATGCTGACGCGCATTCGCAACGCCAACTCTGCGATGTTCGACTCGGTGAAGATGCCCAGCTCGAAGTTGAAGGAGAACCTGGCCAAGGTGCTACAGAAGGAAGGTTTCATCGCGGGCTTTACCGTGACGAAGCTGGAGAACAAGCCCGGCGCGCAGCTCGAGATCAACCTCAAGTACTCAGAAGACCGAAAGAAGACCATCATCGGGATCAAGCGCGTCTCCAAGCCCGGACTGCGCATCTACAAGAAGTCCGACCAGATGCCCAAGGTCTTGGGTGGCGTCGGCGTGGCCGTGGTCTCGACGAGTCACGGCCTCATGACCGACCGCGAAGCGCGCAAGGCCAAATTAGGTGGCGAGGTGCTCTGTTATGTCTGGTAGCCCAACCATCTCCACGTGGGAGGTTCACTGATGTCGCGCATCGGAAATAATCCCATCACCGTGCCCGCGGGCGTGAGCGTAAGCGTGGCCGGTGACGTCGTCACCGTGACAGGACCGCACGCCACCATGACGCGCAACATCCCCGACGGCATCACCCTGGCCCAAGAGGGCGACACGCTGGTTATCGATCGCCGCAACGACGAGACGGCCTACAAGGCGCTGCACGGACTGACGCGCACGCTGGTCGCCAACATGGTGACTGGCGTCACCGAAGGTTGGAGCAAAGAGCTCGAGATCATCGGCGTGGGGTATCGCGCCGCGCCGGCCGGACCAGGCGCCATTGACCTGGCGCTCGGCTTCAGTCACCCCATCAAGTTCCAGGCGCCCGCGGGAGTGACCTTCGAGGTCCCGACCCCCACGCGCGTCATTATCAAGGGCCCGGACAAAGAGATCGTCGGACAGGTCGCGGCCAATATTCGCAAGCTCCGTAAGCCCGAGCCCTACAAGGGCAAGGGCGTGCGCTACCTCGGTGAGCGAGTGGCGCGCAAGGCAGGAAAGGCCGCAAAGTAATGGCACGCACCACCAGAGAACTCCGTCAGCGTCGTCACCGTCGACTGCGCAAGACCTTGGCCGGCACGCTCGAGCGCCCGCGCGTCGCGGTGAGCCGCACCAACAAGCACATCTCGGCCCAGATCATCGACGACGTCGCCGGACGCACCCTGGCGTCCGCTTCGTCGGTGGAGGCTGCGCTGAAAGGCACCACCCGCGGCAACGTCGAAGGTGCGAAGGCCGTGGCGCAGCTGCTCGCCAGCCGCGCCAAAGAAGCCAACATCGCCACGGTGGTCTTTGACCGCGGTGGCTTCGACTACCACGGCCGAGTGGCGGCGTTCGCCGACGCCCTTCGTGCCGGTGGACTGGAGTTTTAATGGCTGACCTAGAACAGTACGAAGAGCGCACCATCAAGGTGAACCGCGTCTCCAAGGTCGTCAAAGGTGGACGTCGCTTCTCCTTCACCGCGTTAATGGTGATCGGGGACGGCAAGGGTCGCGTGGGGCTCGGCTATGGCAAGGCCAAAGAGGCTGGCCTCGCCGTGCAGAAGGGTATCGAAGAAGCCCGCAAGAACCTCTTCGACGTGCCGCTCGCCGGCTCGACCATCGTCTATCCGGTGATCGGCAGTTCGGGCGCGGGACGGGTGTTGATGAAGCCCGCTGCTCCGGGTACCGGCGTGATCGCCGGCGGGGCGGCTCGCGCGATTTTGGAGATGGCCGGTGTCAAGGACATCATCGCCAAGTCGCTCGGATCATCGAACGGCATCAACGTCGCCCACGCCACGATTGAAGGGCTCAAGCAACTGCGCCGCCCCGAAGAGTTAGCCGTGTTGCGCGATCGACCGGCCGACGAGATCATTCCTTCGGGGACGCTGCGCGCCTACCGCGAGCGACAGCGCGAGGGCGATCTCTTCAAGGCCGCGGAAGGTTAGTTATGGCTCTTAAGGTCACTCAGATTCGTTCGTCCATCGCCACCAAGCCCAAGCACCGCGGAACGCTTCGCGCGCTCGGGCTGCGCGGGATTGGACAGTCCAACGTGCTGCCGGATCGTCCCGAGATTCACGGGATGATTACCCGCGTGCCGCACCTGATCAAAGTAGAAGAGGTCTAGAGATGAAGTTGCACGATCTCAAGTCACCCGAGGGCTCGACGCATCGAAAGAAGATCGTCGGACGTGGCATCGCCGGCAAGGGCGGCAAGACCGCCGGTCGCGGTACCAAGGGACAGAAGGCGCGCCGTCAGATCCCCCAGGGCTTCGAGGGTGGGCAGCTGCCCCTCCTCGCGCGCATCCCGAAACTCAAGGGATTCACGAACCCCTTCCGCGTGGAGTACACGCCCGTCAACCTCGACGCCCTCTCGGCACTCGCGATAAGCGAGATCAACCCCGACGTGATGGTGGCCCACGGCCTGCTTCGAAAGAAGGGTCTTGTGAAGGTGCTCGGCCGCGGTGAGGTTAGTGGCCCGCTGCACGTCTCGGCGCACGGCTTCTCCGAGTCGGCCAAGTCCGCAATCGAAGAAGCCGGCGGCAGCGTCACGGTGTTGGAGCTGCCCTTCTCCGTTCGTCCACCCGCGTCCGGTAACCAACACCAGAACCGGTAGGGTCCTAGGGTGCTGCGACGACTTGCGAATATCTTTCGGGTTCCGGACCTTCGCAACAAGGTCCTGTTCACGATCGGGATCATCTGCCTCTACCAGGCGGGCGCCAACATTCCAATCCCGGGGGTCAGCTGGTCGCAGGTTCACGTCCTCCAGAGCAAAGCCGGCGCCAACGGCGTTCTCGGCTTTCTAAACCTCTTCTCGGGCGGGGCCCTCACCCGCCTCGCCGTGTTCGGCCTCGGGGTCATGCCCTACATCACGAGCTCCATCGTGATCCAACTCCTCACCACGGTCATTCCCAAACTCACCGAGTGGCGAGACCAGGGCGCCGTCGGCCAGAAGCGCATCACCCAGACCACGCGGTACTTAACCATCGGCCTCGCGCTGTTGCAATCGACGGGACTTATCTACGCCTTCCACGGTCACGACGAAGCGCTGCTGGGTTTCGACATCAACTTGATTCCCCACTTCACGCTGTGGCTCGGTCTCTTCATGGTCTTGATCCTCACGGCGGGCACGGCCTTCGTGATGTGGCTGGCCGAGCTGATCACCCAGCGCGGCATCGGCCAGGGCATGTCGCTGCTCATTTTCGCCAACGTGGTCGCGGGCCTACCCTCGGGTGGTAAGGCGGTGTGGCAAGAGGGCGGACCCTTCAAGTTCTGGATTATCTTCGCGGTCTCGATAGGACTGCTGGTGTTAATCGTCTTCGTAGACAACGGCCAGCGGCGAATACCAGTCACCTTCGCCCGACGGGTGGTGGGAAGAAAAGAGATGGGTGGAAACTCCACCTATATACCGCTCAAAGTCAACCAGTCCGGTGTGATCCCGATCATCTTCGCCTCCTCGGTGCTCTATATACCGGTCTTGATGTCGAACATCGTGCCCTGGGCGAGCTTTCAGTCCTTCGTGCGCAACACGTTCCAGCCGACAAACTTTCTCTATATCGCGTCGGACTTCTTGTTGATCCTCGCCTTCACGTTCTTCTACGTCTATATCGCCTTCGAGCCCCATCAACAGGCCGAGATGCTGCGCCAACAAGGAGGCTTCGTGCCGGGCATCCGACCGGGCATGCCGACCGAGAAGTACTTCGCGCGCATGCTCTCGCGCATCACCGTCGTCGGCGCTCTCTTTCTCGCCTCGGTCGCGGTGACGCCGAGCATATTGATGGCGCTCTGGAGTATCAACCGCTTCCCGTACTACGGCACCACTCTTCTTATCGCCGTGGGTGTGTCGCTCGAGACGATGCGACAGATCGACAGCCAGCTCATGATGCGTAACTACGAAGGCTTCTTGAAGCGCTAGAGATGACCGGCCAACTGAATCTTGTCGTGCTGGGCAAACAGGGCGCGGGCAAGGGAACGCAAAGTCAGCTGCTCTGTGAGAAGTACGGCTTGGCGCACATATCGACGGGCGACATTCTGCGCGCCGCCGTGCAGAACGACACGCCGCTCGGACTCGAAGTGAAATCGGTCCTCGACGCCGGGCAACTGGTCTCCGACGACCTCGTCAACAAACTCGTCGAGGACCGCTTCAAAGAGCCAGATACCGTGCGCGGCAGCGTGCTCGACGGCTTTCCGCGCAACAGCGGCCAGGCCCAAGCGCTGGAGCGAATCCTGGGCGAAGGCGGTGTCAAGCTCTGCATTTACATCACCTTGCCCGACGAACTGGTGCTGGAGAGGCTCTCGTCGCGTCGAGTCTGTCAAGAGTGCGGGACGATTTATAACGAGAGCGACGTGGCGGCAATATCTGGCACCTGCGAAGTCTGCGGCGGCGACGTGGTCCAGCGCAGTGACGATAAGCCCGAAGCGATACAGAAGCGCCTCGAGACCTTCAAGCGTGACACCTTCCCACTGCTCTCGTTTTACGAGCAGCGCGACCTGCTCGTAAAGGTGGACGGCGACCAGAGCGTCGAAAAGGTCGCCGAGGACATCGAAGGGTTGCTGCACGGACGGGGTGTTGAGTGATTCGCTCGAAGGACGAACTCGACAAGATGCGCAGAGCCGGCAAGGTCGTCGCTGAGATCCACGAGGTAACCCGCGCGGCCATTCGCCCAGGCGTGACGACGATGGACCTCAACGTGCTCGCGGCCGAAGTGCTAGCCAAGCGAAACGCGCGCTCGAACTTTCTCAACTATCACGGGTTCCCGGCAGTCATCTGCACCAGCCCGAACGACATGATCGTCCACGGCATTCCGGGGGAGTACGTCCTCCAGGAGGGTGACATCATCTCCATCGACGCCGGCGCCATCGTCGAGGGATATCACGGCGACGCCGCGTACACCGCGCCAGTCGGCGAAGTGAGCGTTGTGGCCAAGCGTCTCATCGAAGTGACCGAGCGCGCACTCTGGGCCGGCATCGACAAGCTGGTCGTTGGTGGTCGACTCCACGAGGTCGGACGCGCGGTGCAAGAAGTCGCCGAAGCGGCCGGCTTTTCGGTCGTGCGAGAGTACGTCGGACACGCCATTGGCACAGAGATGCACGAGGACCCCCAGGTGCCGAACTACTGGCCCGGCACGCCCGGCCCGACGCTCAAGGCGGGCATGGTCTACGCGGTCGAGCCGATGGTCAACGTCGGCGCCTACGACACGTACGTACTCGATGACGAGTGGAGCGTCTTGACCGAAGACGGCGAACTCTCGGCGCACTTCGAGCACACGATCGCCGTGACCGACAACGGCCCCGAGGTCTTCACCCTCGCCTAGAGGGAAAATAGGCTTTGTCAAGGGCCTGTGGGAAAAACCTCTAAGAAACGGCCACGACGTGTCGATCCTTCGATCTTCACCCCTGTGACGAGCACTTATCGCTATGCACAACTCTTCGTAAGTTGGCGAAAACCTTGTGGTTAAAGGGTTGAAGTCTTCATCTCGATCGCAAAGCCCCCGCCTTTGAACGATGGCCCGATGACAACATTGTGGAGCCTACGATCCACGTAACGAAAGGGGTCACGTGAAGTCGCGAGCGATAGCGGGCGTTGCGCTGCCCGCGACACTGCTAATCGCTCTCGTCACCCTGCCACACGGTGCGGCTGGTTCCTCCGGCTCGCCGACGAGCACCATTCCCACTTCGACTTCGACCACCACGTCAACCACGACCACCACGTCGACGACCACCACGGTGCCGACGCACAACGCTGACAATCCCTTCAACTCGCCGGTGCTGGCCGCGTACTTGCGCCATCGCACGAACATCGTGACCGCCGCCGTCTACGACGTCAACTCCGGGGTCACGTTCACGTACCGCAACGGCATCCGTGAGCGCACCGCATCGATCGTCAAAATCGACATCCTGGCTGACCTTCTCTACGAGTCCCAAAAAGACGATCGGCCCCTTACGGCGAATGAACAGTCCCTCGCCTACACGATGATCGAGGAGTCCGACAATCAGTCAGCCACGGCGCTGTGGGCGCAGATTGGTGGGCGCGACTCGATTGACGCCTTCAACGCTCTCATCGGATTCAAGGACACCGTGCCGAGTTGGTCGTGGGGTGACATCGAGACCACGCCGTTGGACCAGTTGCAACTGCTCAAGGTGATCGCCCTCCCCAATGCGATTCTCGACAACGCGTCCCGCCTCTATGAGATGACGCTTATGGAGAACGTCATCGACGGCGAGCGCTTTGGTCTTGGTTGGGGGTCGCCGGTAGGAGCGACGGTCGGCGTAAAGGACGGCTGGTACCCCGAGACCACCACCGGCTGGCAGGTCAACACGACGGGATTTGTAAAGTATCAAGGGAGCTATTACTTAGCGACGATTATGTGCTCGGGAAATCCCGATGAGAACTATGGGATCTCCACGTTAACGACCGTAGCGAGCGACATCTGGAAGTACCTGAAGCCGCGCTGACACGTGTCGCAAGGCCCATAATGGCGCGGGTTCTGACCAGGATCGACTCTGAACCTGACACCTAAGGGCCCGACAAAAGGGTGAGGGCAGGACGAAGACACGCTCCCGCTAGAATTTTCACTGGACTTCTCGTCCGTCGCGTCTGGTGGACCCGGAATTTCCCGTTGTTTTTGCGTTTTTCAGATTTTCCGGTAGAATAGAAAGCCGACCTCAGGGCGCGACTCTGAGGTCTATCCGTGCGGGAGTCCTGCTCCTGCACGTCCCGTAGTGCCGTAATGAGGAGAGAGAACCTGAGCAAGCCAAAGGAAGATGCGTTCACCGTAGAGGGAACCGTCGTCGAGCCCCTACCGAACGCCATGTTTCGTGTTGAGTTGGAGAACGGTTATACCGTCCTCGCTCACAGTTCGGGAAAGATGCGCATGCACCGCATTCGTATTCTTCCCGGTGACAAGGTCCAGGTAGAGATCACGCCTTACGACATGACCCGCGGACGCATCACCTATCGCTACCGGTGACTCAGGTTCTTCGAAGTCGAGAAAGCAAGTAAATGAAAGTTCGCGCGAGCGTGAAACCCATCTGTGAAAAGTGCAAGGTCATTCGTCGGGCCGGGGTGGTGCGCGTGATCTGTGAAGCGAACCCGCGCCACAAGCAGCGTCAGGGTTAGGGAGAAAACGATGGCTCGTATTGCTGGTGTTGACATTCCGCGCGACAAGCGCGTGGTCATCGCACTCACGTACATCTTTGGCGTTGGTCCCACCATCGCCCAACAGATCTGTGCCGCGACGGGGATCAATGAGTCCACGCGCGTGAAGGACCTCACCGAATCAGAAGTCAACGCCCTGCGTACCTACATCGACCAGAACGTCACCGTCGAAGGTGACCTGCGTCGCGACGTCGCCCAGGACATCAAGCGCAAGATGGAGATCAACTCACTCCAGGGCATTCGCCACCGCAAGGGCCTGCCCGTTCGCGGTCAGCGCACCCGCACCAACGCTCGCACCCGCAAGGGTCCGAAGCGCACCGTCGCCGGCAAGAAGAAGGTAACGAAGTAATGGCTAAACCCACGACGGTTCGCAAGGTCCGTAAGAAGGAACGCAAGAACGTCGCCTTCGGCGTCGCGCACATCAAGAGCTCGTTCAACAACACGATCGTCTCGATCACCGACCCCGAGGGCAACGTGCTCTCGTGGGCCTCGTCGGGTCAGGTTGGTTTCAAGGGTTCGCGCAAGTCCACGCCCTACGCCGCGCAGTTGGCCGCCGAGAAGTGCGCGCGGGCGGCCATGGAGCACGGCGTGAAGAAGGTCGACGTGTTGGTGCGCGGACCCGGGTCGGGTCGCGAGACCGCGATTCGCTCCATCGCCGCCGCCGGCATCGAAGTCGTGGCGATAAAAGATGTCACCCCTCTGCCGCACAACGGCTGTCGCCCCAAAAAGCGTCGAAGGGGTTAGAACAGTTATGGCTCGTTACACCGGACCCGTCTGTCGACTCTGTCGACGTGAGCGCACCAAGCTCTACTTAAAGGGCGAGCGCTGCTTCACGCTCAAGTGCCCCGTCGCCGAGAACTCCGACCGCCGCATCCGCGCGTTCCCGCCGGGCATGCACGGCCGTGATCGCCAACGTCAGGGTTCGGAGTACTTGACCCAGTTGCGCGAGAAGCAGAAGGCTCGTCGCATCTACGGCGTCCTAGAGAAGCAGTTCCGGAACCTCTACGAAGAGGCCAGTCGTCGTCCGGGCATGACCGGCACGAACCTCCTGCAGTTCTTAGAAACACGTCTTGACAACGTGACGTACCGCGCCGGTTGGGGTGCCTCGCGCGCCCAAGCTCGCCAACTCGTTCGCCACGGGCACGTCAGTGTCGACGGCAAGCGCGTCGACATCCCCTCGTACCGCGTTCGCCCCGGCGAAGTGGTCACCTTGAAGCCGGCCACCCGCGAGAACTTCAACGTCAAGCGAAACCTTGACGTGTTGGACCGTTCCGTGCCGGGATGGCTCGAAAAGGGCGAGAACGGCTTTAGCGTGACAGTACGCGTCGTGCCCCAGCGCGAGCAGATCGACGAGTCGATCCAAGAGCAACTCATCGTCGAGTTGTACTCCAAGTAACCGATCTTTTTACATACCCCTAGGAGTTCCTATGTTGATTATCCAGCGTCCCACTATCGAAGCCCTCGGTGATGAGGTCAACAACCGCCAGTCCTTTGGCATCGGCCCGCTCGACCCGGGTTTCGGCCACACGCTCGGCAACTCGCTTCGCCGCACGCTGCTGTCGTCGATCCCCGGCGCCGCGGCCACGCGCGTGAAGTTCGACGCCGTCTTGCACGAGTTCGGTGTCATCGAAGGCGTCAAGGAAGACGTCCAGGACATCACGCTCAACTTGAAGGACCTGCTGCTTCAGGTGCACTCCGACGAGCCGGTGACGCTTCGTCTCGACAAGAGAGGCGAGGGACCCGCGCTGGCGTCCGACCTGTCGACGACGGCCGACGTCGAGATCTTGAACGGTGACCTGCACCTCGCGTACCTAACGTCGCCCAAGAGCGCGCTGACCTTTGAGCTCACGGTCGAGCGCGGTAAGGGCTACGTCGGCGCCGAAGGCAACAAGGGATCCTCCACCATTGGGGTCATCCCTCTGGACGCGATCTTCTCACCGGTTCGCCGCGTGAGTTTCGAGATCGAACCCGTGCGCGTGGAGCAGAGCAAGGACTTCGACCGCCTCGTCCTCGACATCGAGACCGACGGATCGATCTCGCCGCGCGAGGCACTCGCCTCGGCCGGCAAGACCCTCGGCTCACTGGTGGAACTGATTGCCAGTTTTGACGAGGAAGCCCCGTCGCTCGAACTTGGTGACGTGGGCAGCGCCCAGGCCGCCGCGAGCGAGCTCGACATCCGCATTGAAGAGCTCGGGCTCACCGAGCGTTCGCGCAACTGCTTGAAGCGCGCGGGCATCAATACGATCGCCCAGCTGGTCAACGCCACCGAGCGTGACCTCACCTCGATCACCAACTTCGGCGCTACGTCGCTAAAGGACGTGAATGACCGACTCGAAGAGCGCGGCCTTTCACTGCGAGCCGAGGACTAAGCATGCGTGGCGCTCCCACCAAAGGCAAGCGTTTCGGCGGAAACGCGGCGCACCAGAAGGCGATGATGGGCAACCTCGTGGCGTCGATGATCGCCGCGGAATCCATCGTCACGACCGAAGCCAAGGCCAAGGCGCTGCGTCCCATCGTCGAGAAGGTGGTCACCGCCGCGAAGAACTCTCCCGAGGATTCGGTGCACGCGCAACGTCGCGTGGTGGCGTTCATTCGCGACAAGGACATGACGCACAAACTCTTCAGCGAGATCGCGCCGCGTTACAGCGATCGACCCGGTGGCTACACGCGCATCTTGAAGTTGGGGCCGCGTCAGGGCGACAACGCGCCGATGGCGCGCATTGAATTCGTCTGAGCAACCAGGCGCCACACAACGCTGGCGCCTAGACCTGGCCTACGACGGTCAGGCCTTCAGTGGTTTTGCCTTCCAGCCTCGGCACGACACGGTCGTGGGCGTGTTGCGGGCGACCCTCGCCAAGACGCTGCGCCTTGAGCACGAACCGATCATCATCGGGGCCGGACGTACCGACGCGGGCGTGCACGCTTTTAATCAAGTCGTGCACGTCGATCTGCCGGTCGCAGCGAAAGTGCGAAGCCTCGAAGGCGAACGACTGAGGAACTCCCTCAACAAACAACTTCGAGGTCGAGTGCAGATCCTCCGAGCCGAACCCGTGAGCGACGACTTTCACGCTCGGTTCTCGGCTACGTGGCGTGAGTACCGCTACCTGGTCTTGGAGACGGGCGAGCCGGGCCTCGACTCGACGAACACCTGGGCGTGGTCCGTCGTCGGCCCCCTCGACCTCAAGGCCATGAACCGCGCTGCAAAGACGATTCTTGGCACCCACGACTTTCGCGCGTTCTGTCGTCGTCCGGCGAACTCGAGTGCGAATGACCCCTTGCTGCGACGGGTGATCTCCGCTCAGTGGGAACGCCTCGATGACCAGTGGGTGATGAGTCCACGTCAAGCCCCGGCGTTACGCCTCACGATTCGCGCGCAGTCGTTCTGTCACAACATGGTGCGCTGTCTGGTCTCGACCATGGTGGGAATCGGACAAGGGACGCTGCCTGCGAGCACGATCGAGGAGCGTCTTGTGAGTTTGAGTCGCCACCAACTCCCTCAACCGGCGCCCGCCGGGGGACTCGCCCTTATTGGCGTCGGCTACGACGAATACGCCGCGAGTCCTAAGCGGACGCGAGCGAAGTAGGACCGAAACGGCTCGATAGGCTACACGCCATGGTTGAAGGCCCCTTGAAGTCAGGATTCACGCTCGACGAGCTCAGCACGTCGGTTCGCCCCCAAGACGATCTCTTTCTTTACGTGAATGAGTCGTGGATAGAGCGCACACCGATACCCCCGGACCGTGCGAGTTACGGCGCGTTCGAGATTCTGCGCGACAACTCAGAGAAGGCGATTCGCGCCATCGTCGAAGAGGCGCAGAGCGCCGAGAGTGGCGAACCGCGCAAGTTCGGCGCTCTCTACTCGAGCTTCATGGACGAAGAGCGCGGCGAAGCGCTCGGTGCCGAGCCACTGCGCGACGCGTTGGCCCTCGTCGATGAGGTCGACTCGGTGGAGTCACTGCTTCGCACCATCGGCGACCTGCAACACCAAGGACTGGCCGGCTTCTATCAAGTCTTCGTGGACAGCGACCCCGGCAACCCTGAGCGATATCTTCCCTTCTTCGAACAAGGTGGACTGTCATTACCCGATGAGAGCTACTACCGCGAGGAGCACTTCGCGTCCGTGCGCGACGCCTATCAAGTGCACGTGCGGCGCATGTTTGACCTGGCGGACATCAGTGACGCCGAGGAGCGAGCCAAGCGGATCTTCGATCTTGAAACCGAGATAGCGGCGACGCACTGGGACAACGTCGCCTCGCGCGACAGTGAAAAGACGTACAACCCCAAGACCTGGTCCGAGGCCACCGCGCTGTTTGGAAAGGGACTCGATACTTGGCGCGAAGCATTCGACGCGCCGGCGCGCGCCTTTGACGAGGTGGTGCTGCGCCAACCGAGTTTTACTGAAGGCGTTGCGGCGCTCTTCGACGAGTCACGACTGCCTGCGTGGAAGGACTGGTTGAGCTGGCGCGTCATTCGTGGACACGCCCCCTATCTCTCGAAGGCCTTCACCGAGGAGCTCTTCGACTTCTACGGTCGTACCCTCACCGGAGCGCAAGAGCAGCGCGAACGCTGGAAGCGTGGCGTCGCCCTCGTCGAAGGGATGATGGGCGAGTCCGTGGGCAAGATCTACGTGGAAGAACATTTCCCGCCCACGGCCAAGGCCCGCATGGACGTGCTGGTGGAGAACCTGGTCGAGGCGTACCGCGAGAGCATCTCCACCTTGGAATGGATGGGTCCGGAGACACGCCAACGCGCGCTGGACAAGTTGGCAGCCTTTACGCCAAAGATTGGCTATCCCGTCAAGTGGCGTGACTACAGCAAACTCGAGATCGACCCGACGGACCTCATTGCCAACGTCCGTGCGGCGAACATCTTCGAGTTCAATCGGGAACTCGCGAAGATAGGTGCGCCGATTGATCGCAACGAGTGGTTCATGTATCCCCAGACCGTGAACGCCTACTACAACCCGGGCTTTAATGAGATCGTCTTTCCCGCGGCGATTCTCCAGTGGCCGTTCTTCGACGAGAGCCGCGACGACGCCGCGAACTACGGCTCCATCGGCGCGGTGATCGGACACGAGATCGGTCACGGCTTTGACGATCAGGGTTCGAAGTTCGACGGCACCGGACGCCTCACCGACTGGTGGGAGGCGTCAGACCGCGACGCCTTCGAAGAGCGCACCAAGACGCTCATCGATCAGTACAACGCACTCTCTCCTCGTCTGACTCCTGAGCTGCACGTGAACGGCGCCCTCACCATCGGCGAAAACATCGGCGACCTCGGCGGACTGGGCATCGCGTGGAAGGCGTATCTCATCTCGCTCGACGGCGATGAGCCGCCGGTCGTTGACGGACTCAGCGGAGCCGAGCGATTCTTCATGTCGTGGGCCCAGGCGTGGCAGGACAAGTCGCGACGAGAAGAGGTCGAGCGCCGATTGGCCATTGACCCGCATTCACCCGATGAGTTTCGCTGCAATCAGATCGTCCGCAACATCGACGAGTTCTACGACGCCTTCGATGTCAAAGACGGCGACTCGCTGTGGCTGGAACCCTCGGCGCGCGTCACGATCTGGTAGACCGCGCCGCGCTGGCGGACGTTGCTTCGAGGTCGAGGCGGGCCAATTAAGGTAGATTCCGCGGAACTTGCCCCTGGGGGTTGAAATTTCGTAAGATGGAGAGTCCCCTCGGACCCCGCTTGGGCTACTCCGACGATTTCGCTGAAGGAACACACTTGAAGACGTACTCACCAAAGCCGGCCGAGTTGACCCGTGACTGGGTGGTCATCGACGCCGAGGGCCTCGTGCTCGGGCGTGTCGCCACCGTCGCCGCGTCGCTGTTGCGCGGTAAGCACCGTACGTTCTTCGCCCCCCACGTCGACACGGGTGACTACGTCATCATCGTGAACGCCGACAAGGTCGTGGTGACCGCCAACAAGGCCACCCAGAACTTCCACTACCACCACTCGGGCTACCCGGGCGGACTGCGCGCGACGTCCTGGCAGACGCTCATGGACCGTGACCCCGAGAAGCTCGTGGCCGACGCCGTGCGCGGCATGGTGCCCAAGAATCGACTTGGCCGAGCGCAGATGGACAAGCTCTTCGTCTACGCCGGTGCCGAGCATCCTCACGCGGCTCAAAAGCCCATCAGTTTTGACACCTCGGCAATTCGCCGCGGTTAAGGAGCGACGTTGACTACACCTCTCACCCAGACGACCGGACGGCGAAAGGAAGCCGTGGCGCGCGTGCGTCTTCGCCCGGGCACCGGCACTATCACCATCAACTCTCGCGCCTTCGACAACTACTTCACCTCGGCCACGCACCGCCAGATGGTGATGGAGCCGCTACGTCTCATCGACGCTCAACAGACCTATGACATCGACGCCACCATCGAGGGCGGCGGCGTGGCCGGTCAGGCCGGGGCACTGCGCCTGGGCATCTCACGCTCGCTGCTCAAGATCGACGAGGGTGTACGACCCGCGCTGAAGAAGGCCGGTCTGCTCACCCGTGACTCGCGCAAGAAAGAGACCAAGAAGTACGGTCTCAAGAAGGCGCGCAAGGCTCCTCAGTACTCCAAGAGGTAGTGGTCATGACCGTGCGTTTCGGCACGGACGGTATTCGAGGACGCGCGAGCGACGAGATAACCGTCGACTTGGCGTACCGACTAGGTTGGGCCGTCGCGAGTGTCTTCTCGGCTCCTATCTTCGTGGGTTACGACACCCGCGAAAGTTCTCCACCCCTGGCCGCCGCGGTGCTGGCCGGTCTTCGTGACGGTGGCGCCACCGGTGTCAACCTCGGCTACTTCACCACTCCCGGCGTCGCGGTCATCGCGTTACAGCGCGGCGGCGCGGGCATCGTCGTCTCGGCCTCGCACAACCCCTACTACGACAACGGTCTTAAAGTGCTCGGCGTCGGTGGGCAGAAGCTCGACCACGCGACCGAGGCCGCCGTCGAGAGCGCGCTCAACGTGGCCGAAAGTCCCTCCAGCGGTGACTTCGAGACGGTGGCCATCGACGAGACAGCCGAGCGCGACTACGTGAACCACTTGCGCTACTTGGCCCCCGTGGACCTGTCGTCGCTCTCGCTCGTGGTGGACTGCGCGAACGGCGCCGCGTCGCACGTCGCGCATGAACTCTTCGCCACTACCGGCGCGAAGCTCACGATGATCCACGACCAGCCCGACGGTCGCAACATCAACGTGGACTCGGGCTCTACTCACGTCGAAAGTCTCGTGGAGGCGGTGCGGGCGCAGGGCGCGGACCTTGGACTGGCCTTCGACGGTGACGCCGACCGGCTTATCGCGGTCGACAACGAAGGAACGATTCGCGACGGCGACGACCTCATGGTCCTCTTCGCACTGGACCGTCAAGAGCGCGACGCCTTAGGCGGCGGACTGGTCGTGACCTCGATGAGCAACCTCGGGCTCTATCGAGCGCTGGACGCCGCCAACGTCGAGATTGAAGAGACCGACGTGGGGGACCGCAACGTCCTTTTGGCTCTCGAAGAGAAGTCGTGGATCTTGGGCGGTGAGCAGTCCGGACACGTGATCTTTCGCGATCTCGCTCCGACCGGTGACGGACTATTGACGGCGCTCGTGTTGGGCGATTTAATCGTGCGCCGGGGGAGCCTGGCGGAACTGGCCGGCGCCGCGTGGCGCCGGGTGCCCCAAGAGCTCTTCAGCGTTTCTCTAGAGCACTTCAGCGACGAGGTGGTGCAAGAACTGTTCAACGAACTACTGGTGGTCTACAACGTTGACCGCGATGACGTGCGACTCCTCATTCGACCGTCGGGTACTGAGCCGTTGGTGCGCGTCATGATCGAAGCGCTCAATCCTGAGTTCGTCGAAGTCTTCGCGGAACGTCTCAAGTCCCTCTACGGCAACTAGGGGCCAGAAGGAACACTAAAAGCCACGAGTAGGCTGGCCTCATGTGCGGCATTATCGGGGTCGTTGGATCCACCGACACCCTGGGCACGCTGCTCGAGGGACTGTCGCGTCTTGAATATCGCGGTTACGACTCGGCAGGCGTCGCCCTCGTTCGACCCGGTGAAACGTGGCGTGCGCGTATCGCCGAGGGAACCGAATCGGTGCGAGCCCTCAAGGAGGCGTGTGAGTTCGCGCCCGCGGGTTTCACCTCGGGCATCGGTCACACTCGCTGGGCTACCCACGGTGCGCCGGAAACCGCGAACGCCCATCCTCACCTCGACTGCTCGGGCAATATCGCGATCATTCACAATGGCATCATCGAGAACCACACCGAGCTCCAAGAAGAGCTCGAAGCTCGAGGCCACTTTTTTAGCTCCGTGACCGACTCCGAAGTACTGGCTCACCTCATTGAAGAGTCACGCGCGAAGGGGCTTGAGTTGATTAACGCAGTGCGTGAGAGCCTGCTCGTGGTGCGTGGGGCGTTCTCGGTGGCGGCAATGGACGCAACGGAAGCGGACGTAATTGTCGCCGCGAGACGAATCTCGCCGCTGATTATCGGCACCGCGCCCGGCGTCACGTATCTGGCGAGCGACATTCCCGCGATACTCGATCGAGCGACGGCTTTTTACGCCGTCAACGACGACGAGATCGTGCGCCTCGGGCCCGAGGGCTTTCGTGCCATTGATCTTGAGGGTGTGCCGGTTCGACTTCATCAACTGGCCATCGACTGGGATCTAGAGACGGCGGAAAAGGGCGGCCACGACGACTTCATGACCAAGGAGATCAACGAACAACCCGAAGCCATTCGTGCGACGCTGCTCGATCGCCGCCGAAAGGGCGGCACAATTACCTTCGACGAACTGCGCATTTCTGACGACGAGTTGCGTGACGTGAAACGCGTCGTCATTGTCGCCGCGGGCACCTCGAACCACGCGGGCCAGGTCGCCAAGTACGCGATCGAGCGATGGGCCAAGGTCAGCGTGGAAGTAGACATCTCGAGTGAGTATCGCTACCGCGACCCGGTCGTGGAAGTGGGCACGCTAGTGATCGGGGTCTCACAGAGCGGAGAGACGATCGACACGATCCAGGCCATTCGCGAAGCGAAGCGCCGTGGCGCACGCGTGGTGGGCGTGTCGAACATCGTGGGCTCCTCCTTGGCTCGAGAGTCCGATGCCGTGATCTACACCCGAGCCGGACTCGAAGTGTCCGTCGCCTCGACCAAGGCCTTCGTCGCTCAAGTGGCCGCCCTAGAGCTGTTGGCCTTGCGGATCGCGCAGCTGCGTGAAACCTTGGCGCCCCAGGACGTCGACGCCCTCTTTAAGGGACTGAAGGCGGTCTCCCATCAGGTGGCCACGGCGTTGGAGCGGCGTTCGAGCGTAGAAGACGTGGCGAAGCAACTACTCGGCGCGCGTGATTTTTTCTTCATCGGACGCCACGTTGGTTTTCCCACCTCGCTCGAGGGCGCGCTGAAACTAAAGGAGCTCTCCTACGTACACGCCGAGGGCTACCCCGCCGGTGAGCTGAAGCACGGACCGCTCGCCCTGATCGAGCCCGGCGTCGTCGTCGTCGCCGTGACCACGGATCCCTCGTTGCAGGAGAAAATGCTCTCCAACCTGGCCGAGGTGAAAGCGCGTGGCGCCACCGTCGTTGCCGTCGCCACCGACGACGACGAGACGATCGACGCGTTGGCGGACTACGTGCTACGCGTGCCCGCCACCGAGCCCCTGTTTACGCCGATGGTCGACGTGGTACCACTACAGCTCCTCGCCTACGCCATGGCCCGCGGGCTCGGCCGCAACGTCGATCGACCGCGCAACTTGGCCAAGACGGTGACGGTGGAGTAGTGGCGACCGAAGGAATCGGGATCGACTTGGTGGACGTCGAACGCTTCAACGCGGTGCTGCGGCGCCGTCCGCACCTAGGCCAGCGCCTCTTCACCGACGGGGAGCGACGAGACGCGCACGAGCGTCCCGAACGCCTCGCCGCGCGATTCGCCGCCAAAGAGGCGGTGCTCAAAACCTTCGGCGTGGGTCTGGGGGCGACGTCGTGGCGCTCGATCGAAGTGACCTTGAATGAAGCCGGAGCGCCGAGCATCCTTCTGCACGCTCCCGCGACGGACTTGGCAAAGTTGGCCGGCATCACCAGGTTGCACCTTTCGATGAGTCACACGAGTGAGTTGGCGGCCGCGTTCGTTATCGGCACCTCGGAGGAAGAGCTCGGTGCCCGCTGAAGGAACGCACCGCCCCGCGTGGGCGGAGATATCGACGTCGGCGATTGCTCACAACGTTCGGGCCCTCAAGTCCGTCGTCGGCGAGGCGTCGCTCTGCGCCGTACTCAAGGCGAACGGCTACGGACACGGAGCGATCACCGTCGCGAACGCGGCGCTCGAGGGTGGTGCCGACTCTTTCGCGGTGGCGATCATCGATGAGGGCATTGAACTGCGCAACGCGGGAATCACTTCGCCAATTTTGATCTTGGCGGAGGTGGCCCCCTCCACGATCCCCGACGCCTTGGCCCACGATCTCACGCTCACCATTGGTTCGCTGGAAGGGGCCGCCGCCGCCGCGGCCTGCGCCGAAGCACTTGGCGGCCAGCATCGGGTGCACGTCAAAGTCGACACCGGCATGCACCGCATGGGCATCGCGCGTGAGTCGCTCAACGACGTCGTTGACATCTTGGTGGCCTCCTCATCGATCGATCTCGAAGGACTTTTCTCACACTTTGCCGTGGCTGAGGGTTCGAGTGCGGCTGACCGTGCCTTTACCCGACTGCAAATCGAGCGTTTCGACGACATGGTGGAGACGCTACGTAGTCGAGGCGTACTTCCGAGGGTATTGCACCTTGCCAACTCCGCGGGCACGCTCGGCTATCCGAATGCTCGTCGTTCGATGGTTCGCCCGGGGCTATCGATCTATGGCTACCTGCCCGAAAGCTGGCTCGCTGGTGCGCTCGAAGAGAAGGGCGAGCACCTCAAGACCGCCCTCACGTTGCGCGCTCGCGTGGTCGCGCGGCGGCGGGTGGCAGCGGGAGAGCGACCGAGTTATGGGCGACGCCGGCCGCTCGAACATGACGCCACGGTGGTCACGATTCCCATCGGCTACGCGGACGGGTATCCGCGAGCGCTCTTCGAGGGTGGCGTCGAGGTACTGATCAAGGGACGGCGCTACCCACTGGCCGGGAACGTCACGATGGATCAGTTGGTGGTCGACGTGGGCGACGACGACGTCGCCCTCGGCGATGACGTGGTGCTGCTCGGGCGTGACGGCGATGAGGTCATCACCGCCGATGAGTGGGCGCGGTGGGCCAACACCATCTCGTGGGAGATCCTCGGTCGCATCGGCGCCCGCGTTCCTCGGGTTGTGGTGGACTAATCGGCGTGACGGAGTTCGAAGGACTGTCTACCTGCACGCGATGTGATCTGTCGCGAACGCGTCAGCGCGTCGTCATTGGCTCGGGACCGTTGACGGCACGGCTCATGATCGTCGGCGAAGCACCCGGGAAAACCGAGGATGAGGGCGGCGCGCCTTTCATCGGCCAGAGCGGACGGCTCTTCTTCACGCTGCTCGACGAGGAAGTGGGCCTCACCCGCGAGGAGTGTTACGTCACAAACGTCGTCAAGTGCCGTCCGCCCGCCAATCGCACGCCCACCCCGAAGGAGATCGAGACCTGTCGACCGTGGCTGATCGAACAGCTCGATACGGTCGCTCCGCAGTTCATCTTGACCCTGGGCAACACGGCGGGACGAGCCATCTTCAACTACCCGACGGGTATCGGCCGAGTGCACGGTCACGTCTTTCGCTCGGGAACGATTCGTGGTCTGCCGACGTACCACCCCGCGGCGGCGCTGCGTGGAGGTCCGAGCGTCGTCGACGTTATGCGCGCCGACTTGGGTGTACTTCGTCGATTACTGGAGAGCGCGTGAGCTGGCAACGCTACTGCGCCAGCGCGGAGGCGACGCGACTCGCCGGAGAAGAGTTCGCGGCGCTCCTGCGTCCGGGCGACGTCGTCCTGCTCGCGGGTCAACTCGGAGCCGGCAAGACGACATTCACGCAGGGTGTTGGTCGAGGTCTCGGCGTTCGCGAGCGCGTTACCAGTCCAACGTTCACCATGGTGCGGCAACACGAAAGTGTCAACAAACTTGGAATCACGACGCTGCATCACGCCGACGTGTACCGCGTCGAGAGTGTGGGCGAGGTCATCGACCTGGCGCTCGGTGAACTGGTTGAAGATTCCGCGGTTGCTCTGGTGGAGTGGGGTGACCTGGCCACATCGGTCTTTGGACGTGACGTCATGACCGTGACGTTTCTCATCGACGACGAGGAAGGTAGAACGCTCGTGGTGGACGGTGCGTTAAGTAAAGGCCGAAGCGACGATCTCGACGCGTGGGCGCCCGAGTGAACGTCATCGCGATTGAGACCGCGACGCCGGCCTGCGCCGTGGCACTTCGTACCGCAAACGGCGTCGAACGATCACTGATTGTGGCCGATGAGCGTCATCACACTGAAGCCCTGACGCCGGGGATTCGTGAGCTATTGTCGCAGGCTGACCTCAGCGCCAGAGCTATTGATCGAGTAGTGGTTGATCGCGGGCCGGGCCTATTCACTGGGTTGCGGGTGGGCCTCGCTACTGCGGTAGGTCTCGCACTCGGCGCCAACGCCGAGTTGGTGGGCGTCACGTCGCTTGAAGTCTTGGCGCACGGCGCGTGGAGCGGGGATGTTCGTGGTCTGTTGCTCTGCGCCGTCGACGCTCGGCGCGGCGAGATCTTCGTCCAGAGTTTCGAGCTCGACGACGGCGTCGTAGCGCTCGACCAGCCGTCGGTGGCGTTGCCAGACTCAGTGATCGAGGCCTGGGCCGAGCGCGACGAGCCGGTCACCTTCAGCGGCGACGGCGTGGTTCGATACGAGGCGGAGTTTCGCGCCGTGCGAAGTGGAGCCTTCTTTGAGCAACGAATACCCTCGCCGCTCGAGGCGCTTCGCCTCGGCGCGGAGCGTCCTGTCGAGGACGAGATGGTGCCGCTGTATTTGCGAGAGGCGGACGCTGTAGCGAACTTCTCGACGCGCGAACGACTCCCGTGAGCAACTCGTGGACGATTCGCGCCGCGGAACGTCGTGACGTCGGGGAGCTGCTCGGCATTGAAGTAGCGCAGTTTCCCGAACCGTGGACGCGCTCGATGCTGCTGGATGAGATCTCGAACGTCGAAACGCGCCGCTACACCGTGGCGGTGGAAGGCAAAAAAATCATCGGCTACCTCGGCGTCATGTACGTGATGGATGAACTGCACGTCAACACCATCGGCACGCTGCCAGGACACGAGGGTCGCGGTGTCGCCACCTCATTGATGAACGATGCGTGGATTGCCGCGAAGGAGAAGGGCGTGCGTCGTGCAACGCTCGAGGTCGCCGTCTCTAACACGCGAGCCCAAGAACTCTACTTTCGCTTCGGATTCGCCCCGGTGGGAGTGCGCAAGAACTACTACGAACACACGAAAGAAGACGCCCTGATTCTCTGGGCCGATCTCGACTGAGGCCTTCGGCGAAGACCCTACGCTGGTCGGGTGGCGTTGGTCTTGGGCATCGAAACGAGTTGTGACGAGACGGCCGCCGCCGTCGTCGACGACCACTTTTTCGTGTACTCCTCCGTAGTCAAGTCCTCCATCGATCAGCATCGGAGCTACGGCGGTGTGGTGCCGGAGCTGGCGGGTCGGGCCCACGTGACGACCATTGCGCCGGTCATTCGTCAGGCTCTAATAGATGCGGGGCTCGACCCGAGTGCGCCGGCGCTCAGCGGCGTAGCCGTGACTAGCGGGCCGGGACTGATCGGATCGCTCTTGGTGGGACTCTCGGCCGCGAAGGCCTTGGCGCTCGCCTGGGAAGTCCCCTTCGTGGGCGTCAATCACTTAGAGGGCCACCTTTTTGCGCCGCTGCTTGAAGCGCGCGACCTCGAGTGGCCACTCATGACGCTGCTGGTGTCGGGCGGACACAGCCTCATCGTGTTCCAGTACGGCCCGGGGCAGTACGAGGTGCTTGGTGAGACGATCGACGACGCAGCTGGTGAGGCCTACGACAAGGTTGCGCGCTGGCTCGGGCTGGGCTACCCGGGCGGCCCCGAGATCGACCGCCTCGCGAAAGAAGGATCGCCCAACGTTCTGAAGCTGCCGATCTCGATGATTGGCGATGACTTCGACCTCTCATTCTCGGGACTGAAGACGGCCGTCGTCAGAGCGACCCAGGCGAATCAGAGCGTCGCGCTCGCCGACGTCGCGGCCTCCTTCCAAGGAGCCTTAACCGAGCAGCTACTTCGCAAACTGCGCCAGTCGCTGGAACGCTTCGAAGCAAGGGGAGTCGCGCTCGCCGGCGGGGTCGCCGCGAATTCGGCGCTGCGCGCGGGCGTCACGCAACTGGCCGACGAGTTTGGCCTGGTGGCGCACCTGCCCTCGATGGCGATGTGCACCGACAACGCGGCGATGATTGGCGCCGCGGGGGTCTACCGGCTCGCCCACGGCGAAGCGAGCGAGCTCAGCCTCTCGGCCCGGCCCAACTGGCATCTAGCGGACGTCTCGTGAGCGAGCGCTGGACGCCACTCGACGTGAACGACGTCGCGGCCGATCCTTTTGAGCAGTTTCAACTGTGGTTCGCCGAGGCGTTGGGAGTGATGGACGAGCGTGAGGCGGTCGCGCTGGTGACGGCGACCCCCGACGGAGTGCCGAGTGCGCGCATGGTGCTAATGCGCCATCACGACAACCACTCCTTTGGCTGGTACACGAACTACGACTCTCGTAAGGCTCAGGAGTTGGCGGCGAACCCTCGCGCGGCGCTGCTCTGGTACTGCGAGCCACTCGGTCGACAGATTCGCATCGAGGGCAGCGTCGAGAGGATGACCGCTGATCAGTCAGACGCCTACTTCGCCACGCGCCATCGCGGCAGCCAGTTCGGAGCGCACGCCAGCCATCAGAGTCAGCCCCTTGAGAGCCGAGCGGAACTGGAAGAGAAGGTCGGGGAGTTCGCGAGCCTCTACGAGGGCCGCGACGTCCCCCGACCGGAGTTTTGGGGCGGATATCACCTGACGCCCACTCGATTCGAGTTTTGGCAGCACCGCGACGACCGTCTTCACGACCGCGTCCTCTATCTGGCGGCCGGCTCTGGCTGGCAGCGCGAGCGACTGGCTCCTTGACGCGCTACAACGTCGCATTTGGCTCATTTACGCGTACATAGGGCGTGATCAGGATTTATAGATCGCAAGGCACTGTGATGGCCGAAGAGCGAACGAGCAATTGGCGCTCTTGGCGTCTTTTGGAGGCTCGCGTCGAACTCCCGCCGTCATTGAACGACCCTCCGTTGGCACTCGGGGCCGCTGGCTGCTAAATTGGCAGTCGCAAGTATCGAGTGCTAATTGCTCAGGAGGCAAGAAGAATGAAGTTGCACCCACTAGAAGACCGCATCGTCGTTCGTCCCAACAGCGCTGAGGCCACCACGGCTTCGGGCTTGGTGATTCCCGACACCGCCAAAGAGAAGCCCCAGCAGGGTGAAGTGCTCGCTACCGGTCCCGGTCGCCGTACCGACTCCACCGGCGAGATCATTCCGACCGGCGTGTCCGTGGGCGACACCGTCGTCTACTCGAAGTACGGCGGCACCGAGATCACCGTTGACGGTGAGGACCTGTTGATTCTCTCCGGCCGCGACGTACTCGCCACCGTTACCAAGTAGCCCGTGACGGACCGGGTCCGTTACCTCATCTGATTACGAAAGAAGACTCATGTCAAAACTATTGAAGTTCGACGAGGACGCGCGACGCGGCCTCGAAGCCGGCGTCGACAAGTTGGCCGACGCGGTCAAGGTCACGCTGGGACCCAAGGGACGCAACGTCGTCCTCGGCAAGAAGTTCGGTGCGCCGACCATTACCAACGACGGCGTGTCGATTGCTCGAGAGATCGAGCTCGATGACCCCTTTGAGAACATGGGCGCGCAGTTGGTGAAAGAAGTAGCGACGAAGACCAACGATGTCGCCGGTGACGGCACCACGACCGCTACGGTGCTGGCCCAAGCGCTCATCAAAGAAGGACTGCGCAACGTCGCGGCCGGCGCCAGCCCCTCGGGCCTTAAGCGGGGCATCGAGAAGGCCGTGAAGACGGCTGTTGAGTCCATCGCGACCCAGAGCCAAGAGGTCGCGGGCAAGACGCAGATCGCCCAGGTTGCCACGATCTCGGCGGCCGACTCCGCCATTGGTGAGGTCATTGCCGATGCGATCGACAAGGTCGGCAAGGACGGCACCGTCACCGTCGAGGAGTCCAACACCTTTGGCATCGAGCTCGAGCTCACCGAAGGAATGCAGTTCGACAAGGGTTACCTCTCGCCGTACTTTGTCACCGACCCCGAGCGCCAAGAGGCCGTTCTTGAGGACGCACTCATCCTCTTCACCAGCAACAAGATCTCGGCCGTGCACGACCTTGTGCCGGTGCTGGAGAAGGTCATGCAGGCCGGTCGACCGCTGTTGATCATCGCCGAGGACGTGGAAGGCGAAGCCCTCGCCACCCTCGTGGTGAACAAGATCCGCGGAACGTTCACCTCCGTCGCCGTCAAGGCGCCGGGCTTTGGCGAGCGTCGCAAGGCCATGCTCCAAGACATGGCGATCTTGACGGGTGGCACGGTCATCTCTGACGAGATCGGCCTCAAGCTCGACAGCGCCACGGTCGACCTGCTCGGTCGCGCGCGGCGCATCGTCGTGACCAAGGACGCCACGACGCTGGTCGACGGCGACGGTTCCAAAGAAGACGTGGCGGGACGCGTCGCGCAACTCAAGCGCGAAATCGACGACACCGACTCGGACTGGGACCGCGAGAAGCTTCAAGAGCGTCTGGCGAAGTTGGCTGGCGGCGTGGCCGTGGTGAAGGTGGGCGCTGCGACCGAAGTCGAGCTCAAAGAGAAGAAGCACCGTATCGAGGACGCCTTGAGCGCTACTCGCGCGGCGATCGACGAGGGCATCGTGGCCGGCGGCGGCACCGCGCTGGTTCGGGCTCGCGCATCGGTCGACAAGCTCATCGGGAGCCTGAGCGGAGATGAAGCAACGGGTGCGCGCATCGTCGCGAACTCCCTCGAGTCACCCCTTCGCCACATCGCGCAGAACGCCGGTTACGAGGGCGCCGTGAAGGTGCGCGAAGTTGCCGACGCCAAAGGTTCGGTCGGCCTCAACGCCGAGACGGGAGTTCTCGAAGACCTCGTCAAGGCTGGCGTCATCGACCCGGCGAAAGTGACCCGTTCGGCTTTGCAGAACGCGGCCTCGATTGCGGCGCTCTTGTTGACCACCGAGGCCATCGTGGCTGACAAGCCCGAACCCCCGAGTGCGCCTATGGGCGACGGAGGCATGGGTGGCATGGGCGGAATGATGTAACTCAGTCATAGAGACTGCACGAGAGCCGGGCCAAGGGCCCGGCTCTCGTGCAGTCTCGGCGTCTCACTTTGCTCGTGTTTGAGTGTGTCGCGTGAAGACTCACAAGGCTTGGATCGGCGAGTACTCCGATGGCCAAAGTGGGGAATTAGAGCGTTCTGCACCTCGACGTTTGGGACCGCCGCGGGGACTCTACACTCTGACTTATGCGACCTCGTCGGCTGATGCGCAGTTCTTTTGCATCGTTCACTCTTCTCTTGGTCGCCGCTTCGTGCACGGGAGTTGTTCAGGCTCGAGCGGCGTCGCCGAGCGCCTCGGGTGCGAGTGAGTTTGATGCGCCCTCGGGGCTGGCTTTTGGTGCGGGCCACTTGTGGGTGACCAATCGAGCGGGGAACTCAGTCACCGAGATTGATCCCACGAGTGGCGCGTGGCTGGCCACGTTCGTGCGGTCGAAGGGATATCGCTTCGACGATCCGGCGGCTATCACGAGTGACGGTCCGGATCTGTTTGTGGCGAACGCGAGCGGCTCGGTCACCGAGATGCGCTCAACCAACGGCGCGCTGGTTCGCGTTATCTCCGGTGCGAAGTATCACTTCGTTGATCCGGTCGCGATAGACGCCTCGGGAAACACCATCCTCGTGCTTAACGCGGGCCGACCGAGCGGATTGGTTGGGGGATCAATCACCGAGATCAACGCCCGAACCGGTTTGTTGCGGCGAACCATGTCGGGAGCGCCCTTTGCCTTTGGCGATCCCGTGGCGTTAACCGTCTCGGGGCCGGACGCGTTTGTCGCGGACGAAGGCTCTAATTCCATGACGGAAGTGAACATCGCCACCGGACACGTGGTGCGTGTCGTGGTACAGCAGGGGTTGGCCTCCCCTGACGGCATCGGCGTGGAGGACGGACAAGTGTGGGTGGCCGACAGCGCCACCAACGCCGCTACCGACATTGACGCAGCGACAGGGCAGGTAGTCGTGACGGAGAACGACTCGACCGGCGACTACGGATTTTGGGAACCCAGCATGGTCATCGGCGCCGGAGGCAGCGTCTACATCGCCACTCCCTTTGGCACCAGTCCGATGGTGACCAACGTGACGGCGACGACCGGTGCGGCGAACTGGTACATGTGCAACACCAACGGTCCGTACTACTTCTCTCTATTGTCGGCGTTCGCCGTGTCGGGCGACGATCTGTGGGTAGCGAGTCGTTCCGGCGCGAATAGTCAGACGCCCGCGGCGGCGACGGGATCGCTCACGGAGCTCTCAACGACGAGCGGCGCGTTAATTGCCACGCTGCCGGCGCCGTCGACGGTTGTCACCACCACGACGTCAACGACCACCACCACAACCACGCCTTAGACCGGTCGGCCGCCATTGGCGCGTTCGAACACGAATGGTCACTCGGCGAGTCAGCGCAAGCGACCTACTCGCCAGTGACTCCGTCGATGGACTCTCGGATGAGATCGGCGTGACCATTGTGGCGGGCGTACTCCTCAATCATGTGGACGAGGATCCAGCGCATGCTCGGCGATCTCCCATCGGGCCACGCGCGTTTGGCAAATTGTCCGAGATCGCCTTCGGCCAGGGCCTCGGTGACCATCACGCGAGAGTGCTCGACGCTGGCCCGCCACAGCGTTAGCAGCTGTTCCGGAGTGTTCTCGGCGGCAGAGTGCCAGTCCCATTCAGGATCGGCGTCCCAGTTTGCGCCAGACCATGCTGATCCGGAGTCGCGACCGCGTAGCCACTGGGAGAACCAGTAGTCCTCGACGAGAGCCAGGTGCTTCATCATTCCACCGAGCGTCATGGTGGAAGCCGCGATCGTCACGCTCAAGCCGTCCGCGTCGAGGCCGCTGCACTTCCACGCGAAGGTCGCACGCTGATAGTCAAGGAATTCCAGAAGTGTCTCTGTTTCGTTGACGGCAGGTTGGGGCTCCGGTCGCCCGTGGTCATCGATGATGGTCATGAGCGCTGAGTTTAGGTGCGCTCTGACGGGACGGACGTTCTCGCAATCTTCTATGCGTTCCGTACGACGAGCAGACTGGTTGATACGGGCCGCTCGGCTCTCGCAGAGGGATAGAGGACGCGCCCGTTGGCGTAGAGCGAGGTGGAAGTACCGCCGTCAAGATCAAGGGCGGTCACCACGTTCAGAGACAGCAGTAGCGTGACGAGCTGATACATCGTGGCACCCGACTTAGCGTCCGTCCCGCCGACCGTCATGATTACCGTCTCGCCGGAAGCGGTCCATCCAATCACCGTGCGTGCATAGGGCGTCGCCATATAGGTATCGGCGCGACTTATCGGTCCCACCACGCCGTTATCGAGGAGGATCGGGTGACCTCCGACGTTGTTGCACCCAGCGGTTGACGTCGTGGCCAACGTGACAGTGCTGCCGACGGCCAGAGTGGCGAGCGCTGTCCCCGTGGGCGCAGAGATGTCGACGTGGTTAGCGGCGACCGTCACGGCCTTTGTCGTCCGTGCCACCAGTTCGAGTTCGCTCGTCGTATTAATGGCAGTGGGACTGGTGGCTCGGTCAACTTGAGTGAACTCATAGGTGACGCGCCCTGTCGCGGTCGGTGTCTTAAGGGCGTACAGATGAGTGAAGAGGAGGGTTCCCGCGAGGGGAACATGGACGTGGAGATACGTCATCGGTAGTTCCTGATTGATCGCGGTGATCGGGACGTTCATGCCGTTGACGTCGAGGTCGCTACTCCACTTAAGGCCGTTGCTGACTGACTGTCCGTCCAGATCGGCCTGTTCGTGAGCGATCTCTGGGGTATGAAGGAGCACGCAGTTTCGAATTATCCCGCCGACTTCATCGCCGACGACCGGCTCACCCGGATCGGACACGTCATAGAAGTCACCGTTGACGGCCGCCACGCAGCCGGTCGCGGCTTGGCACACTGAACTCGGCGTCTGCTCGCCCCCGTCGATCGCGTGATTGGCGAGGCCGACAGCGATCTTGTACCGCGGTGTGCTGAAGGTAAGGACGTGAATCGGCGTATAGACCCCAAAGGAGGCGCCACTGATCGCGTAGACGCTGAGCCCACTCTCACTGGTCTTGCCAGAGACGATCGGATTATCTTTCGACGCAACCCTCACTGTCGATGTTGGTGCGGCGCTGGATAATGGGACGCCGATGATCGCAAAGATGAGACAAGCGGCAATCACTGGGCAGAGATCGCGAGCACAGGAATGTCTTCGTGCAGTACTCATTCGGGGAAGTCACTTTGGAAAGGCGGAACCCTCAACTAGAGGGCCACGGTCTCACGATAGGACAGTGTTGAATGATTGTTGGCGTCACGCTGCCCGCAGATTTCCTTTGTCGACGCGAATCAACTCTCAGTCGAAAACGGCTCCGCAGCTGAGGTTGATGAGGGCGCCCGTCATGGCCCCGGCCGCGTCCGAGGCAAGATAGACAGCGGTCCCGGCCACCTCACTCAGTCGTGGCAGACGCCCGAGCAGAGCGTTGCTCACGTTTAATTTAATGTCTTCGTCCGTGACGCCCGGAACCGTCTCAGGAGTGAAGTTTGGGCGAAGGCCTACGACCCTCACGCCGTAGCGGCTAACTTCTCCCGCCAGGCTTCTCGTGAGCGTCTCGATGCTCGCGTTGGCAAGGCTGAACCCCCCCATTTCGTGTCGCCACTCGCGAGAGGACGAGGCGGAGAGCATCACAATCACGCCCGAACGCTGCGCCGTCATGTGACGCGCCGCGACGGTTGAAGTAATGAAATGTGTACGACAGGCGTCCTCTATCGGTGCCAAGAAATCTTTGAGCGACATTTCGACGAGAGGGATGTTCTGCACCACCCTGTAGCTGATGGCGTTAAAGGAAATGTCGATACTCCCGGCAGTCGCGGCAACTTGGTCCGCGTGTGCGGCAACGGAGGTTTGATCCATTGCATCCACGAGCGCCGTCTCGGCCACTCCGCCGGAATCTCGAATCTCGTCGGCGAGCGCGTCAAGTGTGGCCAAGGCACGCCCAACTAGGAAGACGTTGGCGCCCTCTTCGGCAAAGGCACGAGCCACCGCCGAACCAATTGCCCCGGCTGCTCCGTAGACGATTGCGTTCTTATTATCAAGTTGCACGTTCTTCTAGCTCCTCGGTCTTGGCACTTTGCCTAGTGACACCACTTCTTCAAATCGAGCTTCGCTCCTACTGCCTAGTTGCCCGGAAAAATCTGATCGATGAAGGTTCTCAGCGCAAAAACGTCTCCCAGCAACTTACGAGGTCCGCTCGACGTCTGCGCGGCGAGGACTCCCGGAGTCGGACATTCCCAGTCCGTTGCAACCACGGGTGACGTTTGCCCTGAACGAGAAGCGACCGAGATGGTGATCGTAAATCTGCAACGTTGCGTTGGCGACTAGCGAAGCGACGCGCACTCGTGTCGGAGACCCGAAACCACAGGTCTGCTACAAGCCACTGGCGCCTGGCGATATGAAACGACCCTGTATCGGAGACTCCGGTTAGGAGACTGATCTCCGTTCGACGAACATCCAGCGATGCCCTTCAAGATCCTCGGCTCGATACCGCTTCCCGTGCTCGGTTGACTCGACTCCCGTGAGAATGGTCGCGCCATGCTTTCTGGCCCTCGTGCAGTGCGCGTCGACATCGTCGATGAGAATTAGTAGGCCGTCGACGAGATAGGGCACCTCCTGCCAGCGAGCAGAGGATTCGCAGTGACTACGGTGGAGCGCCGGTCCCTCGTAGTCGGGACTCGGCGTCGCGAGCATGATGGTCCCGGAACCCACCCCGAGTTCGGCATGTTCGAGCCTTCCGTCGTCGTTGACCATCCGGACAAGCTCGGTAAATCCGAACGCGGCGATGAGCCAATCGAGAGCCTCTACGCCGTTGCGATACGACATCATCGGCACCACATCATTTGACATACAGGTGATATAGCACACGACAGCATCTGGAAGATGAACGTTTAATCCGGGCTGGTCTCGGAGACCCGACATGACAGATCTGCTACCAAGCACTGGCTAGCTGGCTAAGTCCTGCTGGTGTCGGAGACCCGAAGCAACAGATCTGCATCCAACCACTGGCGGCTACGACCGTGAGTTTCGATAGTGGAGAAAGACCACCCCGCTTCGAAAACTGCGCTCTTCGACTAATTCGAAGTTAAGTCGGGTCTGAGTGGGCAAGGCCGGCTTGCCGCCACCAACGGCAACGGGCACGAGGAAAAGTTGGCATTCATCCACGAGATCATGTCGGAATGCGTGCGCTGCCAAATTGGGGCCGGCCACCGTGATATCACGCTCACGACACGACTTCATCTCTTGAATCGCCGTTGGGTCGAAGACCCTCTTTATATGGGTTCTTGCGCTAGACGTAGTCCCGAGCGAGGTCGAATAAACGATCTTCTCGGCCGCGCGCCAAATCTGCCCGAACTCCTGGGATCCGGAATCAAGGTCAACTTGAGACTGCGCCGTCTCCCAATAAACCATAGTTTCGTACATCCGCCTTCCGTAGAGGTAGGTACCAATCGGCGCTTCCAGATCATTTATAACGCCGAGCACCTCGTCATCAGGCATAGCCCAATCGAATTGACCTTCCGTGTCTTCTATGTAGCCGTCAAGCGACGTGATCGCCGTGAAGATCAACTTGACCATACGTGAGGTTATTCCGCTTTGGCGCTGATACCAAGTGTCAGAGACCCGAAGCGACAGATCTGCTACCAAGCACTGGCGACTACAGCCCAATTGTGAATCATGGCAGTTTTTGGATGAATGAGACCTGTTCCCAGCTGAATTTGAGGGAGTCTGTTCCGGTGTTCAAAGTCACGATCGATTGAGCGTGGCTAATTGTCTGAGTGACAGCGCGCTCAACCACCCAAAGCCCGTCGTGACGGAGATACGTTGAAATATTCCGCCCTTTCCGTCGAGTCGCAACGATCCGCCGAAAGCCGAACCAAAGAGTAGGAAGCTCGCGACCATCACGACGCTCGATCCGAGCGAATAGCTAGCCCATCCGTACTTTCCCCTACGAGCGGAAGAGATGGTGGACAGTACTCCTGCCATTGGAATGCCAACGAAAATCGGAATAGCGAAAAGGTTGTGCAGTTTGCCGGAACGACTCTGGGTTGTTCTTGCAAGAGCTGGGGTCTCCTTATCAGCCTCCTCTGACGAGGGCGGTGGAAAGCCGCCAACGGGATCGGTAACGAAAATACCCGAGCCGATCAGTCCTACACCGACGGCGCCCACAATGATGCCGACCAGACGCGATTCGGTACTTCGGCGCGGGCGCGGCGCCAATCCCCACTCTGCGATGAGATACAGGAACCCCGTGAGATTAAAATTTGAACGTTGGGGCCAACCGGGATGCCCGGCCCCGAGAGAACTCACTGCGTGGCGCCGCCAATCGTACCCAGTTTGACGCGCTCCAATGATGGTAAATGCGCCAATAAAAATCGGTGCGGCAATTACACCCATCCATAGGGCAATTGAAGACGACCGCGGCCCCGCCTTCGACATGGTCAGCATGCTATCGGGCGTTCGCACTTTGGTACGTTCGACACGAGCATCTGTTGACTAATGCAATCCATCCGGATTGGCCTCAGAGAGCCCTGGTGTCGGAGACCCAAAGCAACAGATCTGCTACCAGCCACTGGCGACTGCATGGGTAAGCAAATGGGTATCTTGACTATTGACTACTGATAGACGTCGCGTTGGTGGCCAATGGTGACGACCACAATCAGAAGGATTCCGTCGTCAATCCTGTAGATGATGCGGTAGTCGCCAACTCGTAAACGGTAACCGGGACGTCCGCGAAGTGGGCGCGACGCTGGCGGGCGGGGATCTCGAGCGAGCAGCGCGATCGCGCCCTGAATACGCGGCTGAACGGATCGGTCGATTCTTCGAATCTCACGCAAAGCGGCCGGTCTGAATTCAATTCGATACTCGCTCACGACCAGCCGAGATCGATCCTCACCTGCTCCCAGGGGATGTTGCTCCCCTCTTCTGACAATGCGGCGTCAAACGCCAAGATGTCTAGCGATTCTTCAAACGCTTCAAGCATCTCGTCGTAGTGGTCCGGGCTCACCACCACGGCGGCCGCGCGACCGTAGTGCTCCAAGACGACGGGCTCGGACTGAGACATCTCTACGACTTCTGAGAGCTTTTCGCGCGCCTTGCTGACGGAGATTTTGCTCATAACAACATTGTACAACATTCACGTCACTGTTGTACAACCGGGTATCTGAGCTCCGAGTAACAAATCTCGACTGCCGGATCACGCGCTGGAAGACCGAAGCTTGAAATCAGTCCTCAAACTGCCACCAACAAAAGCCTGCGGCAAGTAGCGCGACGAGGGCTCCAGCACCCCATGTTTCGGCAACGTGCTCTTTGCCGACGATGGCTGCCGAGCACGCTGTCGCCTTCAAATCAGCCTTCGTCGGTCCGATGTCGTTCGCAATGTTCTTCGGCAGTGGGATGGGCGTCGGCGGCACCTTGTCTATCCAGCGATCCCAGACACTTGGGCAACTGGACGATGCTAGCGAGGTGGCCGTCGCGTTTTTTTGGAACTCATACGTTGCCGTCGGATGGAGGTGGACAGTCCACGCCGAAAAGCCAAGGCACAACAGGGCGACGAAAAGAAGTACTCGACTGAAGATCGTCATGCGCCATTGTCGCATGACAGAGGAGCAACGACAAGAATCGGATTAGTCGGACCGCCAGAAGGAGAAAGCGATGCCCGCGAAGAAGCTCCCGGACTCGGCATCGGACGAAGTCACGTGGAGGAGAATCATGGCCCAGGTGATTTCGTTCGACCGGACCTTTCGCAACCAGTTGACTAGATCCGTCCGGGACCTGACGATGGTCCTCCTGGGACCGTTGCGTGATCCCGGCATTGGGCTCCAGGTAACGTCAAACTTCGATGTCGGGTACCGGTACAGGGATGACGTCGCTCACAATCTGCAAACTTTTCTACAGGTAGCAGTATCGTTGCGCAATCATGTGTCGAAGGCGCTTGACATGCGTCTTGAAGATCTTGGCCAGCGCGACGAACTCGTTACCGACACACTCGGAAGAGCGTTTCAGGAGCATGCCCGGAGCGGGCGATACCTGGTTTACGCCTCACATTACTGTTCTGCCACCTTGACAGTCAACTTGTAATACCATATACCGCTCCCCATCCTAAGTTATGAGGTCGCGACGAGCCTTGCAATGGGCGGGCTAATCGGTGGCGAAGGTTGGAATTCCGCTTCGGAGGCCTACGCGAATGCTCATAACCCTGTGGACCTGCTGGACCTCGCCAATCTTTAGGGAGAGACTCCTATCTTGTCGCCTTGGTGGTACGGGAAGTGCGGGCGGAATATTCGCAGAGAGGCCAACGGTGAGAGTCGAGGGGGCCTTCATAGACTTGCGCGGATCCTCGCCGGGTGCGCTCCCTGTATCACAGCACCCGCAAACTGCATTAGGGCTCTCTGGTCAGTAATTGGGTTACAGAATGAACCGAAGCGACTTCTCATGTCACAGCGAGATAGTTAGTATTAACGCGTTGGACCTTTGAGTCCGTGTGTGGGCCGGATGGCCGAGTTGAGTGTGCGGGGTTAGTCCCCTTTTTGGGCCGGATGGCCGAGTTGAGTGTGCGGGGTTAGTCCCCTTTTTGGGCCGGATCCCCGAGTTGATGCGAATGCGCCCGTGGCACATACAAGCGAGCCGCCGATATGCCAGTTAGCGGCTGATTTGACACCAGACCAGCCCCTCTTCCCGTGACCTCCACAAGCCTGGCCACTTCGCCCATCGTCGACAACCTCTGCGAGGTAGTCCCCCCCTTCCAATTTTCGCAATCTCACCTTGTCGAATTGGCATCGGGTGTTGACGCCCTCTACCTCTCTGGTCGCGCATCTCTCCCTGCTTCCCTCATCGAAGCTCTTGAATCTGCACACGCGGAAGCAAACTCACTCCGCGTAGCTGTTCCCTTTCAGTTAGGAGAACTCAGGGGTCAGATGGCGCCGCACGCCTTTGGGCGGTATCGCTACTGTCTCGATCACCCGTACGGGCGAATTGGCCTCACTTTATCCAACCGTTCCCTGCGATCCGAATCAATCCCCGAAAAGAGTTCCTTCAAGGGGCGGGTCCGCGACCAGCCGTCGCGTGGTTTCGTAGTGTTCTCGAAAGCGTCTGCGGTCCAGTGTCGCTCTCGGTCAATCGGCTCGACCTCTTTGGGGATTTTCAGAACTGGAACCTCTCGGGTTCTAGTCGTCACGAGTTCGTGTGTCGTGCACAGTCTCGCCACACCTACGAAGACAACGGAGTCTTTAACGGTTTCATCTTCGGAACTCGCAAGTCGGACACGGTACTCGCGCGCATTTACGACAAGACGATGAACTCGTCGATGTGTGGTTCTTCGTTTGGATATATCATCTCGGTGCACGTTCAATACGACGAGCCAAACGGAGTCCTTCGCACTCACTCGAGCGCGGACGTGCGGACTTGCCAATAAGGAGCTACGAGGGGGTGTTGTACTCGACGACGAATCTGGCGCGTCGTTGACGCGCGAATGGGCGAGATCGCTGGACTGCCGACCCGTGGTCGCGCTGGCTGTGCTCGCCGCGTGATAAAACGTAATCGAGCGGTCTACCAGAAAAGACCGGGTTCCTGCGTCGCGGCCTTCGCAAGCTACTGATGGCTGTGAAACTCAATCCTGGGATGGTGGGTATCTGCCTCTTTTGCCGTCGCTGATGCGCTGAAGCTCGAAGAATGTGTACCGCATCGCAATGCATTCATTACCCAACACGCTCGCAATACGGGGATTACGCTGCCCGAGCGCGTGGCCGCAAAGCGTCGGAAGTTGAATCTCCCATGAGTGGTGAACCAGACTTCGACCGGGTTGCGGATGTTCTGGTCCGTGTCGCGCTTCGCCTCACGAAGCATGATGAGAGGAAAGATGAAGGAGATTCAAGTGCTGACTCTGGCGTACTGTCGCGTCTCGACTGAAGAACAGGCTGAAGAGGGATACTCGATTGAGGGGCAATCAGACAAACTTCGCGCGTACTCACTAGCGCGTGATCTCGGCGAAGTCGTGGTCATTGCTGACCCGGGTCTCTCGGGCAAGGACATGAAACGTCCGGGCCTCCAAGAGCTGCTGGCAGCAGTGGAAGCGAGGCACGTGTCGCACGTTCTCGTGTGGCGACTGGACCGATTGTCGCGCAATCTTGGTGATCTCATTCTGCTTGCTGACCGGTTCGGTGAACTTGGCGTCGCGCTTCATTCGATCTCGGAGAATCTCGACCTGTCCTCCGCGTCCGGTCGCATGTTCTACAACGTTCTCGGTACCTTCGCGCAATATTTCCGAGAACAACTCTCGGAGAACGTTCGTATGGGTAACGAGCGCGCCGCGAAAGACGGTAAGTGGCTGAATAGGCCGAAGACCGGCTACGACCTGGTCGGCGGCAAACTGATCCCGAATTGCGACGAAATCCGCGTCAACAGGCGTTCAGACTCGTGCTGGCGGGATTAGATAACCGTGTGAATGCGGAGCGCACTGGTCTCAGCTATTCCACGGTGAGCACCATTCTCCGGTCTCGCATTTATCTCGGAGAGGTCGTCTACAACGACGTGTGGTACGACGGACTCCACGACGCGATCATCAGTGACGAGGTGTGGCACGCGGCTCACCGTGGCTTCTCGAAGGGCGTACAACCCGCGAGCGATGTGCTGACGAGTCGGTGCGCTTCGTTAACTGAGCAGCAAGCGCATGTCGGTGCAACTGCTCGGGATAGTCTCGACCTTCTACAAGTGCTGGAGTCGCGGCTAAGGTTCTGATCAGCCCGTAGGATCACGAATGATTGTCTCGCCGCCGAACTGGGATTTCTGCCGGTACTGACCAGGACCTCGCGGGCGCCGATCCGCAGGAGGCTGGCCGGGGGGACCCGGACGCACGCGGCAGTCGGGCGCCGGGACCGCCGGTCAACACCTGCCGCGACGCATTCGAACAGCGACCGAACGCGATTGACACTCAGCGCTTCGCAAAGCAGATCTCCGCTGACGGCTTCACGGATGGCGAGTCGGATTCAGCATTTCGAGATTAATTCGCGTATCAGACCTAACAAGGCTCAGGTTTAATGCCGACAACAAGCACTTAGGGGTACCTTCGTCTCGGAGACGGTCAGTGGTTCCAGGGTAAGGCGGCAGAAGATCGCGAGCGCCGCGTCCTGGTGGAGGAATTGGTCCAGTGGGTGACCGTCTTCCCGGATCATCTCGAAGTGAGCGTGACCGGGGCACCGGCTCTAAATGTTCTGTATCGGGAGGTTGGACTCAGGTGTCGGAGACAGGGGTGTCGGAGACCCGACGTGAACCCATGCGCCTATTCCCGCGACGAGAGAGTTCCATTTATTCCGTAGCCTCAACGGCCACGTGAGGCACGACGCGGTTGAGCCATCGAGGCATCCACCAGTTCGCTTTGCCGACAAAGTGCATAAGCGAGGGCACGAGCACCGTGCGAATGACGAAGGCATCGATCAATACTGCGCCGCCCAAGCCAATGCCGAACTCCGCGATGATCCGTTCGCCACCGATGGCAAAAGAGAGAAACACGCATACCATGACGAGCGCCGCGGCGGAGATGACTCGACCTGTGTTGGCCTGCCCTCGAATGATCGCTTCTTCGTTGTTGTCGGTGTTGAGATACTCCTCGTGCATTCGAGAGACCAAGAACACCTGATAGTCCATCGACAGTCCAAAGAGAATGGCAATCATGATGATCGGTAAGAAAGACTCGACGGGTCCCGTGCCCGCGCCCAACAGGGACGTACCCCAGCCCCACTGAAAGACCGCTACCACAAGGCCGAACGACGCCCCAACAGCCAGCAGGTTCATGACTGCAGCCACCAACGGTATCAGCACACTTCGAAACGCGACCATGAGCAGGAGGCACCCTAAGAGAACAATGACACCAACGAAGAGAGGGAGTTTGCTCGTGAGAACGGCGGCGAAGTCCACGAAGATGGCGGTAATACCGCCCACGAATATCGCTGTATGAGAAGTTGTCGTGACGGCGGGTATGAATCGATTACGAATGGTCGATATGAGCGTGACCGTCGCAGCGTCTTGAGGGCTCGACTTCGGGATGACGTTGATAATGCCCACGGTGCCCGCGGGATTGGTGATGAGTGGGCCCACCGCCGCGACATCAGGCTTACCAGTCAAGGAACTCTCGAGTTGCTCCATCGTCGCTTTGTCACTTGGATTGTGGATGGCGCCCACAATCGTGAGCGGACCATTGAAGCCCGGACCGAATCCTTGCGCCAAGAGGTCGTAGGCCTGGCGCGTCGTTGACCCAGCGGGATCAGAGCCCTGGTCCGAACTACCGAGTTGCAGCGAGAAGAACGGGATGATGAACAAAATGATGACCGCGAGCGCGCCGACGGTCAGCGTGCGTGGGTGACGCGACACAAAGTTCGCCCATCGCTGCCACGGTCCGCTGACCACGATCGGGCCGGGGCCGTCCTTCGCCAGGGCGCGACGCTCGCGACGGCTGAGGACGTGTTGCTTTTGAAACGCCAGCAGCGACGGCAGTAGCGTGACGGAGGCGAGCATGGTGATCAGCACCGTCAACGATGCGGTCACAGCAACGCCATTCAAAAACGACAACCCCAGAACCAACATTCCAAGCAGGGCAATGCACACGGTAGAGCCGGCGAAGAGCACCGCTCGACCCGACGTGTTCAACGACGTCACCACAGCCTCTTCCGTGGTGGCGCCCCGTTTCATCTCCTGGCGCGACCTTGTCACTATGAAGAGTGCGTAGTCGATGCCGACGCCCAAGCCGATCAGCGATCCCAGAATCGGAGCGAACTGCGCAATGGCAAGTACGTGGCTAAGGAGAATGCCGCCGGCGAGCGCGATGCCCAGCGCAAAAAGTGCCACGCCGAGGGGAAGGAGCATCGCAAAGAACGACCCGAAGGCCATCACGAGCACGATAGCGGTCGCGATGAGACCGAACCCTTCGTAGGGACTGCCCGTGGGCGAGGCGAGATTTCCAAAGGCGTTACCACCAAAGTTGACGCTCAGCGACTTCGAGCGCAACGTCGTAGTGGCGTTCTCGACGGCCTGCACGTGTGCGTTCGAGAGCTTGTTGGCGGTCTGGGAGAAGTGGACCACGGCGTAGGCGATATCGCCGCTCTTCGATATCTGCGTGGATCCGAGGCAGACGCCGTCGGGCAGCGTCTCGCTCGCCGCAAAGCCGCCACTGCAGAAAGGAGACGTCACGCTGCCAACGTCGGGGAGCTTCTCGACCTTCGACAGCGCGATCTGAATCGCGGCCTCGTGGGCCGCTACGGAACCGCCCGAGGATTGAAAGACGATCTGGTCCACATCCCCCGACTGCCCGACAAAGCCTTTGGTGAGGAGGGACTCGGCGTGGGTGGAGTTGGTGCCGGGCAGGCTAAACGCGTTGGAGTACGCCGAACCCTCGGCGTGGGCGGTGACGTTAATGAGGACAATGAGGACGAACCAGGCGATGAGGACGAACCAGCGATGACGGACACAGAAGCGTGCGAGAGATTTCAAGGGGGATGCTCCAGGGAGGGTCGGGGTCCGTCTGCGTTACCGTAAATACGTCAACGGTACCGACAGTCTAGAGGAACCCAGATGACCGACCATGGCGAGCGGCGTGAACGTTTCGTCGGACATCCCCCCTCAAAGAACATTCCTGAACCAGCCGATGTCAAGGTCGGGTTGCCGGCACCGTGGTCTACGCAGACTTCCGCGACGCGAAGTGGGTTCACCCTCGACCTCGTGAGCGAGCGCCTTCGCGCGGCGAATCGTCTGCTGGAGAACAGTGAGCCGCCAGAGGAACCTTCGGAACTTGGCGTGGTAGCGGACGACACGCCGGCACCCGTCACGCAGCGATCCGCGGTGCTGGTGGCGCTCTTTGAAGAGAACGGCGAAACTCAACTGGTACTCACCCGTCGGGCTCTGTCGTTGCGCCACCATCGAGGCGAAATCGCACTTCCCGGCGGGCGTGGCGAAGCTGACGAAACGTCAATAGAGACGGCACTCCGTGAAGCCCACGAAGAGATCGGTCTTGAACCCTCGCTCGTCATGCCCCTCGCCTGGTTGAGCCCCATTGCGTCGTTCGCTTCAGGTTCGTCAATCTGGCCGATTGTGGGGCTGCTCGCTCATCGTCCTAGCTTCGCCATCGACACCTCTGAAGTCGATTGGGCCTTCAGCGTGGCCTTGAAGGACCTGGTCGCCGACGGGGCCTTCGTCGAAGAGCGGTGGCGTCGCGCCCAATTCCGCCCCGGCGCCGACAGCGAGGGTTACTTTCCGATTTACTTTTTCAAGGTTCCCGGCGACATTGTCTGGGGCGCGACCGCTCGCGTTCTCGTCGAGTTGCTCTCCCTCGTCACCGGCTTGCCGTGGCCGCCTATCACGGACTAAAGGCCCAGGCGTCCTAGTAGATTGGTAGAAACACTCTTTTAATTTGTGGTGTTTTCTATCGGAGGACTTCATGGCGGAAGTTGAGATCGGCATCTTCAAATCGGCTCGTCAGGCCTACGGCTTCGACGACATCGCGATCGTTCCGTCGAGGCGCACCCGGGACCCCGAAGACGTTGATATCTCCTGGCAGATTGACGCGTACAAGTTCGCACTGCCCGTGCTCGGCTCGGCGATGGACGGTGCGATGTCGCCACTGACCGCCATCGAGTTGGGTCGCCTAGGAGGACTCGGCGTCTTGAACCTCGAAGGTCTGTGGACTCGCTACGAGGACCCGATGCCTCTCTTTGAAGAGATTCGCGAACTCGACGACGACAAGGCCACCGCGCGCATGCAGCAGATGTACCTAGAGCCGATCAAACTCGAACTTGTCGCGGAACGAATTAAGCAGATGAAAGACTCCGGCGTCACGACCTCCGCGTCGGTCACACCGGCGCGCACCGCCTGGATGTCCAAGACGATCATCGACTCCGGCCTCGACATTCTCGTCATACAGGGCACCGTGGTCTCCGCCGAGCACGTCTCCAAGACTGCCGAGCCACTTAATCTGAAGAAGTTCATTCGCGAATTCGAAGTGCCCGTTATCGTCGGTGGTTGTGCGAGCTACCAAGCGGCGCTGCACCTCATGCGTACCGGCGCCGCCGGTGTGCTGGTCGGTGTCGGACCGGGCAACGCCTGCACCTCGCGCGGCGTGCTCGGCATCGGTGTGCCTCAGGCCACGGCGATCGCCGACGTCGCGGGCGCGCGCATGCGCCACCTCGATGAGACCGGCGTCTACGTGCACGTGATCGCCGACGGTGGCATGAGCAAGGGCGGCGACATCGCCAAGGCCGTGGCCTGTGGCGCGGACGCCGTCATGATTGGCTCGCCGCTCACCAGTGCGGTCGAAGCGCCGGCCCGAGGTTTTCACTGGGGCATGGCGACCTTTCACCCGACGCTGCCCCGCGGCACGCGCGTGCGCACCCAGGTGCGCGGCACGCTGAAGGAGATCTTGCTCGGACCGGCCCACGAGAACGACGGTCGTCTCAATCTCTTCGGCGCGCTTCGTACGTCGATGGCGACCTGTGGCTACGAGACGCTCAAGGAGTTCCAGAAGGCCGAGATCATGCTGGCCCCGTCGCTCCAGACCGAAGGAAAACAGATGCAGCGCTCCCAGGGCGTTGGCATGGGACATTGAACGACACCGTTCTCGTTGTCGACTTCGGCGCGCAGTACGCCCAACTCATTGCCCGCCGCGTCAGAGAGGCCCACGTCTACTCCGAGATCGTGCCCAACACGATCACGGCGAAGGAAGTGAAGAAACGCAAACCGCGCGCTCTCATACTCTCCGGCGGGCCGAAGTCGGTCTACGAAGTGCCCGCGCCCTCGCTCGATCCCGCGATCTACAACCTCGGTATCCCGGTGCTCGGCATCTGTTACGGCGCGCAACTCATGGCCCAACAGCTCGGTGGGGTCGTGGCCAACACCGGCGTCGGTGAGTACGGGCGCACGACGCTGACTCGTCGCGGTCCGACCGTACTCATGACGGACTGGCCCGCTGATACGACAGCGTGGATGAGCCACGGCGACGCGATTACCGTGGCGCCCGAGGGCTTCGTCGTGACCGCGTCCTCGCCCGAGGCGCCGGTGGCGGTGATGGAAGACGTGCGACGTCGCTTGCACGCCGTGCAGTTCCACCCCGAGGTCGCCCACACCGAGCACGGCCAAGAGTTGTTGCGGAACTTTCTCCATCGCGTCGCGGTGATACCTCTTACTTGGACGAACTCATCGATCATCGAAGAGCAAGTGGCGGCCATTCGCGAACAGGTCGGTTCCGAGAAAGTGCTCTGTGCGCTGTCGGGCGGCGTGGACTCGGCGGTCGCCGCGGCGCTCGTGACTAAGGCCGTGGGTACGCAGCTCACCTGCGTTTTCGTCGACACGGGCCTCATGCGCAAAGACGAAGGCGAACAGATCGAAGAGACTTTCACTCGACAGTTTGGCGTCGAGTTGATTCACGTAAAGGCCCAGGACAGGTTCTTTGAAGCGCTCGCCGGGGTGACGGATCCCGAGGCCAAGCGCAAGATCATCGGCGAGCTCTTCATCCGCGAGTTCGAGGCCGTCGCGCGCGATTTGGCGAAAGACGGGAAGGGACCCCGGTTCTTGGTGCAGGGCACGCTCTATCCCGACGTCATCGAGTCCGGTTCGGGTCACGCCGCCAACATCAAAAGCCACCACAACGTCGGCGGGCTTCCCGAGGACCTCTCCTTTGAACTCGTCGAGCCCCTACGCACGCTGTTCAAAGACGAGGTCCGCCGAATCGGAGAGGAGTTGGGTCTGCCCCCTGAAATCGTCTGGCGTCAGCCCTTCCCGGGTCCCGGGCTGGGCGTGCGCATCATCGGTGAGGTGACGCGCGAGCGCGCCGAAATCCTGCGAAACGCCGACTACGTGGTGGTGGACGAGATCAAAAAGGCCGGTCTGTACCGCGAGCTCTGGCAGAGTTTCGCCGTGTTACCCGTCGTGCGTACTGTGGGCGTCATGGGAGATGGACGAACGTACGCGTACCCCATCGTCATCCGGGCAGTCACGAGCGACGACGCCATGACCGCCGACTGGGCGAGGCTGCCCTACGAGGTGATCGAGAGCATCGCGAATCGCTTGATCCGTGAGGTTGAAGGGGTCAATCGCGTGGCCCTCGACGTCACCAGCAAGCCACCGGGCACCATTGAGTGGGAGTGACGCGCGGCTCATTCTCTGATGAGTCGCTCTGGGGCAACGCGGGCGTCAATACATCATCTCGGCTCGACCCTGCGACGCTGCTCGAAGGTCTCACCATTCCCCAGCGCGAGGCGGTAACCCAGCGCGGCGGACCTCTGCTGGTTATCGCCGGAGCCGGTTCGGGTAAGACGAGGGTCCTTACACGACGCGTGGCGCACTTGATCGCGACCGGTGACGCTCGACCTTACGAGATCATGGCCATTACGTTCACCAACAAGGCGGCCGACGAGATGCGCCGACGCGTGGTCGACCTGGTCGGCGCGGCGGCCGATCAGATGTGGGTCTCCACCTTTCACTCGGCGTGCCTACGAATGCTGCGCGCGCACGCCGACGTGCTGGGCTACCAGCGCGGCTTTACCATCTACGACGCGGGCGACGCCGAGACCGCGGTTGAGCGAATCATGAAAGAGCTCAACCTCGATACCAAGCGACTCAGTCCTAAGAGTGTCGCGGCCGCCATCTCGGCGGCGAAGAACGAGATGCTCTCGCCCGAGGCCTACGCTGACGCCTTTGGAGACGACCCGCAGCGACGTCGCATCGCCGAGATCTATCAGCTCTACGCGAAGCGACTGCGCGTGGCGAACGCTATGGACTTTGATGACCTGTTGGTGAACGCTGTGGCGATGCTTCGAGCCGACGACTTCGTCCTTCGCTCCTACCAGCAGCGCTTTCGCTATCTGCTGGTCGATGAGTTTCAAGACACCAACGGGGTGCAGAACGAACTAGTCATGATGCTCGCCGCCGATCATCGAAACCTGTGCGTGGTCGGCGACTCCGACCAGTCGATCTATCGCTTTCGCGCGGCCGACGTGCGCAACATCTTGCAGTTCGAGCTGCGCTTTCCTGACGCGCAGGTCATCCTCCTCGAACAAAACTTTCGCTCCACTCAGACGATTCTCGATGCGGCGAATGCGGTCATCGCGAAGAACGCGAATCGCCACGCCAAGAACCTCTTCACCGACGGCGACCAGGGCGAGAAGATCCGCCTCTACCGCGCGGGGGACGAGTACGACGAAGGGCGCTGGGTAGCGAGCGAGCTTCGTCGACTGCGTTCCGAGCACGGCATTGGCTGGAACGACATGGCCGTCTTCTATCGAACCAACGCCCAGAGCCGCGTCTTGGAAGAAGAGATGCTGCGCGCGAACGTCCCCTACCGCGTGGTGTCGGGACTTCGCTTCTACGACCGTAAAGAGATCAAGAACGCGTTGGCTTACGCGCGGCTCCTCGTTAACCCGCGTGACGAAGCCTCGGCGCGGCGCGTCATCAACGATCCCAAGCGTGGCGTGGGTGCATCAGCGCAGGCGAAGCTCGGGGCCTACGCGGCAGAGCACGGGCTCTCTTTCGCCGAGGCCGCGCACTACGGCGCGGCGGCCGGACTGACGGGCAAGGCTCTCTCTGGCACGGCCAAGTTCTCCTTCATGCTCGATGAGTTACGGGCCCTTTCGAACGACCTCAGTCCGAGAGAGTTGATCGACGCGATAGTTCGTGAGTCGGGTATGGGTGACGCGCTGCGCGCCGAGGACACTGATGAGGCCTACTCGAGGTTGGAGAACTTGGGAGAACTCGCCTCCGCCGCGGCCCAGTACGACACGCTGCTCGACTTCGTGGAACGCATGGCTCTGGTCGCTGACTCCGATCAACTCGGCAGCGGCGAAGGGGCCATCTCGTTGATGACCCTGCACGTGGCGAAGGGTCTGGAGTATCCAGCGGTGGTGGTGACCGGTCTAGAGGAAACGGTCTTTCCTCACCGACGGGCGCTCTCGGACGACGATGAACTTGAAGAGGAACGCCGACTGTTCTATGTCGGCGTGACGCGCGCCATGCGCTACCTCGCCCTCACGCACGCCTGGAGTCGAACGTTGTGGGGCCAGCGCGTCGAAGCGATCGCCAGTCGCTTTCTCCAGGAGATCCCCAGCGAACTCGTGCTCGATCTCACCTCGACCTTGCCGACACGACGCTCAAGCTTCTCCTTGGAGGACGACGGCTTTATCGGGCGTGCGACGGAGTTCACTGCGGGCAGAGCATTCGGCACGGGCGCAGCCCCGCCGGTGCGCTCGACGGGCGCCGAGAAGCTCGGCCTCACGGTGGGCGAGCGTGTCGTACACGACCGCTTCGGTCCCGGGATTGTGGTGCGGGTGGAAGGTGAGGGCTCGCACGCACGCGCCGCCGTCAACTTCGACGAACACGGTGTCAAGCAGTTGGTGCTCGCCATGACACCGTTGCATCGCGCCTAGGTTGTTGCCCCGTCGAACGTGGATTGGCGGTTACTTCTAACGCTCGGACACTCGTCGCCAGAGCGCCGTGGGCAGCAGACGTATCAACACCGAGACGTAGCGAAGGATCGGTGGGCTCCAGATGACCAGTTCGTTGCTCGCGAGACCTCGCATGACGTTGTCGGCGACTTCGTTCGGACCGGTAGTGAACGGCGGCTGGGTCATGCCCACGGTCATCTTGGTGCGCACGACCGCCGGGCGAAGCAGCTGCAGCTTCACTCCCGTGCCTTCGAGTGACTGAGCGAGGCCGACGCAGATTCGATCAAGCCCGGCTTTCGCGCCGGAGTAGAGGTAGTTCACCCGGCGAACCCGTAACGCCGCCACGGAACTCATGACGAGAATGCGCCCGCTGCCCTGCTCGACTAGCCGTCGGCGGATCTCGGCGAGGGCCGCCACCGGCCAGGTGACATTCACGGTGATCATGCGGGCGGCGCCCTCGGGGTCGTTTTCATCCGCGGTCTGCTCGCCAAGTGAACCGACGGCCACGACTACGAGATCGATCTGGTCGCCTACCCGTTCGAAGGCTTCAGCCACGGTGTGCGCGGCGTTGGTGGGGTCCTCCGCGTTGAAGAGAACGGTGTCGGTCTTAGTGGCGCCATACTCCTCGGCCTCGGTGGCGGCCTCGTTGAGGAGGGACCGATCTCTTCCGGCCAATACGACCGTGTGCGTACGTGCGAGGCAGAGCTTCTTCGTGATCGCCCGGGCGATGTCGGAACTGCCCCCGAAGACCACCACATTCTGGGGTTGACCAGCATCATTTTCCACGACCATTTTCTACTAGGTAGTGGCACGACCAACATGGCGCTCGACAAATTAGGGCGGTTCCTCTGACCTCTATGCTGAACAGTTGATGGAGCGCACGTACCGAGTCGTTGTCGCCAAGCCAGGACTGGACGGACACGACAGGGGCGCCAAGGTGATCGCCCGCACGCTTCGCGACGCCGGATTCGAAGTCGTCTACACGGGGCTGCACCAAACACCCGAGCAGATCGTCCAGGCCGTCATTCAAGAAGACGCCGACGCACTAGGGCTTTCGCTGCTCTCCGGCGCGCATCTGGTGCTCGTGCCGCGCGTGGTGGAACTCCTGAAGAGTCACGGACGAGACGACGTCCTGCTCTTGGTGGGCGGCATCATTCCCGAAGACGACATCCCGGCGCTCGAAAAGGGCGGCGTGGCGCGGGTCTTTACCCCCGGGGCTTCGCTCGATGAAATCGGCACGTGGCTCGAGGCGACGCTCGACGCGCGCGAATCACTACCCGACTAACGCCGCCCTAGTTGTCATCTCTAACAAGAAAGAAGAAGTGAATGGACCTCTTTGAGTATCAGGGCAAGCAGTACTTCGCACGCTACGGCATCGCCGTCTCGCCCGGCGACGTGGCCGATACCGTCGACGAAGCGCTCGGCGTGGCCGAACGTATCGGCTACCCCGTGGTCATCAAGGCCCAAGTAAAGGTAGGCGGCAGAGGAAAGGCGGGCGGCGTCAAACTCGCCAGCAACGCCGACCAAGTGAGAGAGCACGCCGGCAACATCCTCGGTCTCGACATCAAGGGTCACGTAGTGAAGCGACTCTGGGTGGAGCGTTCGAGTGATATCGAAAAGGAGTACTACGCCTCCTTCACGCTGGATCGCCCCAACAAAACACATCTAGGAATGTTGAGCGCTCAAGGTGGGGTGGAGATCGAAGTGGTCGCCGAAGAGAACCCCGAAGCCATCTCGTTTCTTTCCATCGACCCGGTGCGCGGCCTCGATCTCGAGACCGCTCGACGCTGGGTCGCTGAAGCCGAGCTCGACGACGTGGCCCGAGAACAGGCGGCCGAGCTACTCGTCAAGTTGTACGATTGCTACACCCAAGGCGACTGCGACTTGGCCGAGATCAATCCGCTGATCCTCACCCCCGACCACACGGTGCACGCGCTAGACGCGAAGGTCACCCTCGATGAGAACGCGTCGTATCGACACCCCGAGTGGGAGGAGTATCGCGCGGATGAGTTCGAGGACCCCAGAGAGAAGATGGCCAAGGAGCGGGGTCTCAACTACATCGGCCTCGACGGCACGGTGGGCATCATCGCGAATGGCGCCGGCCTCGCCATGTCGACCTTGGACGTGGTCAATCAGGTGGGCGGCACGGCGGCGAACTTCCTGGACATCGGTGGCGGCGCAAACGCCGACGTCATGGCCGCGGCGCTCGAAGTCATCAACGCCGACTCGAAAGTGAAGTCGATCTTCGTCAATATCTTCGGCGGCATTACTCGCGTGGACGAAGTCGCCAACGGCGTGCTCGAAGCGCTCCAGCGCGTGAGCATCGCGTCGCCGATCGTGTTGCGACTCGATGGCACCAACGCCGTGGAAGGTCGAGCCATCTTGGCACCGCACTTGAGCGACCACTTGATCACTGAACCAACCATGCTGGACGCGGCGCGCCGCGCCGTGGCGCTGGCGAACTGAGGAAGCGATGAGCATCTTTGTAGACGAAAACACCAAGGTCATTGTTCAGGGTCTCACCGGTGGCCAGGGGCGTTTCCACGGTCTGCGCAATCGCGACTACGGCACCCAGGTCGTCGGCGGCGTCACGCCCGGCAAGGGCGGCAGTGACGTTGACGGCGTGCCGGTTTTTAATACGGTGCGCGAAGCCGTCGAAGCGACGGGCGCTACTGCGTCCTTCGTCGTGGTGCCGCCGAAGTTCGCCTCTGACGCGATCATTGAAGCGGCCGAGGGCGGCATCACCTTCATCGTCTGCATTACCGAGGGCATCCCGGCCCACGACGAGGCTGTTACGTACAACCGACTCGTAGAGGACTTTCCCGGAGTTCGACTGCTGGGGCCTAACTGTCCAGGCATCATTAGCCCGGGCAAGTGCAACATCGGCATCACCTCGGGCGACATCGCGCTCGCGGGGGGACCGGTCGGTATCGTGTCGCGTTCGGGCACACTCACCTACCAGGCGCTGCACGAACTGAGCGTCCAGGGCGTGGGCCAAACGACCTGCGTCGGTATCGGTGGTGACCCGGTGCCGGGCACTAACTTCATCGACTGCCTCGCGGCCTTTCAGGATGATCCAGAGACGAAGGCGGTGATGATGATCGGCGAGATTGGCGGCTCGGAAGAAGAGCGCGCCGCGGAGTGGATCAAGCACAACATGACCAAGCCGGTCGTTGCCTACGTGGCGGGCGTGACGGCCCCGCCCGGTCGAAAGATGGGCCACGCGGGCGCGATCATCTCGGGCTCGAAGGGGACCGCGCAAGCAAAGATGGACGCCCTCGCCGAAGCCGGCGTGTACGTCTGCCTGAATCCGACGGAGGCTGGCGCGAAGATGGTCGAGATCGTCAAGGCGTTGTAGCGCTTGACTTCAATTCGTCTCTGCGTCCTGGTCTCGGGTTCGGGCACCATTATGGAAGCCATGCTGGACGCGGGCCTCGAGGTCGCACTCGTGGCGTCGGATCGGCCCTGTCGTGGACTGGACGTGGCACGCGAGTCGGGTGTCGAAGCACTGCTCGTGGACCGCGAATCCTTTGGCGGCTTCGGCCCACCCTTTGACCGCGAGGCGTACAGCGTCGCGCTTGCTGCGGCGCTTATCGAGGCTCGAATCGATCTCGTCGCGATGGCCGGCTTTGGCACGATCCTGACGGCAACGTTTCATCGCGCCTTTCCCGGTCGCGTGCTCAACACGCATCCAAGCTTGTTGCCAAACTTCAAGGGCTGGCACGCGGTGGCGGCGACATTGGCCGCCGGCGTCGCGGAGTCGGGCTGCACGGTGCACGTTGCGACCGAAGCGCTCGACGACGGACCAATCCTCGCGCAACGTCGCGTGCCGGTATACCCCGGCGATGACGAGGCTTCGCTCCATGAACGAATAAAGACCGTCGAACGGGCGCTCTATCCCGAAGTCATCGCTAGGGTGATGGCGTCACTTGCCCGAGGCGAAGAGCCCGTGAGTGTGATCGTCACCGAGGAGAGTTAGATGCGTGCGTTAGTGAGCGTGTGGGACAAGAGCGGACTGATTGACTTCGCTCGCGGTCTGAGCGCTTTGGGTGTGGAGATTGTCGCGTCCGGCGGCACCGCTATCGCCCTCGCGGACGCCGAAGTAGCGCACGTGGAAGTGGCCGACGTCACCGGTTTTCCCGAAATGCTCGACGGTCGCGTGAAGACGCTGCACCCGAGACTGTACGCCGGCATCCTCGCCGACTTAACGAAGCCCGAACACCGAGCGGCCCTCGAGGAACACGACATCACGCCGATCGATCTGGTGGTGTGCAACCTCTATCCTTTTACCTCCGATCCCTCGATTGAGCTGATCGACATCGGCGGGCCATCAATGGTGCGAGCGGCTGCGAAGAATCACGCCCGCGTCGGTATCGTTACGAGCCCCGCGCAGTACCCAGAGGTTTTGGCGGAGCTGACCACCACCGGCACACTCTCTGACGCGACTCGACACGAGCTCGCGCGTGCGGCCTTCGCGCACACCTCGACCTACGACGCTCAAGTCGCCGCGTGGTTCGACGGCGGCGGCGTGCTTGGCGCGGCGCCGAGTGCCGTCGACGATGTGGTGCCCGAAACCTTGCACCTCACGCTCGAGCGAGCCGAAGTGACGCGCTACGGCGAAAACCCCCACCAGATTGCCGCCCGCTACCGCGTAGCGGGCACGACACCGTGGTGGGACGGCGTGACGCAGCTATCAGGCAGTGCCTTGTCCTATCTCAACTTCTTCGACGCTGACGCGGCGTGGCGACTGGTGCACGAACTGGCGAGGGACACTGGCCTTGAGGCGGTGGCGATCATAAAGCACGCCAATGCGTCGGGGGCGGCCGTCGCATCGTCGCTGGGCGACGCCTTTTCGAGGGCGCTCGCCGCCGATCCCCAAAGCGCCTTTGGCGGCATCGTCGCGGTGGGTGGCACCGTCGACGCTGAGTTGGCAGCGCTGATCGCGGCCGGTCCGCAGGCTGACGTCATTATCGCGAGCGGCTTCGAGGAAGAAGCGGTCGGGTCGTTGAGGGCCCGGCGCAAAACGACGAGGCTTCTCAGTGCTCCTACGCCCGAGCCGTTGGGACGATCGGTTCGCACCTTCGGGGACACGGCGTTGGTGCAAAATGCCGACGAGTTGGTGGTACCTGTGGCGGAGTGGCGCGTCGTCACCGAGAAGCAGCCGACGAACCAGCAACGCCAGGACCTTGTCGTGGCCTGGCGCGTGTGCGCTCGCACCACGTCGAACGCGATCGTTATTGCGCGCGACGGAGTGGCGGTCGGCATAGGCGCGGGACAGCAGTCCCGCGTCATGGCGGCCGAGATTGCGGTCGACAAAGCCGGCGACTTTGCCCGTGGCGCCGCCGGGGCCTCTGACGCGTTCTTCCCTTTCGCCGACGGCCTCGAATCCCTGATGAAGGCCGGGGTCACCGCGGTGGTGCAGCCTGGAGGTTCGGTGCGCGACAACGAAGTTATTGAGGCCGCCAACGCGGCCGGGATCGTGATGATGCTCACCGGAGAGCGTCACTTTCGCCACTAGGAGACACATGAGTGCAGAACTGCTAGACGGCGAGCTGGTCGCCGGTCGTATCAAGATGGAGTTGGCCGAACGCGTGGCTCGCCTCACGAGCGCTGGACGGGTACCGGGACTAGGGACGTTGCTCGTCGGTGATGATCTTTCGAGCGCCCGCTACGTCGAGATGAAGATTGAAGAGTGCGCCGAGATCGGTGTGCGCTCCTTCGACGTACATCTGCCGTCGAGCGCCACGCAACAAGAGATCGAGGCCGTCGTCGATGAGTTCAACGCCGACGACAACGTTCACTCGATACTCGTGCAGCTGCCTTTGCCCATCGGCGTCAACGAAGAAGAGGTGCTCTTGCGTGTCAATCCCGAGAAGGACGTCGATGGCTTACACCCGACCAACCTCGGCCGTCTCGTGATGGGCGCGCCCGGGCCGCTGCCGTGTACGCCCGCGGGCATCGTCGAGCTGCTCGCCGCTTACGACGTTCCCGTTGAGGGAAAGCATGTCGCCATTATCGGAAGGGGACTCACCATAGGCCGTCCACTCGCGTTGCTCATGGCCATGCGCCGTCCGCACTGCAACGCGGCCGTCACGGTCGTGCACACCGGCGTAGAAGATATGGCGGGACTTCTACGCAGCGCCGACGTGATCGTCGCGGCCGCGGGACGAGCGGGACTCGTCACACGCGACATGGTGAAGCCCGGTGCCGCGGTGGTAGGCGCGGGCACGAGTTGGTCGGGCCGCAAACTTTTAAGTGACGTCGCCGAGGACGTGAGTGAGGTCGCGGGCTGGATCACGCCGCGTCTTGGCGGAGTGGGTCCGATGACCCGTGCCATGCTGTTGCGTAACGCCGTACTAGCCGCGGAGAAGGTGAGATGACCACATCAGACAGCAGGGGACGCGAGTTTGACGAGCGCCCCTGGGGATCCTTCACCGTGTTAGACGATGAGCTCGCCGATCATAAGGTCAAACGCCTCGTTGTCGCGCCGGGCAAGCGGCTCAGTTACCAACGCCACTCTCGTAGGTCGGAACACTGGTTCGTGGTGACCGGGGTCGCCACGGTGACTCTCGATGGCGTCGAGTACGAAGTCCCGGCGGGCGAGAGCATCGACGTCGCGCTTGGTCAGGCGCACCGCGTGGAGAATCGCGGGACGACACCGGTCGTGTTCATTGAAGTCCAACACGGTACCTACTTCGGCGAGGACGACATCGTGCGCCTCGAAGACGACTTCGGCCGCGCCTAAGCATGCGCGTCGACGAACTTCTCGCCAACGGAGTGACACGCTCCTTCGAGTTCTTTCCGCCCAAGTCCGACGAGGAGAGCGCCGTCTTGGCGCGCTCGCTCGAAGTGATCGACGCGCTGAACCCCTCCTTTGTCTCCGTGACCTATCGAGGAGGGCGCGCGTCACGTCAGCGAACCTACGACCTGGTGACGGAGATTCACCGAGCCGGTCACGTAACGGCAATGGCCCACCTCATCTGCGTCGGTCACCGACGAGACGAGATGCGCGACGTCCTAAAGAACTACGCCGACGCTGGCGTCGTGAACGTTATGGCCCTAGGCGGCGACCTGCCCGACGACCCCGATCTCGCCGCCTCGGAGTTCACCTACGCGCTCGAACTCGTCGAACTCATACGCGAGGTGGGCGAGTTCTGCGTGGGTGTGGGCGCGCACCCCCAAGGCCATCCGCACTCGAGCGATCTCGCCTCGGATCGCCGTCACCTGGCGCACAAGCTCGAGGCTGCTGACTTCGCGGTGACGCAGTTCTTCTTCGAAGCGAGTGAGTGGGTGCGACTGCGCGACCAAGTGGCGGCGCTCGGTGTTGAGAAGCCGATTATCCCGGGCATCATGCCCGTCACGACCCTGAACGGCGTGGCGCGCATGGCCTCGATGGGTGCGCAGGTTCCGCCGGCACTTCTGGAACGTCTCGAGTCGGCGGAGCAACGAGGGGGACCTGCGGCCGTGCGAAAAGAAGGCATTGAGGCGGCGATCGAACTCTGCCGAGAGCTGCTCGGAGCGGGTGCGCCGGGTCTTCACTTCTACACACTCAATCGCTCAAACGCCACGCGCGAGATTCATCACGCGCTCTTCACCTGAGCGGTTCGTCCAGGGAGAGCAGACGCTCTTCGCCGTAGGATGGGACGATGGCTGAGAAAATAACAATGAGCGCCGAAGGCGTCCTTCACGTACCGGATAACCCCATAATTCCCTTCATTGAAGGCGACGGTATCGGGGTCGACATCTGGCCGGCGGCGAAGCTGGTGCTCGACGCGGCGGCCACGAAATATGGCAAGACCATCGCGTGGAAAGAGGTGCTCGCGGGGCAAAAGGCCTTCGACGAGACCGGTGACTGGCTGCCCGAGCAGACGGTGATCGACTTTCGCGATCACCTCATCGGCATCAAGGGCCCGCTCACGACACCCATCGGCGGCGGGTTTCGATCGCTCAACGTCGCGCTGCGCCAGATACTCGACCTCTACGTGTGCCTGCGCCCGGTGCGCTGGTTCCAAGGTGTTCCGTCGCCGGTCAAGCGTCCCGAAGAGGTCGACATGGTCATCTTTCGCGAGAACACCGAAGACGTGTACGCCGGCCTGGAACTCGAAGCCGGCAGTGTCGACGCCGAGAAGATGCGTGCCTTCGTGAAGGACGCCTTCGGCTGGGACGTTCGTGAAATGAGTGGCCTCGGACTGAAGCCCATATCGGAGTTCGGCTCCAAGCGGCTGATCCGTGCGGCGATTAACTACGCCCTGTCGCATGAACGTGACTCGGTCACGCTGGTGCACAAGGGCAATATTCAAAAGTTCACCGAAGGGGCTTTCATGAAGTGGGGCTACGAACTGGTGAGAGAAGAGTTCGCCGACGTGGCGGTCGGCTGGAACGACTGCGACGGCAAGCCGGGTTCGAAGCTGCTCGTGAAGGACGTCATCGCCGACATTGCCTTGCAGCAGGTGTTGACCCGCCCAATGGAGTTCGACGTCATCGCAACCATGAACCTGAACGGCGACTACATCTCTGACGCCTTGGCCGCGCAAGTAGGCGGCATCGGCATAGCGCCCGGGGCGAACATCAACTACGTCTCCGGGCATGGCATCTTCGAGGCCACTCACGGCACCGCGCCGAAGTACGCGGGACTCGACAAGGTGAACCCCGGCTCCGTGCTGCTCTCGGGCGTGTTGATGTTCGAGCACCTGGGATGGATTGACGCGGCGGACGACATCGTCACCGCGCTGGAGGCGACGATCGCCGAGAAGATCGTCACCTACGACTTCGCCCGGCTCATGGAGGGCGCGACCGAAGTGAAGTGTTCGGAGTTCGCCGCGGCCATCGTCGAGCGTCTCTAAGAGCTAAAGGAGCATCATGACTTCCCCTGTGAATGTAACTATCACCGGTGCGGCCGGCCAGATTGGCTACTCGCTGCTGTTCCGCGTGGCCTCGGGACAGCTCTTTGGACCCGATACCCCCATCGCGCTGCGGCTGTTGGAGATCGACCCCGCCATGAAGAGCTTGCATGGCGTCGTCATGGAACTCGACGACTGCGCCTTTCCACTTCTCACGAGCGTTGAGGCGACCAGCAATCTCAATCACGCCTTTAACGGCACGAACTGGGCGTTGCTCGTGGGTTCTGTCCCCCGCAAGGCCGGCATGGAGCGCGGTGACCTGTTGAACATCAACGGAGGAATCTTCAAGCCGCAAGGTCGCGCCATTGCGGACCACGCCGCGAAGGATGTGCGCGTCCTCGTCGTTGGCAACCCCTGCAACACCAACTGCCTTATCGCTCGTTCGACTGCTCCCGAAGTACCCGACGATCGCTGGTTCGCCATGACGCGACTGGATCAGAACCGCGCCGTCGCGCAGTTGGCCAAAGCGGCCGGTCAACCCGTCAAGGACGTGAAGAACGTCGCCATCTGGGGCAACCACTCTTCTACCCAGTTCCCTGACTTCGCCAACTCCACGATCGGCGGGAAAAAGACGACCGACGTGATCAACGATCAGCAGTGGTTGCGCGGTGCGTTCATCTCCACGGTGCAAAAGCGCGGCGCGGCCATCATTGAAGCCCGCGGTCTTAGTTCCGCGGCCTCGGCCGCGAACGCCGCGATCGACTCCGTGGTGAGTCTCGTGACCAAGACGCCCGAGGACACGTGCGCGTCGGTCGCCGTGACGAGTCACGGCGAGTACGGCGTGCCGGAGGGCCTCACCTTCGGCTTTCCGATCCTCGCCGACGGTGAGGGCTCGTGGAAGGTCAAAGAGGGCTTCGACCTCGACGGCTTCGCCATGGAGCGCATCAAGATCACGACGGATGAACTACTGAGCGAGCGTGACGAAGTGACAGCGCTCGGTTTGATCTGATTTCACGCCCGCTTCTAGCGGGGCGTGACACTGGCAGACCTCACTTACTCGCTTGGAACCAGTCGAGCAGCGGCACCAAACCGTGAATGTCACCTCGCACCTTGAGGCGGCCTTCACGTAGTGCACTCGCGCTCTCAAGCGTGCCGGACGTGAGAGCTTCGGCGTCACGAAACGAGAGACGAATGACCGCGTCGGCGCCGAGGTGATCTCCCAGTTCGGCGCTCGCACCGTTGGCGGTGACACTGAAGGTGAGCGCGTGCGCCAGCGCGCTTGGCCCATCGGTGAATTCGAAGACGAGACGATAGCCACTCTCGGAGTGCTCGAGTGGCGCTGGACCGGCCGCGCCGAGCGTGTCGTTGAGCGCGGCCAACCACTCGGCGCTGAGAAACGCGGCCATGTTTACGGGGCGGGCTGCACGTCCGCCTCGGCGGCCGTGGTCTTGGGCTTTCGGCGGATCTTTCGTCCGAGCCACGCGACGGGGTCGTAGTGGGCGTCGACGATTCGCTCTTTCAAGGGGATGATGGCGTTGTCGGTGATCTTGATGTGCTCGGGACAGACCTCGGTGCAGCACTTGGTGATGTTGCAGTAGCCGAGCCCCGCCTCTTCACGGATGAAGTCACGCCGGTCGTTCTGGTCGAGAGGGTGCATCTCGAGTTCGGCGTAACGAATGAAGAACCGCGGTCCGGCGTAGTGCTGCTTATTGTCTTCGTGGTCGCGGATCACGTGGCAGACGTCTTGGCACATGAAACACTCGATGCACTTACGAAACTCCTGGCCGCGCTCGACGTCCTCCTGGAACATTCGATAGCCACCCTCGGGCATGGGCGGAGGCATCAACGCTGGCACCTTTGCGGCCTGGACGAAGTTGAAAGAGACGTCAGTCACGAGGTCGCGGATAATGGGGAAGGTCTTCATCGGTGCGACGGTCACTGGTCCCTCCGGCAGGGAGTCCATACGCGTCATGCACATGAGGCGAGGCTTGCCATTGACTTCGGCCGAGCACGAGCCGCACTTGCCGGCCTTGCAGTTCCAGCGACAGGCGAGATCGGGAGCCTCGCTCGCCTGAATGCGGTGGATGACGTCGAGGACGACTTCCCCCTCGTTCTGCTCGAGGATGAAGTCTTCGAACACGCCGCCGCTCGCGTCGCCGCGCCATACACGCATCGTCACCTCAGCCATCAGTGAGCTTCCTCGAGGAGTGCCTGTAACTCCGGCGGCAAGACGAGAATCGGCGACTCTTCGACAATGACGGGGCTATCCCAGTTACCGCCGTCGCTGCGCTGGGCGAAGTTGACCTTGCCCAGTTCCGGATCGGGGTTGGGGTAGTCCTCGCGCGTATGTCCACCGCGCGACTCCTTGCGCATCGTTGCTCCGAGCGTCACGCTTCGACACACCGTCATCATGGCCGGAAGGTCCGTGGCCAGGTTCCAGCCGGGGTTGTAGGCCCGTCCGCCCTTGACCGAGACGCTCTTCACGCGCTCGGTGAACTGGTTGAGCATCTTGTCCGCCTCTTCGAGTTCGACGGCGTTGCGAATAATGCCCACATCGGCCTGCATTATCTCTTGCAGTTCGTGATGGACGCTGTAGGGATTCTCGCCGTCGGTGCGCTCTAAGGGTTCCAATGCTTCTTTGATCGCCGCATCCACCTCGTCGCGGTTGAACGACGTGGCCGCATTACCGGCGGCGATGTAGTCGGCGGCACCGAGGCCCGCTCGACGTCCAAAGACGATGAGGTCTGACAGTGAGTTGCCGCCGAGCCGGTTGGCGCCGTGCATGCCGCCGGCCACCTCACCCGCGGCGAACAATCCCGGAACAATCGTCTCTTCGCTGTCGGCATCGACTTGTACGCCGCCCATGATGTAGTGACAGGTCGGACCGATCTCCATTGCCTCGCGCGTGATGTCGACGCCGGCCAACTCCATGAACTGGTGGTACATGGAGGGCAGACGGCGGCGAATGAACTCCGGCGTTCGTCGAGAAGCGATGTCGAGGAAGACGCCGCCGTGGGGGCTACCGCGGCCGGCCTTCACCTCGGTGTTTATCGCGCGCGCAACCTCATCGCGGGGCAAGAGTTCCGGTGGTCGCCGTCCGGCGCTGTGGTCCTCGTACCACTTGTCGGCCTCTTCTTCGGAGTCGGCCGTCTCGGCGCGAAACATGTCAGGGACGTAGTTGAACATGAAGCGTTCCCCGAGGGAGTTGCGCAAGACGCCGCCGTCACCGCGTACACTTTCGGTGACCAGGAGTCCGCGTACGCTGAGCGGCCAGACCATGCCGGTTGGGTGGAACTGGATGCACTCCATGTCGATCAACTTGGCGCCCGCCCACAGGGCCATGGCGTGGCCGTCGCCGGTGCCTTCCCAGGAGTTCGAAGTGAACTTCCACGACTTGCCCACGCCACCCGTCGCGAGAATGACCGCCTTCGCTTGAAAGGTGACGAACTCACCGGTCGCTCGCCAGTACCCGACACAGCCCGCGATGCGACCCTCAGAGTCGTGCACTAGCTTTAAGACCTTGCACTCCATGAAGACGTCGGTGCCCATGGAGACGACCTTTTGCTGCAGGGTGCGAATGAGCTCCAGGCCCGTGCGGTCGCCCACGTGGGCGAGTCGCGCGTAGCGGTGCCCGCCGAAGTCACGTTGGAGGATCTTGCCGTCCTTGGTTCGATCGAACAGCGCTCCCCACTGCTCGAGTTCCCAGACGCGCTCGGGCGACTCCTTGGCGTGCAGCTCCGCCATGCGGTAGTTGTTCAGATACTTGCCACCCCGCATGGTGTCGCGAAAGTGCACCATCCAGTTGTCCTCGGGGTAGACGTTGCCCATGGCGGCGGCTATGCCGCCTTCGGCCATCACGGTGTGGGCCTTACCTAAGAGCGACTTGGTGACGATGCCGACCGAAAGGCCGCGCTCTTTGGCTTCAATCGCCGCGCGAAGTCCCGCGCCGCCCGCGCCGATGATGAGGACGTCGTACTCGTGGTGTTCGTAGGTTGGTTCGCTCACGAAAGGGTCCTTACACCTAGAAGAGTTTGTAGTCGGTGATGGCGCCCGAGGCGACGAGGCGCACGTAGACGTCGGCGAGGGCCACCACGAAGAGTGAGGCCCAGGCGAAGTTCATGTGCTTGGCGTTCAGCGGCGTGACGAACTTCCAGAAGCGATAGCGCAACGGGTGCGCCTTGAAGCTCTTCACCTGTCCGCCGCAGAGGTGGCGACAGGCGTGACACGAGAGCGTGTAGAGCCAGAGCAATGTTGCGTTCAGCGTCAAGACAATGGTGCCCACGGTCACGCCCCAGCCGAGACCGGGCTGATGAAAAGCGAGCACCGCGTCGTAGGTGAGCAGCACGTTAAAGACGAGTCCGGCGTAGAAGAAGTAGCGGTGCGCGTTCTGCATGAGCAGCGGGAAGCGCGTCTCGCCCGAGTAGCGGCCGTGCGCGTCAGCGACCGCGCAGCTAGGCGGTGACCACCAAAAGGCCCGGTAGTAGCTACGCCGGTAGTAGTAGCAGGTGAGGCGAAAACCCAAGGGGAAGATCAGGATCAGCAGCGCGGGCGAGAGGGTCCAGGCACTCCAGGTGAAGGCAAATTTGGCGCCCGGCACACAGGTTCCGCCAATGCACGGCGAGTAGAAGGGCGAGATGAGATCGCGGTGCACGTTCGCCCCGACGTAGTAGTACTTGTTTTGAAAGGCCGCCCACGAGGAGTAGATGACAAAGGCGGTGAGAATAGAGACCGTCACCAGAGGCTGGATCCACCAGCGATCTTGACGAAGGGTCGCCTGGTCGGGACCTCCGCGCGTACCCCCTAGTTGAACTTTCGTCGAACTCTCTAGGGCCGTCACTGGCTCTCCTCGTTGTATTCCCCCGGGTACCGCAGATCCATACTAGGCAGGCCCCTCACGTCGCCTAAGACGTAAAACGCACGACAAAACGCTTGAATGTGTCAAACGATGTCCGATGAGTCGTCGCGACAAACTCCCTAGTGCTTACCGCCACGACGACCTTCAGCGGTACCCCCAAACAGTGCCCACCCAACGAGTCCAAGCCCCGGTACTAAGAACCAAATGCCAAAGACGAGAGCCAACACGACGAAGAACGCGCCCATGCCGAGCGTGAAGGGCCAGATCGACGTACCGGGAAACGTTCCGACGACGCCCGCACCTTGGGCCTGCGTGGCGTTCGGGTCGTCTTCGGCGCGGGGCTTCATGCGCTTACTCCACCAGAAGTAGTAGCTACCTGGAACGAAGCACAGCAGCATGCCCGCGAACATCATGACGCTGCCGCCCTGCTCTTTCGACCAGAGCCAGTAGACGAGGCACATCAGGCCGAAGAACGTGCCGAGACCGATGAGTACTCGCGATTCCGTCTTCACGAGGCCGGCTCTTTTTCCGGGGTGACGTCGCTGGCGTGTCCGTGGGCAGAGGCCTGATGACCGGGGTGGTTGTAGTCCCAGGTCGGACGTTCCGAGCGGATCTGGGGGAGTCGATAGAAGTTGTGATGTGGAGGCGGTGAGGTGGTGAACCACTCGAGTGTGTGGCCGTCCCAGGGGTTGTCGCCGGCCGGGTACTTCTTCCAGCTGTAGGCGATGTTGACCAGGAAGGCGACTGTCGAGACCCCAATCAGCAACGCGCCGACCGAGGCCCAGTCATTCAGCGACTGCCACGAGGCGTGGAGTGGATAGATCGCGATGCGTCGAGGCATACCGCGCAGTCCGAGTAGGTACATCGGGAAGGTAAAGACCTGCGTGCCGATGAAGAGGAACCAGAACTGGATCTTGCCGATGGTCTCATTCAAGAGATAACCCGTAACCTTCGGGCCCCAGTAGTAGAGCGCACCCATGGCGCCCATCATCAAGGCCATCACCACCGAGTGAAAGTGCGCGACCACGAAGTAGGTGTCGTGGGTGAAGAAGTCGAGCGGCGGACTGGCCAGGTAGATGCCCGTGATGCCGCCGACGAGGAACGTAAAGAGAAAGCCTATCGCCATCAGCATCGCCGTCGAGAACCAGATCTCCCCTCGCCACATCGTGCCGATCCAGTTGAACATCTTGATACCCGTCGGAACGGCGATTAGGAGACTCATGATCGAAAAGAAGGGAAGCAACACGACGCCCGTGGTGAACATGTGGTGCGCCCACACGCCCAGTGAGAGCGCACCGATGGTGAGCGTTGCAAACACCATCCCCTTGTAACCAAAGACGGGCTTACGCGAGAAGACTGCGATGATTTCGGTCACCATGCCGAAGACCGGCAGGGCCAAGATATAGACCTCGGGATGACCCCAGAACCAGAAAATATTCTGCCAGAGCACCGGTACGCCGCCTCCCGCGACCGAGAAGATATGCGTGCCGAAGTGTCGGTCGCAGTAGAGCATGATGAGGCCCGCGGTCAGCACCGGGAAGGCGAGCAGTATCAAGATCGCGGTGATCAGAAGATTCCAAGTGAAGATCGGCATACGGAACATGGTCATGCCCGGCGCGCGTAAGTAGAAGATCGTGGCCGTGAGATTGACGCCGGTGAAGATCGCCGAGAATCCCGTGAGCAGCAGTCCGCCGATCCACAGGTCGGCCCCGGCGCCGGGGGTGTTGATCGAGTTCGACAGTGGTGCGTAGGCGACCCAGCCGAAGCTCGCCGCGCCACCGGCGACGAAGAAACCCGAGAGCAGAGTCATCGAACCCATGAGATAGAGCCAGTAACTCAACGCGTTGAGACGCGGAAAGGCCATGTCCGGCGCACCGATTTGGATGGGCACGATGATATTGGCGAGCGCGCCAAAGGCGAAGGGTCCCATGAAGAGGTAGATCATCACTGAACCGTGCATGGTGAAGAGTTCGTTGTACTGCGCCAAGGAAACGAGGCTGTTATTGGGTGTTGTGAGTTGGGCGCGAATGATCTCCGCGAAGATGCCACCGATGATCATCATGATGACCGAGGTGACGGTGTAGGACATGCCGATCACTTTGTGGTCGGTGGAGGTCATCCACTTCAAGATTCCCGTCGGCCCGTGGTGCTCTTCTACGCCGTGTTCGGGTTCGTGTGACTCAGCGGCGACCGGCGGATTGAGGACGTCGGTCATCAGTTGTTCCCTTTGCTCTTATCGATCTTGGTCGGCACGATAGACGAGATCTGCTGGTTGAGGGCGGTCTGCGCCGCTTGCGCCGCGGCGGGGTTGTAGTTGGCCTTGAGCCAGGCCGCGTACGCCGGCTGCGAGACGACCTCAACCCTAAAGACCATAAGTGAGTGATAGAGGCCGCAGAGTTGCGTGCACTGTCCGTGATACGTCCCCGTGTCGACGGCGCGCAGCGTGAACTGGTTCAGGACCCCGGGCAAGGCGTAGCGCGAGAAGTTGAAGTTGTGCACGTAGAAACCGTGAATGACGTCTGAGGAAGTGAGATTGATATGCACGTTTTCGTTGACCGGCATCACCATTTCGGGGTCTTCGGTGGTCGAACCGACGACGACCACATCCTTACCGGGGTAGAGAAACTTCCAGCCCCACTGGAAGGCGTTCACGTTGATGGTGACGTTCGTCCTAGGCAGCGCCTCTTCTTTGTTTTCCACGACCATCGTCGCGACGAAGAGCCCGATCACGATAAGAATTGGGATGATTGTGTAGGTCCACTCGAGGGGGAGGTTGTACTGACTCTGCTTGGGGATGTGATCGCTCTTGCGGCGGTAGAAGATAACCGCCCAGACGATCAGCACCGTCGTTAGGGTGCCGACGATAAATGCGCCCACGGTGAAGCCCTGCCAGAGGTGATACACCGACTTGGAACTGGTGGTGGCACCCGGCGACGCTCCGATGCCCGTCACGCTCGACGCGGAACAGCCAGCGAGTGCCAGGGCCGCAATGGGGAGCACCGCGATTCGGCGCACGCGACGCCAACGCCGAGTGCGTTCTGAGACTCCCTGAGGGGGCAGGGCCGGTGGTTCCACTCTCGAAACCTTACTCAAATTTTATGGTCAGTTATCCCGCTCGCGCGTGTGTGCGACGCGTATTCACGTCGGTGAAACACTCTCTCTAGAACTCTTGGCCGGTCGTCTCGCGTTCGGCCCAGCGAAAGACGCCGCGCGACATGGTGGAGGTGGCGTTCGCCGCTAACGCGTTAAAGACGCGCTGGCGCACGCCCTGTACGCCAACATCGTCAGGCGTCGCCAGCCAGGCCATCTCGGCTAAGTGTCCGGCCAGTCGAAGTGCCTCATCAGAGCCCTCTTCAAGGAGTGCTTCGGCGCGCGACGCAAGTGCGAACGATCCTCCGGCCAGTGCGCAGAGTTCGCTGGCTACGCGGCGGTCATTCGCCGGTCGGAGGTTCGCCGGATTGCCGTCCCACCATCCTCCATAGAGTCGCCAGATGTTGCGCACGATGAACTCCGGCTCGTCGTAGAAGGGCTGAAGATACGGCCGATCGGTGAGATGACTCGGCGCACGCACGCTCGAAATGGTGTCGCTCAGACGAGCTCCTTCGTTCATCAACGCGAGGGTCTGAGCAACGAGGCTCTCTAAGTACTCCGCGGTCTCGCTCAGCGCTTGATAGATGCGATCTCTTCCGAAGATGGGCAGACCGTGACCGGGCAGTAGATACTGCGCCTCGAGGGCGGCCATGCGCCGAAGGGCCTGCGCCCATTCGAGGGGGTAGCGCTGCACCTTCTGGGGATTGCCGGCGTTGGGGCTGTTCCAGATGAAGAGATCGCCCGAACAGAGCACGGACTTTTCGGCCAGCCAGGTCACGGTCGCGTCGTCCGTTTCGCCCTTTTCGTGTTGAAGGTGAAAGGCACTCGAACCCACATTGAAATCGTGCTCGAGTTCGTACGTCTCATCGGGAAAGCGATACTCGAGGGGCCACTCGAGGTTCGACACGGCGAACTGGCGGCGATTGATGATTTGGTTGTAGCCGGCGGTCATGACGTAGCGCTCGAAGCGACGTGGCAAATGTTGGTGAGCAATGACGTGAGGTCGCCGCCAATGGTTGGTCGTGGCTTCTTCATCGAAGGGGCCGACGCCAAAGACGTGGTCGATGTGACCGTGCGAGAAGATCGCGCTATGCAGTGGCTTTGAGCTCCACGAGCGGATCTCTTCATGGACCTTCCGCGCGGTGATGATGGAGCCGGTGTCGACCATAACGACGCCGTCGTCCGTGTCAAAGGCACTGCAGTTGCCAAAATTGGGCATGAAGACGACGCCGTCGGTTATCTCGGCGAGGTGGCCCCCACGGCCCAACGGATTGGCCTGCTGGGTTGGTTCTTCGCCGCGCCAGAGGCGATCGGCGAGTTCAGCGATGTCCACTCGGGACTACTTGTCGGTCTCGGGCGCTTTCGTTTCGGTCGTGTCGGTGGCCGAGGCGTTACCCGTCTTGCCTTCCTTTAAACCTTTTTCAAACTCGGTCTTGGCTGAGCCCAAGTTTCGGGCGAGCTTCGGAATGGCGGCTCCGCCAAAGATGAGCACGGCGACCACAATGACCACTACCAAGAGATCCGGTCCGAAAATATCACCAAAGAACACGGTCTTCTCCTTTGACGTGCTTACAAATAACAGTAGTGCGCTCCACGCGGGATCGCGACGGCGCCGCAAATGGCTCTAATTAGCGTCGATAAGAATGACCGGGTGACGACTGAGCGCCGCCAGACAGTTCGTGACGCGCTCAGCGTCGCTCTCACCGTGGGCGCGTACGGTGTGGCCTTTGGCGCGGCCGGCATTGCCGCGGGCTTCACCGTGCTGCAGACCTGCCTGTTTTCGCTTCTCACCTTTACTGGTGCCAGCCAGTTCGCCGCGGTGGGCGTGATAGCCGCCGGGGGCGGCGCCGCGAGTGCCGTCGTGGCGGCGTCGTTGCTCGGTACTCGTAACGCCCTCTATGGAATTCAGATGGCGCCGGTCGTGCGCGCCAAGGGTCTTCGCCGAGTGGCGGCCGCACACATAACCATTGACGAGTCAACGGGCGTCGCCCTCGCCCAGTCGCGAAGAGGCGCCCACGCGATGCGTCTCGGGTTTTGGGTCACGGGATCGGGTGTCTTTCTCTTCTGGAACCTCTTCACGTTGCTCGGTGCGCTCGGCGCCAAGGCGTTGGGTAATCCCGCGTCGTGGGGTCTTGACGCGGCGGTGCCCGCCGCATTTCTCGGACTGCTCTGGCCGCGACTGACTAGCGCGTTTCTGCGCGTCGTGGCGGTGGTCTCTATGGCGTTCGCCTTGGTGGTGACGCCGTGGCTGCCGGCGGGACTACCAATTATCGCGAGCGTGCTCGTGGCCATTGTCTTTGGTTGGGCGGAGCGATGAGTCCGACCACCGCGTGGATCGTTCTCGGCGCGACGAGCGCGTTGTGCTTTGGCATCAAACTCCTCGGCTACTACGTGCCCGAAGGTTGGCTCGCGCACCCACGTCTTCAACACGTGAACGCACTTATTCCGATCTCACTCCTGAGCGCCCTCGTGATGGCCGAAGGCCTCGTCGAGAAGACCAGTGTCGTGGTCGACCATCGTCTCGCCGGGCTCGCCGTCGCGCTGGGCTTGTTGCTGGCGAAGGCGCCCTTTCCGGTCGTGGTGGTGGGCGCGGCGGCGGCTTCCGCTCTCGTGTACCACCTTCACTGACGAAGCAGTAACTACTTGCCCTGCCAGTTCGGCTCGCGCTTCTCGGCGAAGGCGACGGCCCCTTCCATGGCGTCGGCGCTACGTCCGATCATGGCGAAGGCCTCGTCGCTCGCCTCCCACGATTCGGCTTCGGTGAGATCCAACGAGCGGCGCATGACCTCTTTTGACGTGCGCACGGCCAACGGCGCATTCCTGGCCACCCGCTCGGCGAGCGCCACGGCGACGTCGAGAACTTGATCGCCCGGAACGACGCGATTCACGAGACCGAGTTCGTACGCGCGATCCGCGTCAATAGGGTCGGCCGTAAGAGCCATCTCGTAGGCGATGGTGAGTGGCACGCGCTTGGGCAGTCGAATGAGCCCGCCGGCGCCCGCCACGAGTCCGCGTGAGGCTTCGGGGAGGCCGAATTTAGCGTGCTCGGCCGCTACGACCATGTCGCAGCTGATCATCATCTCGAAGCCGCCGGCAAGCGCGGAGCCGTTGGCAGCCGCGATGAGGGGCTTGGAAAAGTCTCGCTTGGTCAGTCCACCAAAGCCTTTTTCGGTAATGGGGAACTCACCGGCCGCGAAGGCCTTCAGGTCCATGCCAGCGGAGAACGCCTTGTCGCCACTGGCGGTCAGTACGACGACCCAGACGTCGTCGTCGGCTTCGCAGTCATCGAGCGCGTCGCCGAGGGCGATGGCGGTGGACCGGTTGATGGCGTTGCGCGCTTCGGGTCGGTTGATCGTGAGAACCTCAACGTGTCCGCGTCGTTCGCGCAGTACTTCGTCAGCCATAGGTCTCCTTTGGACGGCCCCATCGGGCATCGCTCGAAACGCTAGTGGACCGTGCTTCTTCGCGCGCGTGCGAAACTGGCGCGATGACCGAGCGCGCGCGCCTCTTCGTAACGCTGGAGGGGTACGCCGTCGAGGGCGGATTCGATCGTGCGGGTGAACTGATGACGTGTTATTCGCCCACCATCGCGTTGGGTCGTCACTCGGGTCCCGGCGCCGCGGACGACCTGTGGCACGACTACGAAAAGGTCCTCGACTTCGTGCCGACGCTCGGCTTTGACGGCGTTCGACTCTCGCTTGAGTGGGCGCGCGTCGAGCCGCGCGAGGGTGAGATCGATCACGCTGCGCTTGGTCGCTATGGCGAGGTGGTGCACCACGCGCACTCGCTCGGTCTTGGCGTAACTATTGCAATCGTCGACGGCGTCTGGCCGTCATGGTTGGGTCTCGAGGCGTGGCTGTTGCCCTGGGTCGTCCCTCACGTGCTGGCGCATACGCGGCGCGTGGTCGAGGTCTTCGCCGACGACGCGACGGGCTTTGTGATATTCACTCAGCCCCAGGAGTTGGTGACGAGTGGATTTCTTCTCGGCACCGCTCCGCCGTGGCGCACCAGTGCGCTCAAAGACGCGAGCTTCGCCTACGCGCAGATCGAGAGCATCGCGGCCTCGCTCGCTGAGGATGACGTGGTCGGACCACGACTGGTGCGAACGAGCGCCGTCGTAAGTCTCGACGCGGCACCGGAAGTTATCGTCAGTGCGCGAAACGCCCCGAACGTTGAAGAACTCTACGTGCGATCACTCTTGCGCGGCAGCGGCCCGACGTGCGTCGGCACCGGACTGCTCGTCCAACACGCGCACGAGTGGCGAGTGAGCGCGAACGACGAGTTACTGAGCGCCCTGCGCTGAGTCGTCGTTCGGCAGACCCGCTTGCAGTCTCGCTTCGAGGATTCGTTCACCACGCTTCTTGGCGAAGTGAAGACCCACGACAAAAGCGACGACGAGAATGAGTACCGCGGCGCCGGCCCACCCCGAGTAGCGCTCGATCGAATCAAGCGCGCTGCCGGCGAAGTAACCGAGAAGCGTGTACGAGACACCCCACACCAGAGCACCCGAGGCGTTGGCCACCAGAAAACGCCGGTACGACATGGGACTCATTCCCGCGAGACCCGGCATGATCGCGCGCAGCAACGCGGTGAAGCGCCCGACAAAGACGTAGATTGACCCGCGACGGCGCAGCCCCTCTAGGGAGCGTTCAATGGCGGCGCGTCGTTTGTGAATGATCGGCAACGTCAAGAGGCGCTCGCCGTAGCGACGACCAACTTCGTAGCCCACCGAGTCGCCGGCGATCGCCGCGACCACCACCAGCACGCAGAGCGTGACGACGTTCACGTGACCTTTGCTCGCCACGACGCCGGCCACAATGACGGCGATCTCTCCGGGCAGGATGAAGCCGACGAAGAGGGCGGTCTCGCTGAAGACGAGTAGCACCACGAGGCCGTAGACGAGTGCGCCGGGTAGGTCTTGAATCCTCCCAACGAGATACGAAACGATCGAAGCGCTGATCACGTCTCCATTGTTGTGGATAAACCTTCAATAAGAGTCAACTGGCGCTAGATACGCGACAACGACCCTGTGCCACGATGGAACGATGAGTTCTCCATCTCCGCTCCCTTCGCCGAGTCGAAGGGAGCGGCGTCTGCCCTTTCGTGCGCCGGTTCGTGCGTGGGCGCTCAGCGAGTGGGCTCTCGTTCCCCTGCGCGCCTTCATCGGCGTCACGTTTCTTTACGCCGGCCTGGAGAAGTTGGCCAATCCGAACTTCTTCAACCGAAAGAGTCTTATCTCCATTCAGTCACAGTTGATCGCGGCGGCGCACACGAGTCCGATCCACGCTGTGCTCACGCACCTTGAGAGCATCGCCAAGCCGGTTGGACTCGTCATCGCCTTTGGCGAAGTGGCCATTGGGCTAGGAACGCTCCTCGGACTTTGGACGCGGGTCGCGGCGTTCTGCGGTCTACTTCTCTCGCTCAGTCTCTTTCTCACCGTCAGCTTTCACGCGTCGCCGTATTTCACGGGCGCCGACATCGTGTTCCTCTTCGCCTGGACGCCGCTCATCATTGCGGGGGGAGGTACGCGACTCTCGCTCGACGCGTGGATCGCGAAGCGCTTGGCGCGAAAAGCGGGCCAACCGTCGCCGGAACTGGTGGCGATTCCCTTCGCGACGGTGCAAGCGATATGTGGCAACTACGTCGAAGGAGCGTGCAGCGCTCGAGGCGGACTCGACTGTGACGCGGCCGTGTGTCCCGTGCTGCTCGGCGGTCGAGCGCCGCTCGTGACTCGCGGAACGATCGACGACGTCGATCGACGCTCGTTGATCATGGGCGGCACGCTCGCCGCGGCCGCTGGCGTCTCGGTGCTCTTGCTCGGCGGTGCCGTCGCCGACACCGGCCAGTTGATCGGCGATGCCCCAAAGCCGAAGTCGACGCGCGAGCTCTCCCTATCGAAGTCGACGTCGACAGGCGAAGGTAGTTCGCTCCTCGGTTCGGCTAGTCAGATCCCTAACAACTCGGCGGCGGCTTTCACGATTCCTTCGAACGACGATCCGGGTATCGTGATTCACACCTTTAGCGGCAAGTTCGTCGCGTACAACGCCGTCTGTCCGCACATGGGCTGCACGGTGGGATATTCCGCTTCGAACAAGATCATCGTCTGTCCCTGCCACGGATCGGAGTTCGAAGTGAGCAACGGTCACGTCATCCAGGGCCCGGCGACTCGTGGACTGACCAAACTGAAAATCGTCGAAGAGAGCAACGGTAACCTCTATTTGGAATGAGCGATGAATCTCGCAGGGTGCTCTTTGTAGAAGACGATCAGGACCTCGCCGGCGCGGTGGCGGGACTTCTCGTCGACGAGGGATTCACCGTCGTGCAGTGCCACGACGGCGACAGCGGGCTCGAAGAGGCCCTTCACGGAAACTACGACGTCATTGTGCTGGACATCATGTTGCCTAAGCGAAGCGGATTTCGCGTCTGTCAAGACCTGCGCGCGGCGGGCGTGCAGACGCCGTTACTGATGCTCACGGCCAAAGAGGGTGAGTGGGACGAGGTCGAGGGACTCGACGTAGGCGCCGATGACTTCTTGCGCAAACCCTTCGAACGTTCGGTGTTGATGGCGCGCATCCACGCGCTGCTGCGACGCCAAGAGCGCGGTCGACCTCAACAGCTCAACGTGGGCGCCGTCACGCTCGACCCCGTGAGTCGCCACGTGTCCTCGCACGGACGCGACGTCACGTTGACCCCGCGCGAGTTTTCACTGTTGGAGTACCTCATGAGCCACTCGAACTCCACGCTCTCTAAGGCGGAGATCCTCTCGGTCGTATGGGGGAGCGACTTCGACGGCGACGAGAACATCGTCGAGGTCTACGTGGGCTACCTGCGCAAGAAGATTGACGTCGCGGAACACCCCTCCGTCATCCGCACCGTGCGAGGCTTTGGCTACAGCGCGCGCGGGGCCTAATGGCCGAGAAGCGCCAGCTCTCGATCAGAGCGCGCCTCACCGTAATTTTCGTCCTCGCCATCGCCGTGATTTTGACCTTCACTGGGATCGCGCTGGTCAACCTGGTGCACCGGTCACTGCTGGGCCAAGCGTCCACACAAATCGACGAAGTGATGGAACAGACCCAGATGCGATTCGCCTCTGCGACCAAGCCGGTCTATCGCGTCGTGGTGCTCTCCACCCAAGGCGACATCGTGGTCCAGGTCACGAACGCTTCCGGCACGAAAGTGTGGGCGGCGAGTTCGGCCATTGAGAACGCCCCGGTGCTGGCTCGCTCCATACCCGATTTTTCGACGGGCAGCGGCCTGGGCCTCACCTTCATTCACAACGCCAACACCGATTCCACCCTCGCGGAGTTGAGCAGCGGCCAGGTGGCCACGATCGCCACCAAGCGAGGTCCCGGTCTCATCTTCGGCTTCGTCTACGGCGGGCCGATTCAACACAGTGTGCGAGTCCTGCTCGCGAGTCTTCTCATCTCCTTCCCGCTCCTACTCTTGATGTCGGGCGGACTCATCTGGCTGGGCATCGGTCTCGCGCTCGCGCCCGTCGAGGCGATACGTCGACGCGTCGACGCCATCGCCGCACAAGACCTCACCCAACGCGTGCCCGTCACCGGCGGCGACGACGAGATCGCGCGCATGGCGAGAACGGTGAACGAGATGCTCGATCGCCTAGAGGCGGCCTCTCGCTTCCAGCAGGAGTTCGTCTCGAACGCGAGCCACGAACTGCGAAGTCCCTTGACCACGCTGCTGGCGACGACGGAGCGGGCGACTGGTGATCCCGACAACGCCGACTGGCCCAGCGTGGCGGAGGTCATCGTGCGCGAAGGTCGTCGCCTAGACGCCATCATTGGTGACCTCTTCTGGCTTGCCCGTCACGATGAGGACCACGTCGACACCGAACGCGTCGAAGTGGACTTTGACGACTTGCTCTACGAGGAGGCGTCGCGGGTTCGCTCGATCAGTGAGCTGAGTGTCGACACGTCAGCGGTGAAACCGACGCGCGTCTTTGGTGACCCGACCATGTTTAAGCGCATGATTCGCAACGTGGTGGACAACGCGATGCGCTACGCCCAGAGCGAACTGCGTTTTGACTCGCACTTTGAAGGTGATGAGGCCGTCATCGTCATCAGCGACGACGGTGAAGGAATTGACGTTGCCGATAGCGCGCGATTCTTCGAGCGATTCACCAGAGCCGACTCGGCGCGCTCACGCCGCTCTGGCGGGACCGGCCTGGGTCTGGCGATCGTGACTGAGATCGCGCTGCGCCACGGCGGCTCGGCGAGGTTCGTGGACGTTCCTAGCGGTTCGCGCATCGAGTTGCGAGTTCGTCGCGACGGCGAGCGCCGTATGGGACCGCGTCGCACGGATCTAGAGTCGACTCCATGAATCCACGGGAGCTTTCTGAGGTCACGGCCGATCCGATACAGGTTCTCGGCATGAGTTTTTACTTTGATCCGCTCACGAAAGAGCAGGGTCGAGAGCACGGACTCAACTCGGTCGAGTTCTACGGACTCGGCCGCGGCGGTGTGTTAGGCGACGTCGACACCAAGACGGTCTTTGACGCTTTCACGTTTTTCGATCCCTCGACGATCGACTTTCTCTGGACGAACGCGAAAGTAAAGGCTGACCCCGTGGTCGTGGCGGGGGCGCACCTTCAAGCGGCTTACGCCTTTGCCGATCGAACCTTTGGCGCGATTGACCCGGCGCTGCTCGCCGCCTTCGCGGCGGCCGCGCGTAAGGTCGTCAACGCCGAGCCTGATGGCATCTGTCCGCTGGTTGACGGTTACAAGCGCCACCCTGCACCAAAGGACCCGGTGCACGCGGCGTACCTCGGGACAATTCTCCTGCGCGAGTTACGCGGTGGCGTGCATATCCTTGCGGTGAGCGAGGCAGGACTCGATCCCGTAGAGGCGTGCTATCTCCAAGACCCCGCTGTGTTTAAGTGGCACGGTTTCAAGGAAGAAGACGCGCCCGAGGTGACCGAAGACCTCGCGGCGAAGAAGCGTCGAGCGGAAGAGTTGACCAGTGACGCGGTCGCCAGTTGCTTTGACGTGTTGAGTGACGTCGAGCGCGACGCGCTGGCCGAGGGCACGAAGTTGATGTTCGAGGCGCTGGCCAATCCGGTACCGGTAGCGCGCTAGTCACGTGGCCCGTCGGCACGCGTTGCGAAGCACACGCGAACGACTACTGCTCTTTCTCACTGTCGCCGCCATCGCCGAGGTCCTCTGGGCCATCTACCTGGGCTGGACGTTGCCACGTCACTACGTGGCGAATCACTGGGTCCTGGCCTGGGTCGGACTCGACGTGGGCGAAATCGCGATGCTCTTCGCCACGGCGTGGGCCGCGTGGCGACAACGCGCGGTGCTCATCCTCTTCGCCATCGTTTTGGCGACGCTTCTTCTCGTCGATGCCTGGTTCGACGTGACCACCGCCCGCCAGGGTGACTTCTTACAGAGTTTGCTCCTCGCAATCTTCGCCGAGGTGCCGCTGTCACTGTTGTTGTTCTGGACCGCCTGGCGCGCCGCGCGCCGTCTCGTGGCGACACACCTTGATAATGGCAAACTCGTCGCGACCAAGGTTCGACAGGTGACGCTGCTCCCGCCCGAGAATGACTAGTAGTGCACGCCTTCAAGTTCGAGTAGGTAGCGCTTCACCTCGTCGCCACCGCCGTAGCCGCCGAGCCCCGTCGTGGAGACCACGCGGTGACACGGCACAAAGATCGGCCAGGGGTTCGCGTGGTTGGCGTTGCCCACGGCGCGCGACGCGCGTGGCCGTTCGACGCTGTCGGCTACCTCGCTGTAGGTGCGAACTTCGCCATACGGAATTTCAATGAGGGCGTCCCAGACGTCGCGCTGAAAGTCAGTGGTCTCAACTGGTGCCAAAGGTACGTCGAAGTTCGTGCGTTTGCCTTCGAAGTACTCCTCGAGTTGTTTGACGGCGCGCGCTACCGCGCGAGGCGGTGTGCCCTTCGAGGCGCGATGGCGCTCTGTCGGAAGGTAGACAGCGGTCACGGCTTCGGCCGTACCTTCCACTCCCCACGGACCGACCGGTGATGTGACGTTCGCAATAAAAGTTTCCATGGCCTCGTTCTACTCCGTCGGTGTACGGTCTCGTGGTGGAACAACTCACCGTTGTAAACGGCGACGTGCGCCTAGAGGTCTTCGTGCAGGGCGAGGGGCCTGTCATTCTTCTCCTGCACGGCTGGCCGGATACGTCAATCATGTGGGACGAGGTGACGCCCGACCTGGTCGCGGCTGGTTACCGTGTCGCGGTCCCCGACCTGCGCGGCTGCGGCCAGAGCGACAAGCCGGCGGAGCTCACCAGTTATGCCATGCACCACCTCATTGGCGACATCGCGAATATCGTCGAGGCACTTGGTGTGGAGAAGTTCACCGTCGTCGGCCACGACTGGGGAGCGGCGCTGGCGTGGGGCGTGGCGCTGACGCGCCCCGATCTGGTCGAACGAATCGTGGTCGTGTCGGTCGGTCACCCCTCGTCGCTTCGCACCGCGGGGCTCGAGCAACAAATCAAGAGCTGGTACATGTTGCTCTTTTCCTACGAAGGCGTCGGTGAGGCTTTTCTGCGAAAGAACGACTACCAAGCCATGCGCCGCTGGACTGGGCATCCCCGCGTCGAGGCAGTGATAACCGAGCTCGAGCGCGACGGGCAGATGGAGGCGCATCTCAAGTGGTATCGCGCAAACGTCGCACCCAACGCTTTCGTGGTCGACCCGCCGACCTTGCCGCCGGTGAGTGTTCCGGTGCTCGGTATCTGGTCCAGCGGCGACTTCGCTCTCACCGAACGTCAAATGACGAACTCAGCGTCATACTGCGCGAGCGGATTTGAGTATCTGCGCCTCGAAGGATTCGGTCATTGGGTGCCGCTCGAAGCGCCGCACGAACTTAGTCGCGCGGTGATCGACTTCTGCTCAAAGTGACCGCCGCATCTCAAAGCGCAGTGGTGGCGACTGCTAGAACAAGGTGATGAAAATTGCGGTCTTTAAAGAGTCGCGCCCCGGTGAAACCCGTGTCGCACTGACGCCCGATGCGGTGAAGACCCTGGTCGCCGACGGCTGGCAGGTGGACGTTGAAAGCGCTGCCGGCCATCTCGCTCACTACGACGACGAGAGCTATGGCGCCGGTGGCGCCACCGTGGTCGAAGCCGCCTCGGGCGACGTGAATCTTCGCGTCAACGCTCCCTCTCTCGAAGAAGTGGCGCGACTGCCAAAGGGTTCGCTACACCTTTCGTTTCTCTCTCCTCTCTTGTCACTCGACGTAGTAAAGGCCCTGAACGATCGCCACGTGACGGTGCTCTCCTTTGACCTGTTGCCGCGAATCTCGCGGGCGCAGTACATGGACGCGCTGTCCTCGCAGTCCACGGTGTCGGGCTATCGCGCGGCGTTGGCTGGCGCCACGTATCTGGATCGCTTCTTCCCGCTTCTCACGACCGCGGCCGGCACGATTCGTCCGGCGAAAGTGTTGGTGATGGGTGTCGGCGTCGCCGGCCTGCAGTCCATTGCCACGGCGAAGCGCCTCGGGGCGCGGGTTCGCGCCTACGACGTGCGCAGCGCCGCGAAAGAAGAGGCCGAGTCGGCCGGCGCCACCTTCGTGCAACTTGGCGTGACGGCCGACGCCGCGGGCGGCTACGCGCGAGAACTCACCGACGAAGAGCGCCTGCAACAACAGGCCGCTCTCACGAGTGAGGTCGCCTCGTCCGACGTGGTCATCACCACGGCGGCGGTGCCCGGTCGAAAGGCGCCGATCCTGGTGACGACGGCCATGGTCGAGGCCATGGCGGAAGGATCGCTCATCATCGACATGGCGGCCGACGGCGGCGGGAACTGCGAGTTGACCAAAGTGGGCGAGGTGATCGAGCACCACGGCGTTGGCATCGTGGGCCTCGCCAATCCGCCGGCCGAGATGGGCACGCACGCCAGTTTTCTCTACGCCAACAACGTGTTGAAGCTGCTCGGTCTCTTTGGCTCAAAAGGCGAACTGAACCCCGACTGGAGCGACGAGATCGTAATTGGCGTCACCATCGCGCGAGCGGGTGGGATTAGCAACGTGGCAACCGCCGGGGCGCTCGGTGTCGCGCCGATAACTCTGACGCCTGAAACCAAGGAGAGCGCGACGTGAACACCCTGCTGCAGTTCGCCACGGTCTTAGTGCTGACGGCCTTCGTCGGTACGGAAATCATCTCGAAGGTCCCGAGCATTCTGCACACGCCCCTAATGAGTGGCTCCAACGCGATTCACGGCGTGATCATCGTCGGCGCGATGCTTATTCTCGGCTCGGCCAACACGAACTTAGAAGAGGTGCTGGGATTCCTCGCCGTCATCCTGGCGACCCTGAATGTTGTCGGAGGCTTCGTCGTGACGGACCGCATGCTCGAAATGTTCAAGGCCCGCAAGCCCAAGGCTCCCGAGACGAAGTCCGAGGACACCGCGTGAGTCGCGAAACACTGATTGACCTTCTCTACCTGTTTTCAGCGACGACCTTCCTCGTTGCGTTGAAGGGTCTCGGTAGCCCCAAGCACGCGCGACGCGGCAACATGGTGGCGGCCTTTGGCATGCTCGTAGCGATCGTGGCGACGTTCTTTAAGTACGTCGACGGCCACGCGCTACACCACGTGGATCTCATCCTGCTCGCGATGTTGATCGGCGCGATCGTCGCCGTGCCTACGGCGCGCTTCGTCGAGATGACCGCGATGCCCCAGTTGGTTGCCATCTTCAACGGGGTGGGCGGTGGCGCAGCGTCGTTGGTGTCGATTACCGAGTTCGTGCACATCAAGTCCACCAGTCCCGCGACCTACGTGACCTTGGAGGTGCTACTCGGGGTTCTGATCGGCACGGTGTCCTTTTCCGGTTCGACGATTGCTTTCGCGAAGCTCCAAGAGCTCATGACCGGGCGACCGGTCACGTACCCGGCTCAGCAGATCATCAACGCGCTCATCGGGCTGGTCGCGCTCGCGCTCATCGTCACGATTCTCATTACCGGATCGGCGGCGCTGCTCTGGGTGCTGTTGATCGTGGCCTTCGTGCTCGGTATCGCTTTTGTCCTGCCCATTGGCGGTGCCGACGTGCCGGTGTTGATCTCACTGCTCAACTCCTTTACCGGACTCGCCGTTGCGGCGTCAGGCTTCACCCTCGGTTCGAATCTCTTGATCATCGCCGGCACCTTGGTCGGCGCCTCTGGTATCTTGCTCACGCGCCTCATGAGCAAGGCCATGGGTCGAAGCCTCTCCAACGTGCTCTTCTCGGCCTTCGGCTCGAAGGTGACCGCGACCGGCGCGAGTGCGGTCGAAGGGAGAAGCGTTCGCTCCGGCACGCCGGAAGATGCCGCGGTGCTTCTCACCTACGCCAGCAAGGTGGTCATCATTCCGGGTTACGGGTTGGCGGTGGCACAGGCTCAGCACGTGCTGCGCGAGTTAGCGGATGAACTTGAGAGCAACGGCATCAAGGTCTTCTACGCGATTCATCCGGTGGCGGGACGTATGCCCGGTCATATGAACGTGCTACTCGCCGAGGCGAACGTGCCTTACGACGAACTGCTCGAGATGGACGAAGCGAACTCCGAACTCCAAACGGCCGATGTCGCGCTCGTGGTGGGCGCGAATGACACGGTGAACCCGGCCGCCGTCAACGACCCCGGCTCGCCGATCTATGGCATGCCCATCATCCACGCCGACTTGGCCGAAAACGTCATCTTCTTAAAGCGCTCAATGCGACCGGGATTCGCCGGCATCGACAACGAGCTGCTCTACAACCCCAAGACGACTCTGGTCTTTGGTGACGCGAAGGATACGCTGACCAAAATCGTGGCCGCCGTCAAGGCGTCCTGAGTCGCTAGTCCGTCAATCGACTCAGCTCTTCGAGTTGTTCGTCGCTTAAGGCGGCTACGGAGGCGACGTTGGCGCGGATCTGATCGGCCGAGCTGGCCCCCGCAATGACCGACGGAACGACGGGGTGACTGAGGAGCCACGAAAAGGCGAGTGAGAGGATCGGTACGTTGATGCTCTCGGCGTACTCGAGCAGCGAGCCCACACGGAACTGGAACTCGTCACTCAACCAGTGCGCGCTGCGTTCAGGGGGCATGTTCGAGAGACGTGTGCCTTCGAGCAGCGGCTCGCCGGGTCGCACCTTGCCGGTGAGTAGGCCGTTGGCGAGTGGGTAAAAGGGCAGCAAGCTCATTGAGAGGTCTTGACACGTCGCGAGCACGCCGTCACGCTCGGGGCTTCGATCGAGCAACGAAAACTGGTTCTGCACGGAAACGAACGACGGGCCTTCTCCGGCGGCGGCCTTGGCGTCACGCAACTGTTGGGCGTTGAAGTTCGAGCAGCCAATCTCGCGCACCTTGCCCTCGGCGACCAACTCTTGCAAGGCGCCGAGCGTCTCGGCGATAGGCACCGTCTCGTCGGGGTAGTGCAGTTGATAGAGGTCGATGCAGTCGGTGTTAAGACGTCGAAGCGAGTCTTCACAGGCCGAGCGCACGTAGGCGGGTTTGGCGCCAAAGTGCGTGTCGTCGATCGGCATGCCGAACTTCGTCGCGATGACGACATCGCGTCGTCGCGCGCCGAGCGCCTCGCCCAAGAACACCTCGGAATTAGTGGCGCCGTAGGTGTCGGCGGTGTCAAAAAAGTTGACACCGGCCTCAAGTGCGCCGTTCACGACGAGCGTGGCGCGAGCTTGGTCGAGGCGAGTGCCGAAGTTGTTACAGCCCAGGCCCACCTCGGAGACCTCGAGGGAGCCGAGTGAACGTCGTTCCATAGCCGTCCTTTCTCTGCTCGAGCATAGGCAGTGGGAATCCGTGGTTCGCAAGGAAACCGGCTCAACTACGATGAGTAAAAAGGAGTGCCGATGAGAGTAAGCGTTGATTTTGACCTCTGTACGTCGAACGCCGTCTGCATGGGCATCGCGCCCGAGGTCTTCGAAGTGCGCGACGACGGCTTCCTTTACGTACTGAACGAGAACCCCGGATCGGAGTTCGACGAACGGCTGCGACTCGCGGTCGCCAGTTGCCCCAACGGCGCCATTTCGATTGAGGAGTAGTCGATGAGCGGACCACGGGTCCGGCTCGCGCCTTCGCCCACCGGCCTCTTTCACGTGGGCACGGCGCGAACCGCTCTCTTTAACTGGCTGATCGCTCGACAGGACCCGAACGGTGTCTTTATCCTGCGCATCGAGGACACCGACGAGACGCGCAACCGCGAAGAGTGGGTGGAGGGCATCAACTCGGCGATGGCCTGGCTCGGTTTTACGCCCGACGAAGGTCCTTTTCGACAGAGCGACTCCGAAGCCGCCCACGAAGCGACGGCGGCGGCGCTGCGCCGTAAGGGCTATCTCTACTACTGCGACTGCACGCTGGAGATGATCGAAGCGCGTAAGCCCCCCGGCGCACCCCCGGGCTACGACGGCTACTGCCGCGATCGCGGCGTCGAGCGTGCCGAGCACACGGCCCTGCGCTTTCGCACTCCTCGTGAGGGCGTCACGATCGTGCGCGATCTCATACGTGGTGACGTTGAGTTCGAGAATCGTCTCATTGAGGACTTCGTCGTGGTGAGGTCCTCGGGTGTTGTGCTCTACAACCTCGCCAACGTGACCGACGATCGTCACGATCGGATCACGCACGTCATTCGCGGTGAGGAGCATTTGGCGAACTCTCCCAAGCAGATGATGCTGTGGGCGGCCCTCAACGAGGCCACGAACGACCACATCGCACTGCCATTGTTCGCGCACTTACCTCTGCTCGTAAACGAACAGCGAAAAAAGATCTCCAAGCGCCGCGATCGCGTCGCGACCGAGAGCTACCGCGACCAGGGTTACCTGTCGAGCGCGTTCGTCAACTATTTGGCGCTACTCGGGTGGAGTCCACGCGGGGACGAGGAGATCGTGCCCTTCGAAACGTTGATAGAGCAGTTTCGCCTTGAGGACGTTTCGCACTCGCCGGCGTTCTTTGACGTAAAAAAACTGACGCACATCAACGGCGAGTACGTTCGAGCGCTCAGCCTCTTGGATTTCATCAAGGCGAGTGCGCCCTGGGTGCGTCCCTGGTCCACGCCGTGGCGTCCGAGTGACCGCGAGCCTTCCTGGCGCGAAGATCAGTTCAGCGCCGCGACGTACGAGCGCATAGCACCGTTCATCCAGGAGCGCGTCGCGACGTTGGGTGAGATTCCCGCCATGGTCGAGTTCTTCTTTCTCGACGAACCGCACGTAGACGAGATCAGTTTCGCCAAGGTGATCACCAACGACCCCTCGGGCAGAGCGGTTCTCGAGGGCGCGGTGCAGGCCTTCGAGCGACTATCGACATGGGAGTCGAGCGTCCTGCACGAGACCGTGGCGGCGCTCGGTGAATCTCAAGGCCTCGCGCTACGCAAAGCACAGGCGCCGATTCGTTGTGCCGTAACGGGCACGTTGGTGGGGCCGCCGCTTTTTGAGTCACTCGAGGTTCTCGGACGAAAGACGACGATTCAGCGACTGCGCGCCGCACTCGCGAGATCCGCGTGATATTTGGTCTCTTCAAGTGGACTCTTCGTGTGCTGAGCGCGTTGATGTTGTTGTTCGTTCTCTACTTCGGCGTCACCTTTCTGCAGATCTGGTGGCGAGGACATCAGCACACGACGAAGGACGCCCAGGCGATCCTGGTCTTTGGCACCACGGAAGATAACGGCAAAGCGTCGCCGGAGTTAACGGCGCGTCTTGACCAGGCTCTCACGCTCTATCGAGCGGGACGTGCTCCGTGGATCGCGGTCACCGGTGGTCGCCGTCCGGGCGACGTCTACACCGAAGCAGGCGTCTCGGCGACGTATCTGGAGGATCAAGGCGTGCCGGTTGATCGCGTCTTAAAGGGCGCGGGGTCCGACACCTGGCAGAACGTGGAGACGGTGCTGCCCAAATTAAAGGAGCACCGCATCAAGACGGTGATCACGGTGACCGATCCCTTTCACGAGTATCGGGCGATGGCTATTGCGACCGCGCAAGGGCTCACGCCCTACCCTTCGCCCGTGCGCAACTCACCGACGATCAAGCATGAGCTGTGGCGTTACTACCTCAAAGAGACCCTCGAAGTTGGCGTGGGACGCATCGTTGGCTACGGACGACTCAGTTCGTGGACCACCACACCGCTGCGGGCGCGCGCGACGTCTGGCAAGTGACAAGTCGTCTCCGATAAGATTGCCCAGCCCTTCGGGGGTGGTGTAATTGGCAACACAACTGGTTCTGGTCCAGTTATTCAGGGTTCGAGTCCTTGCCCCCGAGCGAATGAGGTAACAGCACTGTTGGCTCTTTCATGGTCCCATCGTCTAGTGGCCTAGGACATCACCCTCTCAAGGTGGAGACACGGGTTCAAATCCCGTTGGGACTGCCAGTTGGCCGTCACGTCACCGTGCACGCCCGAAGTCGGGCACTTATACGGCGAGACGGCGGCGCTGGTCATGGGCGTCAATGCCTTCAGACCCGAAGGTCGGCAATAACGCGCAGTGGTTCTACGAGTCGTAGGGCCTTGACTGCCCCAGACGGCTACGTCGCGAATGAAATCGACAGTTTGGCGAGCTCGCCAACCTCATTTCCGCTCTCAGAACGAAAAGCCATGCAACTTACCCGTAATTCGCGAGAAGTCACTTGTATTCCATCATTTCGTTTGACTGGAAGGTGTTGTCATTGATTGGTTCGGTAGGAATCTCATTCTGAATTGTTTGAATGTTGTCGTTGGGTTGCTCGGGGTGTGATTTGCGTTTAGAACGATATTTCTTGTTTAAATTTCTTGTTTAGACGCGCTGTACAACACGCAAGGGTAACTCTCTCGCAGTCGTTAGGACAAAGACTCGTTGGGGAAAGACCACACGTGGAACTGTCATCCGAACATGAGAGTAGGTACCACATGAAGCTCATCCGTACAAGTCAAACCAAAATGGCCGTCAATGGAGTGATGCCCGATTCGACGTCATTCGTGACCCAGGCGGTGCCGCAGAGGGAAGCGGACATCTCGAGGTTGCGGGCTCGTCGCAGGACGCGACTGCGCAGGGTCTTCTCGGCGCTCGTCGGCATGGCCATCGTCGGCGGTGGAGCGTTCGCCGCGACGAACTGGATCGTCGGCCTGAGCGCGGGATCATCCGCTGAGGGCCAGTCGGCTACCGTCCAGAACTTGACCATCACCGCCGTGGCAAGCCCCGCGGCCGTGAATCAGCTCTACCCGGGCGGTAACGGCGACGTGGTGGCAACCATCACCAACCCCAACCCCTATCCGGTCACGATCACGGCGGTCAATCTGCCGGCGAACACCACCTACGCCAACGGCTACACGACGTCGGCGTTGAGTGCCACCCAGACCGGTTGTCTCTCGGCGACCCCGAGCGACGTGGTATGGAACTACTCGACGGCCACGTCGGGTAGCACCCACACGCTGACGACGCCACTGACCGTAGCGGCGAGTGGCACGTTGACCGTCACCTTTACCGACGACGCGTCAATGACCTTGAGCGCACCAGCGGCGTGCGAGAACACGTATTTCTCGCTTCCGTCGCTGACCAGCGTGGTCGCCACCGGCGGATCCGCCACCGCGACGACCGGTCCCGCTACTGACGGCTGGACGAGCTAGGCGTTGATTTAGAAGTCAGTCGGTAATGCGAGGGCGTCGACGTGGGCCGACCGGTCTCTCGGTGGTCGCGATCGGTGGCGCCCTCGCGCTGCGCGCTTAGCGCGTTACTCTGCTTCTTCGTATCCGAATGGAGTTAGTCAACTTTGTCCTTCGAGCGGCAGGAGCGACGTGAGCACAGCCACATTGATCCAATCGACAGAACTCTTCGAAGAGCTCTCGACCCCTTCGTTACGCGTCCTCGACGCCACGGCGTTCCTACGTCGCAAAGTTGATGGAGGACCCTACGAAGTTGAGAGCGGGCGCAGCGCCTTTGACGAACGACACATTCCCGGCGCTCTCTTCGCCGACGTTCCGGGGGCGTTGTCCGATCCAGACTCCCCGTATCGTTTCACCCTCCCGAGCGCCGAACGCTTCGCCTCGGGCGTCGGGGCCCTCGGTGTTGGTGCCGACACAAGTGTCGTGGTGTACGCCCAAGAGTCACCCATGTGGGCCACACGGTTGTGGTGGTTGTTGCGGTACTTCGGCTTTGATGACGTTCGCGTCCTGGACGGCGGACTGACCGCCTGGATCGGTGCGGGTCTACCGATCACCTCAGATGTCAGCGTCGTCGCGCCACATGAATTTCGCGCGATACCGCGACCCGAGCTGTTGGCCGACAAAGGCGACGTGGTGCGCGTCGTGAACGGCGGGGTGGTGTGCCTGATAAACGCACTGACGCCCCGAGCCTTTCGAGGCGAGGGCCCGGGCGCCTACAGCCGGCCGGGTCGAATCCCCGGGTCGCTGAGTTATCCGGCGGGTGAACTACTCGACGCAACGACGGGTCGATTTCTCAAGCCAGACGAGTTGCGACGCATCCTCGAAACGCCGTTGACGGCGAAGGACGGACCGGTGATCGCCTACTGCGGTGGTGGCATCTCCGCGACCGTGGACGTCTTCGCGCTGTCGCTCGTCGGTCGTGACGATGTCAAGCTCTACGACGGTTCACTCACCGAGTGGAGCGCCGATTCGACCCTGCCTCTAGTCGTCGACTAGGTCGTAGTTGGTGTCGTAAGTCTCTTCCAACGATCTCCACCGGGGGAGCATCGACGTCGACACGACGTGGATGTGTGTCACTCGATCGTCGCGTCGCCGTTGTCGCTTTCGAACGGCAGGTCTTCGGCGAACCACGCCAACATGCCCCCACTTAAGTTAACGACGTCAAAGCCGCTGTCTTGGAGAAAGGTAGCGGCGCGAAGCGAGCGCCCCCCTGAGCGACAGGCGCAGATGATGAGTCGGTCTCTCGGCAAGTCGTCAAGGCGATCCGGCACTTCCGCTAAGGGAATCAACGTCGCCATTGGCGCGTGGCCCGCTTCCCACTCCGCCTCTTGACGCACGTCGAGCAGGACCGCGTCGCCGTCGAGCAATTCGAAGGCTTCATTGACGCTCACTTCGTTCACTGACATTCGCGCCTCATCCCCTATGTGCTTTGCGTCAATGTCCGCGACGCCGTTTTACCTTGAATCTATCCCTCGAATTCGTGGCGCTCTCCTCGCGCTCGAGGTTTAGTTCACGTCCTGGGCTGGGCACGCTCGCGTGGCACTCGCCCCTCGAAGCGACAATCGGCCTAGTCTGGAAAGGTGGCAAAAATAACGATTTCTACCATCAGCGGAGAGGATCTTGCGAGAGAGTTGGACGACACCGGTCTCTATCTCGTAGACGTGCGTGAGCCCGACGAAGTGGAGGCCTGGAGCATTCCAGGAGCCCACAATTTTCCCCTCGCGTTACTGGAATCGATGGTTGACGGGATCCCGCGAGAGAAGGACCTCGTTGTGGTATGCGCCAAGGGGGCGAGAGCTCGTCAGGGCGCCGGACTCTTGGCCGAACATGGTCTTGCCAGTCGGGTGCTGGTGGGCGGCATGGAGTCGTGGTCCTCAACCTACGATCACGTGTCCGGTGAGTTCGCAGGTGCGACCATCGTCCAGATACGTCGCCGCGGCAAGGGCTGTTTGTCGTACATGGTGGGCGCGGGCGAGCGCGCGGTCGTGATTGACCCTTCTCGCGATCTCGATCAGTATCTCAAAGTCGCACGCGACTGCGGCTGGAGCATTACCCACGTCTTCGACACTCACCTACATGCAGATCACTTGAGCGGCGCCCGTGAACTCGCCGCTGCCACCAGGGCCGCTCTTTGGTTGAACCCGGCTGACCCTTTTTGCTTTGATTTCGAGCCTCTCGTGGACGGAAAGTCGATTGAACTCAAACCCGGCGTCGACCTGCGAGTGTCGTCGGTGAGCGTGCCGGGTCACACCGAAGGCTCGACGATGTATCAGTTGGGGGACAAGGCGATCTTCACGGGCGACACTCTGTTTCTGGAGAGCGTCGGTCGCCCCGACCTGGCTGATCAGGCCGAGGGCTACGCCCATCACCTCTACCACAGCCTCCACGAACGTGTTTTGCCGCTCAGCGATGACATCACCGTCTTTCCGGCCCACTTCGGTCAAGGCGTCGAAATACACCCTGATCAGTTCGTGGCCCGAGGGCTCGGAGCCCTTCGGAACGCCTTGCCAGCCTTGGCGCTTGACGAGAAAGCCTTCGTCGATTGGGCAGTAGCGAACGTCAAGGATCGCCCAGGCAACTACCAACAGATCGTCCGAATCAACGCTGGGCAAGACGAGATCGATGGTGATGCCGCGGAGCTAGAAGTCGGTCCTAATCGATGCGCCATTGCCTGAGAAGAATTGGGTTCCGCCTTCTCGAATTCTTCGTACTTGTCGCTTCGCAGGCATCGATGTCGTTCCGATTCTGCGCAATTACCTCGGTGTGTGAAGTTGAAATCGCCGAATAATCCGTCGCAAGATCCGTTGTATGAAGGACTGCATTTTGCCTGCTCTCTAGTTGCGCTCTTCGCCATTCGCACGACGAAGAGCGCGTAAGAGAGTCATCATTTTTGTTGAAAAGACCGGCTTACAATATGGTTACGATTTATTGGGCACAAGGTATCCACAGGATGGCTATCCACCGGAATATTTTTTCACGAGTTTGATCAGGTATTTCGCTCGTTGTCGCAAGTTTGATTTTCTGAGTCCTATTCAAAAAGAAACCTGGACCTTCTTCGCCCCGCGACCAGCGGTTACCTATACTTGCTCTTAAGGAAACGGCCGTGTTATGTCACGAGGCGCTACCTTGTGAGTGTTATCGCTGTGCCGCATGATCTAAAAATTAAAGGCCGACAAAGCTCGACCCTTATGAATGGAGAGAATTGACCATGAATAATCCACGACGGATACAACGCCACTTGGTAAAGGCACTTGCGGCCGGCGCCTTGCTTGCGGCTGCGGCGCTGCCTTTGGCAATTGCTACAACTGCGGGTGCAGTGACGGCTCCGACCCTGACGGCGATATCGTTTACGCCTCACGGTGCCACGGCGAACTCGACTGGCACTAACGCCACCGGAACGGCAACGTTCACCGGTAGCGGTTTCGCCAACAACGGCGCCACAAACGACACCCTGGTTGCTACCTGCACCGCAGGGACGCTGGTCTTCTCCAGCGTTGCTGAGACCTCGGCTACGACAGGCACTGCTGACTTCGCAGCGACGGGCGCCGCGGGTGGAACTTGCTCCGCAGTCCTGACTGACGCCAATGGCGTGAGCACTGCCTTGGCATCTGCGGCCGTTCTTGACGCTACGCCGGTCATCACCTCAATCAGCCCGAACTCGATTTGGGAGGCTACGGCTGCGACCACGGTGACCATCACCGGTACGGGCTTCGCTACCGGAGCGACGGTGTCGTTCGCGAACGCAGTTGACGGAACGTCTTTGACGTCGTCGGTCACCTCAGTGAGCGCGACCTCGATCGTTCTGAGCGTCACCCCAACGAACCCGGCGAACTCTGCTGCTGCTACACCCGGCGCGTTCAACGTCGTCGTGTCGAACACTGACGGTGGATCTTCGAACACGGGAACCTTTACCGTCGGTAACGGCCTTGAAAACGTAAGTCCCTCGGCGGTTGCTGCGACTGCGGCGAGCTACCCGATTGCCTTGCTGGGTTCAAGCTTCGAGTACGGCGCGACATTGTCGCTCAGCACGTACAGCACCCCGGGCGCCGCGGGCGGCACGTACACGGCCGACTCGGCGGACTGCCTAGCCGACATCACGAACTCGACGATTAACGGCATCGACAATGCAATCAGCGGTGCCGCGATTACCAGCCCCACCACTGGGACGGCGACGATCGTGGTAACGGCTGTGACGGGAGCTCCCTTGGACTGCTCATTGACGGTAACCAACACTGGTGCCGGTAACGACCTCTACGGGTTCCCACTCACCAACGCCCTCGGCCTCGGTGAGGCGAGCTCTGTTGCTCCCGTCATCTCCTCCGTTAGCCCCACCACGGCGCTCACAGTTGGCGCCGCTGCGGTTACGGAGACCCTGACTGGATCGGGCTTTAGTGCCTTCTCCACAATCACGCCCCCCGGTGGCGACGTCGCCTTCACGGCTGCGAACGGCGCCGCAGGTACATCGTTAACGTTCAGCGCTGCCGCTTCCTCAGGCGTAACAGAGGGCCCGGTCGCCATTACGGTGAATAACCCTGGAACTACCACGGGTTCTGCGACGTTCACTCCCGCCGTTACGGTCTCCGGTCCTGTGATCGTCTCACAGGCACCAAACCTCGTAGTAGGTGCGGCGTTCGGAACATCGATCGTGTTGACCGGTACTGGATTTACCAACACCACGACCGGGGCTGTCGCCGCTGGTGGTACTGGTCTAGCCGGAACCGTCTCCTACACGAGTGCAACGACTATGAGTTTGGTAGTTACTGCTTCGCCCACGAGCACCGCGGGTGCGACCGTGACGTTGTCTGATGTGACTGCAACCGGTACGGTGAATTCAACAGCGTTCGCCATCACCATTGACGCAGCTCCGACTGTGACTGGTCCTGTGACCTACGCGACGGGCGCTCCGAGTGATGTTGGCGTTGGCGCAACCGCGACGACGGTTTACATCAACGGCACCGGCTTCAATACCGGCGCGACGGTTACCGCATTTGTGAACGGTGCTGGTGTCGCTGACGCGAACGTGACCGCTACGGTCACGGGCGTGAACGCGGCAGGAACGCAAATCACCGCGACAGTCGCGATTAAGGCGCCTGACACGAACGCCACCGTTGGATACACCGTCACCAACACTGACGGCGGCTCCGTGAAAGTGGCGGCGTTTGCTTACCCGATCTTCATCGGTGCAGGCCCGACGATCACCGGCGTGACCCCAACGACCGGTGCCGCAGGAGCGACGACGTCGTTCGCGGTTGCTGGAACTGGCTTTCAGACTGGCGCGGTGGTCAGTTTGTCGCCCGCTAACGGAACCTGTGGCACCGCCACTGTTTCGGCGTCGACGACGCTGTCTGCGTCTTGCACGCTCGGCACGCCTGGCGTGACGCCGACGTACCTGGTTGTCACCAACCCTGACGGTGGTTCGGCTACGTCGACCACTGCAGTCCTACCCGCACAAGTTGTTGCCAAGCCCTTCCACGTCAGTGCGGTGCATGGTGCAGCGGTTGCTGGTAAGACAGTTACGATCACCATTTCGGGAACTGGCTTCTACGGCCAGCCGAAGGTGACTGCTACCGGTTACAAGTTTGCTGTGACGGGTGACCACGGAACGTTGCTGACCATCCGAGTCACAGCCAAGAAGGGTCTACACGGAGAGCACCTGCTCACCGTAAAGCTGCCGATGGCAAGTCTGGTAAGGCTGGCTTCAACACCAAGAAGTAATCACCATCTAAGAAGTACTCAAGGAAGGCCCCCTCGAAAGAGGGGGCCTTCCTTATTGCTTCGATCAGTTGGTAGACGGGCGATACGGTTGCGACCGTCCAGCATTTCGCGCATGGTTTGCTTCGCGGCGAAAAATGCAGGTCACGTCATCAGAGCCCTAACGGAGTTTTACCTGAGAAGAATGAAGAAAAGTGTCGGGACCGCCAACTTCTTATTTGACGCCCATGAGTGACCAGGTCGTTCCCTCGGGACTGTCCTTAACTTCCACCCCAGCCTTCGTCAGCGCGTCTCGTAGTTCATCGGCCAGGTCGTATTGCCCGCTGGAGCGAGCGCTGACGCGAGCAGCCAGGATACCCTCCACGAGCGGCGTAGGATCGATAAAACCCTCTCCTCCCGTATTCGCCAGTTGCACTAGTCGCGCGAGGGCCTCCAGACCCGCCTCGCCGCCTTGGGCTGCGATTTCCGCCAATTCAGTCGGTTGGTTTTGTGCCTCGGGTGTCTCGTTAGCCAGCGCGTCGTCGGGCGAGGGAGCGAAAGTCCGGAGCTCTCCCAGGCCGGTGGTAGATCCGTTCGCCAGAAGTTTCGATTCACCGTTGAGCCGCCAGTAACCGTTTGAGCGCCCCTTAACCGACAGCGTGTCGTTGGCGAAATCAAGAATCACGGCAGTATGTTCATCGACGCCGAGAGTGGCTACACCATCTGGCAGTTGACGCTCGAGTTCGAGAAGTCGCGGTTCGCCTAAGTAACAGAATCTGGTGTCGTAGTTACCACCCTCCGCGTTGTCGAAGTGTGGAATCACGACGCAGTTGAGCCCAAAACGACGGAGCACGTTGAGTCCCTCGCACCAACGTGGCCCCTCGATCCCGACCTTGTAGACCTCGTAGATCGGAGCGGTGAAGGCGCCGAGCGTCAACGCTGCCGCGGAGGCGAAACACACCGTACCGTTGCTCCCGAGCACGCTGAGCAGGTCGTCCTCGAAGTGAAGTGGCGCCCACTGTTTGATGGCGTAAGTGGGGCTTCCCGGTCCGGCGAAGACGTAGTTGGCCTGGCGAACCTCTTGTTTAAAAAGGGTGCGCTCGAGTTCGCTCGCCCGGTCATACGAGGCGAAGTGCAGGGTCGTTACGTCAACATGCAATGACGTCTTGAAGTACTCCTCGAGTTTCGCGCTCATCTGAGGCACGTTGAGTTGGAAGCCGTAGGACGTATCGAGATTGACGGCAGAGACGTCATGAAGGCGCGCAAAGATTTCGCGGTGGACCTTGGTCATCCCCGGAGCGGTTTCGCCCGATCCAAGAAGAGCGAGGACGCCGCTGGCCATCGACTTAGCGTACCGTTTAGGGCGAATGAAGGAACGGGGCCATTGGCTAGTTTGGTTATGTGAATGTCGTTTTCTTGTACCGTGAACGGGCCAAGGGCAACGTTTCGATACCCATGGTGGTATGGGCCATCGCGATGACCGTGATTTTGTTTATGGGAATCGCCTCGCCTTCAGCCAGCGTCACGATCAGCGGCTTCGCTGTCACCGCGCTGTTGGGTGTGTACCTGGGGTGGCGACGGCGACTTGGTGCGGTCCTCGTCGCGCCTTTCGTGAGCTGGTTGTTCGCCTGGTTTCCTATGGAGATTGCCTCGATGATTCACTTTGGAATATTGAAGGGCTTCCTGCTCGGCCTGCTCATTATCACCTTCGGCTGGATCGCCATCGGTTTCGTCGAGTTCGCGTGGCTGGCGATGGTAGCGCTACTCGTTCGCTCCGTTCGAGGATCGCCGAGAGACGAGCCTGTCGTGATCATCGATCCCGACCATCGTTAACTACGTCCTCGTAGAGAGTCTCGCGATCTAGGAGGCGATTTCCGCTTGGGCTGAGGCGAGTACTCGGCGAGTTGCCCGCTTCCAATCCACTTGGTTGTCCCAGTTCGAGGAGAGGTCGTGAAGAGCCCGACTCAGCATCTGGCCCTCGAAGCAGAGCGCCCACTGATGCCCCGTTAGCTCGGCCCCCAAGAGCTTTCGGCGCACGAGATCGTCGTAGATGGCGTCAACTCGCGTCATGAAGTGGTTATAGAGATCGAGAAAACCCGGGCGCAGGCTTGGCCGCGCAAGCGCCGACGCCGATATTCGAAAGAACATCTGTCGCGGGCGAGCGACCGAAGCTTCGTGGTCTGAATCGGTAAGGATCGCGTAGAGCGCGTCGACGAAGGAGCGCGTATCGCCGGCTTCCGAGGCCGCCGTTGCAATGTTGTCCACGATCTGGTCGGAGACAATGCTGAACAGACGCAGCAGTGATGCGTCGATGAGTCCCTGACGAGATCGAAAGTGTCCGTAGATGACACTCGTGCTCAGGTTGGTCTCCTGGCAGATGTCTAATATCCGCAGTTCGCTCTCATCAACGTCCCAAAGCCGTCGAGACGTGGCCTCAATCAGAATTTCGCGCGTGGAGAGTCCCAGAGGAGTGTCGGCCATCTTGTGAAATTACTCGTTGTAGAGGGGAGGAGTGATTCTTATGATGATATTTTTTTTACCACGAACAGCTCGTGACAGAGTGTCTCGACGAGATTGCAAAACGTCCTAAGAGGACGTCACCACGGCGAGACGTCGCCACTCTTCACGCGGTGGGGTCGCGATGTCAGTACCCAAGACCTGTAGGCAGACGTGATCGGCGCCCGCGTCACGGTGAGCCTTCACACGAGAGAACACCACGTCTTCGTCGCCGTGCACGACCATTGCCTCGCAGAGTCGTTCGCTGCCGCCACGCACGAAGTCATCTTCGTTAAAGCCGAGTCGTCGCCAGCTCGCTTTGTAGTTGTCGAGACCGGTGTAGACCTCAAGGTGTTCGTGGGCTCGCCGCAGGTACTCCTCATGACTCTGACCTAAGACCACCGCTTGTTCGACCGCGAGGAATTTGTCTCTCAGGGACTCTCGCGCGAGCGCGGTGTGCTCGGGCGTTACGAGGTAGGGCAGCGCACCGTCGGCGAGCGTGGCGGAGAGTTCAAGCATCTTGGGGCCGAGCGCTGCCAGCACTCGAGCCACGCGGGTCGAGCCCTCGTCGGCGAACATCGGCGCCTTGTCCATGGCGAGGAGGAACTCACGCATGGCGTTAAGGGGCGTCGTGTACTCGTGGCCGCGAAGACCCTCGACCAACGGCACGTGGCTCACGCCGAGACCCAACACGAAACGCTCGTCGTAGGCGGCGCTGAGTGTCTTCGCCCCGTTGCTCGCCGCCACGGCGTCGCGGCCCCAGATGTTGGCGATGCCGCTCGCCACGACGAGCGATGACGTGGCGGACAAAAGTAGTCCCGCGTTGGTGAGGGCTTCGCGGCCCCACGCTTCGGGGTACCACAGCGCCGCGTAACCGAGCTCCTCGATCTCGCACGCCGCCTCCGCGCTGCTCTGAGGGGAGAGTGCGTCGAGCGACATCGTCCACAGGCCGAGTGTTCCTCGAAGCTTCTCGAGTTGAGTGGGCCACATCGACACGACGACGAGCCTAACGCCAGCGTCGTCGACGACACGTGGGCGCGAAGAGTCGTCAGAATGATGTGATGGCTTACTTCGTCGCGCTCGCCAGCGCCTTTTTGGTGCTGTCGGCGGGCACGGCGTTACGCCCCGGCCGGCGGGGTCTCTTTGCCGCCCTGGCGTATCCGGTGGGCTGGGCGGCCGGGGAACTGGCGGGTCAGGGCATCTTTCTTGAGGGACTGCTGCTGGGGATCTTGTGGTGGTGGGGTTGGCCCGCGACGAGTTGGCTCAGCGTGCTGGTGTTCTCCTTGGCCGGCGTCGTAGTACTCGAAAACCTCATCTTGATCGTTATCCTCTTTCTGTCACGTTCGATCGTGCGTCGCGCCATGGAGCACGCACCCGATCGACCGCTACGCATCCCACGACCGCGCGACGACTACTTCGGCAGTTGGTGGCGCACGGCGCTACAGATTCCCTTTCACCCTCGCGACATGCAACTCCATCGCAACGTGGTCTACGGACCGCTGCCTCGCCACCGTCTCGACCTCTGGCGTCTTTCCACGACGCCCAAGGACGCGCCGGTCATCTACTACCTCCACGGTGGTGCCTGGACGTTCGGCGACAAGCGCGAGCAAGGTCGCCCCATGCTGCACGAGTTCGTTCGCCGCGGATGGATCGTGGTGGCGATCAACTACCGGTTAGCGCCACGCTTTCTCTGGCCCGCTCAGATAGAAGACGCCACGAGAGCGCTCGGTTGGATAAAGAAGAACATTGCGACCTACGGGGGCGACCCTGACCGCGTAGTCGTGGCCGGGGGCTCGGCCGGGGGTCACTTGGCGTCGCTGCTCGCCCTGAGCGCCGACGATGTGCAGTGGCGGCCCAAGGAGATGAGCGACCTCGAGGACTGGTCGCTGCGCGGTGCACTCTCCTTCTACGGAGTGCTCGAGATGACCGGCGATGAAACCCACTGGCGCGGACTCGGCCGAGGGTTGCGTCGCCTCCTCGAGCACCGAGTGGTCCAACTTCCCTACGAGGGCCACGAGGAGCTGTATCGCTCCCTCTCACCGTACGATCGGATCGAACCCGATTCGCCGCCGTTCTTCGTCGCACAGGGCGTGAACGATACGTTGGTCGAAGTCAACGTGGCGCGAGACTTCGTTACGAAGTTTCGCTCGGTCGCCTTTGCTCCGATCTACTACGTCGAACTTCCCTTCACGCAGCACGCCTTCGATTTGACAGCCAGCCCGCGCACGAGCGCCACCACACGGGCGGCCGTGGCGTTCGCCGAGTCGGTCACGGTGCCTAGACCGAAACTATTGCCCTCGATCGTCGCCAGCTATCAGGTGCCGCCGACACGACTCACGGTGCATATCTCCGCCGAGACGTGGCTCGAGGCCCGCGTCGCCGTCGCGGTGCTCGGGCCGTTCTTCGTCGTGACGTCCGACAACCCCTTCTCCAAGGAGTTGGACGATAAGGCGAATCGAGAACGGCGCGCGCAGTTTCGCGCGTCGTTGAAGCATCGAGGCATCGACTTTCTAGAAACGGTGGCCCACGACACGCACGAAAAGTGGCCCGACGAGGCTGGCGTGGCGCTGCGAGGAGTGACGCGTGAGATAGCGCGCGCCGCCGCGCGGGGCTGGGACCAGTTCGCCTTCTACGAGGTGGAAGCCGACGCGGTCAACGTGCGCGCTGTCGCCTCCGACGCCGTCGTGGTCTAACTCGCTTCGAGGGCGACCTCTATGAGGAGTTCATTGGCGTCAACGATGACGAGCTCTTCTAAGTTGCCCACGGCGATGAGGTCAGCCCCGCTCGCGCGTATGGCGCGGGCGAACTCTTCGGGTCCGCTCACCACGAGGCGAGCGACGCTTGCGCGTTGGGAGACTTTGACGGTGCTCTTTTCACGACGGATCGCTTCGAGCACCTCACAGACCGGCTCGTAGATGGAGCCGGGGTCAACGGCGAGTGCTCCGAGCTCGTCGAGTGTGGGCCAGGCGGCGCGGTGCACCGAGTCGTCGTGCCACCAGTGCCACACCTCCTCGGTGACGAAAGGCAGGAAAGGGGCGAGCAGACGTTGGAGGACCGAAAGCGCGATCGCTAGTGTGGCTCGCGCTGACGCGGTGGTGGCCTCGTCACCTTCGCCGTAGGCGCGGGCCTTCACGAGTTCGACGTAGTTGTCACAGAAGCTCCAAAAGAACGTCTCGACGTGCTCGAGCACGCGCGCGTAGTCGTAGTTCTCGAACGACATAGTCGTCTCACTCACCAGTTGGCCCAGCAGCGCCAGCAGATCTTGATCGAGCGGGGTCGAGACGTGGCTGGGATCGAGTGGTGTCGTCCCCTCCAAGCGTCCGAGTACGAACTTCGACGCGTTCAACACTTTGATAGAGAGGCGTCGGCCGATCTTCATCTGCGCCTCGTCGACGGCGGTATCGGTGCCGGGTCGCCCCGACGCCGACCAGTAGCGAAGGGCGTCCGCGCCGTACTGTTCGATGAGCGGCATGGGCGTGGACACGTTGCCGACGGACTTACTCATCTTTTTCCGGTTGGGGTCGAGTACCCAGCCCGAGATCAACACATTCGAAAACGGAAGACTGTCGTGTTGCAGGTGGCTTCGCACGACCGTGGAGAAAAGCCAGGTACGGATGATCTCGTGGGCCTGCAGGCGAAGGTCCATCGGAAAGACGCGCTCGAAGAGTTCGCTGCCCCAGTGTCCCGCGATCTGAGGCGAGAGCGAACTCGTGGCCCAGGTGTCCATCACGTCGGGATCGCCAATGAAGCCGAGGGGTTCGCCGCGTTGGCTCTCCTCGAAGCCGAAGGGCGCCTCACTTGAGGGGTCGACCGGCAGTCGGTCTAGTTCAGCGAGTAGCGGTCGGTCGAAGTCGACCTCGCCATTTTCGTCGATGGAGTACCACACGGGGAAAGGAACCCCGAAGAAACGTTGACGGGAGATATTCCAGTCGAGGTTGAGACCTTCGACCCACGATCGATATCGATGCTTCATGTAGTCGGGGTGCCAACGCAACTCCTCGCCGCGACGAAGCAACGCCTCGCGGATCTCGAGGGTCTTGACGAACCACTGGCGCGACGTGACGATCTCCAGAGGGCGCTCACCGCGTTCGTAGAACTTGACCTGATGAGTGATCTCGCGGGGTTGACCCACGAGTGCGCTCTCTGCGCGAAGGGCGTCCACGACGGTCGCTCGAGCTTGGTTCACCGTCGCGCCTTCAATCGCGGCGTACTGTTCAATCGCTTCGTCGGGCTCGAGCGAGGGGAACTCCGCCGACGAAAAGTCGGCGGGAAGAAAACGCCCGTCACGACCGATCAGCGCGCGGGTTGGCAGTTGTAACTCGCGCCACCACGTCACGTCGGTCGTGTCACCGAACGTGCAGATCATGGCGATGCCCGAGCCTTTTTCGGGGTCGGCCAGCTCGTGAGCCACAATGGGCACCTCGACGCGAAACAGCGGCGTGATGACGTTCGATCCAAAGAGGTCTTGGTAGCGCTCGTCGTCGGGATGGGCGACCAGCGCGACGCAGCTCGCCAACATTTCGGGGCGTGTCGTCTCGATCTCGATGACACCTTTGCCATCGCCCCGTTCAAAGGCGATGCGGTGATACGTGCCGGGCCGCTCGCGGTCTTCTAGCTCCGCCTGCGAGACAGCGGTGCGGTAGTCGATGTCCCAGAGCGTTGGGGCCACGCTCGAGTACACCTCGTCGCGCGCCAGCATCTCCAAGAATCCTCGCTGGGAGACGGCCTGGGCCTCGGGCGAGATCGTCGTGTACTCGAGGCTCCAGTCGACGCTGATGCCCAGGTGGCGCCAGAGATTCTTGAAGGCCACCTCGTCGATAGCGGTGAGAAAATGACAGAGTTCAACGAAGTTTCGCCTCGAGATCGACCGCTTCTTATTTGCGGGTTTTTCGGGCGCGACGAAATGCGGGTCGTAGGGGAGCGTCGGATCGCAGCGCACGCCGTAGAAGTTCTCGACGCGTCGCTCGGTGGGCAGGCCATTGTCGTCCCAGCCCATGGGGTAGAAAACGTCACGTCCGCGCATGCGCCAAAAGCGTGCCACCACGTCGCCTTGGGTGTAACTGAAGACGTGACCGATGTGCAGTTCGCCCGAGACGGTGGGTGGCGGGGTGTCGATGCTGAAGACGCTGTCTCTGGTGGCGTCGCGATTGAACTGGTACGTCGCCTCTTCGTCCCAGCGGCTCGTCCAGAGGACCTCGAGCCCGTCTACTGTGGGCTTTTCGGGTACGGAGTAGGTGATGGACTTCGAAGCGTCAGGCATGGTTGGCGTAGTTTAGAACAGTGATTCGCCTCTTCGACACGGCGCGCGGCGAGGTTCGCGACCTCAGCCTGCGCAGTCCCGGCCGCGTGTCCATGTACGTCTGCGGCCCGACGGTCGATAATCTGCCCCACCTCGGTCACGGTCGCTTTACGTTGGTCTGGGACGTGGCGCGACGGTGGTTTACGTTCCAGGGGTTGAAAGTTCACTACGTCTCCAACATCACCGACATCGATGACAAGATCATCGCGCGTGCCCAGGACGAAGGGCGGAGCGAAGTAGAGGTGGTGAAGCAGTACGAGAGCGAGTGGTGGGACGCCATGGCGCGCCTCGGCGTCATGGATCCCGACGATGCGCCCCACGCCACTGACTACGTCGGGGACATGGTCGAGCTGATCTCTTCGTTTCTTGAGCGCGACGTGGCCTACGCGACGAGTGACGGGGTGTACTTTGACGTCTCCACGGTGTCGGACTACGGGCTCTTGGCCGGCCAGCCGCTCGACACTCTGCGCGCCGGTGCCCGTGTGGAAGCGAGCGACGAAAAGCGCTCGCCTCTCGACTTCGCCCTCTGGAAGAACGCCAAGCCGGGAGAGCCCCGCTGGCCCGCGCCCTTTGGCGAGGGACGCCCGGGCTGGCACACCGAGTGCGTGGTGATGTCGCTCGACCTTCTCGGTGAGGACTTCGACTTGCACTGCGGCGGTCTGGATTTGAAATTTCCGCACCATGAGAACGAGCGGGCACAGGCCGAGGCCGCCCAAATGCCCTTCGCTCGTCATTGGGGACACAACGGCTGGGTCATGGTGAATGGCGTGAAGATGAGCACGTCGCTAAGTAACTTCACTTCACTGACAGATCTGCTGGCCCGCACCGACCCACGCGCCTATCGACTTCTGGTGCTGCGATCGCACTACCGTTCGCCCATCGAAGTCACGCCCAATACCATCGCCGATGCGGAGCGTGCTCTGGCGCGACTAGACGCCATGGCGCGACGATTCTCGTTGCCGACGTTTGACACCCATAACTTCGAAGTGGCCTCGGCGCGCTCGTGGGAAGACGAGTCACTCGAGCTCTACGAACGCGTGGTCACCTTGATGAACGACGATCTCAACACCCCTCTGGCGGTCGCCGAACTCTTTGACGCCCTGAGCGCCGCCAACACCACGGCCGACGAAGGGCACGCAGCCACGGCCCGACGGCTCGCTCTATCGATCACTTCGCTCTTCGCTGCGATGGGGCTTTCGCTACTCGCTAGTAGCGACGTGGTTGACGAAGTTGCCGAGGCGTACGTCGCTGAGCGTGACGCAGCCCGAAACGCCAAGAACTGGGAGGAGGCCGACCGACTTCGCGACGAGTTGGTGGCTCGGGGCTGGGTGGTTGAAGATGGGGCCACCGGTACAGTAATTCGGCGCCCATAAAGCCTCTTGTCTTCAAAGGTCAGGACCAAGTAGCGTTGGGTACGAGGTTGCCGTTGTGGTTCCCTCCCAAAACCGGAGTTCCGGAAGTAAAAGTAATCAAGGAGGCCCACAGTGGCTGCAGGAACCGTTAAGTGGTTCAACGACGAAAAGGGTTGGGGTTTCATCGCAGTCGATGGCCAGCCTGACGTCTTTGTTCACTACTCGGAGATTCAAGGTGATGGGCGAAAGACGCTCGTCGAAGGACAGGCCGTCGAGTTTGATATCGAGCCCGGCGACCGCGGACCTTTGGCGAAGCGCGTCGTTCTCAACTAACCACCCCTCTTCGCAGTGCAACCGCCGCCCACTGGGCGGCGGTTGTTCTTTTGTGCGCGTTAAGTGCTCTACGGTACTTTTAGTTACCTACTAGTAACTTTTCGGCGCAAGGTGTACGCATGAGCGATTTTTCGATGGATCTCAACGAGGATCAGATCACGCTGCGTGACTGGGTGCACGGCTTCGCCGTAAATGAGATGCGACCGATCGCCGCCGAGTGGGACGAACGCGAAGAGACACCGTGGCCCTTCATCCAAGAGGCCGCCAAGCTCGGTGTCTACGGCCTCGACTTCGTGATGAGCGCCATTGGCGATCCGACGGGGCTTTCGATGATGATCGCCTTGGAAGAGCTCGCCTGGGGCGACGCCGGTCTGTGCATGTCACTCATGGGCACGACGCTTGGGGTGGCCGCGATTGTCTCCAACGGCACGCCCGATCAGCAGATGGAGTGGGTGCCGCAGTGCTACGGCACGCCCAACGACATCAAACTGGCGGCCTTTGCGGTCACCGAACCCGACGCCGGTAGCGACGTGTCATCGCTTCGAACGAGAGCGATCTACGACGAAGCGAGCGACGAGTGGATCTTGAACGGCACCAAGACCTGGATAACGAACGGCGGCATCGCCAACGTGCACGTGATCGTCGCCTCGGTCGACCCCAAACTCGGCAGTCGAGGTCAGGCGTCCTTCATAGTGCCCGAAGGAACGCCCGGGATCAGCATGGGCCAGAAGTTCAAGAAGATGGGTATTCGCGCCAGCCACACCGCCGAAGTGGTGTTGGAGAACTGCCGAGTGCCCGGCGCCTGTTTGCTCGGTGGAAAAGAGAAGCTGGATGAGAAACTAGCGAAGGTTCGCGAGGGCAAGCGCGCCTCCAATCAGGCCGCGATGGCGACCTTTGAAGCGACGCGGCCGGCCGTCGGCGCCCAGGCGCTCGGCATCGCTCGTGCCGCGTACGAGTACGCGCTCGACTACGCGAAGGAACGCAAGCAGTTCGGACGAGCGATCATCGAGAACCAGGCCATCGCTTTTAAGTTTGCCAACATGAAGATGAGCGTTGACGCCTCGCGCCTCTTGATATGGCGGGCCAGTTGGATGGCGGCCACGCGAAAGCCTTTCACCAGTGGCGAGGGATCGATGTCCAAGCTCTTCGCCGGCGAGACCGCCGTCAAAGTCACTGAGGAGGCGATCCAGATTCTGGGCGGGTACGGCTACGTGCGTGACTATCCCGTGGAACGCTGGCACCGCGACTCAAAGATCTACACCATCTTCGAAGGGACCAGCGAGATTCAGCGACTGATCATTGCTCGATCAATCTCCGGTGTCCACATCAAGTAGTCGCATCCTCCACTGGACGGCGGCCTTAGTCGCTCGACAGCGGCTGAGCGTGCCCTTTGGCTGCGGTGTACATTCGTGGAATGTTTCTCAGGAGAAGGGGGTCTCGTGCCAAAGTACCTGCTCGAGCTTAAGTACAGCGTTGAAGGGGCCAAAGGAATCAAAGCCAAGGGCGGCACCGCTCGCGTCGCGATGGCCAAGGAGTTGATTGAGGGCCTCGGCGGAAAAGTCGAGTCATTCAACTTCGCCTTCGGCGGTTTCGACGCCTACGTCGTCGTAGAACTTCCCGACGAAGTAAGCGCGCTCGCGGGAGCAATGGCGGTGAATGCAGGTGGTGGAGCCACGGTAAGCACGGTCCAGCTCCTTACGCCGGCGCAGGTTGATGAAGCTGCCGCCAAGCAGACGACGTACCGACCTCCGGGTAGTTGATCACCTCCACTCGACACTTTGAATGAGTTGATGTTGCGGTGAACTCATCGCTCAGACTCATTACTCTCTGCACGGGTAACGTCGCGCGTTCGGTGATGTTGGGTTACATGTTGACGAGTATTGCTGAGGCGAACGGTTTCGACTGGAAGGTACGAAGCGCCGGCACCCACGTCGTCGAGGGCAGCGCCATAAGTTCGCGCACGCGCGACGCACTACTTGGACTGGACGACCTCGGTGAGCATCACTACGGGGCGCATCGAAGCCATCAGCTCACCAGCGGCGATGTCGACTGGGCCACCGCACTGCTGGCCAGTGAAGCCGGCCACGTCCGCTACGTGCGGGAGAACTACGCGAGCGGCTTATCAAAGACGGCTTCGCTGGGTCAGTTTCTGCGCGAAGCGCCGCTCGATGCGCCCTTCGATGAGCAGTTGCGCTACGTGTCTTCGCTCGAGCCGCTGGCGTACTTTGACGTCGCCGATCCCGCCGGCAAAGACCAGGCGGAGTACAACGAGTGCGCGTCTCAACTTTGGGAGATGGCGCAAGCCTTCGCCACGCTCGTTACCGACGACGAGCGCTAGTCGAGTTCGACGCTGCGCAAACCGCCCCAGGCGAGCGTGGCGCTGCGCGCGGCGAGGCGTTCGGCCACGCCCAGGCTCGGTGTGGGCCAACCCTTACCTTCTTGTTGAATGAGCCACGCTGTCGCGGCGCCTTCGGCGATGCCGACGACGCCGGCGGCGAGTTGTCGACGGTGATCGGGCTTGATGCGAACGGCGATGAGAGGCTCTAGGAACGAGACGAGGCCGAGTTCGACGTTACGCAGGTCGCCTTTCGTCTCACCCTCGTGTGAGTGAATGAAGAGGATGCGAAACGCATCGGTCTCACCGACGACCATCTCGAAGTACACCCGAAAGGCGACTTCGATTTTGGCGCGTGGTGACTCGACTGCGGCGACGGCGGTGCGCAGCGAGTCGAGCAACTTCTCCGCCGTCTGATTGACGATCTCGCGGTAGAGCTCGGTCTTGGAGTCGAAGTACTGGTAGAGAATCGGCTTGGTGAAGCCCGCTTCCTTCGCGATGTCGTCCATCGTGGTCGCCTGGAAGCCGCGCTCCGCGAAGATCTTTCTCGCCACCAGCAGCAGTTGATCGCGTCGCTCGCCGTGGGGGGTTCGTTCAGAGAAGGGCGATCGCTCGTCAGAAAGGACCATCGAAGAAAGCCTAGTTGGCGTTAGTTGACTCCTATCGCCTCCAACAGAGAGGCCAAACGGTCAGGGAGATCGGCCACGTTGAAGTGCTCACGAGCGATCGCGACATTGTGGTCGAAGTGCTCTTCACGCGGCCGGTCGAGAAAACGATTGATTACATCGACATCGTCGAGGTCGAAGAAGCGAAAGCCGAAGTCGCGAATCTCGCTTAAGACGGGATAGGGGTAGACCGCGAGGGGGCGACGGTGCGTCACCGATTCGAGGACCGGGTTGCCGAAGCCCTCCCACGTTGAGGGAAGCACCACGAGATCGGCCGCCGCATAGGCGTCGTGCACGCTCAAGCCATTCGCCAGTCCACGCAGCACGCGCACGCTCGTTGAACCCAGCGCTCCCTCGAGTTCGTCGTCGTAGCCGTCTTCCGCGGGCCCGAGCAGCCAGAATGCCGCACCCAGCGACTCGGCGAGCGCCACGCCGCCGGGCACGTTCTTCCTTGGAATCGCGCGAGTAGGCATGAGGACAACGCGCTCATCATCGAGCGACATCGAACGGCGCGTCTCTTCTCGTTTCCCGAGCGGGGGAGTGCAGTCAAACGTGTTGCGAAGTGTTACGGCTTCGACCCCACGATCTTGTAACTCACGTCGTGAGAGGCCGTTGATGGTGACGTGACGCCACGTCGCTTGATCGTGAGGTGCTGGCTCGTCGCGCCACTGCTGGCGTTGCCAGGGAAGGTCGTGGTGGCGAAAGAGTGCACTGCGGCCATCGAGGGCCTGATAGAGCGCGTCGCGCGCTAGGACGTTAAAAGGTAACGACACGAGATTTTCAACGATGACGACATCCGCGCCATCGAGCACCGCCGAGAGATCGCTGAGTTGCGGCGGTTCAGTGGCGGCCATGGCGAGAGGCTCCATGAGAATGTCGGCGCTGCCCTCTCCGGCGAGCGTCGTGACATCGTGACCGAGTTGGCGAAGGGCCGCAATCCACTTAGCGGCCTCGACGCTCACTCCGTCGTTTCCGCCGAGGCGATAGCTCACGACGATGAGACGGGCCACGCACCAAGGCTACGACGAGTATCACTTTTTCTCGGTAGTAGAGTCTTCGAAGGCCGTGACTCCTGTCGGTGTCCGTGCCGTGGAGGATCTCTGGTGGCGAAGCGCGCTCTCATAACGGGCATCACCGGTCAGGATGGCTCCTACCTCGCTGAACTACTGCTCGATCAGGGCTACCAAGTCATCGGCCTCATGCGTAGAAGTTCAACCGTCAACATTGAGCGTATTAGTCATATCCAAGAGCGCTTGACGTTGGTGTCGGGCGACCTCATGGACGAAGTATCACTCATCAACGTGCTGCGCGATTTTCGCCCGAGTGAGGTCTATAACCTCGCGGCGCAGAGCTTTGTGCAGGCCTCATGGACACAGCCCGTCTTAACCGGCGAAGCGACAGCGCTCGGCGTGACGCGACTCCTCGACGCGATACGCATCGTCGACCCTGAGATTCGCTTTTACCAAGCGAGTTCTTCGGAGATGTTCGGCAAGGTTCGTACCATCCCGCAAAATGAAGAAACGTCGCTATACCCGCGGAGTCCCTACGGTGTCGCGAAGGTCTACGGTCACTGGATCACCGTCAACTATCGCGAAAGCTACGGGCTGCACGCCTCGAGTGGCATCTTGTTCAATCACGAGTCGCCACGGCGCGGCATCGAGTTCGTCACTCGTAAGGTCACCCATGGCGTCGCCCGCATCAAGGCGGGGTTGGACAAAGAGTTGCGGCTCGGCAATCTAGAGGCGCAGCGTGACTGGGGTTACGCCGAGGACTACGTGCGAGCGATGTGGCTCATGCTTCAACGTGACTCTCCCGATGATTTTGTTATCGCTACTGGCGAGACGCACTCAGTGCGTCAACTTTGCGAGCTCGCCTTTTCTTCGGTCGGATTGAACTACGAGGAATTCGTCACGATTGATCCCGCTTTTATTCGTCCCGCCGAGGTTGATCACTTGGTGGGTGACGCGAGCAAGGCCAAAAAAATACTCGGCTGGAAGTTCGAGACGGACTTTCATTCGTTGATTGAATTAATGGTCGCCGCCGATGTCAAAGCGTTGCAGCACTAACACGTCTTGATGAGTAGCTCCTCACCAGTGGTAGAACTTCGTGACGCGGTGGTGTTGATCGGAGGATTCCCTCTCCTGAGCGGCGTGAATCTTGAGCTACAGCCGTCCTCGCTCAACGTCGTCACCGGCGCCAACGGCGCGGGTAAGACAAGTCTGCTGCGACTGCTCGGAGGTCTCGTGACCCTCACTAGTGGCTATGGCGTGGCGAGCGGCATTGACCTCAAGACGGGCGACCTACGAGAGTTGCGCCGCCGCGTGGGCTGGCTTGGCCACGAAGGGTCCTTCTACGACGACTTGACGGCCAAGGAGAACCTCACCTTCGCCGCCAGGGCACTTGGTCGTCCCACCAACGAGATCGCGTCGGTTCTCGAGCGCGTCGGTCTTTCGAGCCGAGCTGCTACGAAGGCAAAGCAGCTCAGCGCCGGTCAACGACGCCGCCTCGGCTTGGCGTGGTTGTTACTGCGGCGTCCGGAAACCTGGCTCTTGGACGAACCGTACGCGTCACTCGACGACGAAGGACGTACGTTCTTCGACCAACTGATCGGTGACGTCGTTAAGAGCGGCGCTACGGTCGTCGTCAGTGCGCACGACCCGCTGCGTTCGACTGCGCTCGCGCCACGCACGATCACGTTGGCGGGCGGCCTCGTCGTGGGCGACCACGCGTGATTCGCACTGCTCTTCTCGTCGCTGGCAAGGATCTGCGCATTGAACGGCGAAGTCGCGTCCTGCTCTGGCAGGTTCTTCCCTTCGGCGTGATTGGGCTCCTCCTCTGTGGGCTCGCACTTGGCCCGACGCAGGCCGGTCACTCGAGTGCGGCACCTGGGCTCTTCTACTTGGTGATGCTGCTGGTGGCGCTTCTTATGATCAACCGCAGCCAAGTGATCGAAGGTTCACCGGGCACGAAGGCGTCGGTTGCCACGCTCGGACTCGACCCCGCGGGCGTCTTTCTCGGCAAGGCCCTCGCGCTGGCCGTGGAGCTGTGGCTGACCGCAGCGGTATTGCTCGCTGGGTCGGTGCTCGTGCTGCACACGGCGCTCTCGGGCACACTCTCGGCACTGCCGAGCGTTGTCGTCACTCTCGCGGCTCTCGCGGCCGCGGGCGCGCTGTACGGCGCACTGAGTGGCGGGGGACAGGGTCCGGCCACGCTGTTGCCCATCTTGTCGCTACCGGCGTTTGCTCCGTTGCTCATCGCGGGCGAGCGTTCGTTTAGCGCGGCTTTGCACCACGGGTCGATTTGGCGATGGTGGGTAATTTCCCTCGTCGCTCTGGTCGCCTACCTCGCAGTGGGCATTCTGCTTTACGGTGTTCTGGAGGAATCATGATAAAGCAGCTCTCCCAACGACTACTTGGACCAGTGACGCTCGTCTTGCTCGCGCTTACCTTCTGGTTGGGCCTTTGGGTGACTCCGCCGGCCAAAGTTCAAGGCAATCTCGCTCGACTGCTCTACGTACACCCGGCCATCGCCTGGGTCGCGCTTTACGTCTCTTTCGGCACGGCGGCCATCGCGAGCGCGCTCTATCTCTGGAAGCGCACGAGGTCGCCGGTGATGGACCGCATCGCGTACTGCGCCATGGAAGTAAGCACGGTGTTCATTGTGCTGACGCTGATCACTGGATCGATCTGGGGTCGCCCGACCTGGGGAGTCTGGTGGGCCTGGGACGCGCGGCTCACCTCGACGGCGATCCTCGGACTCTTCGAGTTTGCCTACCTCGCGCTTCGCCGAGCGAACGACGACCCCGAACTCCGCGCACGACGTTGCGCCGTCTTCGCCATCATTGCCGCGATCAACGTGCCGATCATTCACTTCTCCGTCGATTGGTGGAACACGCTGCACCAAGGAGCCACCGTCTTCACCGAGAACGGCAACTTCCTGGTGCACGGCATCATGCTCTGGACGCTCTTTATTAGTCTCTTCGCCTTTACGTTGCTTTTCTTCTGGCTACTGCGCGCGCGTTATCGACTGGAAGTGCTGCGCGATGAGAAGTACCAGGTATCACTCGACGAGGCGCTCGCCCAGCGTCGTCGTGAGGGGGTTCACTAATGGGCTACGTCGCGGCGGGCTACGCCTTCGCCTTTGGGGGGTTAGCGCTCTACGCGCTGTCTATCTGGTGGCGAGGACGACGTGCCCGACGCTGACGACTCGTACGATTTAACCCCCGTCCCCGCGCCGCCCACCAAACGTCGTGGAAGGTTGCGTTCCATTGGCGTAATCGTCGTGCTGGTGCTCGCGGTGTTGGCGCTGCTGAGCCAAGGCTTGCTGCACTCGTTGAACTACTTCGAGACCATCGACCAGGCCATGAACTCGCGCGCCAAACTGGGCACCCAGACCTTTCGCTTAGAGGGCGTCGTGGTGCCCCACACCATTGATCGCACCTCGAGCGGAGCGTCGTTTCAGATGAGTGGGGCTAAGGGCGAAGAAGTATTTGTTAACGCTCACGGACTGTTGCCTCAACTCTTTCAAGCCGATATTCCCGTGGTGGTGGAAGGACACTTCTTAAGCGAGACATCCGATGACTTTTACGCCACCCAGATTCTCGTCAAGCACACGGCGTCCTACATTGCGGCGCACCCCAATCGAGTGAAGGCTCCCAACGGGACGGTTCGATGATCCTGACCTGGCTCGGACGGGTCGCCCTGTACATCTGCTTTGCCGGCGCGCTGGGCGGTGTCGTCGAGCAGGTTTTCGCGCTACGCGCTAAGCGTGCTTCGAGGGCGCGCTGGTGGGCCCTTGCTTCGTTGGCCGGCATCGCTGGCGCCATCGGCGTGATGGAGTACGCGCTCATTACTCACGACTTCGCGCTCGCCTACGTCGCGGAGAACAACGCCACCTTCACGCCGTTGCTTTATTCGATCACCGGTCTCTGGTCGGCGCTCGAGGGCTCGCTCATGCTTTGGGTCTTCATTCAGTGCTCCATCACCCTTGGCGTCTTGCTCTACTACCGAAAAGAACGAGCCGACGCCGTGGTGGGCTGGGCCGCGATCGTGCTCTTCGCCATCGGGGCCTTCTTCACCTTCATCATGATCGGTCCGGCCGACCCCTTCATCCACAACGCGGCGCGCGTCTTTCAGGGCGCCGGTCCCAACGCCCTCCTACAGGACAACCCCTTGGTGGCGGTGCACCCACCGCTGCTCTACCTCGGCTTCGTCGGATTCAGCGTGCCCTTCGCCTTCGCGATTGCGATGCTCATTACGGGCCGAGTGCAGGATCGCTGGCCCTTAGAGCAGCGCCGTTGGACCGTACTGGCCTGGGGTGCTCTCTCGCTCGGGATCGTGCTCGGCGCCTGGTGGAGCTACCAGGTGCTCGGGTGGGGCGGTTTCTGGGGCTGGGACCCGGTGGAGAACGCCGCCTTGTTGCCGTGGTTGACGGCGACGGCCTACGTGCACTCGGTCATCGTGCAGGATCGTCGCGGGCTCTTTCGGGTCTGGAACCTTTCGCTCGCGATCGCGACGTTCTCGCTCACGATTCTTGGCACGTTCTTCACTCGTTCCGGGGTGCTCGTGAGCGTGCACGCGTTCTCTTCGAGCACCCTAGGTCCGATATTGATCGGGTTTTTCTTCGTGATCGTGGCCGTCGGGGCGGGGCTGCTCGCCTGGCGCGGGGACCGACTTCGCGCGCCGGTCGGCGTTGACCATCCGCTCTCGCGCGAAGGACTCTTCGTCGCGAACAATATTCTCTTCGTCGGCTTCGCCATCGTGGTGTTGCTGGGGACCGTCTTTCCGCTGCTCTATCAAGCGGTGAACGGCACACAGGTTACCGTGGGCACGCCGTACTTCGCCTCGATCGCGGCGCCCATGAGCGTGGTACTGCTCGTGTTGATGGCGATAGCGCCGCTCGTCAGTTGGCGTAGCGCGGACGCGAAGGTGCTCTGGCAACGAACACGCCTGAGCGCGTGGTTGGCGCTGGGAGCAGTCGTGATACTGCTCGCCGCGGGCGTTCGACGACCGGCCGAGGTGGTGGCGGTGTTTCTTGCCGTGCTCGCCGCGGGCGCGGCGCTTCGCACCCTTCGTGGAGCGTTAATCGCAGCGATGAGGCGAGGCTCCTGGCGAAGCGTCTTTCGGGCCCCCTCGACGGGCGGCATGATCGTGCACTTGGGCGTCGTGATTTTGGCGCTCGGCATCGTGACTTCCACCACGTACGTCAACCGCGCGGAAGTGACCCTCGCCAGTGGCCAGAGCACCGTGGTGGACGGTCAGTTAGTGCGCTTTTCGGGGTTTGAGAATGTGAGCGACGCTCTTAAGTCCGCGACGGAGTTGAAGGTCACCGTGGACGGCCATGAGCTTCGACCGGCCGTGACGACCTTTAATGGCCGCGGCGGCACCACCGTCGGAACACCCGCCATTGACTCGAACCTAGAGCGCGACGTCTACGTGACTTTCGACGCCGCCGGGGGCAACGGCTCAACGTCAGGCGCGCAGGTGCAGAACAACCTGCCCGCTGGATCGGTGGTGTTGGGCGTGACCGTCGAGCCGCTGCTTGCCTGGCTCTGGCTCGGGGGTCTCGTTATTGGCGCCGGGAGCGCGCTGTCTTTTTTTCGACGACGTTACGGGGAGGACGCTTCGTGAAGCGCTCAATCATGATCGCCTCTCTCGCCGCGCTGGTGGTGGTGGCTGGGCTCTCTCTCTTTCTGGCCACGCGTCACCCGGTCGGCGGCGCCACGAACGAGCAGAGCCCTCTGTTGGGAAAGACGGCGCCGGCGCTCTCGGGTCCACGCCTCGGCGGTGGCAGCGCGATCAACATACGGAACTTCCGCGGCAAGATCGTGGTGGTGAACTTCTGGGCTTCGTGGTGTGGCCCCTGTCAGCAAGAGGCCCCGAATCTTTCGACGTTCGCCTGGCAGGAACGAAATCGGGGCGTGGACCTTGTCGGCGTGGTGTTCGATGACCCGGTGGACGACGCCGAGGCCTTCGCATCGCACTATGGCTCGCTCTACCCCTCGATTATTGACAACGGCGGCATCATCGCCAATCGTTACGGCGTCACCTCCCCGCCGACGACCTTCGTGATCAACGCGAAGGGCGTGGTCGAAGCGACGCTCGTCGGACCGGTGAGCACCGAGCAACTCGAAGAGGTTGTGGCCGAGGTTCGGGCGTGAAGGTGATGAAATCCTTCGCCACGTGGTGCGTGGTGTTCGTCGTCGTGGCGGGAGCCGCAGTGCTGTTGCGTCCCTCCACCTCGAGCGAGGCTGCGCGCATCGCGCACCTGGAGACTCTGGTGCGCTGTCCGTCCTGTCGCGACCTGTCGGTTGCGGTGAGTAATGAGACCTCGGCCGTTGCGGTGCGCCACGAAATCGAAGCGAAGGTCCACGAAGGCAAGTCCGACGATCAGATCTTGACCTCGTTGGAGGCGGCCTACGGCACCTCGATCCTGCTCAGTCCTCCCACGTCGGGCCTGGGCGTCTTACTCTGGATTGTGCCCATTGTGGGACTACTGCTACTGGTGGCGAGCGCGGTGCGACTCGCGAAACGGCGTTGAAGCGCAGCGCCCAGCAACTAATCGATGAGATCGCGCTGCGCGAGGCGTCACTGGCCGATGCGCGGCGCGAACTCGCGGCGGGTGAACTGACGGCTATCGAGGCGGCGACCATCGAGGCACGCGAGACGACGGCGCTGGGGCGAGCCCGCGAGGAGTTGAGCGGACTGAGCGGTGAAGTCGGTCGGCGACGTCCGACGCGACGTCGTCGAACCTCGTTGCTCTTGATATCGCTCGCGTGCTTCCTGGTGGCGATCATCGTGATCCTGTGGTTCTCGCTCGCTCTTCGCCAAGCGGGCAACTCCGTGACGGGCAACGTCTCACTCGGGCCCTCCCAAGAGATCACCCAGCTACTCACCGAGGCCCAAGCCGACATCGCCAACGGCAGCGTCGTGACGGCCCTCAGCGCGTATCAGGAGATTCTCTCACTCGATCCGAAGAACGTGACGGCGCTGACCCAGAGCGGCTGGCTCGACTTCTCCGCCGGCAGCTCAGACACCGACCCGACGCTCGTCGCGCTTGGCATCAAGGACCTTCGCGAGGCCATTGACTACTCACCCAACTACTGCGCGGCACGCCTCTACTACGCCATCGTCGCGGACTCGACACCCGGCAACGAAGCGTTCGCCAAGAGCCAGTTCCGCATCTTTTTAGCGCTGAACCCCTCGAAAGGGCAGCTCGCCATCGCGCGGCCCTTCCTCATTCAGCTGCATCTGCCGACGTCCTGAGCGGTGCCAATGTGGCTCTTGGTTGGGAGCGCGGACGATACTAGAAGGGTGAGTTCGGTGTCCTTTCCCAACTATCCCGAGAAGCACCAGAGTGCAGCGGTGCTGCAAGCCAAAGACGTGCTGCGCAACTACCTCGGTCGAAGCGACCTCGTGGTGCCCTCCAGTGTCATCCTGGGCTACAGCACGCGGCTCCCGTCGTTTCTTCACCAACGAGGATTCCACCGCGTGCTCGGCTACCCCTACCCTTGGCACGCGATGTGGCTGCGCGACGGCGCCAAGAGCGGCGAAGGCCTCGGGGTGGTCGAAGGCTTCGGGATTGGCGCGCCGAGCGCGGCGCTTGTCCTCGAGGAGCTCGCCACCCTAGGGGCACGGACCTGTATCAACGTGGGCATCGCCGGAGCGTTGCCCAAGGAGCTCAACTTCGGTGACGTGGTGCTGTGCACGTCGGCGCTGCGCGACGAGGGTACCTCGCATCACTACCTGCCGCCCGAGCGCTACGCCTTTCCCTCACCGGCACTTACCGCGCGTCTGAAGAGCGCGCTCATTGAAAGAGGCGTGAGCTTTCGCGAAGGACCCACGTGGACGGTGGATGCGATCTTTCGCGAGACCTTTGATGAGGCGACGGCGTACCGCGACGAGGGCGTACTCACCGTGGAGATGGAAGCATCAGCGGTGTTCGTCGTCGGCGCCGTACGCGAGGTCGAGGTGGCGGCCCTCTTCGCCGTCAGCGATCACCTCCTGGCCGACAAGCAGTGGAAGGTGGCGCCGTCACGTGACGTGGTCGACGGCGGACTCGCCCGCGTGCTCGACGCGGCGATCGCGACACTGACTACCTAGGCGGCTCAGGCCGTGACGCGACAGACCTCGTCGCCCAGCGCTTTCGAGGTGAGCGTGACCGTGGTGCGTTCAGCGCCAAGTCCTTCGAGCATGCCCGAAATCAGGCCTCGGTCGACGGCACAGAGCACGGGGTGGTGCAGCGCGGCGGTGCCGAAGGGACAGTTGTCCGAGACAACGGAGCTGGTGAATTCGTTTTCCTCCGTGCGGGCGTCGAAGCCGTGCGCGGTGAGCAGACCCGCGATGGAGGCCATGGCGGTCTTCACTGATCGGGTGGAGTCGTTCGCGCCGATTGACTCGGTGAGCGCCCGTCCGTACTCGATGCCGACGTCGTGCGCCATGCGTTCTGAGGCGTCCGGGCCGAGACGTTCGAGCGCCATCTCCAAGAGCGCCACCAACAGCGCGTCGCGGCGAAGGGATCCCTCCATCACCACCGTCTCGTCCAACACGCGGTACCCCTTCGCGGGGCGCCCGACGGTGGTCTTTCGCACATTGTCAAAGGTGACGTAGCCACCCTCGGTCAAACGCTCTAAGTGATGGCGGATGACGTTGGCGTGCACGTCGCAGTGAGTGGCCAACTCCGTCGCCGTGGCGCCGGGATTGTCGCGCAGGTAGAAGTAGACCTTTCGTCGGGTGCTGTCGCCAAAGGAGTGCGTGAGACTCGTGATCGTCGCCGTAAAGAGGGCGGGATCGAGTTCATTCTCGTTAGACGCCGTCACGTTGCCGAGTTTACGGGTGAAGCGCTCGCCAGCGACGGTAACCTCAAAGAGCCCATCCAAAGGATCTTCGTGACGCCTGACCCCCAAGTACGCAGTGACCTCGCCGCCATCGCGGAGCCCCAGTTGGTGCGCACGCTGGGCGAACTTGGCTTCCTCGGAGAGGTCAGCGACGAGGGGGGTACCACGAGAGTGGAGTTGGTGCTTCCGGTGACCAACTGGCCCCACCTCGAGACCCTGCGAGAACGAGTCCACGAGCGCGTACCGGGCGCCGAGGTCGTGGTGCGCACCATGAACGACGATGAGCGCCTCACGCTTCGCAACTTCCTGCGCGGTGCCATGACCGCGGACGCGGGGTCTAACCACCACGATCACGACAGCGCGCCGCCTCGATTCCTCGACAAGCTCTCCAAGACCCGGGTGCTCGGCATCTCCTCGGGCAAGGGCGGCGTGGGCAAGTCCTCGGTCACGGTCAACTTGGCCATTGCGCTGGCGCAACTGGGCCACTCGGTGGGCGTGCTCGACGCCGACGTGTACGGCTTCTCACTGCCCAAGATGCTCGGCGCGACGAACGATCCGATTGTCCTCGGCGACACGGTGATTCCCACCCTCGTACACGGGGTGCGCTGCCTTTCCATGGGCTACTTCGTCGACGACGCCCAGCCCGTCATCTGGCGCGGGCCGATGCTGCACAAAGCCATCGAACAGCTGGTCACCGAAGCGTGGTGGGACGAGCCGGACTATCTCTTGATCGATATGCCCCCCGGGACGGGCGACGTGGCGCTCACCCTTTCTGAGATCCTGCCGCGCATCGAGATGTACGTGGTCACGACACCCCAAGCGGCCGCCCAGCGCGTGGCCCAGCGCTCGGCCTACGCCGCGCGAAAGCTGAAGCTGTCCGTGCGCGGGGTGATCGAGAACATGAGCTGGTTCACCGGCGACGACGGGAAGCGTTACGAGATCTTTGGCGCGGGCGGGGGAGCGCAGCTGGCCCGAGAACTGGGCATCACCTTGCTCGGCCAGATTCCCTTGGAGAGCGCCGTTCGAAGCGGCGGTGACAACGGTGAGCCGGTGGTGGTGAACAACCGCGAGAGCGAAGCGGCGAAGGCCTTTATCGAGCTCGCCGAACGCGTGGCCCAGCAGGGCCCCTCGCGGGTCTATCGTCAAGAACTCAAGCTGATGTAGCAACAACGAGGGGGAAGCGTGGAGCTCGAAGGTAAGACCGCGGTCATAACGGGTGGAGCCAGTGGCATCGGGCTCGCGACGGCCAAGAAGTTCGCCGCCGCCAAGGCCAACCTGGTGCTGGGCGACATCGAAGAAGGCCCCCTGGCCAAAGCGGTCGACGACCTGCGCGCCGATGGCGCGAACGTCATTGGTGTGCGCACCGACGTCACGGTGGAAGAGGACGTGATTGCCCTTCGCGAGGCCGCCCTCGCGGAGTTCTCTGGCGCGCACGTGATCTTCAACAACGCTGGCGTGGCGGCGGGGGCCACGATCGGCACTCCCACCAAGGTGTGGAAGTGGGTGCTCGACGTAGACCTGTACGGCGTCATCTACGGCATCAACGCCTTCGTTCCACTGTTCATGGAACAGAACGAAGGACACATCGTCAATACCGCGTCCTTAGCCGGCCTCGGCGGTGCGCCCGGCATGGGTCCCTACTGCGCGGCGAAGTTCGCCGTCGTGGGGCTGTCGGAGTCGCTGTTTCAGGAGCTACTGCTCCTTGGATCCAACGTGGGGGTCTCGGTGCTCTGCCCCGGTTTCGTTCGCACCAGAATTCACGAGTCGAGTCGCAACATGCCGAGTGACCTCGTGAGCTACAACGAGAATCCCACGGCCAAATTTATTGCGGAGGCTGCGTCGCAAGCGGTGAACGCCGGCATCGACGCAGCTGACGTCGCGGCCCTGGTGGAAGAGGCCGTCATCACGAAGAAGTTTTGGATTTTCCCGCACGAGCGCTCGGCGCTTCGCACGACGGAGTTGCGACTCGACTGGATGCGCGGTGGCTCACCCATGAGATTCGACCTCATGGGCGCCACGAAGCCCTAGCGATCAATCCCGTTCGGTAGTCGATCGATGGGCCAGTCGAGGAGCGTCACCGCGCTTCGACAGGCGAAACGATCGGTCATGCCGGCCACGTACTCGACGGCGTCGTGCAGGGCCTGGTCGGAGACAGCGTCGCTTCCGCGGGCCGCGACGTCGGGAATCAGCGATGGATGAGCACTGTAGAACTCAACCAGGCCGCGCAGCATGCCCACCACAGCAGACGCCTGGTGTCGTGACGCGTCGCGCAGATAGATCGTCTCGTAATTGAACGCGCGAAAAGCGCCGAGGGCTTCGGCGTGCGGCGTGTCCATGCCGACGACGCCCGTCGTTTGAACGGTGTGAATCATGGCCTTGATGAAAGCGCCGAGTTGATCGCGGCGACGAACACCGCAGCGTTCACGAACGATTCCTGGTAGCTCGCCGACCTTGACTACGCCGGCTGAGACGGCGTCCTCGAAGTCGTGACAGACATAGGCGATGCGGTCGGCCCACGAGACCACCTCGCCCTCTGGCGTCAGGGGTGCGGGTCGAGACCAGGAGTGGTTGCGAATGCCATCGAGGGTTTCGACGCAGAGATTCAGTGGCACCAACGAGACGTCGGCACCCCACGTGGCGTGGTCGAAACCGCCTTGCACAAAAGGATCGAGCGCTTCTTCACTGGCGTGACCGCCTGGTCCATGTCCACAGTCGTGTCCAAGCGCAATGGCTTCGGTCAGTGCGACATTAAGCCCGAGCGGTCGTGCGATACCGGTGGCGACCTGCGCGACTTCCAGGGCGTGGGTCAAGCGGGTGCGCATGTGGTCATCGGGGAAGATGAAGACCTGCGTCTTTCCAGCCAGCCGGCGAAAGGCGCTGGAGTGCAAGATTCGATCTCGATCGCGCTCAAAGCAGGTGCGAAACTCATCCGGCTCTTCTTCAATAGCCCGATGTCCTGCGCCGCGACTCCTGGTGGCCCCGGGGACTAGCAGCGTATCTAACTGCTCCTCGCGCTGGCGTAACGCACTGCCGCCGGAATCGGCCTGGGCGTCAACGTGACCCAGCGCCGCCGACGAGTTTCGATGGGCCACGGTCACGTCGTCGCTCGATCCTTCGTAGCCCACCATCGTCTCGGCCCAACGACGGGCGCGATCAGAGATGGGTTCCTCGCTCACGTCTTCCATACTGCCCCAGGCCCGTAACATATGTTCAGCCGTCATCGTTTTAGGAGAGTCACCATGGAAATTCGAATTGGCATCGTGCAGTCGATGAAGGAGATCGACGTCGAACTTCCCGATGACGCCGATCGTGACAAGGTCATGAAAGAGGTTGAAGAGGCCCTGAGCAGCGAGAAGGTGCTCTGGCTCACCGACCGCAAGGGCCGTCGTGTGGGCGTGCCGTCGTCGCGTATTGCCTACGTGGAGTTGGGTACTCCCGCCAGCGAGCGCGTTGTAGGGTTCGGCGCCGCGTAAGGGCGTGATCGACTACCACCTACACCTATGGCCTCACTCGGAGTCCTCGGTGTGGTTTCGCCTCGACCAGATTGCCGAGTACTGCGACGAAGCCGCGCGACACGGCGTCACCGAGCTCGCCTTAACGGAGCACTCGCACCGCTTCGTTGACGTCGCCTCGGTGGTCGGACCGTTCTGGCAGCGCTTCGGCCACGAGCCCACCAATGCGACGATGGCTGAGTACTGGGACTTTCACGCGCGCAACTCCCTCGAGGCGTACGTCACGCTGGCCCAAGCGGCGAAGGACGAAGGTCTGCCGGTCAAGATCGGCCTGGAGGTGGACTACTACAAAGACCAGATGGACGTGGTGTCCGAGTTGCTCGCGCAGTACCCCTTTGACGTGCTGATCGGTTCGGTGCACTGGCTCGGCACCTGGCAACTCGACGACATCGATAGCGAAGTGAATATGCACGAGTGGCGCGTGCGCGACGTAGAGCAGTGTTGGAAGAACTACACGATCGCCCTTGACGAGCTCTGCGCTACTAACGCCGTCGACGTGCTCGCGCACCCCGATCTCATCAAGGTCGCCGGTTTCATCCCCGAGGGTTCCGGAGAGCACTGGGACGCGATGGCCGAATCGGCCGCGCGAGTAGACATCTCAATGGAGTGTTCGTCGGCGGGGTGGCGCAAGCCCGTGGGCGAGCAGTATCCCGCCGAAGGGTTTTTGGATCGACTCGTCCAGCGCGGCATCACCTTCACGACCGCGTCAGACGCGCATCGAAACGAGCGGGTGGGTGAGCGCGCAGAAGACTTGGCCGTGATGCTCGAGTCGCGTGGCGTCCATGAGTTGGCCACGTACACCCGTCGCGAACGTTCGATGACGCCCCTGCGAGCGAGCTAGTGGCCACGCTCGCCGAACTCGCAGCTTCGAGGACGCGCCTCGACGACGCCTCCATTGATCACCTTCTGCGACTCACCGCGTCTTGGTCTCTCCTCTCGGACCTCTCTTTCTCGGACTTACTGCTCATGGCCAAAGTCGACGAGGCGACTCGAGACGAGCAGCGTTTTGTCGTACTCGGCCAGATGCGACCGAACAACCGAGCGACGCTGATTGAAGAGGACCTCCTCGGCACGACGCACCCGTCGCTGCACTGGCCCCTCGTTCGTCAATCCTTCGACGGCGGCGCCCTCGTGGAGGGTGAACTGGAACTTGACCACGTCGACGGCGTGGTACCCGTGTGGTGCGTGCCCGTTCGCCACCACGGAGAAGTAATCGCCATCATGGTTCGTCTCCAAGGTCCCTTACGCGGGTCGGCGTCGCTCTACGAGGGGCAGTACCTCTCGGTCTTCGAACGGCTCTGCGCCATGGTCTCGGAGTCTTCCTTTCCTTACCGCGAAGAGGCCGTCGCCGGACCCGGTCTACCGCGCGTCGGCGATGGCGTGATCCTGATGGACGCTCTCGGTCAGGTCGAGTTCGCCACGCCCAACGCCGTCAACGCGCTGCACCGCCTCGGCGTCTATACCTCGGCCGAAGGACACACCTTCGACGATCTCGGCGTGAAGGCCCGCGCTATCAGCCGCTCGCTCGACTTCGGTATTCCCACGCTCGAAGAGATCGACGTCGGTCACGACGTCGCCATTCTCGTACACGGCGTTCCTCTGATCGCTGATCAAAAGGTGACCGGCGTCTTGACCATCGTGCGCGACGTCTCCGACATTCGACACCTAAATCGCGTGGTGTTGAACAAAGAGGCCGCCGTACGCGAAGTGCACCACCGGGTGAAGAACAACCTCCAGACCATCTCGTCCCTGCTGCAGTTGCAGGCCCGACGCAGTGAGGAGGTCGAGACCAAGAACGCACTGAGAGAAGCCGAACGACGGGTTCGCTCTATCGCCGTGGTGCACGAAGTGCTCTCGCGCGAGCCGGGCGAGGAGGTCGTCTTTGACGAGATCGTTCGATCACTGGTGCTGCTCGTCGAGGACACCGTCTTGGCGCTGCATCCGGTAGAGATCGTGGTGAACGGTGAACTGGGCGTGCTGTCAACGGACTTGGCGACGCCGCTCGCGGTCGCCCTTGCGGAGCTCCTCACCAACGCCGTCGAGCACGCCTTTACCGAATTTGGTGGGGCCGATAACGATCACGTGGGCGTCGTCACCTTGAATCTCTATCAGGAGAACGGTCAAGCCATCGCGGAGATTCGCGACAACGGCCGGGGACTGGGAGAGAACTTCTCACTCGAGGTGCCCACGAGCCTCGGGCTTTCGATTGTTCGGGACCTTATCCGCGCGCAGTTATATGGCGAGATTGTGATGAACTCGGTACCACTCGCTGACGGCGGCGGAACGTTTGTGCGAGTGTCGGTGCCGCTCGACGCGCGGCTCTAGCCCTGGCTGGCGGCCCGTCGACGAGCCGCGAGCCACTGCTTACGCAGTTTGCGTCGCTCGTCTTCGGTCGTGCCACCCCACACGCCCGACTCCTGGTTCGTGGCCAGGGCAAACTCGAGACACGCCTTCTGCGCGTCACAGTGGTCGCAGACGCGCTTGGCCGACTCGATCTGATCGGTGGCCATGCCCGTCGTGCCCACCGGGAAGAACAACTCTGGCTCGGTGTCTCTACAGGCGGCGACTGAACGCCATTCCGAATCATCCCAGGCATGGGTGCGATTCCAGATCAACGACATTGAAAATCCTTTAACTTTGGGGGGACGTCGCGTGCTCTGTCCGATAGAACACGTGCGTGGAAGGAAAATCCTAGTGAAAATATCCCTAAAAAACAAGGGGTTTTTAGGACTACCTACCATCTCGGCGCTTCATAATCCCTGGTCAAGAGGGAGACTTGGGACGTGAGCGAGGTCTTCGCCCACCGAGGGGCGCACCTCAGCGCTCGTGAAAACACCCTGGCGGCCTTTCGAGGAGCACGGGACCTGGGAGTCGACGGGGTGGAGCTCGACGTCCGGCGAAGCGGCGACGGAGCCCTCGTCGTGCACCACGATCCCTCCGCGGAAGGACTCGTGATTGCTCTCACGAACTCTCGCGACTTACCCGGCTACGTACCTCTCTTGAGCGAGGCACTGGAGGTGCTGCGCGGTCTCAAGGTCAATGTCGAGATCAAAAACCTCAAAGATTCAAAGGAGCCCACCTACGACGACACGGGAATTTTCGCACATGAGGTGCTCGACGCGCTGCGCGAAGAACGCCCGTCGTTGGTGAGTGTTTCGTGTTTCGATCGCACAACCTGCGAGCAGCTCCGGTCCTTCGACGCAGAGGTTTCTATAGCGTGGCTCATCTGGCGCACGTCACTCAGCACCGCGTTGCATAAAGCGCGCGAGCGCGGCTTCAATGCCGTGAACCCGCACTTTCGTCTCGTGACGAGCGCGACGCAGCGCGAGGCGCAAGAACTCGGACTCGACGTGAACGTCTGGACCGTGAATCGAGCGAGGGACCTGCGCAGCATGGCCGCACTCGGGGTCACGAGCATTATCACTGATCAACCGGAGTTGGCCCTGCAACTACGCGGAGAGTCCTCCTGACTTGAGCCTCTTGGCGTTGGCCTAGATTGTGGTCCATGAATATCGCCGTCTGCGTAAAACAGATACCCGACCCGGCCGCGCCTCAGTCCTTCGACGCGTCGAACAATTTGAACCGCTCGGGCAAGCTCATTCTCGATGAGGCCGACACCTACGGGGTCGAGATGGCCTTGCAACTTGTCGACAAGGGCGGCGGCGGCGAAGTGACCGTCGTCTCGATGGGTTCGGCCAACGACGTGGCCGGGCTGCGCAACGCGCTCGCCATGGGCGCGACCAAGGCCGTCATTGTCAGTGACGACACGCTTCGCGGTAGCGACGCGCTGTCGACGGCGAAAGTACTGGCCGCGGTTCTTCGACGAGAGAGCTTCGACTTGGTCCTGGCCGCCACGGAGTCTTCTGATGGCTACACCGGCACGACGCCGGTGCAACTGGCGGAACTTCTCGGACTTCCCTCGATTACCTTCGCCAAAGCGGTGAGCATTGAGGGCACCGGCGTGAAGGTGAACCGACAGACCGAAGAGGGGTACGACGAGGTGGCGGCGCCGTTGCCGGCGCTCGTCACGGTGACGGCAGGCGTGGTCGAACCTCGTTACGCCTCCTTTAAAGGCATCATGGCGGCGAAGTCGAAGCCGCTCGAGGTGCTCACGGTCGCCGACCTCGGTCTCGAGGGTCAAGTAGGGGCCGCGGGCGCGCGAGAAGAGATCGTCTCGGTGCAAGCCTCCGAAAGTCGCCAGGCGGGCGAGAAGTACGTGGACGAAGGCGACGGGGCGCAAAAGGTTGTGGCCTTCCTCGAGTCGATCAAGGTCCTCTAGGGAGATGATGACTCTTTCCACCCTCTGGATCCTCGCCGAGCCGTCGAACGGTTCCTTCACTTCCACTTCCCTTGAACTCCTGAGTCACGCGCGCGCGTTGGCGGCGAACGTCGCCGCGGTGACCTGGGGCGAAGGCGGTTCGTTGGGCGCCCTCGCCGGCGACTACGGCGCGAGCACGCTCTACGACGTCGGCGACCTCGGCGGCAAACTGCCCGGCGTGCCGGTCGCTGCGGCAATTGAAGTGTTGATAACCGCCCACGGAGCGCCCGACGCGATACTCATACCCACGAGCTATGACGGTCGCGACGTGGCCGGTCGGCTCTCCGCGCGTCTCGATCGCCCGGTGCTGACGAACGTGACGGGCCTCAGTGACGAGGGCGGCCTCGTCACGGAGCACCCCGTCTTTGGCGGCTCGTTGATGGTCAAGGCGAAGTTCACGACCGAGGGGCCGGGCATCGTCGTGGTGCGTGCGAAGTCCTTCGCCGCCGAAGCCTCAGGCGGCGCGGCGGCCGTGGTCGTCGCGGCTCCCGTGGGTGACACGGGCGCTACGGGGGGCGCCGTCATCGAGACCTCGCACGTTGAAGAGCGAACGGGCCCCAAGCTCGAGGACGCGTCGGTCGTCGTCTCGGGTGGTCGCGGCCTTGGCGAGGCGAGTGCCTACGTCATGATCGAGGAACTCGCGAAACTCCTGCACGGCGCGGCGGGGGCCAGTCGCGCCATCGTCGACGCCGGGTGGGTGCCCTACTCGCACCAGGTCGGCCAAACCGGCAAGACCGTCAAGCCGCTCGTGTACATCGCCTGTGGCATCTCGGGTGCCACGCAGCACATGGTGGGCATGAAGGGCTCGAAGAACATCGTCGCGATCAACAAAGACAGTGATGCGCCTATTTTCCAGATCGCCGACCTCGGCATTGTGGGCGACGTGCACAAGGTATTACCCGCGCTCATCGACGCGTTGAAGGCGCGCACGTAACACGCTGAATGAGTAGGTGAGGGCACTATCGTCGACCAGCGTCCTTCGCTCATCGGCGCGGACTCCTCGCTGTCGCCCAGTGCGGTGAAAGCCGGGGCGTCACACGCTCGACGATGGTGGACGCTGTCGGTCCTGGCCCTCGCGCAGTTGATGGTGCTCTTGGACGCCACTGTGATCAACATCGCCCTGCCGCGCGCGCAGATGGACCTGCACTTCTCCACGGGCAATCGCCAATGGATCGTCACCGCGTACGCGCTGTCTTTCGGATCACTCTTGCTCTTGGGCGGACGTCTCAGTGATCTCTGGGGTCGGCGCAATGCGCTCTACGTCGGCTTGGCCGGCTTCGCGCTGGCCTCGGCGCTGGGCGGATCGGCCCACAGTTTCGCCATGCTGGTCACCGCCCGCGCCATCCAGGGCGTCTTCGGTGCGCTGCTCGCGCCCGCCGCCTTAGCCGCCCTCTCGGTCACGTTTCACGAGCCCAAAGAGCGAGCCAAGGCCTTTGCCATCTACGGCGTGATTGGGGGTTCGGGCGCGGCGATTGGGCTCCTCCTCGGTGGCGCCCTGACTCAGTGGGCGTCCTGGCGCTGGTGTCTTTTTATCAACCTCTTCTTCGCGGCCATTGCCATTGTTGGGGTGGCGATCTTCGTGAAAGGTGGTCGCAGTGAGCACCGCTCGCGCCTTGACGTCCTTGGAACGCTGCTCGCCACCGAAGGGTTCTTCTGCGTCGTCTTCGGATTCAGCCACGCTGTCACCTCAGGCTGGGCGAGCGAGGTGACCTGGGGTGCTCTCGCTCTGGGCGCGGCGTTGCTGGTTCTTTTCGTGCTCTGGCAGTCGCACTCGAAACACCCACTGTTGCCACTTCGCATACTGGCCAATCGCACTCGCGCCGGATCGCTCATCTCACTGTTGCTTACCAGCGTCGGTCTCTTCGCTGTCTTCTTGCTGCTCGCGTACTACCTCGAAGAGACGTTGGGCTACTCGCCGATGCGAACCGGCGTCGCGTTCTTGCCCATCGTCATCGCGATCTCGGTGTCAGCCTCCTTCGCGAGCGCCCGACTGCTACCGAAAACTGGCCCGCGGCCGCTCGTGCCCACCGGCATGCTGCTCTCAACGATGGGGATGGTGCTCTTCACCCGCCTGACGCCGAACGCCGACTACGTCGGTCACGTGCTCCCAGGACTCGTCGTACTCGGGCTCGGACTGGGGCTCATCTTCGCGCCGGCGATCGCGAGCGCCACGGCGGCCGTGGAGCCGCGCGATGCCGGCGCAGCCTCAGCCCTCGTGAATACCGCTCAGCAGATAGGCGGCTCCATCGGCACCGCGTTACTCAACACCATTGCGGTGACGGTCACGCTGCGCGCGCTTGCCCACGAGAAGGGTGGCGCCATAGTGGCGCAACGCGCCGCGACGTTGCACGGGTACTCCGTGGCTTTTTGGTGGTCCGCTGGATTCTTTGGAGTCGGCGCCATTCTCTCCCTCTTCATGCTCGAGTCGGGTAACCCGGTCGCCGAAGGCGAACTCGCGTCCGCCACGTAGGTCGCTTCTAGATCAAGGGCCTATATCAAGGGCCAGGGGTAGGGCGGCCAGTCGGATGTCTCATCGGGCGTCGGGTAGAGGGCGTTCTCGACCAGTCCGTGCGCGCGCAACTGCGCGAGCGCCAGTTCACTCGGATTAAGCCACACGCCAACGCCGCCGGTGTCGCCTTGAGCGAAACGGTCGATGCGTTCGAGGAGCGTCTCTTCCACGCGGAGCCCGGCGTACTCCCAGATGACGGTCCGCAATTTGTCTTCTTCGTGAAAGCACAGTCCGTTATCGATCGCCCAGAGTCGGGTCTCGTCGAAGAGCACGTGACCGGACTTGCGATCGGCGTTGTTAGCGACCACGTCGAAGGCAGCGAGTCGCGCGAACCAACTGTGAAACTCCGGGCGCTCGCGCAGGGTGAAGTAGTGGTCCTCGCCGTTATCTTCGACCCACCACTGAAACGAGCCTGGACCAAAGGGGCCATCGTCACGACCGACGGTGGTCGGAACGAGGTCGGTACCGAGTTGTGCGTCGAGCTCGTAGGCCGCGATTTCGCGACGCCAGAGCCCGTCGGGGAAGTCCCACAGCGGCCGTTCGCCGATCTCCGACTTGTAGCAGGCGAGTCCACTCAGGCCTTCAAAGCTGAGGGAGACCAGTAGCGCCTGATTTGAGGACCCCGCAACACGGCCTTCCACTTGAATCGCACCTTGGCTGAGTAAGAGGCGCTGTTCGTCGCGGGTCATCCTAGCGAAGGGGCGCTCGGTGCCCGTTGGTGCGCGGACAGTCGTGACCCTTGGGATCGAGGGGCCCGCCACAGAGCGGGCAGAGGGGTCGACCGGCTTCGACGAGACGCACGATGGCGATTGCGAGCCCGGCGGCCCACTCGCGCGTGAGTCGCACGTTCAGCGTGGACCCTTCATCCTCAGAGGACATCGTGAGGTCAATCGCCTGGGCTTCTTCGTCGATGGAGACCGCGATGTCACCGGCGACGAAGTCCGTTTCGTACTCCGGCTCTAAGGAGAAGTCGTCGGGCAGATGATTGGGTCGACCCAGTTCGAGCACGACTTGACCAATCCACTCAGCCAGGGCGGCCAGTTGGATTTTCTCGCATTTGACGATCACCAGACGTCGACCTTCGCGCACCTGAAAGAGGAAGAGCCGATTACCGACCTCGCCCAACACGCCCACCATGATCTTGTCCGGTTGGGGAAAGTCGTAGTTCACGAGAGGGTCAAGTCCTTGAGCGAGCCGGTGCTGTTGACGCACAAGACCACCGGCGTTCCGCTCGTGAAGGCGATGGCGCTCAGCGAGCACGGTGAGATCACGGTTCGCTGAAAGAGGTCGAGTGGCACGCCTTGGGCGAACGTGACGGCGGCCTTGATGGTGTCAGCGTGACTCACCACGATGATGGTGCGGTTTCGATGGTGCCGCGCGAGTTTCTCCAAGGTCGACCAGATTCGTTGTTGCATCTCGCCGAAGGACTCGCCTTCGGGAAAGCGAAAGGTGCTCGGCGCGTGTTGGACGCTGCGCCACTCGGCGCGTCGGCGCAGCGTGGAGAGTCGCTTGCCGGTCCAGGAGCCGAAATCGCACTCGAGTAGACCCCGATCGAATTTCGCTCGAAGATGCAGCGCGGCGGCGATGGGCGCGGCGGTCTCTTTGGTTCGCTCCAGTGGCGAGACATAGAGAGCGGCGGGCTTGGGGCTGAGCTCTTTCAGACGTTCGGCCACTTCGCCTGCCTGGGCGTGCCCACGCTCAGAGAGGTGCAGCCCCGGCGCTCGTCCGGGGAGCACCGTCCCGGTCGTGTCCGTGAGGCCATGGCGCACTAGGAGAACGGTCGTGAAGGTCGGTCGGCTCGCCACGCTCTTCTAGCCCGAGGTCACCGGCAGGCGCCGAGGTCCGGGCACCGCCGTCTCGGGCCAGCGCCGCCGCGAGACCTTCGCGAGTTTGTGCAGCAAGGCAATCGCGCCGGGGTCGTCGTCGCCGGGTCGCGTCTCGATCACGCCCGCTGCCTTCATTGAACTCATGAGCTCGCGTCCGAGATCGGTGCGAACGATGACGAGCGTCCAGTCGCCGAAGGCTCCGATGCCACCCGTGGAGAGGTCGGCGTGCTCGGCCGCGAAGTCAGGACACTCCTTGCAGCCCTCGCGGGTGAAGGCTTGCGCCTCCTTGAGAGGGATCTCGTGGTAGCCGTCCTTGGTCCAGAGTTGGAAGACGCCCTTGATGTTCATCTTGAGGATGTCGGCGCGCTTGATCCCGTAGCGCCCTTCGAAGAGTTCTTCGAAGATGGAGTCATCGAAGGTCTTCGAGCAGAGCAGTCCGATCGTGAGTGAGAGGCGTCGCGCGACTTTTCCGACCTTTCGCGCCTGCATGACACCCGGCGCGGAGGCCATGCAGCCCATGCCCACCAGAGCGATGCGTTCGGCGCCGCCCTCGACCGCTTCGTCGTACGCCAGCAGGTTGGCGCTGTAGGTGTAGCGCGACTGGGCGGTTTTGACGACGTCGTCTCTGGTGCGCGCGACCATCGGTTGTGCGCGCCACGTCGAGCCGTCGCCCTCGAGTCCACTCACCAGGGCCGCGTCCACGACGTCGTGCTCGAGAGCGTAGATAAGAAGTGCGGAGACGAAGCCACCGTCTTGGCCCTGTTCGACGAGCGACTCGTCGGTGGCGCGAGCCAGCACGACGTCGCCGATGCCGTAGACCTCATCGTCGCTGCGATCACGCGCGAACTTCTGCGTGTCGATCTCACTCTCCCAGTTGCGAAAGCGCGGGCAGGCCCTGGTGCACATCGTGCAGCCCCTTTGGCCGTGGGTGCAGTCGTCGGGTCCGCCGTCGAGATCGAGGTGAAAGGGCTTATAGACCCCGTTATCGGTCTCGTACTCAAGGACCGGATGGGGGCAGACGACGACGCACGCCGCACAACCAGTGCAGAGCCCCGAGGTCACTACTTCGCTGAAGAGTTCCTTCCACTGCGGTTTGTCAACGGCCATGGACCAACCTTAGTTACGCGAACAAAAAGGACGTTCGGCGGTACGCTCGCACGCATGCCAGAAATTCTCGAGGTTGAGTCGTATCGAGAGTTAGCCGATCGTGTGGTCGGCGCCACCATCACGCGTGGCTGGGCTGACCACTATTTGGCGAAGAAACTCAGCTCTCCTTCCGCATGGGCTCGCGCGGTCAAGGGTCTAAAAGTGACCGGCACCGATCGGCGCGGCAAGCTCTTGTTGCTAGAGACGAACGGACCGAGGCTCGGTGTGCGTTTTGGCATGACCGGGGTTCTTCTGCTCGACGGCGATGTCGGCATCGAGGGGCTTTTCTATGGACCGCACGACTTTCAGTCGAAGTGGCTCCGAGGAGGGATGGAGTTCGACGACGGTCGAAAGCTCCTGGTTCACGATCCGAGACGAATGGCTCGCTTCGAAATCGATCCCGACCTCGGCGAACTCGGGCCTGACGCGCTGAACCTCACGAGAAAGCAGTTCGACCATTTCGTGCACGTCGAACGCGGCGAGGGTCCGGCGATCAAGGCGCGTCTGCTCGATCAGTCTCGCGTCGCCGGCGTCGGCAATCTACTCGCTGATGAGATGCTCTATCGCGCGGGCATCGATCCGAGAACGCCGACTGGTCTGTTAAGCGGCGATGAGAAGGATCGCCTCTTTCGATCGTTTCGCCAAACCATGTCGTTACTGCGTCGTCGCGGCGGATCCCATCTCGGCGATCACATGGACTCGCGTTTCCCGGGCGGTCTGTGCCCGAAGGACGGCGGAGCCATGTTGATCGCGACCATTGGCGGTCGCACCACGTACTGGTGCTCGAAGCACCAAGTCTGAAGAGCCAGCGGTCGTCTTCGCTTCGACAAGAATGGACCGGTGGAGTCCTTCGTTCAGAGCTACGGCTACTTTGCTCTCATCGTGCTCTCGATTGTCGGCTCGTGCTGCGTGCCGATTCCTTCTGAGATCACCTTCGTTGTCGCGGGGGCACTGTGCACGAGCGCGGTGACGGGGCACGTGCAGTTCTCCCTTTGGGCGGTCATCGTAGTCGGCACCTTGGGTTCGCTGATCGGATCGATCATCGCCTACGAACTCGGGCGCAGCGTCGGGCGAACCATCGTCGATCGATGGGGCAAGTGGCTGCTTCTTACGCACCACGATCTCGATCGCTCCGAGGTGTGGTTCGAGAAGTATGGCTCGGCGACGGTGTTGATTGGTCGCGTCATCCCCGTGGTGCGCAGTTTCATCTCCGTACCGGCCGGCATCGCCGAAATGAAGCGCGGACGTTTCGCGACCCTCACGGTGATCGGCTGCGCGATATGGGTGGGGTTACTGAGTGCTCTGGGGTACGGCGCCGGACGCAACTGGCATCACGTCTCCAACGATTTTCATGACGCCCAGTGGCCCATTCTCGTCGTGATCGTGGCGCTGTTTGCCTTGGGCATCTGGCATCGCCTGCGCTCGGTGCGTCGCCAGCGCGAGCTAACTCCCTAGCGCCGCAAGAACCTTGGCGGCGTGTCCGTCTGCGCGCACGTTATAGAAGGCTTGCTCGATGACGCCCTTCGGATCAATGACGAAGGTCGAACGAATAACGCCGGTTACCTTTTTGCCGTACATCATCTTTTCGCCGTAGGCGCCGTACTTTTCCATGGTCGTTTTCTCGGGGTCACTGAGGAGCGAGAAGTTCAGTCCGTACTTCTTGATGAAGGCCTGATGCTTTTGGGCGCCGTCCGGCGAGATGCCAAAGACCAGAGTGCCGAGTTGGGTGAACTGACTCAGTTCGTCGTTAAACTGACACGCTTCTTTGGTGCAGCCTGGGGTGTCATCGGCGGGGTAGAAGTAGAGCACCAGACGCGAACCGAGGTAGTCCTTGAGTGAGACCTTCTCACCGTGTTGGTCCTTCAGCGTAAAGGCCGGTGCCTTATCGCCCGGTGCAAGTTGTGTCACGTGATCTCCATTGACGATTGAGAGCGCTCACTCTCACGTAGACTAGAGGGGAGCTCGATGAGATGGGCTCGGGCCCACTGTTTCGTACGCCGGTTACGGGTCCAACCGAGAAATGACCCGTGTATACGTGAGCAGTGAAACCATAGAGTCCGTCGCGCATGGCGAGGACTCCTACGCCACCAATAAGACCTTCGTGGATCTGGGCGTGTCAAGCGAGCTCGTCGCCGTCCTCACCGCCCAAGGAATTACGACCGCCTTTCCGATTCAGGCCATGACCATCGCCGACGCCCTCGCCGGACGCGACGTCTGTGGCAAAGCTAAGACCGGCTCGGGCAAGACGCTCGGGTTCGGCTTGCCCATGCTCCAACGCCTCGCGGCCGAGCCAACCAACGGCGTGAGCGTCGGCAAGGCCGCGCGTCCCCGTGGGCTGGTGTTGCTGCCCACGCGAGAACTCGCGCTGCAGGTGTACGAAGTGTTGAAGCCGCTCGGTGCGGCACTGGGACTGCACGTCGCGGCGGTGTACGGCGGCGCCGACATCGAACGACAGATCAAAGCGTTGCGCAAGGGCTGTGACGTCATTATTGCCACACCCGGACGCCTCATTGACCTGGGTGACCGGGGTGAAGTGAACGTCGAAGGCCTTGACGTCTTGGTCCTCGACGAGGCCGACCGCATGGCCGATATGGGCTTTATGCCTCAAGTCGAGTGGGTCCTTCGACGAATCGCGACGCGACCGCATCAGACCTTGCTCTTCTCGGCCACCTTGGACGGCGCCATAGACCGTTTGGTGAAGCGCTATCTCACTGATCCCGTCTTTCACGAAGTCGCCAGCGACACCCAGACCGTCTCGCGCATGATGCATCACTTTTTGCAGGTTCACCAGATGGACCGCATCAAGGTCGCGGCCGCGATCTGCAAGTCCTTCGATAAGACCATTGTCTTTTGCCGAACCAAGCGCGGCGCCGATCGACTGGTGGAACAGCTCCAAAAAGAGGGAGTTCAGGCCGCCGCCATTCACGGTGACCTTCGCCAAAGCCAACGAGAAAAAGCCCTCGCGGACTTCCAAGCGGAGAAACTCCCGGTCCTCGTAGCCACCGACGTGGCGGCGCGCGGACTGCACATCGACGCGGTCGACTGCGTGATGCACTTCGACCCGCCAGAAGACCAAAAGGCCTATCTGCACCGCTCAGGCCGAACGGCTCGCGCGGGCTCCACCGGGGTGGTGGTTTCGCTTCTTTTGTGGAATCAGGCGATTGACGCAGAAGTGATTATGCGTCGCTTGAACCTCAAGCGCCCGATCGTTGAGGTCTTTTCAAATAACCCTCATTTACAGGACCTGGCGCACTGGGACCCGAAGTCCTCCGACGCGCTTCGCTAAGCAGCTCGGTCATTTGGGCCGGCAAAAGGCTCCCATATAACCCTCATTCACAATTTTTGGCGAACGGGGACCCAACAATGCAAGACTCCTATCTGTGAGTAAAAAGGGTCTGCCCGTCTACAAATGGGATAAATCAGTGAAACGGGCCCTGGTAGTGGTGGCCCACCCAGACGACGTGGACTTCGGCACGGCCGGCACCGTCGCCTACCTCACCAATCGAGGGGTCGATGTGGCCTACTGTCTCGTGACCTCAGGGGACGCCGGTGGGGACGACTCCACCGAGAGCCGCGAAGAGCGGATCACAATCCGCGAAGAAGAGCAAACCGCCGCCGCCAAAGAGGTCGGTGTCACGGATGTGACGTTTTTGCACTGGCCCGACGGGCGAGTGGAGACGACCATGGCGCTTCGTCGAGAGATCGCTCGAGTCATTCGATCGCACCGGCCCCACCTCGTGATTACTCAGAGTCCCGAGCGCAACTACGAACGAATTTTCTCGAGCCACCCCGATCACATGGCGACGGGCGAGGCAACGCTGCGGGCGGTCTATCCCGACGCGCGCAATCCGCACGCCTTTCCCGAGTTGATCCGTGAGGGATTCAAACCGCACACGGTCGATGAAGTGTGGCTCGGTGGTGTTAATCCCAACATGGTCGTCGACATCACCAAGACCTTTGACCTCAAGTACGCGGCGCTTCGTCGTCACGTCAGTCAGGTCGGATCACGCAAGGGTCTAAAGAAGATGCTGCGCTCGTGGTCGAAAGACACCGCGCGTCGTGCGGGAATGAAAAAGGGCAGGCTCGCTGAGGGCTTCAAAGTCGTCGCGACCAACTAGCGAACACTCCTCCCGTCGTAGGGTAGAGACGTGGCGCGTCCTTCGCTGAGTAGCTCGAACACGCGAACTCCTATCGGTCTGAGAGAACCGACCAAAGGACTGCGCCAAACCTTCGAGGGCGTCACCCGACAGAACTTCCCTGGTCAACTCGTGGCCGGGGTGACGCTGCTCGCTATCGCGATCCCCGAACAACTCGCCACGTCGCGCTTGGCGGGCGTACCCGCTTTCGTCGCACTGATCGCCTTCATCACCGCGACGATCGTCTTTGTTCTTTTCGGATCGAATCCGATCATGTCAGTCGGAGCCGATTCGACGATCGCACCGCTCTTCGCCGTGGTTCTGATTCGATTCGCTCCGGTTGACACGACGCTGTACTTTGAGCTCATCGCTGTCACGGCGGTGGTGACGGGTCTCATCGTCATGGCGGTCGGACTACTAAAGCTCGGCTGGATCGCCGATTTTCTGTCGCTGCCGATTGTTACGGGTTTTCTTGGTGGCATCGGCGTCATCATCATCGTGCACCAACTTCCGAGCGCTCTCGGCGTGACATCGGGGGGCACGTCGGTCTACCAACGCCTCGATTCGCTGTTCCACTCCTTGGGACACGTGAGCGGTTGGTCCATCGCCTTGGCGGCGGGGACGCTGCTTGTACTCTTGCTCGGCGAGCGAATCAACGCGCGTGTACCGTGGGCCCTCGGTGCCATTATCGTGGCGACCATTCTGGCGGTGGCGCTCTCGCTCGCCCAGCACGGCGTGGTGGAACTAGGCGCGGTCAGCGCGCAACTTCCCACCTGGCGACTTCATCGGCTCTCGTCCAAGGAGTGGGGGGTCGTTTGCACTACGGCCGTCACCTTGGTGATCGTGATTCTCAGTCAGACGGCCGCCACGTCGAGAACGACGTCGGACGACCTCGGTGTCGACTCTGACATCAGTCGCGACTTCGTCGGTGTGGGGCTGGCCAACGTGGCGGCGGGTCTCGTTGGCGCCTTCCCGGTAAACGCCTCGCCGGCTCGTTCGACGGTGTCTCGCCTAGCGGGGGGAAAGACGAAGGTGGTCGGACTGACCGCCGCCGTGCTCGCCATCGCACTCTCACCGCTCAGCCACTACGCCCACTCCATTCCGTTGGCGGCACTCGCGGGGGTGCTGTTCTTCATCGCGCTACGACTCATCAAGCTCGAAGTGCTCAAGAAGATATGGCGCGTGAGTCGAGTGGAGTTCTGCTTCGCCGTGATTTCGGGTCTCGGCGTCATTCTCATCGGCGTCGAGCAGGGACTCGCCGTAGCGGTGGCTCTCGCCATTCTCGATCAGACCTGGCGATCGGCCCGTCCACAACTGTTCCCGCTAGGTCGCCACAAGGACACGACCAGCTGGGAACCGCTCGGTGACCATGACGTCCACATGGTCGATCACGTGCTGGTCGTGCTCTTCGACAACGACGTATTCTTCGCCAACGCGGGCGTCTTTCGCCGTCAGGTTCACCAGGTCCTGAAGCAGTACCCCGACACGAAGCACTTCGTTATCGACGCCGTTGCCATCTCCGACATCGACGTCACGGGGCTCGTGATCATCGGTCAAGTCGTCGACGACATTACCGAAGACGGGGTCTCCGTCTCCTTCGCGCGCACCAGCGACAAAGTCAGGGCCACGCTGGCGAAGTCGACTGACAAGAGTGTCCGGGGGCTTACCTTTTACGACAGCGTCGACGAAGCGGTCATCGCCGCAACGAGTGCGTCGTAGCGACTAGCTCGAGGCGAGCTGACGAAGCACGAAGTTCAACACGCCACCGTGACGGTAGTACTCGGCTTCGGTGGGGGTATCGATGCGCAGGCGCACAGCGAAGTTGAAGGTCTCGCCGCTTTCGCGCGTGACGTGCACGTTGACTCGCGGCACGGTCTCGCCGTGGTTGAGTGGTGCGAGCCCGGTGATGGAGTAGACCTCTGTCCCTTCGAGGCCGTGAGTCGCCGCGCTCTCGCCCGGCAAGAACTGCAAGGGCAAGACGCCCATACCCACGAGGTTGGAACGGTGAATCCTCTCGAAACTCTCCACCAGCACCGCGCGCACGCCGAGGAGCTTGGTGCCCTTCGCGGCCCAGTCGCGGCTCGAGCCGCTCCCGTACTCTTTGCCGCCAATGATGAGCAGCGGCGTACCCTCCTGGGCGTAGGCCATGGCCGCGTCAAAGATTGACATGGGGGTGCCCTCGGGAAGCTTGATCGTGACGCCGCCCTCGGTGCCCGGCGCCATCAGGTTGCGCAGTCGTACGTTGGCGAAGGTACCGCGCATCATGACTTGGTGGTTGCCGCGGCGCGTGCCGTAACTATTGAAGTCTTTTGGATCGACGCCGCAGTCGATGAGGTAGAGCCCGGCAGGGCCGTTGGCGCGAATGCTGCCGGCGGGTGAGATGTGATCCGTCGTGACCGAGTCGCCGAGCTTGGCTAAGACCCGAGCTTCAAAGACGTCCTCGACGACGCCGGGCTTCATGGTGAGACCATCGAAGTACGGCGGCAACTTGACGTAGGTCGACGCCGGGTCCCAGTTGTAGGTCTCTTCCGTCGTGGTCGGCACGGCCTGCCAGCGCTCGTCGCCCCCGAAGGCGCTGGCGTAGCGCTCCTTGAACATGTCGGGTGTGATGGAGGCGCGCACCGCGTCGGCAACGTCGGCGTCGGTGGGCCAGAGGTCGGCCAAGAAGACCGGCTGACCGTCGCGATCGGTGCCGAGGGGCTCGTTCGTCAGGTCGATGTCGATCGTGCCGGCCAGCGCGTAGGCGACGACCAGCGGCGGGCTCGCGAGAAAGTTCTGCTTGACGTCAGGGTGAATGCGACCTTCAAAGTTGCGGTTGCCCGACAGGACCGAGACGACCGACAGGTCGTGTTCGTTGACGGCTTCGGAGACGCCCTCGAGCAGGGGACCGGTGTTGCCAATGCACGTGGTGCAGCCGTATCCGGCGAGGTAGAAACCGAGTTGGTCGAGCGGTGCAATCAGCTGCGCACGCTCGAGGTAGTCCGTGACGACGCGACTGCCCGGCGCAAGGGATGTCTTTACCCAGGGCTTCACCGTGAGGCCTCGCTCGACCGCCTTCTTGGCGACGAGTCCGGCGGCGACCATGACCGAAGGGTTCGACGTATTGGTGCACGACGTAATGGCCGCCACGGTGACCGCACCGTCACGTAGGTGCTCGGCCGCATCCATACCTTGCACTTCGATCGGTTCACGGCCGAGCGCGTCGCGGAACGCGCCGCGCGCACCCGAGAGCGACACACGATCTTGTGGCCGCTTCGGTCCCGCCAAGCTCGGCTCGACGCTCGCGAGGTCCAGTTCAACGTACTCCGAGTACACGGGCTCGGGCGCGTGCTCGTGGTGCCAGACCCCCTGGGCTTTGGCGTAGGCCTCGACCAGCTTGAGCTGGTCCGGCGACCTGCCGGTGAAGGCCAGGTAGTCGAGCGTGACTTGGTCAATGGGAAAGATCGTGCAGGTGGCACCGTACTCGGGCGACATGTTGCCAATCGTGGCGCGCGTTTCGAGCGAGAGCGCCTTCACGCCTGGTCCATAAGCCTCAACGAATTTGCCGACCACGCCTTGGCGGCGGAGCAGTTGAGAGATGGTGAGCACCACGTCGGTCGCGGTGACACCTTCGCGCGTCGCACCGACGATACGCAGTCCGACCACCGGGGGAATCAACATCGACGCCGGTTGACCGAGCATGCCCGCTTCGGCCTCGATGCCGCCCACGCCCCAGCCCAACACGCCGAGACCGTTGATCATGGTGGTGTGTGAGTCGGTGCCGACGAGGGTGTCGAAGTACGCGACGCCTTCGAGCTCAAAGACGACCTTGCCCAAATGTTCGAGGTTTACCTGGTGGCAGATGCCCATGCCCGGGGGCACGACGCGGAACTGCTGAAAGGAACTCTGCGCCCACTTCAAGAAGGTGTAACGCTCGACGTTGCGCTCGTACTCGATGGCGACGTTCTCGTCGTAACTCGTCGCCGTGCCCGTTCGTTCCAGGATTACCGAGTGGTCAATTACGAGCTCCACTGGGACGAGTGGGTTGATCCGCTTTGCTTCGCTGCCGAGCGCGATGATGGCGTCGCGCATCGCGGCTAAGTCGACGACCGCCGGCACTCCCGTGAGGTCCTGCATCAACACACGTGCGGGAGTGAAAGCGATTTCGCGGGCGTCCTCACCGGCCGCCTCGCCGTGACCCGAAGGCTTGTCAGCCCAGCGCGCCAGCGCTTCGATGTCCTCCGCGCTGACCTTCACGCCATCTTCTTGACGCAGAAGATTTTCCAAAAGCACCTTGATGGAGTAGGGCAGACGCTCAACTCCAAAAGCCTTCAGTCCCTCGCCCTGAAGTGAGAAGTAGGTGAGCGAGCGACCGTCAACGTCCAGGGTGCTCTTCGTGTTAAAGGAGTTCAGCGAAGTGGCCATGAACCCATTCTGCCGTGTTTTCTCGTGAACGTTTCCGTCTCGGGCGACCCGTCACGTCTCTAGATGCGAGACTTGATCTTGTGACGTCGACCTACGAAACACTGCTGTCTCGCCTGCAGGCAGCCTTCGACACGCTTGAAGTCGGCGCCGACCCCGTGCTGCGTTCCTCGGAGCGCGGCGACTACCAAGCTAACGGGGTCATGGCCCTCGCCAAGCGCCTGGGGTGCCCTCCGCGCGAGGTTGCTGACGAGGTTGTTCGCGTTGTCGATCTGGCTGACGTCGCGCGGGTGGAGATTGCCGGGCCAGGCTTTTTGAACCTCACGATGGTCTCATCGTTTCTCAGCGATCAGCTCGTGGACCTCTCAAACGATGCTCGACTTGGTATTGGCACGACCGAACAGCCCCTTCGGGTGGTCATCGACTACTCGGCGCCCAACGTCGCCAAGGAGATGCACGTGGGTCATCTTCGCTCGACGGTGATCGGTGACGCCCTGGCACGGATGTACCGCTTTGCCGGACACCACGTCATCGCGCGCAACCACGTCGGTGACTGGGGAACGAACTTCGGCATGTTGATTGAGCACCTCCTCGATCTGGGGGAGGGTCATGCGGCGGCGACACTCTCCATTGGCGATCTCGACGAGTTCTACCGCGAGGCGCGAGTGAAATTTGACACCGACGACGCCTTTAAGGGGCGCAGTCGAACGCGCGTCGTGGCGTTACAGGGCGGCGACCCCGAGACCCTTCGACTCTGGCACGTCCTCGTCAATCAGTCGATCGCCTACTTCAGCGAGGTCTACACCAAGCTCGACGTCACGCTCACCGCCGAGGACGTGGTAGGCGAGTCGTACTACAACAAGATGCTCGAAGACGTCGTGCGCGACCTCAACGCCGCGGGACTTCTCGTGGAGAGCGAAGGGGCGCTCTGCGTCTTTCCCGAAGGGTTTCAGAACCGAGAAGGGGAGCCACTTCCCCTCATTGTGCAAAAGAGCGACGAAGGCTTTGGCTACGCGGCATCGGATTTAGCGGCGTTGCGCGACCGCGTCGATGTACTGGGGGCCAATGAGCTCCTTTACGTCGTGGGTGCTCCGCAGGCCCAACACCTCGAGATGGTATTCGCGGTAGCCCGGCTCGCTCGGTGGCTGCCCGACAGCGTGCGTTGCGAGCAGGTGGTTTTTGGCAACGTGCTGGGGCCAGACCACAAAATGTTCAAGTCGCGTGCCGGACAAACCGTGAAACTCGTGAGTCTCCTCGACGAGGCGATCGAACGGGCCTACGTCATCCTGGATGAACGTGGCACTGTTATCAACGGCGATGCCAAGTTTCTCTTGGCCGAACAGATCGCTCGAGCGGCCATTAAGTACGCCGACCTCTCGACCGAACGCCAACACGACTACGTGTTCGACCTCGATCGCATGATCGCCTTCGAAGGCGACACTGGACCGTACCTGCAGTACGCGCATGCGCGACTTCGCTCGATTTTTCGACGCTCCCGTGAGGTGTGGCAGCCGGGTCAGGCGCTCTTCGCGCTCGAAGCGAGTGCCGAGCGGTCGCTGGCTCTTGGCCTCGTCGGTCTGCCGGAGGCCTTCTCGTCATCCTTGGCCGCGCTGCAACCGCATCGACTCTGCACGTACCTCTTTGAGTTGGCGCAGCGCTTCACATCGTTCTACGACGCGTGTCCCGTGCTCTCAAGTGAGGGCGCCCTTCGAGAGGAGCGCTTGGCGCTCTGTGATCTCACCGCGCGATCACTCCAGCTTGGCCTGGGCGTCTTGGGCATCGACGCTCCCGATCAGATGTAATCCAAGCACTTCGCCGTCTCACTAGAGTACGAGCGACGGCGTAAAGCCGATGAACTTTGGGAGAACGTATGCAGGTGAAGGCCTCAATCGTCAGTGAGCTCAACGGCCCCTGGCACAGCGAAGAGATCGAGATCGACGAACCGCACGCCAACGAAGTGAAAGTCAAGATGGCCTTCGCCGGCATGTGTCACTCCGATGAGCACATCCGCACCGGTGATATGGTGCCCGACGAATCGATAGTCCAGATGCTGATCGATCGAAACTCCATCTATCCGATCGTCGGCGGTCATGAGGGCTCGGGCGTCGTTGAATCGGTCGGCGCGAACGTTACAACACTCAAGCCGGGAGACCACGTGGCGACGTCGTTCATCCCGTCGTGCGGACGCTGCGAGTCGTGCGCTTCAGGGCGCCAGTATCTCTGCGACCTCGGCGCCCAAGTCTTGATGGGCCCGATGATGTCGGACCACACCTGGCGCTACCACCTCGGCGACGTTAATTTGAATCGCGTCCTGCAGCTCGGTACATTCTCGGAGTACATCGTGGCGGACGAGGCGTCGCTCATTCGCATCGAACCGTGGTATGACCTGCGCGCGGCGGCGCTGATCTCCTGTGGTCTCTCGACGGGCTTCGGCGCGGCCGTTACCCGTGGTGGCACCAAGCCCGGCGACACGGTCGCCGTCATCGGCTGCGGCGGCGTCGGCTCGGGGGCCATCCAGGGTGCGATCCACGCGGGCGCGCGAGGTGTCATCGCCATTGATACGAACCAGTCCAAGATCGACCGGGCCCTCAAGATTGGCGCGACCCACGGTTGCACCACGACACTGGATGCGGCTTTCAATATCCTGCCCGAGTTGACGAGCGGCAAGAACTGCGACGTGACGATCATCACGGTCGGCGTCTTGAGTGGCGAGCTGATCGAACAGGCCCGTTCGATCACAGCCAAGGGCGGTGTCGTCGTGCTGGTCTCGGTCGCTCCGGGTGACCTCAAGAGCGTGGACCTTGACCCTTTCATGTTCGCGATGCTTAATCAAGACCTTCGCGGCTCGATCTTCGGCTCGGAGAGCCCTCGAGTGCAAGTACCTCGGCTACTGCGCCTGCACCACGAAGGCAAGTTGCACGTCGACGATCTGATCACCGAGGAGTACTCGCTCGACGGTGTCCAGCAGGGCTACGACGACTTAGCGTCGGGTAAGAACGTTCGCGGCGTCGTTCGCTTCTAGTCGCCGAGGGCCTCCTCCAAAGGTCCTTCCTCAGTCAAGGGCCAGTCATTGTCGTCGCGTGGCGCCGAAGAGCGGTAACTCAACATCATTAAGAAGAAGCCGATCGCGGTGATGATTGTTCCGAACCCGTACCCCCAAATTTCAGCGTTGTCCCACGAGAGATGAACGAACGAGTCGAAGAAGAGGAAGAACGTCACAGACGCAAAAGCAGCTTGCAACGCAAGGGCAAGGAAGGCCCTTCGAATCAGAGTGAGCTGCCGCGCGGTGTCGAGAGTTAATTGGGTCAGGAACCACCACGCCGCGATATCGGCGATGGAGGCGAAAACCTGCGCGAAGAGATCGACGTCGGCCTTCGAACTGAGCAGAAGGTAGCCCATTGAGATCTGTTTGGAGAATTCCGCCACCATGCCCGCGGTAGCAAGAACGTAACCAGCAACAATCATGGTTCTTGCAAATGTACGCAGGGACTCGTTCATATAGTCAAGGTACTCTTCGTCATTGAGCGCCATGGCATGAACGGTGTTGAACATTAAGGCAATGGCCCAGGCGCTGTGCAGTCGCTCATTACTCAGACTGTGGAGTTACTCAAGGCAAGAGCGTTGAAAACGCTCGTAGGGTTCTTACTCAGTGACGGCAACGTGCGTGAGATGATGGCCGCGCTCGGCGGCCAACACTTTTGCGTCGGCTCTCATCTGTTCGGCCAGCTCCTTGAACTGATCGAGTGCCGGGTTAACACCGACCAAAGCGAACTCGAGTTCGACCACCTCAAGGTCAAGTCCCCACACGTCAGCGAGTATTCGGCGAATCCATCCCGAAGAGTGATCCCAGCCTTCGCGCGGTGTACCGGGACCGTACGCGCCTCCGCGCACGAGCACGGCGACCGCCGGACGACCCTCGAGCGCCTTGCTCGCGGGAGAAAGACGTGGATCGGTTATCTCGACGTCGACCCACGCTTTGAAGTGTTGGGAGACGCCAAAGTTGTAGAGGGGTACGGCGAAGAGCAATGAATCAGCGTTGAGTACCTCGTCGGCAAGAACGGTCGCTTGGGCAATGGCGTCGCGCTGTTCCTCGTCTCGTTCTGCTTCGGGAGTGCGCCTCGCCGCGACGGCGAGGGGCCAGAGTGTGGAGGGGAGAGGGTGGAGTCCGATGTCGCGTCGAATGACGTCGGCGTCGGGGTTCTCTTCACGCCACGTCGCTTCAACAATGTTGGCGAGCGCACGGCTATAGGAGCCTTCCGGACGAATGCTGGCGTCAAGGCGAAAGAGCGACATGTGAACTCCTGGGTCGGGGAAACTTCCATTATATGGGTAACTCTTAAAAAGATAGTTACTTGGCGTCGAGTAGCGACTGGTACTCTTTTAAGTGTGAAAACACTGGCCGAGACGAGCGCATCCACCAGCGCTGGCGTGGGCGAGGCGCCCGCCGAGCAGTCGACATCGTGCGACGAAGCCTTGGTGAGGGCGTTTCAAATACTGGGCAAACGCTGGAGCGGTGTCATCCTAGGAACGCTCGCTAATGGTTCGTTAGGTTTCGCCGAACTCGGTCGTCGGGTTATGGGCATCAGTGACTCGGTGTTGGCCGAACGACTGGGAGAACTGCAAGCGGCCGGTCTTGTCGAGCGCGACGTGCAGCCGGGCCCTCCGGTGTCCGTGTCCTACAACCTGTCCGACAGCGGCGCAGCGCTCATTCCCGCCATGCACGCACTCAGCGCGTGGGCGATGGGAAATCTCCCTCGCGTCCGGTAGCTGCATGCCCATCGCCTTTGACACTCCGACGCTTCGGGGTGAGGTGGTGCACCTAGAGGCCCTTCGCCTCGAGCACGTCGATAACCTCTTTGTCGCGGCGAATGTGGACCGATCGTCGTACTACTTCACATATGTACCCTCGTCACGCGAGGAGGTCACGTTCTACATTGAACACCTCTTGCAATCCTGGCGGGCGGGCGAGGTGGTGCCCTTCGCGCAGATAGATGCTCTCAGCGGACGCGCCGTCGGTGTCACGCGCTACATGACGATCCGACGAGCGAGCAGCGAGTTGTCGCCCTACGCCGTGGAGATTGGCGGAACGTTCTTAGCGGCGTCAGCCCAGCGCACCGGAATCAACACCGAGGCCAAGCTTCTCCTCTTAGAGCACGCCTTCAGTGTGCTGGAAGTAGGGCGGGTCGATCTCAAAACCGACGCGCGAAACGACCGTTCCCGTAACGCAATTTTGCGCATTGGCGCGACGTTCGAGGGTGTACTGCGAAACTGGCAGCCTTCGTTGGTTCCAGGCGAAGAGGGTCAACTGCGAGATTCGGCGCTCTATTCGATTCTGGATCGGGAGTGGCCCGAAGTCCGCGAACGCCTTCAGTCGCTCGTCGCGCGTCGCAGGGCTCTTAAAAAAAATTAAGCGAAAAATTGTGTAAGTCGCACTCGGTGGACCGAGGCGGACTTAAAAGCGTTCTAACGCCCAGTATCGTGGCTAATTGAGCGATGTAACGTAATTCTCTCGCGAAGTGACTACCAGGGGAGCGTTGCGTGGATTCGCGAGAGTCTGCCGCCCGTACGTTTTGAAGAAAGACGTGAAGTGGTCTTAATTCTCATAGGTTTCGTGGCGGGTCTCATCGCGGGAATCTCGCCGTGCGTACTGCCGGTGCTGCCGGTGGTCTTTGTCGCGGGAGCGACGGCGAAGTCTCCATCGTCCTGGCGCCGCGCTCTCTCAATTGTTCTCGGCTTGATCATCAGCTTCTCGATCTTGATCTTGGCGGGCACGGAGATCGTGTCGCTGTTTCATTTGCCCGAAGATTTCCTACGAGACGTGGGCATCGCGCTCTTGATCGTCGTCGGAATCGGTCTTCTGATTCCGGCCCTCGGACAGTTCCTCGAGCGGCCTTTCGCCCGATTTGTCGTCCGTCAGCCGTCGCTCTCGCGTGGCGGCTTCATCATCGGCCTCGCCCTCGGACTCGTCTTCGTACCGTGCGCCGGCCCGGTGCTCTCGACGATCATCGTCCTGGGTGCGAAAGAACAAGTCAGTTTCATGACGGTCTTCGTGACCCTCAGCTTTTCCGTTGGTGCGGCCGTGCCTCTGCTCATCGTCGCGCTCGCCGGGGGCGCGCTCGTCGAGCGCGCGCGATCGCTGCGTCAGAAAGGTTCATTGCTTCGCCAAATCGGTGGCGTGGTGTTGATCGTGATGGCCATCGCCATCAGCACGAACGTATTCAACTCTTTGCAGACCGACGTGCCTGGTTACACCAACGCCCTGCAAAAACACGTCGAAGGGTCATCCAAGATTCGTAAGGAGTTACAGGCGCTCAGCAACAACAAAGGCAGCGACGGCTCGCTCGGCTCCTGCACGCCGGGCGATCCGAATTTGCAGATGTGTGGCAGCGCACCGAATTTCACCGACGTCACCGCCTGGCTCAACACGCCCGGCGACAAGCCGCTCTCGATTAAAAGTCTTCGCGGCAAGGTCGTGCTGGTCGACTTCTGGACGTACTCGTGTATTAACTGCGAGCGCACGTTGCCGCACGTCGAAGCGTGGTACAACCGCTACAAGAATGACGGATTTGTGGTGGTCGGTGTCCACACCCCGGAGTTCGCCTTCGAACACGTCGTGAGCAACGTCAAAACCGAGTCCAAAGCCCTCGGCGTCGACTATCCCATCGCCGTGGACAACAACTACGGCACATGGGACGCGTATAACAACGAATACTGGCCGGCGGACTATCTGATTGACGCGAACGGAGTGATACGACACGACGAGTTTGGAGAGGGTGACTACTCTCTGACTGAGACGCTTATTCGCAAACTCCTCCTCGACGCTCATCCCGGCCTCAAACTGCCGCCCAGGACCAACGTGCCGAATCTGACGCCGAACGAAGCGACGAACCCTGAGTCCTACGTCGGCTACGAACGAATGCAGTACCTGGAGAACACCACCTCACCTGAAGAGAACATCCCCGTCGCTTACAAGTTTCCAAAGTCGCTGTCGCTGGGGCTCTTTGCCTTCTCCGGGGTCTGGGATGACCACTTACAGGAGGCGACTTCGGGTAAGCAGGCGGGCCTGGAGATCTCCTACGAGGCGCGAGACGTCTACCTCGTGATGGGAGGCTCCGGTACGGTGAGCATCGCTGATGGGAACGGCATGGCATCTCGTACTCTCCGCGTTGGCGGCGTCCCTCGGCTTTACACTCTCTTTCACTCGAAGTCGACGTCCGTCGGGACTTTGGTGATGAAAGTCTCTCCAGGAGTCAAGGCCTACGACTTCACCTTTGGTTGAGCGGCCGACGGCGAGCAGCTCGCCTCATTAAGACCCAAGGACCTGTTCGGCTCCCGGCAGTCCGAGAACGTCTTTCAGTCGCAGTGAGGACTTCGTGATGTGCGGTGTCAGGGCACGCAAGGTCTTCGAGCGCCATGCTCCCTCGGCGACACCGACGCCGTAGGCCAGGTCGTCAGCGACGCCGAGCGGTACATCGCTCACGTGAAAACGGTGGTGGCGCCAGCGCCAGGCCGTGCCCACCGCGAAGAGAATCAGTGCCCGTCTGCGAATACGGGGGTGGAGCGCGGCGATGAGAAGTCCCACCCCAAACGTACGAACCACGCCGCGGGCGAGCGGTCCTCCGGCGCGCACCATGTTGCGCACGACCACGACGTTGGCGACGTGGTCGGGGTTGTCTTCGCCCTCAAAGAGTCGACTACGTGCGTGATTGCGCGCGCTGCGCACGATTCGCCCACCGAGCGCGGGTTGCCCGAGCAGTACCGACGTCCAGGCGAGGAGCGTCCAAGGATCGGAGCGCAATGGAGCCAGGCGATCGCCGTGGCGCCTTGCGAGCGCTCCCGTCGAGGTGCCGTACTCTCGTCGCTGTCGCCACCACCCGCCCCACGACGAACGAGTGTGATGCGTCACCACGACATCGGCGTTGTAGCGCACGAGCCAGCCCTGATCGAAGAGCCGCCAGACCAGATCGACGTCTTCGCCGACTCGAAACGACTCATCGAAGCCATCACCAAAGGCCGCACGGCGCACCATGAGACAGGCGCTCGGCACGTAGCCAACGCCACCGCCAGGCACCACGAGTGCGCTTCGATCGCCCATGTCCAGCGGGCTGAAAGTCACTTCGAACTGCTCTCGCCACGTCGGACCGCCGGCACCGCAGACGCGAGGCGCGACGGCGGCAACGAGTGGATCGTTGAACGCGTTGAGCAACTTCGTCGCCACGCTCGTGGCATCGGCGACGACCATATCAACGTCGATAAACCAAAGAATCTTGCGCGAAGTTGCCCGCGCGGCGGCGTTGCGAGCGGCCGCGGGTCCCGTATTCTCACTGAGTCGAACCAATTTCGCGCCGTGTTTCTTTGTACACGACTCGACGGCGACGGCGTCCAGCGAGCCGTCGTCCGCCACGGTCACGTGAAAGCCTTCGAGCTGCTCGAGGAATGAATCCAGCGTCGCCACATTGTTAAACACGGGGACGACGACGTCGATCGCGCCGATCTTGAGCGATCTACTCGGCTTGAACTCAGGACGAAGGAGTCCCTGTTGGACCAAAGTACGTGCGAATCGCTCCTCACCCGCACCGACGAGTCCGCCGCCTCGCCATTTCTCCGCGAGGGCTCGCGAGGGCCCGGTGAGTCGCAAGAGGCGCCAGGGGCTGCCGCCACTGAGGAGGTCACGGTCGACGAACTCCGCGTGCTCATCGAGGACTACCGGTGTCCCTTGGGGTATAGGGGCGTCAGCCGGAGATGCCGCGGCGGGTAAGAGATCGCTCACGGATTGAGTCTTTCACGATTGCATAGGGCGACGTCCGGGCGCAAGGCAGAATGGAGACGTTCGAGGAGGAACGGTGACATCAGACACACTTATTGACGAAGAGACCACTGAGGTGCTCGGAGTAACGGACGAGCTGCTCGTCGAAGAAGTTTCCATCGACGGACTCTGCGGGGTCTATTAAGTCGTGTCCCTCACGACAGCCGAATCCTTTGACGTCGCCACGTATTGGCGGTTGAGTCCTGAGGTCTCTTTGCGTGACGAAGCCTTTGGCGCCCTGGCGTATCACCACGGCAATCGCCGATTGGTCTTTTTGAAGTCGCGCGAACTTGTCGAACTCGTGCGCCGACTCGGCGACTTTCGAGACGTTCAAGAAGCTCTGAATGCGTTGATCGACGGCGAACAACACGAGCGCTACGTCGTTGCGCTCTCGTCCCTGGCTAAATCTGAGTTGCTTCGTGGGCGCTGAGAGTTCGCTGCGCAACCGCTTCGAGCGTGGGCTCGCGGCGCCGATCTGTCTGACCTGGGAGCTCACCTACGCGTGCAACTTGGCCTGCACGCACTGCCTTTCCTCGTCGGGTCGGCGCGACCCGAGGGAGTTGACGACCGGGGAGGCGAAATCGTTGATCAATGAGATCGCCGCAATGCAGATCTTCTACGTCAACGTTGGCGGAGGCGAGCCGATGATTCGTCTTGATTTTTTCGAACTCGTTGAGCACGCGATCAGTCGTCGCGTCGGTGTCAAATTTTCGACCAACGGCACGCGGATCGACAAGCGTGCCGCCACGCGTCTTGCTAGCCTCGACTACCTCGACGTGCAGATCTCCATCGACGGCGCCGACGCCCTCACCAGCGATGCGATCCGTGGAGTTGGAAGTTACGACGCCGCTCGACGAGCCATGGACCATCTGGCTGCAGCCAACTTCGGACCGTTCAAGATTTCGGTCGTCATGACGCGCCACAGCGTCGAACAGCTCGACACACTCGAAGCACTTGCGAACCTGTACGGCGCCGAACTGCGGCTAACGAGGCTGCGCCCTTCGGGCCGCGGTGTTGACGTATGGCAAGAACTGCACCCGACCAGGGAGCAGAATCGCCGGCTCTATCAGTGGTTGGTGGAACGGCCACACGTCTTAACAGGCGATTCGTTTTTTCATCTGTCGGCACTGGGAAGCCCGTTAGAAGGTCTCAATCTCTGCGGCGCGGGACGAGTCGTCTGTCTGATCGATCCGATCGGTGACGTTTACGCCTGTCCCTTCGTCATTCACGACGAGTTCCTCGCCGGCAACGTGCGTCACGCGGGCTTTGGACCAGTGTGGACAAACAGCGACCTCTTTCGTTCGTTACGCGAGCCCGGCAACCCCGGCGCGTGCGCGTCGTGCGGATCCTTTGATGCGTGTCGGGGTGGCTGCATGGCGGCCAAATTCTTCACCGGACTCGAGATGAGTGACCCCGATCCCGAGTGCGTCTTCGGCCACGGCGAACGCGCGCTGGCGGCGAAGAGTGTGTCGATTCGGCCACCTTCTTCGAACGACCACTCCAAGAGAGCGCCCGTCACGCTGTCGTCGCGATAAGCGGGAGCGTAGGTATCGGTGGTTCTTGGAGGCGGTGAGTAGTCTCGGTGTCCTAGAGCGTCGCCACCACGGGGCCATCGCGGCGTTCGAGGGACGTTGGTAGGACCGACTTCCGAGCCGTGCAAGGAGACCAATGCCAGCGAAGTGGTTCGAAACCGTAGCGATAGCGCAACAACGCGCCGAGCGGCGACTCCCGATGTCGGTCTACAGCGCCTTGGTAGCCGGTTCGGAGAAGGGACTCTCCTCTAAGGACAACACCGCGTCCTTTGACGAGTTGGGCTTCGCCCCTCACGTGGCGGGACTCTCCAATGAGCGATCGATGGCGACGACCATCATGGGTCAGTCGGTGTCGATGCCGGTCATCATTTCACCGACCGGTGTGCAAGCGGTCTATCCCGAAGGCGAAGTAGCCGTGGCGCGAGCGGCGGCCAATCGGGGCGTCGCGATGGGACTGAGCTCCTTTGCCAGCTGTTCCGTTGAAGAGGTCTGCGCCGTTAACAGTCAAGTGCTCTTTCAGATGTACTGGTCGGGCAATCGCGATCAGATGCTGCAGCGTCTGGAGCGCGCAAAAAACGCGGGCGCCAAGGGGATCATTCTTACGCTCGACTGGTCCTTCGCGAACGGGCGCGACTGGGGCAGCCCCTGGATACCCGAAAAGATCGATGCGAAGGCGATTCTGAAGTTGGCGCCGCAGGTGCTCGCGCGACCGCAGTGGTTGTGGTCCTTCGCTAAGACCGGTCACATGCCGTCACTTACGACGCCCAACATGGCGACCCCCGGAGAAAAGGCGCCTACGTTTTTCGGCGCGTACTACGAGTGGATGCAGAGCGCCTTACCGAGCTGGACGGATGTTGCGTGGCTGCGCTCGCAGTGGAGTGGCCCCTTCATGGTGAAAGGAGTAAGTCGTGTTGACGATGCGAAGCGCGTCGTCGACTTAGGCGCGAGTGCGTTGTCGGTATCGAATCATGGGGGCAACAACCTGGACGGGACGCCCGCGCCCCTTCGGGCACTTCCGGCCGTGGTCGACGCGGTGGGCGATCAGATCGAAGTGTTGTTGGACGGCGGCGTTCGTCGCGGCAGCGACGTCGTCAAGGCGCTGGCTCTCGGCGCGAATGCCGTCATGATCGGGCGGGCCTATCTGTGGGGACTGGCCGCGGCGGGTCAGAGTGGTGTCGAAAATGTGCTCGACGTCTTGCGAGGCGGCATTGATGCGGCGCTGCTCGGTCTCGGCAAATCGGACGTCAAAGAGCTTGATCGCACCGACGTCGTCGCGCCGAGTGACTTCTTTCGAAAGCTCGGCTGATGGGCCGCGTGGCGATCGTGACCGGCGCGGCTCGCGGCATTGGTGCAGCGACGGTCGACGCACTGGTGAACGAGAGCTACCACGTGGTGGCGGTCGATCGATGTCGCGATATTGCCGAAGTTCCCTACGCACTGGCGACCCCCGGTGAGCTCGATGACGTCGTCGCCCGTCACGGCGACACCGTGCTCGGCCTCGTCGGCGACGTAAGGAGTGCCACGGACATGCAACTCGCCGTCGAGACGGCGACTCGTCACTTCGGGCGTTTGGATGCGGTCGTGGCGTGCGCCGGGGTGCTCGGAGGCGGTGCGCCGTTGTGGGAGGTGAGTGACGCCGCCTGGGACGCGGTCTGGTCGGTCAACGTCCTGGGCCCGCGTCGACTCATCGAGGCAGCGGCGCCGGTACTGATCGCCAACGGCAAAGAAGCGAACGGTCGTATCGTGGCGGTCGCATCGGCCGCCGGGCGCACGGGCCTCTTTCACCTCGCGGCCTACACCGCCGCAAAACACGCCGTGATCGGAATGATGCGTGGAGTGGCGATGGACTTGGCACCTTTCGGCGTGACCGCGAACGCGGTGAGTCCGGGATCAACGCGCACCGCGATCCTCGAAGCCTCGGCCAAAGTTTATGACTTGGAGAGTGTCGAACTCTTCGCCCAGCAACAACCCATTGGCCGCTTGCTGGAACCTTCTGAAGTTGCCGCGGCCATTGTGTGGCTCTGCTCGCCGGCGTCCTCGGCGATTACTGGTGCTGACATTGCAGTCGACGGTGGGATGACCGTGTCGTAGTGACGTCGCCTCAATGCCCTACGTCGGAACACTGTGGTCGGGGCCGATTGACTGGGACCCGGTGACCACGCACACCGACTGGTTCGATCGTTGGTCCGGTCGTGAACTCGATCACGACGACCCGTGGCAGTTCACCAACTGTCTAGCGTCGTAGGCCTTCTTCGAACGTCGCACGCCGTTTTGGCGCCTACGAACTCAACGTGGCGAGGCGTAGGGTGGTGGAGGGAATTTTCGATGAGAGGAGACCCAGATGGCGACACGCTATCGACCTGGAGCAACGGTGCTCGAGGCAATTGGTTCCACTCCGCTAATTCAGATTGACGACATCTTCGTCAAACTCGAGTACCTGAACCCCTCGGGATCAATCAAGGCTCGCATGGCCCGCTACATCATCGAGCGGGCCGAACAAGAGGGACTACTGCGCCCCGGCGACACCATCGTGGAGGCCTCGAGCGGCAACACCGGCAACGCCATGAGCATGGTCGCTGCCGTGCTGGGCTACAAGATGCTCGTGGTGATGCCCGAGGGTCTCAGTCCCGAGCGGGCGGCCATCTCCTTGGCCTTTGGTGCACAGATGCTGAACGTGGGCACCTTTCACGTGAACGAGGCGCTGGAAGAGGCGAGTCGACTGGGCAATCAGCCCGGCTACTTCGCGCCACACCAGTTCGAGTCGGAGTGGAACGTCGAAGAAAACCGGACCTGGCTCGGCCCCGAGATCCTCTCCCAGTTACCGATCGACGTCACCCCCGACGCCTTCGTCATGGGCGTCGGCACCGGCGGCACGCTGATTGGCGTGGGCCAGGCGATGCGCGAGGTGAATCCCAAGGTGCTCGTGGTGGCCCTCGAGCCCAGTGAGTCCTGCACCATTCAGTGTGGCGATACCGGCTTGCACCAGATCGAGGGGATTGCGGACGGCTTCATTCCCACTATCTACCGGCGTCACCAGTCACTGGTCGATCGGGTGATGTCGGTGCACAGTGACGATGCGGTATCGGAGATGCGCCGACTCGCGCGCGAACACGGACTGCTCGTCGGACCAAGTTCGGGCGCCAACATGATTGCCGCACGCCGCCTGCGAGACGAGCTGCCCGAGTCGGCCACCGTGGTGACGATTCTCTGTGACGAAGGAGAGAAGTACTTGAGCGAGTACTTCATCCCCGCGGCGTTGAGTTCGTAACGAGTTAGTCGCTTACGACACCGCCTGCGCGATGACTAGAGGGGCGTGACGTAGGCCCCGTGAATACCGCCATCGACGAGAAAGGTCGAGGCGTTGACGAACGAAGCGTCGTCGCTCGCGAGAAAGAGCACCGCCGCGGCGATCTCTTCGGGCTCGGCGAAACGTCCCGCCGGCACGTGCACGAGGCGACGGGCGGCACGTTCGGGGTCTTTGGCGAAGAGCTCTTGAAGGAGTGGCGTGTTCACGGGTCCGGGACAGAGAGCATTGACGCGTATGCCTTGGCGCGCGAACTGCACACCGAGCTCGCGCGACATCGAGAGCACGCCACCCTTTGACGCGGTGTAGGAGATCTGCGACGTCGCCGAACCGAGGACCGCGACGAAGGAGGCGGTGTTGATGATCGAGCCGCCACCGCGCTCGAGCAGAAGGGGGATCCCGTACTTACAGCAGAGATAGACCGAGGTGAGGTTGACGTCCTGCACTCGCTGCCAGGCGTCTAATTCCGTCGTGAGAATCGAGTCGTCGTCGGAAGGTGAGATGCCGGCGTTGTTAAAGAGGATGTCGACGCCGCCGTAGGTGTCAACGACGCTCTCGTACATGGCCTTCACGCTCGCTTCGTCGGCGACGTTAACCTTGACAAACGTCCCGCCGATCTCCTTGGCGAGTTCAGCGCCTTCTTTTTCTGACAGGTCGGCCACCACGACCTTGGCGCCTTCGCTGGCGAAGCGCAGCGCCGTGGCGCGCCCGATGCCGCTCGCGGCACCGGTGATGATCGCCACTTTGTTGTCCAAGCGTCCCATTAAATCTCCTCCGTTGAGATAAACACGTTCTTCTCTTCGCTAAAACCGAGCAGCGCGTCGGGTCCGAGTTCTCGTCCGAGTCCTGACTGCTTGAAGCCACCAAAGGGTGTCGAGTAGCGAACCGACGAGTTCGAGTTCACCGATAATGCTCCGGTCTCTACGCCGCGCGCGACGCGGAGCGCTCGACCCACGTCGCGACTCCATATCGAACCCGAGAGGCCGTAAGGGCTGTTGTTGGCGACGTGAACTGCCTCGGCCTCGTCCTCAAAGCGAACAACGGACACGACCGGCCCGAAGATCTCTTCTTGGAACACACGGCTCGAAGGATCCTTCGTTTCAAGCACCGTCGGCGCCATCCAGAAGCCGGGCCCTTCGGGCGCGCTACCCCGAAAAGCAACCTCGTCTTCGTCGACGTAGGTGAGCACACTCTCGCGCTGGGCCGCCGTGATGAGCGGGCCCATCTCGCTCGCGTCACTGGTCGGGTCCATCACTTTGACGTTCTTGACCGCTGGTTCGAACAGCTCCATGAAACGCTCGTAGACCGACGACTGCACGAGCAGGCGTGACCGGGCGCAGCAGTCTTGACCGGCATTGTCAAAGACCGCGTAAGGCGCGCTTGCGGCGGCCTTCTCTAGATCGGCGTCATCGAAGATGATGTTCGCGCTCTTGCCGCCGAGTTCGAGGGTGACGCGCTTCACCTGTTCGGCGCAGCCCTGCATGATCACCCGACCCACAGCGTTAGACCCGGTGAAGCACACCTTGCGCACCGCGGGGTGCGTGACGAATCGGTTGCCGACCATCGAACCGTCCCCGGTCACTACTTGGAAGACCCCCTCGGGGATACCGGCTTCGAGCGCTAGCTCCTCCAGGCGAAGCGCGGTGAGGGGTGTCAACATCGCGGGCTTCAAGACGACCGTATTGCCCGCGGCGAGCGCCGGCGCGAACCCCCAACCGGCGATGGGCATCGGAAAGTTCCACGGCACGATGATGCCCACCACACCGAGCGGCTCATAGAAGGTGAGATCCACGCCACCGGCGACGGGAATCTGCCGCCCGGAGTGACGTTCGGGCGCGCCCGAATAGTAATTCAATACGTCGCGCACGTTGCCCGCCTCCCAGCGGGCGTTCGAGATCGTGTGACCGGAGTTCGCGACTTCTAGTTGGGCCAACTCTTCGAGGTGGGCGTCGACGACCTCGGAGAATCGCCGGAGCAGACGCGCCCGATCAGCGGGCGTGACCTTCTTCCACGTCGGTAGGACGGTGGCCGCGAGTTCGATGGCCCGGTTGGTCTCCTCGAGGTCGTGCACGGCGACCGAGGCGACGGGCTCCTCCGTGGCGGGGTTGATGATGCTGACGTCAATACTCACAGTCGTTCAAAACCTCGGTAGCGTTCCCAATCGGTGACGGCGGCGTTGAAGGCGGCCACCTCCACGCGCGCGGCGTGCGTGTAGTGGTCGACCACCTCATCGCCGAACGCGTCGCGCGCCACCTTACTGTTCGTAAATAACGACGCCGCTTCGTGCAAGGTGGTGGGCACCCGCGCGGCGTCGGCCAAGTAGGCGTTGCCCTCAAAGGCGGGGGACAGCTCCAGTGACTCATCCACACCGCGAAGGCCCGACGCCACCAATGCGGCCAAGGCCAAGTAGGGATTGACGTCGCCGCCGGGCACGCGACACTCCACGCGAATCGATGATCCGTGTCCGACGACGCGAAAGGCGCAGGTGCGATTGTCAAGACCCCACAGCAGCGCCGTCGGTGCAAATGATCCTTCGACGAAGCGCTTGTAGCTATTGATGTTGGGTGCCAGAAAGAGTGAGAACTCCTTGGCGTATGCGATCTGTCCGGCGAGGAAGTGTTCGAAGACTTCAGAGAAACCGTGGTCGCGATCACCAGCGAAGACGGGCGTGCCGTCGGCATTTCGAACTGAGAGGTGCACGTGGCACGAGTTGCCCTCTCGCTCATTGTACTTGGCCATAAAGGTGATACTGCAGCCCTCCTGGGCGGCGATCTCCTTGGTGCCGAGTTTGAAGAGGCTGTGCTCGTCACACTTATCGACCAGTTCGGCGTACTTGAAGGCGATCTCGTGCTGGCCGTAGTTGCACTCTCCCTTGAGCGACTCGACGATCATCCCGGCGTCGCGCATCGAGCGACGAACGCGCCCGAGCAGTGGTTCCACTCTCGAGGTTCCCAGCAGCGAGTAGTCGACGTTGTACTGGTTGGCGGGGGTGAGATGGCGGTAACCCAGGTCCCACGCTTCTGCGTAGGAGTCTTCGAAGACGATGAACTCAAGCTCGGTGCCGGTCAGTCCGATCCAACCCCGCTCGGTCAAGCGGTCAACCTGGCGCTGGAGAATCTGGCGGGGCGACACCGCGACGGACTCTCCCTCGACCGTCTCGACGTCGGCAAAAATGAAAACGGTCTTTTCGTGCCACGGAACGCGACGGGTGCTGGAAAAGTCAGCTTTGAAGGCGAGGTCGCCGTATCCCCGCTCCCACGAGGTCAGCGCGAAACCATCCACGGTGTTCATGTCCACGTCGCTCGCCAATAGGTAACTACACCCTTCGACCGGTGCGTCAATCAGCTCCTCTACGAAGAAACGGGCGTCGAGGCGCTTGCCCTGCAGGCGTCCCTGCATGTCAGTAATGGCGAGAATGACGGTGTCGACGTCGTCTTGATTGATGAGTTTTACGAGTTCGTCTTTCGACAACCTGCCCGGTGTTGTCATTTTCGTCCCCTTGATTCGGTAGTGGTCGCAATGGTAGCCGTGCCACTAGAAACTCATCCTTTCGACGTGGCTCTAGCAACGTCGCGCGCCATGAGACTTGTGCGAAAGAAGATTTCCGATACTGACTGTGCGCTTCGTGCGGTCAGGCCGAACAGATTGTGGTCTGACGAATAGGAGTTCTAACCTGACAACTCGACCCATGCAGGGTGGCTCGTCTGGCGTATACGCAGGCGGGAGCATCATTTTCATTTGGCGCGACGGTGAACAAGTCAATGGCCCAGCGGGTTCATTAAGTGACGACGTACTACGGTTCGTTGGCATTTCAGAAGAGTTAACAACGTGGCGGTCGATGAGAAAATGATTTTTCTATTTGCATACGACTCTTGCGAACCCTATGCTCGCTCGAAATGCAACACCGGGGCTTTGCCGAACGCGAGCTCAGTATTTAGCGGTACCCACCTCAGCTGAGCAGAAGTATTGAATTCAAAGGCGTCCGGTGTCTCCCTTGAGATGCCGGACTCCTTCGTTTAGGTCTTGTTGGTGCCTGACGAAAGACGATCGAGCCCTCGTTGACTTCGCTCAATCGCCGCGCGTTCGCCCGCGAAATCGAGGTTGCGCGAAGAGAAGTAGTACACACCTCCAGAGACGAGCAGACCCAGAATCCAGGAGATGTCCACACCCTTGAGCCAGGTCGCACCAGGGCTTTGGTAGAAGTTGGCGATCGACATGAAGGGCACTTCGACGGCGACGCCCAGTAGGTACGCGGTGATGCCTCTGGCACCCCACGCGCCGTACACGCCGTCGGGCGTAAAGAAGTCGGCGGTGGCGAACCTTCCGTGACGCACGAAATAGAAGTCCACGAGGTTGACGCTCGTCCATGGCGCCAGGAGATAGAGCATGACGACGAGCCAGTCGTTGAGCACCGATGTTGCATTCGTGAGGGCCGCGCCCAGCGTGAACCATACGACGGCGAGCATCGCGATCGTGACCACCCGGGCGCGCGAGCCCGATCGCACCGGGCGAAACGAGTCGATGATGGTGAGTACCGACAACATGCCGCTGTAGGCGCTGATGCTCATCGCAGCGACGAGCGCTGCGACCGCAACCAGAGCAAGCGCCGTGCCGAGGTGATCGAGCGTCGCATTGCCCGCTAGGTAGATGCCGGTGAGTGCGTCGCTCACGTGCAGTCGAGTGGCCATCCAGGCGCCGAGTGGAATGAGCCAGAGAGGCGAGCCGACGGCGCCGAGGAAGACGGCGGTAGAGATGCTCTTGCGAGAGGTGCTCTTGGCTAGATAACGCGAGTAGTCAGAGACGCAAGGGGCGTAGGTGATGTTGTACGACGCCGCGACGCTGAACATTGCGAAGAACCCAACAGCGCTGAAGCCGCCACTGAGCGGACCGTGACCGCCCGCGTGGTGGGCGAAGACGCCAATCGTGAGCACGATCCAGAGCGGTAGTGAAACCCAGAAGACGCTCAGCACCACTCGGTGTATCCAGTCATGACCGTAGATGGCAACGAGGGCCGCGACGACACTGACGAGCACGGCGACACTCGTCACGTTCCAACCAAAAATGGCGGACAGGCCTTGCTTGATGATGACGACGGTCACGACATTGAAGCCCACGAAGGTCAGCGTGGTAGCAACGACGGGCACGACGACACCTCGATAGCCGAACTGTGCGCGCGACTGAATCATCTGTGGCAAACCAAGTGCCGGACCTTGCGCGGCGTGGGCGGCCATGAATGTTGCCCCGAACAAGATGCCCGCGATGCCTGCGAGCGAGGTCCAGAGTCCGTCTAAACCGACGAGCGGTCCGACGAAGGCGAGGGCCAACGTGAAGGGTTGGAAGTTACCGAGGAACCAGAACGGTCCCTGGCGCCACACCTTGCCGTGCCACTCGTTCTCAGGAACGTGATCGAGGTGTCGAGCTTCGATGGCGCCGTGCGTGTTCACGTGTCATCCTTCTCGGTGACGCCGGCCGAGTCGAAGGTGGCCATCTCACGCAGAATCTTCGCTGCTGCCTGGACGACCGTCACCGCCAACGCGGCGCCGCTGCCTTCGCCGAGGCGCATGGAGAGATCGAGCACGGGTGTAAGGCCCAGGTACGCCAAGCCAATGGCGGCACCGGGTTCGCTCGATCGATGCCCGGCAATGAGGTACGCCGGCACGTCAGACGCGAACGCCGCCGCCACGAGCGCCGCGGCCACCGCAATGACACCATCGATGATGACTGGAACCTTCGCTTCGGCACCGGCGACAATGAAGCCGACGATTGCGGCAATCTCGAGCCCGCCAACTTCGGCCAGGATTTCTAACGGCGTGGCGTCACCCCCGAGACGCGCGAGCGCCGTCTCGATGACCTCGGTCTTCACGCGCAACGTCTCGTCGTCGATGCCCGTGCCCCGCCCCGTCACTTCCGTCGGACTTCGCTTGGTGAATGCCGCGATCAGCGCGGCCGACGGCGTGGTGTTGCCAATGCCCATGTCGCCCGTCACCAGCAATCGCGCACCCTTCGCCAGCGCGCCTCGTGCTACTTCAACGCCCACCCCTAGCGCCTTCGTTGCTTGATTCTTTGTCATGGCCGCTTCGATCGCCAAGTTCGCCGTTCCCTTCGTCACGTTGCGACGGATCACTGCGTCCGTCGTCCCGGGCACCGGCGTCGCGACGCCGACGTCAACGACGAGCACGTCCGCGCCGACATGTCGGGCGATGACGTTGATTGCGGCTCCGCCGGCAACAAAGTTTGCGACCATTTGTGCTGTCACTTCTTGGGGCCACGGCGTGACGCCGGCCTCGACGACACCGTGATCGCCGGCGAACACCGCGATGACGACCGGCTCGGGCACTGGGGGAGGGCACGAATTGGCGATAGCGCACAGTTGCACGCCTAACGTCTCAAGAAAACCCAGCGAGCCTTGTGGTTTCGTGAGGCGGTCCTGAAGTGCGCGAGCCGCAGCTGCAGCCTTGTTGCTTGAAGGCGTCACCCCGTCGGCAAGTGTGGTGAAACTCTCTTCTGACATATGCTCCTTACCTCAGTCGTGGCGCGGCGATGTCTCGGTGTCGCGTCCACGCGTGCGTTCGATCCATCCGTCTAGTTTGTCGAGCGCGCCGTCGAGGCGGCGCAGCCCCTCTTCGTTGGGGACAGCGACACGGAACACGCTCGTGAGCCCGAACGTCGCGCAGTCTCGCACGATGACTCCTTCAAGGGCGAGGGCGTTGCGAAGCCCGGGTTGATCGACGAGTAACCAGTTGGCGTCCGATGGCGAGGCCACTAGACCGTGGTTCTCTAAGAGTGTCCGCAGTTTTTCGCGTAGCACGCATATCGCTTCGCAATCGTGTTCGAGGTTGAGCAGTTCCAAGAGATCAGGGAGCGCCGCCGCGGCGAGACCGTTGAGCGACCAGGCGGGCTGTTGTTCGCGCAGCACGCGGATGAGTGAGGGCTCAGCGAGCACGTAGCCGACGCGCAGGCCGGGACAGGCCAGCACTTTGGTTAGTGATCCCACGACCACCGCGTCGTCGTCGCCTCGAGTCCACTGCCCCGTAGCGAGAGGGAAGAAGGCTTCGTCCCAGACGCCGGCGTGCTCGTCCACTGAAGCGAGTCGTCCCGAAGGGCTGTGGGGATTTGATCGCCACCGAGGACCGCGGCCGCGCGGGTGCAGCGAGAACTCCGGTTCAACGACCGAGCCGCCGAGTTCTCTCGCTACTAAGGAGATCGCCTCCGCGCCGCCGTTGGTCAAGAGCAGTCGGTCGGGGTCGATCGCCATCGCTTCGGCCAGCGCCGAGTGCGCCCGTGTGGGATCGGGGTAGCGGCCGAGAGCGCCGAGATGAGCGCTGACGATCGGTGCGGGATCGCGGGCCACGGGGTTGAGCGACTGAGAGAGGTCGAGAATGTGCTCAGGGTCGAGACCGAGAGCCAGCGCAACTCGCACGCCGTCGCCCCCGTGCGCTCCCGCGGGTGGTACGACGTTCATCGTTTCTTCCCCCACAAGCGAATACCCACGAGGCCGAGTATGACGACAAGTGCCACCGTGACATCACGACTCAGCCTGTTGGCTGCTTCAATGTCGCCCGTTTCGGCGCGGCGGCCCCGACCAAGAAGCGGGCGGTCCTCGACTCGCTCGCCGTAGATGTTTCGTCCTCCGAGGGTGATACCGAGCGCGGCCGCGAAAGCCGCCTCGCTCACACCGGCGTTCGGCGAGGGATGTTCTTTTGCCTGGGTCGTTACCGCCCGGAAAACCTGATTCGCAGCACGGGGTCGAACGAGAACGACGAGCGCAGCGGTCACGCGGGCTGGCAGCCAGTTCACGAGGTCGTCGAGTCGGGCGCTGGCCCAGCCGTAGTGTTCGTAACGCGTCGAATGGTGGCCCACCATGGCGTCCATAGTGTTGATCGCTCGATACCCAAGGGCACCGCGCGCACCTGCGACTGCCGCCCACAACGCCGGGGCAACCACGGCGTCCACCGTGTTTTCGGCGACGGACTCCACGACAGCTCGGGCGATCTCCGCTTCGACAAGCTCGCTCGGATCTCGACCAACCAGACTGGGCAGCAGTGCACGTGCTTTCTGAAGGTCGCCATCAATAAGCGCGACTTCCACGTCGTTTGCCGCTCGGCGCAGCGAACGCCCGCCCACCGAGAGGCCCGTGGCCACTGCCGTCGATCGAAGCAGTGCGCCGGACCCGACGCCCAGGAACGTGCCCGCTAATGCATGCAGCACACCGGGTCCCTTCGCGTCGCGATAGCCGCCTCGCTCGACGTGCTCCATGATCCGTCCGAAGTGCACCACGGGGTGAAGCGACGCGTCCGGCTCTCCGAAGAGTTGATCGAGAACGATCCCCGTCGCGGCGCAGAGTGGCTTGGGCAGCGTCGGTAGGGGGCTTCTCATCGGGTGGCCAGTACCAAGAGGCCAATGGTTTCACCGACGACGCCCGCCGCACCGAGGACGTCGCCGGTGTAGCCGCCGATGCGGCGCCACGACAGCGCACACACCAATGCCATCGCCACGAGCTCGGCACCGAGAGCCCCTAGTCCCCGAGTGCCACGCCCGAGGATTACGAGCATCACTGAGAGGGCGAGCCCGAGAATGACGGAGCTTCGAAGCACGTAGCGCTGTCGGGAAGTTCGCGACTCTCCGGCGAGGAAGTTCTTCACGAGCCCCGTGGGACGGGCGTAGGGAAGGAACTCAGTCATCGCGACCATGGTCGTACGCGATGCACACCACAGTCCTGCCACGGCGAGTGGCACTGGGCGCAACACCGCGAACGCGCTGAAGCGTAAAAGGAGCACCACGGAGACCGCGATTACACCAAATGCGCCCACCGCGGCGTCGGCCATGGCTTCAAGACGACGCTCCTTCGTCATCGGCGCAAGCAGTCCGTCTCCCGCGTCGGCGAGCCCGTCGAAGTGTAGAAGTCCGGTGAGCACCAGATCAGCGGCGATCGCGACAGCGGCGCTCGGCAGCGGTGGCCACGCCTTCGCGGCAAGCCACCAGAGCGCTCCCACGGCGAGCCCGAGCAACGCGCCGACGAGTGGAAACCACGCGAGCGTGTACTCGTTGGGCGCCAGCGGTGAACCGAAGGGCGTGAGAAAGACGAGCGCTCTCCTCACGTGTCGTCGCCGCGAGGTAGCGAAAGGGCACGGCCTGCGACGACGAGATAGACGGCGTCGGCGACGTTAGCGACTTCTTGGTTCAATCTCCCGAGCGCGTCACGAAACTCGCGCCCGAGTGCCGTTTCGGGGTGAACACCCTGGCCGACCTCGTCGGAGACGACGATGGTGTCGAACTGACGCGTTCTCAGCGCATCGCACAGCGCGATCGTGTCGGGGTTCATCGAGGGTTGGCCCGCGAGCCAAGGTCCGAGAGAGTCGACCAGCACCGTGCCCGTAGTACTGACGAGCAGCGTCGCGAGATCATCGCGGCATTCGACGGTGTTCCAATCGGGGGGACGGCGAAGGCGATGGGCTTCGACACGTACTTTCAGTTCAGCGTCGTCATCAACACTCAGGGTGGCCACGTAGGTGACCGGGGCGTTCGCACACCGCGCGATGTCTTCCGCGAATTGTGACTTACCGGACCTCGCTCCTCCGAGTACGAGGGTGATCAACGCGGATGCTCCTGTGCGCCGGCCAGTACGGCGTTGCGCACGGCGCGCGCGAGCCGCGATCCCCAGGCCGACCGCGGACCGCCGAATCTTTCAGTCTCGCCATCGAGAGGACAGAGAACGCACAACGCATCTGACGCTGTACCGGTCGCCGGAATCTCCGCCTCAAAGAGCGCTTGCGACTTCGCCTCAGTGGCGGTGGTCAGCGCGTTCAACAACGCGCCGTCCTCGAGACGTACGGGCACGAAGGCGACAATGTTGATAGTTCCTGCCGGTGAGGAGAGCGAGGTCACATCGTCACTGGCGGCCCACGCGGGATGACTGAGCCCGACCGTCGCCTCAACCTCTACACCGTGATCACTCGCACGCTGGGAGCGGCGCACCTCAGCCGCGGTGAGCATGCCGACGCCGACTCCTTCAAGTTCGAGCGCCGCGGCAAGTTCGCCGACGTGCTCTTCAATGTCAACGCGTTCGTAGTCGCTCGTCACTTGGGCGTTCACCACCCACTGTCGCGCACCAACACCGCCGCCGACCAGCGCACTCGAGGCACAGAGCATCGCGCGCGGAAGACGCCACACGAGTAGATCGCGCGGAACGTCATCTTCGAGGCGCGACGTCAGCACAGCGCGCATCAGTACTCGATGCCCTTTTTGGCTCGGATGCCTTTTTGGTACGCGTGCTTCACCATCGTCATGTCCGTCACGGTGTCTGCGAGTTCAATAACTTCTTGAGGCGCGTTACGGCCCGTGACGATGACGTTGGTTGTCTTCGCCCGTGAGGTAAGAGCCGCGACGACGTCAGCCACGTCGATCCATCCGTAGGAGACGGCGTAAGTAACCTCGTCGAGGATCACGAGGTCGTAGTCGCCGCTCGCCAGCTTCTCTTTCGCGACTTCCCAGGCGTGGCGACCCCTGGCGATGGTCTCGTCAAGGTCCGTGGACTCCCAGGTGAAGCCGTCTCCCATGGTGTGCCACTCGACGCCGAGGTGCTCGGCGAGCTTTCTCTCGCCGACCTGCCACTTACCGCTCTTGACGAACTGCACCACGACCACGCGCCAGCCGCGGGCCCACGCGCGGCCCATGACGCCGAAGGCCGCGGAGGACTTGCCCTTACCGTTGCCGGTGTTGACCATCAGCAACGAGTCGGCGCGTACGAGTTTCTCTGGCACGGCGGGAGTTTCACGTGGTGTCTCAGTCACGATGTCCCTTCGGGTGAGTTCGTCGCGGAACAACGACTAATTCGCCGTCGTCGGTTCGAAGTATCCGCACGCGGGTGCCGAAGTGAAAGTCGAGTGCGTCTTCGTCGAACACTTCGTCGGCCGTGCCGGTTCGAACGATGACACCTTCCGCCAACAGCAACACCTGGTCCGAGAACTGCGCGGCCAACGTGAGGTCGTGCATGGCGCTAATAACCGTAAGGCCGCGCTCCAGACGCAGCTCGTCGACGAGTTCCAACGCCTCGACCCTTCGTCCGAGGTCGAGCGCGCTTGTCGGTTCATCGAGCAAGAGGACCGGCGCCTCCTGGGCCAGGGCGCGGGCGAGTACGAGTCGCTGCAACTCACCGCCTGAGAGCGTCGTGAGGTGTCGATCGGCCTTTGAGTCGAGTCCGAGTCGCTCGAGTAGTTCGAAGCAGCGTTCGCGATCGTGGGGGCCCTCGGCACCGAAGTAGCCGAGGTGGGGCATTCGTCCGAGTGCGACGTAGTCGATGGCGCGCATCTCGGGCGGAAACTCCGGCTTCTGAGGCACGTACGCCACGAGTTGGCCAAAGCGTCGCCGTGAAAGTGTCGAGGACTCGTGCCCGTCCACTTTGATCTCGCCATCAAAGTCAGTGAGTCGGGCAATGGCTCGCAGGAGCGTCGTTTTGCCCGCGCCGTTAGCCCCGATGAGTCCGAGCCACTCTCCCGGAGCGACGTCGTAGCTGACGTCACTCAGGGCCACGGTTTCCTTGTAGGACACTGTGACGTGTCGAAGTTGGACGAGGTGTTCGCCGATTGTCTCTGGAGTCCTTTCCGCGGACACGTTAAAGAACCCCTTGGTGCGCTCGACGAGAACGAAGTACGAAGATGAAGAACGGACCTCCCACGAAAGCCGTAATGACGCCCAGGGGCACTTCGGCGGGCGACTCGATCGTGCGCGCGACAAGATCCGCCAAGATGATGAAGGCCGCACCGCCGACGATGGAGACGGGCATGACCACTTTGTAACTGGCGTTCGTGGTGAGACGTACCAGGTGCGGCACGATGATGCCCACGAAGCCAATGAGACCGCTGACCGAGACGGCCGCCGCCGTGCCGAGCGTGGCCGCGGCCACAACGGTGAGACGGATCCGCTGCGGATTAACCCCAAGGCTGCTGGCTTCGTCTTCGCCGAGCCGCAACACGTCGAGTAGTCGGCGATGCGCGAGCAAGACGGCGGCGCTCACGAGCACGTAGGGGAGAATGAGCCACACGTCGGACCACGTGGCGAGCGAGAGACTTCCGAGGATCCACGAATACACCGCCTGGAGATCCTGCTGGTGTTGTTGCTGCAAGAACGTCTGAGCGGCGGTGAAGAGCGCGGCGACGGCGACGCCCGCTAAGACCACGGACGTTCCCGAAGAGCGACCGCCGAAGCGAGCGCCGACCAGGTACGTGATGGTCACGGCCGCAGCGCCCCCGAGAAAGGCGGCGATCGGCAACAACGACGTCGATCCGGAGCTCGCCACAATCACGATGGTGGCGCCCAGGCCGGCACCGGCGGCAACGCCCAACAGGTAGGGGTCGGCCAAGGGGTTGCGAAACACCCCTTGATAGGACGCTCCTCCAGCGGCGAGCATCGATCCAACGATGCCGCCCAAGACGACGCGTGGCAGGCGTATATCCCAGACGATGGCTTGGTTGATTGCCGAGGCCGACGAGTGATAGTGCAGGAGCGGAACGTGCGAAAGCAGGACGCCCGCGACCGTGGAGATCGAGAGATCCGCGGGCCCAATCGCCGTGCTCACCAAAACGACCACGATCAACCCCACGCCGGTGATGAAGAGGGGCCACCGCGCGGAGACCGACGCGGGGATTTTCCGCGAAGAGGCGCCCACGATCGGCGAATCCGACGATCGCTCGGTGCGGGTGCGACTCACGTCGTCGCGGGCACCTTTACGCCCTTTAGCGCATCAGCGATGTCTTGCAACAGAATCGTGATTCGTGGACCCCAGCGCGAGGCGATGTCGTCGTTGAGGCCGATCACTCGTCCATCTTTGACCGCGCTGAGCGTCGACCACCCGGGTCGAGCGGCGATGCTCCTCGCGCTCGCCTTGCAGCAGATCGTGTCCGCGAGGAAGATGTACGTCGGATTGGCCTTCAAGATGAATTCGGCGCTTAACTGCGGATAACCGCCACTAGCGGCGACGCCCTTCGCGCTATCGGCGATCGACATGAGTCCGAGAAGTGAGAAGAGCTTGCCAACGAAAGTCTGAGACGTCACCGAATAGTACGTCGGGTCAAGCTCGTAGTAGTACGTCGTTCCTTTGGGCGCGTGCGGCGTGGTGGCGACGATGTGAGCGATCTTGGCTTTGATGCTGGCGACTTCGGTCGTGGCCTGCGCCACATGGCCGGTCGCCTGACCGAGCAGGCCGTACTGGGAGTAGGCCTGCCGCAGGTTGGCCGCCGCGTCGTCGTAAATGACGGGGATCTTGAGGTCCGCCATCTCTGTGTTGAAGTTGGAGGGGTCTTCTGCCACCACGACCAAGTCGGGGCTGTACTTGGCAATGGCTTCAACGTTGAGGGTATAGCCACTGAGTTTGGTCACCGGCGCACCCGGCGGATAGTCGGAGTAACTGTCGACCGCCTTGACTTGAGGTCCGGCTCCAATGGCGTAGAGCATCTCGGTCGCGGTGGGCGAGAGGGACACGATCGCGGTGGGACGCGATTTGAATGTGAAGGTTCCATCGGCGAATTTGAGCGTCACGGGGAAACTGGACTTCGCCCCCGCCGACGCACTCGCGATGGGTATAAGAGTGAAACTCAACAACACCAGGAGGGCCGAAAGCCCTTTTTGGAAGGAACGCATAGTTAATCTCCGTTAGCTAATCGGCGGGAGTACTTTCCGTCACCGCTCCAACGGAGTGGAACGAATCGCCCTTCCACCGAGGACTGATTACGTCGATGCAGGGAAGGCGACCGGACTTGTCCCCTTGTGGGGCATCACCGTTGCGGGACAGCGCCGGAATTGCACCGGACTTCGCTACGACTGCATCACTTCGACGTAATGCCGAAGCAATCTGAGCATACTCACGAACGCTTCCTCACGCGAGAAGAAGGTCATTAGGTTGAAGGCGTGGCGACGTCGCGACTGGTTCCCTTCAGCGAGATTCTCAATTTTCGTGATCTCGGCGGGTATCGCACGAGCGATGGTCGAGCGACTCGCTGGGGCCGTCTCTACCGCAGCGACGTAGCGCACGCGCTCTCACCGGAGGATTTGGAGCTGTTTCGCTCGCTCGGAGTGGTAACGGTCCTTGATCTACGAAGTCCGCTGGAGGTCGAACGTACCGGTTCGGCCCTACGCGCGGACAAGTCCATTCGATTCGTGAACACCTCGGTGCTCTCTAACGATGGCCTCAACGAGCGTCGCGACGACTCGTCCCTCGACAGCGAGTACCTCACCCGGCGCTACCTCCACTACATGGACGTCGGCGCCGACGCCTTCACCCGAGCGTTCAGCGAATTGGCGGCGGTTGAGAACTACCCGCTGGTCTTTAACTGCTTTCTCGGAAAAGACCGCACGGGCGTCCTGGCCGCACTCGTGCTGAGTTGCCTCGGCGTGGAGCGCGAGAACATTGTTGAGGACTACGCCTTCACGGCAACGCGCGTACCGTTCATCGTCGAAAAACTGCGCCGAGACCCTGTATATCGCGACGCCATCGATCGAACCGATCCGGTGGTGCTCGCCGCTTCCGAGACGACCATGACACGTTTCCTCGAAGAGCTCGATCGCCGTTACGGGGACGCCCGGGGCTGGGCACTGTCTGCGGGAGTCAAGCCCGACGAGCTTGAACGTCTGATCGAACTACTACTCGAGTAGCCACTTGAAACGACGAGCGACGAGCGTCGTCAGGGACGATCGGGTCAGCGGGGCGCAGTTACTAACTGGTAGCCGCGGTGCTTTCGATTGCTCACTTCGAGCAAATTTCGCGTCGCGCATCTCGTAGACTTTGTGAAAGATACGAAGGGAAAATCGTGCGACGCACGCGAATCGTAGCGACCATCGGCCCGGCTTCAGAGTCTGACGCGAAACTCAAGGAACTCGTACTGGCGGGCGTCGACGTCTTTCGACTCTCCTTCGCCCACGGCGATATCTCCTCGGGCGTAGAGCGACTTCGTCGCGTTCGGGCCATTGCTCCCGAACTGGCCATCATGGTGGATATACCGGGACCCAAGATTCGAGCGGGCTCCTTTGGCACACTGCCCGTTCCCCTTGCGACTGGTGCGGAAATCGAGCTGGTCGAAGCCTTTGGCGCCACGTCCAGTGCCGAGCGGATCTGTGTGGAACGCGACAGCGTGCTCTCGCAGCTAGACGTGGGTGACAAAGTCCACATCGGCGACGGAGGTGTCTCTTTAGAGGTGATCCGACTCGGCACCACGGTGGGCGCGCGCGTGATCTCCGGTGGCACCGTGATGGGTAAGCCGGGCCTCTCTCTACCGTCGTCAATCATGGACGATCGCCTCCCGACTGATGATGATCGCGAGCGTCTCGAGGCCCTTCGCGATGAGGAGTTCGAGATTCTCGCCGTGTCGTTCGTTCGAACGGGCTTCGACGTGGAGTCGGTTCGTGCCGTGCTGTCACGTCCTGACGTAATGATCATGTCCAAGATCGAAACGAGCGAAGGCATTGAGAATCTCAACGAAATCATCGAGCACTCCGACTCGATCATGGTCGCGCGCGGCGACCTCGGCGTGCGCCTTCCCATTGAAGAGGTGCCCCACCTACAAAAAGAGATCGTTCGGCTGGGAATCCGTTACGCCCGACCCGTGGTGGTAGCTACCCAGATGCTGGAGTCAATGACTCACTCCCAGGTGCCCACGCGCGCCGAAGTCACTGACGTCGCGAACGCGGTGCTCGATGGCGCGAGTGCGGTGATGCTGAGCGGTGAGACGGCCATTGGCGAGGACCCGGTCGGCACCGTTCACACGATGGATCGCATCGTTAGACGCGCCGAAGAGTCATTCCCCTACGCCGAGTGGGGCGCCGGGCTCGGCGTGCAACGCCTGGCCGCGTCCAGCACGCAGTCAGATCGTGTCACCGCGTCCATCACCGGCGCGGCCTGGCGGGCCGCCATGGACGAAGACGCCGTCGCCATCGTCGCCTGCACGCGTTCGGGCATGACCGCTCGGGCCATCTCTCGTTTTCGCCCGCCGATGCCCATCGTCGCCATCACCCCGAGTGAAGGCACCGCTCGACAGATGCGCGCTTCATGGGGAGTTCAGGAGATCTTCGTTTCACCGGCGAAAGACATCGACACGCTCTGCGACGTGGCGATCACTGAACTCAATGCGTGCGGTCTGGCGAAGAGCGGCGACACCGTCGTGTTGATGGCGGGTTCGAACTCCGGTGGCACGGCCATCACCGACACCGTTCGAATGATCGTCGTCCCCTAGGGCTGCTTCTAAGAGAGGTGACCGGCGAGCGTCGCGATGGCGCCGACGGCGATGAGGACACCGTAGGTTTGAACCCAGGTCGTCCAACCTCCCGGACGAACGCTGGCGATGATGCCGGCCAACACGAGTGCGATGGCACACGAACTCAGCGTCGCTACTTCGCCACTGGTGAAGGTCCACGGCACGCCCGGCAGCACAATCGCGACGGACGTCGCAGCCCCCATGATCGACGCGGTCTTTAGATCGCGCGCCGGATCGGAGAGGAATTCGCTCGCCGCCATCCCGAGGCCCTCCGCAATGAGCAGACCGAAGACGGCGAGGAGGACGACCTTGTGACCGTGGCCCATGGTGACGAGGATGAGCGCCATCGTCGCCACGAGACCGTCGGCGGCACCGAAGATGGCAGTCGACATAGTGGAAGTGGTGGCAACAGTCTCATCCACGGCGGCTCCAGGTCTCTCAAAATATTGCGAATAGTGAGATTAGCGCTCGACATCGAATACTCTTGTCGATAGTCGCTTTCAGAGTGTGATCTCGACGCCACGGGTGACGTCGGGCTAAAGGAGCAACCATGGCCAGCAAAATTCCGAATCAACATAATACGAAAAAGGTTGGGAAATCGCTCAAGGAAAAGCGAAATGAGAAGCACGCCAAGAAGGAATCGAAAAAGGGATTGCTTCCCGAGTAAAGCACCACATTGACGCCGCTAAGGATCGCCCGACGGGGAGTTCGCTAGTGAGTGGTGCCCCCGACAGGAGTCGAACCTGCGCACATGGCTTCGGAGGCCAATGCTCTATCCGCTGAGCTACGGGGGCTTGCAGGGCCGACCAAACGTGAGTTTATCTCGCACCATGGAAGTCCGAAAAACCCATCGCGCTTTGGAGGGCTTCGCGGAGATTCGGCAGAGCAGAACAACTTCATTCGGTTGCCCCTTGAGATTCGATCCATACCGCCACCATGAATGAATGGATGGCCGTTGGCTTCAGCGATAGAACAATTGCGGCTCAGTGGCACCGGCTTGGTGAGGTCCGTCGGTCCGTCTCCGAGAACCTCAACTCGACGCTGCCAACATTTTGATTTTGGCGAATTTACGAATGACAGCCCGCGAGTCCTGTATTAGGCTCCTTCCACATTGAGCGGGGGTCGCTTATCGCAGCACGGTCTACGGGACCAAAACATGGGAGGGCCGGATGAGCGATAGCTCTGAAGCGCTAACGGCAGACGAGAAGCGGCTTGCCGCTCTCGGCTACAAACAAGAGCTCAATCGCGGATGGAGCGGATTCTCCAACTTCGCGATTTCACTCACGATCATCTGCATCCTGAGCGGCTGCTTCACGACCTATGGACAAGCCTGGAACGATGGCGGCCCGATCGCGGCCTCGATCGGCTGGCCCGTGATCAGCATCATGGTCCTCCTCGTTGGGCTTTCGATGGCCGAGCTGGCCTCGAAGTACCCGACCGCGGGCGGCATCTACTACTGGGCCTACAGCCTTGGCGGCGTCCGCTGGGCGTGGTTCACGGGTTGGTTTAATCTGCTCGGCCTCATCGCTATCACCGCCGCCGTCGATTACGGTGCCGCTTCGTTCCTGAACTCGGTGCTCGCCCTGTACGGCGCCCACTTCATACTCAACTTCACGACGGCGAACGACTCGACGATTCTGCACAATGTGTTCATTCTGTTCGTCATCATCCTCGCGCTCCACAGCCTCATCAACGTCTTCTCCTCGCATCTGGTGTCGCTGCTGAACCGGATTGCGGCGTGGTGGATGCTCGCCGGGGTGCTCGTTATTGTGGGCGTGCTGGCCTTCGGACCCTCGACGCACGAGAGCATCTCCTGGGTGTTCTCACATCGGATCAATAACAGCGGATTCTCTGGCCACTTCTACTGGTTCATGATCTTGCCCCTTGGCTTTCTGCTCACCATGTACACGTTCACCGGCTACGACGCGTCAGCGCACTTGTCGGAGGAGACCCACGACGCTGAACGTGCCGCCCCGCGTGGGCTGTGGACAGCGATTGCCTACTCGGCGGTCGGCGGCTGGGCGGTGCTGCTCGCCATCACGTTCGCGGCGACCCACATCGCCGCGATTAACGCCGGCGGCGGCGGTGCGATTCCGATCATCGAGACGGCGCTCAGCTCCGGCCTCGCGAAGCTTGTCCTCGACATCTCCACTATCGGACAACTGTTCTGCGGGATGGGCTGCGTGGCGGCGGCCTCGCGCATGGTGTTCGCCTTCTCGCGCGACGGCGCCGTGCCGGGCCACTCCCTGTGGCGACGACTGAACAAGCATCGGACTCCGACGTGGGCAGTGTTCTTCGTGGTCGCACTTTCGCTCATTATCACGATCCCGGCGCTCTTTGGCAACAAGGCTGGATTCCCGGTGGCCTTCTTCGCGGTCACCTCTATCACGACGATCGGGCTGTACATCGCCTACATCCTGCCGGTCTTTCTTCGCCTGCGTATGGGGAGCAAGTTCGAGCCCGGCGTATGGAACCTGGGCAAGCACTACAAGTGGATTAACACGATCGCCCTCATCTGGGTCATTATCTGCGTGGTCATCTTCTGTCTGCCGACGGGGCCCGACGCAGTTCCGTGGCGCAGTGGCTTTAGCTGGAGCGACTTCAACTACGCGCCACTCGTCACCATCGCTCTGGCGTTGGGAGTCTGGGTCGCCTGGGTGGCCGGCGCCAACAAGTCGTTCAAGGGCCCGGTAAGGACGCTCGACGATCCCGACGTGGGCACGTCAGAGGATCCCGCGCTGATGCCGATGGACTGAGTTCTCAAGCGACCCAAAATTAGGAGCATTGAAGGCTAGGCCCACAGAACCGTGGCGTGGAGATCATCGTTGATCGAAAGCGCCCAAACTAGCCTGGGGTGATGAGGCGAGCGAAAGACGATCCCTCTTCGCGTCGCCGACGTCACCTGGCACGCGGCGCACTGGGCGTTGCCTTCCTCGCCAGCGCAATTCTCTTCAGCGCGTGTGACTCGTCAAAGACGCCCAAGGCGATATCCACGACGACCTCGACGACCGCCGCGCCGTCGGCCCTCTGTCCTCTTACGGGCACGCCCGCGCCGGGCGGCCTGGTGCCTCAGCGTCCCGCTCTCGCTATCAAAATTGACAACTACTCGCTGGGCCCCGCGCCGGCCGAAGCGCGTCCCCAGAGTGGGCTGGACTACGCCGACGTCATCTTCGAAGAGCAGGTCGAGGGCTCGATAACGCGCTACGCCGCGGTCTTCCAGTGCCAAAATGCGCTCGGACTGGTGGGTCCGGTGCGCTCCGCTCGATGGACGGACATCCAAATGCTCTCGGAGCTGGGCCACCCGATCTTGGTGCACGTGGGCGGCATCACGCCGGTGCTCGATCTCATTGAACAGTCGCCGTTGGTGAATGTCGATCTCATCGACAACCCGCAACTCGAGACCGAACCGCCCGGTCGCTACGCGCCCTACGACACCTACACCACCACCCAGGCCATCTGGGCCTCGGAAAAGTCGCTCACCACGCCGCCGTCACCGATCTTCGCCTTCTCTACCACCGTGCCATCGGGAGAGAAGGTGACACAGATTCACCTTGACTGGTCGGGCACCTCGGACATCTACTGGCGCTGGGACGCCACCACCGGCACCTGGCTTCGGTTCTACAACGTCGGCTCGGAGTCGGCACCGGATATTCAGCCCGACGTGCTCACCGACGGTGTTCAAAACCAAGCGCAAAACGTCATCGTGCAACAGGTAAACATCACGTACGGACCTTGGGCGGAGAACTCCGAAGGTGGACTCGAAGCCGAGTCGCACATCATCGACAACTCCGGCACGGCGTACGTGTTTCGCAACGGGGAGATGATCACCGGTACGTGGATCGCCGGACCATCGGGTACGCCGACCAAGTTCTACGACAAGGCCGGGCACGTCATCGCCCTTCAACCCGGGCGCACGTGGGTGGAGATCTATCCCGACGTCGCCGCCGTGGTGGTAACGCCACTCACGCCACCCACCACCACGACGACCTCGTCCGGCTGACGAGCGCCGCTTTCTCTCAGGTCGTGACGCCTTGAACTTCTAAGGTGCACGTATGAGTTCCGAGCCAATTCTCGCGTCACTATTCCCCGATACCGCGGTGCTGCACAACCAGGGCGTATCCGTGGGAGGCGTCGAGTTGCGGGAGTTGGCCGAGACGTACGGTACGCCGTTGTTCGTTTACGACGAAGAGACCATGCGTTCACGGAGTCGAGAAGCCGCGAACACGTTTGATGATGGCGTGGCTTTTGCGTCCAAGTCGTTTCTCTGTGGTGCGATGGCTCGCCTCGCCTTCGAAGAAGGCCTCTGTGTGGACGTGGCGACCGGGGGAGAGCTCGACATCGTGTTGCGATCAGGAGTGCCAGCGAATCGAATCATCATGCACGGCAACAACAAGTCCGACGAGGAGATCAAGCAAGCCATCGCCGCGGGCGTGCATCGACTGGTGGTAGATAATTTTGACGAGATCGACCGACTGGGCGAACTCGTGAGTCCGTCAAGTCCACTCAACGCGCTCGTGCGAGTAACACCCGGTGTCGAAGCGCACACTCACGAGTACGTGCGGACTGGTCAAGAAGACACCAAGTTCGGTTTTTCCGTGGCGACCGGCGACGCACGTCGAGCGATTTCGATGTTGCGCGAAGTGCCCGGTCTCACGCTGCACGGCGTGCATGCCCACATTGGCTCGCAGATCTTCGAAGTTACAGGTTTTCGCGAATCGATGGCGGTGCTGGGTGAGTTCACGCGCGACGACGACTTTGACGAACTCTGCGTCGGCGGGGGTCTTGGTGTGGCCTACATCGAGGGTGAGTCGGCGCCGTCGATAACCGAGTGGGCTGAGGCGATGCGCGCTTCAGCCAAAGAGTGCGCTCTACCGGTTGACCTTCGTCTGCTCGGCGAGCCCGGGCGGGCGATCGTGGCCCAAGCCGGCATCACCATTTATACGGTGGGAGTCGTGAAGCCGGTCACTCAGCGCACGTACATGGCCGTCGACGGTGGCATGAGTGACAATCCGCGACCCGTGCTCTATGGATCGGGATATGAAGCCTTCGACGTCGACTTTCCACTCGCAAGACGGCCACAGGAGGTTCGTCTGGTGGGCAAGCACTGCGAGAGTGGCGACGTCTTGATCGACGAGGCCTTCTTGCCAGAAGAAACGAAGCCCGGCAGTCTCGTCGCGACGCCGGTGACCGGCGCGTATGGCTACTCGATGGCGTCCAACTACAACCGAGTGCCTCGACCGGCCGTGGTCTTTGTGCGCAACGGCGAAACGCGCGAAGTGCTTCGTCGTGAGACCTTCGACGATCTCGCTCGACTAGAAATGTCAAACGGCATCCCACCAACGGTGCATTAGCCTTTACCTATGGAAAGACCGGTACGAGTCGGCGTCATCGGAGGTGGGTTTGTCGGCTCCGCACTGGTGCAACTCTTAAGCGACCCGACCCGTCTTGAAGCACTGGTTGACGGGGCGACGGCGCCCCTTGAACTCGTCGGCGTGGCCGTTCGTGACGCGGCGAAAGCGCGCCCAGGCATCGATCCGGCTCTGCTCACCACGGATGTCGAGAAACTCATCGCCAGCGATCTCGACGTGCTCGTTGAGCTCGCCGGTGGCGTCGAGCCCGCGCGTTCCTACGTTGAATCTGCACTCAAGCGCGGCGTCTCCGTCGTGACGGCCAACAAGGCACTCATCGCCGATAGTGGTACCGAGTTGGCGAAACTCGCCCACGAGAACGGAGCGGACCTTTTCTACGAAGCCGCGGTGGGCGGTGCCATCCCCATCCTTCGGGCGTTGCGAGTCTCCCTCGCGGGCGAGCGGATCAATCGAGTCATGGGCATCGTGAACGGTACGACCAACTACATCCTCACCAAAATGACGAGTGAGGGGAGTGACTACGCGAGTGCGCTCGCCGAGGCACAGGCCCTCGGCTTCGCCGAGTCTGATCCCACGGCTGACGTGGAAGGATTCGACGCGGCGGCCAAAGTACAGATACTCTCGACCCTCGCTTTCGGCACACGGCTCAGCGGCGACGAGGTCGCTCGCGAAGGTATTACTCATATTCGCGAGGTCGACGTCGAATTTGCGAGCCGTTCAGGTTACGTGATCAAGTTGCTGGGCGTGGCCGAACGCGTGGGTGACTCGGGTGTTTCTCGACGAGTACACCCGGCGATGGTTCCTTCTAGCCATCCACTGGCCTCAGTGAATGGCGCAATGAATGCGGTGTTCGTCGAGGGTGTGAAGAGTGGCCCTCTGATGTGGCTCGGTCAGGGCGCGGGGGGAGAACCGACGGCGACGGCCGTCCTGGGCGACGTGCTCTACGCGGCGAGAAATCGCGTCAGTGACCGCCACGACGTGCCATTCAGTGGTGACCACACCTTGCACTACGTGCCCGCCGGTGCGCTACCGAGTGTCTTTTATCTGAGCGTCGATGTGCTCGATAAGCCCGGTGTCTTGGCCGAGGTCGCTGGCGTCTTCGGGCGACATGACGTCTCGATCCAGTCGATGGATCAGACGGACCTCGCCAACGAAGCCCGTCTCTCGTTTCTCACCCATCACGCTCTCAGTGCCAACGTGGAGGCCACCGTCGACGAATTGACGGCCCTGGCGTCGGTAAACGCGGTGGGCGCGTGCATTCGCGTAATCGACCGGAGCGTCGAGTGATCGGTTGGCAGGGACTGCTGACGGAGTACAAGGACTGGTTCGACCTCGACGGAGTCAGCGAGATCGTCACGCTCCAAGAGGGGAACACGCCGCTGCTGCGCGCGGAACGACTATCGGAACGACTCGAAGCGAACATCTGGCTGAAGTGCGAAGGCCTTAATCCTTCAGGTTCGTTCAAGGATCGCGGCATGACTATGGCGATCACCAAGGCGAAGGCCCTGGGCGCGAAGACGGTCATCTGCGGTTCGACTGGTAACACGTCGGCTGCGGCGGCCGCCTACGCGGCCAAGGCCGACATGGACTGTGTGGTCCTCGTGCCCGAGGGAAAGATCGCCTTGGGCAAGTTGGCCCAAGCGATGGTCTACGGCGCGAAGGTACTGCAGATTCGTGGGAACTTCGATCAAGCACTGAATCTTGCGCGCGAGCTCACGCAACATCTGCCGATCACCATCGTGAACTCCATTAATCCTGACCGCATCGAAGGGCAAAAGACCGGGGCCTTTGAGATCGTGGACGTGCTGGGCGACGCACCGGACATTCTCTCCATCCCCGTGGGTAACGCCGGCAACATCACCGCCTACTGGCGCGGCTTCACCCAGTACCACTTCGCCAAGCGAAGTTCGTCGCTGCCCAAGATGTGGGGCTTCCAGGCCGCGGGCGCGGCACCCATCGTGCTCGGGCACCCCGTGAGCAACCCTGAAACCATCGCCACCGCGATTCGCATCGGTAATCCCGCGAGTTGGGTACCCGCGCTTGAAGTCATTCACGAGTCGCTCGGCGATATTCGTGCGGTCACCGATGACGAGATCATTGACGCCTATAAATACGTCGCCCGTTACGAGTCGGTGTTCTGTGAGCCGGCGTCGGCCGCCTCAGTGGCAGGGCTTCTAAAGTTCGGCGTGCCGAAGGGTTCGACGGTCGTGTGCGTGCTCACCGGCAACGGACTCAAGGATCCCGACACGGCCGTGAGCACGAGCGCCTCGCCTGACGTCGTCGACGCGACGCTGAAGTCGCTTCTGAGCGAACTCGCCTGAGCGGAAGCGAGCCGTGGTCGAGTTCTCCGATTGGCAGCCCGCGCCGAATATCAGAGACAACGTTGCTCTCTACGAACTCGAAAATGAGGCTTTTGATCCTGAGGGCTTGGTCCTCGACGCTATGCGGGCAGTGGCGCCGTGGAGAGGGCGACGGCTGATCGATCTCGGCTGCGGCACGGGGTATTGGCTTTCCCTCTACGCCGCGGAGGCGGCCCATGTCGTGGGGGTCGAGCCTGATCCCATGCTGAGGCGCGTAGCCGAGAAACGCATGGCCGGGACGGCGGGGGTGACCATAGCGGCGGGGTCAGCTGAGCATCTTCCCTTTCCGGACGCATCAGTGGACGTGGTCCACGCCCGGTTCGCCTACTTCTTTGGGCCCGGCGCTGAGCGGGGGCTCGCGGAAGTTCTTCGGGTGCTCGCCTCTGGAGGTTCGCTGGTCGTTGTTGACAACGATCACCTCCACGGCGAGTTTGCCGAACTGCTCGCGGGTGCCGCCACGAAATACACAACCCGAAACCAGGGGACCGTCTCGACATGGTGGAGAGATCACGGCGCGAGGTCCGTTGACGTTCTCTCGGAGTGGGTTTTTTCTTCTCGAGAAGATCTCGAGGCGGTCCTCAGCAATGAGTTCCGAGACGGCAGCGCCGAGCCGTGGCTGAAAGACCATCCCGATCGAACGAGCCTGTCGTATGGCTACACCATCTACGTCGTTACCTCGTCGTCGCGAACTGAAGCACTACGCTGAGCACAGCATCGAGAAGGGGTAACGATGAAACGACCCGGACGACCTCCTCGAGTGATGGCGCTGGCGAGCGCAGCGGTGCTGACTCTTGGTTGCGGTGCTCTTCTCAGTGCTCCGGCGAGCGCCGGTACCAAGTGGACTCTGGTGGCCAGCGGTAAGGCGACGGGGCAGTACGCGCTGGCCAATACCAACGGCGAGGTCGTGAAACCCGTCAAGATCGAGCTCAAAGTGACCGGCGCATCGTTGGTGCAGTGGTCGATGGACTGCTTTAAGGGCTCGAAACTCATCATGACCAAGGGCAAGTCGACCCTGAAAGCGGCTGGGACGGTACAACTTAAAATCACCAAGTCGGCCAACAACTGTCAACTGGCCGCCAACGCGCAAAACTACGGGGCAGGGAAGATAACCCTTTCGATCGAGTCCGCTAGTTAAGTCGCGCGCTGAGGGTCGCGCCAGACGTTTGATCGTGGGTCAGTTTGGAAACTGACCCACTACCCAGCCGATGGCCACGGGCACCTCGCAGTATCATTGCAAGGCCAAGAATGTCGGCGGAAATTCCCAACGACTGAGAGAACGCCTAGCCGCGGCAGCGAATCGACGGCCGTGTCATCTTGCTCGATATCGAGACTGCTGGCCACCCGTTATGGGCCACCAGGTGGCCTAAGGTGAGACGGATTACGAAAGGACGCGATGCCGGAGTCGGCGGTCGAGTTACGCGACATCGTCAAGAGCTTCGGCAACAACGTGGTGGTCGACCGCGTCTCGCTCGACATTCGGCGGGGCGAGTTCTTCACCATGCTCGGGCCATCCGGATCGGGCAAGACGACGCTGCTTCGAATGATCGCCGGCTTCGAGCTGCCCGACTCGGGCACCATCTACCTCCAGGGCGAGGACGTCACGACGAGTCCCGCCCACCTGCGGCCAGTCAACACGGTGTTTCAGGACTACGCGCTCTTCCCGCACATGGACGTCGTTACGAACGTCGAATACGGCCTGCGCGTGCGAAAGGTGGCCCGCCTCGAGCGTCGAGAGCGCGCGCAACTGGCCCTCGAGATGGTGCAACTGGTGGGCTTGGGCCAGCGCCGTCCCGCCCAACTCTCAGGCGGCCAGCGTCAGCGCGTGGCCCTCGCGCGGGCAATTGTCAACGAGCCGTCCGTGCTCTTGCTCGACGAGCCCCTCGGCGCCCTGGACCTCAAGCTTCGACAAGAGATGCAGGTCGAGCTGAAGGCCATTCAGCGTCGTGTCGGGATCACCTTCATCTACGTCACGCACGACCAGGAAGAGGCGATGGCTATGAGTGATCGCATCGCCGTGATGAACCTGGGCGTCATTGAGCAGATCGGCACGCCGCAGGAGATCTACGAGCATCCCTTGAGCGCTTTCGTGGCCCGATTCATTGGCACCTCCAACATCCTGGTGCGAGATGGAAAGAGCTGGTCGCTGCGGCCCGAACGCCTGAGTCTTTCGGCGGGCGACGGTGGGGGCGACGAACGCGCCGCCGGCGTGGTGAGCGACGTCGTGTACCTGGGCATGATCACCCGTTACGTCGTGCAATTGGACAGTGGTGAGAGCCTCGTCGTGGTCGACACCAACCAGAGCTCCTACGAGACCCGAACTGGTCCTTCGGCGGGTGATCGAGTCGTTGTGTCATGGTTCCGGCGCGACGCGGTGGCTATGGACCAAGAAGTAACGTGACGAGCGAGAGCTCGTCTCTCGAAAAGGGGGGAAGTATATATGAATCGAAGAGTCCACCGCGGCGCCCGCTGGCGCATCACGATCACCCTAACGACGCTGTCGCTGGCGGCGCTAGGTATAAGTGCGGTCCCGTCGAGCGCTGGCGCGTCGGGCAACAAGTTGGTGCCACCGACCCAGAGCATGAAGCCTCAGACCTCGATCGGCAAGGGCGAGGGTCACCTGAACCTCATCGCGTGGGAGGGCTACGTCCAGCCCGAGTGGGTCAAGCCCTTTGAGAAGCAGACGGGCTGCATCGTCAACGCGAAGTACGCCGGGTCGTCGGGTGAGATGGTCTCTCTAATGGCCAACGGCGGCGGAGGTCAGTACGACCTCGTGTCGGCGTCGGGCGATGCCGACCTGCGCCTGATCTACGGCGGCGACGTCAAGCCGGTCAACATGAAGCTGATCCCGTCGTGGAAGGAGTTGCGGCCCTTCCTCCAGTCGCCGGACTTCAACACCATCAACGGCGTGCACTATGGGGCGAGCCTGCAGTTCGGTCCCAACGTACTGCTCTACTCGACCAAGGTCTTCAAGAGCCCACCGAAGTCCTGGAGCGTAATCTACGACTCTAAGTACGCGGGCAAGATCACGGTACCGAATGACCCCATTCAGATCGCCGACGCCGCGCTCTATCTGTCCAAGCACGACACTTCGCTCGGCATCACCGACCCCTATGAGCTGACCCAACCGCAGTTCAACGCGGCGATTGCGCTACTGGTGAAGCAGAAGCCCCTCATCGCGAAGTACTGGGACCTGGCCAGCACTGAGATCAACCTCTTCGCTAGCGGCACAGTGGTCGTGGGCGCCGCCTGGCCCTACCAGACGTCGACGCTGAAGGCCGACCACATCGCCGTGGAGGACGAGATCCCCGAGGAAGGTGCGACCGGCTGGGCCGACTCCTGGCTGCTCGCGACGAATGCGCCCGACCCCAACTGCGCCTACATGTGGATGCGCTATATCGAGACGCCCCAGGTCCAGGCCGAGCAGGCCGTGAGCTACGGCGAGACGCCGGACAACTCCCTCGCCTGCCCGCTCATGAACAAGCTGCAGGCCGGATCGTGCGACGCCTATCACGCGAACAAGCCCGACGCCTACTTCAAGTCGATCCACTTCTGGAAGACGCCGCTCTCCCAGTGCGACAACGGAAAGGACGACTGCGTTCCCTACAGTGAATGGACCAATGCGTGGCTGCAGCAGGTAGTGGGCTAGCCACGCTCGAACCAGCGAAGAACGGAGGGACCAAGTCCCTCCGTTCTTCGTCGAGGACCCAGCGCTGGAGCACCTCGTTCCTCCTGACGCCCCCACTGCTCTGGTTCCTGCTGATCTACGTGAGCTCGCTCGTCTTGATGCTCGTCACGTCGCTGTGGAGCATCAACGGCTTCACGGGCAACGTCACCCATCAGCTCACTACCTCGAACTTCCAGACGATCACCGCGGGCGCCTACCCCACGATCATTCTGCGCACCGTGATCATGGCGGCCCTGGTGACCGTGACCTGTGCCGTCATCGCGTTCCCCTTCGCCTACGTCATGGCCCGCGTCGCGTCCGCGCGTGCGCAGCGACTCCTGCTGGTGGCGATCCTCCTCCCCTTGTGGGCGAGTTACCTGGCGAAGATCTTCGCCTGGGTCTCCATTCTGGAGAAGGGCGGGCCGCTCAACTGGACGTTTCAGCACCTCGGGCTGCCCGCGCCCAACATCGGTTTCACCAACACCGCATTGTGGGTCACCTTCACCTACATCTGGCTGCCCTATATGATCGTGCCGCTGTTCGCCGCGCTCGAGCGGATCCCCGCCTCGCTGCTCGATGCCTCAAGTGACCTCGGCGCATCGAGCTGGTGGACCCTGCGCCACGTGATCGTGCCCTTGGCGCTGCCCGGACTGGTTGCCGGGTCGATTTTCACGTTCTCGTTGACCCTCGGCGACTACGTGACGCCCCTGCTTGTCGGGGGCACCAACTCCACCTTGATCGGCAACGCCATCTATGACAACCTCATCATCGGTGGCAACCTCCCGCTGGCAGCGGCGCTGTCGGTCGTGCCGATCGTCATCATGATCGGGTACCTGCTCACCGCCAAGCGCCTGGGCGCGTTCGAGGCCCTATGAAGCGACGCCTTCTCGCCCGAGGCGGCCTCTGGCTCTGGGTCTTCGCGGTGCTCGCCTTTCTCTTCGCGCCGCTCGTCACCATCGTCATTTTCGGCTTCGACAAGTCCAACATCGAGATCATGCCGATCCGCCAGTGGACGCTGTCGTGGTACTCGGTCGCCTTCCATGATCCGGCGGTGCGCGCGGCCTTCATCCTCTCGATAAAGTGCGCGTGCGCGGCGACCGTGCTCGCCCTCGTCCTCGGCACTCTCGCGGCCTTCGGCGTTCACCGGGCCCGGTTCTTCGGCCGCGACGCGATCTCGCTCTTGCTCGTGCTGCCCATCGCCTTGCCCGGCATCATCACGGGCGTCGCCCTGCACTCCACGTTCCAGTGGGCAGGCATCGAGCTCTCGATCTGGACCATCATCATCGGCCATACGACGTTCTGCATCGTGGTCGTCTACAACAACGTGATCGCTCGCCTGCGACGCACGTCACCGTCGCTCTTCGAGGCCTCGGCCGACCTCGGAGCGTCAACCCAGCAGACCTTTCGCTTCGTCACCATGCCGCTTATGCTGACCGCTCTCGTTTCGGGCGGCCTGTTGGCCTTTGCTCTCAGCTTCGACGAGGTGATCGTCACGACGTTCACCGCCGGCGCGCAGAACACTTTGCCGATATGGATCTTCGGCGCGATCCGCCTCGGCCAGCAGCTGCCCGAGGTCAACGTGGTTGTGACAGCGGTCGTCGTCCTGATGACGATCCCCATCATCATCGCGGCGCGATTGACTGGTCGCGACAGCGTGACGGCGCCACGAGTCAAGGCCCCGGCGGCGAACTAGCTCTTCGCGGGCGGATGTTGAGCGCGCTCGAGTCGAGCGGTGCCGTGAGGCTGTAGCCCAGGATGACCCCACTGCCCTCGTAGACATTGACCCAAAGGTCCGCTATACTGGTGTGGTCGTCCGTTCGGCTCTGCCGGCGTAAGGAATATCTTCCGAGACGACTTTTCCCGATTTTCTTCTCCGCCCTGTCGCATCGTTGCGGGAGGCGAGAAAGGATCATGAATGGCTATTAAGCCCTCCCCGGACCGTTCGGACCTCGAGTCAAAGACACGCGAAGACCTCCAAACGATCGCAAAAGTAAAGGGCGTCGAGGCCCCCGCCCGCGCCACCAAAGCCGCCCTCATTGAGGCCATCATGGGCGACCCGTCCGATAACTCCAATGGCGTTGACGCTTCCAATTCCCGCGCCGTGCGTTCTCGACGCACGGTCGCCACGCCCGACGATGACTTCGAGGACCTCCTCGGTGAGTTCGTCGCCGACCCCAAAGTTGAGAAAGTTCCGACCGCCGAACCGGCGCTCACCGAAGCGGTGGCGCCCTCAGAGCGCCCGAGTGCTCGTCAGTTCACTCAAGCTCGCCCCGAGCGCCAGCCCCGAGAGTTCACTAACGATTCGAATAATCGAAGCCGTCGCAACCGACGAAATCGCAACGGTCGCGAGCGCTTCAGTGGTGAGTCCATGCCCAACGCCGATCAGCCCTACGCGGGCGACCTCGTCGAAGTAGAAGGTCTCCTCGATCTTCGTGACGACGGTTACGGCTTCTTGCGTACGAAGGGCTATCACTCGTCGCCCAATGACGTCTACGTCTCGATTAACCAGGTTCGCCGCTACCACTTGCGCAAGGGCGACACCATCGTCGGTGGTTACCGACCGGCCGCGTCCAACGAAAAGTACCCCGCGCTATTGCGCGTGGACACTGTCGCCGGGATCGATCCCGAGGTGGCGAGGCTTCGTCCGAAGTTCGAAGACCTGACGCCGCTCTTCCCCGACGAGAAACTGAATCTCGAAACCAACGAAGGCAAGCTCGACCTCACGCCGCGCATCGTCGACCTGTTGGCACCGATCGGCAAGGGCCAACGCGGACTCATTGTGTCGCCACCCAAGGCCGGCAAGACGACCATCATGAAGCAGATCGCCCAGTCGATCGAGACCAATAACCCCGAAGTGCACCTCATGGTGCTACTGGTCGATGAGCGTCCTGAAGAAGTCACCGATATACGTCGAAGCGTTCACGGCGAGGTCATCTCTTCGACCTTCGACCGACCGGCCGAAGAGCACACCCACGTGGCCGAACTCTGCATCGAGCGCGCCAAGCGCCTCGTGGAGCAGGGCCGCGACGTCGTGATCATCCTCGACGGCATTACCCGACTCGCTCGCGCCTACAACCTGGCCGCGCCGGCCACCGGACGCATTATGTCCGGTGGCGTGGATTCGGGCGCGCTCTACCCGCCGAAGAAGTTCTTTGGCGCCGCGCGCAACATTGAAGAGGGTGGTTCGTTGACCATTCTCGCGAGCGCGCTGGTGGAGACCGGTTCGAAGATGGATGAAGTGATCTTCGAAGAGTTCAAGGGCACCGGCAACATGGAACTGCGCCTCGATCGGCGCCTGGCGGAGCGACGTCTCTACCCGGCCATCGACGTGAACGGTTCTTCGACCCGACACGAAGAGTTGCTCTTCGGTCGTGACGCGCTGCAACAGGTCTGGAAGCTGCGCCGCGTCCTGAACGGTCTGGCCGCCGAGGGTCGTGACGCGGCGGGCCTCGAGCTCTTGATCGACAAACTCAAGTCCACCAAGTCCAACGACGAGTTCCTGGCCGAGATTGGCCGCGGCCCGGCGCCCACCAGCTAATTTCCCGCTACACTCTCTCTTCGCACTAAGGAGCATCATGAAAGCCAATATCCACCCCACGTACGGTGAAGCGTCCGTCACCTGCTCGTGCGGCAACACCTTTACGACCGAGTCGACCAAGTCGAACCTTCGCGTCGAGCTCTGCAACGAGTGCCACCCCTTCTTCACCGGCAAGCAGAAGCTCGTCGACACCGGTGGGCGAGTGGAGCGTTTCCAGCGCCGCTACGCGCAAAAGACGAAGGGCCGCGCTCCGAAGGCTTAGGTCCTCGAGCGCTCAGCGAGTCTTGTGCGCTCTCTTGATGAGACGCTGAACGCTCTCCAGAGTGAGCTTCACGTCGTTGAAGCCCAGCTGTCCGAGCGCGATGTCGCCAGTGATCTGACGCGTCTTCGCGATCTCTCGCGCCGTTTCAAAGAACTGAGCGAGATCAACGACGCCTGGATTGAGCTCAAGTCGGCCCAAGATGACTTCAAGACGGCGCGCGAGATGTTCAACGACACCGACGGCGCCGAGCGTGAGCTGTGGCGCGATGAAATGAACGCCGCCGAGGCTCGTGTCGGCGAACTCGAAGTCAACTTAGAGACACTCCTGCTGCCACACGACCCCAACGAGGGACGCAACGTCATCTTGGAGATCCGAGGCGCGGAAGGCGGCGAGGAAGCAAATCTCTTCGCTGGCGACTTGGCCGAAATGTATCGGCGCTACGCCGCGCTGCGTGGCTGGAAGCTCGAGGTGATCGAAGAGCGTGAGTCCGAACAGGGTGGGCTCGATGAGGCCATCTACCTCATCAAAGGCGATGACGCGTGGTCGCGTCTCGAGTTCGAAGCCGGCGTGCATCGCGTACAGCGCGTACCGATTACCGAGGCCAAAGGCCGCGTGCACACCTCCTCGGCCACCGTGTCCGTCCTGCCCGAAGCCGGAGAGGTCGACGTTGATATCAACACCAACGACCTCAAGATCGACGTTTATCGATCCTCCGGCCCCGGAGGTCAAAGCGTCAACACGACCGACTCCGCGGTTCGTATCACGCACCTGCCGACGGGCATCGTGGTTTCCATGCAGGACGAGAAGAGTCAGATCCAAAATCGTGCGAAGGCCTTGATCGTCCTGCGCTCGCGACTCTTGAAGGCCGCCCAAGATGCCCGGGCCAGTGAGCTGGGTGACTTAAAGCGGTCCCAAGTTGGCGGCGGTGGTCGCAGCGAGAAGATTCGAACGTACAACTTCAAAGAGAATCGCGTCACCGATCACCGCATAAACCTCACGAACTACTCGCTCGACGCCGTGCTCGCCGGCGACCTCGATCCCTACATCGACGCGCTCTTAGCGGACAAACGCGCGCGCCAGTTGGCCGAGAGTGACGGACGCTAACGCCGAGTTAGTGAGCGAGCTCGTCGAAGCGGGCCTCGATCGACGCGAAGCGCGCTGGTTGGTCGAGGAGTTCGTCCCTGGCGGCGACCTCGACGCCGCGCCCGCACTGAGCTCCGCCGTGCAGCGTCGACTGAGCGGCGAGCCGTTGCAGTACGTCCTTGGACACTGGCCCTTTCGCTCGCTAGACCTCGACGTTGACGAGCGGGTTCTCATTCCGCGGCCCGAGACGGAAGCGTTGGTGGACGTCGCGCTAGGCGAACTGGCGCGGAGCGGGGCGAAAGCGCCGTTCATACTGGACCTCGGTTGCGGATCGGGCGCTATCGGGCTGTCACTCTTGGATGAGTTGCAGCGACGCGGCGTGACGGCGACCTTGGTCGCCGTCGATGAGTCGCTCGACGCTTTAGCCTTGGCGCGTCGAAACGCTCTGAAGCACCGACTGCACGCAGTGTCGTTCGTGCAGTCGTCGTGGTTCGATTCGCTGGATCGCTCGCTTCAATCCCACGTCGATCTCGTGGTGGCGAATCCTCCCTACGTAAGCGAGGCGGAGTTCACCACGCTCGATCCCGTGCTGCGTTATGAGCCTCGCGGCGCAATCGTGTCGCCCGACGCGGGTGGCGTCGCCGGCTTTGCCGACGCGGAGGCGGTGATTCTCGGTGCGCGGTCGTGGTTGGCGCCTCACGGCGTACTCGTGCTCGAACACGCGAATACTCAGCGTGCGGCTGTCCTCTCGAGCGCCGCGGCCGCGAGGTTTTCTTACGTTGAAGACCTTGACGATGCGGCCGGACAGCCGCGCGTGTTGGTGGCGAGAGCGTGAAAGGCCTGCTCGATAGCGACGAAGCTCTCGAGGTTTTACGGGAGGGTGGCGTTATTGGCCTTCCGACCGATACCGTGTACGGCCTCGCCGCGTCGTTGGCGCGCCGTGATGCGATCGACAAGCTATTCACGCTCAAGCGACGACCGACGTCATTGGCGCTGCCGATACTGGCGGACTCCGTCGCCTCGATTGAAGGTCTCCACGTGTGGTGGAGTGAGCGGGCGCGAGCGCTGAGCGACGCACTTTGGCCCGGGGCACTCACCATCGTCGTGCCCGTCCCGCCGGAGTTGGCCGCGCTCGTCGGCAGCGCGAGCGATACGGCCGGGTTCCGAGTGCCCAACGATAAAAATCTCCGTGAATTACTTAGCCAAAGCGGGCCGCTTGCGGTGTCAAGCGCCAACGACCACGGCGAATCGCCGTGTCGAACAGCCGTCGAAGTGATGGACGCCTTCGGCGAGCACGACGAGTTTGGTGGCGTCCTAGACGGGGGAGAACGAGGCGGCGACGTATCGACGGTGGTCGCGCTAGAGGACGACACGTGGCGGGTTCTGCGACTCGGCGCGGTGAGTACGAGAGAACTCGCGCGTTTTCTCGACTGAACCAGCGGTGAAGTTAGTTCGAAGCGTCGTCGGACATCTTCGTCACCCACGATGCCGGTCGTTTCTCGAGGAAGGCGCTCATGCCCTCTTTTGCTTCGTCACTCTTGAAGAGAGTGGCGGAGAGTTCCGCGGTCCAGGCGAAGGCCTCTTCTTCGGACATCGAGGGTAGCGACGAAGTGAGCAGCTTCGCCGCGGCCAGGGCGTGCGGCTCGCCCGCCAGCAAGTCGTTCACGATGGCCTCGACTTCGGCGTCAAGTTCCTCCGCCGCGACGGCCTTGTTAATCAGTCCTAGCCGCGCAGCCTCGTGGGCGCTGAAGCGATCTCCGCGCAGAAAAGCGCTTTGCGCGTCGCCGCGACGCATCTTGGGTAGACAGACCACGGAAATGATGGCCGGCGCGACGCCAATGCGCACTTCGCTGAAGCCGAAGGTTGCGGTGTCGACGGCGACCGAGATGTCGGCGACTGCGGCGAGGCCCACGCCGCCCGCGACGCAGTGACCGGCGAGGCGCCCGACGAAGACCTTGGGTGACGTTCGAATCCGTCGCAGAAGTTCATAGAGTTCAAACTTCGCGCCGCCGTGCGGTTGATCGCTGGAACGTTGGCTCAAGTCCGCACCGGCGCAGAACACGTTTCCTTGGTTAGTGAGGATCACGACGCGCACATTGTCGTCGTTCTCGGCCGCGTCGACGGCTGTCATCAGCGCGGTAATCATCTCGTCGCTCAGCGCGTTTCGCCGCTGGTCGTCACAGAGCGTGATGGTCATGACGCTGTTGATCACCTCGGTCTTGACGAGATTCATGAGCCACTCCTCGGTTTCGGTCCCTCGCTCGGCGCCCCGGCGAAGGCCTGGGCCCGTATTAACCAGTCGCGGCCGAGGTCGCCGTAGCGAAGCGAAGTGTCATCGACGTGACGACGCTGGGTAACGACGAGACAGAACTCCTCGGCCGAACCCGTGACCCTCTCATCCGCGACGTCCGGTCCCCACGACCAGAGTTCGCCGGAGGGGCTGAGCAGATCCACTCGAACGACTCCTTCGGGCACGTCGTCGCCACGCACGCGGTACGACCACGCTCTCGTGAGATAACCCAGCTGCGCGACGTGACGAAGTCGATCCGTCGCGTCGCGCGTCGCGCCGAGAACCTCGACGACGTCAGTACCGTGGGCCCACGTCTCCATGAGTCGCGCGCTCAGAAACGACTTCGCTCCCATGGACGGCCCGTACCAGGGGACGCGGGTCTCCTCTGTCAGTGTGGCGGCCGCGTCGTCGAGTGCGCGCCGCGCTTCTCGCCAGGCGCTGAGCAGTTCCTGCGCGCTCAGGGACCGATAGGCGTGCAAGGTGAAGTCATCAATTCCTTCGCTCGACGCTCCCTCGATGAGCTTGTTGAGGTCGTCGTGAAACTTCGCGGGATCGACAATGGCCGTCGCGGCACTCGTGTCAAAGAATGTCAAGTGACTGATCTGATCGGCCACGGTCCACCCGGGGCTCGCGGTCATGAGCCGCCACTCGTCATCCGTGATGTTCGCTACCACGTCGTCGAGCGCGTCTTGTTCGGCCACCAGGTCGAGGCGAAGTGCGTCGAGGGCACTCGTCATGGGTCGTGCAGGAGGGAGATGGGAATCTCGACGTAACGGCTGCGAAGCCATTCGCCCAGACCCTTAGCCTGAGCGTCTTGCCGCGTGGAGGCGGCGACGCCTTCGTCGAGGAGACCGTGAATCACGAAGTTAAGTGATCGCAGCGCGGGCAAGCGATAGCGATCGATCGCGAGTGGAGCGGTCTCGGGGAGGAGGCGGCGCAGTTGCTCCACGCTGAGAAAATCATCCAGCCACGCAAAGGCCTCGTCGCTGCGAGCAAAGATCCCCAGATTGGCGTTACCGCCTTTGTCTCCAGAGCGAGTCCCAAAAAGTTGGCCCAGGGCGCCAACTGACGTTGGTCCATTCGGCGGTTCCACGAGCGAACCTTCATCGGGTACCACGTGCGTGGGGGTGGAGGGAGCGACGGAGTCGAGCGCGGTACGTTCACCACCGAGCACCGTCACGTACTGGGGCACGAGATTGCTCGGCACGACCGTGGGACGATAGACCCCGTAGGGCGAGCCAGCCGAGGGGCCAGAGCCCGGGATGAAGAACCCCGGCACGGTGGAGAGGGCGAGTTCGACGACCGCGTCGGCGACCGCTCGTCCGACCTTTCGCTCGTCGTGATCCTTGAGGGTGAGTCGCCACGTCGCCACCGCCTCTTCGTTGGTGGTCGAATCGGCTTTGTCGGTACGAATCAACTTTGCCGTCACGCTGTCGAAATCTTCTGGTTGAAAGGGGCACGCGCACCAGAACGCCTCTTCGACGAGGCGGGCTTTCTCCTCAACGTCGAGGCCGGTGAGAGCAACGCTCAAGTCTTTTCGATACCCGCCGATCTCGTTCATGGCGACTTTGAGCGTTGGTGGTGGCGCCTCACCCTTCGCACCGCTGATGCGCACGCGATCAATCGAAATTTCCTCAAGACGAATCGTGTCAAAACGCGCCGTTACGTCAGGGCCGAGGTAGGACGGACTGGCGATCTCGTAGAGGAGTTGAGAGGTGACCGTCCCGATGGAGACCTCGCCACCTGTCCCGTCGTGTTTGCCGACGATGCACGAGCCGTCTTCGGCTACTTCGACCCAGGGGAAACCAACCCGGGCCATGCCGGGAACCTCGTTAAAGAACGAGTAGTTACCACCAGTCACCTGAGCGCCACACTCGACAACATGTCCGGCGATCACTGCGCCGGCGAGTGCGTTGAAGTTATCGGGGCGCCATCGGTGATGCCAGGCCGCCGGGCCACAGACCAGCGCGGCGTCAGTGACTCGTCCCGTGATGACAATGTCCGCACCCAACGACAGTGCTTCGACGATGCCGAAGCAGCCCAAGTACGCGTTGGCGCTCACGAACCGGGAGATATCACCGAGAGGTTCGCCCGTGTCGTAGTGCGCCAGCTCGACACCGGCTAACTGCAGTTCGCTCAAACGGGGCAGAAGATTGTCACCATTGACATAGGCGATTTTGGGCGAGAGCCCAAGTTTCAACGCTACGTCGGCCACCGCCTGCGCGCACGCTTCGGGGTCCAGTCCTCCGGCGTTCGAAACGACCTTGATGCCCTTGTCGAGGCAGGCTCCCATGACCTCTTCCATTTGGGTAACGAATGTTCGCGCGTACCCGGCGCCAGGAGTCTTCGCTCGGGTTCGGGCCAAGATCAACATCGTCAACTCCGCGAGCCAATCGCCGGTGAGCACGTCAATGGGCCCGCCCTCGACCATCTCCCTCGCGGCCGAGAGTCGATCGCCGAAAAATCCCGAGCAGTTGGCGATGCGAATCGGTTCGCTCATTGAAGCGCCCCGGACTCCTCGTCTAGTGACAACAGCTCGGTACCACTGTCGACCTGTTGACCCTTAGTGACGAGGATTTCGCGCACGGTCCCTGCGCTCGGCGCGCTGATGACGTGCTCCATCTTCATGGCTTCCATAACCACGAGAGTCTCACCGGCATCAACTCGCTGGCCTGTGGCGACGCGAACGTCGAGGATGACGCCGGGCATCGGCGCGTTGAGTCCACCAGGCGTCGGGTCACTTTGGCGAACCTCAAAGCGAGGGACGACGAAGAAGTCCACGGTGCCTCGAAGCGTCTGCACGTAGAGGTGACCAGCGTGGTGAGTCACCGCGCACCGGGCTCGACGACCGTCCACTTCGACGTCGATACCGTCGTCTGTCCACTCGTGCACCTTCGCGACGCTGCCGTCACCGAGATCGAAAGAGCCATCGCGGCGTCGTTGATAAGCGACACCCAGTGGACTACTCAGGTAGCGAAGTTGCACGCGTTGGCGCGGGAGCCGCGCGTTTCGCCAACCGCTCGGTACCTGGGCCAACACCGGCGCCGCAAAACGGTTCTCGCCTTGGAGCCACAGAGCGGCGGCGCTGGCGGCGAAGCGCAGCTCCTCTTCGCTTAAGGCGAGTGTTCGTGGCGGGTCAAAGCGTTCAATGAAGTCGGTCGTCGTTGCTCCCGCGAGAAAAGGTTCGCTTCGCAATGTCGCGGCGAGAAAGTCGCGATTAGTGAGGACGCCACCGAGGTGGAGTCGTTCGAGAGCCAACGCGAGTGTCGACGCGGCCTCTCGGCGCGTCGAGGCGTGCGCAATAACTTTGACGAGCAGAGGATCGAAGGCAACGGTCACGATCGAGCCACGAGCTACGCCGCTCTCCCAGCGGACTGAAGGTTTGCTCGGAAGAGCGAACGCGGCAAGTTCGCCCACCGCCGGCAGGAAGCCGACGCTTGGATCTTCTGCGCAGAGGCGAACTTCAATGGCGTGACCGGCTACGTGAACCGCGTCTTGGTCGTAGCCCAGCTCTTCGCCCTGGGCAATACGAAGTTGTTCGCGCACGAGGTCAATCCCGGTCACCTCTTCGGTGACGGGGTGCTCGACCTGGAGACGCGCGTTCACTTCAAGAAAAAAGAATTCACCCGTTTCGTCGTCAAGAAGAAACTCCACCGTTCCCGCGGACTCATAGTCAATTGAGCGCGCGAGATCGAGGGCGGCGGTGCTCATGGCGTGACGGGTTGTGTCGCTGATGGCCGAGGACGGCGACTCTTCGATCAACTTCTGGTGACGGCGTTGAATGGAACACTCGCGCTCACCGAGATGAACGAGATGCCCGCGGCGGTCGCCGAGAATCTGGATCTCGATGTGACGTGAGCGAGCGACGTAACGCTCTAAGAAGATGCGGTCATCATCGAAGCCACCCTGCGCTTCGCGTCGCGCCGCGGCGACGGCGCCTTCGAGGTCTGACGCCTTCTCGACGACGCGCATGCCCTTACCGCCACCGCCCGCGGCGGCTTTCACCATGAGGGGGAAGCCCATGATCGATGCGGCCCACACGTCTTCGCTCGAAGGGAGAACCGGCACGCCCGCGGCGAGCGCTAGCTTCTTCGCCTCGAGCTTGTCGCCCATTGCCGCGATGACACGTGGCGGCGGCCCGATCCATACGAGGCCGTTCGCTTCGACCTGGGCCGCGAACGCCGCGTTTTCGGAGAGAAAACCATAACCCGGATGAATGGCCTCAGCGCCGCTTTGCTTCGCGGCAGCGATGACGGCGTCGCCGTCGAGATAACTGCTCTTGAGTAATACGGCTTCGTCGGCGTCGGCCACAAAGGGGGCGTGAGTGTCGGCCTCGACGTAGACCGCGACACATCGGAGGCCTGTCTGGTGCGCGGCGCGCATGATTCGACGGGCGATCTCGCCGCGATTGGCTACGAGAAGTGTGGAGAACGTCACAGGCGAAAGACTCCGTAACCCGTGGCGCCTTCGATGGGACGACTTCGAACGACCGAGAGACAGAGTCCGAGCACCGTGCGGGTGTCGCGCGGATCAATGATGCCGTCATCGCTAACAGCACCGGTCGCGGCGAGCGCAAGGGAACCCTTCTCTTGCGCTGCTTCCACCATCTCGACGATTTTGGCGTCTTCTTCTTCGTCGAAGGGCTCTCCCTTACGTTCGGCCTGGGCGCGACGAACTTGGGACATCACGCCGGCGATCTGCTTGGGTCCCATGACGGCGACTTTGGCGGTTGGCCAGAGAAACGTAAAGCGATTATTGAAGGCTCGTCCGGACATGCCGTACGTGCCCGCACCGTAGGAGGAACCAATGATGAGCGTCAGATGTGGCACCGTCGAGTTCGCGACGGCGTTAAGCATCTGCGAACCTTTTTTGATAATGCCCTCGGCTTCGGCTTCTTTGCCGACCATGTAACCCGTAATGTTCTGCACGAAGATGAGCGGCACGTCAATCTGGTTGCAGAGCTGGATGAACTGCCCCGCCTTTTCGGCCGCCTTGGAGTGGAGCACGCCGTTGTTGCCGAGAATGCCCACGGGATATCCGTGGATGCTCGCCCAGCCGCAGATAAGCGTCGGACCGTAGCGAGCTTTGAACTCCTCGAAGCGCGAACCATCCACCACGCGCGCGATCACGTCACGCACGTCGACGCTTTGGCGTAGGTCGCGACTGACGATGCCGAGAAGTTCTTCGGCGTCGTACAGGGGTTCGTCGTCGTCGAGCGACGGCGCCGGACCGTGTTTTCGCCAGTTCAGGTGAGAGACCACCTCGCGACACATTCGAATCGCGTCCATCTCATCCTCGGCGAAGTAGTCGCCGAGCCCTGAAACTTCTGCGTGCATCAAGGCGCCACCGAGCGTCTCGTCATCGGACTCCTCGCCGGTGGCCATCTTGACGAGCGGCGGTCCGGCGAGAAAGATCTTCGATTGATCCTTGACGACGATCGTGTAGTCCGAGAGGCCGGGCTGGTACGCGCCACCGGCCGTCGAGGAGCCAAAGACGACACTGACGGTGGGCACTCGCATCTTCGAGAGCTCGATGAGGTCGTAGAAGAAGCGACCCGTTTCGGCGAAGTGGCCAGTCCCCATTCGCCCGCCGCCGCCACTTCCGACGCGCAGGTCGGCCCCGGCAGACTCCACGAAGCTGACGTAGGGAATTTGGTTGTCGCGGGCGATCTCGAGCGCGCGCATCCACTTTTTGGCCGAGTAAACCGTGAGCGCCCCGCCAAGTACGGAGGGGTCGTTAGCCATGATCAGGCATTCTGTGCCCGCGATGACGCCCAACCCGACGACCATTCCGCCGCCGATGGTGTAGTCGGAGTCATACCCCGCCAGAGGGGAGATCTCGAGGAATGGCGAGTCGGGGTCGAGTACGTTCGCAATGCGCTCGCGCACCGGCAACTTGCCGCGCGAGCGCATTCTCGCCATGGCCTTTTCGCCGCCGCCGGCTTCAGCCTGATCCAACAACTCGTCAATCACGCCAAGTTGTTCGAGCATGTCCGCGCGGTTTTTTTGGAAGAGTTCCGAGGAAGTATCCAGGGTCGAAGCGAGTGGGGGCGCGAGCAGAACTGGCTTCATGCGCAAATCCTAGTGATGAGCGCTCCGCCGGCACTTGGGCTGATCGGGGGCGAAAACGACAACATTCCCGTTAGCAACTTTGGCCCGACGGGCTCGCTATCACACTGAAGAACGAGGGGGCGAAAGATTAGGGTTGAAGTAATGCGAATTGCCCTCGGCTCCGATCATGCCGGCTACGACTTGAAGATGCTGCTCAAGTCATCGCTGGTCGCTTGGGGCTACGACGTTGTCGATCTCGGGACGAACAACGCCACCGAACCGGTGGACTACCCCGACTACGGTGCCGCAGTCGGCCGGGCCGTCGTGTCCGGAGAAGCGGACCTCGGGGTGGCGTGCTGTGGTTCCGGCATTGGCATTGCCATGGCCGCTAACAAGGTACCGGGCGTGAGAGCTGCCGTCGTTCACGACGTCACCACCGGACACCTCGCGCGCGAACACAACGACGCGAACGTGCTCTGCATGGGCGGCCGTCTCACGGGTTCGATCGTGGCGGTCGAAACCCTCCAGGCGTGGCTCAACGCCGTGGCGGGGCCGCGACATCTGCCACGAATCGAGAAACTGCGCGAACTCGATAACGCGCCGGCGAGTAGGGAGTAGCGACATGGGCTCATCACCATTTGACGCATGGATTACCAACGACGACGAAGTGGTATCGCTTCTTGGCCGAGACTGGGATCGCCAGACGACGACGGTGCAACTGATCGCGAGTGAGAACTTCGCTTCACCGGCGGTACTGGCCGCCACCGGATCGATTTTGACCAACAAGTACGCCGAGGGCTACCCGGGCCGCCGTTACTACGGAGGCAACTACATCATTGACGAAGTAGAGGATCTGGCCCGCAATCGTTTGACCGCGCTCTTTGGCGCCGATCACGCGAACGTGCAGCCGCACAGCGGCGCGAATGCCAACGTCGCCGTGTACGAGGCGCTGCTCGAACCCGGTGACACTATCCTCGCGATGCGCCTCGATCAGGGCGGTCACCTCACGCACGGTTCGCCGGCATCGATCACGTCCAAGTTCTGGCACTTCGTTTCCTACGGCGTCACGCCGCGCTCGGACGACCCTGACGCACCGGGGGAGCTCATTGATTTTGACAACGTACGTGACCTCGCACACGAACACCGGCCGAAGCTCATCGTGGCAGGCGCTACCGCGTACCCACGACAAATTGACCCAGCGCCGTTTCGAGAGATTGCCGACGAGGTTGGAGCGCTCTTGATGTTCGACTCCGCGCACGTCGCGGGCCTGATTGCCGGCGGTGCACATCCGAGCCCGGTGCCCTACGCCGACGTCGTCACCTTTACGACGCACAAAACGCTTCGCGGTCCGCGTGGTGGCGCCATCGTCTGCCGCGAAGAGTATGCGAAGAAGATCGACTCGGCGGTCTTTCCGGGCCAACAAGGTGGGCCGCTCGAGCACGTCATCGCCGCGAAAGCCGTCGCTTTTAAGGAAGCCAGCCAGCCGAGTTTCGCGCGCTACACCGAACAGATCATCGCCAACGCCAAAGCCTTCGGCCGGGCGCTGTCGAATGAGGGCTTTCGACTGGTCTCTGGTGGAACTGACAATCACATGTTGCTAGTAGATCTACGCGACTTCGACGGCGAGTTGACCGGCAAAGTGGCGCAAGAGGTCCTCGACCGCGCCGGGATCACTACGAATCGCAACACGATTCCCGATGACCCGCGCAGCGCCTTTATTACGTCGGGCCTGCGCCTCGGCACGCCGGCGGAGACAACAGCCGGCATGAAGGAAGGCGAGTTTGAGACCATCGCCTCTTTAATGTCGCGAGCCCTTCGCAAGCGGGACGACGAGTTCGCTCTGGTCGAGGTTCGCAACGACGTGGCTGCGCTCTGCGCGAACTTCAACCCGTACGCGAACTTCACGAGCTAACGCATGGGCAATATTGCCGCATACGCCCTTGTTGCCTTAGTTGGAGCGGTCGTCACGCTGATAGCCAATCGACCGGCGAGAGCGATCTCACTGCGCGTGGGCTACACCGCGTTACCTGACGATCGGAAGGTCCACAAGAACGAGACGCCCTACGGCGGCGGTGGCGCGATGCTCGTGGGTTTCTGCGTCGCTCTACTCTTCGCGTTTTTGATTCCCTCGCTACGCAGCATCATTGTGTCCTCACACGAGATGCTCGGCGTGCTGCTGGCGGCGGGCGTCATCTTCGTGGTCGGTGTCGTGGATGACTTTCGTGAGATGAGCGCTCCCGCGAAGGTGGCCGGTGAAGTCCTCGCGGCCTCGATTCTCTACTTCAGTGGTACGACGATGTACCAGCTGAAACTTCCCTTCGCGGGCTTCGTAGTTCTCGGGCCCTCCATCTTGCCTCTTATCACCGCGTTATGGGTCTTCGCCCTGTGCAACGCGATCAACTTGATTGACGGCCTCGACGGGCTCGCGGCGGGAATCGTCGCCATTGCCTCAGGCACACTCTGTGTCTACGGCCTTCGCTTAGAAACCCTGGGACTCCTGCCGATCACCAACGTCGGGCCGCTCATCGCCGCCCTGACCTTTGGTATCTGCATCGGCTTCCTGAAGGACAACTTTCACCCCGCCAAGCTCTTCATGGGCGACGCCGGAGCACTGATGCTGGGGGTTCTCATGAGCGCCTCGACGATGGTTATCGGGGGACGTACGCCGCCGGCCAGTGGCGTGACGTTCTTCTTCTTCGCACCGCTCTTTATTCCGGTCTTCATCCTTGGTGTGCCACTCATCGACGCGGTATGGGCCTTCGCTCGACGAACGGCTTCGGGACAGGGCTTTCATACCCCGGACAAAAATCACATTCACCATCGACTGATGCGCCTTGGTCACGGGCATCGCCGAACGGTGATCATCCTGTGGTCGTGGACGGCGCTGCTCTGCGGATTCGTCTTGTTGCCACTCTTTGACACTCGAGCCAACGTTTTCATCCCGCTCGGTGTGATGGTCCTCGTTATCGCGCTCTTCACGTGGTTCAGTCCGTTGCGTTGGCGCCTGCGGCGACTGCGCGAAGGCAGTGACGTTGATGAAGAGAGAGTTGTGAGGTGAGCGAACCGACTAGGCAGGGTTCCTCCGACGGTTCGGATCAGGGGAAATCAACCCTCAGGGACCTCCCCGGGCTGGCGGGTTTCGCCGCCATGGGAACGACGCTCGCGAGTTGTTTGGCGGTCGGCGTGCTGCTTGGTCTCTACATCGATCACCTCTGGAACGTCGCGCCGTGGGGTTTGCTATTGGGGATAGTGTTAGGGGCGGTCGCGGCCGTGGCGAGCGTTGTAAAGCTCGTTCGTCGTTACCTTTAAAATTGACCGCCCGTGTTAGAAAACCTGCCCGCCAATACCCTCCCACGCCTGCTCCGCCGAACCACTCTTTCGGCACTCGCCGTGGGAGTAGTGGGATTCGTGGTTGCTCTCTTCGTCGCTCCGCCGCTCGGCGCCCTCGGTGTCGCCCTCGGCGTGGCACTCGCCATCGTCAATCTTCGCTTCCTTGATCGCCAAGCCGCCCGCGTCGAGTTGAAAGGTGAACAGAGTTCGAAGGCCGTGCGACGTCAACTCGGCGGAAAGACGACCGGGCGCCTTCTCATCATGACGGTCGTAGCGCTGTTCTTTCTCTGGCTGAACGCACCGCTCGGAGTCGGTATTGTGACAGGGCTTGTTCTATATCAAATTGTGTTCGTCGTCAACGTCCTGCGCGTCATGGCGAACCAGGGAGGCCTGTAGGAATGCTGTTCGCAGCGAAGACGATCAGCGTTGGCGTGCACCCCGAGGTGCACGTCCTCGGGCTGACCATCGACTACGACATTGTCTTGGCGACGCTGCTCGCGGCCGCGATCTTTCTCTTCCTGGGCTTTCGCATGCGAGCCAAGGCCACTGACGGCGTGCCCGGCAAGCTGCAACTCTTCTGGGAGATCCTCGTAGAACAGGTCAGCGATCTCGCCGACTCGGCGATTGGCCCCGAAGGAAGCCGCTTCGTTCCGCTGGGCGTCACTCTCTTCCTCTTCATTTTGATCTGCAACTGGCTGGACTTTGTTCCGACCTCGTTGCGCCCTGGGATCTCGGGCGCAATATTCCCGGCACCAACCAGTGACGTCAATCTTCCCCTGGCCATGGTGGCTTTCGTCATCGTGTGGGTGCACATCGAGTCATTCAAGGCTCGTGGCTTCAAGGGCTACTTCAGGCACTACACCAGGCCCTTCGTCGCGCTGACCCCGATCAACATCATCGAAGAGATCACCAAGCCCATCACCATGACCTTTCGACTTTTCGGCAACGTCTTTTCGGGCGGCCTAATGGTCGTCGTGATGCTGTCGCTGCTTCCTATCTACATAACTCCGCCGCTGGAGATTGTGTGGAAGTTCTTCGACGTGGGACTGCTCGGAACAATCCAAGCGTTCATTTTCATGCTGCTGGCCATGCTGTACTTTGGCTTCGCCATGAGCCATGACGAAGACGAACATGTTTCTCAACTCGAGACAGTGCATTGAACAATCCCAGGAGGAATAGATAATGGCAACAGATTCATCAAGCGTGGCGGACGCCATCCGAAACGCTGGCGCCCTCGTTGGAGGTGGCTTAGCGCTTGGTGGTGGTGCCATCGGCGCGGCGATTGGTGACGGTCTGGCCGGTAGTCAGACCATTGCGGCGATCGCTCGTCAGCCCGAGATCGAGAACAAGGCGCGAACTTACTTCTTCTTGACGGTCGGCTTGGTGGAGGCGATGTACTTCATCAATCTGCTGTTTATGGTCGTCTTCGTCTACGTGTTCGAGAAGCACTAGTCGAATCCTTCATGATTCACCCCGCGCTTCGACGTCGTCTACTACGTAAAAAGGTTGGTCTTTGGATATGACCGCAACGTCAATATTTCTTCTTCCCAATGGCACGTTCTTTGTAGAGCTGTTGGTCTTCGCCATCCTGCTCTACATCGCCAAGCGTTACTTCTTGCCTCCGATCACCAAGGCCATGTCGAATCGTCAGGAGAAGATTCGCGAGTCGCTCGCGGCGGCCGACGCCGCGCGCGCCGAAGCGGCCGCGGCCGACGACGAGCGAGCGAAAGTACTGGTCGAGGCCCGTGAGCAGGCCCGCACGATCGTGGCCGGCGCGCAAGCGACCTCCGATCAGCTGAAGGCCGAAGCGGCCGGGAGAGCGCAGGTTGAATACGAGCGCATCGTGGCGACCGCGCAGAGCGAAGTCGTGGCTGCTCGCCAGCGCGCTATCGACGAGGCGTCAGCGAGAATCGGCGAAATAGTCTTTGAGCTCGTAGAAAAGATCGTCGAGCGCGAAGTCGACCAGAGCACGCACGATGACCTCGTACGCGAGGCCGTGGCGGCGCTCGACGCCGAGGCCGCCAAAGAGGCGACGCACTAACCATGCTTCCCAAGCTCGAAGGATTCGCCGCCGCCCTCCTCGGCCCGCTTGACCACGACGCCCTCGCCACGGTGGTGGCCGACCTCGGCGCGTGGCAAGAGGCGATCCTTTCGCGCGATGACCTGAGCGCCGTCTTGACCGATACGTCGATCTCGAACGTCGCGCGCGGTCAGGTCGTACACGACCTTTTGGACAACAAAGTGAGTGCCGATGCGCTACGACTTTGCGTCTACGCGGCCTCCTCGGCGCTCGCCCAAGAGGTGCCCCGATCCTTTGGCGAGCTGACCTACGTCGCGAGCACGCTGTTATCGACGGGGGATTTCCATCACCCGAGTCTCGGACTGCTCGCCGCACGTCGTCGAGTCAGCGGCTTCGCGGACGCCCTGCTCGACGAGGTCGATACGGAGAATTTCTCTTCCATCGAGGACGATCTCTTTCGCTGGGCGCGCACCGTGGAAGCGAACGACGGTCTGCGTCACCTGCTGTTGGATCGAGACGCTCCACTCGAAGCTCGACTCGGTCTGACCAATCAGCTCCTCGAAGGCAAGGTCAATCCCGTTTCGCTGGCCCTCGCTCGCTTCACGATCATTGGCGGTCGACCCCGCGACGTCGTGGGAACGCTCGACTACCTGGTGGACTACGTCGCACGTTCGCGCGACTGGCGCGTCGCTCGAGTGCACGCCGCGCGAGTGCTCGATGATGCCAGCCAGCGTGATCTCGTTCGCGCGCTGCACGCCCTGACCGGTAAGGACGTGGAACTGCAGATCGCCGAAGAGCCTGACCTCCTAGGAGGTGTGCTCGTCGAAATTGGCGACCTGCGCCTCGACGCCACCACCCGCGGACGTTTGGGCGCGCTGCACGAGGCCGTCGCATCGCGGCGCGTCCTCGAATCAACGATGAGTCGCATTGACTAAGAAAAGGAATACGTGATGACGGAACTCACAATCAGCGCCAGCGAGATCACCGCGGCGCTGCGCAAACACGTGACCGACTTCGACCCGGCCGTGGCGGCCGAGCAGGTAGGGCGCGTCGTCGAGGTCGGTGACGGCATTGCTCGCGTGTCGGGTCTGCCGGGGGCAAAGGTCAATGAGTTGCTCGAGTTCGCCGACGGCACGGTGGGGCTCGCGTTGAACCTCGACGAAGAGACCATTGGCGCGGTGGTGCTTGGGTCGGTCGACGGCATCGAAGAAGAGCAGGTCGTTCGCGCGACGGGAAGAATCCTCTTCATGCCCGTCGGTGACGCGCTACTCGGACGCGTGGTGAACGCGCTCGGCGATCCGATCGATGGCAAAGGACCGCTCAACGACCCGACGTTTCGACGCATGGAAGTGCAGGCCCCCGGCATCATGGGTCGCCAGCCAGTCAGCCAGCCGCTGCAGACGGGCATCAAGGCGATCGACGCCATGACCCCGATCGGTCGAGGACAGCGAGAGCTCATCATCGGCGACCGCAAAACGGGCAAAACCACCGTCGCCATCGACACCATCTTGAACCAGAAGGGTCAAGGGGTGAGGTGCATCTACGTGGCCGTAGGGCAGAAGAACTCTTCCGTGGCACAGACGGTTAAGACCCTCGAGGATTTCGGTGCCTTTGAGTACACGGTCGTCGTAGTCGCCGGTGCCGGGGACCCCGCGCCGTTTAAGTATCTCGCGCCCTACGCGGGCTGCGCTATCGGTCAGGAGTGGATGGAGCGCGGCGAGCACGCCCTCGTCGTCTACGACGACCTTTCCAAGCAGGCCGAGGCCTATCGCCAGATCTCATTGCTGTTGCGTCGACCACCAGGTCGCGAGGCCTACCCCGGCGACGTCTTTTACTTGCACAGCCGTCTCTTGGAGCGTGCCGCGAAGCTGAGTGACGCGCTCGGCGCGGGCTCGCTGACGGCACTTCCGATCGTCGAAACGAAGGCCGGTGACATCTCGGCCTACATTCCGACCAACGTCATCTCGATCACTGACGGCCAGATCTTCTTGCAGGCCGACCTGTTTTACTCCGGTATACGACCCGCGATCGACGTAGGCAACTCGGTCTCGCGTGTCGGCGGCAACGCACAGATCAAGGCGATGAAAGCCGTCTCCGGGACGCTCAAGATCGACCTGGCGCAGTTCCGCGACCTGGAGGCCTTTGCCACCTTCGGCTCCGAGCTCGACAAGTCGTCTCAACAACAACTCGACCGCGGCTATCGGCTCACGGAACTTCTGAAGCAGGGCCTCAACGCGCCGGTACCGGTCGAAGAGCAAGTCGTCGTCATCTACGCCGGCACCCGCGGTTGGCTCGACACCGTCCCGGTCGAGGACGTCGTGCGCTTCCAGGCGGAGTTGCTGACGGACCTTCGCGCGAAGCACGCCGACCTGCTCGCCCAGATTCGCGACACACTCGCCCTGCCCGACACCGACCAGCTCGACGCAGCCATCAAGTCCTTCCTCGACAGTTTCGCGCCCAGTAGCTAGAGAACGACGAGCGAGAGGAAGGAGGAGACATGGCCGGAGGACAGGAACGAATTCTGCGTCGACGCATCAAGTCGGTGCAGTCGACACGCAAGATCACCAAAGCCATGGAACTCATCGCCGCCTCGCAGATTCCACGAAGCCTCGCTCGCGTCATCGCCAATCGCCCCTTTCGCCTCGGCATGCAACAAATACTCCTCGAAGTGGCACTCAGCGACTCACCGGACGCCAAGAATCTGTTGGCCCTGCCGGACAGAGTGGAGAACGCGCTCGTGCTCGTGGTCACAGGGGATCGCGGACTGTCGGGTCCCTATAACAACGCCTCGCTGCGAGCGGGCGAGCGACTCGTGGTGAAGCTACAAAGCGAGGGCACGCGCGTTCGACTCTTCTGCGCCGGCAAGAAGGCGGCGGCGTTCTACCGGTTTCGAGGTCTCGAAGTGGAAGACAGTTTCATTGGCGTCGTCGATCGTCCGACGTTCGCTCAGGCCCAGGAGATCGCGCGTCGACTCGCCCGTCCCTTTATGAGCGGCGACGTCCAGCAGGTGTACCTCGTCTCCACGCGCTATCTCTCGGCCGGCTCTCAGGAAGTTCAGGTCGAACAACTCCTCCCTCTGGTGGTGCCGGAGATGCCGGCCCTCGAAGGCGAGCAGCCCTTGAAGGGCTACACGGAGTTCGAACCGGACGTGGAGAAACTGCTCTTCTTCTTGATGCCCCGGGTGCTGGAAAGCGAAGTCTTTAGCGCGCTGCTTGAGGGCACCGCGTCCTTTTACACCAGTCAGCAGCGTGCCATGGCGGCCGCCACCGATAACGCAGACGAACTCGGTGAGACATTGACTCGCGTGATGAATCGAGCCCGCCAGGACTCGATTACGACCGAAATTATGGAAATCGTGGGCGGCGCCGAAGCGCTCCGCTCGGGAAAGTGAGAATCAAATGACCGTGGCACCCGAAAAAACCAAGCTCGAGACGGGTCGTGTGGTCGCGATCGCTGGGCCCGTCGTGGACGTGGAGTTCCCGCCCCACGCCCTGCCAGAGATCAACCACGCGGTGTCAATGGACGTCGATCTCGAAGGGAAAACCATCACGGTCGTCGCTGAAGTTGCCCAGCAGATCGGCGAAGGTCGGGTTCGTTGCATCTGCATGAAGCCGACCGACGGCCTCGTGCGTGGCGCAGTGGTGCATCAAAGCGGACACGGCATTGAGGTGCCCGTCGGCGAAGCAGTGCTGGGTCACGTGTTCAACGTGATCGGCGAGCCGCTCGACACCACCGACATCGGCCCGGTCGAGGACCACTGGGAGATTCACCGCAGTGCGCCGCCCTTCGATCAACTCGAGCCGAGTTCGACGATGTTCGAAACGGGTATCAAGGTGGTTGACCTCCTCGCTCCTTACGTGCAGGGCGGCAAGATTGGCCTCTTCGGCGGCGCCGGCGTCGGTAAGACGGTGTTGATTTTGGAGATGATTCGTCGCGTGGCCGAACTGCACAACGGCGTGTCGGTCTTCGCCGGGGTGGGCGAGCGCACTCGCGAGGGGACCGACATGCTCATAGAGATGCGCGACTCGGGCGTCATCGAAAAGACCGCCTTGGTCTATGGCCAGATGGACGAGCCGCCGGGGGTGCGTCTGCGCGCCGCGCTGGCCGCGGTCACCATCGCTGAGTACTTCCGCGACGTGAAGAACCAAGACGTGTTGTTGTTCATCGACAACATCTTTCGCTTCGTTCAGGCCGGCTCGGAAGTCTCGACGCTGCTCGGTCGCATGCCGTCGGCGGTTGGTTACCAGCCCACCCTCGCCGACGAGATGGGCGAGTTGCAAGAGCGCATCACCTCGACGAGGGGCCACTCGATCACCTCGATCCAGGCTGTCTACGTGCCGGCCGACGACTACACCGACCCCGCGCCCTTTACGACCTTTACCCACCTGGACGCCACCACGGAACTGAGCCGTCAGATCGCGGCGCTCGGTATCTACCCGGCCGTCGACCCGTTGACCTCGACGTCGAACATCTTGGCGCCAGAGATCGTGGGGGATCGCCACTACGCGGTGGCTCGACAGGTCCAGCAGGTTCTTCAGCGCAACAAGGAACTCCAAGACATCATCGCGATCCTCGGTCTGGACGAGCTCTCTGAAGAGGACCGCATCACGGTGACTCGTGCGCGCAAGATTCAGCGATTCCTGTCCCAGCCGATGTTCGTCTCCAAGGTGTTCACCGGCATCGACGGCATCAACGTGCCGATACAAGAGACCATCGAGTCCTTCGAGTCATTGGTGAAAGGCGACCTCGACCAGTATCCTGAGCAGGCGTTCCTCAACGTCGGCGGCGCGTCGGACGTCGAAAAAAAGGCCGCGGAATTGGCGAAGAGTTAATGGCCACCCTGACCGTCGAGATCGTCACGCCCGAGGCACCGCTGTACTCGGGACCGGCGACGGCCCTCATGGCGAGGTCTTCGGAGGGCGACTTCACGATTCTCGCCCAGCACACCGCGACGGCGGGCAACGTCGTGTCCTCCATCGTGCGCGTCGATACGGGCGAGGGTCAATTCGCCTTTGCGGTGCACTCTGGTTTTTTTCAGGTTGGTCGTGGGCGGGGGGAAGACGAGACGCTCGCGAGCGTGCTCGCGGGCGTGGCCGAACGCACCACCGAGATCGACGTGGCGCGAGCGCAAGCGGCCAAAGACGCGGCTGAAGCCAAGCTGGCCGCGTTGAGCAAGGGCGACGAAACGGACAACGAAGAGCGACTCATTGCCTACGCGCAAATCGAACGCGCGGAACTTCGTCTGCGCGCGGCCGACTTCAAGTAGACCTAGCGGCCCGAGACGTAGTCCAGTAGGTCCTTCTTGTCGTGCTCGAGCTCGTCGAGACGAGCCTTTACGACGTCGCCAATAGAGATCATGCCCACCAAGCGATCATCTTCCACCACGGGAACGTGACGAATTCGTCGCTCGGTCATCATGGTCATGAGAGCGTTGAGCTCCGTCGATTCCTTGCACACCGAGACGTCGGAGCTCATGAGATCAGAGACCTTCTGGTGTAGGGTGCTCTCGCCGTTGGTGGCGAGGGCGCGCACAACGTCACGTTCAGAGAAGATTCCTACCAGGGGCGGCTTCGCGCCGGTGACGACCAGGGCACCGATGCCGCGCTCTTTGAGCAGGGCGATCGCGTCATTTACGCTGCGCTCCTGGGATATCGTCGCTACCTCGTGACCCTTCGTGGCAAGTAGTTGAGACACTCGCATAAAGCACCTCCTTTGCTGGTCCCGCGTCGGCTTCGCCGAAGCAGGCTCTTAGGCGGAGGCTATGTCCCTGCCGAAGAGATAGCAACACAAAATGCTGATAGCGGGTAGGTTTCGGGGTCGTTAAAAGCCCGCGGTGGTGAACTCTTGGAGCTTGTCGTGGCGGTGAAACGTCTCGATCGTGCGAACCGTTCCCGAACGCGATCGAACCACCAAAGACTGTGTGGTGGCCCCGAATTCGTAGAAGCGAACACCCCGCAAAAAGTCGCCGTCCGTGATGGCGGTGGCGGAGAAAAAACAGTTGTCACTAGCCACCAGATCGTCGGTCGTGAGGACCCTTGTGAAGTCATAGCCAAGCGCCTCGGCCTCTAAGCGAATCTCCTTGGTAGTGGCGTGCAGCACTCCCTGGATCTCGCCGCCGAGCCCTTTCAATGCGGCGGCGGCGATCACCCCTTCGGGCGTGCCGCCGATACCAAGGAGGATGTCGGCGCCGGAGTTGGGCCAACCGGTCGCGATGGCGCCCGCGACATCACCGTCGGTAATGGAGAGCACGCGTGCGCCAGCTTCTCGTACTTCGGCCACGAGGTCGTCGTGGCGCGGTCGATCAAGAATGACCACGCCCATCTCTTGCACCGGTTTCTTCAATCGCTTTGACAGCTCGGTCAAGTTGTCCGTCGCTGAGGCGTTGACGTCTACCGATCCGCGACCCCGTGGACCGACCGCGACCTTCTTCATATAGAAACACGGGCCCGGGTCGAACATGGTGCCGCGTTCGGAGAGCGCGATCACCGCCAGCGCGCCGTTTCGGCCCATAGCCGTCAGTGTGGTGCCGTCCACCGGATCAACCGCCACGTCGACCTCAGGCGGACGGCCATCACCAACGTGCTCGCCGTTGTAGAGCATCGGCGCCTGATCTTTTTCGCCTTCACCGATAACGACCACGCCGTCCATGGCGACGGCGCCCATCACAAAACGCATTGCATCGACAGCCGCGCGGTCGGCCGCGTTCTTGTCGCCTCGACCGGCCCAACGTGCCGCCGCGATCGCCGCCGCTTCGGTAACTCGAATGAGCTCGAGGGCAATGTTGCGATCGGGCCTTATCGGAGGCTGCACAGCGCCAGCGTACTCGGCCGATTCTTTCGTTCCAAACGAAGTTTTAACCCCCGCGACGAGCGGCAATACTTAAAGGGTGAGTTCTCTCGTCGTGAAGCCCGCCGGCCCCCTGGAGGGCGAGGTGAGGGCGTACGGCGCCAAAAACGCGGTCTTAAAACAGATGGCGGCGTGTCTTCTCGCCACCGGTGAGCATCATCTGACGAACGTCCCGCGCATCAGCGACGTCGCCGTGATGAGCGAACTGTTGGTGGCGTTGGGGTGTCGCGTCGACGAACCGGGCGAGCACGAACTTCGCGTCATCGTGCCCGAAGCGAATGAGCTCCATCCGGTCGCGCCGTCGCACCTCTTCGAAGCCATGCGCGCCTCCATCGTGATTCTCGGTCCGCTGCTCGCACGCTGCGGCGAGGCCAACATGGCGCTGCCCGGCGGCGACGACTTCGGTCAGCGGCCGATCAACTTTCACACCGAGGGCCTCACCGCCATGGGCGCGACCTTTCGAAACGATCGAACCTCGATTCACGCCACGACGTCCTCACCGCGATTGCACGCCACTCGCGTCACGCTCGAGTACCCCAGTCACACCGCCACCGACAATCTCCTCATGGCCGCCGTGTTGGCGGAAGGTCGCACGATCATCGACAACGCCGCCCGTGAACCGGAAGTGGAGGATCTCGGAAAACAACTCTTGGCGATGGGCGCTCACGTCGAGGGACTCGGCACGTCGTTGCTCACCATCGATGGTGTCGCAAAACTCCGGCCAGCGAACCACGAGGTCGTCACTGATCGCGTCGTCTCGGCGACGTACCTGGCCTCCGGACTGATCACGGGTGGCCACGTCCGCGTCGTGGATGCGAGACCCGAGCACATGGTGATGCTGCTTCGCAAGCTCGAAGCGATGGGCGCCGAGGTTGATGAGCGTGGCGAGGGCGTGTCGGTGCGCGCTCGCGGGGGACTGCGAGCCGTCGACATCGCAACCCTGCCGTATCCCGGGGTGGCGACGGACTACAAGCCCTTGCTAACCACCATGCTGAGCGTGGCCGACGGCGTGTCAGTCGTGACCGAGAACCTCTTCGCCGGACGGTTTCGCTACGTTGATCAGCTCGTGCGACTCGGGGCGAACATCACGACCGAGGGCCACCACGCCATGATTCGTGGGGTGGAGCGGCTCACGGGCACCTCGGTGCGCGCGAGCGACATTCGAGCCGCCGCGGCGCTGACGCTCGCCGGGCTGGTGGCCGAGGGAGAGACGACGCTCGCGGGACTCGAACATGTCGATCGTGGATACGACGACTTCGTCGGACGTCTCCGCTCTCTCGGCGCCAACGTTGAACGGTTCGCGTGATCTCGCACGAGCCGGCGCAACTGTTGGTTGAAGCGAAAAAGGGCTCTCGCACGGCTCTGGCGAGACTGTTGACCTACGTCGAAGCGGGCGGTGCGCACCATCGCGAGACCGTCTCCTTGGCCTACGCCTCGCCGACGCCCTACGTCGTGGGCTTGACCGGTGCGCCCGGTTCTGGAAAGTCCACCTTGACCGATCGGCTTATCACCGAGGCGCTAACGCGAGGCCGCATCGACGAAGCCGAGACGTTCGACCAGGTCGCCGTGTTGTGTGTCGACCCCAGCTCACCCTTTAGCGGCGGCGCCATCCTGGGTGATCGCATTCGCATGCAGGACCACGCAACGAATGAGCACGTGTTCATTCGCTCCATGGCGACGCGCGGGCACTTGGGAGGACTTTCCCTCGCCGTGCCGGACGCGTTACGCGTGCTGGGGGTGGCCGACTTTCCCTTCGTGTTCGTCGAGACGGTGGGCGTCGGTCAAATGGAGGTGGAGATCGCCTCCGCCGCCGACACCACCATCGTGGTGACCAATCCCGGCTGGGGTGACTCCATGCAGGCCAACAAAGCGGGCCTACTCGAAGTCGCCGATATTTTCGTCATCAACAAGGCCGATCGGCCGGGCGTTCGTGAGACTCGACGGGACTTAGAACAGATGCTTGACCTCGGCAGGCCACGCTCGTGGCGGCCGATGATCGTTGAAACGTGTGCGACGAACGATGAAGGGACCGAAACGCTGTTTGGCGCGATCGACGCGCATCGTCGATTCCTCGACGAGGACCTGCTTCGCGAGTCTCGCCGCCATCGCACCCAAATTGAACTCGACCGAGTGGTGAGAATCTTCGTGCAATCGCGGGTCTTCGAACTCGCGAAGGAGAGCGCGTACGAAGCGGAGATCGAAGCGCTGCTCGAGGGCCGCACCGATCCCTATTTGGCCGCAGAACGGCTACTTTCTTCACCGTGATCGCGACGTCGTCCACGTCGGTTACCTACGACCTTGTCTTCGTCGTGCACATCCTGGCGGCCGTCGCCACCATCATCGTCTTCGTGACCATGCGTCTCTCCGCGCTGGCCGTCGCTCGCCGTGCCGACGGCGCCACGCAAGCTTCGAAGTTCCCCTCGAGAAGAAATTGGGCCGCGCGAGTAATCCACGTCATGCCGATCACCGGTCTCATCATGTCCTTTAGCGGGGGGAGCTCCGTCACGTTGGGCCACTCCTGGATCATCGTCGGGTTGATCTGTTACCTCGCGGCCGCCGGGCACCTTGAGGCAAGAACGTTGCCCGAGGAGAGGGTCCTTTCGGAGACGATCCTGCGTGACGGCGTCGCCTCGCCCGAGGCCGGAAGAAAGCTTGTTCGCTCGATGGACGTGCTGTTGATGTTGATCGGCATCGCCTTCATCTCCATGCTGATTCAGTACTAATTAAAGGCCTCGTCGACCAACGAGAGGCGTTCCGGACGACCAATATTGGGGTCCCCTGATGAAAGGTCGCTGCCGGTCAAAATGGATATATGAGTCGAGAGTGGACGAAAAGCGATGTCTATTTTCTCGAAGCGGTGGGTGTCGCCGAATTTCGAGGTGACGGTGATCTGTCGTCCATTATCGAGACCACGGATTCGATCGTCCACGAAATCCTGTCGCGCGAAGAGATCGCGGAGAGCGTCGCTCGTCTACTGTCAGCCAACCTCATTGAGGTGGATGACTCACGCACTTTTACATTGACGAGCAAGGCTAAGTTCTTGCTGAAGGAATCGCCCACACGCAACTCGGTGGAACGCATTCGTTGGATGCAGCCAGCCCTTCGTATGAAGGTCGAATTCGAAGATGACGTCGAACCGTGGCCCCTCGACGAAGCGGAGTACGCCAACGCTCTCGCGAATCGATAAGCCTCGAGCAATGTCGAGGAACAAGGGAACCCTTGGACCTTTCTCCTTATCGACGTGACCCCGCAATAAACGCGGTGCTTGTCCGAGTCCCTTGGTCGGATCTCTCTCGGCGGCACTCTTAGCCCCTGCCGCGGCAAAATTTTTAGTGAAAGAAGAACCTCCTTAGCGAGAGAGTGGCCGACAGACTCCTACTATTCGAGTCTGATTAGGATATTTAATTCTCACCGTTCAAAATATCCATTTTCAACCCTGAATTGACATTGGGTTCATGAGAACTTAGTATCTTCACTTAATTAAGTAAGTTTCCATGGCTTAATTCATCGTTAATGGAGGGGTCTTGACTCGCAAGCAACCAGGCGCTTCGTCCCAACCCCAGCGCTCCTCTACCGAGGCCCCAGAGACGACAAATGAACGGGAGCCCGTTGTTCGGCCCAACCCGCCACGGGCCTCCCGTTCATTACTTCGCGATTTTAATGTCAGTCTGCTTATCGAATTGGTGCGTCGCGCTGGTTCGATTTCGCGCGCTGAACTCTCTAGACAGAGCCAACTCAGCGCTCCCACGGTGTCGGCGATTGTCGATCACCTGCTGAAGCGTGGCATCGTCGTCGAAACGACGACGGCGCCCTCCAGCGGCGGTCGTCCACCGGTGTTATTGAGCGTGGACCCCAAGGCCGGCTACGTAGTTGGCATCAAGCTCCGTGGCGACGGACTCACCACCGTCGTGTGCGACCTCGACGCGCAGATCGTCTCGAGCGAAGAACTGTACGTTCCTTTGGTAGGTGATCCCGTGGCCGCCATCGAGGCCATCGAGCAAGAGACTCGCCGCGCGCTGCGCGACGCGGCGGTGCCCGCGTCCAAAGTTCTCGGCGTCGGAATCGGCCTTTCGGGGATCATCGAGACGGGGCCGGGCGTGTGTAAGTTCTCGCACCTCTTGCAGTGGCACGATGTTGAACTCGCCGGGCCACTGCGTCGACGCCTCGGACTTCCCGTGTGGGTCGAAAACGACGTTAACGCTCTCGCGGTGGCCGAGAAGTGGGCGGGCGACGCGCACGCTGCGCGTGATTTCGTTACTTTGAGTGTGGGACGCGGCATTGGCCTCGCCATCGTGGTGGATCGTTCGCTCTATCGCGGCGCGCACGGAGCGAGCGGCGAATTCGGTCACATGATCGTTGAACCGGGTGGCCCGAAGTGCGAATGTGGGCGCTTCGGATGTCTTGAGGCAATGGTCGGTGAAGGAGCGCTTCGTCGCCGCGTGGGAGAACGGAAGGGCCGCGAAGTCTCGCGCGACGAATTACTTACGCTTGTTGAGCTCGGCGATAGCGCCACTTTGGACATTGTTGACAGTGCTGGAAGGAAGTTGGGACTCGCCGTTGCCAATGTCGTGACATTGCTGAACCCCGAACTCCTCATCATCTGCGGTGAAGGTACGGCGCTCGGTCCGGCGTTCACCGATCCGATTGTTAGCGCCGTGCGGGAACAGACTTTCGCCGACCTCGGTCGCCAACTCGACATCAAAGTCCAAAGCTGGGGCGACGAGGCTTGGGCCGTAGGGGCCGCGACTCTCGTGCTGCGCGAGTCATTCAACCTTCCGGGAGCCGACGACCGAAGTCTGGCCATCTGGCACCGCTCGAATTCGTCATCCACGACGAGTTCGAGCGAAGTGAATTTCGTAATTGGGAGATGAGTTGACCAGCAAAAGCCAGGCAGCCACGATTCGGCGGAGCGTGGCATCGATTCTCCATAGCCAGAGCCGCAATGGCGCGATCATTGCCTCACCGGACTTCGCGGAATACCGTTTCTGCTGGTTGCGCGACGCGTCGTTCAGCGCGTACGCGCTCGATCTAGCAGGAGAACACGCGGCTTCTGGTCTCTATCACGGGTGGGTAAATGCCGCCGTGACCAATATTGCCGACGTCATTGACCGCGTGATCGCGAAGCACGTTATCGGCGAGGATCTCAATCCCCTCGAGATGCCACCGGCGCGATTTGCGCTCGACGGCTCAACGGTGGTTGATGGCTGGCCAAACTTCCAAATTGACGGCTACGGAACCTGGCTCTGGTCGCTCGGTCAACATCTCGATCTCACAGGACGAAAGAGCATCCCGGCCGAATGGCGTGATTCCGTTGAGCGCGTCGCCCGCTACCTGTCAGCTTTCGCCTTCAGTACGTGCTGGGACGTCTGGGAAGAGAACGGCGACGCGCAACACACCTCCACGCTGGCGTGTGTTTACGGGGGGCTTATGAGCGCTGGTCACCTCCTTGATGATGACGAGTACGTCGATCGAGCCAGACAGGTTCATGACCACGTCGTCGAAAGGGCATCGCTGGACGGTTTCTTCGTGAAATCGAGTGCCAACGGTGACGTTGACGCCAGCACGCTTTGGCTCACGGAGCCCTTTGGCGTCGTCGACGCGAGCGACGAATACTTCGCTAAGACGGTTGCCCTCATCGAAGACCGACTCGCGCTGAACGGTGGCATTCGACGCTACCCGTCGGATGTCTATTTCGGCAGCGGGGCGTGGCCGGTGCTTACCGGTTCACTCGGATGGCACTACGTCGGTGTCGGTGAAATTGAAGAAGCTAAGAGGTGCCGCGATTGGATCGAAGCGCACATCGACGAAGACGGTGAACTTGGCGAACAGTTTGGTGGCGACGAGCGCGATCACGAGCACTATCAAGAGTGGGTTGCTCGTTGGGGCACGCCAGCGAAAGACCTGGCCTGGTCACACGCAATGTACGTCGTCCTATGCAGAGCGATCGAAGCATTTGAAGGGTCGATTACCGCAAGGGCAGAAATTCCAGCAGTAACCGTAAGTGGTGGGGAGGCGAGCACGGAGTCGTAAGGCTCGTCAGCGGGAATGTTGAAAGTCGGGGCAGTCTCTTGGCTGAGAGTTTCTCGTGAATCGATGAAGAGGAGGCGTTGAAAGAGGGGGGGTGGAGATGGGTCCTTTTGGAACCCGCGCAGCAAAGAGTTTTCATACCGGGCCACAAGGTCCATTTGAGAATAGAAAGTGCAGGAAATAATGAGAATCAATCGTTTTTATGGAAGAGCAGTTAGGAGGAAGGTCCAGTTCTGTGTGGCGGCGCGGCGCTTCTCGCCGGCGGCCTAGCCTTTGGCATCTCCGAAGCCAGCGCAGCGACGCCCCACAAGCGTGTGACGTTGTGTTTTGGAACACGTACAACCGACGCTACGGAAACGCCAGTGATGAATGGCATCATCATTCCCGCATTTGAGGCTGCGAACCCAGACATCATCGTAAAGGACGACACACTTCCGTACGATGGACTGTTGAATAAGTTCATCGCGTCGTCAGCTGCGGGAGACCCGCCCAGCGTGATGCGTTCGGACATTGCTTGGGTGCCGCAACTTGCGCCCGAGGGTGTTCGCTTGAACGTCAAAGCAACCGTGGTTCGCGGCGATGAAGAAGGAGCCCGATCCAGGACCGTTGGCAACGACTTTGGCGCGGTGGCTACTATGGCGTTCTCCGATGACACGAACACGCAAGTCCTGTTCATGAACACGGCGGACTTTGCGGCGGCGGGCCTCACGGCTCCGACGACGTATGCCCAGATGTATCGCTGACGCGCGACGTTGACAATACCCTCGAAGCAGCATACGGTCTAGGCGTCGACAGTACCGACATTTGGAACGTCGGTCCGTACCTGTGGAGCGCCGGTGGCAACTTCACCAATCGCACTGGACGACGGCCTACGGTTACATGGACAGTGCGACGATGACACTGCGCTGCAGCAGCTCGTCAACCTGCACCAGTCGCGTCATCGGTAGCGACTTGGTGGCGCGAGCGCGGTCATCGTGGCGAGACTGGCTTTCCGCTTGGACAGTACGCGATGTACATGGACGGTCCGTGGGCTGCGCCGACGTACAAAGCTGCGGGCTTCACCGGCTACAGCATCGCGCCGTTCCCGCAGGGCCCGGCGGGTCAATCTCAGTCGTAGGTGGTGAGGACCTCGTGATTCCGAAGAACGCTCCCCACATGGCTCGACGCCGAACAAGTTCGCAAAGTTCCTGGAGGGGCCGTTTGCCCAGTTGTCGATGGCCGGCGCGGGCGACATGACGTCTACAAGAACGTCGCAACCGAAGAGGCGAAGAACCCGCCTTAAAGGTCTTCGCAAAGCCACTCTTGACGGCAAGGGCTCGCGCCAACAGCCCCGGTACAGCAAGCTCGACACTGACTTGTCGACCAGCTGGCGAGATGCTCGCTGGAAAGAGACCGTGGCCGCCGGCTTGGCAGCAGCCACACAGAGGCGGACGCTGCTCTAGCGGGAAGTTAGCGGACAAGAGGCAACTAGTCGTGCCGAACAGCGCCCGGCGGAAAACCCGCCGGGCGCTGTTCGCGTCGCCCCAAACGTTTCCGGCGATCGCGCTTGCTCACCCCCGTACCTCCTGCTCTTACCGGCGGTCGCCATATACGTCGTCTTTATCGTCTATCCGATCTTTCGCCAGTTCGACATCAGTTTCTACAATTGGCACATTTTTCCGGGCGCCGCTAATCCCTTTCGTCGGCTGGTCGAACTACACGCGCGATTTTCCACGACCCGGCTATACGAACGGCGGCGTTCAACACCGTTCTTTTTCATCGTCATCACCGTGCCCATTCAGATGGCCCTCGGACTCTTCGCCGCCGCCGCGCTGACCGACCGACTGCCCGGCTCGCGGTCTCTGGCGAGCGCTTGATCTTCATTCCAGTCGTTACGTCGTGGGTCGTCGTGAGTTACGTCTTCGCCTACATTTTCGCCGACCAGGGCGGCATCACGAACGCCATCGCTGGCGATCTTCGTTGGACATACCGTCACATTGACTGGCTCGCCCAGACGTGGACCGGCAATGCGGTGATCTGGATACTGAGCATCTGGAAGGGCGTTGGCTGGTCGTTCATCATGTTTCTTGGCCGCGCTCGACGGCGTTCCCGCGACCTCCTCGAGTCGGCCCGCATCGACGGCGCGACCGAACGGAGAGTCTGGCGTCACGTCGTGCTCCCGAGTATTCGCCCCACGACACTGTTCGTGACTGTCCTTCTGTTCATTGGAGCAGCTCAGGTGTTCACCCAGGTCTACGTCACGAAGGTGGTGGGCCGTTCGGCTCGACGAGCGTCCTTCTTACCAACGCGTACAACGACGCCTTCTCGTTCTTCTACTTCGGATACGCGGCCGCGATTGCGTCTCTCATGGCCGTCATCATTCTTGCGCTCAGCATTTGGTACATCCGACTGATGCGGAGGCGAGCATGACCACCTTTGCGCTGAAGGACGCCCGAAATGACAAGCGCAATCATCGAGCCACGGAGCGCCGATCGAGGCGCCTGCTCCGCCCGGACTCTTTGGGCTTCGCTCGTGGAAGAAGTCACGCCTGGCCATGGCGATCGTCTTTGGCGCCGTCGGTCTTCCCGCTGCTCTACATGATCTCGCTCTCGTTCCAGCCGACGAACGACATCCTCACGTCCAGCCCCGTGCTTGTTCCCGACGCACCCGACGCGTCCTAACTACGTCCAGGCGTGGTCGCACAACGGATTTAGCTCGTACTTCCTCAACAGTCTGGTCGTCGCGTTCGGCACGGTTGTTATCATCGTCGTGTTCGCGTCGCTCGCCGCCTTTGCCTTTGCCCGGTATCGCTTTCCCATGAAGGAGGTCATCTTCTACCTCTTCTTGCTGGCGCTCGCGGTGCCGAGCATTGAGTTGATCATTCCGCAGTATCTGTTGGTGTTGCGGCTTCACCTACGTGAACTCGCTCTTCGGGCTGATCTTGATCTACGCGAGTGAGAATCTGCCGTTTTCGATTTTTCTGCTGCGCGGCTTCTTTGAGGCCGTGCCGAAGGACCTTGAAGAGTCGTTCCGTCTCGACGGCGCTGGCACGATACGCGTCCTCACTCGACTCATCGCGCCACTCTCGGCGCCCGCGCTCGCCGTGGTGGCGATGTTCACTTTCAACTTCGCCTGGGAGGAGTTCGTGATCGCCTTGACGCTGACTAATTCAGCCGGACCACTACACTCTGCCTATCGGCCTCAACTTCTTCATCACGTGCACACCAAACTGCTGGGGCCCGCTCTTCGCGGCCTCGATGATCGCGACGATCCCGAGTGTCATCGTTTACTTCATCTCCCAGCGCTGGTTCCAGCGCGGCGTCTCTCTTGGGGGCATCCGCTGATGGAACGGGGTTTTCTCGGCGATCTTCGACCGCGCTACGGCTTGGCGAATCCATGTTCGTCTCAAATCTCCCCGAGCAGACCGCAAGGGTCTAGGTTCGCGATGCCCTGGGGGCCACCTACGCCGCATCGTACGAACGCGGCACTGCGACGATCACGGGCTTACCGAACGGCACGCACGCGCTTGAGGTGCGTGCCACCGGCGGCGATCTCTTGACGAAGAGTTCTTCGGTGTGCGACATCACCGTGGCGAAGATCCAGTGCTCGGATTTGCCACGAGTTTCGATGAGGCTCGCGCGACGCGGTGCTGGCGTGGCTGCGAGATCTCCGCTGCACCGTTGTGCAGGTCTACGACTGGATGGACAGCTACTCGCACGCGCTCCCTGAGCTTCGATCGATACGAAGATCCCCTCGGGCGTCCGATCGAACGCGCGGCACTAGAGAGACTGTAGTCGGCATCAAGCGTCCGGGCACGGTCGCCCAGGCGTACGCGCCGGTGATTGCGCTGGCAAAGACTTGGCGACGCAGCACGAGGGTGGCGCCTCTTTCGTAACGACGAAGCGCCCGAAACCCTGGGCGATCTCCTGGAGATCATGGACCCGGGGAACACCGAATGGCAGAGGCACTGGATCGTGAACTACGGCGAGGCGATGGACGTGCTGGGTTTTGATGGACTGCACCTTGACACGTACGGCTACCCGCGCGATGCGAAGAGTCTCGAAGGTAGCAGTGTCGATGTGGACGAGGGTTACGCCCCCTTCGTGGCGGCGGTGCGCGAGGCTCGACCCCATGACGTCCTCAGTTTCAATCAGGTCAACGGAGTGCCCCGAGGATTTGAGCCGCCGACTTCACCGAGCTTTCGCTACGTCGAAGTCGTGGCCGCCCAACGATCGGTGGCGCCACCTCGAGGGTCTGCTCGAGCGAAGCGCAGGTCGCGAAACCCACGAAACGGCGACACGCTGGCGATCTATCCGCCGGTATGGGACGTTAAGCGAGACGACGCTCTTACGAACTTGCGTGCTGAGCGAGGCGATCACGACAGTGTTGGGAGCTAACGCGCTTCATTTGGGGCGACGTTGACGGCGTACTCAGCCACCCCTATTACGTCAACCACGAAACCCTCTAACGAATCGAACGTGCTCGGGTCCTTGAGTGGCATCGCTTCGCCCTACGTACTCGAGACCTCTTTCGGATTGTTGTCGACACGAGTTGGTATGAGCTGTCTGATGAGAATGCGTCGGTCACGGTCTCATGGGAGGGTGAAACGAGCCCTGAACCTGTGGGTGGGTCACTCTTCGCCCGTGTCATTCGTGGCGACGAGGTGATCGTAGTGAGTCTGCTCGACTTATCAGGCAGTGAGCAGGGCTCGTGGGTGTCCGGCACCGAGGTGGGTCGCTGCGACGGCGCGGACGTCAGCGTGCTGTTGGCCGAGCCGGAGTCGTGGCATGTCGACGTGGCGGTGCTCGGCTCGAGAGAATGGGCGATTCGCTCCACGTCGGAGTATGTCGCCACGTCATGCGCGAAGGTCGGCGGCGTTCGAGTCTCGGTGCCGCTCGACGCGGGATGGTCGGTCCTGCGACTGACGCGAAAGCACCCGTCGTGAGTACCGGTGTGAAGTACGTAGAGCGTACGTGCTGCGGTGCTCGCAGGAGAAGAAACGATCGCTCGGCGTGGCCGAGCGGAAGGATAGCCAATGGCGTCAATAAGTCTCGACAAGGTCGTCCAAGGTCTATCCGAATGGCTATGAAGCCATTAGGGACTCGATTTCACATCGACGACGGCGAGTTCATGGTGGTGGTCGGGCCCCTCTGGCTGTGGCAAGACAACGGTGCTCCGCATGATTGCCGGTCTCGAAGCAGTTCATCTGGCACGGTCAATTTGGCGACGGATCGTCAACGATGTGCCGCCGAAGGAACGCGATATCGCAATGGTCTTTCAGAGCTACGCCCTCTATCCCAACATGAACGTCGCACAAAATATTGGCTTTGCGCTGCGGATGAAGAAAGTGCTCCAAGGCTGAGAGTCGAGCAGCGAGTTGACGCGAGCAGCGAAGATACTCGGAATAACCGAATGGCTTAACCGGAAGCCCAGCAACTCTCGGGTGGTCAACGTCAGCGAGTCGCCATGGGTCGTGCAATCGTTCGTGAACCGAGTGCGTTCTTGATGGACGAACCTCTCTCCAACCTTGACGCAAAACTGCGCGTTCAGATGCGCGCCGAGGTGGCGCGCGTCCAGAAACGAATTGGTGTAGCGACTCTTTACGTGACACACGATCAGACCGAGGCCATGACGTTAGGGCACCGGGTGGCGGTTCTGCGTGACAGGAGTTCTCCAACAGTGTGATACGCCGCAGGTGCTCTACGACCGGCCGGCGAATATTTTCGTCGCAGGATTCATTGGATCGCCTGCAATGAACTTGCTGCATGGGTCGGCTCGTTCTAGTGAAGCGGACACCGTGCTCGTCGGATCTCAGAGCCTTCACTTGGGAAACGGCGCGCTTCGTCAGCCGACCTGGCTTAAAACGCTTTGGCGGACGGGCGGTGGTGGTGGGAATCCGACCCGAAGATCTACCCGCCAATCGGCGACCAAGCAGGTGACTCCTTACCGAGCGAATAAATTGTCGAGTTGAGGTCAGAATTCTGGTTGAGGCTCTCGGTTTGAGCTCCTGTGTCCACTGAGGACATTCCGTCACCAAGATGGTCAGAATTCCGTTAACGCTGAATGCGAGCTCGAAGCGTGGCCAAGATCGAACCGCGTCAAGCGGGACAATAGTCGATCGATTCAGTTATTCGGTTTGAAGACGCCCCGGATTCGTCGATCCGAATGCATTGCGCGCATCTGAGTATCCGCACCCATGTATTGTCCGATCGCCGGTGACCTCGCGAAGTTGAATTTTCGACGGTCGACTTGAGTTCTTCGACGCTGAGCACGGGCGGTTGCCGATTTGGGGCTGACGTCGTCGCGAGGTGGTATTTCGTCACTCGAGGTAATCGTGTCGCTTTGGCGAGCGTTACTACACTTCTCGCATGACAAAACCGCCGCAATCGACGCGCGACGCGATTCTGGCGGTGGACATTGGCGCGACCACGATCAAATTCGGCTTCGTTGGAGTTGATGGCGATCTCGTCGACGACGTCGTACGCCTACCTACGCCATACCCGTGCTCACCCGCGCGTCTTGTCGAGTACGTAACCGAACGAATTTCGGCCAGCGGATGCACGCAAGTGGGCGTAGGTTTTCCGGGAGCATTGGTTGATGGACTGGTGATCGAACCGGGAAATCTTTCACGCCCTGAAGGCTTCACCTCATCAATCGATCAGTCGCTGCACGACGAGTGGCTCCAGACGGATCTTCAGAGGGCGTTTCGAGACGCGAGCAAGCAAGACGTGCGAGTCGTAAACGACGCGACGTTGGCGGCGCTCGGCTGCAGTGAAGGTCACGGCAGGGAGCTCGTCATTACTCTCGGGACGGGCTTTGGCATCGCGCTCGTGGTTGACGGGTCTCTTGTCCGCATACGCGACGTGGGGGACGAGACGTTCGCCGATGACCAGACGTACGACCAAGTGCTCGGAGATTACGCGCGTTCTCAAGACGAAGAGCTCTGGCAGACCTTCTTGGTGCGGGCGGTCGTGGCGTTCGCCCGAGAGTTTTCGGCCGACGTGGTGCATTTGGGTGGAGGAAACGCCCGTCGCGTCGATCTAGCGAGCTTCGCGAACTTCGACTTTCGAGTCTCGCTCAGCGACAATAACGCGACCCTGCGAGGAGTCGTCAAGCTCTTCGCGCGTTGAGTACCGTCAACGGACCTGCGTGATGCGGCCACTACGCTACGGACGTACGCGGCTCCGCTGAGCCCATGAATGAGGACGCATGTCGACAGTTTTTGAAGAAGAGATTCGATCTCAGGGTGACCTGCTACGCCGTCGCGCTGAGCTAGGCGCACAACAGAGCCGCGCGGTCGCGCAGAGCTTTGAAGACATAACGTATGCGCTGGTAGCGGCTCGCGGGTCTTCGGATAACGCTGCCGTCTTCTTCCAATACCTCGCCGGTCAAGAGCTCGGTCTTCTGGTGGCACTCGCGACGCCGTCGCTCTACGAAGGTGATAGAGCGATGGGACTTGCTGGCGCGGGCGTACTCGCGCTATCGCAGTCGGGTAGGACCCCCGGACTTGTTCGGGTGATCGAGCAAGCGCTAGCACAGGACCGGCCAAGTACCGTCGTGACGAACGACGTCGCCTCACCTCTCGCGCAGACCGGTGCCCAAATCATTGAACTTGGCGTCGGGCCGGAGCGCGCAATCGCCTCAACGAAGACCTTCTCCGCGACCTGGCAAGCGGCGGCTCAGTTGGTGGAAGCCCTGAAGGGATCGCCTCTCGCGGGACTCGATGAGTTGCCCGAGGTGGTCGAGCGTACGAGCGAGTGGGCCTTGTCGAAATCCTTGCCGACCTCACTCTTCGACGTGGACAAGGGGCTCACCATTGTGGGTCGCGGCGTGGGTCAAGCCGTGGCGGCGGAGATCGCGCTCAAGATTCGTGAAGTCACCGGAGTTCGCGCCGAGTCGTACTCCGCGGCCGACTTTCTTCACGGACCCATCGGTGCTGGCGGTGAGGGTTCGACGCTGTTGCTGGTGGTGACCGAGGAGTTGACCGACGTCGTTGGCGGAGAGCTGCTCGATGAGTGTCAACGTTTCGGCATGCGCACCGTCGTGTTGCGCTCGTCAGAACGCGCGAGTGTTACCTGCGACGCAGAGATAGTGCTCGAAGAGTCGATGCCGAACTGGTCCCTGGGACTGGCCGAAGTGATCGTGGGCCAGGCGCTCGCTCTTCGAGTTGGTGAACTTCGCGGTCGACCGATTGACACGTCACCGGGCTTGAAGAAAGTGACCCTCTCGGCGTGATGAGCGACAACTTCGGTTGCGCCTAAGAATGTCGCTTTCCCCCGCGCGGTGCGCGAATGTCGGAGCGTCCCACTCAGGTCCCGCGTGCCGGTTGACGAGAAGAAATGCAAATTTCTTTCGACGAATGGGTCGAAATTGTTAGATTCTCTCAAGATGAGGTTGATAAGTGTGAAAAATTCACATAATGTGACTTCGAGAAATCCAACGAGGTGCTGCGATCACGCGGGAGCGCGAACTGGCACCAGTTGCAGGCAGTCCATAACGTGAACTGAAGAGCCGAGTGTTCTTCAAAGGGAGGGAGTTTCATCGTGAGGAAAAAGTTTAAGGGGGGTCTGCTCGCAACGGCGTTTATTTTCATCGCCAGCACCTGTGTTGCGATGATTCCCGCAGTTGTGGCGCCGGTCAGTGCAGGCGCCTCCTCGCAGGCACCACTGAACCTGGCGAATGAACAAGGTGAGTTGTGGTCGTGCGCATTTAATCCATTCGTACCGACGTCGAGCCCGTACTCGGTAGGACTCACGTATGAGACGCTCGACTTCGTCAACTCCCTTCAGAGCGGCAAGGTCACACCGTGGCTCGCGACGTCGTACGCGTGGAGCAACTCGAATAAGACCTTGACGTTTACGATCCGTCCGGGTGTCAAGTGGTCCAACGGCACGCCCTTTAGTGCGGCGGACGTGGCCTACACGTTCAACCTTCTGAAGAAGTACCCGGCCCTCGACGTGAACGCCGTGTGGTCGGTGCTCTCGAGCGTCAAGCAGAAGGGAGCGAACCAGGTGGTCTTCAACTTCAACGCGCCGGCGGCACCGTTCTTTTACTACATCGCTGACCAGGTGCCCATCGTGCCCGAAGCCATCTGGAGCAAGATCAAGAACCCCGTGACCGATCCGATCACCAACCCCATCGGTACGGGCGGTTACATCATGTCGAAGTGCACACCTCAGAACATTCAGTGGACGAACAACCCGAACTACTGGCAGAAGGGCAAGGCCGTCGTCAAGGTGGTCAACATGCCGGCGTTCCTATCGAACACCACGTGCAATGAGTACCTCGCGACCGGTCAGTCGCAGTGGGGTGCGCAGTTCATCCCCAACATCAAGAGTTACTACGTCGACAAGAAGCCGGGTAACACGTACTGGTTCGCACCGGTCGCTAACGTTTCGCTCTTTCCCAACTTGACCGAAGCGCCGCTCAATAACCCAGCCGTGCGTGAGGCGATTAGTTACGGCATCGACCGCTCCACGATCTCGACGAAAGGTGAGTACGGCTACGAGCCTCCGGCGAGCCAAGACGGCATCGTCTCTCCCACCTTCTCATCGTGGGTGAGCAGCGCCGCGGCGAGCAAAATCGGCAAGAGTTACAACGTGGCGAAGGCCAAGTCGGTCCTTGAAGCGGCCGGATTCAAGATGGGCAGCAACGGCTTCTTCTCCAAGAATGGAAGAGAGTTGAAGGTCTCCATCATCACGAACGGCGGCTACTCCGACTGGGTGGCGGACATTCAGATCATGGCCCAAGAACTGGCGAAAATAGGTATTGACGCCACGCCCGAGACGCCATCCGCCAACACCTTCTACTCCGATGTCTACGACGGCGACTTCCAGTTGGCCTACAACGTGGAGAGTGGCGGCCCGACACCGTTCTACGAGATGCGCCAGTGGCTTTACTCCAAGAACTCCGCGCCCATTGGTACGGCGGCCGCATCCAATTGGGAGCGTTACAACGACCCGGCGGTAGACAAGCTTTTGAACCAGTACTTCACGACGACCAGCGCGGCGACACAGCACTCCATCGTGGATCAGATCGAAAACGTGATGGTGACCCAGTATCCGGTCATCCCCGTGTTGGAAGAGGTCGACTGGTTCCAGTACAACTCCAAGGATTTCACGGGCTTTCCGACCGCGTCGAATCCCTGGGCACAGGCCGGTCTGTACAACGAGCCCGACTGGGGCTACGTGTTAGACAACTTGAAGCCGTCGTAGATCGTTGATTGCCGGGCTGAGTCGGGGAGATGAGATTTCTAGTTCGGCGTTTGGGCTTCTTACTTGTAGCAATGTGGGCTGCTCTCACGCTGAACTTCTTCATCCCCCGACTCATGCCGGGCAACCCGGCCGAGTCGATGATGGCCCGCTTTCGTGGCCACGTGAATCCGAGCGCCCTGCACGCCTTGGAGGTGGCCTTCGGGGTTGACACCCACCGGAGCCTGATTTCGTCCTACTTCGAGTACCTGAACAACACGGTGCACGGCAACTTGGGCATTTCGATTAGCTACTTTCCCATTCCCGTAAGCACCATGATCATGCGGGCGCTGCCGTGGTCCCTCGGCCTTGTGGGCGTCTCCACGGTGTTGGGTTTCATCTTTGGCACGGCCCTCGGGGCTATCGCCGCTTGGCGCCGAGGCGGGAAGCTCGACAGCATTTTGCCGCCCACGTTCATCGTGATCTCAGCGTTTCCGTACTTCTGGGTTGGACTGCTCGCCATCTGGTTCTTTGCGCTGACCCTGAACTGGTTTCCGATACTTGGCGGCTACAACGAAACGGCGACCGAGGCGTGGAACTGGCCCTTCATTGGTGACGTCCTCTGGCACGCGGTTTTGCCGGCCTTCACCATATTGATCACCTCAATCGGTGGCTGGATCCTCACCATGCGTAACAACATGATCACGGTCGTTGCCGAGGACTACGTCAAGATGGCCAGAGCCAAGGGACTCAGGCCCCGGCGCATCCTGTGGCAGTACGCCGGACGCAACGCCATGCTCCCCAACCTCACGGGCTTTGCGATGTCGCTGGGCTTCGTGATCTCCGGCGCCATCCTCGTCGAGTACGTCTTTAACTATCCCGGGGTGGGATTCATGTTGCTTCAGGCCGTGCAGAACGAGGACTATCCGCTGATGCAGGCGCTCTTCCTCTTGATCACGGTCGCCGTCCTGCTCGCGATTTTCGTCTCCGACATCGTGACCGCCATCTTGGACCCGCGCACCCGGGTGAGATCATGAAGCTGCTCAGAGCACTCGGTCGCGGGTTGCGCGGTGCGTATCGGTTCTTGCGGCGCGACAAGAAGGCGTTGGCCGGTTCGATCATCCTGTTCGTCCTCTTACTCATCGCCGCCTTTCCGAGCTGGTTCGCCCACGACAATCCGGCGGCCGAGATCTACAACCCCGGTGTGGGTCTCTCGTGGTCGCATCTGTTGGGTACGACATCCTTTGGCCAAGACGTATGGGCGCAACTGATTTACGGCACTCGTCAGTCCGTGTCGATCGCCTTAGTCGTCGGGTTTTTCTGCACGTTGCTCTCGGTCGCCATCGGTATCACCGCCGCGTACTCCGGTGGAATCGTCGACGACGGGCTGTCCCTCTTAACAGACGTCATTCTGGTCATCCCGGCCTTCCCGCTCATCATCGTTATCACCGCCTATGCCAAGAACGCGAGCTTCTGGCTGATTGTCTTTGTCCTGGTCTTTACCGGTTGGTCCTACGGGGCACGACAGCTTCGAGTCCAGGCCCTGTCGCTGCGCAATCGCGACTACCTTCTCGCCGCGAAAGCTCGTGGCGAGTCGAGCTTCTACGTGATCACGGTGGAACTAATTCCCCCCATGACCTCACTGATCGTGGCCAACTTCCTGGGTGCGGCGCTGTACGCCGTCTTGGCGTCGGCCGCGCTACAGTTCGTCGGTCTCGGCAACATCAACACCGAGTCCTGGGGCACGATGCTCTACTGGGCGCAGAATAACGAGGCGCTCGCTACCGGCCTGCCGCTGTGGGCACTGGCTCCGGGCGTGGCGATCGCCATCCTCGGCAGCGCTCTCGCTCTGTTGAACTACGCCTTTGACGAAGTGTCGAATCCGGCGCTTCGACCGATTTCTGAGCGCAAGATGAGGAAGGTCTCCGCTCGCAAGATGAAGAAGGCGATGGCGTGAGCGAAGCCATTCTTCAGGTGAGAGACCTCAAGGTCGAGTACGCGACTCCCTCGGGCCCGGCGGAAGCGGTAAATGGCGTGTCGCTCGATCTGGCAGAAGGCGAGTTCTTGGCCATTGTTGGCGAATCCGGTTGTGGCAAGTCGACGCTGCTCTTCGCCATTGCACAACTTCTGTCGTATCCGGCCAGCATCGTCGGTGGATCGGTGATCTTTGACGGCGTCGACCTGACGGCGTTGACGCCCGAGGAGTTGCGTCAACACCGCTGGCACGACATCTCGCTGGTAATGCAGAGCGCCATGAACGCCCTCAACCCGACGCTCTCCATCGGCGCGCAACTCGCCGACGCCTGCAGGGCCCACACGGACTGGGATGACAAGCGCATCGCCGAGCGTTCGGCCGAGGTTCTCTCGATGGTCTCCATTGATGTGGTGCACCTAAAGAGCTACCCATTTCAGCTCTCCGGCGGGATGCGTCAACGGGCCATGATCGCGATGGCGTTGTTGCTCGAACCGAAACTCGTCATCATGGACGAGCCGACGTCGGCCCTCGACGTCGTGGCGCAGCGTTCGTTGATGCGCCAGGTAGAGGCCCTTCGTCACGAACTGGGATTCTCGGTGCTGTTCGTTACCCACGACATGAGTGTGGTCTCGCACTTCTCAGATCGTCTGGCCGTGATGTACGCCGGAGAGATCGTGGAGCTCGACACCACCCGCGAGGTCTTTGACCGGCCCCAACATCCCTACTCCCAAGGTCTGTTGGATGCCTTTCCCTCACTGCTCGGCGAAGCGCGTCAGCTCACCGGCATCGCCGGCACCCCACCGTCGTTGGTCAACCCGCCACCCGGCTGTCTTTTTGCCCCACGATGCGCCTACGTCATGGAGGTCTGTCGAGAGATACGTCCCGAACTGATCACCAAGGGCACTCGCGCCGTGCGTTGTCATCTGGTCAATCCGCTGGAGTCCTCGTGAGCGAATCGGTCCTTAAGGTCGACAACCTCTCGCGGTACTTTCGCGTCGGTGGCTTTCGTTCGCGTGGACTATTGCACGCCCTCGATGACGTCACCTTTGAAGTCGCAACGGGCGAGATCGTCGCCTTGGTCGGAGAGTCGGGTTCGGGCAAATCGACCATCGCCCGCGTGCTCGCCGGTCTTTACAAACCTTCGCGCGGTTCCATCACTTTCGAAGATCAAGTCATCAGTCGCCAGTCGTCGCGGGCCGTGCGCGGACGCATGCCGATGGTCTTTCAAGATCCCTTCGGATCGATTAATCCGGTGCTTCGCGTGGGGCACAGTCTGCTGCGCTCGCTCCGCCTGCATCGTCCCGACATCTCGAAGTCCGAGCGCAACGCCGAAGCCATCGACCTCGTCGAGCGAGTTGGCCTGACGCCCGGGGCCGAAGTACTTCGTCGCTACCCACACGAACTCTCGGGCGGTCAACGCCAGCGACTCGGTTTCGCACAGGCGCTGGCGTCGAATCCGTCGCTTATCTTGGCTGACGAGCCGGTCTCGATGCTCGACGTGTCGATTCGTATCGGACTGCTGAACGTAATGAAGGGCCTACGAGATCGTGACGGCGTCTCGCTGCTCTACATCACTCACGACCTGGCGAGCGCTCGGTACGTGGCCAATCGGATGATCGTGTTGTACGCCGGGCGCATCGTCGAAGAGGGCCTCACGGACGAAGTGATCGGCTCACCTCGTCACCCCTACACGCAGCTCTTGATGTCGACCGCTCCGGATCCGCGCCTGCCCCTCGCCGTCATCGAGGGCGAGTCGGACCTCGGCGAGCCACCAAAGGTCATTGATCCCGGGCCGGGTTGTCGGTTCGCGCCGCGTTGTCCTCTCGTCATGGATGTCTGTATCGCGAACACGCCGCCGATGGTGCGCCTCTCGGCGACACACCAGGCAGCCTGCTTCGCGGTGACCGCCAGTGACTCCTGAACTGATTCCGCGTCCTCGCTTCGTCGAGTACCTCTCGGGCGAGGTGACCTGGGTCTCGCCGCTGCTCGTGGCCGTCGAGAGCGATTGGCGAGGCGTCGTCGAGTCGTTCGCCAGCGATCTGGGTCGCGCCATCGGCTGGGACGTCACGGTGGTGGCGCCGGGCGAGGCGTGCGACGTCGAAATACTGCGACTGCCCGAACTCGACGGTGAGGGATATCAGATCAGCGTCGCTGCGTGCACACAGGTGGAGGCCAGCACTGAGGCGGGCGTCGCCTACGCCCTCACGACACTTCGTCAGCTAGGCCCGGACGCCCTCTGGTCGAACACGCGGCGCGACCTCCACGAGATCGTCATACCGTGTGTGATCGTTCAAGACGCGCCGGCCTTTACCTGGCGCGGCGCCCACCTCGACGTAGCCCGCCACTTCTTCGATGTGGAAGTGGTCTGTCGACTCATCGATCAGTTAGCCGCGCATCGACTGAACAGTCTCCACCTTCATCTCAATGACGACCAGGGATGGCGCGTTGAAATACCTTCGTGGCCCCTGCTCACCGAGATCGGCGCCACCCGTCGTTCCTCACCCGTCGGTCACGAGGGCGGCGTGGACGATCACGTGGCGCACGGCGGTTTCTTCAACGCAGAGGACCTTCTCACCATCCGCGAGCGCGCCGCTCGTCGATTCATTCAGATCGTGCCCGAGATCGACTTGCCCGGTCACGCGCAGGCCGCCATTGCCGCATATCCCGAACTCGGCAATGTCAGCGAGCCTCTCGAGGTCTGGACCAACTGGGGTATCTCCGAGCACGTGCTGAACGTGAGTGCGGACGCAATTCGTTTCGCGGTCGACGTGGTGCTCTACGTGGCCAGCCTCTTTCCGAAGAGCCCGGTGCACATCGGTGGGGACGAGTGTCCCACCATTGAGTGGGCGAACAGCCCCGCCGCGCTCGCCGTCATGAGCGAACACGGGTTTCGCGAGAGACGTGAGCTTCAGGGCCTCTTTACCAAAGCCATAAGTGCAGCGTTGCAGGGCGCCGGTCACGAGGTCGTGGCCTGGGACGAAGTTCTTGACGCGGAAGTTTTGCCAGGCACCATCATCGCCGCGTGGCGCAGTTCTGCGAAGGGCGTCGCTGCGGCCGAACGCGGGCTGGACGTCGTTATGGCGGCCATGCAGTTCCTCTACTTCGACTGGTTGAGTAGTGACGATCCCGCTGAACCGGTCGCTGTCGCTCCCGTGCCCCACGTCACCACGTGGGAGAAGGTCTATGGCTTCTCGGTCATTCCTCCGGGCCTTCGACCCAATCTAGACCATCACATTCGAGGTGCGCAGGCTCAACTCTGGACGGAGTACATCGCCACCGAAGAGCACCTTGATTACATGGCCTTTCCGCGACTGGCGGCCTTCAGCGAAGTGGTCTGGGGAACGGCCACCAACGTGGATGAGTTTCGCCCACGTCTGAGAGCACACCTCGGTCGCCTCGACGCGATGGGCGTGGAGTATCGAACGCTGGACGGGGAGTGATGGAGACCGCACAGGACGTCGTCGCGCGCATGGGCGAGTTTCTGCCCGCGGCTACGGACGAGTTCGAAGCACGCGTGCGTGATTTCGACGTTGAAAGTCTCAGCCGCGTGCTACGAGAACTCCGCCTCAGCAGCGACGACGCGAGCGAGGTCGCTCATCACTGGGACGAGTTTCGACGTCACGAAGAGTGGACGAGTTTGCTTGCCGCGTTGCTCGGCATGGTTGAAGTCCAGCGCGGAGCGATTGACGAGCCGCTCCCTATCTGGCCCGATCTTGACGGGGCCGGGCCCTCGGGCCGGCTCCTCTACATCTATCTCTTTGCGCTCGGCTACGAAGGGACCAGGACATTCCACGAGAAAGAAGCGACGCCGCAGAACGTCATCGATCGCACCTTTGAAGTACTCGCACGACACTGCGCCACTCATCAACGCAAGTGGGGAACGCTCGGTGTCGACGCCGGCTGGTGGATGCTGCCCATTCTGCGCGGCGAGCTGTTGCAAGTGGGAAGTCTCCAGTTTCACCGCGTAACGCTCGGCGTGGGTAGCCTCTCGCCGTACTCCTGGTACGAGGACGAGGAAGCGGAGAAGCTCGGCCCCGGCTTTCGCCGCGGCGATCCTTCGATCGGGCTTCACATTCCTCGTGGCAGCGACATCGCCCCGACGACTCTCGATCAGACCTTTGGTGAAGCCCGCGACGTTCTCGGACACCTCTGGCCTGTCGCGCAACGGCGGTTGGTAACTTGTCAGAGTTGGCTGCTCGACAGTCGCCTGATAACGCTCCTGCCCTCGGTCTCGAACGTCGTGCACTTTCAACGGCGTTTCACCTTGTTGCCGCGGTGGTACGACGACGATGATGACGTGCTCGACTTCGTCTTTGAGCGACCGGCGACGCCGATCAACGAACTCCCGCAGAGCACGACACTGGAGCGGGCCATTGTGGCGACGCTCCAGCGCGGAGAGCACTGGCGAGCCGGGGCCGGGTGGATGGACTTCGATGGCCCTTAGTTCGCCTCTCGCGTCAAGCGTGTCACTTTTGGTCAATATTGTGATTATTCTTGTGAAATTCTCTCATTCGTTGGTTGAATTATGTTAAAAATTCACATAATGTGTCGTCATGGACTCTAAGACCCGTCGAGCGACGATAGCCGAGCAGTTGCGGGTCGAAGGCGAAGCATCCATCGTCGAACTCGCCGCGCACTTTGGCACGTCGGAGATGACTATACGTCGCGACCTCGATTTCTTAGAAGTCGAAGGACTCGCGCGGCGCGCCCGAGGCGGCGCGATCTCGGTGCAGAGTCGCTCCTTTGAGCCTCCGATCCTTCAACGCGCGGCGCACATGGCCGACGCCAAGCGTCGCATCGGCGCGGCCGCGGCGTCGCTTTTGCGCGAGAACGAAACGGTCATCATCGACGTGGGAACGACCACGCACGAGTTGGCGAAGGCCATACCCGACGATCTCGCCATCACCGCTATTACGAGCTCGCTCGTCATCAGCACCGAGCTCACCACGAAGTCCCGCGTCAAGACCATCGTGACCGGCGGCGTAGTTCGCCACGGCGAGCTGAGCATGATTGGACCCAGGGCGCAGAACTCCTTCGCCGACCTCAACTGCGACACGGTCTTCCTCGGGGTCGCGGGCGTCAGTGACGTGAGCGGTCTCACGGAGTACAACCTCGACGACGCCGACGTGAAGCGCTCGGCCCTCGCCTCCGGACGGCGCGTCATCGTTTTGGCGGACGCCTCGAAGCTCGGCAGTGTGGCCTTCATCACCATCGCGCCGATCAACGTGGTTGACCTGCTGATAACCAACGCCTCGCCTGACAACGCCGTGATTCGTCGCATCAAGGACCACGACGTTGAGGTGCTGCACGTAGAGCCCTTTGAAGAGGAGAAGGACTAATGTCCAGATTTCGAACGATTTTTCCGGACGTTGACAAGCCGTTGATCGCAATGGCCCACGTTCCACCCTTGCCGGGCACGCCGCTGTACGACGAGAAGGCGGGCGTCGAGGGGCTGATCGATCACGTTAAGCGCGACACCGAGGTGCTGTTGGAGGGCGGCTTCGATGCCGTGCTCTTCTGCAACGAAGGCGATCGTCCTTATCAACTGCACGCTGGGCTCGAAGCCTCAGCCGTGATGACGCGCGTGGCGAGCGAGTGCCGACCGACGGACCGTCCTTTTGGCGTCGACTTTCTCTGGGACGCTCAGTGCGCGCTCGCGATCGCGGTGGCTACGGGTGCTTCCTTCATGCGTGAGGTCATCACCGGTTCGTGGGAGTCCGACATGGGCGCCTGGCAGCCGGACGCGGCCATGCTGCTGCGCAATCGACGGAACTTCGGCCGAGACGACCTTGCCATCTTCGCCAACATCACGCCGGAGTTCGCTTCCAGCACGGGTAAGCGTTCGCCCGCGCAGATGGCCACCTCCACCGTCGTCTCCAGCCTGGCCGACGTCATTTTGGTCTCGGGTCCTATGGCGGGCAGCGAGCCCGACGTCGCCACGGTGGCCGACGTGCGAGAAGCGGTCGACCCTTCCGTATCGGTGTTGCTCAATACCGGAGCGAAGGCCGCCACGATCGCGCAGTACTTTAAGTACGCCGACGGGTGCATCGTGGGCAGTGATCTGAAACGAGATGGCTACACGTGGAACGAAGTGGACCCCGAACGGGTCAAGCGGTTCATCGATGCGGCGCGTAGTGCCTGAACCGTCGGGCGAACTTCTTCTCGGCATCGATCTCGGCTCTTCGGGAGTAAAGGCAGTACTGCTCGATCCCGAACGAGGGCTCGTCGCGTCATCCTCACGCACGGTCGACCTCTTCAGCGAACACCCCGGTTGGTCAGAAGCCGACCCCGCCGAGTGGTGGCTCGCCGTGTGCCACCTCATCCCCGAGCTCTTCGTCCAGTCGGGCACGAGCAGCCAGAACGTCGCCGCCCTCGCGGTGACCGGCATGGTGCCGGCCGTCCTGTTGCTCGACGCCAAGGGACAGCCGCTGCGCCGCGCAATATTACAAAACGACGCGCGGGCGACCAAGGAGATTGACGAGATACGAGAGTCGCTCGGCGACTTCGACATTTTGAGTCGCACGGGCTCGGTACTTTCCCAACAGTCGCTCGCCCCGAGCGCGCGCTGGCTCGCCCGTCACGAGCCCGACGTGTGGTCGAGCACGGCGTCGATTCAAGGCTCCTACGACTGGCTGGCTCGAAGGCTGGGCGCCGAGCCTCACGTCGAAGAGAACTGGGCTCTCGAGAGCGGCCTCTACGACATGGCCCTTCAGCCGCTGGAACGCGTGCTCGCCGCGAGCGACGTCGCGTGGCCGTCGTTGCTCGACGTCAAGGGACCCGGTGACGTGATCGGTGAAGTCAGCAGCGACGCGGCACAGGCGACGGGACTTCGCTCGGGCACGCCCATTGTGGTGGGTGGAGCGGATCACGTGCTCTCGGCCTTCGGCGCCGGACTCTTCGATCAGGGTGACTGTCTCATCAAACTCGGTGGGGCCGGCGACATTCTGGCCGTGAGCGACGAGGTATTTCTCGACGCGCGCCTCTATCTCGATAAGCACCCGGTGCCGGGCAAGTGGTTGCCGAACGGCTGCATGGCGACGAGTGGATCGCTGCTGCGCTGGGAACAGGCAATCTTTAACGACGTACCACTCGACGAACTTGACGCGGCGGCCGCGAAGAGTGCGCCGGGCTCGCTGTTGACCCTGCCCTATTTCCTAGGGGAGAAGACGCCGCTGCACGACCCCGATCTTCGCGGGGTGATGATCGGCCTGCACCTCGGCACCACTCGGGGCGACATCCATCGATCGTTCTTAGAGGCCATCGCCTACGGATTTAGATCTCACTTCGAGGTGTTCGCGGACGACGGACTGTTGCTGGGCAGCACTCGGGTCACCAACGGCGGATCGAAGTCACGCCTCTGGCGAGAGATATTGGCCGACGTACTGAATCGCGACCTCATCTCTATCGTCGCTCACCCGGGTGCCTCTTACGGCGCCGCGGTTGTAGCGGGAGTCGGTACCGGCAAAATCGCCGACTGGTCGTACGTGGTCGGATCGTTGGAAGTGGGCGAGATCATTTCGCCAAATCCTTACCACGTGGCGCTCTACGAAGAGCGCTATCACGAGTTTCTTCAACTGAACGACGCGACCGCGTCGCTCTCTCATCTTTTAGCGAGGAGTTCACAGTGAGTAAAGCAACCGTTGGCGTGACCGGTGCGGGATCGGGGATAGGCGCGGCGATCGCCGCCGAGTTCGATAGGCGTGGCTATCACGTCGTCGTGAGTGACGTCGATCTCGCCAGCGCGCAGCGAACGGCGAGCGAGCTCACGAGTGCTCAGGCCATCGCCCTTGACGTGACCGATCCTTTGGCCTGTGACGCCGTCATTGACGCGGTTGTCAAAGAACACCGACGACTTGACGTGTGGGTCTCCAACGCGGGCATCTCGAAGATGCAGCGCTTCGTGGATGTGTCGCCCGAAGATCTCGCGCGAACCTTTGAGGTCAATACCTTTGGCGTCTTTCACACCGGACAGTCGGCCGCCCGAGCGATGATCGCTCTTGGCACGCCAGGCTGCATTGTCAACACGGCGTCGATGGCCGCCAAGCAGGGAGGCGTGCCGTTTCTCTCTGATTACATCGCGAGCAAGTTCGCCGTGCTCGGACTTACCCAAGCCATGGCCTATGAGTTAGCACCGTACGGCATACGCGTGAACTGCATCTGCCCGGGGTTTGTGGCGACGGCCATGCAGACGCGTGAACTCGCCTGGGAGGCCGAACTGCGCGGGATCGATCCCGATGAGGTCAAACGAATGTGGGTGGAGACCACGCCGCTCGGGCGACTCGAAACCCCCGAGGACGTGGCCAAGGTCGCGGCGTTCTTGGCTTCGGACGACGCCGCGTTTCTCACCGGAGAGTCCATCTCCGTGAACGGTGGCGCGTACATGGATTAAGGGTGGTGCGGAGAACAGATGCGCACCCATACGATTCATTGATGTACGAAATCTCGAATGAGCGCTTCGAAGAGATTGCCACCGCCGCGCTCGCTTCGCTACCACCGGAACTCTCGTCCCAGATCGAGAATCTCGCCATCATCGTGGCGGACGAGGCACCGGGACACAACCTATATGGGCTCTACGAAGGCATTCCTCTCACCAAGCGCGGACCGATGAGCTACAGCGCGGTCATGCCCGATCGCATCACGCTCTATCAAAAGACGATCTGCCAGCACTGTCACAGTGAAGCGGAGGTCGAGGCGCAGATTCGCAAAACCGTCATTCACGAAGTGGCGCATCACTTCGGCATCAGCGACCCGCGCTTGGTGGAGCTGGGGTGGGCGTAGCTCGAAGCCAACTTCGTTTCTCCGATGTGCGAGGCGAAGCTGTGGGGGCGGTAGAGAAAATTGCATCGGGGCGAGGCTGGTGCAACGTGGTGCCAGTGACCGTCGATGACGTGCCCGATCTCAAGATCAACCCGCTCGGCCTGTGGTTGAACTCGGGTGCGCCGGTGGCGTCGTACGTCACGATGGCTCCTCGACGAGGCGAACCGCAACCCTCCTCACTCGGGTTACTGCACTCGCGTGGGCACCTCGGCCGAGAGCGGATAGCGGAACTGCTCAGGGGAGCGCCGTTCGTGATTCAACAGGACAAGAAGGAGCGAGGCTTGGTGGTGGACGTTCCCGTCGGCACCGCCGCGTCTCTCGTCCTCGACACCATGTGCTCGATGACCGAGTCGCTCTGCGAGTACGAGATGACCGGAGACTGGCGTCTCGACCTCTTCGTCCGGTAGTAGATCGTCGGCGCGTTAGTGGAAGTGGTACTTTCGCTTCATGGACACTTCCCTCAACGAGACCCTCAATCAGACGCTTCGTGATCGACAGTTGCTCAGTCATCCTTTTTACCGTCGCTGGGAGTGCGGACAGCTCGGTCGCGAGGAACTCACCTCCTACGCCGAGCAGTATCGGTACTTCGAAACGATGCTGCCCAGGTTCCTAGACGCACTCAGCGAGCGACTCCCCGAAGGGCCAGCACGTGACGCAGTGCTCGACAATCTTCGAGACGAAACCATGCCGCCGAGCCACCTCGAGCTCTTCGAGCTCTTCGCCACGTTTTACGATGCGAATGTGGTTAGCGCATCACCGGCCATGACGAAACTCCTCGATGCGTATAGCGAGGTGCTGAAGAAGAGCCCGGAGGGAGCGCTCGCTGGTCTCTGGGCGTATGAAAGCCAAGGGGCCGCCGTTGCGTCCTCGAAGGCGGAGGGGCTGAGGACGCACTACGGCGCGGACAGCGCAGCTATTGCATTCTGGGACGCTCACTGGGAGGTTGAAGGAGACCACGCGGCGTGGACGCTCGACGCTCTGTCGATGCTTGAGCCCGACGTTGAGGAAGTTGCCAGCGCGGCACGCCTCGTTGGCGAAGCGTGGTGGTCGTTTCTCGATGAACGTGAACTCGTCAACGCCTAGGTCTTAGCGGGACTACTGGGAGAAAATAACCGTTCGATTGCCGACGAGGGCGACGCGGTCTTCGGCCACGAGCTTTACGGCGCGCGCGAGAACGCTTCGTTCTATGTCGCGTCCGAGGGACACCAGATCCGAGGGAACGCGCGCGTGGCTCACGCGCACCACGTCCTGTTCGATAATCGGGCCCTCGTCGAGATCGGCTGTGACGAAATGTGCGGTGGCCCCAATTAGCTTGACGCCCTTCTCGTAGGCCTGGTGGTACGGACGAGCGCCTTTGAACCCCGGCAGGAAGGAGTGGTGGATGTTGATGATGCGTCCGGCGAAGTCGCTGCAGAGCTCGCGCGACAGCACTTGCATGTATCGCGCGAGTACGACGAAGTCAACCTCGTACTGCTCGAGTAGGGAACGTAGTTCCTTCTCGGCCGTCGTCCTGGTCTCATCCGTCACGGGAATCTCGTGGAAGGGGATCTGGTAGCGCCCAGCCAGAGGGCTGGCGTTAGGGTGATTGCTGACAACGGCCACAATGTCGGCTGGCAGATCGCCCTGTTCCTGTCGATAGAGAAGCTCGGCAAGGCAGTGGTCGGAGGTAGAGACCATGACGAGGACGCGGCGCCGAACATGTTCTAGCCGCACGCCGAGCGTCGGTGTAAATGGTTGGAGGTCATCTTCGAGCGTGGAACGCACTTGTTCAACGTCGTCGATCTCCGTCTCGAAACGAGTGCGCATGCAGAACTGGCCCGTCACGGGGTCGGTGAACTGGTCGTTCTCTAAGATGTTGCCGTTAAGAGCGACGATGGCGGCACTGGTAGCGCGCACGATGCCCGGCACGTCCACACACTTCAGGGTCACCACAAAATTTTGCACGCCTCTCCTCTTCCCTAGAGGAACGAAGCGTGCCCGACCATGCCGGCCGCCACGGTGGCGTTGGTGACCTCGTCGATGAGGACGAAGCTGCCGGTCACCCGGTCTTCTCGGTAGTCGTCGACGACTATCGCGTCGGAAGTGATCAATGTCGCCAAGCCGATTTCGTTCGTGGAAAGGGACGTGGCCTCACTGATAGTAAGCGAGGCAATGTCAATGACGCCTTTGATGTCGCGTACTCGAACCGGTGTGGACTTTGTCGTGTGCTTCAGTCGAAGCCGCTGTCCGTCGACGCTGAGGGGTTTCTCGCCGAACCAACAGATCGTGGCCTCGATCTCTTTGGTTACGGTCGGTAGAGGCGCGCTCGCGATGAGATCGCCACGACCGGCGTCGGTTTCGTCGGCCAAGTCGAGGTCGGCCGCCAGGCCCACCACCGCCTCGAGTCGCGACTCCCCGCCGAAATTGATCGCCTTTATGGTGGTCTCGATGTTCGCCGGCAACAACGTGACGCGATCGCCCACGTGGAACGCCTCGCCGCTTACCATCCCGGCGTACGTGCGCCCGCCACCAGGCTGACGTAGCACCCACTGCACCGGCAGTCGCGCGCCTTGGGCCACTTCCCAGGAACCGGCCTCTGAGGCTTCGAGAGCGTCGAGGACCGTTGGGCCTTGGTACCAGGGCGTGTTCGTTGAACTCATGACCACGTTGTCGCCGAGCAGCGCCGACACGGGAATGACGACCTTGGAAGTGAAGCCCAACTCGCGTGAGAGCGTTTCAATCTGGTCGACGACACGCTGGAAGGCGATCTCGGACCAGGACACGGTATCCATCTTGTTGACGGCGACGATGACCGAGCGCACACCGAGGAGGGCCGCGATGCAGAGATGGCGACGAGTCTGTTCTTTAAGTCCCGAGGCCACATCCAACACCACCAGAGCGAGATCGGCGGTTGATGCGCCAGTCGCCATGTTCCTCGTGTACTGAACATGACCGGGACAGTCGGCGATGATGAATTTTCTCGTCGGCGTCGTGGCGTAGCGATAAGCCACGTCGATCGTGATGCCTTGCTCGCGCTCGGCGCGAAGGCCGTCGGTGACAAAACTGAGGTCCAGGTCGCCGACACCACGCTTCTCCGACGCCGCGACGACCGCGTCGAGTTGGTCATCGAAGAGTTGACGAGTGTCGACGAGGAGTCGACCAATCAGCGTCGACTTTCCGTCGTCGACCGATCCGATTGTCGCGAGTCGTAGAAGATCTTTGGTCGCCAGCTCCACTTAGAAGTAGCCCTCGCGTTTGCGATCCTCCATCGCCGTCTCGGAGAACTTGTCGTCACCACGCGTGGCCCCGCGTTCGGACACGTTGGCGATCGCCACCTCTTCGATAATCGTGTCGATGGTGTTGGCATTCGAGAGCACGGCGCCGGTGCAGTTGGCGTCACCGACGGTGCGAAAGCGCACGCTCTGGCGCACGACGTGTTCCTTCGGACCTGGTTCAACGAACTCGCTCACGGCGAGCCACATCCCGTCGCGCATCACGACGTCGCGCTCGTGGGCGAAGTAAATCGAAGGGAGATCCATCTTCTCTCGTCCGATGTACTGCCACACGTCGAGTTCGGTCCAGTCCGAGAGTGGAAAAGCCCGAACGTGCTCGCCGACGTTGACCTTGCCCTGATAGAGCTGCCAGAGCTCGGGTCGTTGCCGGCGCGGATCCCACTGACCGAAGGCGTCGCGAAAGCTCAGGATTCTCTCCTTAGCCCGAGCCTTGTCTTCGTCACGTCGGGCGCCGCCGAACGCGGCGTCAAACTTGTTGCCGGTGATGGCGTCGAGCAGAGTGACCGTTTGGAGACGATTTCGAGAACCGAGGGGACCTGGGTCGACCACTCGTCCCTCGTCGATTGAATCTTGGACCTTCGCGACAATGAGACGAGCACCGATCGCATCGACGGCGCGGTCACGAAAGTCGAGCACCTCGGGAAAGTTCTGTCCCGTGTCGATATGCAGCACCGGGAAGGGCAGTAACTGGGGTGCGAAGGCCTTCGCGGCTAAGTGAAGGAGGACGGCTGAGTCCTTGCCCCCAGAAAAAAGCAGCACGGGTCGCTCGCACTCAGCGGCGACTTCTCGCAGAATAAATAAGGCGTGGGACTCCAAAACGTCGAGATGGTCAGTGGAGTGTGGGGTGTGCAAGGTCGTCGTCATGGTTCCGGTGGGCTGATTGTATTCTAGTTAGGCACTAGACAAAATTGGACAGTGATGAGAATGCCCTTGATAACCCCCAGTTCCGACCTGCTCGTTGAGCTGGATGATGAGAACGAACGATTCGAACGATCTAGCCCGCTCGAGATCCTCGCGTGGACGTTCGAGCGATTCGGTGACGACGTGGCGATGGCGTGCTCCTTTGAAGATCTCGCGTTGTTGCACATGGTGCATGAACTAAAGCCCACCACGGAGATTATTTTCCTCGATACCGGCGGTCACTTTCCCGAGACGTTGGAGTTCGCCGATCGCATCGCGAAGGAGTGGGCGCTCAATCTGACGCGCACCACACCAGGTCCCGACGCCGCTGGCTCACCCTGTGGTAGCACGAACTGTTGCGAACTAAGAAAAGTCGAACCCCTCGGTCGTGCGCTGGTGGATCACCCGGCCTGGATCACCTCGGTCAAGCGCGTGGACGGCCCTTCGCGCGCATCTATGAAAATCCTGATGTGGGATGAGAAATTTGGACTGGCCAAAGTAAATCCCCTCGCCACCTGGAGCGACGACGACGTGGCGTACTACTTAAAGAGCCACGGGCTGCCCGAGCATCCACTCTGGTCCGAGGGCTACGCGTCGATTGGCTGCGCGGCGATGACCATGAAGCCTCAGGTGCCGGGGGATCGACGCTCGGGTCGATGGGTCGGACTCGACAAGGACGAGTGCGGGCTGCACGAAAGCTGACATCCACCAAAAAAACGGGTATCAACGTTAAATTTGGGGCAATGTCAGAGCACCGAGTCCTGGAGCAGGTCGGATGCTGCTGATCATCCTCGCTCTGTTTTGGGTCGCTCTTTTGGTGCCCATCGTGATTCGCCGATTTCGTGAGGGCGGAACGGAGAAGTCCATTCAGTCCTTTCACGCCGAACACGAGGTATTGAGCCAACAGGACTACCTCGTGGCCCCCGCGCATCGGCTCGATCGACCAGATTCGCCCACGCCCGTGGCCCCGTCGACACCCCATCGACCCCACTTGACGGTGGTGCACGCTGACGACACCTTTGGCACGTTGGAGTCGAGGTCGTCGTGGGACGAGTGGCACCAAGACTACGAGTACGACGACACTACCGGTGAAGACGAGCCGGTGACGAATCATTACGCGCGGGCGTACTCGTCTCGTCCGAGCGAACCGATAGCGAAGAGTTACGAATCTCCGCTTCGTCGACGAACGATGCAAGCGCAGCGACGCGTGATCTTTGCTCGACTCGTGCTCGTCGCCATCGTCGTCACGTTGGCCGCGTACTTCATCGGCTCATCCATCGTGGTCGACTTGGCGGCCCTCGCTTGGTTCAGCGTGGTGTGCTATGTCGCGCTCGCGCTTTTTGCGGTCAGTCAGGGATATTTGGACGAGTCATCACTGCCGGTGCGAATACCGCGGCGTCGTCAACTGGCCACCATTGCACCCCTCTACGCTTATGGCGACGACGAGTACGCTCCAGAGTATGAGACGGAATTCTCATCGGAGTACTACGAGCCTGAGGTGGATGAAGGGTGGCGCCGCGATTCTCAGCGCCGGAGCGCCTTGGGCTAAAGTAGAAGCCTCTTCGGGGGTGTAGCTCAATTGGTAGAGCGCTACGTTCGCAATGTAGAGGCAGTGGGTTCGAATCCCATCACCTCCACCAAAGACTGTTTCTTCCTCACTGCGTCCTCACCATGAGCGACGCGGACAACGCGCCGGGCGGCGACGAGGGCCCTGCTCCGACGTCCTCGGGGATTGGCGATGTCGACCACGTGGAATCGGCGACTCACGGCAAGAGAAGGGCGAAACGCGACAATCGATTTCGCCATACTCGTACCTCGGCGGCGTGGGTGGCGGCCACCGTCGCGGTGCTCTGTGGCGTAGCGCTCGTCGTTTTCATCGCCCAGAACACTCGGGACGTGCGTATCGAATTCTTTTCTGCGAGCGGGCGAATACCGATCGCCGTCGCGCTCCTCGCCGCGGCTCTCGCCGGAGCGGTGGTGGTTCTCGCGATCGGCGTCGGGCGAGTGATGCAGTTGCGTCTCACCATGCGGCGCCAGCGACGCAGCGACGAAGCGAATGACGCGCCCGGTATCACCGACGTGAAGGGCGACGATAGCCCTAGTCGTCACGCCTAAGTAGCGGCCATTCGCGCTCTCCATCTGTGTGCAAATAACTGCCTCTACGTAGGATGAGAACTACTTTGAGCGAACATCTCGACCTCGACGACGCACGCAAGCGCTATCACTTCGCGCTCGCGCCCGAGGACTACGAGGGAATGCCCTTCTACTCGGCACTCCTGACGCAGTTCGAAAACGACGAGCTCGCCTTGGAGCTTCTCGCGAGCGTGCGCGCTGAACAGCGCAACCCGATGCTCGTGCTCGCGGCGTTGCAGCTCGCGGGGCTTCGCGGGCACGAAGTGCTGGGTCCCCTCTACGACGAGGCGCGTCACGGCCAACTTGAAGACCCCGAAGACGCCGCGAACCGAGTGCTGAAGGTACTGCACGAAACACCAGAGGTTGTTGGTAACGAACTGTGGCGCTCCACGCAGACTAACGAGCCCGGGCGCAGCGCCATCCTCCAGGCGGTCGTGAGCGACCTCGTGGGCAACGAGACAAGATCAATCAACGTGGTGGAAGTCGGCACGTCGGCAGGAATAAACCTCTGTTTCGATCAGTTCCCGGTGCGCGTGGTGGACGACGGCAATCCCCTGACGCTGGTCTGTGAAGACGTGACCCCCGTCGATCGATCGAGGCCATTGCCGAAGATAGGGGTGCGCGTGGGCGTCGATCCTCATCCACTTGACCTGGCGAACGCCGATGACCAACTGTGGTTGAAGTCCTGTATCTGGCCCGAACAACGCCGACGCCACGAACGATTTGACGCGGTCGTCGCAGCACGCCCCATGTGGCCGAAGGCGACGATACTGAAAGGACGCGCGCCCGAAAAACTGAACGACGCTCTCTCGTTATGCGACCCAGAAGTGCTTACCGTCGTCTTCAATACGTGGGTCGCGTTCTATCTCACACCCGATGAACGCTCCGCGTACTTTGCAGAACTCTCGCGGCGCTGTAAGGAGAGCAACGTGGCATGGATATCGATCGAGTCACCGTTGGTGAAATTCCCGGGCATGGCCATTCACGACGAAACGCGTCATCGCGCGGCCTCGCAGATCGTCCTCACGCGTGCGGGTTCGATACCTCGGAGCTGGGGATGGTGCCATGCGCACGGACGTTGGATGGAGCGAACTACAGACTCGTAGTTTCTCCGAAGTGGCGTTGCGGAGGTCACCAAAGGAGTGACGAAACGTCACGGAGAGAGTTAAAACGAGAGGCGTCTCTGTGGAAAACATGCGACTAAGTGGTTGGTATGTGATCACTTCGACACGAAAGTGGTGGATAAGTATCTCAATACTGGGCATAAGTGATTGATTTCCCTCTTCGGGCTTGGTGGGAGAAAATTTCTCTGGCAGAGTGTCTCTCGTAGTTCACGTAGCACCTGCCAACGAGACTTCGAACCGCAAGGAGAGAAGAGGTGGGGGGACAAGGGACCTCGCAAGAGGGAAGGAATCCTTCCAACGGGTAGCGGAGTTCGGTCCGCTGCACGACACAGGCGAATGACGTGAAGTGCCTGCCATCAAAGATGTTCTGTCCGACACGGAACATAGTTGGTGTGCCTCGGAAACCCCGAGGGGCGGGTGAGCTTCGGCTCACTGGTCACTCGGGGTTTTCGGCCGTCTGGGGACTATTTACTCGAACCAGTACCGACGTATAGGCGGATCGTTTCCGTTCGATGGGACGATCGATTCGAGCACGCCGCCGCTACCCTCTATCGTCCTCATCGACGCCACGTTGCCGTCGTCACACGTAACAAGCGCGCGATCAACGCCGTCCGCGCGAAGAATCACGAGCGCTTGACGAAGGATCTCTGACGCGTACCCGCGTCCACGATACGCAGGCGCGACGCCGTAACCGACGTGACCGCCTTTCATCAATAGAAAATCATTGAGCTGAAAGCGAATGGACGCTCGACCAACCAACTCGCCGTCCACTTCAGCCGCTAGCTGCACCGCCCGCACCTGATCCTTCGCGAGATTGCTCCCGCGCCGCTGAAGGTCGAGGGCCGCGAGGAACTCGGTCCACGTCAACGACGAGTTCCAATAGAGAAGAAAGTGGAAGTTCTCGGCGAGCATCGCCTCGTGAATGGCGAGCGCCGCTGCCTCATCGTTCAGCTGGTACGGGCGAAGTCGCAAGGTCATCGTTCGAGGGTAATTAGAACAGTGACTGAGGCTCGAAAGGCTCGGTGAGTTCCGGACCATCGTTCTTCACCGAACCGACAGCCTTGCTGACTTCGTAGTGAGTCAACGTACCCTCCGCCGCGGGACGCAGCAGCGCCATTCGCTCGTCGGGCCCGTAGTCGGCAACATTGAGCCATGTCTCGACCTCGTCGAGACTTAAGACGGCGGGCATGCGGTCGTAAATCTCGTCGAGGTCGCCGCTCGGCGTCGTCGTAATGATGGTGCACGTCGCGACCCACTCGCCGTCGTTGGGGTTGCGCCAGTATTCGTAGAGTCCGGCGAGCAGTAGTAGCTCTTCGTCGCTGCGCGTGAAGTAGTACGGCTCACGATGCCGTCCGGGGCGGTGATCCCACTCGTAAAAACCGTCAACGGGAATGACACAGGGACGCTTGGCGAAGGCGCTGCGAAACGACGGCTTCTCGGTGATTGTTTCACTACGCGCATTAAAGAGTCGACTACCGATCGTGGGGTCCTTCGCCCAACTCGGCACGAGTCCCCATCGATATTGATCGAGCACGCGTGTCTGGGCGTACTCGCTCGCGGCAAAAAGTGTGCGCTGAGGCCCGACGTTCCAGCTGGGCTGTCCGTCGGGGTCGAGGCCGGCGGCGAGTGCCGCGTTGAGGAACCGGGCCAGGTGAGCAGGCGGGGTGAAGAGGGCGATTCGACCACACATGGCCCCCATTCTGCCGGGAATTGCCACCATTGGCGCGTGTGACCCGGAGTAACTACGCTACGAACATATGTTCGCTTTTTCTCCACCTCGACCCTCCCTCTCTCCTGAACTCCTCGCCAGCGTGCGTCCGGTGTCGCTGGCGAAGAGCCGCACCGTGCCCCTCGGTGAGCCGTGGCGCTCGTTCGTTCCCGGTGCCGCACTTCGTCGTGGCTCGACGGTCGTGGTGGAGGCGCCGATCGGACTTGGTGGACTGAGTCTCGCGTTGAGCCTCTTGAGTGAGGCCAGCACGCTAGGTCACTGGTCGGCCGTCGTGGGTGTGGATGACCCCGGGGTGATAGCGATGGCCGAACTCGGCGTTGATCTTCGTCGCGTGCTCTTCGTGCCACGTCCTCGAGGGGCGTGGGCCGAATCGGCAGCCGATCTGCTCGATGGGGTTGACCTCCTCCTGGTGCGACCACCCTTCCGGGCCGCCCACGGAGCCGCGCGACGACTCATGGACCGAGTGCGTGAACGCGGCACCGTGTTGATCGTCCTCAGTGAGCCACGTGCCCCGTGGCCACTGCCGGCCAATCTCTTCTTTCGCGTCACCCAAGCCGAGTGGATCGCCTCCTCGCGGCTCGATGCGCGCTATCTCACGGTGCACGTGAGTGGTCGAGGCGAAGCAGCGCGCGGAAGCGAGCACGTGGTCGTCGTGCCCAATCGGCGCGGCCGTGCCGAGGCGAACTAGATGGAACAACTACTCGCCGTCTGGGTCGAGTCGCTCGCGATCGAACAGCCCGACGGCTCGACCTTGCGCGACACGCTCGTGTTGCTCGACGCGCTCGACGCGCTCTGCCCCTTTAGCGAAGCGGTGCGCCTCGGGCTCTTCGTACTGCCGCTTCGTGGGCCGAGCCGGTTCTTCGGCGGCGACGAGGCCGTGCTGCGTCTCGTGCGCCAGTGCGTCCTCGACGTGGTGGGTACCGAGCCCAAGCTCGGCGTCGCCGAGGGACTGTTCTGCGCGGAACTCGCCGCGCAACACGAGCTCGTTGTACCGCGCGGTGCGAGTGACGCGTTTCGTCGCGCCCAGCCACTGGACGTGCTGGGACGCAAGGATCTCACGACCACGTGCCAGCGCTTGGGACTACACACGGTGGGTGCCTTCGCCGATCTTGAATCCGCACGCGTGGGGGAGCGATTCAACCAACACGCGCTCTCCTTGCACCGGGTGGCGCGCGGCGAACTCTCTGAGATGGAGGGCCAGCGTGACGTTCGTCTCGCGCGACGTCTCGCGCAGTTGCGCGGTGAGGACGATCTCTTCGAAGAGCAGCAGGGCTTCTTTGGCCAACGCGGAGCCGGTGACGACCGCGCCGAGGCGGCGGCGCACCGCGTGCGGCGACGTCTCGGGGCCGAGGCGGTCGTGGTGGCGTCACTGCGCGGTGGACGCGGACCCGAGGATCGAGCCACGCTCGTGCCCTGGGGCTCGCCGCGGGCGAACGTTCGCGACCTCGCGCCGTGGCCGGGTCAGCTCGCGGCACCATCGCCGGCGACCACGCTGGCCCATCCGGTGCCCCTGCAGCTGCGCGACCACGCGAATCGTCCCGTGGTCTTGAATACGCGCGGCACCTTGAGCGCCGATCCCGCGGCGGTGATCTTCTCTTCGCCGCTACGTCGTGAGATCATCTGGCACGCCGGACCCTGGCCGCTCGTGGAGCGCTGGTGGTCGCGCCATCGCCGCCGCGCGCACCTCCAGATGGTGCTCGCGAGTGGCGAGGCGTTGTTGGTGGTGGCGGAGTCGAGTCGGTGGTGGCTCGTTGGAATCTATGACTGATGGCGACGTATGGAGAACTACACGCGCACTCGGGCTTTAGCTTCTTAGACGGCGCGAGCGACCCCGAAGAACTCGTCGTCGAAGCGACGCGTCTTGGACTATCGGGCCTCGCGCTCTGTGACCACGACGGGCTCTACGGAGTGGTGCGCTTTTCCGAGGCCGCGCGCGCCCTCGGGTTGCGCACGGTCTTCGGTGCGGAGATCGCGATCGACGCGAAGGACGACCGCGTCGGGGTGTCGGACCCCTCGGGTGAGCACCTCGTGCTCTTGGCTCGTTCGCCCGCAGGCTACGCGTCACTTTCGCGAATGCTCTCGCTCGCGCACCTAGAGCGCGGTGAAAAAGGCTCTCCGCGCTTTTCGCTCGATCAGGTGGCGAGCGCCGCGTGCGAGTGGTTGGTGTTGACGGGGTGCCGCAAGGGACCACTCACGAGAGCGCTGATGGACGAGGGGCCCAGTGCCGCGCGCCGCGCGCTGTCACGACTCATCGAACGCTTCGGTCGCGACAATGTCGCGGTCGAGATCTGGGATCACGGCGCGCCGGACGACGTCGCGCGCAATGACGTGCTCGCCGAGATTGCCGTGCGAGGCGACGTCGCGGTCGTGGCGACGAACAACGTGCACTACGCCTCGCCGCGCGACTTTCCCCGGGCCAACGTGCTCTCGGCGATTCGCGCCCGTCAGGGTCTCGAGGAGATGGAAGGTTGGCTGAGTGCGTCACCGCTCGCGCACCTGCGAAGTGACGCCGAGCAGCGTCGCCGTTTCGCGCGCTGGCCCGGGGTTGTTGATGTGGCCGGTGAACTCATGAACGAGCTGGCCTTCGACCTGCGACTGGTGGCGCCGAATCTTCCGGCGTTCCTCACGCCCGCGGGTCAGGACGAGCAGTCCTACTTAGAAGAGATCGTGGCGGCGGGCGCGACGCAGCGCTACGGTCCGCGCGAGAGCGAACGGGTAGTGGGCGCGTGGCGCCAGATCGATCACGAACTCTCAGTGATTAAGACACTCGGTTTCGCCGGGTACTTTCTCACCGTCTGGGATATCACCGAGTTCTGTCGCGCGAACAACATCTACTGCCAGGGACGAGGTTCGGCGGCCAACTCGGCGGTGTGTTACTCACTTGGCATCACCAATGCCGACGCCGTCGCGCTCAATCTGTTCTTCGAGCGTTTTCTTTCTCCGGCGCGCGACGGCCCGCCGGACATCGACGTCGATATCGAGTCGGGACGACGCGAGGAAGTGATCCAGTACGTATTCGAACGTTACGGACGCCACCACGCCGCCCAGGTGGCCGCCGTGATCACTTATCGACGTAAGTCGGCGCTGCGCGACGTGGCGCGAGCCTTTGGCCGCTCCGAAGAAGAAGCCAACTACATCCGCGACCACGTCGACTGGGAGTCAGAGTCGCTACGCAGTACTGACGCCGAGGTCTCCGAGATGCTCGTGACGATGGCCGGTGAACTCTTAGACCGACCCCGGCACCTCGGGATCCACTCCGCGGGCATGGTGCTCTGCGATCGGCCGGTGCTGGAGGTCTGTCCCGTGGAGTGGGGGCGCATGCCCGGGCGCAGCGTCTTGCAGTGGGATAAGGACGACTGCGCGGCGATCGGTCTGGTGAAGTTCGATCTTCTAGGACTCGGCATGCTCGAGGCGTTGCACCGCGCGGTCGAGAGCGTCGAGGCCTTTCACGGCGTGACCATTGACCTGGCCGCGCTACCCCAAGAGAGTGTGGTTTATGACATGTTGTGCGAGGCCGACACCGTCGGGATCTTTCAGGTGGAGTCGCGCGCACAGATGGCGACGCTGCCGCGCGTGCAGCCGCGCTGCTTCTACGACCTCGTCATCGAAGTGGCGCTGATTCGCCCCGGCCCCATTCAGGGACACGCAGTGAATCCCTACATTCGTCGACGGCGCGGGGACGAGCCCGTGAGTTACCTGCATCCTCGCCTCGAACCCATACTCGAGCGCACGCTGGGCGTGCCCCTCTTCCAAGAGCAGCTCATGGAGATGGCGGTCGCCGTCGGGGGCTTCTCTCCGGCCGAAGCGGACGAGTTGCGCCAGGCCATGGCCGCGAAGCGCTCGGAGCTTCGCATGATGAAACTCAAAGGCCGTCTCTACGCCGGCATGGCGGAGAACGGTATCGAAGGCGCCGCGGCCGACCAACTCTTCGAGGCGTTGGCGGCCTTTGCGAACTTCGGTTTTCCCGAGTCGCACTCGGTCTCCTTCGCCCACCTGGTCTACTGCTCGGCCTGGATCAAAGTGCACTACCCGGCCGCGTTTTTGGTGTCGCTGCTGAACGCGCAGCCCATGGGCTTTTGGTCGCCGCAGAGCCTCGTCACCGACGCGAAGCGTCACGGCGTGACAGTGCTGCGTCCGTGCGTCAACGCCTCGCGCGTGGGAGCCGCCCTGGAAGGCACGCCGGAGCAGCCGGTGGTGCGCTTGGGACTGGGCGACGTTCGTTCCATCGGCGACGACGTGGCCGAGCGCATCGTCGCGGGCGCACCCTGGGTGGACAGCATCGACCTAGTGCGCCGCGCCGGACTCCAACAGCACCACTTGGAGTCACTCGCGGCCGCGGGCGCCCTGGACGGCTTTGACGCGAACCGTCGCGCGCTCACCTGGTCGGCTGGCGCCGCCGCACAGGCCCTGCCCGGTCGACTGCCCGGTGTGGCGACGGGTCTCCTGGCCCCGCCGCTGCCCGCGACTAGTGAGATGGAGCGCGTCGCGGACGACCTGTGGTCGATGGGCCTCACGACCGACGCGACGGCGATGGCCTTAGTGCGCGAGGCGCTGAACGCTCGCGGCGTGACGCGGGCGAATGCGCTGATGTCAGTGGAGAGCACGCGAGTCGCCGTGGCCGGGGTCGTCACTCACCGTCAGCACCCCGAGACGGCCAACGGCGCAGTCTTCGTGAACTTAGAAGACGAGACCGGCTATGTGAACGTGATCTTCTCCAAGGGAGCGTGGGCCCGTTGGGAACGTATTGCCGGCTACGCGCCGGCGATGGTGATTCGAGGATCACTCGAGCGCGGTCAGGGCGTCGTGACTTTGAGTGCGGAGTTCGTGGAGCCACTCGAGATCGGTGCTACCACGCCGTCGCGTGACTGGCACTGAAGACCAACGAGGTCTAGTTGACGAAGGCGAACTCGGGTCGCTCGCCTCGTTGGATCTCCTCACGCACGAGGATCTGCGCGAGCGGCAGATCGTCAGCATGCGTAACACCAATACAGCGAGACGACGTCTTGATCACGTCGAAACGATGCGGCGTGCGGTGAAGGATCTGCCCGACGAACGTTGAGAGCTGGATCTCTTTCTCCTGAGCGAAGTCATGCTCGACGATCGCCCGGTGCATGAGAGGAATAATGGAAGGCTGAAAACCCCAGAGGTTCATCGACACGATCGTCTGAGGGTGCAGGATCGCCGGCTCGAGGCCGTCTTCGGCTAGGTAGCCCTCGAGGGTCGCCGAGACGTTGCGACGTTCGACAATCTCAGTGAGATGCCCGTTCACCACGACACACGTGCCACGCGAGACCGGTAGTTCGCCCACCAAGGCGCGCTCTAACTCAAAACCCACGAGACAGTTGTTGGGACTGGTGAGCAGGTGCTCGCCCAAGTGCAAGAACGATTCGCGCCCGTAGAGGTCGTCGGCGTTGGAAACCCCGAAGGGCTTAGTGAGATCGAGGCTGTCCTCGGCCGCGAGTACGGCGTCAACGGTGCCGCGAAGGTTGAGTTGATGGGTGAAGGAGACGCGGTGCTCCTTCGGCCAGTACTGCGCGACGTGCTCTTGGATCTCGGGACCGGTCTCGGGGTTGATGACGATCACGATGTCGTCGAAGCCCGCCGCGTAGGCGTCCGAGGCGATGAGGTCGATGACGCCCTCGCCATGGAGGCCAACCGGCGCGAGCTGTTTGACGCCGCCGTAACGACGTGCTCTACCGGCGGCGAGGATGACGAGAGAGGGACCACTCATTTGGACCACCTTATGACGGCCGAGGCCCAGGTCATTCCGGCGCCAAAGCCGGTCATTAGGGCGTAGTCACCCTTGTGCACGCGGTCGTTCGCCCGCGCGTCGGCGAAGGCGAGGGGAATGGAGGCACTGGAGGTGTTGCCGTAGCGATCGATGACGACGACGGCGCGGTCCATCTCGACGTTCAGCCGTTGACAGGCCGCCTGGATGATACGGATGTTGGCTTGATGGGGAATAACGAGGCTTAACTCGTCGGAAGTAATCCCGGCCATCGCCAGAGCCTTTTCCGCCGAGTCCACCACCACACGCACGGCGCGGCGAAAGACCTCCTTGCCGTCCATCCAGAAGTAGCCACCGTGCTCACAGGTAAGGAGTTCCGCGTCGCCACCATCCGCGCCGAGCACGAAGGAGAGAATGTCGTTTTCGGTCGGGTCGTACTCCAGAACCGCGGCGCCCGCGCCGTCGGCGAGAAGCACGGCCATGTTGCGATCGTTCCAGTCGACGAAGCGCGACAGGTGCTCTGAGCCAATGACCAGTATGCGCTTATTGCCGGTCTCGAGAAGGCCCTGCGCCGTGCGAACGCCGTACATGAAGCCGCTGCACGCGGCGTTCACGTCCATGGCGGGACAGTTGAGCCCCATCTCGTGAGCGACCATCGGTGCCGTCGCGGGCGTGATGCGATCAGCGGCACTGGTGGCGAGGACCAAGAAGTCAATGTCGCTGGCTTCGATGCCGGCGTCTTCCAAGGCTCGCGTTCCGGCGAGTGCGCCAAGACTGGTCACCGAGCCGCCGATACGGCGCTCCTTGATACCGGTGCGCTCTTGAATCCACTCATCCGAGGTTGGCAAGGTCTCGGAGAGTTCGAGGTTGGTGACGATTCGATCGGGTACAGCGATGCCCCAGCCAATAAAGCGTGCGCCCATGTTTCAGCCCCTTCGCTGACTACTCGTGCCCAAAGTCTACGTGGTCGCCTTAGACGGCGGAAGGGGCTGGTAAAACCTGCAATGTACAGCGCGCCACGCAGATCAGGCGCTCTTCCTCGTCGCGAAGCTCGATACCCCAGACGTGGACGGTGCGGCCCTTACGTATGGGCGTCGCCATGGCGGTGAGGGTGCCCGAGGTCATGGAGCGAAGGTGCGAGCAGTTGAGTTCGGTGCCGACCACGATCTGGTCCGGACCCACGCTCACCGCGCCTCCGATCGACGCCGCGCTTTCGGCCAGCAGCGCCGAGACGCCGCCGTGCAAGATCCCGTAGGGCTGGTGCACCTTCGGTCCCACTTCCACGCGCATAACAACCTTCTCGGGCGTCACCGAGACCGCTTCGATGCCGAGTACGTTGCTGACGCTGGGACGCGTGTTGAAGCGCGCCACGATGTCCTCGAGGTTGTCGCTCATAGGGGCAGTTTAGGGAGACGGTAGCCTTCGTCAATGGTCCGGCGCGTAGATCTGCGAAGCGACACGGTCACTCAGCCCACCCCCGAGATGCGCGAAGCGATGGCCAAGGCCGCCGTCGGCGATGACGGCTACGGCGAAGATCCGACGATTAACGAACTAGAGACTCGATTCGCGCAACTGGTCGAAAAAGAGGCCGCCCTCTTCGTTGTCTCAGGCGTTATGGCGAATCAGATCGCCCTGCGCGTGTTGGCCCAACCCGGTGACCTCGTGGTGGCGGGACGCCACCAGCATGTGGTGAGCTTCGAGGCGGGCGCGGCGGCGCGAAACTCATCCATCCAATTCGCCACCGTCGACGACACGAACGGTGTCCTCGACCTCGGTGAGGTCATGGAAATCGTCGAATCCGAGGGCGATCATCAGCCCCATGTGCAGGTCGTCGCGATAGAGAACACCCACATGTTCTCCGGCGGCGTGCCGTGGGACGTCGAGGAGTTGCGGAGCTTGGCGAACGCCATTGGTGAGCGATCGTTGCACCTCGACGGCGCGAGGCTGTTTAACGCCGTCGTGGCAACGGGCACGAGCGCGGCGCAGTATGCCGCGCCCGCCACGACGATGATGGCCTCACTCTCAAAGGGACTCAGCGCCCCGGTGGGGTCGCTTCTCGCGGGAACCGCAGACGTGATCGCCCGCGCTCGCGTTGAGCGAAAGCGTCTCGGCGGTGCGATGCGTCAGGCCGGGTTTCTAGCGGCGGCCGGCCTGGTCGCCCTCGACACCATGGTTGACCAATTGGTCGACGATCACCGTCGCGCGCGCCAGCTCGCCGAACTCTTCGCGACGGCCTTTCCAGAAGCGAAGTTCAATCCTGCTACGTGTCAAACCAACATCATCACCTTTAACCATCCTCAGGCTCGCCAGATCGTCGACGAGCTCGCGCAGCTCGGCGTCGAGGGGGGCACTCTGGCGCCACAACGCGTGCGTTTTGTCACGCACGCTGGGGTTAGCGACGATGACGTCGACTTCGTTGCCGGAGTTCTCGCTCGCTTCACCCCCAGGGTCAACGTCGAGCACTGAGGAGGCTGATGGCGAAAGTCGTGGCCGCGATGACCATGTCGCTGGACGGATTCGTCGCGCACCTAGACGACGGAGTTGAGCACCTCTTCGATTGGTACGAAAACGGTGAAGTACTCATCGAGTGGCCCGGCAATGACATGGTCTCGAAGGTCTCGACAGCGAGTGCTGGATATCTCCAGGAGCTCATCGAATGCACAGGCGCGCTCGTTGTTGGTCGGCGAGTATTCGACTACACCAACGGATGGGGTGGGCATCATCCCTTTGGCGTGCCGGTCTACGTCATCACCCACACGACGCCTGATGGTTGGCCTCGCGACGACGCCCAATTCACCTTCGTCAACGACGGAGTGGAAACGGCCGTCGCCATGGCCCGTGAGGTCGCCGGCGAGAAGTCCGTGGGATTAGCCGGACCAAACATCATTCAGCAGTGCCTCAATGCAGGACTCGTTGATGAGTTGAGGATCGAACTCGTGCCGGTGCTCTTGGGTGAGGGCGTTCGCTTGTTCGACCATCTCGATAGTTCACCAATGTTCTTTTCGAATCCAACGGTTCTACAGGGCAACGGTGTGGTCCATCTGATTTACGAGATACGTCGCGACAATCGCTGAGAGCGTGTTCGCGTGCACTCACCAAGCCCCTGTAGATAGGGCCAGGTTGAGGGGGTAGCCTTAAAGCGCTGCAAAGGCTTACCGTGACTGAAATTCTCCACCTTTCGACGTTCCTGCATCGTCCGATCTTCGATTCGGACGGTGACCGGATTGGACGCGTCCAGGACCTGGTCGCGCGTCTCGGCGACGATCCGCACCCGCCGATCGTGGGCGCGGTCATTCGCATCGAGGGCCGGGACCTTTTCGTCTCGATCACAAAAATTGGCGGTCTGGCGCAAGGCCGGATGACTTTCGAAGGTCGGCGCGTCGATCTACGTCGATTCGAGCGCCGTCCCGGTGAGATGCTGCTCGCCGAGGATCTCTTGGCTCGACATCTCATCAACCTCGTGCGGGGCCGAATCATCATCGCCAATGAAATTGAGATCGCGCAGATCGACGGGCGCTGGGAAGTCGTTGGTGTTGATCCCGGGCGCCGATCGTTTCTGCGCCGCGTCCTCGGCCACAAGATCGGTTCACACGTCCAGGCCGACACGATCGTGGACTTCGCGTCCATCGAACCTTTCGTCTCGCACGTTCCGAGCGCGCGACTGCGCATTCCCTACCGCAAGCTCGCAAAGTTGCACCCCGCTCAGATCGCCGACCTCGTCGAGCAGGCGAGCCACGAGGAGGGCGAAGAGATCATCGAAGCCGTCGGGCTCGACCGCGAACTCGAGGCCGACGTCTTTGAAGAACTCGACACGGAACACCAGCTCGAGTTCCTCGAGGGGCGCAGTGACGCGGAAGCGGCGAGGCTGCTCTCACGCATGGAGCCCGACAACGCCGCTGACCTCATCACGGAGATCGACCAAGAACGTCGACTGCCGATTCTCGAACTCCTGCCCAGCGAGCAGCAGGTGAAAGTCCGTCAACTCCTCTCGTACAACGCCGACACGGCGGGCGGCCTTATGAACCCGGACTTCGTTTCGGTACCACCGACAGCCACGGTCGCCGACGCTCTCGAGGCGATTCGTAGCACGCGCGTGCCCGCGGAGTCTCTCCAAGCAGTCTTCGTGGTCAACGATGAGGGCCAACCTATCGGCGCGGCGTCCATCGCGCCCCTGGTACGGGCGCGACCCACGGAACTGGCCCTGAGCGTCGCTCGCACGCAGCTAGCACACGTGCACCCGCACTGGGACGTGCTTCGAGTGTCACGCAAGATGAGTGACTTTAACCTCACGGTCTTGCCAGTACTTGATGACGAGCACAACAAAATGATCGGTGTAGTAACAGTGGATGACCTACTCGAAGAGCTCCTGCCACAGGGCTGGCGCGCCGAGTTTGGCATGAGCGCGGTGGAGGAGTAACGATGCGCCGCGCCGCTACGGGTCACGTTCTAAGGGGGTCTGTCTGAAACCCCCTAGTACCAGCCGCGAGGCTATCTACGTACCGACACAACTTCGCCCGTATCTAAAGGAGAGCGCCTAGCCCCTTTGGTCTTTGCGTGGTTGTTTCGCCAAGCGACCACGACAAGACGAAAGGAGGTGGAGCGTGCAGCGCGAAAAGTCGCAAGAGACGGGCATCACTGGCGCCTTTGGCACCATTAGCGCGCACGACGAGGGCAGTCGTCGCGGCACGCGAGCACGCCTGCTCACCCTCATCGCCATCATCGGGCCGGGGCTTATCGTCATGGTCGGCGACAACGACGCCGGCGGCGTTTCGACGTACGCCCAGGCCGGTCAGAACTTCGGTTACACCCTGCTTTGGACGCTGCCGCTCTTAATTCCCGTCCTCATCATCATCCAAGAGATGGTGGCTCGCTTGGGCGCCGTCACCGGCGTTGGCCACGGGCGACTCATCCGCGAACGATTCGGCCGCTACTGGGGCAACCTTTCGATCTTTTCGATTCTGTTCTTGAACTTTCTCATCATCATCACCGAGTTCATCGGTATCTCGTTGTCGATGGAGTACTTCGGGGTGAGTCCATACTTTTCGGTGCCGGTCGCGGTGGTGCTGCTCTTTTCGATGACGGCGTCGGGTTCATTTCGTCGCTGGGAGCGCTTCATGATGCTCTTCATCGTCATCAACTTCATCATCATTCCCTTGGTGATCGTGACGCACCCGTCGTTCTCGGCGATGGCCTTTCACTCCTTCGTGCCCAAGATTCGTGGCGGCGCTTCCTCGAGCGCGGTGCTGCTCATCATTTCGATCATCGGCACCACCGTCGCGCCGTGGCAACTATTTTTTCAGGAGTCCAACATCGTCGACAAGCGCATCACGCCGCGATGGTTGAACTACGAACGAGTGGACACCATCGTGGGCTCGTTCATTGTGGTCATCGTCGCCTCGGCGCTCCTGGCGGCGTGCGCCGTCGGCCTAGCCGGTCACGGCAGCACCACCTCCTACACGAACGCGCTTGCCGTCGCGAGGGGGCTCGATCGTTACGTCGGTCATGACGCCGGTGCGTTGTTCGCGCTCCTGCTCTTGAACGCTTCGATCATCGGCGCGGCGGTGGTGACGCTCGCCAGCTCGTACGCCATCGGCGATCTCTCCTCTACTCATCAGGGGCTCAACGCCCGGCTCTGGGAGGCGAAGGCCTTTTACGGAGGATTCGCGGTGCTGTTGGTGCTGGCGGGAACGGTGGCGGTCGTGCCGGGCGCGCCACTCGGCGTGATCACGCTCGCCGTGCAAGCGCTCTGTGGGTTGATGCTGCCGAGCACCACGATCATCGTCTTGATGCTGGCGAACGATCGCGAACTCATGGGTCCGTGGAAAAACGGACGCCTGCTCAACGTAGTGGCGGTGTTCATGGTGGTCGTACTGGTGGTGCTCTCTTTCACCTTGATGATCTCCACGCTCTTCACCTCGCTGCCCGTCTTGAAACTGCTCGTGGTCCTCGCGATCATCGGCGGGATCGGTCTGAGCGTCGGACTGCCCATCGCCTGGCGCCAGTGGCAGCCTCCGGCGAACTACGGCATCGATAAGCGAGACTGGCGAACGCCACGACTGACGTTGCTCGCGCCGCTTCCTAAGTCACGGGCGCGGACCATTCTTATGAGATCCCAAAGCGCATACCTTTTCGCCGCAGGAATTTTGTTGGTTGTGCGTTTCATTCAACTGCTGACCTCCTAGTCTCTCCTAATGACTTCACTAGCCACCCTGGTCCTTGTGCACGCGCACCCCGACGACGAGGCGTTCTTCGGCGGGGGAGCGGTGGCGCACTACGCCGCGTTGGGACATCGCGTGGTGTTGATCACCTGCACCAGTGGACAACTCGGATTCGACGCCGCCGGACGCGCGGGCAACGAGAAAGATCACGATTCGCTGCAGACCAAAATCACCCGGGCCGGTGAACTCCAGCACGGGGCGGCGGTCCTGGGTTTCGCGCGCGTGGTCACCCTCGGCTATGACGACTCGGGCATGATGGGCTGGCCGGAGAACGAGAACCCTGACGCGTTTATGAACGTAAACGCGGACAACGTGGCGCGCACCATTGCGTCGATCCTTGACGAAGAGGACGCCAAGGTCGTCGTCACCTACGACGAAAAGGGCTTCTACGGACACCCGGACCACATCGAGGCCAACGTCGTGACCCGCCGCGCCGTCGAACTGTCCTCTAGCGTTGAACGCCTGTACTACTCGATCATTCCCGAGGGCGATCTTAAAAAAGTGGTGGCCGACGCCGAGGCACTGGGCCTGTCGATGCCGGCGTGGGTGCTCGAAGCCGAGGTGTACGTCGCGGATGACCTGGTCGCGACCACGCTGGACGTCAGCCAGTACGTGCGAGTCAAGCACGACTCGATGGCCGCTCACGCCTCACAGGTTGACAACGAGGATCTGGTCGAGATGAACGACGAGCTGTTCTCGTTGCTTTTTAGTACCGAGTACTACCAACGCGCCTGGAGTCGCCACGAGACGAGTGGCGACGGTACCGATTTGACGGGAGGACTCTGATGGCTCTGACATTTCTCGCAGTGCACGCGCACCCCGACGACGAGGCGAGCTCCACCGGGGGACTGTTTCGGGTGCTCGCCAATCAACGGGTTCGCACGGTGCTCGTGACCTGCACGAACGGCGAGTTCGGCGACGCGCCGGGCGGCATCAAACCCGACGCCGACGGCCACGAAGCCGACGAGGTCGCAAGAATTCGCGAAGCCGAGCTGGATAACGCCGTCGAGATCCTGGGGATCAGCCGATTGGTACGACTCGGCTATCGGGACTCGGGCATGATGGGCTGGCCGCAGAACAACGACCCGACGTCGTTCTGGGCGACTCCCATCAGTGACGCCGCGGACCGCGTGGCGGCGATTCTCATGGAGGAGCGTCCCCAGGTCGTGGTCACCTACAACGAACACGGCTTCTACGGGCATCCTGATCACATTCAGGCCAACCGCGTCACCTTGTCGGCGCTCTCGCTCATTGACTACGAGCCGACGCTGTACTTCAACGCGATTCCGAACTCCGTCATGGCGATCATGCGCGAACGCTGGGAGCGCGAAGAGCGCGAGCGGGCCGAAGCCGACGCGGCGAAAGGAATTGTCCGACCGGCGGAGTCCGAGGAGACCGAAGAGGAGCGCATCGAGATCGGTACGCCCGATGAGGAGATTGGCGCGGCCATCGACGTGAGCTTGGCGACCGACGCCAAGTACGACGCGCTGGCCGCGCACCACTCACAGATCGCCGAGTCGTTCTGGATGAAGATGAGCCGTGAGGAGTTCCGAAAAGCGATGGGCACGGAATGGTTCGTGCGCGTCACCAACCCCATGGGGTTGAGCGGCCGCGTCGACGATATCTTCGCCGGTTACCGCTAACTAGTAGCGATACGTGTCGGGCTTGTAGGGCCCGTCAACCGACACGCCGATGTAGTCGGCCTGCTCTTTACTCAGCGTCGTCAGTTTCACGCCGAGCGCGTCAAGGTGCAGGCGCGCGACCTTCTCATCAAGGTGCTTGGGCAAGACGTAGACCTTCTTCTCGTAGCGCTCATTGTTCACGAACAGCTCGATCTGGGCCATGGTCTGATTGGTGAAGGAGTTGCTCATCACGAAACTCGGGTGCCCGGTGGCGTTGCCGAGGTTGAGCAGTCGGCCCTCGGAGAGCACGATGATCGATCGACCGTTCGGCAGGGTCCACTTGTCGACTTGGGGCTTGATGGTCTCTCGCACGACGCCCGGCATGTCGGCCAGTCCGGCCATGTCGATCTCATTGTCGAAGTGTCCGATGTTGCCCAGCACGGCAAGGTGCTTCATCGCCTTCATGTGCTCAACGGTCACGATGTCGCGGTTGCCCGTGGCGGTGATGACGAAGTCCGCGAACGGCAGGGCCTCTTCCAAGGTCGTAACCTCGAAACCGTCCATCGCCGCCTGCAGCGCACAGATCGGATCGACCTCGGTGACAATGACGCGCGCGCCTTGGCCGCGAAAGGACTCCGCGGAGCCCTTGCCGACGTCGCCGTAACCGCAGACGACGGCCACCTTGCCGCCGATCAGAATATCCGTCCCGCGGTTGATGCCGTCGATGAGGGAGTGGCGAACGCCGTACTTGTTGTCGAACTTCGACTTGGTGACCGCGTCGTTGACGTTGATGGCGGGAAAGAGCAGCGTGCCGTCGCGCTCCATCTCATAGAGGCGGTGCACACCGGTGGTGGTCTCTTCGGAGACGCCGATGATGCCTCGGGCCATTGGCTCGAAGAGCTTGTCGCCGCTGGCGACGATTCGATTGAGCAGCGCCAAGATCACGCGATACTCCTCGGAGTCGGCCGACTCGGGGGCCGGCACGAAGCCGGCTTCCTCGAACTCAAGACCCTTGTGCACCAGCAGAGTGGCGTCGCCCCCGTCGTCCAAGATCATGGTCGGTCCGTCGTAGCTGGGCCAACGAAGCATCTGTTCGGTGCACCACCAGTACTCCTCCAGCGTCTCGCCCTTCCAGGCAAAGACTGGCACGCCACTCGGGTGTTTGACGGTGCCGTGTGGACCAACGACCACGGCGGCCGCGGCGTGGTCTTGCGTTGAAAAGATATTGCAACTCACCCAACGAACGTCCGCGCCGAGGGCAACGAGGGTTTCAATGAGGACGGCCGTTTGAATCGTCATGTGCAACGAGCCCGCGATCCGCGCACCCAGTAAGGGTTTGGATTCGCCGAACTCGGCCCGCATGGCCATGAGGCCGGGCATCTCGTGCTCGGCGAGTTGAATCTCGGCCCGACCGAAATCGGCGAGTGAGAGGTCCGCAACTTTGAAAGTAAAGGCGTCAGAGGTCATGGTGCTCCTAAGAGTTAGTAGTTTCCAGGCGCCGACCTCTGCCGCAGTCGCCTAGAGAAATATTACTACTAGACGCCCACGCGGAACTCAACCACGTCGCCGTCGCGCATGACGTATTCCTTGCCCTCCACTCGGGCTTTCCCGGCGGCACGAACCGCGGCCATGGAACCAGCCGCGATCAGGTCATCGAAGGAGACGATCTCCGCTTTGATGAAGTGCTTTTGAAAGTCGCTGTGAATCTCGCCCGCGGCCTCCGGCGCCGTTTCGCCTTGGTGAATGGTCCAGGCGCGCGACTCCTTGGGCCCCGCCGTGAGGAAGGTCTGAAGTCCGAGCGTCGTGAAGCCGACGCGCGAGAGGAGGGCGAGCCCGGACTCGTTCTGTCCGTAGGACTCCAAAAGCTCCAGCGCTTCGGCGTCATCAAGATCTTCCAGCTCGGCCTCGACCTTGGCGCAGAGCACCACGCTCGCGGCGGGTGCAACGGAGGCCCGTAGTTCCAGTTGACGTTCTTCGTCGCCCAGGGTCTCTTCGTCCACGTTGAAAACGTAGATGAAGGGCTTGTCGGTGAGCAGATGCAGGTCATAGAGGAGAGTTCGATCGAGCTCTTTGCCGAGTTGGGAGATGACGCGTCCTTCATTGAGGGCGAGTTGCGCTTTATTGACTTCCGCGAGAGTGCGTGCGGCGTGGCCGCCACGTTTGGCGTCTCGCTCCAAGCGCGTCACCGCTCGCTCGACGGTTTGCAGGTCCGCGAGAATGAGTTCGGTCTCTATGGTGGCGACATCGCTCGCGGGATCGATACGTCCGTCCACGTGGATCACGTCGTCGTCCTCAAAAACTCGCACCACCTCACAGATCGCGTCGGACTCTCTAATGGCGGCGAGGAACTGATTTCCGAGGCCCTCGCCCGTCGACGCCCCGCGCACAATGCCCGCGATGTCGACGAAGGTCACCGTCGCGGCGATGATCTTTTCCGAGTGAAACATGTCGGCGAGGACGCCGAGGCGACTGTCGGGCACCGCTACGACGCCGACGTTCGGTTCGATCGTGGCGAAGGGGTAGTTGGCCGCCAGCACGTGGTTCTTGGTCAGGGCGTTGAAGAGCGTTGATTTTCCGACGTTGGGCAGTCCGACGATGCCGATGGAGAGACCCATAGAACCTTCAAGGCTACTAGAGGGTCTGGCGCACCTTTCTCACTGACACGTCGGTCTTACGCGACTTCGCTGAGCACGCCGTCGTCGATCTCGAGTCGTCGGTCGGCCTGTTGTGCGATCTTCTCATCGTGCGTGACGACCAAGACGGTCGCACCTTGCGTCGAGGCCGCGCTGCGCAGCAGCTCCACGATCTTCTGACCGGTCGACTTATCGAGACTGCCGGTCGGTTCATCGGCGAGAATGAGCTGTGGTTTCGCGGCGAAAGCGCGCGCGATCGCCACTCTCTGTTGTTCGCCACCGGAGAGCCGTGCCGGTCGACGGTCACTTTTCTCACCAGTCAACCCCACCAGCGCGAGCATCTCGTCCGCCCGGCGAACCCGGTCCGCCTTGGGCCAGTGCGCGTACTCGAGGGGTAGCAGGACATTCTGTCGGGCCGTGAGGTTCGGGATCAGGTTGAACTGTTGGAAGACGAAGCCCACCTGATGTGAGCGGTACTTCGTTCGACCGCCGGAGTCAAGGTTGGCGAGTTCCACGCCGTCGAGGTCGATGCTCCCCTTATCGGGGGCGTCGAGCAGTCCCAGCAGCGCCAACAACGTGGACTTACCGCTGCCACTGGCGCCCACGATGGACAGCATTTCGCCGTCCGCAGCGTTGAACGTGACGTTGCGCACCGCGTGCACGTCGCCCGCGCCGGTGTGGAAGGTCTTGTTGAGATTTTCTACTTTCAGCATTACTCACTCCTCAGTACTTCCGCGGGCCGAATACGAACGATGGTTGCGGCGGCCACGCTCGATCCGAGGGCAGCGATCACAATGGCAAAAACGAAGGCGCAGGTGAGAGTCGACCATCCGACTGAGGTGTGCAGGGCCGTCAGGGTGTTGTGAAAGCCACCGAATCGAAACGCCGCCGCGCCGCTCCCTCCGCCCGAGGGTGGCGTAAAGCCGCTGCCGCCGCCGGCGAAACCGCCTGAACTGCTCCGCACGAAGCCGCCGCCGGTAAAGCCGCTCGGCGTCGATGACCCTGACGCGCTGACGAGTGCCGAGGTGATGGGACTGCTGAGCGCGATGCCGACCAGGAAGCCGACGACCGAGCCGAGGATGGTGAACGTGGTCGACTCGGCGATGAACTGTCCGATGATGGAGCGATTCGGAGCGCCGAGCGCCTTCAAGACCCCGACCTCGCGTCGGCGTTCGCGCACGATCATAAGCATGGAGAGCAGCAAGATGATGGCCGCACCGATGACCGCACCGAAGAGGGTGTAGGTCGAGATGGTCTTCACCGTGTTGAGCGGCGCCAGTTCACTCGCCACGGTGGCCTCGGTCGAAGTCACGTCCGCCTTCGATCCGAGCTTCGCGCTGATCGCCTTCGTGACGCTGTTCACGTTGTTGATGTTGTTCACGACGACCGTCGCGTCAGTGACCTGACCGGTGGCTGACGCCAGCGTCTGCACGGTGGCGAGTGGCATGAGGACGTCGGAGTTAGCGAAGGTGGAGCCGGAGTTGTAGATACCGACCACGGTCACGGTCTTGCCGTAGACGGTGAACGTCGAGCCCACCTTCAATTTGTTTTTGGTGGCCAGGGTTTGACCAACGAGCGCCACGTCGGCCTTTGACGTGGGACTAAACGACGTGCCCGAGGTCAACTTTTCGGTGCCACCGCCGTTAGCGCCGCCGACGAGCGCGTTGCCGGGAGAGTTTGTACCGATGAGACGCACCGGAATCGTAAACGTCGTCGAACCGGATGATGATCCACCTCCGCCACCGAAGCCGCCAAACTGCTGACCGAGCGAGCCGGATGGCGTGGGCGACGTCAGCGAGGTGTCCTTGGTGGACAACTCTTCACTGAGCGACTCTTGCACGGCGGTCACGTTCTTTAAGTTCAAGAGCCCGTTGATCTCCGTTGTCGTCAATGGCGTGCCGCCGCCGCTAAAGCCGAAGAATCCCTTGGGCGAGACGGTGATCGTGTTGCCGGTCGAGGCTCGAACCGAGTTGATCTTCGTGTTCACGGCGTCGCGGGCGATCAGCATCGAGATGGAGATGGCGATGGCGACGGCCAAGATGACGATGACGCCGACCGTTCGCATGCTGTTACGGAACGCGTTACGAATTCCTCGCCGCAGAGAGTTCACTGGTCAACCTTTCAGGTGTTGCTCGCGAACATCATGGTGGGCCGACTGCAAGTACGCGACAAAGTGGACTAAGAGAGAATTAAGAATCACGAGATTGCGTCGACGACGCATGCTCTACAGTCGAGTGAGTGACAGGCATCGACGTAGTTGAAGGCGTAGTTCCCTTTCGTGAGTACAAGACGTGGTATCGCGTCACGGGCGATCTGTCGTCGTCGATGACGCCGCTCGTCGTGGTGCACGGAGGGCCAGGTTGCTCGCATGACTATTTGCTCTCCCTCGCCGAGATCGCCCGTTCCGGTCGACCAGTGATTCACTACGACCAGCTCGGTGGCGGACGCTCCACTCACCTGCCCGACGAAGGCCCCGAGTTCTGGACCGTGGCGCTGTTTCTTGACGAACTGGACAACCTTCTTGGGTTCTTCGGCATCGCGGATCGCTACCATCTGCTCGGCCAGTCCTGGGGCGGCATGTTGGGCGCCGAACACGCGATTCGTCGCCCCGAGGGACTTCGGGCACTGATACTGAGCAACTCGCCAGCCTCAATGACGCTGTGGGCCAGCGAGGCCAAGATTCTTAGGTCCGAGTTGCCGGCTGAGCTCGAAGCGGCGCTCGACCGTCACGAAGAAGCGGGTACGACGAATAACCCCGAGTACCTCGCCGCCACTCAGGCGTACTACGACCTACACGTCTGTCGGGTCGTCCCTAATCCGCCTGAAGTGGTTCGAGCCTTCGAGATCATGGCGGAGGACTCGACGGTGTACAACACGATGAACGGCCCGAATGAGTTCTTCTGCATCGGCACACTGCGTGATTGGAGCGTCGTCGACAAGGTGCGCGACATCAACGCGTCGACGTTGCTACTCTCTGGTCGCTTCGACGAAGCGACCCCCGCAACAGTCCATCCATTCTTCGAGCGCATTCCCGACGTGCGCTGGGAGATCTTTGAGGACTCCAGTCATATGCCCTTTGTCGAAGAGCCCGAGAGGTATCGAGCTGTGGTCGAGGAGTTCCTTGCGTCGAAGGACTAGACGTCGTAGGTCACATTCGCCAGACTGACGACAGCCGCTGCTGTCGAAACGGCGTCGCGTGGTGGATGAATCCTCGCCGTGGAGGGCTCACAGAGTTGTAACACCCATTAGGAGTGGTCACACAAGATCTGCACTGTCGTCGAACGCTGGAGGGCCACGCGTAATTATTCGTGCCTACGGTCCGGCGTATGAAACTCTTACACTCAACCAGGCGTCGTCCCTGGACGATCGCACTGTTAGTTGCCGCGATGGTGGCCACGATTTCTGGTGTGGGCATCTCAACGGCCTTTGTGGGTACGACGACGTCGTCCGCCACGCCGACAGAGTGTCCTGCCGGCAGCAGTCTCCAGACTCCTCGTGGGGGTGCGCCCTTTGACGAGCAGTGCGTCATCACGTCGACGGGCACGCCCGTGGGTGCGATCAAACACGTGTGGCTCATCATCTTGGAGAACAAGTCCTACGACGAGACCTTTTCGGGACTCAACCAGAACACGTATCTATGGCAGACGCTGCCGGAACAGGGTGCGTTGCTCACCAACTACTACGGCACTGGTCACTTCAGCATGGACAACTACATCTCCCTGGTGTCCGGTCAGGCTCCCTCGTATGGCGTGCAAGATGACTGCGCCACCACGGCGAGCATGACCAATAACAACAGCGGCATCATCACCAATGGCACAGTGGGCACTACGACCGACACCGACGGCACCACCGATTCGAGTGGCACCAACACAAATACACCGAGCCCGACGGGCACGGGCAACGGCAACTACGGCCAACTCCTCGTACACGGTGGCGTGGATGCGTTACTCGCCAACAACGGTTGCGTGTACCCGACCGACGTGCCGACCATCTTCAATCAGCTCAACGCAACGGGCGTGCCGTGGAAGGGGTACGCGCAAGATCTCGGAGGTGAACAGCCAGTCGGTTCAACGACCTACGTGACCGGCGCCACGCCCGGGGTGACCGACACGGTGCCTGGTCGCGACGACGGGGCCTGTGGCTACCCCGGAACGAGTGCGGCCAACCCCGTGACGAATCCAACTAGTCTCACCGCCCCGACGGGCGACGTCTCGAGTTTCACGGGTGCTCAGCCGGCTGAAGGCAGTTACCCCGCTGACCAGTACGTCGCCAAGCACTTCCCGCCAGGATGGTTCACGTCTCTCACCGGTGAGTCCGCAGGTACGCAGAACGGCGTGACGTATCCGGCGCAGCCGGCGCTCAACGAGCCAAGCACCTCTGAGTTCGATGGCCCAGGTGCTCCAACCACGGGAGCAACTGATACCAACTGTGACGCCAACCACATCACCAACCTTGACGACCCTGTATACGGCCTCGAGCACGACCTCACCCTTCCGGCGAACGAGGTCCCGGCGTTCAACTGGATCACACCGGACAACTGCAGCGACGCCCACGACGCCACCTGCGCCGGCAACAACCTTTCGGGAGCCTTCAACGCCAACGGGACGCCGGACTACACGCCGTCCGGCTTGCCGTCCTACGACCCGGAAGCGACTACCCCGCTCAACTACACGGGCGGCCTCTACGCGGCCGATCTGTTTCTCCGCTACTACATACCTCTCATAGAGCAGTCGGCGGCCTTTGCCGACGGCGGGCTCATTGACATCGCGTTTGACGAAGCCAACCCTCCGTTCACCGTGGGAAACAGCTTCAACAATGTCCCTGCACCGGGCGAAGCGACCACCGCCTCCGCGCCGGCTGATCAGCCCACCTTTGGTGCCCCGGGTACCTTGGCACCGGGTGCTGACTCTCTCTACGGTGCCTACGGAGTCCTCACCGACCAGGCGGGTGAGCACCTCAACGGCACCAACGTAGACACGGAGCCGACCGGTCCGAACGACCCCGAGGTCACGAATTCGACGGGTGAACAGCTCCAGCCCGGACCGGGCGCCTCGGCCTTCATCGACCGTCCCACCGGCCTGACTGGTGAAAGTCCGTACTTAGACGGTTCGCCGGGCGCGGCTAGCGAACCGGGTCTCGGCTCGGATGGATCGAGCCTCGTTTATGACTCGGAGATCAACGCCGACGACACGGGCCGCCTAGTCTCAGGTCCCGGCATCCCGCCCGACACCTTCGTTGGAGAGGTGAGCGACACCGGACCCGTTTCGCTGGCGTCTAACTCGGGCGACAAGTTGTCGTCCAACAACTACGCCAAGCCGTGGGTCGGCTCCTTCCAGCTGCTCAGCGACGCGGGGCAGCCGGTCGATCTGACTTCATCACTCGATGGCACGATCACCTTGAGCGCCGAGGGCGCGACGTCCACGGTCGGTGGTACGGCTTGTCCGAGCGTGTCGGCCGCGGCAACGACGGCCGGATGTGTCACGGCTGACCCTCTGTACGACCCGACCGACTTCACGCCCGGCGGGGGCGACACCGGCACCGTGCTGATTAGCCCGCTGATCAAGCCCGGCACCGTCTCGAGCACGTACTACAACCACTACAGCATGCTGCGTACGCTGGAGGATCTCTTCTTGACCGGAAGGACCTGCACCAACCCTTCCAACGCGGACACGCCACTCGCTGCTGGCACCGTCTGTGGCGGCCTTGACGGCCAAGGCCACATCGGTTACGCAGCGCAAGCTGGCCTCGCCGCCTTCGGTCCGGATGTGTTCACGGCGCAGTCCTTTACTGCGGTAACGACCCCGCCCGGATTCAATGCGGTCAGCGGCTCCGGCTCGTCCACGCTGTACTGCCCATTCCTCGTGAGGCTCGGAGAGACTGGGGCGAACGGGCAGAATGGCAAAGGCGCTGACGGTGGAACCGGTGGCACCGCTGGCGCAGCTGGTTGCGGAACGAGCGGCGGCAACGGCGGCTCGGGAGGCAATGGCACAACGCCTGCGGGCTCTGGCGGCAACGGCGGCAACGGCGGCAATGGTGCCTGTCCACCCGAGGAGTGGAGCAGCGGCGTGTGGTTGACTTCGACGGGCGCCTCAACTTCTCCCGCTGACACGCCTCCCTGCAACGGCACGTGGGGCAACGGCGGCAACGGCGGCAACGGCGGCAACGGCGTCGGTACAAAGCCTGGTGCTCCTGGCGGCAACGGTGGCAACGGCGAACCCGGCGTGCCAGGTAAGAACGGAGCAAACGGCGCCAACGGTTAAACGGGCGTCACCTCGTCGATGGAAATAACACCTCGTATTTTCGAACGTGCTTGGGGTCGGGTCTTTGGGTCCGGCCTTAAGCGCGTGGTGGCGGTGGCGGTGTGCGCCATCGCACTCGCGGGGTGCGCCAGTTCGGGAGCGGTGTATCCCTCATTCCTTCCAAAGAAGACGCTTAATCCCCACGTCGATGCAGTCTTGATGGGAACGATGGCAAAACCGGCGCTGCAGATCGAAGGGTTACCGGTCTTGGTCGAAACCAGAACGTTTCACGTGCGCATCACCGTGAGCGGACCGGTCGTTCCCGGCGAGGGACTGCCCGATCAGCCCCCGGCCACGACGTGCACCTGGACTGTCATGATGAAAGACGCGAGCGCCGACGTACCCATTTCTATTGCTGACTTTCACTCCGTGGATCACCTCGGCTCAGTTTTCTTGATGGGCCTCGTTCCTGGCGAGCACGCCCCGCCCCGCTTTATTCGCCCCGGTCAAACAGTCACGTTCAAATTGCGGGCATACGAGCTCGTGGGTGAGGGGATGATGCAGTGGGCACCCGATCACAAGCACGTCGTCGCCTACTGGGACTACACCGTGGAGAACGACTGAACCTGTTGGAAAAATTGCGACCAGGAGAAGCGCGCAATTACTACGTGCTCGCGTGAACGAACGGGGGCTAGGTGCCGTTTAGGGCCTTGAGATCCGCCTCCAGTTGGCCGTAGAAGGACGCGACGGCGTCCGGGTCGGTGACTATCGCGAAGGCTTGCTGGAGACAGGCGTTCTTCCAGGCGAGGGTAGAGGGCTGTTGCTGACCCCAGGAGCACCAGACGAACGGCCCCGTTGGCGTCATCGCCTTTAAGTACAAGACGGCGTGGCCGTCTTGTGAGTCAGGCTCGTCGCCCGGGCTTACGTTCCAGGCTTCGCCATTCTCGAACTGTTCGTCAGCGTCGGGGTTGAGGATTACTCCAACCACCACGACATCGAAAATTTCGAGCGCCGCGTCCAGATCTAAAAGTTGAATCTTCACGAACCCCTTGACGAGTCCTCGCTGAAAGAGCCAGAGCAGCCAGTCACCAAGATCCACCCCGTTGTCCAAGCCCGCTGGTGCCACCCAGTCCCCGGTAGCGGGAGGGCGCCAAGAAACTCCGGCGACCTCGGCCTCGTAGGTGAAATAGAGCGCGACGGCCTCATTGGATGTCATCGTGTTCTCGTCAAGCGCCAGACCAGCCATGACCGCGGTGATCATGTTCGCGTGAGCCGGGGTCGCAGCGACAGCGCAGTCACCAACCGGACGTCCGTCGTTGACGGTCAGCGTCGGGTCCGGGCCATTTCCATCCATCCCATAGTCCGTGATACCGGAACTCTTATTTATCGGATACGTCGGAGTCGGAAATGTGAAGCCATACTCCTCGGCGAATTTGAATCGAGCGTTCTTCTCTTCATTGAGAGGAAGCAGACCGCGCTGAAACGTAGGAGCCATAGGGAACCTTTCTGGCGACCCTTAGATTACATTGACGTTCTCTCAGTCCCACCCGGCGTGTTTGAATGGAGGAGAGGAATCGCGAAGAGCGAGGCACTATTTCTCCGAGGTTGTGCTGAGGTTGTGCCCGCGCGGTTGCGTTGTCTCAAAAGAAGTCGAGAACCAGTAATGCTCCCGTAGCTCAGGGGATAGAGCATCGGTTTCCTAAACCGTGAGCGCAGGTTCGAATCCTGCCGGGGGCACCAGCGCCAATAGGCGACCAGATTTTGGACGCCGTGGCACCACGGTTAGCCTTTGCCTTGAGGGCAGAGGGAGAGATGCTTCATGAGTCATCAGGGACACGCTTCTCTTCTCATCGACGACACTGCCCGTGCCTTGAGGTTTACGTGTCTCAGACTTCGCCGCGGAAGACGAGTATTCGCTGGGTGGTTGTTCGCGGGGTGGTCCTGAGTGAGTGATTTTCGGGGCACCGACGATGTGCGCCTGATCGTTCGAGTGCTGGTTCGTGGTGTCGCGAACGTCGCGCGAGAGGAGATCACTACCGCAGAGGAGGTGCTGCGCAAAAATCGACTCGACGGCGACGCCGACGACCCGGGGTCAGTTCGTAAACTTCGAATCGCCATTCGTCGATTCGAGTACGAGTTGGAAGCCTTGACGGATCTGGACGAGACGCTCAACGCCGAAGCTTTCATACGTCAACTCCACGAAATCGGCCGACCACTGGGTCGCCTTCGTGACGCGGAAATTCTCGAATCCCGAGTCTTAAAAGCTCTGGGTGATCAAGCGTCGAGCGTCGAAGGTCGTCAACTAATGGCGAGGGTCGCCGAGGAACGTCGTGAGATGCAGCGCTCGAGCGATGCCCTGGTCGAATCTTCGGTCTTTCAAGAGACCCTGACAGCCATCAGCGGGTTGCGAACGTCGCTGCCGTCCAATGCGGTGTCACCGGCGATGGCTCGCCCCGTCGTCCAAGAGGCAGTTCGCCTCTCGTGGCGCAACCTTCGCCAAGCTGCGAAGAAAGCGAAGAACGACGAGTCCGACGAGCTACTGCACGCACTGCGTAGAACGGTCAAGAGAACGGTGTATTTGACGCGCGCGTTTTCCTACGTGCTCGGACCCTCTAGTGAGGAGTTCACGCTTCGACTCATCTCTCTACAGAAGATTCTCGGTCGACAGCACGATCACGTGACTGTCTCTGAGTGGCTAAAAGCCGAGAGCAAGCGTGAACCACAACTCCGCGAACTCATGTACGCACTGGCCAGCGAGGAGCGAGACCGAGCCGACGGCTACACGAGTCACTGGGTCCGCTACTGGAAGTCCGTTCGCGACCTGCACCCAAATGAAACGGTCTTGACGACGTACTCCTTCTTCGACTGACGACTTTCGCGACGCCGGATCGAAAATCTTTATCACGGTTCGCAGATCACCACAGGGATTTCCCGGTGGGCGCGACGTTGGTACGTGTTGTAGTGGCGATAGACGGACACCACCCGAGGCCACAGTTCGTCTCTCTCCTCTTTCGTGGCGTTACGCGCACGCATGCGATGTCGTTCACCGGCGATCACGAGCTCGACATCAGGATGGACCAGGATGTTGCGATACCACTCGGGGTCGCGATCGTCGCCGCCTTTCGACGCGACCAGAACCACTCGCCCTTCATCGATGATGGGTGCGGTGAGAATGACCGAGCGCGTACGGCCCGAGACGCGGCCCATCGTGCGAAGTTCAACGACGGGCATGCCGAAGGCTGAACGGCCTATTCGACCACGACTGAGGCTGATAACGCTGCGGTGAAACACGTTGAGCGCCTTGAAGCCGACATCGACGAGAGACTCCTTCGCGCGCACGTCACGACCCTAACGCCACCGATGTTTTGACAATGGTGTCGGCGCTTCGGGTCTAGTATCCGCGTTCAGAGGAAAGCACCGAGGTGAAGAATGGCTAATGAGTCCGACGACAAGGAAATTGTGCGCGCGGCGCTGGTCCAAACGAAGTGGACCGGCGACAAGCAGTCCATGATTGAGGCCAACGTGGCTCTCGCTCGACGGGCCGCCAGCCAAGGTTCCCAAGTGCTCTGTTTTCAGGAGCTCTTCTACGGGCCGTACTTCTGTCAGGTGCAGGACCCCGAGTACTTCTCCTACACCGAATCAATACCTGGTCCCACGACGGAACTCATGCAAGAACTCGCCAAAGAGACGAACATGGTGCTGGTCGTGCCAATCTACGAGGTCGAGCAGGAGGGTGTCTTCTATAACACCGCCGTGGTGATCGACGCTGACGGCACCTATCTCGGGAAGTACCGCAAGCACCACATTCCTCAAGTGCACGGATTCTGGGAGAAGTACTACTTTCGACCGGGCAACTTGGGCTACCCGGTCTTTCACACCGCCGTCGGGCCCATCGGTGTGTACATCTGTTACGACCGCCACTTTCCCGAAGGCTGGCGGGCGCTCGGACTCGCTGGCGCCAAGATCGTGTTCAACCCGTCGGCGACCAGTCGTGGGCTTTCGGCGTATCTCTGGAACCTAGAGCAGCCGGCCGCCGCAGTCGCCAATGAGTACTTCGTGGGCGCCATCAACCGTGTGGGCGTTGAAGAGCTCGGCGATAACAGTTTTTATGGTTCGTCATATTTCGTCAGTCCGCGCGGGCAGCTGGTGGGCGAGGCGGCCTCGGAAAGTGAAGACGAAGTGATCGTGCGCGACCTCGACATGAGCGTGCTGAAAGAGGTCCGCCATACGTGGGCCTTCTATCGTGATCGACGGCCCGACAGCTACGAAGATCTGGTCACGCCGTAGTCGGGTGGTTGAGCCTAAGAAGAGAGGAGTCGCCATGAAGACCTTGATTAGCGGTGGCACGGTGGTGAACGCGAGTGGACCATTCGTGGCCGATGTTCTCGTTGAAGGCGAGATCGTTGCCGGACTGGTAGAGCCCGGGTCGTCGGTCTCTGACTCCTGGCGCGAGAGCGTCGATCGCGTGATCGACGCGACGGGCTTCTACGTCGTGCCGGGTGCCGTCGACGGTCACACCCACATGGAGATGCCCTTCGGGGGAACGCACTCGGTCGACACGTTCGAAACCGGCACTCGCGCGGCGGCCTTCGGGGGCACGACCACGATCATCGACTTCGCCATCCAATCCAAAGGCAAGAGCCTGCGAGAGGGCCTCGATGCCTGGCACGCCAAGGCCGATGGAAAGTGCGCCATCGACTACGGCTTTCACATGATCGTTTCGGACGTGACCGACGCATCACTCAAGGAGATGGATCTCGTAGTTGATGAGGGTGTGACCAGCTTCAAGCTCTTCATGGCCTACCCGGGCGTGTTTTACTCCACCGATGGAGAGATCCTGCGCGCCATGCAGCAGGCGGCGACGAACGCCTCGACGATCATGATGCACGCGGAGAACGGCATCGCCATCGACGTCTTAGTCGCCCAAGCGCTGGCCCGCGGCGAGGGCGACCCACGCTTTCACGGGTCCACGCGGCCCTCGTTGCTCGAGGGCGAGGCCACCCATCGCGCCATTCAGCTCGCGCGCGTCGCCGGTGCGCCGCTCTACATCGTGCATCTCTCGGCGGCCGAGGCGCTCGAAGAAGTCGTGAGCGCGAGGGACCGTGGTCAGAGTGTCTTCGCCGAGACCTGTCCGCAGTATCTCTTCCTCTCCAACGCCGATCTCGCGCGCGAGGGCTTCGAGGGGGCGAAGTTCGTCTGTTCGCCACCGTTGCGCAGCGAAAGCACTCACGCTGATCTGTGGCGCGGACTAAGAACCGACGATCTCAGTGTCGTGTCCACCGATCACTGTCCCTTCTGCTTCAAAGAACAAAAGGAGCTTGGTCTCGGAGACTTCTCGAAGATTCCCAATGGCATTCCGGGCATCGAGCACCGACTCGATCTGATCTTCCAGGGCGTCGATCAAGGCGAGATCTCGCTGCAACGCTGGGTCGAAGTGACGTCGACCACGCCGGCGCGAATTTTCGGGCTCTTTCCCAAAAAGGGACTCATAGCACCGGGCTCTGATGCCGACCTCGTGCTCTACGATCCGAACGCCACGCAGACCCTCTCCGCCGAAACCCATCACATGAATGTGGACTACTCGGCCTACGAGGGTATGACGATCAAGGGTCGGGTACAAACGGTGCTTTCGCGCGGCACGGTCGTCATCGAGGACAATCGCTACGTCGGTCGAGCGGGCTCGGGCCAGTTCCTACACCGTCGCGAGAACGGTTTCCTCCGATGAATCAGCCTGTCGCCCGGGGCTACTGAGGATGAATTTCGGCCTCGTCGCCCAAACCAACGCGCCAGCGAGGCGGGTCATCGAGTTGGCCCAGCGTGCCGAAGACGCCGGGTTCTCGCACTTTTGGACCTTCGACTCGTGTGTGCTCTGGGAAGAGCCCTTCGTCATCTACTCCCAGATTCTGAGCGCCACCTCATCGATCATGGTCGGTCCGATGGTGACGAACCCGATCACGCGCGACTGGACCGTGACCGCGTCGCTCTTCGCGACGCTCAACGAGATGTTCGGGCCGAGAACCATCTGCGGAATCGGACGCGGCGACTCGGCGCTGCGCGTCACGGGCGGCACGCCCGCGTCACTGGCCACCCTCTCGTCGTGCATGGGCGTGATCAAGGAGTTGGTCGAAGGACGTGAGGCCACGCTCAATGATCGAAGCGTCAAAATCCCGTGGGTCAAGGATGGGCAACTCGACGTGTGGATGGCGGCGTATGGCCCGAAGGCGCTCGCGCTCGCGGGGTCTAGGGCCGACGGCCTCATCTTGCAGCTCGCCGACCCCTTCATCGTGAAGTGGGCCATCGAGAGAGCGCGCGCGGCACGTCGCGAGGCCGGTCGCGACGTCGCGGCGTACAAGGTCTGCGTGGCCGCACCGGCCTACGTCGGAGATGACCTCGCGCACCAGCGCGACCAGGTGCGCTGGTTCGGTGGCATGGTGGGCAACCACGTGGCCGACATTGTCGAACGCTACGGCACCGACAGCGTGATCCCGCCCGCGCTAACCGACTACATCAAGGGTCGAAAGGGCTACGACTACAGCCACCACGGCCAAGCCGGTAATCCCGACGCCGAGTTCGTGCCCGACGAGATCATCGAGCGTTTCTGCGTGCTTGGGCCGGTCGCTCAGCATCGAGAGCGCCTCAGCCAACTCTCCGAGCTTGGCGTCGATCAGTTCTCCCTCTATCTCATGCACGATGACCCGGAGGGGACGATCGAGGCGTACCGTCGCGAGATCATCGGCTCGGTGTAGTCAACACTCGACACGTTTGCACCAGCAGGATCGCGAACGCGACCCCACTGAGCATCTGGGTCGCGAACAACAAATGCAGAGCACCGAATATGGTCAGCGTCGCCAGCACGAAGCCCACTAACTCCAAACTCAGAACGGCCACCAGGGCTCTCAACTCGCGGTACATCCACAGCGAAGCCCCTAATTCGAAGATCGTGATGACGACCCCGACTCCCACGTGGAGATCTCGGAAAGCAGTGTCGATTTTGTAGGTGTAGGTGGTCAGCAAGGTGAGCAAGATCAGCACGCTGTAAAAGCGCAGCACCGTTCGTAGGTAGCCAAGCGGGTCACTCGAGGCGTCGATGAGCCGCGAAGCGCGGTAGGTCAGTCCCGCGGGCAGCACTAGGGCGAGGCTGTAGGGCACAACCGTCTTGAGATGCACGCCGAAGTTGCTGATGCCGCCCTCGTTGGCCTTGATGACGTAGCCGGGGTGCAGTACCACGCAGAGGCCTATGAAGACGGCGAATCCGACTTGGCCGAAGGCGACGAGACTGGCGACAGGGTGCTTCGATGCCGAGCCCGGCGAAAGGTCGATCTCGCCTGACACCGTCAGTGATCCTCGGGACAACTCACCACGGCGCGCATAGCGCTCACGCTAGGTCAGGCGGTCGTAAAGGACGAAGTATCTTCTACGACAGAGGGGGTGGACATGAGACCAGTCATCGTGCAGGAGTTTCTCTCCCTCGATGGAGTGATGCAGTCGCCGGGTGACGCGAGCGAGTTTCCCCGCGGCGGCTGGCAGCAGCAGTTCATCGGCGACGATCACCTCAAACTAATGGTCACCCAGATGCTCGACGCCGACGCGTTGTTACTGGGTCGAAAGACGTATCAAGCATTTGCCCACGTGTGGCCCACCATCTCCGGTCTTCAGGGCTTGGCCGATCGAATGAACGCCATGCCGAAGTTCGTCGTGTCAAGAACGCTCCGCAAAGTCGAGTGGAACGCGACACTCCTCCAAGGCGATGTCGCTGAGTCGATCGCTGACCTGCGGGCGCAACCGGGTAACGGCCTGGTGGTCGTTGGAAGCCGAGACCTCGTGCGCTACTTACAGCGCAACGACCTCGTCGATGAGTATCGGCTCTGGATTCACCCGGTGATCGTGGGCGCGGGCAACCATCTTTTCGAAGCCGGCCTCGACACCTCGTTGTGGAACTTCACCGACCTGGCCACCACCAAAGAGGGCGTCGTGGTGCTGACCTATCAGCGGCGCCGAGGCCGCTAGCCTGACCTCTCGACGCTCTCGTTGCGTCGACTCAGAGGTGGAGGTTCTCTATGGAACTGTCGACTGACACGATTACCGTCATCGGCGCGACCTGGTGTCCCGACTGTCGCCGGGCGAAGGAGTTCCTCGCCGAACAGCGTGTCGCCTACGAATTCATCGATCTCGAGCAGCACCCCGAGGCCACTGAGATTGTCGAACGCGTCAACGGGGGAAGTCGCTCGATACCCACGATCCTCTTTCCGGACGGCTCGCATCTCACGGAGCCGGGCAACGACGAGCTGGCCGAGAAGCTGGGTCTCGTTCGTTCAGCGAAATCGTCGACCTACGACGTGATCATCGTCGGCGGCGGACCGACGGGCCTCACCGCCGCGATCTACGCCGCCCGTGAAAACCAGAGCGTCCTCATCATCGAAAAGTCGGCGCCCGGCGGGCAAGCGGGCGTGACCGAGCGACTGGATAACTATCCCGGCTTTCCTGACGGCGTGGCCGGGCACGAACTGGCTGATCGCATGCGTCGCCAGGCCGAGCGCTACGGCGTGGAGATCCTCCAGGCGGTCGCCGTCACCGACGTGAAACCCGACGGGGGTGATTGGCTCGCGGTGGCGACCGCGACAGGCGACACGTACCGCACCCGCGCCGTGCTCATCGCCACCGGGTCTATCTATCGGCGCACCGGCGCCGAGGGAGAGGCCGATCTCATCGGTGCGGGCATCCATTTCTGTGCGACGTGCGATGGGCCGTTCTATCGGGGCGCCAAAGAAGTACTCGTCATTGGGGGCGGTAACAGTGGTTTAGAAGAGGGACTCTTCCTCACGCAGTTCGCGGACCACGTCACGGTGGTGGAGTTCTCCGACATGCTCGCCGGCAGTCGGCTTCTCCAGGACAAAGTCCTGGCACACCCCAAGATGTCGGTCATCACGTCCAGCAAAGTCGTGGGGTTTCACTCGGGGAAAAGCGGCAAGCTCGAGAGCGTCGAACTCGAGGACCGCGTCGGCGGAGGTCGTCAACGCCACGACGCGTCTGGTGCATTTGTCTTTATCGGCCTCGACCCCAACACGGAGTTCTTGCACGGTGAACTCGAATTGGATGAACGAGGGTTCATCGTGAGCGACGAGCAGTTTCGAACGAACGTGCCCGGAGTCTTCGTCGCCGGCGACGTTCGGCGCGGTTCGACCAAGCAGTTGGCGTCGGCCGTGGGCGAAGGTGCGGCGGCGTCGATTCAGATCCGCTACCACCTCGACAAACTCGCGGCCACCTCGGGGGCCCGTACCTCGTAGCGTCAAGCGAGCGTGGTGACCTTTGAGCCCAGCGGAAACTCTTCTCGTCCCTTGGACGTAAGACGCCACACGCTCTGATGTCCTTGCACGGTCCACTTCGTGGGGCCGCCCACCATCGCCGTCTTCTCGTCCACACCGAAGATCGACATCGAGGACTCATCGGGGAGAACGAACCTCGTTAAGAGATCGGGCACACGCGCGGCGAAGGCGTCAAAGTGAGGGAGGATGCCCAAGTGCGGCAGGAGCCCAAGGCCCGCCGTGCTGCCCCGGCGCGGATGACGCAATGAGGGAATCCACGCTCCGAGTGCCATCGCCCCCGCGCTGCAGCCCGCCAACGCCGAGCCCGCGCGCCAGGCGGCCTCGATGGCGCCCCAGACCAGGGAATCTCGCAGTGCGTCGGCCAGATAGTTCGGATCACCGCCGGAGAGATAGATGAGACCCGCGCCGCCAATCATCTCCGCGAAGGCCGGGTCGTTGGCGTCGTCGTGATCATTCACTGGCACAATCACCGCCTCCACACCGAGGCGCTTGGCCTGGGCGATGCCGAGTTGGTGCCAGTGTTCGACGACGGTCGGACCGTCTTGCACCGCGGCGGTAGCGAGTTGGACGTAGCGAGGTGCGCGTCCGGCGATCAGTCCGGCTTCGACGTCAGCCATCTCGGGCAGGTACTCGCCCGAACCGACGAGGGCGATCGGGCCCGGAATCTGCTCAATGCTCATCGCTCTCCAGTGCAACGTCCCAGTAGTAAGGCCGAACGAAGCGGCCCCGTCGTGTAGGTCAATATACCTGGCGGCGCGGCGTCTACGACGCTCCGTCCCTTCGCTCGATTCGCCGCTGCGCGGTATGTTTCGAAGAGCGGTGCGGGTCGAACGAGGAAGTCCCATGGACGAGCGAAGAGTTCCGAGCGGCGTCGATCACTCGTTCGTGGTCGAGCACGTCATGCGCGCGTCGCCCGCGGCGATCTTCGAGGCCTGGACCCATCGCTTCGACGCTTGGTTCGCCTCACCCGGGTACGTGTCGATGGACCCGGTCGTTGACCGTGCCTTCTGGTTCGATACCTACTTTGAAGGAGTCCATCATCCCCACTACGGCCGCTTCCTCCAGTTAGAGCGCGACCAGCTCATCGAACTCACCTGGGTGACCGGCATGACCGGGACCGACGGGGCCGAGACGGTCGTTCGCGTGGGACTCTCGGCGCTGGACTCGGGAACGTTGCTGCGACTCACGCACGGCGGCTTTTACGACGAGGCGGCGGCGCGTCGCCACCAAGACGCTTGGCCGCGCGTGCTCGGACATCTCGACGAGGTGCTGAGCGACGAGGAGTAGGGGCGGAGTCTTAGAAGAACGACGAGCAGAGGTCGAAGATCTCTCGGGGCACTTTTCGTTTGCCGGTGGCGATCGAAGAGATAGGCACGAGTACGACGTTGTCTTCGCGCACCACGGGAATCATGCCGAATTTGCCGGCGATCGCCGCGTCATAAGCGGCGGTGCCCACGCGGGTAGCAAAGATTCGATCGCGCGCCGAGGGGCTACCGCCACGCTGGAGGTGCCCGAGGACCGTCGTACGAACTTCGAAGTCGCCGAGCTCTTCAATACGCGCGGCCACGAAGGGTCCGACGCCACGGGTGGCGTGGCGAACGGCGCCGATTCCTTCGTTCGAAAACTCACTCGGCTCGGTACCCCCGAGCGAGGCGAGGTCTACCCCTTCGGCGACGACGACCAGTGAGTAGACGATGCCCGCCGAGCGTCGTCGATTGAGGTGCGCGATGATCTGATCCATGGCCACAGGAAATTCGGGGATCATGATTAAGTCGGCGCCGCCCGCCAGCCCACCTAGCGCGGCGACCCAACCCGTGGAGCGCCCCATGGTTTCGACGACGATAACTCGGTGGTGAGAGATTGCGGTCGTGTGCAGGCGATCCAACGACTCGGCGACAATATTTATGGCGGTGTCAAAGCCAATGCAGAAATCGGTGCCCGGCAGATCGTTGTCCAGAGTTTTCGGGACGCCAATGACGGGGGCGCCCCGTTCGGCGAGCCAGTTGGTGATGCGTTGCGTGCCGTCTCCGCCGATGGCGATGAGCGCGTCGAGATGCTCATCTATGGCCTTCAGCACGGCGTCACGACCGCCCTCGGGTTTGTCGAGATTGAACCGGGCGGTGCCGAGAATGGTGCCGCCCATACCGATCACACCTCGCAGGTCGGCCTCGGTGAGATTGACGCCGTCGAACTCTTTGGCGAGGCCCTCCCAGGCGTTGGCGATGCCAATGATCTCGTGACCGTCGCGCAACGCGCTTTCGCCGATGGCCTTGACGGCGGCGTTCAAGCCGGGCGCGTCACCCCCCGCCGTCAGAACACCGATGCGCATTGCTTCTCCTTCACCAGACCCAACAACAGTCTACGTACGTCTCGTCACCGAATTGTTGAGATGGCTGGGTTATACGAGTGACTCTTCGCGTGCGACGTCGACGCGAGTGAAGAGGAGCGTGAGCAGGAAACTCAGAGCCAGCGCCACGAGCACGCCGAGATTGGCGTAGGCCCAATTGCCGCTCTTGCCACCTAGACCGAGTGGCCCGAGGAGATAGCCCTGCCAGCTCAGCCACGACGCGGCGGAGTTAGTGACGAGTCCGAGTCCGAGCACACTCGACAGCAGTGTGATCGCAATAGGAATGAGACGCAAGTCGCCGTAACGACCGTTCGAGCGAAAGAGGTCAGCGTCCACGTAGTTCTTCCGGCGGAGCAGGAGATCGCCCAGGAAGACGCCACACCACGCCGCGATTAATACGCCGATCGTGATGAGAAAGCCCTCGAACTGCCCGAGGAAGTTCTTGTTGATGAACACGAGATAGATGGTGCCGACGAGCATGATCACACCGTCCACGCCCGCCGCCGCGTAACGAGGAATCTTCAGTCCCGCGGACAGCAAGGCGAGTCCGGAGGAGTAAATGTCGAGCACCGCGCCGCCGACCAATCCCAAGATGGCGACGATGACGAAAGGAACTAAAAACCACGTGGGCAAAAGGTTGGCCAGTGCCCCGACGGGATTGTCACCGACGGCGCTCGATAGTGATGACGAGGACCCGGCGAGTAGCAGGCCGAAGAAGAGCAACACGATCGGCGCAATGGCGGCGCCGAAGGTTGTCCACCAGACGACGGCCCGCGAGGATGCTCCTCGCGGGAGATAACGCGAGTAGTCCGCGGCGACGTTGACCCAACCAAGTCCAAAGCCCGTCATCACGAAGACCAACGCACCGATTGTTAGTTCGAACGATCCACTGTGCACGTGACTGACGGCGTGCCAACTGATGTGCTTGAACGTGAGTGCGATGAACACGATCGTCAAGAGACCGGTGACGACCGTGATGACCGCCTGCATGCGCATGATGAGATCGAAGCCCATCACGCCACCCGCGATGATGAGTCCGGCGATGATTAGCATCGCGACGATCTTGACGGTGGTACCACCGCTCCAGCCGATGCGCGTAAAGACGGTGGAGGTCGCGAGCACGGCAATGACGGTAAGGGCAGTCTCCCAACCCACGCAGAGCAGCCAGGAGATTGCCGAAGGCAGCCGGTTTCCTCGCACGCCGTAGGCGGCTCGGCTCAGAACCATGGTCGGAGCCGATCCTCGCTTGCCGGCGGTCGCGATCACACCGCAGAGCCAGAAACTGAAGACGATGCCGATCAGGCCGACCACGACGGCTTGGACAAAGGAGATGCCAAATCCGAGCACGAAGGAGCCGTAGCTAAGACCGAGCACGGAGACGTTGGCGCCGAACCAGGGCCAGAAGAGTTCGCGAGGCAGCCCTCGTCGCTCGTTTTCGGCGATGACGTTGATGCCGTTCTCTTCGATGCGCAGCGCGTTGACGCCACCGCTGTCGAGTCGCTCTGCTACTTCGTCACTCACGGCGCCTCCTCGCGACACTCTCGTGCGCCGCTGGCATGAATTGTAGGTAGCGCCAGGTTAACTATCGAACATCGAAGACCAATCTGTCGTTAGAAACTTCACGAACGTCTCACTAGGGTTGAGCAATGAGCGACGCGACACGGCTCTTCTGTCTCGACACCGTTTTGATTGACGTCGTCTTGAAGATCACTGCGCTGCCCACGCGCGCGGGTGACGCGCTGGCGAGCGATCAGCTCATAACGACCGGAGGAGGCTTCAACGCCATGAGCGCCGCCGCTCGTCATCACCTCCACGTGGTCTACGCCGGGCGGCTCGGCAGCGGTCCTTTTTCGTCGATCGCGACGTTGGCGCTCGAAGAGGAGGGGATCGCGTCACCAATTGAAATAAATGACAACCTCGACACGGGCATCTGCCTGGTGTTGCTCGAACCCGACGGGGAGCGATCGTTCGTGACCTCGCCCGGCGCCGAGGCCACGCTTCGCTCGTCAGATCTGGACTCTCTCGACGCGCGAGACGGTGATTACGTATTGGTCTCGGGCTACAACGTGATGTACGACGACTCCGCGGAACGCGTCCTGGCGTGGTTGGCGAAGCTCCCATCGGGCGTCACGATTGCCTTTGACCCCGCGACGCGAATGCAGGATATTCCCAAAGCGAACCTTGAGTCGATTTTGGTGCTCTCGACGTGGCTGCTCTGCAACGCCCGGGAAGGTGCGATGCTCGCGAACGACGAGGACGCGCTCGCGGGTGCGACGTCACTCGCCTCAATGAACGACCGACTGAACGTAGTAATACGCACCGGCGCGAAAGGCTGCGTAGTCGCGAGAAATCATCGGCCGGGATTCGTGGTCGCGGGCTTTCCCACGACGGTGGTCGACACCAATGGCGCAGGCGACGTACACAACGGTGTCTTTCTGGCCGAGCTCGCCAGTGGTCACGACGCTCTCGCCGCGGCGAGATGGGCCAACGCCGCCGCGGCGATGTCGATCAGTCGTCTGGGCCCCGCGACCTCTCCGACGCGCGACGAAGTGGCCGCCTGGATCGAGTCGCAGGGCCACAGCACCGCCGAAGTTCAGAAGTAGTTTTCGCCGAGCTCCTCACTCCAAGTGGCCACACGAAGTGCGCCGCGCGGACCGCTCCAGGAGTAGACGGGCTTGATGTCGAGAACCTGCGTGTCATTTATTGCGTCAAGACCACGGACGACGAGCGAGCGCGTGTTGACGCTTTCGAGGGCCACTACCGAGAGCATGAGGCGATTCGGTCGATCCTTGTTGCGCTGGGCGAAGATGCCGACGTCGGGCCACTGCGGGTTGCCTCGGGGATGTCGATGCCATGGTCCGGGCGGCACGTTCTGCGCCAGTCCGGCGAAGAACACGATCTCAACGTGGGAGAACTCCTCGAGACCGCGCAGCGACGCGCTGGGCACGTCGTCGGCCAACTCGATGGTGGAAACGAAGTCGTCCCAATTGTCATCGGCGAGTTCTCGTCGTTCGTTGCGAACGAACGCAATCGTTCGCATGATTGGCTCCATCGAGCCAATCTAATGAGAAGGGACGCGAGCACGAGACGACAAGCAGAGGTGAGGGTCGGCGGTAACCTGAAGCGTCCGAGAAGAAGATATGGCTGAACTCACCTTTACCTACGGAACCATGACCGCCGGCAAGTCCACGCTCGCGTTGCAACTCTGTTGGCAACTTCGAGAGGGACGAAGCGACGTCGCGTTGTGGACCTTCGGCGATCGAAGTGACGAGGGGATGGTGACCAGCCGCATCGGCATTGAGGCTGCGGCTGAGGCCGTGCCGCCCGGCGTCAGCATCAAAGAGAATGTCCATGATCTTCTGGAACGAAACGTGAAGGTCCTCGTGATCGACGAAGCTCAGTTCGCCAGTGCGTCGCAGATTGATGAACTCGCCGAACTGGTGGACGACCACGGTGTCGACGTGCACGCCTTCGGGTTGTGCGCCGACTTCCTCCTCAACGTCTTTCCGGCCTCGGCGCGTCTCTTCGCCATCGCCGACTGGGCGCATGAGCTGCCGCTCACCTCATCGTGCTGGTGCGGCCAAAAAGGTCGGTGTAACGCTCGCGTCGTTGACGGGGTGGTGGCGCGTCAAGGCTCTCAGTTTGTGACCGGCGACGTGAGCGAGGGTGCGGTTTACTATCAAGTCCTCTGTCGCACCCACTACCGCTTGGGACAGCTCAGCGCCTCCTTGTGAAATTTGACTGAATATATGGAAAGTTTTCTTGATTTTGTGAGTAATTGAACGATTTCGGCGTTTCGCTCGTGCAGAATGTAACGATGTCGCTCGACACGCCATCTTCAGCCCCGGATCTCTCGGAGGTCGGTGAGATCTGCTCGAGCCGTTGGGCCGTGTTTGAGGAGTGTCCGCACTGCGGGTCGTCCCTCAACCCCGAGCACGCTCACTTTCGCTGTGTCAGTTGCGGTTGGCGCGACAGCTGCTGCGACTGATAATTAATTCTTATTAATTTCTTCGATTTCTCTTTCATTTCACCTGGCACGTAACTCCAATTCACACACTGTTTACCTTCCGTTCCTAGGTTTCTTCTGGCAAAACATTCGACCGTCGAATCGTCAAGTCACTTGTTATCCCTTTCTTTAGGAGGAAAGTTCAGTTATGAATAAATCACTCAGATTGATCGCGGCGGTATCGCTGGCCGCGGCCGGTCTCATCACGGTGGCGGTTTTGCCCGCAAGTGGTGCCGCGAAGACCACCAAAGTTGTTTGCTATCGGCTGACTAACAACAAGGTCAGGTCGGAAAAGTTCAACGGCCACTGCGCGAAGGGCTGGTCCAAGACCAAGCCAAAGCCCAAGCCACCGGCGACGACAAGCTTGCAAGGTTCAAACCAGCCCGGCGACATTGACTTGGTCGTTCCCTCGAACGTGACCCTCGCTATTAACGGCTCGTCCTTCGACGCTCCGCTCATCGGCGTGACGACGTCGGGCTCGACGGCCTACAGCGCCGGCGGCAAGGTGACCTTCAGTGCCTACCCGGCAGGTGGCTCAGGATCCGGTCGCACCGGCATTACGAATGGCTCGCTCAATATCGGCTTCACCGATGTTCCGATGACGGCATCGGCCAACACGCTGCCCAGTGGCGCCGTTGAAGCCAACTACGTACAAGTTCCCTACCTCGAGGGTGGCGCCGTTATGGGTTACAACCTCGGTGGTGGATTCAACAACTTGAAGCTCACGGCAGCTGAAGTGGCCCAGATCTACAACGGGACCATCACCCAGTGGTCAAACCCCTCGATCGTGGCCACCAACGGTGGCGCCACCTCGACGCTCGGAAAGGCCCTGACGGAGCTCGGCACCGCGAACGAGCCCAAGAACACCATCAAGGTCCTCTACCGCGCTGCCAGTTCGGGCACGACTGAGGCCTTCACCTACTGGCTCTACCAGGCCGGTAACTCGGGCATCGCGCCGAGTGGTGGTGCGGTCATGGAAGGTGCCGGCGGCGCCTGGAAGGCGACCAACATCGACGGTGTTCCGAACAACGCCGGCATGGCCCAAGGCATCGACAACACGCTCGGATCCATTGGCTACGTCGAGTACAGCTACGTCTTAATCCCGGGTAACGCCGCCATTGACGTGGCGCAGCTCCAGGACAAGAACGGCCAGTGGCTTGAGCCCAACTTGACCGACATCGGCAACGCCGCGATCGCCGGTGGCTCGAGTGTCACGCCCGACAACTTTGCCATCACCGACGAACCGGGCAGCAACGTCTGGCCCTTCGCCACGTACAGCTGGGCTGTCGTGCCCAAGGTCTTTACGAACGAGGCCACCTGCGAAGCGGCGACCAAGTACTTGGACTGGGAGACGCACTACGGACAGACCGCCTTGGCGAAGTCGGAGGGTTACGTTCCGTTGCCCTTGTCTACGCGTGCCTACGCCCGAGCGCAACTGGAGACGGTCACCAGTGGCGGTACGGTCTGCGTCAGCCAGAGCTCGTAGTACATAAGTTTTAGACGAAAGCAGGGACAGGTACCTAGAGAATGAGTCAGATTCCCAACGCTGGCCTACTCGAGTACGAAGAGGTGGTGGCGGACGACAACATACCCGCCACCACCTCTCGTACGTGGTATCACTACCTGCTGCTCATCGCCGCGCTGCTTTTTACCGCGGTCAGTATTGGCTTCGTCGGGACCATCTTTTGGAGTTCCTATCCGACGTGGCTGCACCACGGCATCACGCTCTTAACCGGTAAAGGCTGGACCTCGCCGCTCGGTCCCTTCGGGGGGCTGGCCATGATCACCGGCACCGTGGAGACGTCGCTCATCGCCCTGGTGATTGCCGTCATCATCGGACTGGGCACCTCGATCTCCATCGTCTTTTTCATTCCTCGACGCTTTCGCACCGTGGTCGCCACCCTGGTCGAGCTCCTCGCGGCGATCCCGAGCGTGGTATATGGCCTCTGGGGCCTCTTGGTCATTGCCCCCTGGATGGAAGCCACCGTAAATCCTTGGTTCAACAGCTGGCCCTTCGCGAAGGAGATCTTCGGAAATCCGGGCCAGGAGTTTGGTACGTCGATCTTGCTGGCGTCGATTGTGCTCGGCATCATGATCCTGCCGACCTTCGTCGCTATCAGTCGAGAAGTCATCGCCGTTGTTCCCCAAGATCTCATGGAAGCGAGCCTCTCGCTCGGGGCCACGCGCTGGCAGATGATTCGTGAAGTCGTCTTGCCCACGGCGAAGATTGGCCTTTTCGGCGCCACGTTTTTGGCGCTGGCGCGCGCCACCGGCGAGACCGTCGCCGTCGCACTGGTCGCCGGTAGCGTCGCGGACGCTCAGACTCACTTGCTTTATCCCGGCACCTCCATTGCGGCGTGGATCGCCACGGAGTTCGGCGAATCCCAGGGAACTGAAATCTCGGCTCTCATGGCTTTGGGTGTGCTCTTGATGGTGCTGAACGTCTGCCTCGCACTTATTAGCCGCGCTCTTGTCAATCGTCAGCGAAAGATTCTGGCGGTGGTATGAGCGATCTCGTCGAACTCGAAGAGCCCGTACCGCAGGCCACGCGCGACACTCGTGAAGAGATCCGACGAATCTCGGATCGCGTTCGCGCGCGCCGCCAAAGGACATCGCGAATCATGGTCGTGTTCTGCGGCGCCGCCCTTGTTCTCGCAGCGGTGCCTCTCGTGGCTCTGATGTATCAACTCTTCGACAAGGGACTCTCGCAGATCAACTGGAAGTTCTTCACGACACTGCCCACCACGCCCACTCTGCCAGCTCCGAACGCGACCGGCGGCATCTCGAATGCCATCGTGGGCACCATCGCGCTGACGATCTACGCGTCGATCATGGCGATCCCCGTCGGCGTGCTGGTCGGTATCTATCTCGCCGAAACAGAATCGAAACTTGCAACATCACTTCGCGTGGTGTCCCAAACGATGGCGGGAGCGCCGTCGATCTTGATGGGGCTCTTCGCGTTCTCCTTCCTCGTGCACGACCTCAACATCGGCTTCTCTTCGATCGCGGGGTCCTTCGCGCTCGCGGTGTTGATGCTGCCCGTCATCATCATCTCTACTGAGATCGCCGTGCGCAATGTTCCCAACTCACTTCGCGAAGCAGGACTCGCCCTCGGCGCCAAGCCGCACAAGGTCTCGTTGCGCATCGTTCTTCCGTCGGCCATTACCGGCATCGTGACGGGCATCATCCTCGCGGTCTCTCGCGCGGTGGGTGAGACTGCACCAGTGCTCTTGGTCATTGGCGGCGGCTTTACCAACTCGTGGCAGCCCTTTGACCCCGTGTCGGCTATGCCCCTCTCCATCTTCGAAAACGCAAAGTCCGAGTGGCCGAGCCAGCGCGCCCAAGTCTGGGGAATCGCGTTAGTCCTGGTCGTGTTCGTTTTCATCCTTAGTCTTACGGCCAGGATTTGGGCATCGAGAAAGCAGCAGGTTAGAAACTAACTATGGAGCAAGAGATAGAGATCATGACAGAGATCAAGTCCGAGACCACCCAAGTCGTGACTCCGCTCGTTCGCGGGCCCGTGGCGATGCAGTTGAACAACGTCGCCGTGGGCTTCCATGGTCGCACGGCGGTGCGCGATTGCACCTTCGACGTCACGAAAAATCGCGTGACGAGTCTCATCGGTCCCTCGGGTTCGGGCAAGACGACGCTGCTTCGCGCGCTGAATCGCCTCCACGATCTCACCCCCGGCGCGAAGGTCTCGGGACAGATTTTTCTCGAGGGCACTGACATCTACCGAGGCAACTTGACGGTCACCGAACTGCGCACGCGCGTCGGAATGGTGTTCCAACGACCAAACCCGTTCCCGACGATGTCGATCTACGACAACGTGGTGTCGGGACTTCGATTCAACGGCGTGAAGAAGAAGGCTCTGCTGGACGAGTCGGCCGAAGCGTCGCTTCGTTCCGCCGCGCTCTGGGACTCGGTCTCCAGTCGATTGAAGGTCGCCGCGTCGAACCTTTCCGGTGGCGAACAGCAGCGACTCTGCATCGCTCGTGCGCTAGCTCTGGACCCCGAGGTGCTCTTGATGGACGAGCCCACGTCCGCGCTCGACCCGATTGCGACGTTGCACATCGAAGAGCTCATGAAGACGCTCAAATCTCGTGTCACCGTGGTGATCGTTACCCACAACATGCAACAGGCCGCTCGTATCAGCGACGACTGCGCCTTCTTGTTGATGGGCGAGGACCGAGCCGGTGAACTCATCGAGTTCGACACCACCGAGAAGATCTTCAACAACCCCGACGACTCGCGCACCCTCGACTACACCCTCGGTCGATTTGGCTGATTGGTCCGCTCGACTACGAGCGTGACAGACTAAGCGGAACTATTGTTCGGGGGTTTCGCGTGTCTAAGGAACTGTGGCAGGAGTCGGCCTCGTCGCTGGCCCAACTGATTCGAAGCGGTCAGACGTCCTCACGCGAAGTGGTGCTGGCACACCTGGCGCGCATCGAAGAAGTCAACGCCGTTGTCAACGCGATCGTCGAAATCCGTGCCGAGGAAGTCCTCGCCGAGGCCGACGCCGCCGACGCAGCTCTGAAGTCGGGAGAGCCTCTCGGGGCGCTCCACGGTGTTCCCTTTACCGTCAAGTCGAACCTTGACGTCGCGGGCTACGCCACGAACGAGGGCACGGTGGCGTTAAAGGACTTCATGGCTGACGCCGACGCGCCCATCGTTGAAAAGATGCGCGACGCGGGCGCCGTCGTCTTGGCGCGCACCAACATGCCCGACCTCGGGCTTCGAATCAACACCGAGTCTTCGCTCTATGGCGCGACTCACAATCCGTGGCGTCACGGGATGACGGCCGGCGGATCGTCCGGCGGCGAAGCGGCGGCACTCGCCTCGGGGATGAGTCCCATTGGGCTTGGCAACGACATCGGCGGCTCGCTGCGTAACCCCGCCTACTGTTGCGGCGTCGCGTCGATCAAGCCCTCACGCGGGCGCGTGGCCCAGGGCAATCCGAGCGCCATTTTCGAGATGCCCCTCAACGCGCAGGTCATGCTGGTCGACGGCGTGCTCGCTCGTCACGTGGGCGACGTGCGCCGTGGCCTCGAGGTCGTGATGGGTGCGCACCACCGCGACCCGCAGTCCCTCGACGCACCTCTGCACGGTCGCCCGGTGTCCAAGCGTGTGGCGCTCGTGGCCGAGCCGCCAGGAGGAGAGACCGACGCGAACGTGTCCGAAGGGGTGCGCATCGCCGGCCGGGCGCTCGAGGCGGCCGGGTATGAGGTGGAAGAGATCGATCCTCCCCTGATCATCGAGTCCTACCTCGCCTGGACGGAGTTGATGTGGACCGGTCTCGCGATTGCGGCTCCTATTATCACCCCGGTCATGGGTGAAGGGGGGCAGCGATTCCTTGAACTCACGACCGTCGAGTTTCCGCCCGCGACGCCTGAGTCGATGGCGTTACTGCATCAGAGCCGCTACAAGATCGCCAGGGAGTGGCGGGAGTTCATGACGACGTACCCACTTATTGTCGGGCCGACCTGGACCCAGCCGCCCTTCGCCCTGGGTTACGACATCCAAGACGTTGAATCTGCGCTGAAGGTCATGGAGGGCTTTCGCTTCGTTCTGCCGGCCAACTTGTTGGGACTACCGGCCGCCTGTGTGGCGACGGGGATCGCGAATGGACTGCCGACGGGCGTGCAGGTGATCGGTGATCTCTTTCGCGAGGACCTCTGTCTCAACGCCGCCGAAGCGATCGAGGCGAGCGTGGGCGTTCTCACCCCGATCGATCCGCGCCCTTAACTCGCACTTCGCGAAGCTTCCCGTCGTCGACGTCAAAGACGAAGCCGCGTATCTCGCTGTCGTCGACGAAGGGACTCTCACGAAGCGTCGCCACCGTGGCGCGCACGTCCTCGTCGATGTCGCGGAACGCACCGAGTCGGAAGGGGGGACGAACGCCGATGCTCTTTTCGAGGCCGTCCTGCAGTGCCTCCTCATCAAAGGTCTCGAGGCCACAGCGCGTGTGGTGAATGACCATGACGGCTCGGGTGCCGAGGAGGCGTTGACTGAGCAGCAGCGAGCGAATCGCGTCCTCAGTGGCGAGGCCGCCCGCGTTTCTTACGAGGTGAACTTCGCCAAGGTCGAGTCCGAGCGCACCGAAGAGGTCGAGTCGAGAGTCCATGCAGGTGAGCACGGCGAGATGCAGCGCCGGCGCCGTGGCGAGCTCGCGATGTCCGTGGGTGTTCATGTAGGCGCGATTGTGAAGGAGAAGATCGTCGATGACAGTCACCGCGTCATCATAGGAAATCGACCGGCGACCTACGAGCTCGCGGCCTCCAGTGGCTACGCTCGCTGGAGGAGGTGCACATGGACCACATGAACGAGATTCGAGAAGAGCTCCGCCAACCTTCGATCGACCTGCACGGTCTCATTCCCGAGGTCATGAAGGGGTATTCGACGTTGTCGTCGGCCGCCATGGCTCAAGGCGAACTCGAGGTCGCGACGAAGGAGCTCATTGCGCTCGCCATCGCCATCACTCGCGAATGCGACGGCTGCATGGTGGCGCACGCGCGAGGTTGTGTTCGCGCTGGCGTGAGCCGCCAGCAAGTCGCCGAGATGGTCGGCGTGGCCATCGCCTTGAACGGCGGTCCGGGCACCGTGTGGGGACCGAGGGCGCTGCGCGTGTTCGACGAGGCGCTCGCTGCTCGAAAGGCTTAGAAGCTGTAGTTCAGGTGCTTGACGCCGTTGATGAAGTTGGAGGCGAGTTGCGAGGGCACGCCGGTCGGGTGAATCGTGGGCGTGCGCGTGAGAAGCTCGCGCCACATCACCGTGATCTCGCGGCGCGCTAAGTGGGCGCCCAAACAAAAGTGGGGACCGGGCGCGCCGAAACCGAAGTGGTCATTCGGTGTGCGTCCGACGTCAAAGAGCAGTGGGTCAACGAAGACGTCCTCGTCGCGATTGGCCGAGTTATAGAACATCACCACGTTTTCTCCGGCGTTGAGATCGAAGCCAGAGAGGGTGTAATCGCTCGCCAGGGTGCGTCGTGTGAAGGTGACCGGTGAAGCCCAACGAACAATCTCGTCGGTCGCCGTTTTGGCGAGTCCCTCGAGATCGTCCACGAGCCGACGTTGCTGCTCGGGGTACTCGCCGAAGGCGTGCAGCGCGTGGGTGAGAGCGTTGCGGGTCGTGGCGCTGCCGGCGATGACGAGGAGAACGAAGAATGACGCCAACTCCTGCTGGGTGAGCTTCTCCGATTCGACTTCGGCGTTCACGAGGGCGCTGGTCACGTCGTCAATGGGCTGGTCAATACGGTACTTGCCGAGCTCCTCCATGATGCCGGTCAACGTCACCGCGGCGTCGAGGAATGCGAGCACCACATCGTTGCCTGGGGGGGTGTACTCCTCGTCCCCGTTCGAGATGATGACGTTCGAACAACGAAGCACCGTTTCGTACTCGCTCTTCGGCACGCCCATCATGGTGCAAATTATCTCGAGGGGAAAGGGCGACGCGATGTCGGTAACGAAGTCGCCGGTGCCGCTCCCGCGCGCCCGGTTGATGATCTCGTCGGCCACGCGCTCTATGGAGTCTTCCACGCGTTGAATGTTCCTCGGATTAAAGGCGTTCGAGACGATGCGCCGAAGTCGAGCATGCTTGGGGTTATCGGTAGAGATCATGCCCGAGAAGTACTCCGCCATCTCGGGCGGTAGATCGAACATCGTTATGGTGCCGTGACCGGACAGAAAGACTTCCGGGTGGCGGGTGACTTCGGCCACGTCGCGGTAGCGGGTGAGCCCGTAGAAGCCGTCGCCCTTCGGGAAGACGATCTCAGAGCCCGAGATGTCGGGTTCCTCATAGTGGCCGATGGGCTGCTCTCGGCGCAGCGTGCAAAAAGCGTCGTAGCGTTCGCTCCAGGGCCGCTTCCAAAAGTCGATGGACGAAAGGTCGATTTCGCTGACCGTTAGCGTGGACACGGGTTCGCTCACCCCGCTCATCGTAGTTACAGCGCGCCTTTGGGCACGGCATCACTTTTTCACGGCAGACTGGTCACGTGGAACTATCGGATCAGGAACGAGCGAGTCGCCTCTCGGCGCTCAATGCGCTGATTGAACTCATGCGTCCATCGGTACAGGCCGATGGCGGTGACTTGGTGCTCGTTCGCTGCGACGTGGAAAGCGGCGTCGTCGAGGTGCAGCTCGGCGGGGCGTGCTCGAGTTGCGCTATCTCCGTCGACACGCTCCAAGGCGGCGTCACGCGGATCTTGATGGACCGGCTCCCGTGGGTCACCCAGGTTCTCGGTGGGCTTGACGAATCGATCGACCCCGAAGACTCCTCGTTGCTGGGCACGGGAGGCTACGTGCCGCGTTATCGCGAGCTGTAGTTCTTACAGCGTCGTCGGTACGCTCTCGCCGGTTAGAAGTTCCGCCACCTCCCAGAGCCGGGCTGCCGTCGCGGGGTGTCGCGCACTGCGCGGCGCTTTCACCAAGGTCGTGGGACCCCTCAAGCCAAACGGCCCGCTCGGTCCGTAGTACGCGCCACTGATCGCGTCGGGACTGGTAGCGGCGAACAGCAATGGCTCGGTGCCCTGTTCGACGTTCTGGGCCGGCAGATATCTGATCTCACCCAACCACGACCTCTTGGGCGTCTCTCTTCCCACTCCCAAACGCGCATTCATGAGATTGGTTTTTGTAAATCCCGGGTGAGCGGCGTTGCTCATGAGATCCCAGTCGCGCTCGCTGGCGATGAGAGCGAGGCGCTGGGCGAAGAGGAGATCGGCCAACTTGGACTGCGCGTAGTAGGGCCACGGAGTATATCGACGATCACCTTGGAGGTCGTTGAAATGGATGCGACCGATCGTGGCGGCGAAACTACTGACGGTCGTCACGCAGGGGCCGGCCGCGACGAGCAGGAGGGGTAGAAGACGAAGGGTCAACACGTAGTGGCCGAGGAAGTTGGTCGCGAACTGCAGTTCGAACCCGTCCACGGTCTCTATGCGTTTCGGCGGGGCCATGACGCCGCCGTTGTTCAGCAGTATGTCGATCGGGATGTTGTCGGCGATCAGTTGGTCGGCGAAGGCTCTCACCGAGGAGAGATCGGCGAGGTCGAGGTGACGAACCTCCAGCTGGGCATCGGGGTACTGAGCCAGGATGTCGCTTCGTGCCGCTTCGCCTTTGTCGAGGGAACGCACGGCGAGGACGACGTTCGCTCCGGCGCCCGCGAGACGACGAGCCGCTTCTTTACCTATCCCGCTGTTGGAGCCAGTGACGACGCAGAGTTTTCCCTGTTGGTTCGGAACGCGGTACACGTCGACTTCTTTCTTTTAGGGCTCGGTGGTCGCCGACTTACGCGTTCTGCGCCTTGGGCTCCTTGGGTAGACCGAGGGCCCGCTCGCCGACGATGTTGCGCTGAATCTCGGCGGTGCCGCCCCAGATGGTTTCGGACCGCGAGAAGAAGAACGCCGCCTGAAGTTCCGAGACGGGGTAGTCGGCTCGGCCACGACGCAGCGCTCCCGAAGGTCCTTCGACCGGCCCCTTGCCCGCGAGGACCTGAGCTTCCATACCCACGATGTCGAGCGCCAAGTTCGTCGACGCGCGGTGCGCCTCGGACCAGAACATCTTGTTGCACGCGCCGAGCAACGCCGCGTTGTGCGTGCTGTTGAGCGCGTCGGTGAGCGTGCGGTACCCGTTGATCTCCATGATCTTCACGTTGGACCAGGCCTTGACGAGCGCGTCGCGAACGAGCGCGTCGCCGCTCTTCTGCACGCGCTTCGCCTCTTTGACGATGAACTCCCACTCCTTCAAAAAACGTCGATAGTTAGTCGTGGAGGAAGAACCACGCTCAAAGCCGAGCGTGGTCATGGCGACCTTCCACCCGTTGTTCACGCCGCCTACTACGTTGCCCTTGGGACAGCGCGCGTTGGTGAAGAAGACCTCGTTGAACTCGGCGGAGCCATCGACCTGGGTGATCGGACGCACGTCAACGCCCTCTTGATGCATGGGCACGAGCAGGTAGCTGATCCCGGCGTGTTGGGGCGCGTTCGGATCGGTACGCGTGAGGAGAAAGACGTAGTCGGCGTGCTGAGCCTGGGTCGTCCAGACCTTCTGACCGTTGATGACCCACTCGTCGCCGTCCAACACCGCCGAGGTCTTGAGGCTCGCCAGGTCCGAGCCGGAGTTCGGTTCGGAAAAGCCCTGGCACCACGCAATGGAGCCGTTCAATATGCCGGGAATGAACTCCTGTTTCTGTTTGTCCGTGCCCCACTGGAGAATCGTCGGTCCGACCAGCGTGTCGCCGAAGAAGTCGGCGCGCATCGGCGCGTTCGCCTTGGCGAACTCTTCGTTCAAGACGACTTGGTCCATAAGGGACAGTCCCTTGCCGCCGTACTCGACGGGCCAGCCCGCGCAGATCCAGCCACCGGCGAAGAGTTTTTCGGTCCAGGTTTCGTTGAATCGCTGACGCTCCTCGGCGCTCATCGAGAAGCCCGGCTCGAACCAGCCCAGTGGCAAATTCTCTTCGAGCCAAGCGCGTATCTCTTTGCGAAAGGTTTCAGCTTCTTGTGGGTAGGTGAGATCCATAGTTGAAGCGTAGTCACCGCAAATTAGGGCTTCGCCGGGCATTTGTGCCTGCTTATAAATTCAGGGAGAATGGAAGACCCCGTCGAATCGAAAGTTGTTACGTGACTCGCTCGCTCGCCCAAACTATTGCCGACGCCAAGGCTTCTTGGGCGCGCAGCCGTAGCATCTCGCTCCCCGAGCACGTTGCGGCGCGGCCGGCGCAGCCCGGCAAGCATCGCGTGGCCTTTTTGATCTACCGGGGCAACCCTCGTTGCGGTGGCCAAGGCGTCTACACCCGACACCTAACTCGCGAACTGATCGCCCTCGGCCACAGCGTGGAGGTCTTTTCGGGCCCGCCGTGGCCCGAGCTCGACGAAGGTGTGGGCTTTACACCGGTACGCGGCCTCGACCTCTACCGCGACCCCGACCCCTTTCGTATTCCCGCCCGCTCGGAGTTCACGTCCTACGCCGACCTGAGTGAGTTTGCCATCATGCTGAGCGCCGGCTTCGGCGAACCTTACGCCTACTCACTTCGGGCGGCCAAGATGCTGCGCGGTCGCCGAGGGGACTTCGACATCATCCATGACGACCAGTGCATAGGGCCAGGGATCCTGACGCTTCACCGCCAAGGCTGGCCGCTGTTAGAGACGCTGCACCATCCCATTACGGTTGACCGGTCTATCGCGCTCGATCACGCCGAAACATTCTTCAAGCGACTCACGACGCGTCGGTGGTTCGGCTTTCTTCGCATGCAGGTGCGCGTCGTCAAGCAGCTGCCGGCCGTACTGACTGTGTCGCACAACTCCAAAGCTGACATTCACGCGCAGATGGGCGTGGACCTTGAGCGCCTCACGGTCGTGCCGGTCGGCGTCGACCACGAGGTGTTCAAGCCCTACGACGATGTCGTGAAGAAAAAGGGCCGGCTCATGGTCACCACCAGCAGCGACGTGCCCATGAAGGGACTCGTGCCGCTCTTAGAAGCCATCGCCAAACTACGCGTCGAGCGCGATGTTGACCTCATAGTGATCGGTCAGCCTCAAAAGGGAGGGCGCGTGGCTCGGGCACTGCATCGACTCGGACTCAACGACATCGTCACTACCATCACGGGTGTCAGCGACGAAGAGCTCGCGCGTCTCTATGGAGAGGCCGAAGTGGCGATCGTGCCGAGTCTCTACGAAGGTTTTTCACTGCCGGCGATTGAAGCGATGAGCTGCGCCGTGCCGGTCGTGGCCACGACCGGGGGAGCGTTACCTGAAGTCGTGGGCAGGAGCGGCGAGACCGGGCTGTTGGTGGAGCCGAACAATCCCGAAGCGCTCGTTGACGCGATACGGTCTCTGCTCGACGACGCACCACTACGTAAACGCTTGGGCGCCGCCGGACGACAGCGCGTGATGGAACGCTTCACCTGGCAGGTAACGGCGCGCGGCACGGCGGCGTGTTACGACGCCATCTTGAGTGGAGAAGCGCTGCCCGACTCGGTGATCTTTAACTGATGCTGACTGCTCGCTACGAACGGCTCGGACTAAAGAGTGGCGACAAGGTGCTCGACCTCGGTTGCGGCTTCGGTCGTCACGCCTACGAGGCGGCGCGGCGCGGCGCCAGTGTGGTGGCGCTCGACGCGGGACGAGACGAGGTGAATGGCGTAGCCGCCACGTTCGCCGCGATGGTTGAGGCGGGTGAACTCGCTGAGGGCTCGCTGCACGCCAACGTGGTCCAGGGCGACGCGCTGCACCTGCCCTTTCCCGACCACTCCTTCGACCGAGTTATTTGTTCTGAGGTGCTCGAACACATACCCGACGACCTTTCCGCGATGCGCGAGTTGGCGCGCGTGCTTCGACCGGGCGGCACCATGGCGATCACGGTGCCACGATTTGGACCCGAACTCATCAACTGGGCGCTCTCTGATGAGTACCACAACGTGCCCGGTGGCCACATTCGCATCTACCGTCGATCAGTCTTGGCCCAACGGCTCAGCTCTACCGGTCTGGTCGTGACGGGACACCACTACGCCCACGGACTGCACAGTCCATACTGGTGGCTCAAGTGCTACGTCGGCACCACCAACGACGAGAATCGATTTGTGAAGCGCTACCACCAACTGCTGGTGTGGGACATCATGAAGAAGCCGGCCGTCACGCGCTACGCCGAACAGGTGCTCTCGCCGGTAATGGGTAAGTCGATTGTGGTCTACCTGCGAAAGCCCCAATGACTTCGACGACCAGCTCATTCGGTGGCGTGCCCGGGGTCATCACGAGTGAGGAGCTCGCGACGAGTGCCCGATACCTCGCCTCGCTGCAGGCCGCGAGCGGGCGACTGCCCTGGTTCGTCGGTGGCCACAGCGACCCGTGGAACCACGTGGAGGTGGCGATGGCCCTCACCGTCACGGGATTCGTTGAAGAGGCCCGCGCCGCCTATCGATGGCTGGCCGCCACGCAGCTCGGCGACGGCAGCTGGTTCAACTACTACGTCGGGGCACGAGTAAAGGACACTCGACTCGACACCAACGTGTGCGCGTACGTGGCGGCGGGTCTCTATCACTACGTGCTCGCGACCGACGACGTCGACTTTGCGCTCGAGCTCTGGCCCGTTATCGAGCGCGCGGTGACCTTCGTACTTCGCTGGCAACTCGACGACGGAACGATTCGCTGGTCCCTCGACCCGCAGGGGCGACCCGAGACCTACGCACTCTTAACGGGCTCCTCCTCGATCTTTCACTCACTGTGCTGCGGCGTGGCGCTCGCCGAACGGCTCGACTTAGCGAGGCCCGAGTGGGAGCTCGCAGCGGCGCGCCTCGGCCACGCGGTGGCCCACCACCCCGGCGCGTTCGCGCCCAAGAACGAGTTCGCCATGGACTGGTACTACCCGATCTTCTGTGGAGCGTTACGCGGCGCCGGTGGTGAGAAGCGTCTCGCCGACGGCTGGGAACGTCACGTGATGGACGGCCTTGGCGTGCGCTGCGTGTCGACGAACGACTGGGTGACGGCTGCCGAAACGGCCGAGTGCGTCCTCGCGCTCGACGCGCTCGGACACACGAGCGAGGCGCTCGACCTCTTTGGCTGTACCGGACTACATCGCCGAGAGGACGGCGCCTATTTGACGGGGATCGCGTACCCCGGCGGCGTGACCTTTCCCGATCGAGAGGTCACGTCATACACCGCGGCGGCGGTGATCTTGGCGGCGGACGCTTTAAGCTCCTCGTCTCTCGCGTCGGGCATCTTTCGCCACGGCGAACTCACCACGCCGCTCGACTTGCCCGAGCCGGGCTGTCCACTTCGTCTAGCGACGACGTCGTAGAGCCCGCAGCGAACCCTCGGCGCCGATTTCAACGAACTCGCCTTCTTCGAGCGCCGCGAGGTAGATCTCGTAGGGCGGACGTCCGCCATCGTCGGGATTGGGAAAGACATCGTGCATGAGCAGCAGACCGTCAACCACGACCTTCGGTGACCACGCTCGGTAGTCCGCCCAGGCCGCGTCGTGGCCGTGACCACCATCGATGAAGAGCAGTTCGAGCGACTGATCGAAGTGCCGCGCGACAGTGCCCGAGTGACCGACGAGCCCGATGACGGTCTCATCGAGTCCCGCCAAGGCGATGGTTCGTTGCCAGGACGGCAGCGTGTTGAGTCGTCCGTCGAAGGAGTCGACGAGCGTCGAATCAAAGTGCTCCCAACCTTCTTGGTTCTCTTCGCTGCCATGGTGGTGATCGAGCGAGTAGAGGACGCTATTGGTTACCTCGGCCGCCGCCCCGAGATAGACCGCGGACTTGCCGCACCACGCGCCAACTTCGAGCCAGGTGCCGTGGGGGAAACGTTGGCCGTGTTCGACGGCGAAGTTAGTCAGGGCGAGGCCCTCACTGCGGGGCATGAAACCTTTGACGTCGTCGGCGAGGGCCAGCAACTCGTCGCGACGACTGGTACTCATAGTTGTGTGAGGGTGTAGATACCGAGCACCGCGAAGACGGCGCCACCGCCGAGGCGTATCCACTTGACGGGTACGACGCGTTGGAGAAATTGGCCCCCGTAGGCGCCGAGAAACGACACGCTGATGAGGGCCAACGAAGCCGTGATGAACACACCGAGGAGTTCGTGGGTCTTGGCGGCGAAGTTGGCCGCTTGAATCTGCGAGAGATCACCGAACTCGCTAACGAAGATGACGGCGAAGGCGGTCACGATCTCGCGCAGGCGGGTGGAGGGCCTCTCACTGCTTGCTTCTCTCTCTCCGGCTTCCACCGCTTTGGACTCTCGAGACAATAAGAGATAGCCGGCGCCGCCTAAAAAGAGCGCCGCCACGATGAGGTCCTTGAGATGAACGGGCAAGAGCGTGAGTAGCCCGCCGGCTCCGACGGCGATGCCCATTTGCACCACGAAGCCGGCCGACGCGCCGAGGACGATGGACGACGGACGGGCCCTCGTACTCATGACGATCGTGGCGATCATGGTTTTGTCGGGCAGTTCGATGAGGAACATCAAGGCGAAGATGCCGAGATACTCCCCAAAGTTCACGCGGGTTACTTAGAACTGTTGGCGCATGGCCGCCGCGAACGCCAGACCGACGCGCATCAGTTCGAGCCACTGGGGAACGCTGGCGGGGTACCCACCGATCACCGGGTGCTCCACATGAAAGGCTTCCACCTCGTCGGCGAACTTGGAGTCCTTGATAAAGGTGGTGACGCCCGAGGCAAGGCGCGCGTGGGTGTTCAAGGGGAATCGAGTCGTGGCTTCGTCCCAGCGCGACGTCACGTAGCGCCAGACGGCGGGACCCGTGATCTCATTGCACGTCCATACCGGAAGGACCCGCGGCGCGTCTTGGGCGCGGAACTCGCTGAAGGCCTTCTCCGCTGCGTTGAGCGCCACGCGTTCGTCGTTAAAGGACCCGAGGGCGATGAGATATCGCTGCTGCTCCTGGGGAGTCTTCGCCGTTCGGTAGTGCTCCAGAAACGCTTCGTAGTCGCCCGGGCGGTCCTGTGAGGCCACGACACGAAGAATCGACTGCGCGAGGTCGCCGTCCATCTCTTCCGATTCGTAGCGACGAACTGCTTCGGCGCGAACAGTTTCGTCCGCACCGAACATGCCGAGCGTCGTAATCACGATGGCCCGTAGCAGTGGCGTAAGTTCGCCCTCGCCCTCGCGCGCGTCCCAGCCGAGTCGAGTGAGCTGAGGTTCAAAGAGCTCGCGAACCTGCGCGCGCAGAACGTCGCGCTGGGCTTCGTCGAGCGCGCGACGGACCATGTCGACGGCGGTGGCCACGAACTCCCACGGGTTAGGTTCGTCTTGGTCGCCCAGTCCTTTAGCCACGGCAAAGAAGTTCGACCAGGAGATGGCGCCCGCGAGAAGTGCGGCCCAACTGTCGGCCATCAAAGTGGCGCGCTCGAGCTCTTCGAGTTCGCTCACTCGAGGGGACAGCGCAGTCAACTCGGCACTTCCGTAGCGAGTACGAAACACGCCCGAACCGCCGGCGTTGACGACGACCGGCGCCTGGTCGGCTACTGAGATGGCTGTGTCTTGTAAGAGGTGATGTGAAGTCTCGCCGCCCTCCAACGATCGCGTGAGCACTGGGGTCCACCAGTGATCACCAATGGCACTCGGAGTTGTGGCCGGACCGTAGCGAAAGGGCTGCTGGGACAGTTGTCCCTTCTCCAGGGTGACGAGCGGGACGCCACCCTGGAGGATCCAGGTGTTCATCATCTCTCGAACCGGCTGGCCGGAATTCTCTTCGAGCGCGTCCCACAGGTCGGTCGTGATGGTATTGGCGTAACTGTGCTTCTTTAGGTAAAGGCGGATGCCGTCGCGAAAGACCTCCTCGCCGAGGTACTGCTCGAGCATTCGCAGCACCGAACTGCCCTTTTCATAGGTCAGCAGATCGAACATGGCTCGCGTGTCGTCGGGCGAAACGACCTCGTACTCAATTGGTCGAGTGGAGTCGAGCCCGTCGATCTGCAGAGCCTGATCGCGGAGGGTGTTCTTCATCACCCAGATCTTCCACTTCGGTCGAAAGGCGTTGGTGCAGATCAATTGCATGAAGGTGGCGAAGGCCTCGTTGAGCCAGATCCCCTCCCACCACGCCATGGTGACCAGGTCGCCGAACCACATGTGGGCGAGTTCGTGGTGCACCACCTGGGCGACGCGTTCGAGTTCCGGTTGAGCGGCCGTCGCGGGATCAACGAGCAACGCCGTTTCGCGATACGTGATGCAGCCGAGGTTCTCCATGGCCCCCGCGGCGAAGTCGGGAATGGCGATCATGTCGAGCTTCTCGCCCGGGTAGGGAATGTTGAAATACTCAGAGAAGAATCGAAGACCGTAAGCGCCCGCCTCGAGGGCGAGATCGGTGAGGTGGAGTTTGCCGACGGGGCACACGATGCGCAGTGGCACGCCGTCGACGTCGAGCGCGGCAGTCTCTTCGAATGGTCCAATTACGAATGCGACGAGGTACGTCGACATTTTCATGGTGGGCTTGAAACTCACCGAGCGCTGCCCGTTGCCGAGGTCGGTGTCCGCTTCCACCGGAGAGTTGGAGTACGCCGCCAGATGACTCGGGATGGTGAGATTGACTTGAAAGATCGCTTTGAAGGAGGGCTCGTCCCAACAAGGGAAGGCCCGTCGCGCGTCGGTCTCCGCGAACTGAGTCGTCGCAATGGTGTGCGTGGTGCCCTCGTCGTCGACGAAAGTGGACCGATAGAAACCGAGTAGTTGATCGTTCAAGACGCCGTCGAAAGCAATCTCGAAGACCGCGGGGCCTTTCGGCAGCTCTCGCTCAAAGTCAAAGGTCACGGTCTCGTAGGTTTCGTCAAGCCGGTGCTCCAACGAGCGGTAACTCGTACCGTCGGCGCTCACGGTGGCCGCGCCTAATTCGAGTTCCAAGGCGTGCAACGTCATCTGGCTGACGGGCTCGGTGATGTCAATGTCAACCTCAACGCGTCCGGCGAAGGTGGCGTTCTCCAGATTGGGGGTAATAAAGATTCGATAGGCCGACGGAAGGACCGTGCGGGCGAGACGATAGGGGTTAGAAGCTTCGGTCACAACTGGCTACTTTAGGACGAAATCTTCTACGCTCGTTGGGTGACGTCACCGCCTACCCCTGTTTCACTACGCATGAAACCGGGTCCACACCGTTTGGCCGTTACCGGTATCGGTAACGCCATGCTCGACATCATCACCCAGGACGAAGATGAGATCTACCGTGACTTGGGTCTCGTGAAGGCATCGATGTCCCTCATTAACGAGGATCAACTCGACACGTTTATTAAAGCGATGGGACCGACGATTCAGGTATCGGGTGGATCCGTGGCGAACTCCATCGCCGGTGTCGCGGCGCTTGGTGGGACGTGCGGGTTCATCGGCAAGGTCGCCGACGACGCCTTCGGCGAACGCTTTCGCAGCGACCTCGCCTCGATGGGGGTGGAGCTTGACCTCGCGGTGGCCAAGCCCGGCGAAGGTGCAACCGGACGCTGCCACGTGTTCATCACTCCCGACGCCCAGCGCACCATGGCCACGTACTTAGGGGCGTCAAACAAGTTGAACGTCGACGACATCAAAGAAGACCTCATCGCACGTTCTGAGATCACTTATGTCGAGGGTTACCTCTTTGATCTGCCGCCGGCCATGGCGTCGATTCGTAAGGTCGTCAACTTCGCGCACGATCACGACTCCATGGTCGCGCTCTCGTTGTCGGACATGTTCTGCGTGAGCCGCCACCGACGGGACTTTCTCGATCTCGTGACGAGCGACGTTGACGTGCTACTGGCGAACGAGACTGAGATACTTGAGCTGTTTCAGTTCGACGACTTAGAGCTGGCCTTCGGCGCGCTTGACGAACTCGGCGTGCTAGCCGTCGTCACCCGCGGACCGCGCGGCGCTGACGTGGCCACTGCGTCGGGCGTCGTGAGCGTGCCCGCAGTAGAAGTCGATCACGTCGTCGATCAAAACGGTGCGGGCGACATGTTCGCCTCGGGCTTTCTCTACGGTCTCGCTATCGGCGCCGACCCGGTCGAAGCGGCCGAACTCGGATCGCTGTGCGCGGGAGAGATCATCACGCATCTCGGTGCCCGACCAGAAAACGACCTAGAAGAACTCGGCATTGAAGCGGGACTGTTATAGCTCAGATGCCTTGAGCGTCGAGGAGGGCGTCGAGCTTTTTCGTCTGCTCCATCTCCCAGTTGACCCACATCACGGCGATGGGTATGCACGCGAGCAGCATCAAGGCGTCGCCACCGATCCACATGATGGCTCCGCCCAGTTTGATGTTGGAGAGGCGCCACACCGCCGTCGAACCCGAAGGCGCCATGCTGGCGTAGTTCGAGTACGGGACTCTCGATGAGTTGGCGAGCACGAGGCCCGTGAAGGTGTCAACGGGTACCGCCGCCATGACGTACACCAGACGAAGACCGGGATGCAGTTTGTAGCCACGCTCCAAGCCAAAAGCCGCGCGGAAGAAGAGATAGCCCACCACGAGGAAGGCGATCTGCTCGACGTGGTGGATCCACATGTGCGCCATCATCAGGTTCATGAAATTCGTGAGGTGAGTGTAGGGAATGAAAAAGAAGTAGAGCGCGAAGGCGACGAGGGGGTGGGTGAGGCGTTCCATGAACTTGCTGTCCAACCAACGACGAATCGTGGCGCTGCCCGCGTCGTAGGCGAGGTCTAGGGGAGCGCTGAGCGCGAAAAGGGGCGCCGCCACCATGATCAACAACAGGTGTTGCACCATATGGTCGCTGAAATACTCCATGTCGTAGTAGCCGATGAAGGACTGCGTGGCGATGAACGTGATGAGGATCCCCAGGGCGAAGCACACAGTTCGGATCTTCGGCCACGACGGGATTTTTCGCACGTACGAGAAGTAGATGAGTCCTGCGCAGAGCATCAGAATGATCGGCACAACCCCGAGATTCCATTCGTTGAGGTGATGCCAGGAAAACGGCGCGTTCGTCATGGCGGGCACGGCTCCATCTTACGGGGGCTATTTCGTTACGAGAATGGCTCTATAGGATGGCCTCGTGCGCTCTAAGTATTTCTCTCTCCGAGCATTCGGACTGCACATCGCCCTTATCTTCTGGGTGGTGATCTGCGCGCTGGCGGCGTGGTGGCAGGTGGGGCGCGCCATTCAAGGCAACTCGCTGAGCTATCTGTACTCCATCGAATGGCCCGTGATCGGCGTCATGGGCGTGCTCGGTTGGTACTCGCTACTAAACGCGGAGAAAGTGAGCGAGCACAAGGAGAAAGCTCGCCGTGAGTACGAAGAGAAGATGCGCGCGGACGCCCTCGCCGCGAGACAGGCCCTCGAAGAGGAGGAAGATCCGACGCTCGCCGCCTACAACGACCACCTGGCGCGGCTCTCGCACGAGCCAAAAAAGCGACTCTGGGGACACTAGGTGGAGGGTACTTTTCGGCGCTATCGCGCCATGTCCTTTATCACCGGCACGACCCTCATCGTGCTCTTCATTACCCTGTTCCTGCACACGGTTGACCTCACCTTCTGGAAACACATCTACCTCTTCGTGAAGATCGTGGGGATAGGCCACGGCATCGTGCTCTATCCCATCTACATGATCATGTGCTTCAACCTGGTCATGAAGTTTCGCCTTAACCCCGGACTCCTCGGCTTGATGCTCTTCGCGGGCTTCGTGCCGGGACTGGCGTTCTACCTGGAGCACCGGATGCGACTCAGGCTCTACCCTCGCGGGCTGCCCTCGAAGTGAGCCAGTGGCTCGCGCGACGGGTGATCGCCTTCGCGCATCAGGGCGGTTCCTTCGAGGGACCTTCCTCCACCCTGGCCGCCATTGAGCACGCCCTCAGTGTCGGTGCGAGCGCCATCGAACTCGACGTGCACGCCACTCTCGATCGACGCATCGTGGTCTGTCACGACGACGCGGTTGATCGAACGACCAACCACCAGGGCGAGATCGCGACGCTCACCTTCGCGCAACTGGCCGAGATGGACAACGCGTACTGGTGGATCGCCGGTGACGTGGTGACACCGGGGCGAGCGGCGAGTGAGTACCTAAGTCGCGCTCTCGCGCCGCAGGACCGGCGCTACGCGATCGCGACGCTCGAAGAGGTAGCGACGGCCTTTCCCGGCGTGCTGCTCAACCTCGACATCAAACGCACCAGTCCTGACGTTCAGCCTTATGAGGAGCTGCTCTACGAGGAGCTGCGTCGTCTGGAGATCACCGATGCGGTGATCGTGGCCTCCTTTCACGATGAGGCCATCCAGCGTTTTCGTAGCGTCGCGCCCGAGGTCGCGACGTCGGCCGCCACTCAAGAGATGGCGGTCTTTTACTTCTCACACTTAGAAGGGATGCCCGTTGTTCCGCCGGTGTGCGCGTTTCAAGTTCCCGCTACCTACGGCGACGTCGACGTGGTTACGTCGTCCTTCGTCGACGCGGCGCACCAGGCGGGAGTGGCGGTGCACGTATGGACGATCAACGACGAAGCTGAGATCACTCGACTACTCGATATCGGCGTGGACGGCGTGGTCAGTGATCGACCAACGTTGTTGGGCGAGGTGTTAGCAGAACGGGGTTGTGCGTGGAACGGGCGCCTGGAGGGTTAGCCGCGCCCGCAGTTCGGCTTTTTGCCGTGATTGGCCTTCTTCTTAGCGCGTAGTTTGCGCTTCACGGTCCGCTTTGACATAGGTAACAATGTTAGTGGGTAGAGCGCGTCACCAGCCAAACGAGGGAAACGCCGTGGAAGAGACGAAGACCGTCGGCCAACTAGTGCTGGTCGCGACGCCGCTCGGTAACCTGGGCGATCTTTCGCGAAGGGCGCTCGAGCTCTTTCGCAACGCCGACGTGATCTACTGCGAGGACACGCGCCACTCGAGGGTTCTCTTCAGTGCGAACGACATCGCCACCGGCGGACGTCTGCAGTCACTACACGAACATAACGAGGCCGCCCAGAGCGAGCAGATAGTCGCGCGGGTTCGCGCCGGCGAACTCGTCGTCCTCATCAGCGACGCCGGCACGCCGGGCATATCCGATCCCGGGAGCCGAGCGGTCGCGGCCGTCATCGCGGCCGGTCTGAGTGTCACGACGGCGCCGGGCCCCTCGGCCGTCATCGCGGCCCTCAGCGTCAGCGGGCTTTCGACCGAGCGCTTCGTGATGGAGGGCTTCCTGCCCCGAAAGGCCGGAGAGCGCCAGCATTTCTACGAGCGCTGGGCCCACGAGGAGCGCACTGTTGTCTTTTATGAGTCACCCCAGCGCGTTCGCTCGGTCATCGACGAGTTATCGCTGCTCTTTCCCGATCGGCGCGTGACGATCGCGCGCGAACTGACCAAGCTGCACGAAGAGGTGATCCGAGGCACGCTCGAAGAGGTCGCGTCATTGCTCGCCACGAGAGAGTTGCTGGGCGAGATGGTCGTGGTCCTCGAGGGCCAGCCGTACGTGGCGAGCGTGGATGACGACGTCGTATTGGCGGCCCTCGCCGAGCAGTGGCGCGACGGCGCCACCACGCGCGACGCCGTGGACTACGTAGCCGAGGCGCTCGGGGTCGCACGTCGTGACGTGTATCAACTCGCCCTCGACGCGCGAAGAGAAGACTGACCCAGTTACAATCCTCTTTCCATGAGCCGCTTCTATCTCACGACGCCGATCTACTACGTGAACGACGCGCCCCACGTGGGCTCGGCCTACACGACGGTGAACGCCGACGCGTTGGCGCGCTGGCACCGTCTGGCCGGCGACGAGGTGAAGTTCATGACCGGCACCGACGAGCACGGCCAAAAAATGGCCGACGCGGCCGCCAAACATGGCTATTCGCCGAAGGAGTGGACCGATCGCGTGTCGGAGCGCTTTCGTGAGGCCTGGGATGTGCTGGATATCAGCTACGACGACTTCATTCGCACCACCGAGCCGCGCCACTACCAGACAGTGCAGATGTTTCTCTCGACGATCTACGAGAACGGCTACATCTACAAGGACGTCTACAAGGGCCTCTACTGCGTCAGTTGCGAGGACTACTACACCCTCGAAGCCAGCGACAACGGACGCTGTCCGATTCACCACAGCGTGTTGACCCAGATGGAAGAGGAGAACTGGTTCTTTCGACTGAGCGCCTTCCAGGACCCACTCCTGGAGTACTTCGCCGCTCACCCGGAGTTTGTGACGCCCGAGACCAAATACAACGAGGCGCTGTCCTTTATCAAGGGAGGCCTGCGCGACATCTCGATCACGAGAACGTCCATCTCCTGGGGCGTACCGGTGCCCTGGGACGAGCGTCATGTCTTTTACGTCTGGTACGACGCACTGATCAACTACCTCACGGTGATTGGCTACGGGCGAGACGACGACGAGGTCGAGTACTGGTGGCCTTATTCGAACCACCTCATCGGCAAGGAGATCCTTCGTTTTCACTGCGTCTGGTGGCCGGCGATGTGCATGGCCGCTGGGCTCGATCCCGTTCACCACGTCCACGTGAACGGTTGGCTCTTGATTGGGGGAGAAAAGCTCGGCAAAACGATGGCCGCCGAGGGTGCGGTCAAGATCACCGACATTGAGCCCATCACGCTGACCCAGGAGTTCGGCGTCGATCCCTTGCGCTACTACCTGTTGCGAGAGACCGCGCTGGGCAACGACGGCGAATTCTCTTTAGAGGGCATCGCCGCGCGCTACAACACGGACCTCGCCAACAATCTGGGCAACCTGGTCGCTCGCGTCGCCGCCGTGGTCGCCTCTAAGTGCGGCGGAATCGGTCCGGCGCCACAGAGTGACTCGTCGCTTCGCGCCCTCGCCGAAGCCACGACGAAGAGCGCGGCCGAGGCTTGGGAGCTCTTCGCTCCCCAACGTGCCCTCGAGGCGACCTGGGAGCTCATCGGCGCGACGAACGCCTACCTTGAGCTACACGCGCCCTGGAAGATGGAGCCGGGCGAAGCCGTGGATGCGGTGATGGGTGATTCCCTCGAAGCGATTCGTCTCGTCGCCATTCTCGCGTCACCGGCCATGCCGGGCGTTGCTAGGGAGATCTGGCGGCGCCTAGGTTTAAGTGGCTCGCCGAGTGCGCCGCCCTTTTCGGCGACGTCGACGTGGGGTCAGTACCCAGGCGGGACGAGAGTGCAGAAGGGCGAGTCGCTCTTTCCGCGTATCAACACCGAGCCATGAGCGGCTGGACCGACTCGCACTGTCACCTACAAGACGAGTTCTTTGACCCCGACGCCAATACGGCGTCCGAAGTGGCGGCGACCTTAGAGCGTGCCTCCGCGGCGGGCGTTGACCGGGTGATCGTGGTGGGCACCGGGACCGAGAGCTCCGCCGAGGCGCTCGCCCTCACCAGTTTTCCCAGTCCCGTGGAGATCTTCGCCACCGTCGGCCTTCATCCCCACGACGCGAAGGACGATTTGGCTCCGGTAGCGGCTATAGCGAGGTCCGGACACGCCCGATTGGTGGGAATTGGCGAGTGCGGGCTCGACTATTTCTACGAACACTCCCCAAGAGAGAGTCAGCAACGGGCCTTCGCTGCCCAGATCAAACTGGCCCACGAGCTCGATCTCGCGCTCGTGGTGCACGCCCGCGACGCCTTTGACGACCTCTTTTCGATTCTCGAAAGTGAAGGTGTGCCGTCTCGCACCGTGATTCACTGTTTCACCGGCACACCCGAGGACGCCGAAGCGTGTCTGGCGCTCGGCTGCGACGTGTCGATCTCGGGGATTGTGACCTTTAAGAACGCGGAGTTGCTCCGAGAAGCGACGCGACTGATCCCACTTGAACGTCTTCATGTGGAGACGGACAGTCCTTTTCTGGCACCCGTGCCCTACCGTGGCAAGAAAAACGAGCCTGCGTTCGTCGCCGCAGTGGGCGAGTACGTGGCGAAGTTGCGAGATGAGGATCCATTGACGCTGCGAGAGGCCACTTCGGCAAACTCCTCGCGGCTCTTCAATTTGGAGCCGGCGAGCGCCTGAAAACCCAGTGATTTAAAGGGCTTTTGTTCGGAGTTGCCACCAGAGACGCCCTCTCCTAGCGTGATGACGCGGGATTCGGGGAAGTCCCGCTGCCCTGGCGGAGGACGGGTATCTGAGTACAGCACGACGCGGGCCCGAGCGCCCGCGGTTACTTCGTACCACGCTGGCCGTGTTGGCCACCACGTTGGTGCTACTCACGCCAAGTACAGTCGGCGCCACGGGAAAGCACGCGCCCGTTCGCATGCCCGACCTCATTGGGCGCAGTCGTGTCGACGTCTATCGCATTATGCGCAACGACGGCCTCTACTTCGAGACCATTGGCCCGGGCAGCAGCGTCGATCGTTGGTTTGCCGTCACGGCCCAAGTACCGCGTCCGGGCGTTGAGATCGCCTGGCACGGCGAGGCGACCCTCACGGTCACTAACGTCAATCCTCGAGGCCCGAGAGCTGTTCCTCATCTGGTCGGTCTCACCCAGGCCCAGGTCTTGGCCGCCATGGAACGAGCGGAGCTCTACTTCGTGCCTGTGGGCCCCGGGAGTGCGAATAACTCCTGGCGGGTGGCCGTAAGTCAGTCCGTGGCGCCCGGCACCGTAGTCGCGTGGCACAGCGAGATTACGGTCCACGTGGCCATGGTTCGCCCGGTTCCCACCAAGAAGCCGCCCGTCACGACCACGACGATTCCACCGGTGGTGGCGACGGGGGCCGTCATCAACGGCAACGGCTACAAGATCGGCATCGCCACCTGGTACAACTACATTCCCGGACGGTGTGCGACGTGGTATCTACCCATGGGAACGCGACTAACGGTGCTCGATCGCACGACCGGTAAGTCAATAACGTGCATCATCTCCGATCGCGAGGCGCACGAAGGCAATCACGTGGTCGACCTCTCCGAGACCCAGTTCTCTCAGCTGGCGCCGCTCGGGCAGGGAGTGATTAGTGTCAAAGTCTCTTGGTGACCCACACTCGTAGTGAGCTCGTCGCGCTGTTAAAGGATCACAACCTCAAACCTTCGCGCGCCCTCGGTCAGAACTTCGTGGTTGATCCCAATACCGTGCGGCGAATCGCTCGACTGGCTGACGTGGGCCCCGACGACCAGGTCCTAGAGATTGGCGCGGGACTGGGCTCGCTGACCCTCGCCCTCGCTGAAACGGGAGCCGGCGTGCACGCCCTCGAATACGACCGCTATCTCATCGATCCGTTGCGCACGGCCGTCGAAGGTCGAGGCGTCACCGTCCATCACGCCAATGCCCTTGACGCCGACTACGCCTCCATTTTGCAAGGACGAGCGACGGTGGTGGTGGCGAACCTTCCCTATAACGTCGCCACGCCCGTGGTGCTCCACCTGCTCGAGAGCGAACCGCTCATTACGCGCATGCTCGTCATGGTGCAAAAAGAGGCAGGCGAGCGACTGGCGGCCCACGCCGGCGACGAGGCCTACGGAGCGGTGTCGCTACGGGTGCAGTACTTCGCTGACGCCAAGATCGTGGGCAAGGTCCCGCCCTCAGTCTTTCTACCCAAGCCCAACGTCGACTCGGTGCTCGTCTCCATCGTTCGATGCGAGCGAGTCCGGGTCGATCCGGCGCTCGTGAGCGAGGACGAGCTCTTTACGATGATCCGCATGGCGTTTGGACAGCGGCGCAAGATGCTGCGGCGATCCCTCGCCGCTTGGAGTAGCGACGGGGTCTTTGAGCGCTCGGGGGTCGATGGGACCCGCCGGCCCGAGGAGTTGACCATAGAAGAGTTCGCGGCGCTGGCGGCGGCTCGATGAACGAACTACTCGCACCCGCCAAACTGACCTGGTTTCTGGAGGTGACGGGGCGCCGTGCCAATGGCCTGCACGAGCTGCGCTCGGAGATGGTGACCCTGGACGTTGCCGATCGCCTTGAGCTCGACCCCGACGCCGACTATGTCCGACTCGAAGGCCCCTACTCGGGCCTGCCAATTGACGAGAGCAACCTGGTGGCGAAGACGCTCCGTCTTGTGGGACGCCACGCCGGAGTCACCATCCATAAGGTCATCCCCCCGGGCGGGGGACTGGGAGGGGGGAGCGCCGACGCGGCGGCGGTCCTTCGCTGGGCCGGCGGCGTGAGCGACGATGAGGCCCTGAGCCTGGGCGGCGACGTGCCGTTCTGTCAAGTTGGTGGGCGTGCGCTGGTCGAAGGCGCGGGCGAGGTGATTACCCCACTGCCCTACGAACGACGTGAGGTAACCCTCGCGATCTTGAGTTTTGGCGTGAGTACACCGGAGTGCTATCGGGCCTTTGACGAGCTCACCGAGAGCGGCGTAAAGAGCGAGGGGCGCAACCACTTAGAGATGGCGGCGCGCCAGGTGGAGCCGCGCTTGGCCGAGACCATGGACTGGCTGGAAGCGACGCTCGGCAATCGGGTACACCTGGCCGGCTCGGGTTCGACGCTGTTCGTCGAAGGACACCTCGAAAAAGAGGTCGAGACCTGGGACGTCATGGGTCCCGCGGGTTTAGTTCAGTTTCGCCAGACCATCACCACGCCGAGAGAGACGTCCAAGGGCTATTTGCCGGCGGCGCGACGCTGAAAACGGGTTCGCTTCAGCATCTTTTTGTGCTTCTTCTTGCGCATACGCTTTCGGCGCTTCTTGATTAGTGATCCCATGGCTCGTAGAACACTACTAGGTTTTCCTTTGCGCCCTTTTTGGAGGTATTCGCGTGCCCTGGCGACTTGATCATGTTCAACTGGCGATTCCGCCAGGTTCTGAAGAACGTTGTGATGAGTTTTACGTCGGTCTCTTTAGCTTCGAGACGCTGGAGAAACCTCCGAGTCTCGCCGCTCGGGGCGGCCGCTGGTACCGACGCGGGGACGCGACACTGCACCTCGGGGTAGAGGAATATTTTCTCCCCGCGAAGAAGGCGCACCCGGCATTTGCCGTGGATGACTATTACGGACTGATCGAACGACTAGCTCAAGCCGGTGTCGTCGTGCGTCCCGACGATTCCATTCCAGGCGTTCGACGTTGTCACGTTGATGATCCGGTGGGCAATCGACTGGAGCTTATCGACTCGGGTAATCGCGCCGTCGCGCTTACGGTTCCGGGCTAAGCATCTGGCTTTTTCGCGGGTGGGCTATAGACCGGCAGGGTGATCGTAAAGCGTGCGCCGCCGAGGCCCCCGTCGCGATCTACTGACACGGTGCCCTGTAGCTCCGCGACGACTTGAGCAACGATGGAGAGTCCGAGGCCCGAGCCGGGTAGGGCCCTTGCCGAGGGCGAGCGCCAGAATCGGTCGAAGACGAACTGGCGATCTTCCTCGGCGATGCCCGGACCACTGTCGGAGACGGAGACCACTCCTCTGGAAGACCTCACCACGATCCGTCCCCCCACGGGAGTGAATTTGACGGCGTTGGTTAAGAGGTTCGAGATGGCGCGGTTGAGGCGATCGTGACGACCTTCGACGAGGGAGGGCTCGATGTAGACGTCGATCGTGATGTCGCGAATACGCGCGTAGGTGCGAGCCGTCTCTACGCACTCATCGACGCTGTCATCGAGACGCAGCACCTCGGGCGAGCCTTCGGAGCGCTCGCCGCGGGCCAGTTCGCCGAGGTCGCTCACGAGCGCCGCCAACTCATCCACCTGGGTGACCATGTCGTCGGTGATCTGACGAACTTCCACTGGACTGAGTTCGCCGGTCCTTGAGAGTACCTGGGCGTTCGTGCGCAGCGACGTGAGAGGGGTTCTGAGCTCATGGCTCGCATCGAGTACTAGCTGTCGCTGCAGGGTCTGGCTGCTTTCGACCGATCGAAGAAGCCGATTAAATACCCGTCGGAGTCGTCCCAGCTCGTCGGCGTCGCCTTCGGCCAAGCGAAACTGAAGATCATTCGTCTCGGCGACCGACTCGATCTCGTTGGTCACCTCTTCGAGAGGGTGCAGCGCCTGACGTGCGAGAAACAGTCCGAGCAGGAGGGCGAGGAGGAGACCGCCCGCGGCGACCACCAACAACGTGTTGACCAAGTGGCTGAGTTCGGTGACTTGCCCGGAGACGTCGACGATGTAGAGCTGCGCCGAGGTCGTCGAGATCTGACAAAACCCCGTCGGGCAACTCACGACGGATCCGGAAGGTAGGGGCTTGATGAGTTCGCGGTAGCTCTGGCCCCCGAAGACAACGGTCCGAATAACGCGCGGGCTCTTGCCTTTCGCGACGTCCATGATCGTCGCGTCGATGGGCACGTCGGAGGTGGGCAACGTGTCGCCGCTCGGGAGCACGACCTCGGAGTAGGAGCCGGTCACGCGGTAGTCGTAGTGGACGGTCGGCGTCTGCTGCGAGGCCGAGATGAGTGACTCGTCCACCGACTGAAAGAGCGCCCTGCTGGTGGTGAAGTAGGAGGCGAAGCAGGCGAGAACGACGGCGATCGCGGCCGCCCCCACGGTTGCCGCGATGACGCGAAAACGAAACGTCACGTCGTGCGAAGCGCGTAACCCACCCCGCGCACCGTTTGGATGAGTCGCGGCTTGTTGTCTTCTTCGAGCTTGCGACGCAGGTAGCCAATGTAAACGGCCAGGGAGTTCGTGCCCGAGTCGAAGTTGTAGCCCCAGACAAGATCCAGAATCTGGTCGCGGGTGAGCACCTGGCGTGGGTGGTGCAGGAACAACTCCAAGAGGTCAAACTCAATCTTGGTCAACTCCACGCGCCGTTCGCCTCGATGGACTTCGCGGGTCTGGGGGTTGAGCGTCAGATCCTCAAAACGAAGCACGGTCCCGTCGGCTTCGCCCACGTTGTGACGACGAAGCAGTGCGCGTAGCCGGGCCAGGAGCTCCGCCAGATCGAAGGGCTTGACGAGGTAGTCGTCGGCTCCGACATCGAGGCCTTCGACGCGATCGTTCACCGCGTTGCGAGCGGTGAGCATCAAGATCGGCGTGGTGTCGCCCGAGCGGCGGATGCGACGACAGACCTCGAGTCCGTCAATGTCGGGTAGTTGCAGGTCGAGCACGATGGCGTCGGGCGCTTTGAGCTGAATCGCTCTCAACGCGCTGGAGCCGTCTTCAAAGAGTTCGACGTCGTAGTTCTCCATGCGCAGCGCGCGTCCCAGGGCGCTGCGAATCGCGGTGTCGTCATCGACGATGGCCACGTAGGAGTTAGTTTGTTGAACGGTCGTCACGGCGCGACTTTCGTTGAGTAGGTGTACAGCATCTAGTGTTGCTGGTTGGTATTAAGCAACCTCAGACATACTTTAAGAATCTCTGAAGATTGCCACAGTATCGGCAGTGGCGGGTAGTTCAATTGGCAGAACGACGGACTTTGAATCCGTAGGTTGGAGGTTCGAGCCCTCCCCCGCCAGCCAGAAAAACTAGGCACCGACCTCATCCAGCAATCGGGCGAGTTCGATGGGCTGATCTCCTTGAATTGAGTGCCCGGCGTTCGCGACGTGAATGACCGTGGCCTTGGGCAGTCGGCGTCGCAACTCGGCCTCATCGGCGTCATCGACCACCGAGCCGGACGCCATGCCGCGAAGCAACGTCACCGGCATGGTGAGAGAGCCGAGTAGCCCCCAGAGGTTGCCGGGATCCGGCGCCGCCAACGTCGACGCCGGGTGTTGCTGGTGGCGCCACACCCAGCTGCCGTCGGGGAGTTGCACCGCGTTGTGCAGAATGCCGCGACGAAGCGACGACACTGATCGCGTGGGGTTGTGTTCCACGGTGCGAGCCAAGAGCACGTCGAAACTCTCGAAGGTCTTCGGACCGTTCACGAAGTCCGTGATGTGTTTGGCCTTGTCGGCGTTGACACCGGGAGTGATGTCAATGAGGACGAGCGAGGAGACGAGGTCGGGTCGTTCGGCGGCGACCACGATCGAGCACATGCCGCCGAGTGACATGCCGACGAGGGGCAGCGCTCGTGAGGTCAACTGTGATAGCGCCACCTCGATGTCGTGGGCGTGATGAGCGTGCGCGGAGTGCGGATAGGGCGAGGGGTCGGAGTGACCGTGCCCCGGCAGGTCGAGGGCCAGAAGCGGGCGCCGCAGCGCCAGGGCGACGGTGTCGAAGGTGTGAGCGTTCTGCGCGCCGCCGTGCACCAAAACCATCTCGGGCTCGCCCTCACCCCAGCGCAGTCCGCTGAGTTGGCGAAGACCGTCCACCGCGACGAAGAAGCGCTGCACCGGCGGGATGGGAACATCGAGTCGCCACTCGCTCAGGTTTTCGCTGAAAAGTCCAAACTCGTCATAAGATTTTTCACTCACGTCACGAATCGTATTGGATGACTGCTAGAGATGGTGGGGTGAGTCGCCCAACGTGTGTCGTGATTCTCGCCGCCGGTGAGGGAACGCGGATGCGCTCGTCGCGTCCCAAGCCCCTGCACCAGCTCTGCGGTCGAGCCATGGTGCTCTACGTGCTCGACGCCGCCGCCCAGGAAAATGTGCGCGCCACCGTGGTGGTCGTCGGACACGACGCCAACTGGGTCGAAAAAGAGCTCAGCGATGGCTCGCACGTCGCGATGCGTCTGACCTTTGTCGAACAGAACGAGCAGCTCGGCACGGGCCACGCCGTGAGCGTGGCCCTGCCGGTCTTGGATGAAGCGATTGGCGAGACCGACGGCGACGTGTTGATCCTTCCGGGCGACACGCCACTACTGCGCCGCTCGAGCGTGGCGCGGCTGCTGGCGGTGCACCGCGAGACAAACGCCGCGATGACCGTCCTTGGCGCACGCGTGGACGAGCCCACGGGTTACGGCCGATTGATCCACGCCAAAGACGGCACCCTGGAACGCATCGTGGAAGAGCGCGACGCCAGTGTCGCCGAGCGGCGCATCAACGAGATCAACACTTCGATCATGGTGGTTCGCCAGAGCCTGCTCGGCCCGGCGTTACGTCGCGTCGATCGCCAAAACGTGCAACACGAGTACTACCTGACCGATTTGGTGGGCGTCCTGCACGCGATGGGACACGTCACCGGTTCCTTGATGCTGGACGACGCCAGTGAAGCCGCGGGCGTCAACGACCGTCTCCAACTTTCTCGCGTTGAGCGGGTGTTGCGTACCCGGATCAACGATCAGTGGATGTCGAGGGGTGTCACGATGTGGAATCCCGAGGACACCTACGTCGACGCCGACGTCGAGCTTGCGGCGGAAGTCTCGCTGCTGCCCGGAACGATTCTGCGCGGACACTGCGTTATCGCCCGCGGCGCGCAGATTGGGCCGAACGCCACGTTGCGCGACGTCTACGTAGGAGAAAACGCGTACGTGGGTTCGGTGGAGGCGACTCGCGCTCGCATCGGCGCTGACGCGCACGTGTCGTCCTTCGTCGTGCTCAGTCCCGGGGCCGACGTCGCGACGGGCGAGATCGTCACGCCCCCGTCACCGCGTTCTCACTAGACCCCCTCGTTCACCTGTACGCTGGCGCCGTGGAGTCCCTCGCCAAGCGTCGCCTCGTGATCGTCACGGGCCGATGCCACCCCGCGCTCGCCGCTGACGTCGCCGACAAACTCGGCGTCGAATTGACCGAGGCGAATCTTCGCGAGTTCGCCGACGGAGAAATCCACTGTCGCATCGACGAATCGATACGTGGCGCGCACGTGTTTATTATGCAAACGCACGCCTCGCCGGTGAATGACTCGGTGATGGAGCAACTCATCATGATCGACGCCGCCAAGCGCGCGTCGGCGAAAAGTATTACCGCGGTGATTCCCAACTACGGGTACGCGCGCCAAGACCGCAAGACGGCCGGCCGCGAGCCAATCACCGCGAAGCTGCTGGCCGACATGCTCCAAACTGCCGGCGCGACGCGCGTTCTTTCGGTTGACTTTCACTCGGGCCAGATTCAGGGATTCTTCGATATTCCCGTGGATCACCTGGTCGCGGCGCCCGTCCTCGAGGGCTATCTCAAGGCGAACGCCAATCCCCGCGACCTCGTCGTGGTGGCCCCCGACGCGGGTCGCGTGAAGGTCGCCGAGCGCTACGCCCAGCACCTCGGCTGTGACCTCGCGCTCGTGCACAAAACCCGTCCACGCGATCGGGTCAACGTCGCCGAGGCTCGCCACATCGTCGGTGAAGTGGAAGGACGTCACTGCGTGCTGATCGACGACATGATCGATACGGCCGGGACGATCGTGGCGGCGTGCGACCTCTTAAAAGCGCACGGCGCCGATGAGATCTGGGTGATGGCGACGCACGCGGTCTTCTCACCACCGGCCGTCGAGCGACTGTTCAACGCGCCCATTAGTCGGGTTATCGTCACCGACACGTTGCCACTTGGGCCGGAGAAGCGTTTCGAGAAACTGGAAATCCTCTCCATCGCTCCCATTCTCGCCAACGCCATCTCGGCCATCTTCGACGACACGTCGGTCTCGGACATCTTTGGTGGTGAGAATCTTCTCTAGCTGAGGTCGACGTCGGTCTATTCGCCGGGGCTAACCAAACCCGACTCGTAAGCGAAGACGACGGCCTGTGCGCGATCGCGGAGTCCGAGCTTGAAGAGAATCCTCCCGACGTGGGTCTTGGTGGTCTGTTCGGCAATAAATAGAGTGTCACTGATCTCTCGGTTGGAAAGCCCCTGGGCCAGGAGTTGCAGGATCTCGTTTTCGCGAGGCGTTAATTCCGGCACGTCGGCCGTGCGCGGGGCGTTGGGCCGCTGGCGCGAAAAGTCGGCGATGAGGCGCCGCGTCACCGAAGGAGCGAGCAGCGCGTCGCCGGCGGCCACCACGCGCACCGCGTGCACTAGTTCCGTGGCCGGCGCATCCTTCAACAGGAATCCACTAGCACCTGATCGAAGTGCTTCATAGACGTACTCATCAAGGTCGAACGTCGTAAGAATCAGCACGCGCACGGCCTTGTCCTCGCGGTGCTCGTCGAGAATCAAACGAGTAGCTTCGAGCCCGTCCATGACGGGCATTCGCACGTCCATCAAGATCACGTCAGGATGGTGCTCCCGGCACATCGCCACCGCCTCGGCGCCGTTCGCCGCTTGGCCCACCACGCTCATATCGTCTTGAGCGTTAAGAATGGCGCCGAAGCCTTCGCGGACCATGGCCTGATCGTCGACGATGAGACACTTCGTGGTCACGAGGCGGGCGAGACGAGCGTCGAGTACCGAGGCAACACCGCGGCCACCACGAAGCCGCCTTCGGAATCCTCCTCCGCCACCAATTCGCCACCGAGAATAGCCACGCGCTCACTCATGCCGGCGAGTCCGTGTCCGGCTCGAGAGCCGCCCGTCGTCGCGGAGGGCCTTACTCCCGGGCCGTTTCGTACGCGCAGGCGCAGCGCTTCGTCATCGCCTTCGACCTCCACCGACACTTCGGATCCCAGCGCGTGACGATTGGCGTTGGCGAGTGCCTCTTGCACAATGCGATACGCGCACAGTTCGACGCCCGGTGACGTCGCGGAATCAAGTTCGGGCATCGTGAGACTAACGTCGACACCGGCGCGCTGGCTCGCGGCGACCAGGTCAGGTACATCGGAGAGGCGGGGCTGCGGAGCGCGCTCCGCCGGTCCTTCGTTGCGCAGCGCACCAAGCAGTCGACGCATGTCGGAGAGGGCTTCGCGGGCGTGCCCGCTGAGCGAGGAGAACTCGTCCAACGCGGAGTCGGGCAGGTCGCTCAGACGATACGGCGCCGTTTCTGCCTGAACCGCAATGAGCGACATGTGGTGGGCGACGACGTCGTGCATTTCACGGGCGATACGGGTGCGCTCTTCGAGCACGGCGCGGCGAGCTTCTTCGAGTTCGTTGCGCTCGAACTGGACTGCGAGTTCGCGTCGGGCTCGATGCGACGCGCCGGTCGCGTCCAGCGCCACGGCGACGATCATGAGCGCTGCTTCGGAGCCGAGGGGTATCAGGAGTCCTGGACCCAACCAGATCCAGGCGGGTAGCGCCATCAGCGCCCACAACCACCAGAGCGCGGCCCGGCTGTGTCGAAGACCGGCCACGCACAGGGCGATCACGAGAAGCAACAGCATCTCGGGCGGCAGTTGAAACTTGGGGGGAAGCGA